>CAVZCG010000008.1:0-329673 GCA_963773675.1 uncultured Acidobacteriaceae bacterium
CTTTGGAAACAATCAGGACTCCTGGCACTGGGGACCTCCCGGCTATCATCCGTCGGACAATGAGAGTGAGTGGCAGCAGTACCAGGAGCTCGGCGAGAATGCTTACACGCACAAGAAATTTGAACAAGGGCTGGCGTTTATCAATTCCCACCGGCTGTTATATGTTCAGCAAACCTTGCGGCGCATGGTTTACTGGTGGACGGGATTCTGGAGCTTCGACCCACGCTATCTGGCAGAGGAGCCGGCGGATTCATTGAATATGGTGTTCTGCACCGGGCTCACGATCTTGACGTTGTTGGGATTTCGGCGGGCATGGCAGACCGACCCCGCTACTGCCATCCCGTATCTGCTGGTATGCGTGTTCTTCCCGGTAATTTATTATCTGACGCATCCGGAAGATTATTATCGGCGGCCGATTGATCCTCAATATATTGTTTTATCTGCCTGTGCGGTTACCGCATGGGTTGCGGAGCGCAAGCGGGGATCGGCAGCCAGTCCGGCGCGGGTTGCGATTGCATCAGGCGATTGAAGACTCTTTATCGGCAATATAAACCGCAGATCTCTGTGTTGCTGCTGACGGCGGGCGCACTGCTGGTGCAGGGGTACCATCCCTTCGCCGAAGATGCGGAGATCTACCTCCCGGGTGTCGAGAAGATCTTGCATCCTGAGTTATTTCCCTTCGGACGCGAATTTTTTCTGGCACACGCCAGCATGACGCTGTTTCCCAATGCTGTCGCTTTTTTTCTGCGTGTTACGCACTTGCCACTGCAAACCGGATTGTTCTTGTGGCATGTGGCGTCTATTTTCTTGCTGCTGCTTGCATGCTGGGAATTATCGGGTGTGTTCTTTTCAACGGCACGAGCGCGTTGGGGCGGAGTTTGTTTGCTCGCGGCGCTCCTGTCGATCCCGGTCGCCGGAACGGCGCTCTACATCATGGATCAGTATTTGAATCCGCGGAATCTGGCGGCGTTCGCGGGAATATTCATGGTGGCGCGAACCTTGGAGAAGAAATATGTGCAGGCTTTGTTGTGGCTTGTGTTCGCGGTCTGCATGCACCCCATGATGTGGGTTTTTCCATTTTCATTCTGTCTATTGTTCGTGGTCATGGACAGATTGGAAAATCATTGGAAGAACATGAAGACAGCCGGGCTGGCGAGCCTGCTGTGGCTGGGGACGCCTCTGGCGTCTGCGCCTTCAGTGGCTTACCACGAGGCCGCGAAACGGCACGCCTATCACTACATCCAGAACTGGGCGTGGTACGAGTTGCTGGGAATCGTTGCGCCACTGGTATTGTTCTGGTGGTTCGGGCGCATCGCGCGGAGTCGGCAATGGCACATGGTCGAGCGAGTGAGCCGTGCCTTCGTTATCTACGGCTTGATCTACCTGGTAGGTGCAGTAGTGGTCGATCTTCCGTCGCGCTTTGAAGCCCTGGCACGCTTGCAGCCTCTGCGCAGCTTGCATTTTCTGTACATCGTGATGTTCGTCATGGTCGGCGGCTTTCTCGGCGAGTATGCGCTCAAACAGCCTGTATGGCGTTGGCTGGTGCTGTTTGTGCCGTTGAGTATCGGCATGTTTCTCACGCAGCGGGCGATTTTCCCGGCGAGCGCGCACGTGGAATGGCCCGGCTTCGCGCCCAGAAATCCGTGGGAGCAGGCGTTCCTCTGGGTCCGGCAAAATACGCCAAACGATGCAGTGTTCGCACTCGATCCCTATTACATGGATATACCCGGCGAAGATAATGTTGGATTCCGCTGCCTGGCTGAGAGAAGCCGTCTGGCCGACGGAGACAAGGACAACGGTGTGGTCAGCATGTTCCCTCGGTTGGCGGACGAATGGTGGGGGCAGGTCCAGGACCAGATGCCGTGGAAGAAATTTCGTTTGGAAGATTTCGAGCAGCTGAAGAATAAATATGGAGTGAGTTGGGTCGTGGTGGAGCAACCAGGAGCTGAAGGACTTGACTGCGTATACGAAAACAAAGTGGTGCGCGTCTGTCGGCTTCCCTAGCGGGAAGTGCAGGACTGTGATCAGTTCAGCGATGCCAGTGCACCCTGAGCGCTCACATGATCGGCTACAATCGTAGAATCAGGAGAGTTTTTCTAAAGTGGCCACTGCGCGAGCCATCCGAGACGCTGTTGAGGATAGTGACCGGCCGTTCCCTTATCACAAATGGGAAGCGCGATTACCGGTTTTGGCTGAGCAGTACCGTGAGAACACGCCTTGCCCGCACATCCTCCTGAAAGACTTTCTCGCTCCAGAAGTTGCGCTTGATATGGCAGCGCAATTTCCGCAGGCTGGCAGCGACGCCTGGACGCAGTACAAGCACGCCAACGAGAACAAGCTGGGGTTGGCTAAGCGCCAACTTTTTCCACCCGCCATAGCGGCGGTTACCGATGAACTGAACTCGCCAGATTTCGTGGCGTGGGTTTCAGAGTTGACTGGAATCCCCAACCTGATGGCCGACCCGATGCTGGAGGGTGGGGGCCTGCATCAGTCGGGGCCTGGCGGTTATCTAAATGTGCATACCGATTTCTCGATGCACCACTTTCACGCGAAGTGGCGCAGGCGCGTCAATCTGATTCTTTATTTGAATCCGGAATGGCGCGAGGAGTGGGGCGGAGCGCTCGAATTGTGGGAGCAGAAAATGGCGCGCTGCGGGGCGAAGTATCCGCCGCTGCTGAATCATGCGCTCATTTTCACGACAGACGAGCGGTCTCTGCACGGCTTTCCGGATCCACTCACCTGTCCTGAGGGCCAGTCGCGGAAGAGCCTGGCTTTGTATTACTACACGGTCGAAGAGGATAAGAAGACCGCGGGACATTCCACCGATTATTTTGCCAGGCCGCAGGATGGCTGGAGGAAATCGGCGATGATCTGGCTGGACAAGAAGGCGGTTGACCTTTACTCGCGAGCCAAGGCACGGTTTGGTTTTTCCGATGCGTTCGCCAGCCGAGTGCTGGGATTTCTGTCCAAGAAGAAGTAGCCTATACAGCGATGTCCGCCAAGCGAACACTTTTCGAGAAGATATGGGACGCGCATCTGGTCGCGCAACCGAGCGGACGGTCGCCGATTATCTACATTGATCTGCATCTGGTGCACGAAGTGACGTCGCCGCAGGCTTTCGATGGCTTGCGAGTCTCGGGCAGAAAAATGCGGCAACCCTCGCGGACCGTAGCGACCGTGGACCACAACATTCCGACCGAGCCGCGCGGAACTCCGATTACCGATCTCATCGCCGCCAAGCAGATATCCGCATTGCAGACCAACTGCAAAGAGTTCGGAGTGCGGTTATTCGACATGGATTCGCCTGACCAGGGAATCGTGCACGTGATTGGGCCGGAACTAGGGCTTACCCAGCCAGGGATGACGATCGTTTGCGGTGACAGCCATACCAGCACGCATGGCGCCTTCGGAGCACTCGCGTTTGGCATTGGAACCTCGGAAGTTGAGCACGTCCTGGCAACGCAATGCCTGGCTCAACAGAGGCCGAAGACGATGAAGATCGACGTGCACGGGCGGCTGGCGGATGGCGTGACGGCGAAAGATCTGACGCTCGGAATCATCGGACAGATTGGCACGGACGGCGCGACTGGCCACGTAATTGAATATGCGGGCGAAGCGGTTCGCGGGCTTTCGATGGAAGGGCGCATGACCCTGTGCAACATGAGCATTGAAGCCGGGGGGCGCGCGGGCATGGTTGCGCCCGATGAAGTGACTTTTGCGTACGTGAAGCGAAGGCGATTTGCGCCGCGCGATGGCGACTGGGGACAGGCGGTCGAGAGCTGGCGCGGATTGCCGACGGACGAGGGTGCGGCATTCGACAAAGTGGTGGAGATTGACGCGTCGCAGCTTTCTCCATTTGTAACCTGGGGGACGAATCCGGGGATGGTGGCTCCCGTGACGGGCCGCGTGCCGGAGTTCAGCAGCTTGAAAGATGGCGATCGACGGGCGGTCGAACTGGCTTTGCAGTACATGGGGCTGGAGCCTGGAAAGCGTATTGAAGATATTGGCGTGGACCGGGTTTTTATCGGGTCGTGCACGAACTCTCGCCTGGAGGATTTGCGCGCAGCGGCCCGGGTGGCAAAAGGCCATCATGTGAGTGCGAAGGTACGAGCGATGGTGGTACCGGGCTCGCAGACGGTGAAGCGTGCTGCGGAGCAGGAAGGGCTGCACAAGATCTTTGCCGACGCGGGGTTCGAGTGGCGAGAGTCGGGATGCTCAATGTGCTTGGGAATGAATCCTGACATTTTGCAGCCGGGTGAGCGCTGTGCTTCGACCAGCAACCGGAATTTTGAAGGGCGGCAGGGACGCGGCGGCCGAACGCATCTGGTGAGCCCGATGATGGCGGCAGCGGCGGCGATTGCGGGGCACTTCACGGACATACGAAATTGGAAATATCAATGAGACTGAACCGAGCGAAAAAGATAGCAAGCACGACCACGAGGAACGCGCGATGAAGCCGTTTGGCGTACATCACGGCCGCGTGGCGCCTCTGGACCGGGTGAATGTGGACACTGACCAGATCATTCCTAAACAGTTTCTCAAGAGGATTGAGCGCACCGGCTTTGGCCAGTTTTTGTTTTACGACTGGCGCTTCGCCGCGGACGGGACGAAGAGCGCGGGTTTTATCCTGGACGAGCCGCGCTACAAGGGTGCCAGCATTCTTGTGGCGGGGAAGAATTTCGGATGCGGCTCTTCCCGCGAGCACGCCGTGTGGGCGCTGTCGGATTTCGGATTTCGCGCCGTAATCTCTTCGTCATTCGCGGATATCTTTGCGAATAACAGCACGAAGAATGGGTTTCTGACCGTCCGTCTGAGCGAAGGGGAAGTCGCGGAGCTGATGCGGCGATCCAACGAGGTCGAGGATTATCAACTCACGGTGGACTTGGAACGTTGCGAAGTGCGTGACGACCGGGGCTTCAACGCGAAGTTTCCGATGGATGAATTCGTTCGGCATTGCCTGCTCAACGGGCTGGACGATATCGGCCTCACCTTGCAACACGAAGCGGAGATTGCCGCCTACGAAGCCCTGCATCCCGCGCCCTCCGGGCTGTAAGCCGATCCACCGTAAACCGACGGTAAAAGCGAGTAAAGATTTGTAAAACACTCGCGGTTACCTTGACCCGCTTGGGCGAACGGTTGATGCTGTGTTGTACGGCTTTATGATGGTAGCGCGTCGGGTCCCAACCTCAAGTGTGTCTTCGGCGGGAACGAACGTGGCGCAAACCGATGTTCCCCCAGCAGATTTGCCGCGACGGAATGAAAATGAAAACGTCTAATGAATGGCAGTTTTGCGAGCGTTCTTGCCAGCATCAACACTTTACTAAGACCGTGAATGCAATTCTATGAACTTTTATCAAGGAGTATCTTCGCTCGTCCCTCGCTCTTGGCTTTCGCTGGTTCTGGCCATCGCCATGGGTGTGTGCGCATTTTCTTCCGGCTGTACCAGTGCTGACAAGCAGCAGAAGGCGCAAGCCGCAGCCCCGCATGCGGTCTCGGTTGCAATCGCCAAAGTGCAACAACAGGACATGCCGGTCTATCTGGTTGGACTGGGATCGGTGACGGCTTTCTACACGGCGAATATAAAAAGCCGCGTCGACGGGCAGATCATGCGGGTTAACTTTCAGGAAGGGCAGATTGTTAAAGAGGGCGACTTGCTGATCCTCATCGATCCGCGTCCCTACCAGGTTCAGCAGGAACAGATGCAGGCTCAACTTTTCAAGGACCAGGCAACGCTGCGCGATGCCAGATTGAATCTGGACCGCTATACCACGCTGATTCCCTCGGGAAGCATTGCGCAGCAACAGGTCGATACACAAAAAGCAACGGTGGATCAGCTCGACGGCCAAGTGCGCACAGACCAGGCGCAGATCGATAACGCCAAGCTGCAGCTGGTTTATTGCAACATTACGGCGCCATTCACCGGCCGCGTGGGGCTACGGCAAGTGGACCCGGGAAACATTGTTCATGCAGCGGATACCAATCCGATGCTGATCCTCACCCAATTGCAGCCGATAGCGGTGGTCTTTACGCTGCCTGAGGACGAACTGCCGACCGTGGCGCAGCACATGAAGAACTCCACGTTGCTGGTGGAAGCCTACAGCCGGGACAACCAGACCAAGCTGGCTACCGGCAAACTGCTGACCATCGATAACCAGATCGATCAGACGACTGGAACGGCCAAACTGAAAGCTGTCTTCGATAACAAAGACAATCAACTTTGGCCGAATCAATTTGTGAATGCGAACTTGCTACTCGAGACTCGTAAGAACAGCACCGTGTTGCCGACGGCGGCAATTTTGCGTGGCCCCCAGGGAGCTTTTGTCTATGCGGTGAAGAGCGACAAAACCGTTGAGGCACGACCGGTGACGGTAACACTCGCACAAGGCAACATGACGGTAGTGACTAGCGGAGTTGCGCCTGGGGATGTGGTGGTGACCGACGGGCAGGACAAACTACAAACTGGCAGCTCGATTGAACCGCGCGACGCCGGCTCCAGCAACACTCCGAGCGCCAGGAGCACTGGTAGTGCCCCAATTTCAGGAATCCCGGCTTCATGAGTCCTTCACGGTTATTTATTCTCCGGCCAGTGGCGACCACGCTGTTGATGGTGGGCGTGCTTCTGGTAGGCTGGGTCGCGTTCTTACAACTCCCGGTCTCCGCGTTGCCTGAGGTCGACTACCCAACCATCCAGGTGGTGACGTTTTATCCGGGCGCGGATCCCGACGTGATGGCATCGTCGGTGACTTCTCCCCTGGAACGGCAGTTTGGAGAAGTTCCCGGACTGAGCCAAATGACCTCGACGAGTTCATTCGGCAGCTCGGTCATTACTCTGCAGTTCGGTCTCGATCAGAACATTGATGTCGAAGAACAACAAGTGCAGGCTGCGGTTAACGCGGCAAGCACCTTCTTGCCCGCTGATTTACCGAATCCTCCGATCTACAACAAAGTAAATCCTGCCGATTCTCCGATCCTCACGCTGGCCTTGTCTTCGGATTCGCTGCCTTTATCCAAGGTGGAGGATCTTGCCGACACCGCGCTGGCGCAGAAGATCTCGCAGTTGCCGGGAGTAGGTCTGGTTTCCATCAGCGGTGGACAGAAGCCCGCGGTGCGAGTGCAAGTGAACCCGACGGCCCTCGCTTCTTACGGATTGGGCCTGGAAGATGTTCGCAACGCGTTGGCGGAGGCCAACGTGGATCAGGCGAAGGGCGTCATCGACGGTGCCCGTCAGTCCTACACCATCGGCGCCAACGACCAGCTCTTCGCCGCCGCCGAATATAAGCCCGTGGTCATCGCCTATCGCAATGGGGCTCCAGTGAGGGTCAGCGATGTAGCGAATGTGATCGATGGTACTGAGAACACACGGCTCGCGGCGTGGATGAATCAGACTCCGGCAGTCATCGTGAACATCCAGCGCCAGCCTGGGGCGAACATCATCAGCGTAGTCGACCGCATCAAGAAGTTGTTGCCGCAACTGCAGGCTTCGCTGCCTTCCGCGGTCAAGGTGCAGATTCTTACCGACCGCACTACTACCATTCGCGCGTCGGTAAAGGATGTTGAGTTCGAGTTGGCGTTGACCATCGTGCTGGTGGTCATCGTTATTTTCTTCTTCCTGCGAAATTTGCGGGCCACGTTTATTCCCAGCGTCGCGGTTCCATTGTCGATTGTAGGAACGTTCGGCGTGATGTACCTGCTCGGATACAGCCTCAATAATCTGACGCTCATGGCGTTGACCATCTCCACCGGCTTCGTGGTGGATGACGCCATCGTCATGATCGAAAACATCGATCGCTATCTGGAGGCTGGAGATTCGCCGCTGGAGGCTGCGCTGAAGGGGTCGGGGCAGATCGGGTTCACCATCGTCTCGCTGACGGTCTCGCTGATCGCCGTGCTGATTCCTCTTTTGTTCATGGGCGACATCGTCGGTCGTCTCTTCCGCGAATTCGCAGTCACGCTGGCGGTGACCATCCTGGTTTCGGCGGCAGTTTCATTGAGCTTGACGCCGATGATGTGCGCCAAGCTGCTGAAGCATCGCAAGGAAGGTGAGAAGGGCCGCTTCTACGAAGTCACGGAAGATTTTTACAATCGAGTCATTGCGTTCTACGGCCGCACCGTGAAGTGGGTGCTGAAACACCAGACGGCCACCTTGTTCGTCACCTTTGGGACACTGGTTCTCACGCTGGTTCTCTACGTGGTTGTGCCCAAGGGATTTTTTCCGGTGCAGGATACAGGCGTGATTTTGGGAATTTCGGAAGCTCCGGACAATATTTCGTTTGATGCGATGTCGCTGCGCCAACAGGAGCTGGCGAAGGTGATTCTCAAGGACAAAGATGTGGAGAGCCTGTCCTCTTTTATCGGCGTGGATGGCACGAACACGACTCCCAACAGTGGCCGCATTCAAATCAATCTGAAGCCACGAGATGAACGCAACGACGATGCTTCGGTAATCATTCGTCGACTTCAGCCTGAGCTCGCCAGGGTCGATGGAATCACTCTTTACATGCAGCCCGTGCAGGATCTGACGGTGGAAGATCGGGTGAGCCGCACGCAATTCCAATATTCCATCGAGGACGCCGATGCGCAGGAGCTGGCGCAGTGGACTCCCAGGCTAGTGGAGAAACTGCGCGCTCAGCCAGTACTGCGCGACGTGGCTACCGATCAACTGAATGGCGGTCTCCGAACCAATCTGACGATCGACCGCGATACCGCGTCGCGGCTGGGAATCTTGCCACAGGCCGTCGACAACACGCTCTACGACGCCTTCGGTCAGCGGCTGGTTTCAATCATCTTTACGCAGCTGAATCAGTATCACGTGGTGCTGGAAGTTCTGCCGAACTTTGCCAAGACACCCGATGCGATGAATGATATATATGTCCGCCCGGCCAGCACCATTGCGAATTCGGGTGCGCCATCGGCCAATGCAGCTACGTCAACGACCAGCGGAGCGCCGGTTCCTCTTTCCACGTTTGTGCGGATGCAATCGACCAGCACGCCGCTCGCCGTGAACCACCAGGGGCAATTTCCCGTGGTGACGCTTTCGTTCAACCTGGCACCGGGCGCCTCTCTGGGCGATGCCACCAAAGCGATCCAGCAAGTAGAGAAGGATATTCAGCTGCCGGCGAGTATTCACGCCTCTTTCCAGGGGACGGCCGCGGCATTTCAAAATTCGCTATCGAGCGAGCCGTTTCTGATTCTTGCTGCCATCATCACGGTGTATATCGTGCTGGGCGTTTTATACGAGAGCTATATCCACCCCATCACGATTCTCTCTACTCTGCCCTCGGCGGGCGTAGGCGCGATTCTCGCGCTGGAGATCACGGGTAACGATCTGACTGTGGTTGCGCTGATCGGCATTATCTTGCTCATCGGCATTGTCAAAAAGAACGCCATCATGATGATCGACTTCGCTCTCGAGGCGGAACGCGAAGAACATAAGCCGCCGGAGGAAGCGATCTTTCAAGCGTGTTTGCTGCGCTTCCGGCCGATCATGATGACGACAATGGCCGCGCTGCTGGGCGGCTTGCCGTTGGCGCTCGGATCGGGAACCGGCGCAGAGTTGCGGCGTCCGCTCGGCATCACCATCGTGGGTGGATTGATTCTCAGCCAGCTGCTTACTCTTTACACCACGCCGGTGGTCTATTTGTGGTTTGACCGGCTGGCGCACCGGTTTGAGAAGTACAAGATCGGCAATCCGATTCCGCACGAACTGTCGGCGGATTCAGGGGATTAAGCTTTGCTATTTCAAGCATGAGTATTTCGGCCCCATTTATACGGCGTCCGATTGGCACGTCGCTGCTGGCAGCGGCCCTGCTGCTTTCGGGGATTCTTGCCTTCAATTATCTTCCGGTGGCTTCGTTACCACGGGTAGATTTTCCGGTAATCGCTGTGGGTGCACAGCTGCCGGGCGCAGATCCGCAGACGATGGCTTCCGCCGTGGCTACGCCGCTGGAGCGGCAGTTCGGACGCATCTCCGGCGTGAACCAGATGACCTCATCGAGTCAGCTGGGCTCGACCGCCATCGCGCTGCAATTTGATTTGAACCGCAACATTGATGCCGCAGCGCGCGATGTGCAAGCGGCAATCAACGCGGCGCGCAGTCAACTGCCTGCAAACCTGCCAAGTAATCCAACCTATCGCAAAATCAATCCAGCGGACGCCCCCATCCTGATTCTGGCGCTCACCTCGGACACGGTACCCGTGGCGCGCTTGTATGACACCTCCGACTCGATTCTGGCGCAGAAGCTCTCCCAGGTGAATGGAGTGGGTCAGGTCTTCACCTACGGTTCGGCGCCACCGGCCGTGAGGGTGGAAGTCAATCCGATGCTGCTCAATAAGCTCGGAGTGGGCTTGGACACGGTGCGCAACGCTCTCAACCTGGCCAACGCGAACCAAGCCAAGGGGCAGGTCTCGAATGAGACGATCTCAACATCCTTCGAGGACAACGATCAACTGTTCACTGCAGATCAGTACCGGCCGCTGATTGTCGCTTATCGCAATGGAGGGCCGGTGCGGCTGAGCGACGTGGCGGAGGTGCAGGACTCGGTGGCGGATGTGCACAACCTCGGCTTGGCCAATGGGAAGCCCGGGGTGCTGGTCGTTATATTCCGCCAGCCCGGCGCCAACGTCATTGAGACCGTGGACCGGGTGCGCGCTCTGATGCCGTATCTCCAGTCCTCGATTTCTCCGGCCATCAAACTGGAAGTCGTGATGGACCGCACAGTCACGGTCCGCGCGTCGGTGAAGGACATTGAAACCACGTTGCTGATTTCGATCGTACTGGTGATCATGGTGGTTTTCGTATTCCTGCGCACGGTGCGTGCCACTTTGATTCCCAGCATCGCCGTGCCGCTTTCGCTGGTAGGCACTTGCGGCGGGATGTATTTACTCGGCTACAGCCTGGACAATCTGTCGCTGATGGCGCTGGCCATCTCTACCGGTTTCGTGGTGGATGACGCCATCGTGGTGCTGGAAAACATCACGCGCTACGTGGAACAGGGCATGGATGCAGTGCAGGCGGCATTCAAAGGAGCCGCGGAAATCGGGTTTACCGTCATTTCCATGAGTGTCTCACTCGTCGCGGTATTCATACCCTTGCTGATGATGGGCGGGATCGTGGGGCGTCTGTTTCGCGAGTTCGCGGTGACTCTGAGCATGGCGATTGGAGTTTCATTGCTGGTCTCACTCACCACGACGCCTACAATGTGCGCCAAGTTCCTGCGTCCCGCAGTGCATGATCAGAGGCACAATGTAATCTACCGCATCAGCGAATGGTTCTTCGATAAAACTCTGGCGGCGTACCGACATACGTTGAGGAGAGTTTTGGACTATCAACTGGTGACACTTATCGTGACCATACTGGTGGCATGCTTAAGCGTTTATCTCTACATTATCGTGCCCAAAGGCTTTTTCCCCCAGCAGGATACGGGGCGCATCGGGGGTTCGGTGCAAGCGGCACAGGACATCTCATTCCAGGCGATGCGCGGCAAGATGGAAGAGTACGTGAAAATCGTACTGAAGGATCCAGCGGTCGATACGGTAGTCGGATTCGCGGGCGGAGGCTCGGCAACAAATCAGGGCCGGTTCTTCGTCATGCTGAAGCCGCTGGCGGAACGCGGCAAATGCCCGGCGCACCATTTCTGGCAATCATGCCCTAACGTTACTGCTGACGATGTGGTCAACCGCCTTCGTAGCAAACTAGCGGTCGTGCCGGGCGCTACGCTGTACCTGCAATCGTTTCAAGACTTAACCATCGGCGGCCGGCAGAGCAATGCGCAGTACCAGTACACTTTACAAGGCGAGGATTTGAACGAGCTCAACACCTGGGCGCCCCTGTTGTTTCAGAAAGTGCGAGCACTGCCGGAACTTCGCGATGTGAATACCGATCAGCAGGATAAGGGACTGCAGGCTCAACTGGTAATCGACCGCGACACCGCCAGCCGCCTAGGCGTTGCCGCGCAGGATATTGATAACGCCCTCTACGACGCTTTCGGACAGCGGCAGGTTTCCACTATGTATCGGCCGCTGAATCAATACCACGTGGTGATGGAAGTCGCGCCCCAGTATCAGCAGACCACGGAAGCCCTGCAGAACATTTACTTGCGCTCCTCCAATGGCGCGCCAATTCCTTTGGCAGCGTTCACCCACTTCACGCCCTCGAATATTCCTTTAGCTGTGAACCACCAGAGCCAATTTCCTTCGGTCACGATTTCATTCAACCTGGCTCCCGGAGTTTCTCTGGGACAGGCGACGCTGGCCATCGAGAAAGTCCAACGCTCCATTGGCTTCCCAACTACGATTCAGGCGACTTTTCAGGGCACAGCGGCCGCATTCAAGGATTCGCTCTCGAGCGAACCAGTCCTGATTCTCACCGCGCTGATTACGGTTTATATCGTGCTTGGGATGTTGTACGAGAGTTACATTCATCCGATCACAATTCTTTCGACGCTACCGTCCGCCGGCGTAGGCGCGCTCTTGGCCTTGATTTTGACGCACAACGAGCTCAACGTGATCGGCACGATCGGCATCATCCTGCTGATTGGCCTGGTGAAAAAGAACGCCATTATGATGATCGACGTCGCGCTGGATGTGGAGAGGACGCAAGGGAAAAAACCAGTAGACGCCATCTACGAGGCTTGCTTACTGCGCTTCCGTCCAATCATGATGACAACCATGGCGGCTCTGCTGGGCGGGCTGCCGCTGGCTTTAGGTAGAGGAACCGGCTCCGAACTCCATCGTCCGCTTGGCATCACAATTGTCGGCGGACTCATCGTAAGTCAGGCGCTCACGCTGTTCACCACCCCGGTCGTGTATGTTTATCTCGATCGGTTGCGGCTGGCGTTGCGCGGTGGAGAAAACCTGTCGTTGGCGGGCCCGGCTCAACCAAGCCCGGCGCACTCAGCGGACTAAGCATTTAGAAGAAAGTCAGCGAAACGTAGAATCGATGTAGCCGCGTGCAACCTGCTTTCAGAAGCGGTGCATCGCACAGTCAGTGGGACGGTCATCCAGAGGCTTGGGGAATCACTCCCCTTTTTCTTGCTCCGACCATATGATAAACAAATGTGTTGTTTCCATGCCGATTTCCCGGCAGCCGGGTATTATTGTTCTTCGCCTTCAAATTCTCGCAGGAGTCACGGATGCTTCAGAAAGCACTTGGGCTGGTATTTGTTTTTGCGGTCATTGCCGGTGGTGTGAGTTGTGGCAGTAACGCCAGTCATTACGTCTACGCGACCGTTCCGGCCGCGAGCCAATTGGCGGTCTTTCGGGAAGATCCCTACTCCGGTGTGCTGACGCAGCTTCAGGAAAGTCCCTACACGGTGGGCAGCGGAGCTTACTCCGTGGTGATCCATCCATCCGGAAAATTTTTGTACGTCGCAAATCCCGGACAGGGGGAAAACGACGTTTCGCTGTTCGATATCAATAGTGATGGAACGGTGAGCGAAGTGACGCCAAGAACTCCCGTGGGAACGCAGCCGTTTCTACTGGCAATGGATCCTGCGGGCAAGTATTTGTACTGCGCGAATGCCTTGTCGAACGACATTTCGGCTTTCTCGATCGATTCCAGCAGCGGCGCGCTTACCGCAGTGACCGGGTCGCCGTTTCAGATTCGCTTATCCGTGAAGAGCATGGCGTTGTCGCCCTCGGGTAATTTCCTTTACGTCAGCGCCCCGAGTTCCCCGACGGGAGTTATTGCTGTGTTCAGCATCAGCGCGGGAGTACTCTCCTCAAGTCCGCTTGTTGGAGGACTCACCTTCACCGCGGATAACGATCCGGCGTCGATTGCCATCGCTGCCAAAGGTTCGTACCTTTATGCGGCGAACTCTGCGGCGAATTCCATCTCCATCTACTCGATCGCTTCGTCCGGACTGATAACGGAGGTCCCGCAATCTCCTCTTGCTGACGCCTTTCAGCATCCGGTATCGCTCATCCTGGACTCGGCTGGGAGCTATCTTTACGTAGCGAATCAAGGATCCAACAATGTCGCGACCTATTCGATTACGTCTGGCACAGGCTTTCCCGTCGAAGTGACGGACTCTCCCTTCGCAACCGAAACGGAGCCAAGCTTCCTCGCCGTAGATCCGAATAGCAAGTACTTGTACGTGGGAAACCAGACCGGATCCGCCGGCATTCAAGCGTTCGGCATCGCCAGCGGAAGTTTGAATACTATCGCAACCTACAATGTAGGGAACACTCCCACTTCAATTGCGATCTTGCCGTAGTCGAAGCAAAGCGATACTATGACTTTCCTCGCTCGCCTCAGTGTGTGTGTGTGGCTGTGGGCGTGAGTGTGGCATCGCTTTTTTACGAGGGATAGCAAACAAAAATCCTCAACTCTGCGACAATACGTACACCGGCACAAAGCAGTCCGTTGCAACTGCGACGGGGATCCCCGCCATCTAATCGAGAAAGGCTTCTCAGATTCGGTCGGCTTGGGGGCGGGTTCCGTGCCGAGACCAAGGTCAGGACTCAGAACCCATGAAGATCGCAAGCGCCGCGAGCGCGTTCCCCAAGAATTACTATTCCCAGAAAGTTCTCCTAGAACGCCTGCAAGATTATTGGGGAGCTCAACTCAAGAATCCTTTGCTACTGGCGCGGTTGCACCGTAACGTAACGGTGGATGGGCGCTACCTCGCGATTCCCGCCGAACAGTATGTGGACATCAAAACCTGGGGGGAAGCCAACGACATCTGGATTAAAGTGGCGCAGGAATTGGGAGAGCAGGCTCTTTGCCTTGCACTTCACAACGCCGGGATGAAGCCACAAGATTTGGGAGCCTTGTTGTTCACGACAGTCACCGGAGTTGCGAGCCCCTCGATCGATGCGCTGCTGATCAACCGGATGGGTCTTCCCGCCAACATCCGCCGCACCCCGATTTTTGGCTTGGGATGCGTAGCGGGAGCGGCGGGGATCGCTCGCGCTTACGATTACGTTCGTGCCTATCCTTCGCAAGCGGCTGCCCTGGTGTCAGTTGAACTTTGTTCGCTCACTTTGCAGCGCGAGGATCTGTCGGTCGCGAACCTGATCTCGTCAGGACTTTTTGCCGATGGTGCAGCCGCCGTGATTGTTACCGGCGAGGACTTCGCATCATCGAATGGCCACAATTCGGGGCCTACAATTCTAGCGACGCGCTCGATTTTTTATCCCGCCACGGAAGAAATGATGGGCTGGAACATTTCCGAGAAGGGTTTCCGCATCATACTTTCTACGGAGGTCCCAACCCTGATCCGGGAAAACTTGGGTAAGGACGTGGACGCTTTTCTGGCCGACAACGGTCACAAGCGGAGCGATCTAAAAAGCTTCGTTCTGCACACGGGTGGACCGAAGGTGCTTGACGCTTCGGCGACTGCGCTGGGACTGCACAACGGAGAACTGGATGCCTCCTGGGATTGTTTGCGCAAAGTCGGAAATCTCTCGTCGGCTTCCGTTCTGTGCGTGCTGGAGGACGTGATGAAGCATCGGCGTCCTGAGCCCGGCACCCTCGGCCTGCTGGCCGCGATGGGACCTGGATTTTGCTCCGAGCTTCTGCTTCTGCAATGGTGAGAGTGAATAGTTGCTGAACTCAACGGACGTATTCGTCATTGGTGGGGGCCCGGCAGGGTTAGCCGCAGCAATCGCCGCCCGGCAGCAAGGATTCCGCGTGGTCGTCGCCGACGGGGCGAAGCCACCGATCGATAAAGCCTGCGGCGAGGCGCTGATGCCGGACGCGATTGTGGCGCTGGAGAAGCTGGGAGTTACGCTGTCGGCGGCGGATGCATGTTCCGTACGAGGTGTTCGCTTTCTCGGTTCCGGTCTGTCCGCAGAGGCGGTTTTTCCTTCTGGCCAAGACGGCCTCGCGATTCGCCGAACGACCTTGCATCGTATTCTGACGGAACGCGCCGCAGGGCTGGGCGTCGATCTGCTATGGCAATGCGCGGTCACCGGGATTTCAGGGGAAAGTGTGCGATTGGGAAATCGCAGCGTGCGAGCATCGTGGGTCATCGGGGCCGACGGCTCGAATTCACGGGTGCGTACGTGGGCCAATCTCGAGCCTCGCTCAGGGACGGGCTCTCGATATTCCTTTCGCCGGCATTATCGCGTCAGACCCTGGACGGACCGGATTGAGATCTACTGGGGAAAACACAGCCAAGGATATATGACAGCGGTGAGCGGTGATGAGGTTTGCGTGGCTGTGGCTTCGCAAAATCCGGGACTGCGCCTGGAAAAATCTTTGACCGATTTTCCGGATCTGAGCGAGCGATTGTCCAGGGCCGTGGCAACCTCGACTGAAAGAGGCGCGCTCACAGCGAATCGCCAACTGAAACGTGTCTGGCGGGGAAATGTCGCGTTGGTCGGTGACGCTTCCGGGACGGTTGATGCAATTACCGGCGATGGTCTGGGTCTTTCGTTCAGCCAGGCCGCAGTGCTGGCGAACTGTCTCAGTCGAGGCGATCTGAGCGGCTACGAGACTGCGCACCGTCGCCTGTCGTTCCGTCCCTTGTGGATGGCTCGATTGATGTTGATGCTGGATGGGCGTCCGCGCATTCAGCGTCGTACTCTGCAAGTTTTCCGCAAGCATCCTGACGTTTTTCGCAGGCTTCTGGCTCTACACGTGGGAGACCTCTCTCCGATGCATCTGGCGTTGGATGGGCTCACCTTGGGATGGGGACTGCTGACCACATAATCCATGAAAGAAGAGGCTCAGGCTTTTCTCCGAAGTCGGGTGCGCCGGGCTATCCCGGCTGTTTTATTGCTCTCACTAGCCGTTGCGGCCGCCGCGCAGAACGCGGCTTTGCAGCTAGATCCGCAGCACACCACCATCAATTTCACGCTCGGTGATGTGCTTCATACGGTTCGGGGAACGTTCCAGCTGAAACGAGGAACGCTGCGTCTCGATCCCGCCTTGGGGAAGCTTACCGGCGAAATCGTGGTGGATGCCAAGAGTGGCCAGAGCGGCAACGGAATGCGTGACCGGAAAATGCATCGCGAAGTGCTGGAGAGCGATCGTTATCCGGAAATAGTTTTCCGTCCGGATCGCGTCGACGGAGCCGTCTCACTGTCAGGAACGTCCACTGTCCACGTCCATGGAATTTTCGCAATCCACGGTGCGGAGCATGAACTGACGGTCCCGGCTGAAGTCAAGATGGCTCCTGGTTATTGGACCGCGACGCTGCACTTCGCCGTGCCCTACGTGCAATGGGGGATCAAGAATCCGAGCACGTTGTTTTTGCGGGTCAGCGAGTCGGTTGATATCGACCTGACTGCCTCGGGAAACCTGACTCAACCGTAGTCTGATTCGCCGATCGTCCTCTATCAGTATCTTTCTTGTGGAGCGATTCCCTTGCCTTCGGTGCATTCGTAGCATCGACCGGCTGCGAGGTTCGTGAACTCTTCTGTTCTTCCACTGGGCCAGATAACCACTACACGCTCGGCACGGTCGCGCTTCTCCAGGCCAAAAGTGATTGGGAGTTCGGATTGCGACAGATAGCTGGATCCACTCTTTATCATTCGTGTCTGGCTCAACCCGCCGGAAACGATGTGGACTGTAGCTCCGATGGCATCGCGATTGGACTTCGTGCCGACCAGGCGGAAACGCATGCTGCGATTTCCGGCAAGCTGGTCGTTCCGGTACAAGTGGGCGGCGCCATTGTTTGTGGTGAGCAACAAGTCGAGATCTCCATCGCGATCGAAGTCCCCATACGCAAGCCCGCGTCCGACCTTGGGCTGGTCGAAGCCTCCGCCGAGTTCGCTAGCGACGTCGTGAAACCTGCTGCGTCCGTCGTTGAGAAACAAGAGCGGAGACTGAGCGTATCCGACGTTGCCACGTATATTGCGCACCGTTTCATCAATGTGGCCATTGGCTACCGCAAGGTCGAGCCAGCCGTCCAAATTGGCGTCGAGAAAAACACATCCAAAGCCGAGACTATTCTTAGAAGCCATGCCCACGCCAGCCTGAGCTGCGACGTCTTCGTAGGTCTTCCCGCTGAACTCGTACAGGCCAGTCATCTCGTTGTCGAAGTTTGTTATGGCCACACCCGATCTGCCAGAGTTCGTGAAATCGGCAATATCCACGCCCATGCCGGCACGGGCCTTACCTTCGGTGCTGAAGGCCAATCCAACCTCGACGGCCACGTCCTTGAACGTTCCATTGTGCTGGTTGCGGTAGAGTTTGTTGGGTTGAGTGTCGTTCGCGACGAGCAGATCGGGCCAACCATCCTGGTCGTCATCGAGCATGGCGACGCCAAGGGATTTTGAACTGCTATCGAAAATGCCACTGGAGGCGGTGACGTCCTCGAAGGTTCCATTACCGCGATTGTGAAACAGCCAACAGGTTTCGCCGCGGTAGGCTTCTGGAGTGCAATAGGACTTGTGCCTGCCGTCGAGACTGCAGAAGACGTCGTGCTCGGGCGACCACTTCACATAGTTACAAACAAAAAGATCGAGCAGGCCATCGCGGTCGTAGTCGAACCACAAGGCAGAGCTGCTGAAGGCTTGACGCTTCCCCAACCCACTCGCAAGGGTTACGTCAACAAAAGTCCCCTTGCCGGTGTTGTGGAAGAGCCGGTTCTGTCCCACGCAAGTGATGAAAATGTCGGGGAAGCCGTCGTTGTCATAGTCGCCGACAGCCACGCCCATGCCATACATTTCCACGTCGAGTCCAGCGCGGGAAGTAACGTCGGTAAAGGTGCCGTTTCCATTGTTGTGATACAGCCGCAGCGTGGAACGGCGCTGCTTGTGGCCGGGCCAATCCATTCCGTTGACGAGAAGAATGTCCTGCCAGCCGTCGCGGTCGTAATCGAGGAAGGCACAGCCGGAACCCATGGTTTCGGGGAGGAATTTCCCCCCAAAGGCGCCGCTGTTGTGCTGGAATTGTAGGCCGGAGCTGGAGCTCACGTTGACAAAGCGAAAGCCGGGAGGAGGGCCCATAACGCCTTGCACGCCTAGAGCGCGCAGCAAGGGCAGCTGTGACGCGCACGCAAGCCCCGTTATATTGCGCAGAAAAGATCTGCGATTCACGGAACGTTCACCAGCCCCGCGCGAATGGCATAAACCACAAGCTCTGCAGTCTTGTGAATGCCCAGCGCATTCATGATATTGGCGCGATGAACCGCAACTGTATTGGCGCTGAGCTCGAGGGCCGATGCAATCTCTTTGTTCGATTTTCCATCCACAATCATCTGTAGCACTTCGAGCTCGCGAGGAGTCAGCCCGCTGCTGCGTTCGCCTCGGAGTATGGAGTGCTGCTCCACCTGAGGATCGAAAATCGTTTCTCCGCCGGCGACGCGTCGCACGGCCGGCCCCAACTCCAGGTTCATTGCATTCTTGAGGATGTATCCCTTGGCGCCAGCTTCGATCGCCTGACGTACCCAAGTGCTCTCGGAATGCATGCTGAGCATGAGGATCGCTGTCTCGGGAAGAACTTCAAGAATTTGCCGCGTCGCGTCGAGGCCGTTTGTCTTCGGCAGAGCGCAGTCCATGACTACGACCTGCGGCCGCAACTCCTGCGCCAGCCGGATGGCTTCTTCCCCATCGCCGGCTTCGCCCACCACCTGCATGTCCGGCTCATCTTCCAACATGCGACGGAACCCTCGCCGCACCAGGCCGTGATCATCGACTAGCAATACCGTAATCTTTTTTGTCATGGGGATTGGTTTCAGAAGCAACGGTCTCAATCTTTTCGCGCGGGGCTGTCAGGCGCAACATTGTGCCCCCCGCGCTGGGCAATGAAAACGCAATTCGACCTCCCATCAGTTCGGCGCGTTCGCGCATAGCGACGAGACCAATGCCTTGCTTCACGGGCTGGCCGTTAAAGCCTGCGCCGTGATCTTCTACCTCCAATTCGAGCTCCGAAGGTAGAAACCGTAACCGCACCCAAGCCTGCTTCGCGCCGGAGTGCCGCGCCACATTGTTCAATGCTTCCTGCAGCACCCGATAGATTTGTACCGCTGCACCGGCATCAACGGCGAACGGCACGCCCTGCTTTTCATAGGATATGGCAATTCCGGTCTGCCGTTCCACGGTTGGAATGTACCAATCGAGAGTGGTCTCCAACCCCGCTTCATCCAGCATAACCGGATGCAGCGCCTGCGACAGGCTTCTAACGCGATCCAGCGTATCCTGCGCGATCTGACGGACCTCCTGCAGATCCCTGCGCAACGAAGAGCCTTCTGGAGCGTGAGCGCCGGCGCGGCCGAGCATCGCTCCCATCGCCGTCAGAATCTGGCCGAATTCATCATGCAACTCTCGGGAAATATAACGTAAGGTCGACTCCTGGGTAGCAATTAGTTTCTGTGCCAGTTCGCTGCGCCGCTCTGAGAGTTCAGCCATGCGTGCAAACAGTCGGCGGTTCCACCGGATCATAGAGAATCCAGTCAAGAGAATCGCGCCCAGCGTCGCGGCCAGGAATACATACACTTGCCGCTGCACGCGGTCGTAAATCTGGATGATGCGCTGCGCCGCTTGTTCTTCGTTCTCGCTGTTTTGCACCAGAAATCGAGCTACTGTCGTACTCAGCGCCGCCTGCCGCGCCTGCAGAGAGAGTTGGATTTGTGTTCGCGCATCTTTTTCCTTGCCCGCGCCCGCCAGAGCAAAGACACGGTCCACCGCATCCCAGAATTGCGCCAGCGACGCGCTTAAGGAAGCGCTTTGGTCAGCCGTGCGTCCGGCCGGAGCCAATACGGCTTCCAGGCGCATGGCATCGTCCAAATCAGTGCGGATGCGTTGGAACTGCGCCGACCAGGCAGTAAGAGGATACGGTTCGTCGTTGTCGATCATGTCCCGCATGGCGACCGCGAGCAGATTCAGGTCGTTCTGGATGCGCAGCAACTGCAGGGAATCTTTGCGGTTGCGGTCGATCAGTTCGGATTGAAGCCTGCGCAGACCGGCCACTTGCAAGGTGATATACGCCGAATAGGCCACGACTGCCGCGAGCGTGATAACCAGGCCGAGCAACAAACCTGCGGTTGGAGAACGCTCCGGCGAAGAGTGGCGAGACACGCCCCGAGCATACAACGGCTGGCCCGGACATGTCACAATGCTCTAGCCATAAGCCAGCAATTAATGAAGCGAATCAAGCTTGGCGGGAGTCCAACAGTAGATTGAGTACCGACCCTACAACAGCCCCGAAGAAACCCAAAGTCGAGAGACTCCGCGCCATCCTGCCGGAAGTCTGGAAGCTGATGCGTCCCCGACGCGGGCTTCTGGCGCTCGGCTTCGGATTGATGGTGATCAATCGCGTAGCCGCACTAGTCCTTCCCTACTCCACGAAATTCCTGATTGATACGGTGATCAACAAGCACCGCATGGATAAATTGCTGCCTTTGGTGCTGGTGGTGCTCGGGGCTACGTTGGTGCAGGGCGCGACTTCCTTTTCGCTGACACAGTCTTTATCGAAGGCAGCACAACGGCTGATCACGGAATTGCGCCAACAGGTGCAGGCCCACATCTCTCGCCTGCCTGTCGCCTTTTACGACGTCAACAAAACCGGCAGCCTGGTTTCCCGCATCATGAGCGACGTCGAGGGTGTGCGGAACCTCCTGGGAACCGGGCTAGTGGATTTTGCTGGGGGTTTGGTCACCTCCGGAATTGCACTCATTTTGTTGCTTCGTACCAGCGCGCAGCTGACATTGATCGCTGTGGGTTCGCTCGTGTGTTTCGCTGTCGCACTCAATAAGGCGTTCGCGACCATCCGACCGATTTTCCGGGAGCGGGGGAAGATCAACGCCGAGGTAACGGGCCGGCTCACCGAATCGCTGGGCGGAGTACGGGTGATCAAGGGCTATCACGCCGAACAGCGCGAGGAAGCAGTGTTCGCAGCCGGCGTTCGACGCCTGCTCGATAACGTGATGCGCACTCTCACCGCAACGTCGGTGATGAGCCTTTCGGCAAGTGTGCTGCTCGGAGTTGTGGGTGCGGTCACTATGTATGTCGGTGCACACCAGATCGCTTCCGGCACGCTGACCGTCGGCGGATTTGTTTCTTACACCTTATTGTTAGGCTTTTTGGTTGCACCCATCATGCAGATCGTTTCCATCGGAACCCAGCTCACCGAAGCCTTGGCCGGTCTGGAACGGACGCAGGAAATCATGCGAGAGCGGCCTGAGGACCAGGACCCTAGACGCTCCGTGCCACTCCGCGACATTGTGGGGCAGATTCAGTTCGAAGATGTAAATTTCACCTACGATGGAATTCACGACGTGCTGCGTAATATCTCTTTCCGGGCCGATCCGGGTACGGTGACCGCACTGGTGGGCTCCTCCGGCTCCGGTAAATCCACCACCATTGGCTTGATCTCAGCTTTCTATGTGCCCACCAAGGGCAAGATTCTGCTCGATGGCATCGACCTTAGCACGGTTCGCCTCGACTCTTACCGCACCCGGCTGGGGGTGGTGCTGCAGGAATCTTTTCTTTTTGACGGAACAATTCGCGAGAATGTTTCGTTTTCTCGTCCAGATGCGAGTGAAGAAGAAATCTTGCGTGCCTGCCGGATCGCGCGGGTCGACGAATTCGCGGAAACATTCGCTGACAAGTACGACACGGTGGTCGGAGAACGCGGCGTGAAACTTTCCGGCGGCCAGCGACAGCGAATTTCGATTGCCCGCGCCATTCTGGCGGAGCCGCGAATCCTGATTCTCGACGAGGCAACTTCAAGTCTGGACTCCGAATCCGAGCAGATGATCCAGCAGGGACTTTCTTATTTGATGAAAGGCCGGACGACTTTCGTGATCGCCCACCGGCTTTCGACCATTCGCCGTGCCGATCAAATTTTGGTGATGGAGCAGGGACAAATCGTGGAGCGCGGCACGCACGAGCAACTCTATGCCGCGCGAGGGCGTTATTACGACCTCTACACGCGACAGCATGGCGTCGAGGACAACCTGTTCCTCGCTCCCGGCGAGGGAGACTTGGCTGAATTGGATGCGCCCGGAAATGGCAGCTCCGGGCCAGCGCGAAACGGCGACGGAAAGCCGGCGGACGCATTGCGTGTTCTGAAGGGAGAGGTGCGCTAGCGAATGAGTAGCACGAGCAGCTCCCAACAGAATCACGCCCCGGCAATTCGTGCGGAGCAGCTTTGCCGTCACTATCGCATGGGCGAAACGGTGATTCGCGCCGTGGATGGCGTAACTCTGGAAGTACGCGCCGGAGAATTCGTTGCGCTCCTCGGGAGTTCAGGCTCCGGCAAATCCTCAGTGCTGAATCTGATCGCAGGTCTCGACCGACCCACATCCGGTAACGTTATTGTTCACGACCGGAATCTCGCCCAACTTTCCCGCGAAGAGTTGGCGCACTATCGCCTGCACACGGTGGGAATGGTGTTCCAGTCTTTCAATCTCATACCGAGCATGAACGTGGTGGAAAACGTGGAATTGCCCATGCGCTTTGCGGAGATCGAACGGGGAAAACGGGACAGTCTGGCCCGCGAAGCACTCGCGCGTGTAGGTTTGCAAACGCGCATGAACCACCGCCCCAGCGAGCTTTCCGGCGGGGAACAGCAACGGGCCGCACTGGCTCGAGCGCTGATCAACCGGCCTCAACTCCTGCTCGCCGATGAACCGACCGGCAATCTCGACAGCCACACCGGAACCGAAATCATGAACATGGTTCGCGATTTCAACCAGCAATTAGGAATGACGATCGTGATGGTGACCCATGAGCGGGCCTTGGCGGAGCGCTACGCGCAGCGGCTCATTTTCCTGGCGGACGGCAAGCTGGTTAGCGATGATGCAAACCCAGCCTTGGTCTCGAGCGGGAGAGCGGAGCAAGGGCAACAATGAAGCTTCCTGATCTAGCCGAACTGGCTGTACGCAATTTGCGCGAATCTGTACTGCGAAATTCGCTTACCACCATCGGCATTTCGGTGGGCGTAGCTTCGCTGGTGGCCATGCTCTCACTGGGCATCGGACTGCAACAGTTTGCATCCCGCCGTTTGATGAAGTCCGGATTGTTCGATACCGTCGTGGTTACTTCCCGGCGTGACTTGCGCAATCGCGACGAGGAGCGCGGTGGACCCGCACCCGGCGAGAGCCGCATTCTCGACGAGCCCACGCGGCAGGAAATTGAGCATATGCCCAATGTGCTTGAGGCCGATCCTGATATTCGCTTCATCACCGAACTGCGATATGAAGACAAGCCACACTTGACCATGGTTGCCGCGCTACCTCCTTCCGCCCAGTCGACCGACGCGTTCGACACGCTGCAAGGACATTTCTTTTCCTCCGACGCGGCTCCCGAAGTTGTGATTCAGAAAACCTTCGCCGAAGAACTGTTAGGTAAAACGCCGAAGTCTGGCATCGACGAAACCAACGTTGCGACTCTGGCGGCTCCGCTTCTGGGCAAGGAGTTGACCATGCGCTACGCGCAGCGCGCGGCGCCACAGCCCGCGTTTCGTGGCGCAGCGAGTAATGACGCCAATAGCCAGGATTTGTCGAGCGCTGCCTACTCGGTGGTCTCACGCGAAATCACACTGAAGATTGTTGGCGTCGCCGATCTGGACCCCGAGAGCATGCGAGGTCCTACGCGCGCGAGAGTTTTTCTTCCCCTCAAACTGGCGGAGAGCCTGCACGTGATGCAGCCAACGGACCTGCGTGAGATTTCGCGCGCCGCCAGCAATCAGCAGGTGTATTCCTCGGTAAATGTGCGGGTGAAAAACCCCAGCCAGGTGCAAACGGTAGAAGACGCAATCAAGAAAATGGGCTTCAATACGTTCTCGATCCTCGATGCCAGCCGCAGCATTCAGCAGTTTTTCAAAGTGCTTGACGTGTTTCTAGGCATCTTCGGAAGCCTCGCCCTGGCGGTCGCTTTTATTGGGATCGTAAACACGCTGGTGATGGCCATTCTCGAACGCCGGCGCGAAATTGGCATCATGAAGGCGATCGGCGCCAGTGACGGCGACGTGAAGAGGCTCTTCTTTGCAGAGGCCGGCGCAATGGGGATTCTCGGCGGCATTGTTGGAGTTGCGCTCGGTTGGGCGATCGGGCAGGCCATCAATCTGGGCACCAATGTTTATCTCAAACGTCAGTCTTTTCCACCCGAACATTTCTGGTCCGTGCCCTGGTGGCTGGTAGCCTTTGCCATTGTATTTTCTTTTGTTGTAAGTCTCGCAGCAGGCCTCTACCCGGCGAGCCGCGCGGCCCGGCTCGATCCCGTGCAGGCCTTGCGTTACGAGTAAACTGAAAGAAATGCGTCTTTGTTCGCAAGTTATTATTCTGCTGGTGGTTTCGATCGTTTCTTTTCCAGCCCGTGCGCAGAGCCGGATCGACTGCAACGCCCTAAACAGTAAAATTCTCAGCCATCCGGTTCGCTACTGTGTCTACTTGCCCGCTGGCTATGACGCGGGCGCGACCAAGAAGCCTCCGCAACGCTATCCCGTGTTTTACTTTCTTCACGGCCTCGGCGACAACGAGCAGACCCTCTTCAATAGTGGCGGATGGACGCTGGTCGACGATCTTCGCCAACAACATAAGGTCGGCGATTTTCTGATCGTAGCTCCGGAAGGCAGACGGAGTTTCTATATCAATTCCGCGGATGGTTCTGTGCGCTACAGCGATTTCTTTCTGCAGGAGTTCATTCCCGCGATTGAAAGCAAGTACCGGATCAGTAGCGGGCGTAGAAACAGGGCGATCAGCGGCATCTCGATGGGCGGCTACGGTGCGTTACGCTTCGCATTCAGCCATCCAGAATTATTTTCTGCAGTCAGCGCGCAAAGCGCTGCGTTGATTACCGAGTCTCCCGAGGAGCTCGACGCTGCCGATCGCTCAGGTGCACCGCTCGGGAAAACGCTAGCCGCCGTTTTCGGGAATCCGATCGACGTTCCCCACTGGAAAAACAATAGTCCGTTTGTGCTGGCCCAGAGAAATGCTGTAGCGTTGCGGAATGTAGCGATCTATTTCAACTGTGGCCAGGAAGACAATTACGGTTTCGAGAAGGGAGCAGCCGCACTCCACGATCAGCTGCTGAAAGAAGGAGTGAAGCACGAGTACCGTCCTTACCCCGGCGATCACAGTCTGACGTATTTTCTCGCTCACTTTGAAGAGGAGCTTACGTTTCATTCGCACGCGTTCGGTCAAGTTCACTAAACAGGTGAACCCTCGCGGAACCTGCCATGATTGACAGTTCTCGCGACTTCCGTTTGAATAAATATGGGTGCAGAGTGGATCCGCAATTCTAGAGATATAGTCGCCCGATGATCGTCAATTTCGCTGAGCGGGCGCACAACCACAACTGGGAACTCGACCCGGTCATCCGCTCATTGCTCGATACAGATTTCTACAAGCTGCTGATGCTGCAGTTTGTGTGGAAGCACTTCCCGAAGACTCACGCTTCTTTTTCGCTTCTCAATCGGTCGTCTGCGGTGCGTCTCGCAGATCTGATTCCAACCCACGATATTGCGCAACAGATGGAGCACGTTCGGAAACTCCAATTTCGAAAATCTGAACTGGTCTGGCTGGCTGGTAACACTTTCTACGGCCGCCGCGGGATTTTCGAACCGGGATTTCTGGAATGGCTGGAACGAGATTTCAAACTGTCGGAATATTCGCTGTCGGTCAAAGACGGCCAGTTTCTGCTGTCGTTCGACGGCTTGTGGACCGAGACGACCATGTGGGAGCTCTACGCGCTCCCCATTCTTGACGAGCTGAGAACCCGGCAGAACTTAAAGCGGCTGAGCGAATTTCACCTTGACATCTTGTATGCGCAGGCGAAGACGAAACTATGGAGCAAGATTGAACGCCTGCGTGGCGTTCCTGGCCTCAGCGTTGCAGATTTCGGAACCAGGCGGCGCCACAGTTTTCTATGGCAGGAATATGTAGTTAAGGCGATGGCTTCCAACCTTGGCCGCGGTTTTATCGGAACGTCGAATGCATTTCTCGCGCACAAACACGATCTGGAGGCCATTGGCACCAACGCGCATGAGATCCCAATGGTTTTGGCTGCGCTCGCTCCGGACGAAGCAGCTCTGAGACTCTCCCAATACCAGGTTCTCAAACTGTGGCAGGAGACTTACGAAGGCGCTCTCCGGATCATGTTGCCTGACACTTTTGGCACTACCCAATTCCTGGAAGGTGCCCCCGATTGGACAGCAGATTGGACCGGCCAGCGCATCGATAGCAAGAATCCGTTCGTGGCAGGGGACGAGTATATCAACTGGCTGAAAGCACGCGGTCGAGAGCCGCGCGATAAACTTATCATCGCCTCCGACGCGCTCGACGTCGACGAGATACTTGGACTGCACGCTTATTTTGGTGGAGCTCTTCAGTCTGGGACAATTTCTTCTGACTTCCGCAGCGCTGCCGACTTTCTGGATGCACGAAAGTGGACTCCTGGCCGCCGTATTCGGTTCAGCGCCGGCTGGGGCACTCTGCTTACCAACGATTTCCGAGGCTGCGATCCCACCGGTGGCAGTGGCTTTGATCCCATTAGTCTGATCTGCAAGGTCTACGATGCCGAGGGCAAGCCTGCGGTCAAGCTCTCCGATAACTATGCGAAGGCGCTCGGCCCACCGGAGGAGATCGAACGCTACCGACGTGTGTTCGGTACGGCGGGGATCACGGATATTCCTTTAGTCGCGTGAGCCGCCGCGGTTCTCCGGAGTGGAACGCACTTCTGCCCCGGACGCTGCGACGCGGGGTTCAAGCCCTAAGTCTCCACCTCGCCTTTCCGCCTAAGTTCCAGATGCGAGCCCGAACAACCGCACATCAGAAACTGTCATCCTATGTCGCGGTCTGTCAGGAGTGGAACGCGCATGGAGTTTCGATCTTCGTCACGGTTTTTGTCTTTGCTTGCACTGCCAACTCTGATTCTGAGCGGCTGTGGAGGGGGCACGGGCTCAAACTCGCCGCAGCCGCAGCCGCAGCCGTCTCCGACACCCACTTACCAACTAAACGTAACTCCAACGCCGTCAGGTGCGGGGAGCATCACCAGTAGTCCAGCGGGAATCAAATGCCCCGGCACCTGTAGCGCCAGCTTTACCAAGGGCACGCAAGTTACTCTTACCGCGACTGCGGGCACAAGCTATTTTTTCGGAGGCTGGGCTGGCAGTTGTTCCGGAATCAGCACGTGCAGCGTGACGATGACCGCCGCTACCAGCGTTGCCGCTAATTTCAATGCCGGTTATGGATTGACCGTAGCTATGGCGGGAGCCGGCACAGGGACGGTTACCAGCAGCCCTGCTGGAATCAATTGTCCAACTACATGCTCTGCGAACTTCCCTCAAGGCACTCAGATCACGCTCAGCGAAACTGCCGGCACGAATAACACTTTTGCGGGCTGGTCGGGCTCTTGTAGCGGCGCTGCTGGTTGCAGCCTGACCTTGGACGCATCGAGTTCCGTCACCGCAATCTTTGGCGGATCGCTGCAAAGCCTCAATCACATTATTCTGTTCGCCCAGGAAAATCGATCTCTCGATCATTACTTCGGCGCGATGGAGGCCTACTGGGCGGCGAATGGATATGGCACTGCTGGTCAGACCTTCGACGGCTTGCCGCAATTTAATCCGTCGCCAGCAGCCGTGCCAGCGAACCCGGGCTGCGATCCAACCCAGCCACCGCCTGCCAATTGCGCCGTGGACTCTGCCAATCTTATTAGCTCGTTTCATTTCGCGTCTGTCTGCCAGGAGAACCAGAGCCCCTTCTGGAATGAAAGTCACAACGATTGGGACTATACGGACCCAACCGGAGTCAATCCTGCCCAGCTGAACGGATTCGTTCTCTCGGCCGCGAATGATGCTCGTCAGAACTCGCCGGCATTCATGGATGCGAATGGCATTCGAGCCATGGGTTATTTTGACTCGACCGATCTTAACTACTACTACTTTATGGCTTCGAACTTTGCGACTTCCGATCGATGGTTCTCTCCGGTCATGTCTCGCACTGAGCTCAACCGCATGTACATGATGGCAGCTACGTCGGAGGGCTACGCTTATCCAATCGGTAGTGACAGCAATGATCAATCGCAGCTCACGGCTTCCCCGATTTTCGAAGCGCTGCAAAATGCCGGGAAAAGTTGGAAGATTTACGTGAACCCGGAGGGTACGGGATGTACGGACACCGACTCTGCGTGCCTCATCACGCACTCTTACATCAACATGTTCACTTACGAAACCACGATTCTTAATAACCCCACCTTATTGCAGAACATCGTTCCGGTATCGCAATTTACGACGGATGCGCAAAATGGCGCTTTACCCCAGTTCGCTCTGATTGAACCTGCCTCCGACGCCGGGCTGGATGAACATCCTTCCGATTCTGATGAGTACCCCTCCAACGTCCAGACAGGAGCGAATTATGCTGCAGGACTCATCAATACCTTGATGACCAGCCCGAGCTGGACCGATTCGGCCCTGATTCTCACCTACGACGAGGCTGGTGGTTATTATGATCACGTCTCACCGCAACCCGCAGTGGCTCCTGACCAATTTGTAAGCCCGATCGATCTGCAGACAGGCGACATTTGCGATGCGCCCGGACAGCTCGGAAAAGGCACTTGTGATTTTGAATGGACGGGGTATCGTGTGCCGCTGATCGTGATTTCTCCCTTTGCCAAGAAAAACTACGTTTCCCACACCGTGTACGATCACACGGCGATCCTGAAGCTGGTTGAGACGCGCTTCGGATTGTCCAATCTCACGCAACGTGACCTTGCACAGGCCGACATGAGTAGCAACGATTTCTTTGACTTCGTGAACAAACCTTGGGCTACTCCTCCAACGCCACCGGCTCAGATCACGACCGGAAGTTGTACTCTGACGCCGCCCGCTTCGTGGGGAGATCCGACGCCTTGAACAGGGTGGCGAAGGTTCGAGCACGTCTGTAGAGCGAATCGCTTTAGGTTTCTACCTCCGCGATGGGATAATGGCTTCGTGAAAATCCGGCAAGCGGTTGGGCTGTGGATTGTCTTCCTCTCGGCTTCGTCATGCTTGGCAACGACGCGACATTACTACATCGCCGCCGAAGATGTTTCTTGGAATTACGCGCCCAGCGGCCACAATCTGCTCAATGCCCAACCTATTCGGCAACCGTGGGCACAAAAACTAGAATGGCCGAAAACCCGCTTCATTGAATACACCGACAACACCTTCACCACTCAAAAGAAGCAACCTGACTGGCTTGGAATTCTTGGTCCCGTCATTCGCGCGGAAGTTGGCGACGAAGTGATCGTCGACTTTCTGAATCGCGGGCATCTTGCACATGACATGCATCCTCACGGTTTGCGCTACGACAAGAATAACGAAGGCTCTTTCTACATTCCATTTGGCAAAGGAGATCGCGTCCCTCCGGGAGGAAAATTTACTTATCACTGGTTCGCCAACCGGGGTAGCGGTCCGGGTCCGGGACAGCCGAGTTCAATCGTGTGGTGGTATCACTCGCACGTCGATCCTGGGATCGAAATCAACGCGGGGTTATTAGGGCCTATCGTCGTCACGGCGAAAGGTAAAGCGAATCCCGACGGTTCTCCGAAAGATGTGGACCGCGAATTTATCGCCTCCTTCATGATTTTCGATGAAATGGGAGGCAAGCCGGCCGGTCAATTCTATGCCATCAACGGTTTCATCTTTGGCAATCTTCCCGGCCTGACCATGAAGCAAGGAGAAAAAGTACGCTGGTACTTGCTCGGAATGGGAAATGAGATCGATGTGCATACCCCGCACTGGCACGGCGAAACGGTTATGGATGGAACGAGCAATACTGACGTCATTGAGCTCCTTCCGGGAAGCATGAAGACTGTCGATATGGTGGCTGACAACCCAGGGACCTGGATGTTTCATTGCCATGTGGAAGATCACATGGAGGCTGGAATGATGGCGGTCTACACCATCTACGTCCCGTCTACGCGCTCGTGCCCCGTTGCGTTTGTTGGAGGAGATTTCTGGAAGCATCCGGAAAAGTTTTCGCTGACGGTGAAGAACACCGGTAGCAAAACTATCAGCAGCTTGGCGCTCACGGCGGAAATGTTTCTGGCGCCGCAGGATTTGCGACGACCCTACAATGCCGAGTGGTCGTCGGCCAAACCGATCTTGCCTGGCCAGGAACAAACCCTTGAGAAACCCGGTGTTCGTGCAGAAAGCGCACAAGGCGTCATGGGTTGGATCTTCTTCCCGCACTCAGTCAAGTATGAAGATGGAAGCACCTGGCTCGCCCAGAACGAGGGCGAGTGCTTCAACGTCATATGGCGGGACGAGTGGCATCCGGAGATGTTGGCGTTGCCTCCACGGCAGATTGAAATCAATCCAGACTAGCGTTATCGCGGGGCGCTTGCTGGTTCTGTCCGGATCAACATGGCGAGTCGTGGAAACAAAAAGTGCCCGCTGGCGTCATCGATCACGTTGACCTGACACGTATAGAAGCCGGGCTTGAAGGACGTGAGTGGCACATCGAGCTGAAAGATAGCCGCCTTCCGCTCCTTCGCGTTTAATTCGGTCATCTCTACCAACGAGCTCTCATAGGCCTTGGCTTTCCCCCGGAAAAACGCAACATTGGTCAGGAGCCGGATCGCCGGCTTGCTTCCAGCTGCTGCGAGATCCGTAACAGTGGGCCGTACGGGATCGTAGACCTCGTAGTAAAGATGCAGATGTTGGGAGGCGGAGAAGACATGCGTGATGTTCGGGACGATCTCCGAACCGTCGTGGATCAGCGGGTTCAAGTTCGCGCCCTTCTTTGCCGTCTGAGTCTGACTCGCCAGCACCACGGAACTCATCTTTAGCGGCTGTGCCTTCAGATCCGGCACATCGATATCAGCCTCGAACGATCCCATCCTGCCGGTCTGATTCTCTCGCACTATGAATTTCACGTGATATTTGCCACTGAGCAGACTCATCCCGGTGTCATACTGCACATTCTTTTTCCGCACCTCGATTGACGAGCTCACCGCGAGTTTCACGGTATCGCGAATTCTATTCAGTGGATGATGTTCGCTGTCGAGTACCATGCCGATCACGTCCAGGGTTGCCTTGTCGCGGTCGCTGCTGCGGACAAACGGAATCTGCGATCCCGGCACCACCAGCGAGATGGGAACGAAAAACTCGTTACTCTCCAGACGGAAGTAGGCAACACCGAGATACAACGGCAAATCCGTAGCCGGCAGTTCAGAGGCGAGTTCTTCCTCCAATTGCCGCTCTTTGTCATCCTGCGTGGAATGCTTGAAGTCCGCCGGAGCGTAGTAGCCACGGCGGTATTCCATCTTCACTCCGGGCACGTTGCTCTTTACGACGATGCGCCTGTAATGCCCGTCGCGCGCGGGGTTCGTGCTGTGATAGCCGAGCAGGTAGTAAGTGGATGTATCTTGCTGCACGCCCTTGAAGATCTTTGTAAAGTCGTTGGAATCCAGAAACGCGCGTCCGCCGGTGTCGCTGGCCAAGGTCACCAGCGTTTCCTGAGTCGTGAAATTCGAGTTCAAGGCGTTGAGCATCACTTGTCCGGAATATGCCGAAACGCCGCGCAGGCTCGCATTCTGCGCTTCTCCTCCCGCCACCAGCGCCTGCAAGCCGCGCATGTCCATGGTGTAGATCGCCATGTTGGAACGGACTGCTGCGTTTACGGCAGCGCGCAATTCGGATTCATTCTCAATACCGGTGCGGTCCATGCCGCTGGAAAAATAAATCAGTGATTTCTTCTGCTGCACGTAGGAAAGCTTCTCCGCCACCGATCGCAAGGCTTCAAGCCGCCGGTCGGTATTGAAGATGTTGTATTCCGTATCGTCGGCGGTGAACGGCTGGCCGGTATCGGGTGTTCCCTCGGTCGTGCCCGTGGTCCCTTCCTCGAAGCCTTGGCCGCTGCCCGAACTGAATTGCTCCAACTGCTTTTTCAACAGAGCGTGATCCGTGGTGAAGTCCTGGTTCACCTGGAGCGCACTGCCTAAAGAGACGATCGAAACCAGGTCCGCAGGCGCCATTTGCGCATCGACATAGTGCTCAGCTGACGTAACCGCGTGATCAATTTCGTCCGGCTCCATGGCGGAAAGATCAAAGAACAAAATAATCAGGCGACGATCCTTGAATTGCGCTGCTAGCGGCGACGCTCCATCTGGCGCAGCAGTTGGGGTTGTTGCCACAGACGGCGCCGCCGGCAGCGGCTTGGTCTGAGCCACATCCGCGGGCGGTACCGCATCCACCTTCTCCACATCGAAGGAAACAACCTTCTGCGGTTTGTTGTCTTCGAGAATCGAGAAGTTCTCCGGTTTCAATCCCTGCACAAAATTGCCGCTCTTGTCTCTCACCGTCACATTCACCAGCACGAGTTCCGACTGCACGTGGATGAGATAGTCTTGCTGCTGTGAAGGCGAGGTCGCGCAGAGGAGCACGAATGTCAGCAGCACGGCTGCTGCTTTATTGGCGAATCGGTTTGGTTTAGAAATCATGACGATTCTCTTTGTGAGCGTTCTCTGCAAATGTTTCCTCAGAACCGAAAGCGGGCGGTCATAGTGAATTGCCGCATGGCTCCGACCGCTGTAACCCGGCCGAACGTAGGCGAAGTCACGCTTGTGTCAATCGAGGAATAATTTGGTATGTTGAAAATGTTGGTAGCCTGCGCGCGGAACTCCAGCATTCGCGACTCTTTCAACGGAACGAGCTTTGTGAATGCCATATCAAACACTCTTGTGCCGGGACCGATGATGCTGTTGCGCCGAGCATTGCCGTACTGTCCCGCGGGAGGAGTAACAAAGGCGGCGGTATTGAACCATTCTCGAATCGAGGGATTTGCCAGGCTCACCGATTGACCTGGAACCAGATCGGGTCGCAGAGTGCCGTTGGCTCCCGCGTTCACGTCGTTGACGTCGCCCAGGACCCGCGGCGTAAACGGCAGCCCGGATGCGATCGTCCAGTCGCCACTCAATTGCCAGTCACCAAGAATCGCGCGCCACGGAGTATTACCAGTGAGCCAACGCTTGTCGTGACCAAAAGGTAGCTCGAGCAAGTAGTCAGCGGTGAATTTATGCGTCTGATTAAAACTGGAGAGCCCGCGCTCTGCGGATAGATTGAAAGGATTCTGTGCGACGTTGGGCGCACCTGCGTTCGTCGTAGCTGTGCTTCCGGCCGCACTGGTGCCGCCCCCACCCAGTCCAGGAGTACTCGCTCCTGAAGTCGCTCCAGCGCCGATGGAGGACGCATCATCCAGCGCCTTGGAAAAGGTGTAGGTGCCGCCAATAGAAAATCCTCTCGCCAGCCGCTTGCGCAACCTCACAGAACCCGCGTTCGCCTCCGAATCTGCCACCGAATTTTCGTAAGTGAACGCGTCAACCCCAGAAATACGAATTCCCGTCGCGGTCCGGTTTGGTGCTTCCACAATGTCGAGATCCGTTCCCTTAGTTCCGGTGTAATCGATATTCAATAAGATGGTGGGACGAATCTGCTGTTGAATATCGAGATTGCGAATCTGCACATAGCCCATCCGGTAATTGGGATTCACCGCATAATCGTTGGTGATGCCGATTTGCGGCGGGAATCCGTTCTGCAGCGTCAATTCTCCGGGAGTTGCCTGAATATTCGTTGCCGTGGTGGCAAAGGGCGGCTGTAAAGCAAGTTGCTGCGCAATGCCTTGATATGCTCCCGTGTTGTAGTTGATGCCGTAGCCACCGCGGACAACTGTCCTTGAAAACGGTTTCCAAGCAAAGCCAAATCGTGGTGCAAAGTTGTTGCGATCCGGCCGCACCAGGCTGGCCGGAAGACCGACGCTTCCCGGTTGAATCAACGCGACCGGCGTCGGGCCCAACGGAAGCGCAGGATTCAATACGCCGGGGGATAAGCCGAGATTCGCGATACGATTGTTTTCTTCGGTGAGTGGGGAAACGTATTCGTAGCGCACTCCGAGATTGAGTGTAAGGTTGGCGCGCATCTTCCACTCATCCTGCGCGTACAGATCCCAGTAGTTGCCGTGGAAGTGTTCGCTCTGTCCGAATTGCTCGGATGTCTGCTGCGGTAAGCCAAGCAGAAAATCGGCGAAGTCATATCCAGTGCCGGCCACCGGGTTGCCATTCATAATTACAGAGCTGTTGACTCCGGTAAAAACGAAGGAGCCTCGTGGATTGCCGTCCGTTTGCGTGTTCACTTGTACGCGCCGGTAGTCTCCGCCCCAGCGCGCAGTATGCTTGCCGTGGTTCCAGATTACGTTGTCAGAGAACGTGTAGGTCTGAGGCCGACTCAGTTGCGGAGTAGTGTCCTGAAGGCTGGCAGAATTTGTAAAGGAAAGATTCGGCAAGCCCCAGTCAAATGGATTCGGCGAGACTCCCGTGATTCCCAACGCACCCGTGATGTCATTGCTGAAAGCGTATAGGTTCTGCGTGCGCGTTCGGCTGCGGTTGAAATCCGCGCGGACAATATTGGTGAGCTTTCCGATGCTGCGTGTGTACGAAATCGGAATATCAAAGTTGCGGACCGAAGTGTTGCCGCCCACACTGGGGAACGGATTGGTTACGGTTGTGCCCGATCCGTGATAGTGAAAGCCAAACGTCAGGTTATTGCGCTGAGCGTTGCGGCCTCCACTCCGGCGTCCACGCACGGGCGCTGCGCCGAACGTGCGATTCAAACGTATGTTCAGATCGTCGCTGTTACTGTTGGCGGAAGTGACGTAATGAAAATTTTGATACTCGCCGGGAAGATTCGGCAAAGGTATGTATTGCAACAATCCGAGCGCTGCCGAATTGATTTGTGGAATCGTGTTGTTGATGTATTGGGTGTTCGTCCCGGGAATGAAAATCTTTACCGGTTGCCCGGCATCCGACCCTGCTGTGTACACGGTCTGGGAGAAATTTCCCTGCCGCTCCAGCAGCGTTGGCACCGTCGAAAACTGGTCGAAGGGATTTTCCCCGCGCTTGCCGTTGTAATTAATGAAATAAAAAGTCTTCGCGCCCCCGTGGTAAATGTGCTGGATATTCAGTGGCCCGCCAACCGAACCGCCGAAACTGTTCTGCAGGTAGGCCGGTTTTTCCGTCGGCTGTCCGGTAATCGAAAATGGCGAGGCGTTCAGCGCCGCATCGCCTACGCCGTAATACAAGGAGCCGTGCGGGTGGTTGCTGTCAAAGCCGCGCCGTCCAAAAACCATCGCACCGCCTCCGCCGCCACCACCCCCAAACCCTCCACCTCCTGGACCACCAAATCCGCCTCCGCCGCCGAATCCACCACCCTGTTGGCGCGCATCGTTGAAGCGCTGCTGCATCTCGGCAGCGCTCATCGTATTGAATGAATTCGAAGTGTTACCAGAAACTGCCACCGATTCCGTTGCGCTGTCCGATGCGATTCCAGGAACCGGCATACCGGCTGGCACAACGTCGCTCATGGACCCCCCGGCAGCGTCCTGCCCGGTTGCGTTCTGAAACACGGAGAGGTTCTGAGATCCGCGTCCGGCCCCGCCGGCGTTCGCACGTTGTTGCTCGTTGTGCGGTGCGCCTGCCCGCGAAAGAAGGATCAGTTCAAAGTTTGTTTGCACGCTCTGATTGGCCGAATCCACCACAACCTCCTGGGAACTCGTGGCAAACGCCGACATCTGCACCTGGACGGTGTAGCGTCCATCGGCCGGAATCCCCAATCGATAGGTTCCATCAACATCCGTCGATGTATTGATTTGTGCCTTTGAGACCGTATTCACTGCGGAAACTGTAGCGCCCGGAATCGGCATATTTCCCGATTTCACCAAACCGCGAATCGTTCTTCCTCCGGCGGAGGGTGTAGCGGTTTGCGGAGCAGCAGTTTGTCCGGCAGCCTGTCCCCACAGCGCAGGCAGACCTAGCTCTAGGAGATAGAGCACGAAGACAAACGCCAGAACATACTGAGGCCGCCGCATAGCCTTGGGCACTGAAAAATGAAGGCTAGAAATCGTCATAACTTTGCGGAGACGTTTGCTGCCATCTTGCTGGGATCATATCGTCCACGCCCGACCGCCACTGTAAAATTTTGTGGCATTTTGTCGGTCTCAAGGCCCAAGTTATGTTTCGTAAAGTTATGCAAAGATTTGGGAATCTCGGTTTTGTGCGCAACTAAGGGGGCATAATTCCGTTTATAGATTCAGATCGATTGCTTGCAAAAAGGAGATTCCATGCTCAAGAAATATGTGCTTGTTCTAATTGCGGCCGGTGCCCTGTCAATTGCTGCGCCTTTGGCGTCCGCACAAGATAACCAGTCCAACGATCAGGCGCCCCCGCCCTCGCAGGAAAACGGTGGCCGACATCATGGTCCGCCGGACCCGGCCGAGCGCACGGCGCGACTGACCAAACACCTCAAGCTGACGTCCGATCAGCAATCTAAAATACTGGCTGCTCTGCAATCCGAGAAGTCCCAGATGGAAAGCTTGCATCAAGACGCTTCTCTTTCGCAGCAGGATCGGCGCGCCAAAATGATGGACATGCGCCAGGCGACCGACTCTCAGATTCGTGCGCTCTTGGACTCGACCCAGCAAAAGAAGTGGGATGAGATGCAGGCAGAACGCGAGCAGCGGATGGGAAATCGTCACCCAGGCGGACCTGACGGCGGCTCCGGCCAACCGAGCGCACCACCTCAGAACTAGCTCGACGCGATTCCCGAGCAATCTCCGCGCGGAGATGCTTGCCACACTTTAACAATGGCCACAGTTGACGCTCAGCTGTGGCCATTATTGCGTGGGCCTCCTGACCAAAAATGGCACTCCGGTGCTTACGAACATTTGCTTTCCGTTACCGATTTTTTACGCTACGGAACCCCTGGATGTGTTTCCATCAGAGGGTCGATGTAAGCTGATGTACCAAGTGCTCGGCAACGAATCGCAAGCTGGAGGCAACAAACCGTGGATGTCGTTTGGGGTCCCGGGGGTGGGAAGTAAGTATTTGACGGTTTTCAGAGTCAGCGCAGATGTTGATCGGCGATGTGGCGTCTGAGCTTACGGAGGGATTCATCGCGAACTGAGAATCTGATTGTACGCGGTGGTTCTATAATAGGCGGCGCAACTCATACGCTTGGCGGGCGACGCGCCGCCTGCGGCAGGGCGCTAAGAGGTAGGCTTGTGATGTGGATGTCACCGGGGATCACAATTCTAGATAGAGAAACGCAAGAAAATTCGGATGGAAACCAAACCTCCTGCTTCCTCCATTGATCCGCAGCACCAGTTGCCGCCTGCCAGTAATTCGCATAAGTCCTTGTGGCGACGGCTGCTCGTTTGGGCATTGATGCTGCTGGTCCTGGCCGTAATTCTGGTGCTGGTGTTCCGGCAACACGACGATAGCAAAACTGCAGCGGCGCCCTCCCGGCGTGGCGCGACCGGCCCAGTCACAATAACTATCGCAACCGCGCAAAAAGGCAATATTGGGGCTTATCTGGAAGCGATTGGCACCGTCACTCCCGTCTACACCGACTCCATTACCAGCGAAGTCACCGGACTCGTGACCCAGGTGCACTACCAGGAAGGCCAACTCGTTCGCAAAGGCCAACCGCTGATCGAAATCGACCCCAGGCCCTTCGAGGCACAACTCCTGGAAGCCCAGGGTGCGCTTGAGCGCGACACAAACGTGCTCGCGCAAGCGCAGATGGACCTGCAGCGTTACCGAGACGCGTGGGCTCGAAACGGCATACCGAAGCAGACCCTTGACGATCAAGAAAAAATCGTTCTGCAAGATGAAGGTACGGTAAAAAATGATCAAGGCACGGTTCAGTATGAGCAGGTCCAAGTGGCTTTTTGCCATATCACCTCGCCAATTAATGGGAGGGTAGGGCTAAGGCTGGTAGATCCGGGCAACGTGGTCCAAGCGAGCGGCACCACGACGCTTGCCGTGATCACTCAATTGCAGCCGATCACCGTGATTTTTACCATCGCGGAAGACAGCCTGGCGCAGGTGCAGGCGCAAACCAAGCACGGAAAGCGACTCACGGTAGATGCTTTCGATCGGGCGCAGCAGACCAAGCTCGGTACTGGCAAACTCCTCACCTTCGACAACCAAATCGACACCACCACTGGCACGGTTAAGATGCGGGCTCTCTTCGATAACAAAAACGATGCACTCTTCCCGAACCAGTTCGTGAACGCCAGGTTGCTGGTAAACACGTTGCAGGGTGTCACACTAATTCCGACTTCTGCCATCCAGCACAATGGCCAGACTGCATTCGTCTATGTCATTCAGAATGACACGGCCCAGATTCGCAACATCAAGCCCGGCGTCGCCGATGGTGGCAACACGGCGGTGACCGGCATCAACCCGGGAGACGTTGTAGCCAACAGTAGTTTTGACAAGCTGCAGAATAAATCGAAGATCGTAGTTTCCAAGCAGCCTCTGCCCGCTGCCTCTAGCGAGAGTCAAGCCCCGTGAGCCCGTCCCGTCCATTCATCATGCGGCCGGTCGCGACCGCGCTGCTGATGGCGGCTATCCTGCTGGTTGGTATCGTTGCCTATACTCAGCTGCCAGTATCGGCACTTCCCGAGGTTGACTACCCGACCATCCAGGTCCTCACTTTTTATCCGGGCGCCAGTCCAGACGTGATGGCGACTACCGTCACAGCCCCGCTGGAGAGGCAATTCGGTGAGCTGCAGGGACTCAGCCAGATGACGTCCACCAGTTCGGGAGGCACATCGGTCATCGTGCTGCAGTTCAATCTGAGCCTGAACATCGACGTCGCTGAGGAAGAAGTGCAGTCGGCGATCAATGCCTCACAAAGCTACTTGCCTTCCAATCTTCCGACACCTCCGGTCTACAGCAAGACGAATCCTGCCGATGCACCGGTGCTCACGCTTGCGATTACTTCGGATTCGATTCCGCTGTCCCAGGTGGAAGACCTGGTGGACACGCGGCTGGCTCCGAAGCTTTCACAGTTGAATGGAGTCGGCCTGGTGAGCATCAGCGGCGGCCAGAAGCCGGCGGTTCGGATTCGCGTGAATCCTTCCGCGCTTTCCTCCTACGGCATTGATCTCGAGGATGTGCGTACGGCTCTAACGCAAGCGAGTGTGAATGCTGCGAAGGGCAATTTTGATGGACCGCGGCAGGACTACCAGATCGACTCCAACGACCAGCTCATCAGCAGCGCCGATTACCGGACTGTGGTGGTGGCTTACCGCAATGGCGCTCCCGTCATGCTCACCGACGTAGCCGAAGTAATCGATGGCGTCGAGAATAACAAACAGGCAGCGTGGATGAACCAGACGCCGGCTGTGATTCTGAACATCCAACGCCAGCCTGGTGCCAATACGATCAGCGTGGTCAAGAGCATCAAGAAGCTGTTGCCACAGCTCGAAACCAATCTTCCCGCCTCGATTCAAGTCACCACGCTGACCGATCTAACCACCGCGATCGAGGCCTCGGTATCCGATGTTGAGTTCGAATTGCTGTTGACGATCGGGCTCGTGGTGATGGTGATCTTTCTCTTTCTGCGAAGTCTCTATGCCACCATCATTCCAAGTGTTGCCGTGCCGTTGTCACTAGTTGGAACCTTCGCGGCCATGTATGCGCTGGGCTACAGCCTGGATAACCTCTCGCTGATGGCACTTACCATCTCCACTGGATTTGTGGTGGACGACGCCATCGTGATGATCGAGAACATCTCTCGCTTCATTGAGGAAGGCGACAGGCCGATGGATGCGGCACTCAAGGGAGCGGAACAGATCGGCTTCACGATTGTGTCGTTGACGGTCTCGCTGATTGCCGTGCTGATTCCGCTTCTGTTCATGGGCGACGTGGTGGGCCGGCTTTTCCGCGAGTTCGCCGTAACCCTGGCCGTCACTATTGTCATCTCCGCCGTGGTATCGCTGACTCTTACGCCTATGATGTCGGCGCGTATTTTGCGTCATGAGCCGAAGGAACAGCAGGGTCGCATTTACAGGGCATCGGAGCGCGTCTTCGAACGCATGATCGCCTTTTACGGGCGGACGTTGAAGTTCGTGCTGCGCTATCAAACGATTACGCTGCTGGTAGCACTCAGTACTCTGCTCCTCACCATATTTCTTTACATCGTGATCCCTAAGGGGTTCTTTCCGGTCCAGGATACTGGCGTGATTCAGGGTATCTCGCAGGCTCCGGAAAGTACTTCGTTCCCGGCAATGGCGGAGAAGCAACAGGAACTGGCCAAGGTGATCCTCGCGGATCCGGCTGTCGAGAGTCTTTCCTCCTTCATCGGTGCAGATGGCACGAATACGACTCTTAACAGCGGACGCATGTCGATCAATCTGAAGCCGCTTGAGGATCGACACATCAGCGCGGCTGATCTCGTGCGCAGGCTGCAGTCCAATCTGCAAAAGGTGCAGGGAATCGCTCTCTACATGCAGCCCGTGCAAAACATCACGGTCGACGACCGTGTAAGCCGTACCCAATATCAGTACACGCTGGAAGATCCCGACGTGAACGAACTGAATGAATGGAGCAATCGATTCGTCGCGAAACTGCAAAGTCTACCCGAGCTTGAGGACGTAGCAACAGACCAGCAGACCGGGGGGCTGGCGGTTTCACTGATGATCGATCGTGTTACTGCCTCACGGCTGGGTATCGCTCCCGCCACCATCGACAACACCCTGTACGACGCTTTCGGGCAGCGCCAGATCAATACAATGTATACCCAACTCAACCAGTATCACGTGATCCTGGAAACGCAACCACAATACCAGCAAGACCCGAGCACCCTGCAGAAGCTATACATTCAGGCCAACGCATCCTCAGGAACGTCGGGGCCGGGAGCTTCGACTTCATTTTCGTCCTCTGGATCGGCCAGCGCTGGGTCGAACGCGAGCACAACATCAGTGCTCTACACGCCGACCGCTTCTCCCAGTGTGCTTACCCCACCTTCGAGTGCGCTGTCGCCGAGTGCTTCGACTGCATCGAACTCCGCGAACACTACCGCGACATCTGCGATGAGCAATGCCATACCGCTGAGCGCATTTACTCACTTCGGTCGAACGACTGAGAGCCTGTCGATCAACCACCAGGGCCAGTTTCCTTCTGTAACGGTGTCATTTAACTTGGCTCCCAACGCCGCGTTAGGAAGCGCGATTACCGCGATCGAGAAAGTCCAGCAAGAAATGCACATGCCGGCCAGCCTGGAGGCGGATTTCCAGGGCACGGCGGCTTCGTTCAAGAACTCGCTCTCGAACGAGGCACTTTTGATTCTGGCCGCACTGGCGACGGTCTACATCGTGCTCGGCGTCCTGTATGAAAGTTTTATTCATCCGGTCACGATCCTTTCCACGCTTCCTTCCGCCGGAGTGGGCGCGCTGCTCGCCCTGATGCTATTTGGTCAGGATCTGAGCGTGGTGGCCATCATTGGCATCATTTTGCTGATCGGAATTGTGAAGAAGAACGGAATCATGATGGTCGATTTCGCGTTGGAAGGAGAGCGGCAGCACGGCAAGAACGCGACGGAGGCGATTTACGAGGCCAGCCTGCTGCGTTTTCGTCCGATCATGATGACCACCATGGCCGCGTTGCTGGGCGGCATCCCGCTGGCTTTAGGAACCGGGATCGGTTCCGAGATTCGCCGTCCCTTGGGAATTGCCATGGTGGGCGGACTTCTATTGAGCCAGGCGCTCACGCTGTACACCACGCCCGTAATTTATATCTTCTTTGACAACCTGGGTCAGAGATTCTCGCGCGGACGCTCGCGCGAAACATCCAGCGGCGCGGCACAACCGGCAGAACAAGCATGAATCCTTCCGAACTATTTATCCGGCGGCCCGTGGCAACAACTTTGCTGACCATCGCGATTGCCATCGCCGGGGCCATCGCATTTACTGTGCTGCCAGTTTCGCCTCTGCCTCAAGTCGACTTCCCAACCATCTCCGTCTCTGGTTCGCTGCCAGGAGCTAGCGCGCAAATCATGGCATCCTCCGTAGCCACGCCGCTGGAGCGGCAGTTCGGCCACATTGCGGGAGTTACGGAGATGACTTCCGCAAGTTCGCTGGGGAGTACGTCCATCACCATTCAGTTCGACCTCAGCCGCAATATCGACGGCGCGGCGCGCGATGTCGAGGCAGCCATCAGTGCGGCGCGCACTTACCTGCCGGCCAATCTTCCTGCCAATCCTACGTACCGTAAAGTAAATCCCGCCGACGCTCCGATCATGATCCTCGGCCTGACTTCTACCAAATACGACACCGGCAAATTGTATGACGAAGCTTCGACCATCATGGAGCAGAAGCTTTCTCAGATCCAGGGTGTGGGACAGGTGGTGGTAGGAGGCGCTTCGCTGCCTTCGGTTCGAGTAGATGTGGATCCGACCCAACTCAACAGCTACGGTTTGACGATGTCCAGCATTCAAGCCGTGTTGAGCACTCAGAATGCCGACATTGCCAAGGGCCAATTCTCCGATGGCACAACCACTGCCGACATCGTCGCCAATGATCAGATATCGAAAGCCGAGGACTACAAACCGATCATCATCGGCTATCACAACGGAACCGCGGTCCGGCTCTCGGACGTAGCCCAGATCACCGATTCGGTACAGAACATCCGTTCCGCCGGGTACCTCAATGGCATTCCCTCGGTCACGGTAATTATTTTCCGTCAGCCGGGCGCAAATATTATCCAAACCGTCAACAACATACGCAGCCAGCTGCCATTTCTCAAGGCATCGATTCCACAAGGTATCGACGCGACCATCGTTCTTGACCGGACCACCACGATTCGCGCCTCCGTAAACGACGTGGAACGCACCCTGGTCCTGTCGGTGATTCTGGTGATCCTGGTGGTGTTCCTCTTCTTGCGCAACGCGCGCGCTACGCTGATTCCGAGCGTCGCCGTTCCGGTGTCGCTGATCGGCACTTTCGCCGTGATGTATCTGCTGGGCTACAGCATCGATAACCTCTCGCTGATGGCTCTCACCATCTCCACCGGCTTCGTAGTAGACGACGCCATTGTGGTGATGGAGAACATCTCGCGCCATTTGGAACACGGAATGGAGCCCTTCGCGGCGGCATTGCTCGGGGCACGGGAAATCGGATTCACCGTTTTTTCCATCAGCGTTTCTCTGATCGCGGTTTTCATTCCTATCCTGATGATGGGAGGCATCGTTGGCCGGCTTTTCCGGGAATTCGCCATCACTCTTTCGACGGCGATCGCCGTATCGATGGTGATTTCGTTGACCACCACGCCCACGATGTGTGCGCACTTGCTGAAGCAAGAGAAGCCGGATGGGCACGGCAGGATGTATCAGCTGAGCGAGAAGTTCTTCGCCTGGATGCTCGAAACCTATCGCCGCACTTTGTTATGGGCGCTCGATAACTCGGCTCTAATGCTGGTGGTGTTGCTGATCACGATCGCATTGAATGTCGTTCTCATTATAAGAATTCCCAAAGGCTTTTTCCCGCAGCAAGACACGGGGGCAATCGTCGGAGCCGTGCAGGGGCCACAGGATTCTTCATTTCCCGCGATGAATAATTCAGTTCGTCAATTGGTGAGAGTGATTAAGAGTGATCCTGCTGTCGCCAATGTGAACGCCTACACGGGCGGTGGTGGCGCCACGAATACGGGATTTATCTATATCGCTCTCAAGCCGCTTGACGAGCGCAAAGTCGGCGCTCCGGACATCATTAACCGGCTGCGCCCGAAATTAAATCACTTGCCGGTGGCGTCGGCATTCTTGCAAGCATCTCAGGATCTGCGCATCGGGGGCAGGTCGAGTGCTGCGCTTTACCAATACACCATCCAGTCCGATAACGTTCAGGATCTTTCGCACTGGGGCCCCATCCTTCTAGCCGAGATGAAGAAGATTCCCGGACTGCAGGATGTGAACTCCGACCAGCAGAATGGCGGCCTCGAAGAGTTGCTGACGTATGACCGCACTTCCGCCGCCCGGATGGGAATCACGGCGCAGGCCCTTGACTCGTCTCTCTATGCCGCATTTGGTCAATCGGAGGTCTCAATCATCTACACGCAGCTCAACCAGTACTATGTGGTGCTCGAGGTTGCTCCGCAATATTGGCAAACTCCGGAAGGCTTGAAGCAAATTTACTTGCGGACCAAATCCACCGGCGCGACTCGCGGCAATCTGCCCGGCAGTGGTAACGTCCCGCTTATTGCCGTCTCGAGCGCGGAATCTACCACCACGCCTTTGGCGGTAAACCACACCGGATTGTTCCCTTCTGTGACCGTATCTTTTAACTTGGCGCCCGGAGTTTCGCTGAGCGACGCTACCTTGCGCGTCAGCGAAATGCAGCAGAGATTAGGCACGCCTCCTACGATTCGTGGCTTCTTCGCCGGAACGGCGCAGGCTTACCAGCAGTCGCTGGGCACAGAACCGATGCTGGTGGCGACTGCGCTGTTAGCCGTATACATCGTCCTGGGCATCCTCTATGAGAGCCTGGTGCACCCGCTGACCATCATTTCGACGCTGCCCTCGGCCAGCCTCGGCGCAATGCTGGCGCTGATGCTTTTCAAGATTGACTTGAACGTAATTTCGATCATCGGAATTGTCCTGCTCATCGGCATCGTCAAGAAAAACGCCATCATGATGATTGACTTCGCGCTCGTGGCCGAAAGGCAGGAAGGCAAGAGCACGGCGGACTCGATCTTTGAAGCCTGCATGTTGCGCTTCCGTCCGATTTTGATGACCACCATGGCCGCTCTGTTTGGAGCGATACCGCTCGCTTTCGGCACGGGCACGGGCTCGGAGTTGCGACGGCCCCTCGGCATTACCATCGTGGGCGGGTTGATCGTAAGCCAGATGCTCACGCTCTATAGCACTCCGGTGGTGTATCTGTTCCTGGATCGCCTGCGCCTCAGGTTTCAGAAAAAACCACATGGCAGTATTTCTTCCCCGGCTCCGGAGGTTAGTTAGCGCCTGGGTTTGAATGTTTTAGTGAAACGAATGATGAATCGGAAGAATGTTATGAGGATTCTCCAGCGTAAATTCGCAAGCGGCGCAAATTCTCTGTGTACGGCGGTACTTTTGCTGGTGTCATCGGGCTGCTTAGTCGGACCTAAGTACCATGCCCCGGCTCCGCAGCCGCCTGCGCCGGCCTACAAGGAGTCGCCCACCCAATTCAAGGAGAATGAAGGCTGGACTGTAGCGCAGCCCTCGGACGCCATGCTGCGCGGCAAGTGGTGGGAGATCTTCAACAATCCCGAACTGAATGCTCTCGAGGAGCAACTGAATATAAACAATCAGAATATCAAGCTGTACTTCGAGAACTTCATGGAGGCTCGGGCAATCGTGCGCGAGGCCCACGCTCAATATTTCCCCACGCTCGCAGCCGCGCCCTCGGTGAGCCACTCGCGGATTTCTCAGAACCTGAAAGGCAGTACGACTGTGAGTGCGAACGGTACCGGGAGCACGTTCAACACGCAAAGCACACTCTATACCCTTCCTCTGGAGGCATCCTGGGCGCCGGATCTGTGGGGAAAGGTTCGCAACACCGTGCGTGAAGCGCAATACGCTGCCCAGGTCAGCGAGGCCGATCTTGAGAACGAGCGTCTGACCGAACAGGCGGCTTTGGCTGAATATTTTTTCGAGATCCGCGGCCAGGATAAACTGCAAGAAATCTACGACAATACCGTGGCGGCCGACCGGAAAGCGCTCGAGTTGACTCGTGGGCTTTATGAAACCGGCATCGACGACCAGATCTCGGTGGTCGAAGCCGAGACTACCTTGCAGAGCGCGCAAGCAGGGGCGACGAATGTTGGAATCGCGCGAGCGCAATATGAACACGCGATCGCAGTGCTCCTTGGCAAGGCCGCCTCAAATTTCTCCATCCCCGTGAAGCCGATGACGGTTGCTCCGCCTTCGATTCCGGTAGGCGTGCCCTCCGAACTGCTCGAGCGCCGGCCTGACATCGCAGCCGCCGAGCGCACAATGGCCGAGGCCAATGCGGAAATCGGTATTGCCCGCGCGGCTTATTATCCGAACCTGAGTTTGACGGGGGAAGCGGGTTTTGAAAGTTCAGCCATCGGTAATTGGCTGTCCTGGCCGAGCCGATTCTGGTCGGTCGGCACATCGATTTCAGAAACCATTTTTGACGCCGGATTGCGCCGCGCTACCGTCCAACAATATGTCTCCACCTACAATGCAGACCTTGCAAGTTACCGGCAAACAGTGCTGACGGCATTCCAGCAGGTGGAAGACGGTCTTGCGGAAGTTCGTATCTTGTCCAAGGAAATCCAGCAGGAACAGCAGGCGGTGAATTCTGCGCAAACCTATCTGAAGCTGGAACAGGCGCGGTACGAGACCGGGATCGATCCCTACTTCGATGTGCTGATTGCCCAAACTACGGTGCTGGCCGACCAGCAGACGCTGAATGCTCTTCAAGTGGAACAGATGAACTATGCCGTAGCACTGGTACAAGCCCTGGGCGGGGGATGGGATCGTTCGCAATTGCCCAGCCCTTCGCAGGTTACGCAGAAACCAGCGAAAGCCGAGACTACCATCGAGCAGTAGCAGCTAGGATGCTTTTGTAGCAAGCAATTGACAGGGAAAGGTCGATCATCCTAAGATTGTGAGGTTATGACTTCGCTCCACCATCATCGCCACCACCATCACCATGCGATGAGCGTGTCGGCGGAGGATAACGGATAATAGCCTAAAGTACTAATAGGAAATCCAAGCCCGCTGACGCAAACGCGCAGCGGGCTTTTTGTTTCTGCCGCAACGCGCGAAGCCCGGGAAGGATTCAGAAGAGGAGCTTGCGATGGAGATCGACTTCGACAAAATGCAAGGCCTGGCGCCTGCGGTGATTCAGGACGCGGCCACCGGGGAATTGCTGATGGTGGGCTTCATGAACCGCGAAGCGCTGGCGATGACGTTGCGCACGGGCTTCGCTACGTTCTACAGCCGCACTCGGCAAACCTTGTGGACGAAAGGAGAGACCTCCGGGAATCGTCTGGAGGTCGTGGCCGCATGGACAGACTGCGATCGCGACACGGTGCTGTTGCGCGTCCGCGTGCTAGGCACGGGCAAGGTTTGCCACACGGGGTCAAGATCATGCTTCACCCAGGAGCTGCCCGTTGGCGCCGCTGCGACGCACCTAAAAGAGGAGGCCCCGCGATGAAACTTCGTTTGGGTATTCCTAAGGGAAGTTTGCAGGAAGCGACACTCAGCCTTTTCACTCGCGCCGGTCTGCGCGTCTACACCAGCGCGCGCTCCTACTTTGCCGGAACCGACGATCCTGAAATTGAATGCCTGCTCATTCGTGCACAGGAAATGGCCCGCTACGTCGAACACGGCGCATTGGATGCAGGCCTGACGGGCCTCGACTGGGTTTTGGAAAGCGGCCTCGATGTAGTAAGCGTTACCGATTTGATCTACGCGAAGCAGAGTATGGGAAAAGTGAAGTGGGTGCTGGCGGTGCCGGAGGACTCCGAATTCGAAAAGCCTGAAGATCTCGCAGGCCGGATCGTTGCTACTGAACTGGTCAGTTTCACACGAAACTACTTTGCCAGCCGGAACGTGCCGGTGAAAGTCGAATTCTCCTGGGGCGCGACGGAAGTGAAGCCGCCGTTGCTGGCGGACGCGATCGTCGAGGTTACTGAGACCGGGAGTTCGTTGCGCGCGAACCATCTGAGAATCATCGAAACGGTGCTGGAGTCCAATACGCAACTTGTCGCGAATAAAGCGGCATGGGCCGATCCGGAGAGGCGGCGCAAGATTGAAAATCTTTCTGTGATGCTGTGCGGAGCGATCGCCGCGCTGGGCCGGGTGGGTCTGATGCTGAACGTTCGTAAGCCGGATTTGGCTGCGGTTCTTGGCTTGCTGCCTGCGTTGAAGAATCCTACCGTCGCGCCCCTGGCCGATGGCGAGTGGGTCGCGGTCAATACCATCATTGAAGAGCAGACCGCCTGGTCACTGATTCCGAAGCTCAAGCTGGCAAATGCCCAGGGAATCGTCGAGTATCCGTTGAACAAGGTGGTGATGTGATGCGCATTCGGATTCTTGACGGGCTTAAGAAAGATCGATTTGTGCGGACGCTGGAACAGCGCGGCGCGAACGATCTGGCCGAGGTTGAGGCCGCCGTCCGACGCATTGTGAACGATGTCCGGCGCAACGGGGATTTGGCGCTACGCCGTTACGCCACACGCTGGGACGGTTTGGACAAGGACGAAGCTCTCCGCGTGCCCGAGGCTGACTTGCATGAGGCGTGGAAGACGACTCCGCCCGAGCTGAAAGATGCCATCACGCAGGCCGCGAATAACATTCGCCGTTTTTGTGAGTGGCAAAAACCGGAAGAGTGGCGGCGCGAAATTCAGCCCGGAGTTTGTGTGGGACAGTTGGTGCGTCCCCTGGAATCGGTGGGATGCTATGTACCTGGTGGCCGCTATCCGTTGCCTTCCACTTTGCTGATGACGGTAATTCCCGCCCAGGTTGCGGGTGTGCCCCAGATTCGCGTGGTCTCGCCAAAACCCGCGCAGGCGACTCTGGCCGCCGCCGCATTTCTCGGCGTGCAGGAGTTCTACCGCGTTGGTGGTGCGCAGGCCGTCGCTGCGCTTGCGTATGGAACCGAAAGCATTCCGCGCGTGAACAAAATTGTTGGTCCCGGCAACCGGTACGTGACCGCGGCCAAGAAACTCGTAGGGTTCCACTGCGCCATCGAGTTTCTGGCTGGTCCTACCGAGGCTGTATTCATCAGCCAGGATGGGGATCCGATTTTTATCGCGAGTGACATGGTGGCGCAGGCTGAGCACGATCCCGACGCGCTCTGCGTTCTTATTACGAATTCCAGCCTGGCGAAAGAGGTGCAAGAGGAAGTGCAGCGACGGGCGGGTGCGAATCCAATCGCTGCGAAGTCGCTTTCTCGCCGGGGAGCCATCCTTTTAGTGGAGTCTCTCGATCAAGCGGTTGAGATCGCAAACCGCGTTGCACCTGAACATCTCACGTTACCAGCAGCTCTGGTACCGGCAGTGCAAAATGCAGGCTCACTTTTTCTGAACGAGTTCACGCCCCAGTCGGCGGGAGATTACATTTCGGGGCCGAATCACGTCTTGCCGACCGGAGCGATGGCTCGCGTGCGAGGCGGCCTCAGCGTGCTGGATTTTGTGCGAATTATCTCTTGCCAGGAAGTTTCTCGTGAGGGAATGCGCCGCATTGGTCCTCCGGCTACCGTGCTGGCCGAAGCCGAGGGCCTGCGCGGACATGCGGAATCGCTGCGAGTGAGGTGCGCGAATGTTTGAAGCTCGCACCGCCGTGAAGAATCTGCACGCGTATCGGCCACCGCTGGCTGACCGACAAGGGCTGCGACTTGATTTCAACGAAAGTACGATCGGTTGCTCGCCGCCTGTCTTGTCAAGGCTGCGCTCACTGGACGCCGAAACGTTGGCACGCTATCCTGAGCGCGAGCCGGTTGAACGCGAGGTAGCTGGTTTTCTAGGACTCGATCCAACGCAAGTTCTCCTTACGAACGGAGTCGACGAAGCCATTCACCTTCTTTGCTCGACCTATCTCGACCCCGGGGACGAAGCCATCATCGCGGTGCCCACGTTTGCGATGTATGCCATTTTCGCGCAAGCGGAAGGCGCACGCGTGGTCCAGATTCTCGCCAGAGATAACTTTGCTTTTCCGCTGGAAGCTCTTCTTTCGCGGATCAGCCCACGAACGCGCCTCATTGCGGTTGCGAATCCAAATAATCCAACGGGATCGGCAGTGGCGTGCGACGTTTTGCTACAGATCGCTCGTGCCGCGCCTCAGGCCGCGGTGCTGGTCGACGAAGCCTATTTTGAATTTCACGGAGAGACGGTCCTGGAACATTCCGAGCACCCGGCGAATCTTTTCGTGGCGCGAACATACTCGAAAGCTTATGGATTAGCCGGTTTGCGTATCGGCATCCTCGCCGGGGATGCTGGACAAATGGAGATGGTGCGCCGCGTGGCTTCGCCATACAACGTGAATGCGGTCGCGCTTGCCGTGTTGCCGGAAGCGCTTCGAGACCAGGGACATGTGGCGCGCTATGTAGCCGAGGTGCGGAGTGGCCGCGACGTTCTCGAGCAGGAACTCAGAACTCTCGGCCTGCATTACTGGCCAAGCTCTGCCAACTTTGTGCTGGTGCGCGTCGGTTCTGCCTATCTTGAATTCATTCACGGCTTGCGCTCGCGTGGAATCCTGGTGCGTGATAGGAATTCCGATCCGGGATGCGAAGGTTGCGTGCGCTTGACGGTGGGATCGCTCGAACACACGCGGACTTTGATTGGAGCTCTGCGCGACGTGGTGAAAGAACTCAGAGAGCTCCGTGAGGTGAAAGCGTGAGGAAGGCGAAACTGCATCGCAAGACAGCGGAAACCGAGATTCGGATTGCGCTCACGATCGAAGGTCGCGGGAAGTACGAGGTCTCTACCGGGATTCGTTTTCTGGACCATATGCTGGAGCTCTTCACGCGACATGGCGGATTCGATCTGAAACTTGCAGCAACCGGCGATCTGGAAGTGGATCAGCACCACACCGTGGAAGATGTTGGAATCGCTCTGGGCGAGGTATTTGACCGCGCATTGGGCGACCGCCGCGGAATTCTGCGTGCCGGTTACTTTGTTATGCCGATGGACGAAACCCTGGGGCTAGCCGCCGTCGATTTCGGTGGACGCGCGGCGGCCGTGGTCGATACCAAGGTTCGCGCAGCCCTGGTGGGCGATCTGCAAGTGGAACTGGTGCCCGATTTTTTCGAGGGCTTTGCCCGGGGAGCGCGGGCCAATGTTCATGCGCGCGTGCTTTACGGACGGTCCAGTCATCACAAGATCGAAGTGCTTTTCAAAGCTTTCGCGCGCGCCTTGCGCGTGGCGTGCTCGCGAGACCGACGGCTGGGCCGCATGCTGCCAAGTACCAAAGGGCTTCTATGATCGCCATCGTGGATTACGGTGCGGGCAATTTGAATTCGGTAAAGAAGGCGCTCGACTATCTCGGCGCTAAAGTCGTGGTAACGGACCAGCCCGCGACCATCGCAGCCGCCGACAAAATCGTTTTCCCTGGAGTTGGACACTTTTCTTCTCTGCAGGCTCTGGAGCCGACAGGCTTACGCGAAGCCTTGCTGCAAGGCGCTTCTTCCGGGAAGCCTTTCCTCGGAATCTGCGTGGGGATGCAGTGGCTTTTCGAAGGGAGCGAAGAGTCACCTGACGTTGCAGGAGCAGGAATCTTTCCCGGCAAATGCCGGCAGTTTCCATCCGGCGTGAAATCCCCTCATGTGGGCTGGAATTCTCTGGCAATCCGAGAGGACTCACGGCTGCTCCGGGGCATCGCACAAGAGTCGTATGTCTACTACACGCACTCTTATCATGCGCCGGTGGTGGCTTCAATGTCGGCAGCTACCGATTACGGACTGTGGTTTGCGGGCGCAGTCGAACAAGAAAACATTTTCGGAGTGCAGTTCCATCCGGAAAAATCCGGAGATGTGGGACTCTCTATCCTGAAAAACTTCTGCGAGGTCTGATGTGTTGACCAAGCGCATCATCGCCTGCCTCGACATGGATGGTGGCCGCGTTGTGAAGGGAGTGCGCTTCAAGAATCTCCGTGATGCCGGCGATCCTGCAGAATGTGCCGCAGCTCATGCAGGCAACGGCGCGGACGAAATCGTGTTGCTCGATATAACAGCGACGAGTGGGCATCGGGGCACGTTGCTGGACGCGGTCCGCAGCACGGCACGGTCGCTCTTCGTTCCGTTTACGGTGGGTGGAGGAATTCGCCAGCTTGAGGATGCGGCAGCGGTCTTCGACGCCGGCGCTGACAAAATCGCCATCAACTCGGCCGCGGTGCGTGACCCGGCTCTGATCGGCAAAATCGCAGGACGCTTTGGTTCGCAGGCAGTTGTGGTGGCCATCGATGCCAGAAAAGCAGCGCGAGGCTTCGAAGTTTTCGTCGCGGGAGGACGGGTGCCCACGGGCCGGGATGCGATTCAATGGGCGCGGGAGGCCGCCGATCACGGGGCGGGCGAGATCCTGCTGACATCGATGGACCGCGACGGAACGAAATCCGGATTTGACTGTCAACTGGTGCGTGCCGTAGCCGAAGCGGTTTCGATTCCCGTGATCGCCTCCGGCGGAGCAGGTTCGGCGCGCGACTTCATCGAAGTCTTTCGCGAGGGCTATGCTGATGCCGCTCTTGCCGCATCAATCTTCCACTTCGGCATCGAGAACATAGCAGCGCTGAAACGCGAACTGCACGAGGCTGGCATTCCCGTGAGGTGGCCATGCTGATTCCCTCGATCGACTTGATGGGCGGCAAGATTGTGCAGTTGGTGCAGGGCGAGAAGAAAGCGCTGGAGTTCGACAACTTCGAGTATTGGATCGACCGCTTCTCCAGGTATCCGCTAGTGCAGGTGATCGATCTCGACGCCGCGCGGGGTACCGGCGACAACCGGCAAATCGTAAAGCAGATTGTGAAACGATTGAACTGCCAGGTCGGTGGCGGGATTCGCAGCCTCGAAGCGGCGCGTGAGGCATTACAAGCCGGTGCGCGCCGAGTCATGCTCGGTTCTGTATTGCTGACGGGAGGGGAGATCAATTCAGAATATGCCGCTACTCTGGCGCGCGAACTTGGCACCTCACCCCTGGTCTTTGCGCTCGATTCCCGAGGCGGACGAGTTGCGATCGACGGCTGGCGCAAAGATACTGCCCTTACGGCGTTCGACATGATTCGGGCACTCGAACCGTTCTGCGACACTTTCCTCTATACCCACATTGATACGGAAGGCCTGATGGGCGGAATCCCGCTGGAGACCGTGAGTGCGATCCGGAAAGCCACCTCGCGGCGGCTCGTGGTCGCCGGCGGCATCACGACGCAAGAAGAAATCGACAGCCTCGACGCGCTCGGAATGGACGCCGTCGTAGGGATGGCCTTGTATTCGGGCAAGATCTTGGGGTAAACGCGAGCCTGCTGTCAGCTTGGCAAAATTTCCTTCAGCGCCCACTCGATTCGATCAACCTCTTCCCGGATTACGCGGATTGATTGTTGGTTTTTTGCAGGATGGGCCAAGGGCGTGATTCCTTCTACCGCGCCTCGTATGTGATGATTTCGAGCCCAAATGAAGTTGAGTCTTGCACTCCGCTGTTTACGATTTCTGTAAACACCTCCGACGAACTTGGTGGCCAGCCAGGCAAACACCAAACCAAACAGTAATTCAAGGGGTATACGATCAGTTATGCCGTCGAACTGTGAAAACAAAAGTCGATAGACGGCCTCCCCCATCCCGAACGACGCAAACAAAACGGTAGCCCCGAACATATACACTTTTAGCCGCTCTATGGGCCGAAAATGTACCGAGTCGTCTTTTCCATCACCTCTCCGCGCAAAGTCGATCGCCATGCTTCCCCCAAATATCGCTGCTTTTCCGGTTCTAAGCCAGAGCAGCGCCAATCTCTTAAAATGATAGCTTGAAATTGTCAACGGGTGCGCTTCCTTTTTGAAACCAGTAGTTCTGCTGCAAGCTGCGGTACAATTACGGCCATTCGCTTCGCAACTGGGTTCAACCCGCGCCTGCGGGATTACTGCGGAGCATAAAGGACTGGGCCCCGAATGAACGTCTTGTTGCTTTCTATGCCGGATTCTTTTGAACATATGCCTCCGGCGGGGATTCGCATGCCCAACGGCGCACTCACCTCGCTCGCGGGAAACGTCGATCCTCACCATCGCGTAGCCGTCGCCGACCTGATCCTGGTTCAGCGCCAGGTTCGTGAAACCGTAACCAGACTTGTGGGCGAGCTCAATCCTGAAGTCGTCGGCCTCTCCATCATGACATTTCAGCGCCGGACCGCCGGTCGCATTATCGATCTGGTGCGTTCGCTACGCCCGGGAGTGAAAATCGTCGTTGGTGGGTATGATCCCAGCCTCGCGCCCGAAGCTTACGTGGATATGGGCGTCGATTATCTGGTGCGCAGCGAAGGAGAAGTGACGTTCCGCGAATTATTACGCGCACTCGAGCAGGGCTCCGGCTTCGAGCGCATCGGCGGTCTTTCCTATTGCAATGGCGAAGGCTGGGTGCACAACCCAGCGCGCTCGCCGCACCGGCTGGAAGACAAGGAAATCCGTCCACCGAAGCGCGATGCTCGCGTGCTGCAGGGATACACGCTGCTCGGGCGCCAGGTGGATGTGATCGAGACCTCGCGCGGTTGCACCTACGATTGCAGTTTTTGCTCCATCATCGAGATGCGGGGGCGCAACTTCCATACTTACTCTTTCGATCGTGTTTTGGAGGACATTCGCGATGCCCGCGATCACGGCGCTAGAACAATCTTCCTCGTCGATGACAACATTACCTTGAACGTGAAGCGCTTTGAGGCGTTGTGCGAGGCCATCATCGCCGCTGGATTGCACAAGCTCGATTACTTCGTGCAGGCCATGACTTCCGCCATCGCCAACCACGGCGAAACCCTGGCTCCGCTGATGCGGCGGGCGGGATTCCGCTACGTTTTTCTCGGCATCGAAAACATTTTGGAAGGCGACCTGGAATTCCTGAAGGCTTCCGCCAAGAACACCGAACGCACCAACGGTCACGAGACCGGCAATGCCACACTGAAGGCTATCGACTACCTTCACCGGAATCAGATGTATGTGGTCGGCGGGTTAATCGTGGGTAGTCCGGGCGACACTCGCGAATCCATCGAAGCCAACCTCGAATTCGCCCGGCGCTACGTCGACTGGCCATACATTCAACATCCGACCCCATACCCACGAACGCCCATGACGAAAGATTTTCGCGATCAGGGACTGATCATGAATGAGCGCCTCGAAGAATATGACGGCACCACTGCTGTCGTGCGAACGGAGCATCTGCCCGCGGAAGAAGTTGAATTCATGCGCTGGAAGGCCGAACGCTGGATGAAAGTTCATCACATCCCGGTGGCGATCAAGCACGATCCCGGGTTCGTCCTGTTCCAGGGATGGAAAATGTTGTTCCATACATTCCGGGGAAGCTCGATCCGCTCGGTGCTGGGATTGGAAAGCGATAAGAAAGTGTTCGAAAGGTATCGAGCGATTCGGCGGGCCGAGCGCGAGTACGTCTAAGGCCTCAGCCCTGGGGCGTATCGTATCGGAACTATTGCCCGAAGGCAGGGTTTAGAATAGGTAGGGTTCTTCGTCAGACCGGTCGTAAACGCACCCTCCGGTCGTTTGGATCGTAGAGTTAGCCCCGGAGCGCGCCTGTGGGCTACTGAGGGGAAAATGACACTCCAAACGCACACCCGGGGATCGCGCACTTCTGGTAGGTTTCTATTTGGATTGGCGCTGGTATTTCTCTTGCTGCCACTGGGGAAGGCGGACCTGTTCGCACAGCAGGCTCCAGATAACGGACAATACGCCCCGGATCAACAGCCTTACCCGCAACAGTCTTATCCGCAACAGTCCTACCCCGCTCCCGGCCAGATGAATCCACAGCAGGGAAACCCTCCGATGCAGCCGCTTAGCGCGCAGGAATTGGAGCAACTGGTCGCCCCAATCGCTCTCTATCCGGATAGTCTCGTGGCGCAGGTGTTGACCGCGGCCACGTATCCCGCGCAAGTGGCGGACGCGGACCGTTGGCGGCGGGCGCAAGGCTACGCTTCCTCCGATCAGGTTGCCGCGGGAGCTAACGCGCAGCCCTGGGACCCCAGCGTCAAGGCATTGACGGCATTTCCGCAAGTGCTGGCGCAGATGAATTACAACCTGCAGTGGGCTACGGAGCTGGGCAATGCCTACTATAACCAGCCGCAGGATGTACTTGAGGCGGTGCAGGTCATGCGCCAGCGCGCGCAGGCCGCTGGAAACTTGCGAAGCACTCCGCAGGAAACGGTGAGCTACGATCAGGGCAACATTGTGCTGGCGCCGGTGAATCCGGAAGTGGTGTATGTGCCGGTCTATAACCCGTGGGCTGTCTACGGGCAGCCAGTCTCGCCCTATCCAGGGTTTTCGCTGCTCGGCGCGCTAGGATCGTTTATCAGTTCGTCCGTCGGGCCCCTGGCCGTACGATTTGGCTTAGGCATCGCAACCACAGCCTTCATGCATACGCCTTTCGGACTGCTGGCGTGGGGATTGGACTGGCTAGCTCACTCCGTGCTCTTCCAGGGTTCGAACTATTACTCGCACAGCACCACGGTCGCGGATTGGGGGTTCCCGCATGGTGGCCCACGCGCCTTCTCACGCGGCGGATGGAGCGGCGCGCGCTCAAATAGCTCTTACCGGACGCCGGGCAGCTATGGCCGGCCGGGTGGCGGATACACCGCACGTTCGCAGGCATTTGCCCGAACTCCTGACCGATATGCCTATGCGGGGAACCGTCCGGCGGAAGCATACAACCGCGGCGGCTATCAGAAGCCCGGCGGCGACTACGGCCGACCCTCGGCGCAAGCCTACAACAGCGTTCGGCCAGCGGTTGGTCGGCCACAGCCGTATGGACGTTCAAACTACGGATCGAGTTCTAATTCCTATGGCAGGTCGGCTGAAAGTTATAGCCGCGGGCGGGGCTTCACTTATGGCGGGTCAACGAGGGCTTCTCGCGCGCCCAGCGCAAACTTTCGGCGCAGCAATTTTGGCAAGTCTTCCGGCAAGTCTTCGCGCTCGGGAGGCTTCCATTTATTTGGCGGCAGACATGGGGCGAAGAGCTTCAAGGGCGGCAAGAGTTTTGGCCACGGACACTCGGGCGGAGGCGGTCATGGCGGACACTCAGGCGGCAAACATCATCGCTGACGGTCAGATGCCCGCATACCAGGCATAGCCTCCTTCCGGAGCTGCGGAGCCTAGACCCTTGCCGAAACCTTTCAGACTGTCGGTGACCGTTAGGTGTGTGATGTACTTCACACTCTTGTAGCCAAGTTGGCGGGAGACCCGCAGCCGAAGTGGCCCGCCGTTGCCGACGGGGAGCTCGGCGCCATTCATCCCATAGGCAAGAAAAGTCTGCGGGTGCAGCGCGTTTGACATATCGATGCTTTCCCACCAGTCGGGATCGATCGAGAAGTAGACAACGTATCGAGCTTGCGGGTGGACTTCCACGGTTTGCAGGACTTGAGAGAGAGGCACGCCGATCCACTCGGCGATATACGACCAACCTTCTTCGCACTGCACCATTGTGATCTGGCTCTGAGGCGGGTAGCTCTTAAGCTGATCCAGCGAAAACGAGGCAGGCCGGGCGACCATGCCATTGATCGAGAGCCTCCAATCAGCGAAGCCTCCGGCCTGAAGGCGCTTGTACGCTTCATTCAGGGGTGGGATTTCGTTCGGGAATGGAGGCTTCGAGATCTGGCTTCGAGAAAACTCACGAGCCAATGAGTGCCGCGTGAGCAGACGCTGGGAAGCATAGGTCAGGGTTTCGCCGAGGCCGTAAATTCCGCCGTGATCAGGCGGGACCAGCCCATACCTTTGCGCAAGGCGCGCGGCCACGCCAAGGCCCGCTACGCCAGCCGCGGCTGCGATTCCGGTTGTGATCAGTTTGCGGCGTGAAAGATCAGGGCTCATGTGCGCTCCATGGGTGCAGCGGCGCGACCCGTGATCATCGCCCGCATGCGGCTCCAGAATCCGGCAAGCCAAACCATCGCGACGTGGACAATCAGAAAGAGAACGAGAGCCAGGGAGACGAAGAAGTGAAGCGTGCGCGCCGATTGCTGGCCCCCCAGCACATTGACGGTCGCTGGAAACGCGGAAACAAAGGCGGGAGACATCGCCAGGCCGGTCCAAATGACTAACGGGAAAAGAACGAAGATCACGAACAGATAGCTGAGACGCTGCAGCAAGTTATACGACCAGGCTTCCGCCTGGCTCGGCCGCTCAAAGCGCAAATGGTCAGCCATCGACTTCAAGAGCGCCCGCCACGACAAGTCCGCCCCATTCGGGAGCAAGTTCTGCCGCAAATGCCCAGTAACCAAGCCGAAGATTATGTACAGTAAGCCGGTGAATACCACCACCCAGGCAGCTTGAAAGTGGAGATACCGGCTCCAGCCGTTCTGGTCTGGCAGGACGTACCCGTAGCCGCTCGGCACCAAATTCCTCGAGGCTGGGATCGGCAGCTTGAACAACGGTGTGGTCAACACATTGCCGGTTTCGCCCCAATAGAAGCGCGGGTGAGAAATCACGATTTCGGCTCCGCTTACGAGCAGAGCAATAAAGCAAAGGGTGGTGATCCAGTGCGTGACGCGGACAAGGGCAGAGTGCCGCGAAGTAACCGTCGTGATTGAGACGGCCGAGGCAGCACTGGGGATGCAAGCGGAGTCGCTCACGCAGGAATGGTACCACGTGGCGCGAACAATTTTATGGCAGCCGGACCTGTAAGCCGAATTCTGTCCTCCGGATTGCTCCGGCGGGACGGCCATTCCTCTGGGCCACGCATTGCTGCGAGGCTCTAGCGACCTACCCGAAGGTTTGACGCACCGAGCCGGCACGTGTCCGGAACCGAAGCCCCGAACTTCCTCCCTATTTGGTCTTGCTCCGTGTGTGGTTTGCCCTGCCCGCTGCATTACTGCGGCGGCGGTGCGCTCTTACCGCACCTTTTCACCCTTACCCGTATCCGTGAAGACGCGGGCGGTATATTTTCTGTGGCACTTTCCGTCGGACGGGCTTGAACCCGGCCTCCCGGACGTTATCCGGCACACTGCTCTGCGGAGTTCGGACTTTCCTCTCCCCGCGTCCGAAGACGCGAAAAGCGGCCGTCCGGTCCAGCTGCCAACGTCACCATTATATGCGATGGCCGGTGCTTGGACTCAGGTCTTGGGTCATAGGTCTTGGATCTTAGGGACGAGTCGCTCGGCTGATAGACTTGGAATGAGCGGCCTTGGCCGATGCTCCGAGCACTGCAGCCCAAGACCGAGTAACCAAGACCGGTATTCCGCACCCATGCACGTCGCCGAAGCCATCCGAATCGCACTGCAGTCGTTGTGGGTAAATAAGCTGCGCTCCGTGCTGACGCTGCTTGGGGTGGTGATTGGAGTGGCGGCCGTAATTGCCGTGGTCACCTTCGTCTCCGGCATCAACGATTACGTCGCGCAGAAAGTTTTCAATTTAGGGGCCGACGTTTTCATTATCTTCAAGGTCTCGCCCGCCGTTACCAATGTCGACCACTATCTTGAAGGGGAAAAGCGCAAAGACTTGACCATGGAGGACTACGAGGCGGTTGCGGAGGCCTGCCGCCATTGCGCATACATCGGCGCGGTTCTTCGCAACGAGGCCGGCCACGTGAAATACGCCGAGCAATCGATCAGCGATACTTCCGTGCGGGGAATCACGCCCTCGATGGCCCCAATTTACGATACCGATCTCAGTGCCGGCCGCATGCTGAATGAGACGGATCTGAATAATCGGGCTCCGGTCGCGGTTGTGGGCGCCGACATCGTTGATCATCTGATGGCCGGAACGGACCCTGTGGGCAAGGAGATCCGGCTGGATGGCTGGACTTACCAGGTGATTGGCGTGGGGACGAAGAAAGGGACGACTCTGGGCCAGAGCGCCGACAACTACGTGATGATTCCCATCACGTCGTTCCTCAAGCAATACGGCGCACACAATAACAGCGTAAGAATCTCGGGAAAAGCCATGGCTGCGGGGGTTCCACTCGAAGAAGCCGTGGACGAGTCACGTGCCGCGCTGCGTGCCAAACGCCATGATGCACCCGGCGGCGGCGACAGCTTTGATATTGAAACCAATGCGAGCCTGCTCGGTATCTGGACCAATTTCAGCCAGACATTTTTCATCGCTACCATCGGAATCGCCTGCATCTCTCTGGTCGTGGGCGGCATTGTGATCATGAACATCATGCTGGTCGCGGTAACGGAGCGCACTCGTGAAATCGGCATACGCAAAGCGCTTGGTGCGCGGCGTGAAGACGTGTTGCTGCAGTTTCTGATCGAGTCCGTCACGCTGGCGGTTACGGGCGGAGCTCTGGGAGTTCTATTGGGAGTGATCGTCGCAGAAACGTTTACATTGCTGATCGGGATGCCTTCGGCGATCAAGCTCTGGGCGGTCGCGGCGGGGCTGGTCGTATCCGCCAGTGTGGGAGTATTTTTTGGAGTCTACCCGGCGCGCAAAGCAGCAAAACTCGATCCCATTGTTGCGCTCAGGTTCGAAACGTAGCTCATGATCCGCAAGGACGAATTCGGTGAGATTGTGCAGATGGCGACGGACACCATCCGGAGCAACAAGCTGCGTTCATCGCTGACCGTGCTGGGAATCGTGATTGGCGTTGCCATGGTGATTGGTGTTTCCTCGATCGGGCGCGGACTCGACGACAATGTCCGCGATCTCGTTGCCAGCATCGGCTCCAACGTTATCTTTGCTTATCATCTTGAGCCCTTCACTCTGCGTTTGACGCAGGAGATGCGTACTCGCAAGAAGCTGACCTTCGAAGACGCGCAAGCCATGGCGCAGCTGCCGCACGTGAAAGTGGTAACGGCAGGCATCCGCTTTTTCCGTCCGGAGCTGGGTGTGGGCACATACGCGGTCAAATACCAGGACCGCAAGGTGAAGAACACGATCCTCGAAGGAGCGACTTCCGCCGCGAAAGATGTTTTCGACCTACATATCACGGAAGGCAGGTGGTTCGGCGAGAGCGACGATGAAAGGCACGCTCCGGTTATCGTTCTTTGCCACGACACGGCTGTGGAACTGTTCCCCAGTGAGAGTCCACTGGGACACGAAATCAATATTGACGGGCGATTGTTCACGGTGATTGGCGTGCTGGATAAGATCAAGTCAGTGTTTGGCGGGGGAAAGGATCCTAACGATAATCGCGTCTTTTTCCCACTGAGCACCTTCAAGACGTTGCATCCGGAATTGAAGGACCATTGGATCAGCGTAAAAGCTACGTCCCATGACGACATGCCGAAGGCGGTCGACGAAATGCGCGAACTGCTGCGGCGTCGGCGAAAAGTTCCGCCGGGCAAGCGGGATGATTTCTCAGTGTTCACCTCGGATTCGCTGTCGGATTTCTGGAACCAGCTCACTGGGATGCTGTTTGTCGGAATGTTTGCGATTTCAAGCGTGGGACTTATTGTTGGCGGCGTAGGGGTGATGAACATTATGCTGGTCAGCGTCACCGAGAGGACACGCGAGATTGGCGTTCGCAAAGCAATCGGCGCCCGCAAACGGGACATACTTTTGCAGTTCACCTTGGAGGCAATTATTCTTACTGCAGTTGGAGGCCTGATCGGAGTCCTGCTGGGTGCGATCGTCGTTGGCATTATTCCTGCGTTGTGGCCATCGCTGCCGGCGCACATGTCGATGTTTTGGACGATCTTTGGCTTCACTTCCGCAGCAGGAGTTGGCCTCATTTTCGGAATCTATCCTGCGTGGAAGGCGGCGAATCTGGATCCCATCGAGGCGCTGCGCTACGAATAGCTGGGTCATGAACAACGTCGATCACACCTGCGCATAATGCATTCCATCCTCACTGCAGTTCAGATTTTCGCGGTTGTCGGCATCATATCCAGTTCGCTCTACTATCTTTTGTGCCTCTGGAGTGCTTTTCGATTTCTGTCCAAGCGCAGCAGAATGGGCGTTCACGCATCGCCGGCCCGGCCACCGATTTCGATTCTTAAACCGCTGAAGGGCATCGACCCTGAAATCTATGAGAGCTTTCGCAGCCACTGCCTGCAGGACTACCCGGAATACGAAATCATCTTTGGCGTGAACGACCCCAAAGATCCTGCCATCGCAAGCGTGAAAGCATTACAGCAGGAGTTTCCTGATCGCAGAATTCAGATCGTTGTGAGTTCGAAAACCCTCGGCGCGAATGTGAAGGTTAGCAACCTGGCGCAGATGCTGAGCGAAGCGCATTACGAGTACCTGATCGTCAACGACAGCGATATTCGGGTCGAACCTGACTATCTGCGCCGAGTGACCGCGCCACTCGCGGACTCGCAAGTCGGGATGGTTACCTGCCTTTATCGCGGGGTGGCAGGGGCAACGCTGGGATCGCACCTGGAGAGTGTCGGAATCAGTACAGACTTTTGCGCAGGAGTGTTGGCTGCGCTTCAGCTTGAGGGCGGCATTCGTTTTGGACTCGGTTCCACCCTCGCATTTCGCCGCGTGGACCTGGACAAGATCGGCGGCTTCGACTCGATCGTGGACCATCTGGCGGATGACTACGAACTGGGAAAGCGCATTGCGGATCTGGGGCTCGCTGTGAAGCTTTCGCACGTTGTAGTCGAAACTTTTCTTCCAGCCTATCGATTGCGGGATTTCTTCGCGCATCAACTTCGGTGGGCGCGTGGAGTTCGCGATGCTCGGGCGGGCGGCTACTTCGGATTGATTTTCACGTTTGGGATCTTCTGGGCATTGCTGGCCGTCGTGGCGAGTAAGGGGGCACTTTGGTCTTGGACCGCGCTGGCTTGCATCTTATTTCTACGTCTCGCGGTTGCACTGGTTGTGGGCTGGAGTGTTCTGCGCGACCGTCAAGTTCTGAAATATGCGTGGCTGATTCCACTCCGCGACCTGGTTGCGGTCATAGTCTGGATCACGAGCCTGGGAGGCCGCACAGTGATCTGGCGCGGAGACCGATTCAGGTTGAAAGACGGGAAGCTCACACGGATCGTGCCTTGACATGTGTCTTCGATCCCCGCAAAAGCTATGCTAAAACAATGTTCCGGCCGAGGTCGAGAACTGCGCGTATTTTTCCCGCCAGTTGTTTCAGCGTAAAGGGTTTCTCCAGGAAGTTACTTTCGCCATGGCCTACTTTGTGATCGATTACGGTCTGCCCGCTGTAGCCAGACACGAACAACACTTGCGTTTCTTCACGGACCGCGGCAAGTTCCTTTGCCAGTTGACCGCCGCTGACTCGAGGCATTACCATGTCGGTGACCGCCAGATGAATTCGTGATCGGTAATTGTTCGCGACAGCCATTGCGTCCAGTCCGTCTCTCGCTTCTAACACGGTATAGCCCTGGAGGCTGAGAAATTCGGCCTCCGCCTGGCGTAACGCATCTTCGTCTTCGACCAGGAGAAGAGTCTCAGTGCCCCGCGATACGGCTTCCGTTTCGGTGTTTCCTTCATCAAGGACCGCATCGCGATCTCGCACACAGGGGAAATAGACCTTGAAAACCGTGCCCATTCCCAGTTCGCTGTAGGCCCACACAAATCCGTGATTTTGTTTGACGATGCCATATACTGTCGCGAGTCCCAATCCGGTGCCCTTTCCGGAAGGCTTCGTGGTGTAAAAAGGGTCGAAAATGTGCGGAAGATGATCTGCCGATATGCCTGATCCAGTGTCGCTGATGGTCAGGGCGGTATAGCGTCCTTTTGGAATTACCGCCTTTTTCTGGCAGACATACTCTTCATCGAGAATCACATTCGAAGTTTCGATGGTGCACTGCCCTCCCTGCGGCATCGCGTCGCGAGCGTTAACCGCGAGATTCATGAGGATCTGTTCGATCTGCACGGGATCCAAACGAATTCTTCCCATCCCTGCGCCTGGGACAAACGTCAACTCGATATCCTCTCCGATTAGGCGATGCAAGGTTTTCACGATTCCACTGACCACCGGGTTGAGTTCTGCCACGCGCAGCGCTTGCGGTTGATTGCGGCTGAAGGCGAGCAGTTGTCGGGTCAACTCCGCAGCTCGCCGTGCCGCGGAAAGGATCTCCTGGAGCCGGCCCATAGTGGAGCTTTCCGGAAGCACTGAGTCCATCGCCAATTCGGAATAACTGGTAATGATCGTAAGTAGGTTATTGAAATCGTGCGCCACGCCTCCGGCAAGACGTCCCACCGCGTCCATTTTTTGTGCCTGTAGCAACTGCGCTTCCAGATGCAATCGCTTGGTGAGGTCACGGCCATTGGAAACAAAATGCGTAATGCGGCCCGTATCGTCCCGGATCGCGCTGATGCTTTCGTCGACGTAATACAGCTCACCGTTTTTCTTCCGGTTCACCCGGATATTGTGGCGCACATTCTCAACGCTAATTGTTTCCCATAACTCGCGATAAAGCGCCGGCGCCTGCTGGCCTGAAGTGAGAATGGCCGGAGTCTGGCCCACGGCTTCTTTTGACGAATAGCCGGTCAGGGCTTCAAAAGCGGGATTTACGTACTCGATGATGCCGTCACTATTCGTAATCACGATAGTGTCGGCTGATTGTTCGACTGCGCAAGAGAGCTTGCGCAGAGAGTCTTCCGCAATCCGCCGTTTCTGCTGGGTTGCGTGCAGATTCACTGTCCATCGAATCGTGCGCAGAAGGTCGGCTCCGTTCAGAGGCGATTTCTCTACACAATCAGACGCGCCTGCCTCCACGATTGCCGCAACAGCTTGTTCGTCTGCTTGTTCGGTGAGCACGATGAAAGGTATGGCCCGCCCACTTTGAAGAGCATCCGTGAGAAGCTTTGTGGCCACATCGTCTCCCGTTTCATGCTCGAAGAGAATCAGGTCGTATTGGCCCTGTTGCAACAACGCCTTAGCCTCTTCCGGGGAAGCCGCATGATCGAGCTCTGCCGGCAAGACATTCCGATGCCGCTGAAGGATCTCGCGGATGAGAAAGAAATCCTCTTCCTGGTTTCCTACCAGCAAAACGTGTAATACAGCCGTTGAAGCCTCGAGTTGGACTGCGGTCGACACGGGGATACTGACTACTCTTTTCACATCGGAAACCGTGAGTGAAAGCATCCGTGCCCAGAACCTGAGACGGTGATCCGAGTTGGGAGGATGTTCCTAACTGGGCTGAGCCCAGTTTGGGATACGCGCATCGATATCCGATGCTTGATCGCACTGAATCTGTCTTTTCCTTTGTTAACCAACTCTAACTTCGCGCGTCTAAATGGACAAAGTGTAGTGCTTGGGGCAAGGGGAGCCACCAAAGGAATGAGGGAACACCTGCGGGACTTCTTTCGTATCGTCTAGAGAGTCGGTGTGCGGAGGGGGTACTCGACCAGCCGCCGCAAAAGCCGTTAGGGAGGTTTTATGGGGAGTCAGCCGTTCGAGACCAGGGCCGTTACCAGCAATGCCAATGGACACGTACAGGAAGTAGTGCGCCAGGCTCACGAGGAATTGCGTCAACTTTTGCAACAGCGGGCCGAAGTGATGCGTCGCATCGGCACTATCAAACAGACCATCGCCGGCCTGGCTAACTTGTTTGGGGATGGTGTGTTAAGTGACGAATTGCTGGAATTGGTCGATCGCAAGAGCAATGGCCGCCAGCCCGGTTTCACCAAAGCCTGCCGCATGATTCTAATGGACGCGAACCGCGCGCTGAGTGCGCGCGACGTGTGTGACCGGATTCAGGAAAGAATGCCGCCCATGCTGGAGCGGCATAAAGACCCTATGGCTTCCGTCACTACTGTACTGAATCGCCTGGTTGCCTACGGTGAAGCCCGGGCCGTGGCTCTCGACAATGGCCGCCGCGCCTGGAAATGGGTTGCCGACGTAGAACATGAATCGGCGGCGGTGCTAACGGCCCCAGTTCACGGTGAATCGAACTAACCGGGTGGCAGGAGCATCCCTTTCTCAAGGTGGCGCGTGACATGCGCGTAAGAGGCTGCGTGCGGATCGTGAGTCACCATCACGATCGTTTTGTGAAAGTCTTCGTTGAGCCGCTTTAGGATTTCAAGAACCTCGGTTGCGGAATGACTGTCCAAATCGCCGGTAGGTTCATCCGCCAGTAACAATGTCGGATCGCTCACAATGGCGCGAGCAATCGCCACGCGTTGCTCCTGTCCGCCGGAGAGTTGCTTCGGAAGGTGGTTGACTCTTTCCTCCAAGCCAACGAGTTTCAACGCGGTCATCACGTGGTCGCGTCTCTGCTGCGGGTTGAGCTTGGTCAACAGCAGGGGCAGCTCCACATTTTCAAAGGCAGTCAGCACCGGGATGAGGTTGAAAGTCTGGAAGACGTAACCGATATGCTCGTTGCGCCAGTGAGCTGCCTGCGAGTCATTGAAGCGGAAAATATTCTGATTCTGCACCAGCAACTCGCCGGCTGTCGGCCGGTCGATCGCTGCGATCATGTTCAGCAGCGTGGTCTTGCCCGATCCCGAAGGCCCCATCAGCGCGAGAAATTCGCCGGTCGCAATGTCAATCGAGACGTCGTCGAGAGCCTTCACCTCAAAGGCCTCGCGCTTGAAAACCTTGCTCACATTGCGGGCTTGAACTACTTTCGTTCCGGTCGCGACTCTGGTTTCAGCAACAGTGCTCATGAAATTTACCCTTTCACCTTAATTGTGTCGCCGTCCTTCAATTCTTGCGGTGCCTTCGTGATCACGCTCTCGCCGCCTACCAATCCGTCGACGAGAAATCCGTCGGTGCGCTGGCTCAGCACGTGGACCTCACGCATGTGAGCCTTGCTATCGAAGGCCAGGAACACAATCTTTTTGCCGTCGTGATCCCGCAGGGCAGCGGCGGGTACAAACGCTCCCGCCGGTTGAGAGCTGGTAGCTTTCGGCTGGTCCGCGAGAAACTTTACGGTGGCATTCATCTCCGGCCGGAGAAACACGTCTGGATATTTGGCCGGATTCAATACCTGTACCTTCACTTGCACCGTGGCTTTCTGCCGGTTGGCCTCAGGAGAAATCTGTGCAATTTCGCCGTCGTAAGTCTTGTCAGGATAAGTATCCGTGGTGACGATACCCTTCTGCTTGGGACTGAGCCGGGCAAAGTCCGCCTGCGCGATATCGAGTTCAACCTGGAGATCGTTCAAATCCGCCAGCGACACTACCGATCCCTGTGGCCCGCCTGCCGCTGCACTGGCAAACTGCGCCGTAATCAACTCGCCCTTTTCCGCGGTGCGATCAAGAATCGTGCCCGTGACCGGCGCGCGGATCACAGTTGCGTCGAGCTGCGATTTCGCGTAATCAAGCTGGCCTTGGGCCTGCGCCACCGATCCGCGTGCGCGCGCGATCTCTTCCGCCCGAGGCCCAATCTTCATCAGCTGAAATGCCTTCTCCAGCGAATCCACCCGCTGCTGATCGGAATCAAACTTCGCGGTTGCGTCGTCCAAGGCCTGACGGGAGACGACACCTCCCGCCGAGAGTTCCTTGGTGCGGTCCAGCGTCAGTTTGTCATTCACCAGCGTCGCGCGAGCTTCATCCAGATTGTGTTGCGCCTGCTGAATCTCCTCCGGACGGGAGCCGTGCTCCAATTCGTCGAGATAGGCGCGAGCATTCTCCAATGCACCCTTTGCTTGTTCGTAAGAGGCGCGGAACTCCTCGTCCTCGAGTCGCACCAGGACCTGTCCCTCTTTCACCTTGTCGCCTTTTTCCACACCGATCCACGCCAGGCGTCCGGTCACCTTGGAATTCACATTGATCGTGTGATGAGCCACGATATAGCCCGTAGCCGAAAGTACGGTGCCACCGACGTCGCTGTTTTCGGCAGCCGCACGCACGACTTCAACCTCGGGCGCATCGCGGAACATGACCCGATAGGCGAGCGCGGACAAGCTCAATACTCCCACGACCACGATCCCAACCACGATGTAGCGGCGCGCCCACGCAGGCGGTTCACCACCGCTCGCGCCGCGCTCCGTGCGGTCGATTCGCAAGCTTTGCAGGTCTTCGTGTTTTGCGTCAATCGGCATAGATATGGATACGGATAACCGGGGAAGCTAGTTTCCCAAACCTCTAATCAACCTCGCAGTGCCGTGAGGATATTTTGCCGCGCGGCGTGCCACGCGGGGAACAGCCCGCCGAATAATCCCATGGCTAGCGCGAACAGAATTGCATATCCGGCCACCAGCGGTGTGATTTGTAGGCTGAACACCACTTCGCTGAATGTCACCGCATTCGACGTCCCGGTTTGCAGGCCATTAAAGGGCAGCATCAGTAAAATCCCCGCTACCGCTCCGAGCAACGCCAACAACAAGGATTCCAAAACGAATGAAGTCAAAATGGAAGGACGAGAAAATCCCAGCACCCGCAAAGTTGCAATTTCCCTCCCGCGGTAGGCTACCGCCGCGTACATGGTATTCATCGCGGCAAAACTCGATCCGATGGCCATGATGATCGCGACCACGATGCCGATGTATTTAATCGGAGCGCCGGAACTGGTCTGCTTGGCGTAATAATCCGTCTCCAACATTCCTTCGAGTTTGAGCCGCTGATCATCGCTGACGCGGTTCTTCAGCGCATCGGCGGCAATGGGATCTGTGGCGCGCAAGTAGGCCGACGAAAACCCGCCCTGCCGGTCAAAATCAGAGGCCATCTGATTTACGTCGGACCAGATCTCGGATTCATAGGCCGAACCGCCAGCGTCAAACACGCCCACCACTTTCCACGAGCCTTTGCCGAAATCCATAGTGTCGCCAATGTTCGCATGTGAAAAGCGTGAACGAATCGACTTGCTCACCACCACCTCTCGTTGACCAGTCTGAAACCAGCGTCCTTCAATCAGCTTTGTGCCGGGACGAAGCTCCAATCCATCCGGCATCATGCCGCGTACGGTAACGTTCACTTCACCCGTGCCATCTTTACGAGGAAGCACGATCACCACCACCCATTCGCCGGAGACCATCGGTTCCCCGTGACTATCTTTCGCGATGCCCGGCAGAACCTTCAGAGTGGGAAACAGCGACGCGTCAAAACCTCCTGACAACTCCGCCTCTGATCCTTTGCGTAGCACCAGCACGTTCAGAGAATTACCACTCGAAACAAAGGCCTTTTGCAGCCCCGCCAGCAGCGCCATTAGAAAGATTGCAGTGGTCACGGTGAGCGCGATGCCCAGCGCCGTCATGACGGTGAGACCTTTTCGGAGCTTCAAATTGCGGACGTTGTAGCTGATCGGTATCGCCATAATTTAACTCTCAACTCACTCCGATGTGCCCAGCCAGACTGCTCAGCCGATGTGGCGAAGGCCCTCCACAATATTGGTGCGCGATGCGTTGTATGCCGGCAGGCAGCCACTGATGAATCCCACAATCGCGGCCACGAACAATGAAACGAACATCGTGGGCAGTGTAACTTTCATCTCCGCCGGAATCCCAATCGCAACTGGCGAGTGTGTCAACCAGCGTATAAGCAGGGTTGCTCCCAATACTCCGAGGGTTCCGCCCGCGACTGACAGAGCTATGGCTTCGCTGACGAACATGGACAGCACACGCTGGCGCGTGAAACCCAATGTCTTAAGCACCGCAACCTCACGCGTCCGAGCGCGAATCGACATGGCCATAGTATTCGCCGAGACCAGAAGAATCGCGAAAACCACTGCTCCGCAGATCGTAAGAATGAACGCCTTCACATTTCCGAGAGACGATACAAACGAAAGCCGGAAGGCCTGCTGGCTCTCAGTCTTGGTATGCTGCGGCGAGTTGCGGAACATTTCATCGATCGCCTTAGAGACCGGCGCCACGTCACCGGGCGTCGCAACCTGCGTGATATACCATCCCGCTTGTCCCTTGAACCAGCCTACCGATTCTTCCAGATACTTCGTATTGAAATACAAGGCTCGGACTGGCGGATCAATCGTATAGATGGCGCGGATGCTAACCTCGGGATGCACCGGGAAATAAGGACTCTGCAGGACCAGATGGTCGCCGATTTTCCACCCGAACTTCTTCACCAGTTCGATATCTACCATCGCTCCCGTGCGGTCATGTTGCCAGGCAAGTAACTGATCCGGAGGGACGATCTTGTCCGGTGCAACCTTTGGGTACTCATCCGGATCGGTAACTACCTGAGCGAAGGAGTTTGTGGCCCGGTCATCTTTATATACGTTTCCGAAATAAGTCATCGGAGCAACTGCCACTACGCCAGGGACAGTGCGAATTTTGTCGCGATAATATGCCGGCAGAAAAAATGCCAGCGAAACCCGGTCGCGAGTGATGATGGTTTTCATCGCATTCGGAGGCCCCTGGTCGATGTAGAACGTGCGCCAGATTGACATCATCATCGTAAGCAACAGCAGCGAAAAACTGATACTGAGCATCGTCAGCAGACTACGTCGCTTGTTACGAAACGTATTGCGCACCACAAAACCACCTAACGTCATAATGTCAACTCGATGTCATCCGATGTGCCGCAACCCTTCCACAATATTCACCTGCGAAGCGTGATAGGAGGGAATCAGCGAACTTACTAGCCCCACCAATCCCGAGATGAATAAAGCTGCCGCCCACATGCTCGGCGTCACCTTCATGTTATAGAAGCTCATGTAAGGAGAGTGGCTGACTGCGTAAATCAATAGGTAGGCCAGGCCCACACCAATTACTCCACCGGCTGCGGCCAGCGCGACGGCTTCGCTTATGAACAAACCCAGCACACTCTGCCGCGTAAATCCCAGAGTCTTCAATACAGCCACTTCCCGGGTTCGCTCGCGGATGGACATCGCCATCGTGTTTGCGGAAACTAGCAAGGTTGCAAACACCACGGCCGAACAGATCATCAGGATGAACGCCTTCACATTGCCTAGCATGGCCACAAATTCCAGACCGAAAGCCTTTTCGCTCTCCGATTTTGTGGGCTGAGGCGCATTGTGGAACATATCGTCCACGGCGCTCGCGATCTTGCTCACATCTCCGGGAGAAGCCGCGAGAATACTAAAAGTTCCCGCCTGGCCTTTGAACCATGCAACTGACTCTTCCACGTACTTGGTGTCGAAATAGACCGCCTTATCATCGGGGTAAGAACTGAAAATCCCTCGAACGTAGAGCTCGAGATCGACAGGATAGATTGTGCCTTTCAAAACGATCCGATCACCGAGCTTCCAGCCATATTTCTTGGCCAGTGTGTCATCGACGATCACACCCTGGCGATCCCGCTGCCACGCGATCCGTTGTTCGGCGGGCATTTGTATATCCCGATAAACTTTGAAGAATTCCTCGGGATCAGTGCCAAACTGCGCAAAAAAGTTTTCCGGCTTGTCGTCCTTATAGAGTCCACCGAACCATGACACCGGAACCACGGCCACCACTCCCGGAACCGCGCGGATTTTCTCCCGATAAAACCCAGGCAAGCTGAACGTCAAGGAAACCCGGTGCCGCACCACCAGCCTTTCGGCCGACTCTGCGCTTCCCTCATCGAGATAGAAAGCTCGCCAGATGGTCATCATCAGCGTGAGCAAAAGCAAAGAAAAAGCGATGCTAAGGACCGTAAGAATGCTGCGGCGCTTGTTGCGGAAGGCGTTCTTCGTGACAAATCGGGTCAGAGTCATGGCTGAACCCCGGAATCAAAGCGGCATGCTGGACAGCGCACCATCTTAGTCCATGCAGGCCCCAAGAATAAACGAAGGACAGCGCCGCCTACAACCTGCCGAGCCCGAGGACAGCCTGCGCCACCGCACTCTTTTGCATCTTCGAACATATATTCGCCCTCCAAGTCGTATGTCGCCAGTGGAGATCGTCACCCAGCCTGCATGACAATTGTCATCCCGTGATTCACCTCACCAAAGTTAAACGTTCCAGGCAAAAAAAGGTCACGGGAAGCGCTTGGCAAATATCCCTATGGAAGCCACGGGAATGCTCGCCCTTCGGATGAAGTCGAGGTCTACTTCACCTCGTCTTTTCAGTACTTTGGTAACTCGAAGCCTTCTCTCGCGAGCGTTATCCTAACCATAACCTGCCCCGGGTTCTGATACCCACGCAGCTTCTTAATGGAAACTGCGCGGCTTTTTTCTGGGATGAGGCATGGAGCAAATGTCCACAAAAATCGGCCACTTCGAAATTCTGAGTGAACTGTCAAAGTCTGCTACTGGCGCAGTCTACAAGGCGAATGATCCGCAAACCGGCCAAACCGTGGCGCTGAAGGCGATCCAATTATCGGCCTTCGGCGAACGCGCCGCCGATCTGGAGAAATGCCTTCTCGAAGAGGCCGAAACCACCAAGGCCTTGAGCCACTCGAACCTCACGCCCGTTTACGGCGCTGGAGAAATCGAAGGCCAGTTCTGCGCTGCCATGGAGTACATACAGGGCAACAGCGTCGCGACCATGTTGACGCGCAAAGAAGGATTTTCCATATGGGACCTGCTAGATATCGGCAGGCAGGTTTGCAGTGGCCTCGATCACGCCCACTCCCACAAAGTTTTCCACTATAGCCTCGAACCCGCCAAGATCATGTGCGGGTGGGATGGCACGGTCAGGGTCCTAGGATACGGTCTCTCCAGCGTGGGCAAGTTCACCGCGCAAATGCCGGAGGTTCCTTCCATCCTTCATTACATGTCTCCCGAACAGATTCGCGGCGAAGAGATCGATGCGCGGTCGAATCTCTTCAGTCTTGGCGCACTGTTCTACGAAATGGTGACCGATCGCAAAGCCTTTGATCGCGAGGATTCCGAATCTCTGCGCCAGAGCATACTCGAAAGCATGCCGGTGCCGCCGATGCACGTGAACCCCAAGCTTCACCCGCTGCTCAGCGATCTCATCATGAAAGCTCTTGCCAAGGATCCAGGAGAGCGCTTCCAGAGCGGGAGAGAGTTGCTGGACGATCTGGAGAAATGCAAGGAATCCAAACCGCAAGCAGCAAAAGCCGCGGCGGTACCTGCAAAGGCCCCAGCGGTTGCGGCTCCTGTGAAAGCGGCAGCTCAAACCAAGTTCGCCGCCGCGCCGTCGGCGCCGGTAGCGAAGAAACCTGCGGCTCCGCAGTCTCCAGTTGTATCGAAACCTTCAGCACCACAACCTGCGGTTGCGAAGCAGGAAGCCGCCCCCAAGGCCGCCGCCGCAGCTGCGGGCTGGGGAAGCGCCGAGGCTGCATCCTCCACACCCGAATTCGGTGTGTCGAATCAGCACCGCATTTCGCATTCGCAAGAGCCTATCGAAGACTCGCTGCCAACCGCGTCTATGTCTTCGGCCGTCCTCGATGAGCCCGCGGTCGAAGTTCCCGAGCAGCCGAAAATTGCTGTCGATCCCATGATGGCGGAAGGCGGTCCATCCCGCGGCGGCGTGAGTTTCTCGGAGATGACCGAACTGCCCCCGCTGAAGGAAATCTATATCGCGCCTCCGCCACCGCCCCCAGCTTACGAGCAGCCAGCAGCGGCCACACCGAATTTCAGGTCGAGTTCCGAGCCGGAGAAGCCGAAGGTTCAGCCTCGCGAAGTTGCCGAAAAGGCAATCAAGGAAATCAAGAACGTTCCGCCCAGTCTGATGGTTTACTCCATCGCAGGTGCGGCCGTTGTAATTCTCATCATCGCCATCGTTCTCGTTTTGCACATCAACCATTTGAATAGCGACGACGATTTGGCTCACTCTGCCAGCGCTTCATCCGCCAGCCAGCCCGTTGATACCCAATCTGCCGCCCCTACCCAGAGCGTGCAGCCGCAAGCCTCGCAGCCCACTGTACCGGCTGAACCTCAGGCCTCTGAACCGGTCGCTGAAGCTGAACCGGCCCCCACTCGCGCCGCTGGCACAGCCGCGAGAGGCAGGAACGGCAAGAGGAAGTCAGCCGCACCCGCCGCTCCTGTCATCGTCCCCGGGCAGGTGGCCATTGATTCCACGCCGCAGGGAGCTCAAGTCCAGCTCGATGGAAAAACTGATCCCTCGTGGGCTACACCTTTCACTCTTTCCGGCCTCCAACCCGGTCAACACACGGTTACGGTCAGCAAGGCAGGGTACTCCACCGATACTCGCAACGTCGAAGTTCCTTCTGGAGGGAAGTCGTTTGTTGTGAGCCATCTCAGCCAGCTGATGGCGACGCTTTCCGTTACCAGCACGCCCCCCGGCGCCAATGTTTATATCGACGGCAGAGATACGGGCAAGCTCACGCCTGCGCAAGTCTCAGTGGACAAAGGTCAGCACGTTGTCCTCGTACGCAAGTCGGGATACATCGATGAGACCACCAGCGCGCAATTCGTTCTCGCCCAGACGGTCAGCTTCTCGCCCACCCTGCGCTCTCTCGGCAATGTTGATGACATCAAGACCGTCAGCAAAATGGGCAAGTTATTTGGCGGCAAGGCAGCTCAGGGCATGGCCACAGTCAGCGTGAAGACCCAGCCCAAAGGCGCGCAGGTGGCCGTCAACCAGCACATGCTCGACAAAGGTTCACCTGTTGATGTCATGCTTGACCCCGGTAATTACGTTGTGGACATTACCCTTACCGGCTACGCGCCTATTCACAAAGTGGTCACCGTGGATAAGGGCGGTAAAGCTGTAATCGACGAGGTCATGCAGCGCGAGCAGTAGAAGGAGGAACGCCGCGTCGAGCTATTCTGGAGGGGGTTCCTCGATCTTCCCCTAGTGCAAAATTCACCTGCCATTTACATTTATCATTCCCAACCTTGGTAGACTTCGTCTTCGCAGCAGCTCTGTCGCCTTTCCCAGCGTTTTATTCCGCGGAACGTATCATGCGTCTTCATCATCTTGCCAGATTCTTAGCATTCACGTTCTGCCTTATCGGACCGGCTTTTCTGCTTCACGCCAGTTCTCCGGCGGAGGCCAAATCGGACGACATTTGCTTCCGGGGAGCTTTAGGCAGCGCGGCGCCTGAACCGGAAGATTTGCGCAGTAAGAACGGTGAGTTGAGAGTCGAGCTCTCTTTCCGCAGTTCTGTGGATTCTCAGGGACGGACGCGATACTGCTACATCGATAAGGCAGGCAACCAGTCGCCGACACTGCGAGTCAAACCGGGCGATCGCTTGACCTTGATGCTCCGCAATGATCTTCCCGCTTCCTCTGATGTCGGAGTCCACAAGATGGCAGGACATGCTGGTCTGGCTGCAGACGATTGCGCGGGCGGCCAAATGACGGCGGCTTCAACCAACCTGCACTTCCACGGACTTGCCATTCCACCGGTTTGTCACCAGGACGACACGCTGAAAACACTGGTGCAGCCTTCCTCTCCGCCTTTTCAATACAGTTTTCAGATTCCGGCGAACCAGCCCCCGGGTCTGTATTGGTACCATCCCCACGTTCACGGTTTCAGCATGGCGCAAGTGCTGGGCGGAGCTTCTGGCGCCCTGATTGTCGAGGGGATCGAAACCGTCAACCGCGAGGTTTCGGGCTTACCCGAGCGTGTGCTGGTCATTCGAGACCAGGAGCTGGTCAATCCCGATGCCGCGCCCGTCCAAACGGATTCCATGCCTGCGCCACAAGTCTTGCGAGATGCCGAGGGAGACATTCTTAACAACGGGACGGGTACAGGAAAACCGGCCAAGGATCTCTCCATCAACTTCGTTCCCGTTCCTTATCCCCAGTATCCGCCAGCGCTCATCACGATGAAACCGTTGGAAAAACAACTATGGAGAGTATTGAACGCCTCGGCAATCACTTACTTGGACTTGCAGGTTCTGGTTAATGACACGGCGCAACTGGTGGGGGTGGTCGCCCTGGACGGGGTCCCCGTGAATGAGAACGGGAACCAGGATCAACAAGTTGTGATGAAAAGACACATTTTGATTCCGCCCGCTGGCCGCGCGGAGTTTATCGTGAAGGGTCCGAAAGAAGGCGCGCGAGCCAGTTTGGTGACCAGAACCGTCGACAGCGGTCCCGCGGGCGAGAATGATCCTACCCGCCCCTTGGCTACCATCGCGAGCAGTGCCGACGCGCCGGAGCTTCGTTCGCACCTGCCATCCTCCCCCGCAACCCTGACTCCTGCGCGCAGAGTGCCACTGAAAGAAGTTACGCCCGTACGCGAACGTAAGCTTTACTTTTCCGAGAAGCCGCAAGACCAGAAGAATCCGAACAGCCCAACGGTGTTTTTCCTTACCGTCGAGGGGAAAACTCCAGCGCCGTTCGATCCTAAGGCGCCGGATCCTGACATCATCGCGAAGCAAGGCGACGTGGAAGATTGGATTATCGAGAACCGATCGCAAGAGTTACACGATTTCCACATCCATCAATTGCATTTTCAGCTGCTGGAATGGAACGGCGTGCCGGTTGATGAGCCATATCTCCGGGACACAATCAATGTGGCGTACTGGGATGGCCACAGTCCGGTTTACCCTAGCGTCAAGCTGCGTATGGACTTCCGCGATCCCAACATCGTCGGGACTTTTGCGTATCACTGTCATTTGCTGGAACACCAGGACGGCGGAATGATGGGAACCATCCGAATTGACGCTCCAGACACGAGAGCCCAATCGGCCAAGAAATCCACAGGCACCCACTTCTCGCACTAAATTGTTTACAGAAATTTTATTTTTCAGTCATCTCTGAGTAAGACTCACCGCGTAACGTCCTTGAACATTGTGTCCTTGGGTTCATTTGCAGGTGAGCGTGGGCGTGCGTCAATCCCTGACCACGAAGCTGAGTCTCAACAATCGAGGAGGATCACCGATGATCGGTAAGCATTTTCGCAGCATCGCGACGGCTCTGTGCGCCGTATGCATGACTATTAACCCCTTCGTTGACGCGTGGGCGGCCAATGAGCCGAATCCCGCAGAGAGTTATCACACAACCACCCCCATCAAACACCTGGTGGTGATCTTTCAGGAAAATATTTCGTTCGACCACTACTTCGCCACCTATCCGAATGCTACGAATCCCCCGAGTGAGCCGCCGTTTACCGCGCTCCCGAATACGCCGCGCGTGAACAACTTGTTGAGCGGCGGGTTGCTTACAGAAAATCCCAACTCGGTGCAACCGTTTCGGCTCGACCGAAGCCAGGCTGTGACCTGCGACCAGAATCATAGTTATACCCCGGAGCAACAGGCTTTCGACATGGGCGCGATGGATATGTTTCCGCAGTTCACCGGCACCGGCGGCAGCACCTGCGACTACGGCCACGGCACCGGGCTGGTCATGGGTTATTACGACGGCAACACCGTAACCGCCTTGTGGAACTACGCTCAGCACTACGCCCTGAGCGACAACTCCTACGACACGCAGTTCGGTCCTTCATCGCCGGGCGCGATTAACGTGATCAGCGGTAACACAGCCAATGTGCAGTATGTCAGCGGAGGCTCTACCGTAGGCGTGATCGCCGGCGGCAGCACCTCAGGTGCCCTTCTCGGTGACGGCCGGCCTGCCGGCGACGATTGCAATCCCACCGGAAAAACCTATGTCAGCTTCCCCGCTGGCACCACCAATATCGGCGACCTGCTGAACAATGCTGGCTTCACGTGGGGATGGTTCCAGGGCGGTTTCGGGGCCACCAGTTTCAGCGGTGGAATCGCCACTTGCGCCGCAGCCAGTGTAGGTCTAGCAGGTACAACCGCAGATTACGTCGCGCATCACGAACCGTTCCAGTACTACCCCGAAACGGCCAACCTTCACCACTTGCCGCCCAGCTCCAGTGCGGCAATCGGCGCCACGGATCAGGCCAACCACCAGTACGATCTGTCGGCCTTCTTCACTGCTCTCGCCGCCGGCCAGTTGCCCGCAGTGACCTACCTCAAAGCGAAGGCGGTGTACGACGGTCATCCCGGCTACTCTGACCCGCTTGACGAGCAGACCTTCATCGTCAACACCATTAATGCGATCCAGGCCAACCCGTACTGGAAGGATACCGCCATTGTCATCGCCTACGACGATTCCGATGGTTGGTACGATCACCAGATGGATCCATTGGTCAACCAGTCGCAGAGCGCCACCGACGATCAATTGACGGGCGCGGGTCTCTGCGGCAGCAATACGGCGGCCACCACGCAAGGCCGCTGCGGATATGGTCCGCGGACACCGCTTTTCGTGATCTCGCCGTACGCACGGCAGAACTATGTGGATCATCAGATTACCGACCAGTCGTCGATCGTCCAATTCATTGAGACGAATTGGAGCCTGCCCTCGATCGGCAACGGATCATCAGACGTGAAGGCGGGTTCGCTAAATGGCATGTTCGACTTCACTAGCGGCAAGAAAGCGCCGAAGCTGAAGCTTGACCCAACGACAGGCGAGATCGACTAGCCACAACTTCGCGCCAAGTCTAACTTCCTGAGTTGTATTGAAGAACCGGGGCCACGCTGATGGAAGGCGTGGCCCCGTTCTTTTGTGGGACCTTCCAATTGCCCGATGCGCATTTTCTCCTTTATCCGATAATCCTCGGCTCCGCCCAACCCAGCCCAAGCTCGTGCGCATCCTATGAAATTGTCTCCACGCCTCAAGCAAGCGAAAATCGGTTTACAATTGGCTACCCACTTTCAAGCCTGAATTCTGAAGTTTGGCTTAGCAGAATTGTGTGTAAACGCAATTGTCGTCAGACGAATAAAGGAATGGTGCCCATGGGATTGGTCAGAACTCTGCTGCGCCGCATGCCGCGGATTCGCATTGCGTTCTCTCTGTTGTCGGTCGTGCTGTGTTCTTTTCCGTTGTTCGCTCAAACCACAATTTCTACCGGCAGCATTCAGGGTTTGGTGACCGACCCTTCGGGCGCCGTGGTGAGCGGAGCAAAGATATCCATCAGCAATAAGGCGACGGGACGCGTAATTATCGCCAAATCCACGTCTGCGGGAGCCTACACCTCCGGTGCGTTGACTCCGGGCGATTACACGCTGCGAGTGGAAGCCGAAGGCTTCAAGACCTCGGAGATTGCCGTGACCGTGCAAGTGGGGGTGACGGCGTCCGGAAACATTAAAATGCAAGTCGGCCAAGCTACCCAGGTCGTTGAAGTACAGGGTGCCGAGATTGCAGTCAACACGCAGCAGGCAACCGTGCAAGGTGTGCTGACCACGGAGCAGATTGAGAACCTTCCCATCAATGGCCGAAATTTTCTCGACCTCGCACAACTCGAGCCGGGAGTGCAGATCCAGGATGGCGGAAATTTTGATCCCACCAAGAACGGCTTCTCGTCCATTTCATTCGGGGGCCGCTTTGGCCGCACCGCTCGCATCGAAGTAGATGGACTCGACATCAGCGATGAAACGGTGGGCACGACCACGCAGAACGTACCTGCCAGCGGTATTCAGGAATTTCAGATCCAGCAGTCCTCGCTCGATCTTTCCACCGAACTCACTTCTTCCGGCTCGGTAAACGTGACCACTAAATCAGGGACGAATAAATATCACGGACAGGGGTACTACGCCTTCCGCGATCAGATGCTGGACGCCAATCTGCCAGGTGGCAGCGACAATTACTTTCAGCGCAATCAGTACGGTGGGAACTTTGGCGGCCCTATCCTGAAAGACAAGTTATTTTTCTTCCTGGATATCGAGCGGACGAAACAGGATCTACTCAATCCAGTGCTGTCGAGCGGCCCATTTTCCTCGATCATCGGCAGTTACAACTCGCCCTTCCGCGAGGTGGAAGGCCTCGGACGCATCGACTGGCAGATCAACAATAATTACAAGTTTTTCTACCGCTTCTCTTACGATCAAAACCACAGCGTGCTGGCCATCATCCCGAATAGCTTCCAGCCCTTCGGCAATGTCAACCACACTCCGGTCCACGCCATCGGACTGGACTTCAATACCGGGCCGTACACGCACAGCATTCGCTTCGGCTACACCAAATTCCGCAACGGAATCGTGGACGCCACGGCGGGAAGCAGCATCTTCAACCCGCTCCCCAATATTGAGCTGGCCATCGGAAGTGACCCCGATTGCCTGACTTCCGGAGCAGACTCGTTTTGCTCGGGTCCAAGCTTTCTGGCGCCGCAGCAAACTTACCAATCCGATCACCAGATCAAGTATGACGGCAGCCGGGCGCTCGGCGCGCACATCATTCGCTACGGCGGAGGATTTAACCACATCTTCGGCGGAGGTTTTGCGAGCTTCCTCGCGCTGGCCCCGGCAGTTGGAGCGCCGCTGAACAGCACAACCCAGGCGTTCGCCGGTAGTTCTTGCGGAGCGAATACTCCATGTTTTCCGGGTGGCGCAGCTAATCCGCTGAATTATCCGGTGACCAGCGTCTCTCTGGGCAACGGACAAGGCTTCGACTCGGAAATTTCGGCCTTTGGATTCCCCGCGGGCGGAAGCGGCCCGGATAATCGGATTTCGCTCTACATTGGGGATGCCTGGAAATTGAGACCGAACCTTACTCTCACCTACGGCTTGCGTTACGTGCGCGATTCCGGACGCACCGACAGCGACCTGGGGCCGATCTCAGCGTTGAACCAGTTCGACAATCAGTATTACTCCTTCCTGGGGAATCGAGTACACCAGCCCAACTCAAACTTTGCACCGCAAGCAGGTCTGGCCTGGGATCCGTCTGGGAAAGGCAAAACGGTATTTCGCGCCGGAGTTGGACTTTTCTATGAGAATTCGATTTGGAACAACATTGAATTCGACCGGCCGGCACGCCTGCAGAAGGGGCTGTTCCTGGCGGACACTACAGTTTGCTCAAATGGCGGCGGGGTGCCACTGACTTTGCCGACGGGAACGACCCTAACCCCAACATTTTGCGGGCAGCCGATAGGGCAAGCGGCGCCAGCGATCGCCGCACTGCAAGCTCAATATCAAGTCGCCACGCTCGCTGCGGGACCTGCGGCCAACCCGTCGTTCATCGGTACAACATTGTCGGACGGACTGGACGCCACGGGCACGGATCTGTTAGCGCCGAATTATGTCAGCCCCCGCTCTCTGCAAATCAACGCTGGCTTGCAGCATGAGATACGGCCGGGGACGGTGCTTACAATGGATTATCTGCGCAACATCGAGACCCACACGCTGCTTGCGATTGATACCAACCACGTGGGCGATGCGCGGTTTTTCAGTTTAGCGAATGCCGAGGCAGCAATTGTAGCGACGAACCAGCAGTTTCCCGGGTGTCCGGCCGCATTCGATCCGGCCTCGATCAACTGCGCCATCGGCAAAGGCGCAACCATGGCCAGCTATGCCGCGAATGGGCTCGATTCCGGATATTCACTTTGCGGAGGTTTCCCCTGCCCGACGGCAGCGTTCCCCGGCATCAACCAGAATCTCGGTGCCAACCAGATGCTGTTTCCCATCGGCTACGCGAAGAATAGTGCGCTGCAGGTATCCCTGAAGCAGCACTTGGATCATCCATTCAGCGCTGTAAGAAACTTTGACTTGCAAGCGTCCTATCAATTGGAGCGTTATGTCGCGTCGGCGACCGACAATGACTTCGTCACCATCGCGACTGACTTCAACAGCCCGCAGCATTTCTTAGGACCGAACGGTCTCGATCGCAAGCATCAGATCTCGTTCGGCGGCACCATGGACTTCCCTTTTCACTTCCGTCTGGGAATGATCGGCCATTTTTACAGCCCGCTGCCAGTGACCCTGACTCTGAGTCCGTCCGGAAATGCTGGCGGCATCTTTCAGACCGATGTTACCGGCGATGGCACGGGCGATGGCAGCTTTGCCTCCAACGGCTCGCTGGGCGATGTGCTTCCCGGCACCAACGTTGGTTCGTTCGGCCACGGCGTCGACCGCGACAACATCAACAATGTGATTACGAACTACAATCACAATTTTGCCGGCCAGCCGACTCCTGCAGGGCAAACACTGATCAATAGTGGCTTGTTCACGCTCGGACAATTGCAGTCCTTGCAGGGAGTGCAACAGGTTATTCCTGCGGCTCCCTACGACGAGGCTGGTATGGGCTGGTTGCGAGCCTTCGACGTGAGTCTGAACTGGATCTACAAATTCAAGGAGAGATTCCAGGTGGAACCGGGGGTTTCGTTCTTCAACGTGATGAATCTTTCGAATTTTGATGGACCAAATAATCCGCTCAGCGGTGTTTTAGATGGATCGCCTGGGTCGGTGAATGGGACCTCCGGAGAGCAGCCCAGCAGCAATCGGCTGGGACTGGGGTCGGGCGTCTTCGCGCTAGGTTCTCCGCGCCTGATCGAATTCTCGTTGAAACTGAGTTTTTGATCCGAAGGGATTCGGCGCTCGCGTACTAGCGCGGCAGTTTGAAGCTCACCGTAATTTGCGTCTGCATCTCCACCGGAGAACCATCAAGTAGGTAAGGCTTGTATTTCCACTGCTTCACGGCATCTACGGCAGCGTGCGCCAGATTCGCGTCTCCGCTGAGAACCTTTACCGCAGAAATGTCGCCCGTTTTGGAGATCGTTGCCAGCAATTGCACCGACCCTTCAATGCGCATGCGCAAAGCGTTGGCCGGGTAGGAAGGAGCAGCCTTCTTGATCAGAAGCCCCTGTGAAACTCCCTGCGAAACGTTCACTGTCTGCAGCACTGGAGCCGGACCGCTGTTCGCGCCGCCCATCAGATTTGGGAGCGGCCCGCCATTTCCCGCTGGAGCAATCGCAGCAATACTCGGCGCTGGCGCATCACTCGATGGTGCAGCTTTTTCAGCCATCGGTTGCGAACCGCCATTCTTGATGACAATGGGCTGCGCCGCTACCACGGGAACTGGCGCTTTGCTCGTCGCGACGAGCGACGCAGCAGGTTTGGACGAGCCCGATCCAGAGTTGGCCTTACTGGGATGATCCTGCTTGTTCACCTTGCTGGGAGCTGCCTCTGCAGGAGAGGAATCGTCTGCGGACTCAGTTGTTGGCTCGGCCACCGTAGCGCCCGGATTTGCTGGTGCTCCTGAAGCGGGAGCGGACGTGGCAGAAGATTCAGTGCCAGGCTGCAGGACCGGCGTGCTTGGCGATGGTTGAGGAACGGCCGGAGTAGCAGTTGCCGGGCGGGTAGCTACTGCCGTAGAAGGACTCGCGGATCCTTTTGAATTGCCCCACTGTGTCCACGCGAAATATCCACCACCAGCTACCAACGCGATCAACCCTACAACCAGTAGAATCCTCTTGCTTCCCGTACCTTCAGATTTCTCTCCGCTTTGGACAGCGCCGCCAAAAGTAAACGAAGGCGCAGGTGAAGCCACTTCCCCGGTTTGGATACTGCTGGCGCTAGCGGCGATTGTTTCTACCGGTTTTTCGGGCTCGGAAATTGTGGTCGAAAGCGTTTCTTTCGCAGAGACGAGCGGTTTCGCTTCTCGCGCCGGAGCCGCCGCGCTGGCAGAACCCGCGGAGGTTGTTACTGAAAATGGCGCACTCGGGGCCGCGGCTGTTTCCGGCTTGCCGAAAATCATCTCCGGCTCAGGCTCATGGGCGGCAGGCGGCGCGATCTTTGCCGCTGCTGGCGCCGCTGTCTTGGAGGCGGTGATCGAAGGCAATGGAGCTTGCTTTGGAGCTGGAAGGGCTGATTCTGTAGAATCTGCGGCTTCGGTAATCTCGCTGGATGCGGACGCGACAAAGCTTGGCTGTGGCGTCTGCCTCGGTTTCGGGACGGGTGCCGGCATCGGCGGGACCCCGACCGGGCGCGGAGTTGCAGCGCTCGGAGTTGCCTGCACGGGTCTTGCTGGTGTTGTTGCGACCGTCGGCGGTTTAACCGGTACAGCTGTCGCGGCCGTGGGCGGTTTTGCTGCATCGCCCTTGCGCAGCAGGCCTCGGGCGACTCGCAATGTGCCCTTCGCCTGCTCTACGTTAATAGGCTTGGTGAGAACCAGGTTTGCGCCGATACGGAAAGCCTTCGCTACCCCCGCTTGTCCCTCGACCACGGCGACAGCCAACGCCGACTGATTGTTGGGCGAATTGCGCGCACTCTTGAAGAGCAATGTAGCGTTCTGCTCGTTGTCGCAGTCCACTACTACTGCATCGAAACGCTCGCCCATCAACCTTTTTACCGCAGCAAAAGGCTCGGTACAGGGAACCACACTGAAGTCTAACTCGCTCAGAACCTGCGTCACGGTGCGAGCCGTCTTCTCATCGGGACAAAAGAGGAGTGCTTGGTAACCCATATTAGGTTCATCGTAGGTACACCCGTAAGCCGCATCAAGTTACGGTAGTAATTGCAGTTAGGCCGCTTTGGCCTTGCCAGGCGCGAGTTTTAGGCCTTGTACCACCAGGTTATTTCAACGCTTAAAATGCAGTGGAATGCGCATCCCACTCTGGCTCAAGGTTGCCTGGACTGCTTGTGTGATCCTGTGGATACCTCTGTACTGGCTTCAGTACGGTTTGCAGAATTTTCTCTTCTTCTGCGATCTCGGCAATCTCTTGATTGCTGCAGGTCTTTGGCTGGAAAGTCCGCTGCTATTTTCCTGGCAAGCCAGCAGCCTGCTGTTGTTCCAGACCTTGTTCACCGTCGATCTTGCCGGAGCTCTGGTAAGCCAGCGGCACTTTATCGGCGGTACGGAATATATGTTCGATTCGCACATTCCGTTGGCCATTCGCCTGCTGAGTCTGTTTCACGTAGTCACGCCGCCGTTGCTGTTGTGGGCGATTTGGCGCGTGGGTTATGACCCGCGAGGTTGGAAATGCCAGACGCTGACTGCGTGGATCGTGATTCCGATTAATTATTTCTGGCGGCCGCAATATGACGTCAACTGGGCCCGTGGGCCTTTCTTTCATGAACAGCACGTCGTTCCGGGGCTCTTGTATCTGTTGGCTTACCTGACGATCGTTCCCGCCGCCGTGTATTTTCCGACGCACCGTTTTCTTCTGTGGTTGACGCGGCGCGCCAAGCCCTAACCTTCTTCTCCGACTTCTTCTGTTACTCTCGCTTCTGGTCGCGCGGGTTCGCGGAATCTGGCTGTTCGCCTTGACCTGAGCCGCTCATTCGTTTGAGGGCAGCCTTAGTCTTGTCTTTGTCGGAGCCCGAATCCTGGCTCAAATAGAGGGTTTGCGAAGGAGACGCGAGACTGGCTCCGGAGTCTTCCACAAGATTCATGATGTCAAGCAGCACATCTTCCCGGACGGCAGCAAATTCGTCGAAGTCCCGCGTCAATATATAACAGACCAACTCCACGTTAAGAGCGGTGGCGCCGAGTTCAATCAGTCGCACGCGAACCGTACTTTTTTCGATTTTCGCATTGCTACTCAGCACGCGGCGGATTTCGGCAATCACAGAGCGAAGGCGATCGGCCGAGGTATCGAGGTGCAGGCCCAAGACCGCTTTGAAGAGCATCTTATCGCGCCGGCTCAGGTTCTCGACGTTGATAGTCGCCACGGTGCCATTGGGAATCGCCAACAGCGTCCGCTCTTCCGTGCGCACGCGAGTGGAGCGCAGGCCGATGTCCTCGACTGTTCCTGTGCGGTCGCCGAACTTGCAAACGTCTCCGACACGAATGACTTCATCGCCCAGCACAGAAACGCCGCCGAATAAGTTCGCAATGGTTTGTTGCGCGCCAAAGCCAACGGCCAGGGTCCCAATGCCGACTCCTGCCAGCGCCGTGCTCAGATTGAAGCCCAACACACCCAGAACGAAGAAAATGGCCATGACAACGACTACCGCTTTGATGATGCGCTCGCCCAGCAACATCAGGGATCCTGTGCCGGAGTGGCCACGGGCCAGAGCTCGGTTGCGTACGCGCTGCAAGAACCAGCGAATCACGCGCCAGAGAATCCAGTTGGCGCCGATAATGCTCGCGACCTCGATGAACTGGTAGTAATAGTGCCGTTGCAGTAGCGGCATCCCCAGGTAGCGTTCCAGTATCCGGTGAATCGCGGTACCGACGAGCAACCAGGCCGGCCCGGAAACCGAGCGCGATTCCAGTTCAGTGTGGCCGTGTCTCCGTGCCCACCAGCGCATGGGGATTTGCAGCACCACGAGAAGCAGCCACCCCGCACCCGCTGCCACGGGAATCATCAGAAGCAAAGCCAGCCATTGCCACACCGGCATGCCCGCTAGATCATGCTTCACCAGCCATTGCGGTAAACGCGTCTCAACCTGCCGCGCCTGAACCTGGTCGTAGAGTTCGGGGACCTTTGCCAGAGTGTCAGAGGAAATGAGCCAGATCTTGCCAGCGCTGGGATCAGTAACCCGGACGAGCTCAAGGTCTGCCTCAACATCGCCAGACGATATCGTTCCATATTTCTGGCGACCCGGCGGTACGCCTTCCTGCAGTGTGCCTTCGGGCTGGGTGCTCAAATTTTTCAGGCTGCCGGAATACGCCCGGTCCATCACCTGTTTCAGATCCTGCGCAACGGTTTCGCCTTCGGTCTGGCGTCGCGAGGAACTCATTTGCAGGTATTGCGCTGCGATGCTGTAGTTGCCCGCTTGCGCTGCCTGCAAGAATCCGAAAACCGTTCCATACGGCGTGTCGCGGCCCAGCGGGTCTGCCGGAGTCTTGGAGGAATTGCTCGCCGGCGCAGGCGATTGCAGGAGTTGGCTGAGCGCGCTCTGAGCCGTGACGGGTAAACATGCCGTGAGGCTAGCGGCGAAAAAGACAATTCCTCTAAAGAAATTGGACATGGGTTTCTTTCGCGCCCGGCTCGGTGCGGGCAGCCGAGTGCAACGGATGCGCAACTTCGGCAAGTGAGATTTTATTGTAGCGGAACTGGCTCGCCGCGAATGGCGTAGCGCAGCGTTTTTCGCCGACGCGGAAACTCACAAGCTGCAGGCGCTTCGTTCGCGATCGAAATCTGGATTATCCGCGCTTCGGCCGGTACACATCAGTGCTGGTGCCGTAGAAGACCTCCGCAGAATTCATCACGGTCTCTGAAAGCGTGGGGTGGGGATGAATTGTCATCGCCACATCGCTGGCCAGAGCGCACATTTCGATGGCGAGAACGCCCTCGGCGATCAGTTCGCCAGCGCCAACGCCGACGATGCCTACGCCCAACACGCGCTCTGTCTGCGGATCTACGATCAGCTTTGTCATTCCCTCAGGACGGTCGAGCGTGACGGCGCGGCCGGATGCTCCCCAGGGAAATTTCGCAACCTTAATTTCGCGATTCTCTTTCTCTGCCTGAGTTTCGGTGAGACCGCACCAGGCAACTTCCGGATCGGTGAAAACAACTGCCGGAATGGCATTGGGCTCGAAGGCGACCTTTTGTCCAGCGATGGCTTCTGCGGCAACGCGGCCTTCGTGCATAGCTTTGTGCGCCAGCATAGGCTCGCCCACCACGTCGCCGATGGCAAAGATGGACGGGTCAGCTGTATGTAGCTGTTTGTTCACTTCGATAAATCCTCGCGCGTTTACCTGCACCTGCGTCTTTTCAAGCCCAGGTATTTCTGAATTCGGCTTGCGCCCCACCGATACAAGAACGCGGTCAAAAAGCTTTTCGCGATCTTTCTCTTGTATGGAGGCGCCCTCAAACGTAGCACGGATTCCAGCGCCTTCCTCTTTGAGTGAGGAGACGGTCGTGTTCAGCAGAATCGTTTCGAACATCTTTTCCAAACGCTTGTGCAAGGGAAGAACCAGATCACGATCGGCCCCGGGAAGCAGACCAGGCAGCATTTCTACTACTGTTACGCGTGTACCGAGCGCCGCATAAACCGAACCAAGTTCCAGTCCGATATATCCACCGCCAACCACTAGAAGACTGCCGGGTATATCTTCCAGATTGAGGGCTCCGGTGGAATCCATGAGCCGCGGCGAATCCAATTTAAGAGATGGGATAATGGCCGGACGCGAACCCGTGGCGAGAATGATGCGGTCAAAGCTGAGGGCCGCCTCGGTAGAATCCGCTTTGCGGACTCGCAATGTGGTGGAATTCTCAAACGCCGCACTGCCCTGGATGTATTCCACGTGACGCTGCTTGGAGAGTTGGCCGAGCCCGCCGGTGAGCCGCTTAACGACGCCTTCTTTCCATGTCCGCAGCCGTGCCAGGTCGACCTTCGCGGGAGGAAATTCGATGCCCCAATTCTTGGCCTGCTGCGATTCCTCGATTAACTTGGCGACATGAAGGAGCGCTTTCGAAGGGATGCAGCCGCGATAAAGGCAAACTCCGCCGGGATTAACCTCGGGATCGATCAGCGTGACCTGCATGCCGAGATCAGCGGCGAGGAGGGCCGCGGCGTATCCTCCCGGTCCGCCACCGACTACGGCGATTCGGAGCTTCTGATTCATTTCCGGATTTACAGCGTGATCTTGGTGGAGGGTTTCGTTCATGAAATGACTTTCGTTAGGATTTCCGCTCACGCACCGCCCGCTATCCTTGAACCGATAGCAAGAAGGGTTGCTCGAAGGCCTCCGCGACCCAGCGCAGAAAACGGGCAGCGTCCGCGCCATCAATCAGACGATGATCGTAGGAGAGCGAGAGCGGCAGGATCAGCCGCGGCTCGAACTTTCCTCCAATCCATTCCGGTTCCATGCGCGACCGTGAAAGGCCAAGAATAGCGACTTCAGGATGATTGACGATCGGGGTAAACGCCGTACCGCCGATTCCGCCCAGGTTTGTGATGGTAAACGTACCGCCTTCCATGTCGGCGACCGTGATCTTCTTATCACGCGCTTTCTGCGAGAGTTGCGATAACTCCACGGCGAGTTCGACGATATTTTTCTTGTCCACGTCGCGAATCACGGGAACCAGCAGGCCGCGATCAGTATCTGCGGCGACCCCGATATGGATGTACTGCTTGTAAATAATTTCTTCCTTTTCCATATCGATGGTTGCGTTGAATTGTGGAAATACCTTGAGAGCTGCGGCGCAGACTTTCAGGGCAATCGCGGTCACGGTCATCTTGCCGCCGGCTTGTTCGGCCTTGGGAGCGAACCGTGCCCTTAGATGTTCAAGTTCGGTGATATCGGCGCGGTCATGCTGCGTGACATGGGGAATTGTGTTCCACGATTCCGCGACATGTTCAGCAGTCTTGCGGCGCACTCCGCGCATGGACACGCGCTCAATCTTTCCCCACTTGGCGAAGTCGGGCAGCTTGGGCGCAATGAAATGTCCGGCGCGGGCTGGGGCTTGTGCGGCAGTTGCCATCGCCATGAGCGCAGCCTTGGCGTGCGCCTTTACATCGTCTTCACTGATCCGTCCGCCGGGGCCCGTGCCCTTAACCTCGTAAATATCAACACCGAGTTCCCGCGCGAGCCGACGCGTGTGCGGAGCCGCAGGGACGGCTTCCCGATGTTCAGTTCCAGCGACCTTGCCTAGCTGGATCGGCATGGAGAAGGCCGCCGGACGCGCCATCGGCTGGTCGGGAGGCAGCGCCTGCTCTTCGGTTTTGCCCTCTGCTCGAATTGCTGCTTGGAATGCAAGCCTCGCTCCATGCTGCCCGGAGACGTGCTCAACCGGCTGGCGCCGGGGGCGAGTGATCTCCGCTGGCGAGGTGGGCGCACCTTGCAGTGTGAAAATCACCTGGCCAACTTTAATCTTTTCACCCTCTTTCACTTTGACTTCGTTCACAACGCCGGTGACCGACGATGGGACCTCGACGACCGCTTTGTCAGTTTCAAGCTCCATCACCGGTTGGCCTTCGGAAACTTTGGCGCCGGGAGCGATCATCAAGCGCACCAGATCGCCCTGCGAAATATTTTCTCCTAGTTCCTGCAGGCGAAACTCGCTGGCGGGAGGAGCGTCGGTTGATCGTGTTCTTTGTGGCGCTGGCTGAGAGTCAGGCGCTGTTCGAGTCGGCGGTGGGGGCTTTTCGACTGTGGCCGCAGATTCGGTGGGGCGAGGATTTTCAGCGACAACAGGGACGGCGCCATTGCTATCCGCAGTGAAAACAACTTGGCCAACTTTTATCTTCTGGCCCTCTTTGACCAGAATTTCCTTCACAGTTCCACTCACCGAAGAAGGTACTTCAACGACCGCCTTATCGGTTTCGAGTTCCATCACCGCCTGGCCCTCGCTTACGGCCGCTCCGGGCGCGATCATCAGGCGCACCAAATCGCCCTGTTCAATATTTTCACCGAGTGCGGGGAGTTTAAATTCGATCACTGATTCCATTCCTTAATTCTTCGAGGGTATCCGCGACATTTGCCTAGCTTGTAGCCGGATTTGGCTTTTCGGAATTGATGGCCAGATCCCCAATCGCCTTCTTCAGGACGTCCACTCCGATTTTCTTTTCGCGTGCCAGCGCGCCCAGCGTCGCTAGCACAATGTGCTTGGCATCCACTTCGAAGAAATCGCGCAACGCTGCCCGGCTCTCGCTGCGGCCAAAGCCGTCGGTTCCCAGAGAGACGAGCTGTCCCGGCACCCACTTTGCCAGGGATTCGGGAAGCACCTTCATGTAATCAGATGCAGCGATGAACGGCCCGGGCGCATCTTTCAGAACCTGAGTTACGAAGGGCACTCTCGCCGCCTCGCCGGGATGCAGCATGTTCCACCGCTCGCAATCGTTCGCGTCGCGATACAGTTCCTTGTAGCTAGTCACACTCCAGACATCCGCAGCTACTCCATACTTTTCCTTGAGGATGGTCTGCGCCTTCAATACTTCGTACATAATGGTTCCGCTGCCTAGTAGTTGGGCACGGAGCTTGGCATCGGGTGCGTCCGCTGTCTTGAAGCGGTAAAGCCCGCGCAATACGCCGTCGCGGACGTTCCCATCTTTCGGCATCTCGGGCATGGGAAGCGGCTCGTTGGTCACGGTGAGGTAATAGAAAATCGATTCCTGATCCACGTACATCCGCTTTATTCCATCCTGAATAATGATGGCAATTTCGTAAGCAAAAGCCGGATCATAAGCCAGCAAGTTAGGAACCGGCAGAGCCAGAACATGACTGTGGCCATCCTGATGCTGCAGACCCTCGCCGGCCAGCGTGGTTCGTCCCGCCGTGCCGCCAACCAGAAATCCGCGACAGCGCATATCAGCCGCAGCCCAGATCAGATCCCCGATGCGTTGGAATCCGAACATCGAATAATAGATAAAGAATGGAATCGTGTTGATGCCATGGTTGGCATAGGCCGTGCCCGCCGCGATGAACGAGCACATCGAGCCCGCTTCAGTGATTCCTTCTTCCAGAATCTGTCCGTTCTTCGCTTCCTTGTAATAAAGGAGCGTATCCATATCGACGGGCTCGTAGAGTTGGCCGACGCTTGAGTAGATTCCCACCTGGCGGAACAAAGCTTCCATGCCAAAGGTGCGAGCTTCATCGGGAATAATCGGCACGATCAGTTTGCCCACTTCTGGATCGCGCAGCAGCTTCCCCAGCAGTCGGACGAAAACCATTGTGGTGGAAGCCTCCCGTCCATCCGTGCCTTTGTAGAATTCTTCAAAGTACGAGTCAGGCACAGGCTTCAGCGGCGTGGCGCGAACTTTACGCGTCGGCATGTAGCCGCCGAGTTGTTGCCGGCGCGCCTGCATATACTTGATTTCAGCGCTGTCGTCGGAGGGACGGTAGAACGGTGCGTGCTGTAGTTCTTCGTCCGGAATCGGAATTCCAAAACGCGAACGGAACATCTCCAGCTCTTCTTCATTCAGCTTTTTCTGTTGATGCGTGATGTTCTTGCCTTCACCCGCTTCGCCGAGCCCATAGCCCTTAATGGTCTTGGCCAGAATAATTGTCGGAGAGCCCTTGTGGTCTACCGCCGCCCGGTATGCGGCGTGTACCTTGATGGGATCGTGGCCGCCCAGGCGCATCCGCGCCAATTGCTCGTCAGAGAGGTGCTCCACCATTTTCAGCAACCGCGGATCAGTGCCGAACAAATTCTGCCGAAAGTAGGCTCCGCTTTCTACAAAATATTTCTGATATTGTCCGTCGCTGATTTCTCCCAACCGCCGCACGAGTAGCCCATCACGGTCAGCGCGAATCAGGCTGTCCCAATCCGATCCCCATATGCATTTGATGACGTTCCATCCGGCGCCGCGGAAAATAGCCTCAAGCTCCTGAATAATTTTCCCGTTGCCGCGTACCGGACCATCGAGGCGCTGCAAGTTGCAGTTCACCACGAAAATCAGATTGTCCAGATTTTCGCGCGAAGCAAGTGTGATCGAGCCGAGCGATTCCGGTTCGTCCATTTCGCCATCACCCATGAATGCCCATACCTTGCCACCGGTAGCTTGCTTCAGCCCGCGATTCTCCAGATACCGGATGAAACGCGCCTGGTAGATCGCCTGGATTGGTCCCAACCCCATTGACACCGTGGGAAATTCCCAGAAATTTGGCATTAACCACGGGTGAGGATAAGAACTCAACCCGCCGCCAGGCTTCAACTCACGGCGGAAGTTTTCCAGCTTCTCCTTCGGAATGCGGCCTTCAAGATAAGCGCGCGAATAAATGCCCGGCGCGGCGTGACCCTGAAAATAAACGATGTCGCGATCGCCGCTCTCGGTCTGTGCCTGGAAAAAGTGATTGAAGGCAACTTCGTACAAAGTTGCGGCCGAAGCGAATGTCGAAATGTGCCCGCCAATGCCCTCCTGAATCTTGTTGGCGCGCACCACCATGGCAAGCGCATTCCAGCGGACCAGGCTCTTGATGCGGCGCTCCATCTCCTGACTTCCTGGAAACGGCGCTTGTTGCTGAGATGGAATCGTGTTCTGGTAAGGCGTGGTCGCCGAGAAAGGAAGATTCACCCCAGCGGCACGCCGAGCGTGCAGCGCGAGTTGCTGGAGTAATCTTCCCGCGCGCACCGGGCCTCCTTTGGACAGCACATAGTCCAGTGAGTCAACCCACTCGCGGGTTTCCAATACCTCTTGACCGTCGGTTTCCGTCTGAGCCACGTCTGAACTCTCCGTCTGATTTTGCTGAATTATCTATGATATGCAATTATCCGAAATCTTGCTGGACGAAGGTCGGAGTTGCAAACGTTCTAGAATGCTCAACGTCATGAGGAGGCCTTAATGGTGAAGATTCTGCTTCCCGCACTAATCGTGATCGTCGTGGCCGCTATATTCTTTCTTCCGCGCCTCTTGTCGAGTTCTCGCTCCACTCCAGCGCCGGGAAGCATCGCCCCCGACTTCACCCTATTCTCGCAGGAAGGGAAGTCGGTCAACCTGAAAGACTACCGCGGCAGATGGGTGGTCCTCTATTTTTACCCCAAGGATCAGACTCCCGGATGTACGCGCGAGGCCCACAACTTCCAGGTGGATCAATCGAAGTACGATCAGCGCAACTCCGTGGTCTTGGGCGTGAGCGTCGATAGCGTGGATTCGCACAAGAAGTTTTGCACGAAGGAAGGCTTGAATTTCAAGTTGTTGGCCGACAGCGATGGCAAAGTGAGCAAGGAGTATGGTTCACTCACCAATCTGGGAGTGGCAAAGTTCGCAGCCCGGCATACTTTTCTGATCGACCCGAGCGGAAGAGTTGCAAGAGCCTATACCAGCGTGGATCCCGGCCGGCACAGCGAAGATGTTCTGGCAGCGCTTGATCTATTGCAGAAATAGAAAATAAAGTTGAGCCCGTTCGTGGACCTGCGATGCTTGCAGGGTAAACTATTGCAATGGCTACAGCGGTGCGGCGAGTTGGGGCGTGCACTTCTCAGGAGCAAGGTAACTACCGCTTTCCGCCCGGTTTCCAGCGCAATCTCTTGTGGTTCGCGTTGCGTAAGTTTCGTCCCGCAAATCCCATTTTCCTCTTCCAGCATCTCGCCAAGACCTATGGCGACATTGCGCACTACAAGATCGGCCCTCACCACATTGTCTTTCTGAACCATCCGGAGTACATCCGCGAAGTCTTAGTGGTGCAGAACGATAATTTCATCAAGGAACGCACGGTGCAACGTACCAAGATGCTGCTCGGGGAAGGCATGATCACCAGCGAAGGGGCTGCTCACCGCTCCCAGCGCGTGGCTGCACACCCAGCATTCCACCGGCAACGCATCGGCGAATACGCCGGCACCATAGTCGAAGAGGCCGCACACACCCGTGATTCATGGCATGTTGGAGAACGGCGCGATATCGCGGTTGACATGATGCATCTCACGCTCAACGTTGTGGCGCGCACCTTGTTTGCAACTGATTTGCGGGAGGAAGTGTATGAGCTAGCGGCGGCAATCAATCGCATCATGGGCCTCTACAATTTTCTGGTGATGCTGCCCGCGGCGGAATGGCTGGTGCACCTGCGGCCACCGGGCCTGGCCGCCTTCGTAAAGGCGCGCAAGCGAATCGACGCTGTGGTCTATCGAATGATCGATGCCCATCAGCGCAGCGGTGTCGACCAGGGAAGCCTGCTGGATCTCATGCTTGCGGCCTCGCCAGCCAACGACGAGGCGTCGCGACAGTCGTTGCGAGATCAGGTGATCACCATCTTTCTTGCCGGTTACGAGACCGTTGCCAATGCGCTATCGTGGACGTGGTACCTGCTATCGCAGAATCCGGAGTGCGAAGCGAAGTTTCATAACGAAGTGGAGGAGGTACTGAAAGGCAGCCTTCCCGTTGTTGAAGATGTTCCGCGCCTGCGCTACACAGAAAACGTGATGGCAGAATCACTGCGCCTTTATCCGCCGGCGTGGGCCATGGGCCGTTACGCTCGCAACGATTTCGCACTGGGCGATTATTTTCTTCCCGCGCGAACTACCGTGCTGATCAGCCAATTCATCACCCACCGCGATCCAAGGTTTTTCCCCGATCCTCTAACCTTCGATCCAGATCGATTTACCCTCGAAGGAAAAGCGCGGCGCACAAAATTTACCTATTTCCCATTTGGAGCGGGCGCTCGGCAATGCATCGGAGAATCCTTCGCATGGATGGAAGGGGTGCTGATTCTGGCCACACTCGCGCAAAAGTGGAAATTGCGGTTGGTCTCAGGGCATCGCGTGGAGCCTCAGCCGCTCATTACGCTCCGCCCAAAGCACGGAATGCAAATGGAAGTCGAGCTACGTTGACCCAGTTTATTTTTGTTCCGTTGAGTTCTTCGCTTCGGCCAGGTAGATCTCAGCGACGTGCTGGGCGATGTCCCCCGGTTTAGCCTCCGTCAGATTTGCCAGCACCACAACCGTAAGCCGATCATCCACGTAGCGGTCGATTGCAGTCTTGAATCCCTGCCATGCGCCGTCGTGGCCGATCACGCGGTGGCCGTGGCGCTCGCTGATGAACCAGCCAAAACCATAGCCGTCTTTGTTAGGTTGGCCGTTGTTCAATTTTGCCGGTGTCCACATCTGGTCGAGGCTGGAAGCCTTCAAGAGTTTCTCCGTGTACAAGGCTGCATCCCATTTTGCCAAATCGAGGATGGAAAAATACAAGCTGCCGTCCGCAGTGGTGTTGACTGCAGGTGCAACCCATTCCTGGTTTTTCAGTTCTCCCTTTACCAGTCGATAACCAGATGCGCGATTCGGTACGATATCGGCTTCGCTGATGATGCGCGTCGTCTGCATCCCCAGTGGCTGAAAAATACGCTGTTGCAGAAAGTCTCCGTAGAATTCCCCGGTAACCCGGTGGATCAAAATTCCAAGCGTAAGGTATCCTAGGTTGCTGTACTCCCATTTTGTCCCGGGAGCATAAGCGGCGGGAATGCTCTCGACCAGCTTCAGCAATTCGGCCTCTGTCCAGTCTTTGCGAAAGTTGAATGTATCGGGATAGTCGCCAAAGCCGCCGGTATGGCTCAGCAATTCGCGCACCGTTACTTGTTGCCAACGAGGTGGAGCATCTGGGAAATATTTGGTCAGAGGGTCGTCAAGGTGTACCTTGCCCTCCTCGACCAGCATCATGACCGCTGTGGCAGTGAATTGTTTGCCGACAGATCCTGACTGGAATACGGTTTCCGGCTTTACTGGAACTTGTAGTTCGACGTTTGCCATGCCGAATCCTTCGGAACGGACGATCTTCCCGCCACGCGATACCAGCAGTGCCAGGCCCGGTATGTGCTGCCGTTGCATCTCATCGCGCACGTATTTTCCAGCAGCATCTTGATTTGCATCGTTCTGAGCGCTTAGCCTGGGGAGGAGAAAAAGAACCAGCGCAAGCCCGAGAAATGCAGAGATGCGCAAAGGACATTTGGAGCGGAGATTCATTCGGATGTCTTCGCCTTTCTTCAGTTTGAGCCTGCGTCGACCCGGGCTACATGACTCGTGCCCGGAAGCTCCACGCGGAAGACGGAGCCATTTCCCGGATCACTCTTCAGGGTGATCGATCCCTTGTGCAGTTGAACGATCCAGTGTGCAATGGCAAGACCCAGGCCGGCGCCGCCGAGAGCGCGACTGCGGGCTTTGTCGACGCGGTAAAAGCGCTCGAAGATTCTCGCCTGATCTTCGGAAGCAATTCCAATTCCCGTGTCCTGGACGCTTACGATGACACGGCCATTCTGCTGCTCAGCAGAAAGCGTTATTTTGCCGGGCGAAGGCGTGTACTTGAAGGCGTTATCGAGCAGGATATCGACCACGCGCCGCAGAGCATTTTCGTCACCCATCACGATCAGCGGCTGCGCGGCGGAATGCTCCTCAAATTGCAAATCACGGAGAGAGGCAACTTGATTCCACTTCGATGCAGATTCGCGCACAGTGGTGAGTACGTCGATGGGATGAATCGCCAAGCTCTCGCTTCCGGAATCCGCGCGCGCCAGCGCCAGAAGCTCGTCGATAAGCTTCGCCGTGCGGTCGGCTTCCAGAAGAATGTGCCGGAGGGCCTCGCGATATTCGGACTCATCTCGAGACCGCCGCAAAGCAAGCTCCGCTTCGGTGTGAATGAGCGCGATGGGTGTGCGCAATTCGTGAGACGCATCAGCCGTAAACTCTGTGACGCGTAAGAAGGCGGATTCGATCCGAGCCAGCATTTGGTTCAACGTGTCGGACAAGCGCTGCAACTCATCTCCGGTGTGCAATTGCTCAAGGCGGCTGCTGAGATTGTGGCCGGAGATGGTGCGCGCGGTCCGGGTGAGAGCATCGACAGGAGCCAGGGCTTTTCGGCTCAACCAGTAGCCAACCCCTGAAGCCGCCAACAGAAGAATGGGTGCGAACATGAACAGATATTTCTGAAAGGCCTCAAGCGTCTCCATCTCCTCGTCCAGAGTGCTCCCAATCTGTGCGACGAAGACGCGGCCGCCAACCTCCATCTTCTCGCTCAATATGCGAAAAGGTAGCTCGCCCAGCTTGCGATTCTGGTACAACGGCTTCGTTAACTGATCGAAAGAAACCGGCGGAAGCGGATGTTCTTCCAGAAACCGCGAGCGATAAATCGAGTGACCAGCAGCATCGCTGATCTGTAGATAGTCTTCCGAGCGTTCTATTTTGTAGTCTGCCGTGACCTGCGCGTGCAACTCTGAGATCGATAAATCGCTCCGTTCTTTCAGAAACTGTTCAAGATCAGCAGCCTGGCCTTCCAGCGCGGCATCGGCGATGTCATAGAGATTCTTCCTGAGAATAAGCCACATACCTGCGCCAAAGATAAATTCGGCGAGCAGGAAGATCGCCAGATACCACAGCGCCAGCCGCATGCCGATCGAAAGGCGTTTCACGCTGAGGACTCCTCGCGAATCATGTAGCCTACACCGCGGACGGTAACGATCAGCTTGGGCATGCCTTCACGGTCGACTTTTTGGCGCAAGAGCCGTACGAAGGCATCGAGCGTGTTTTCTTCAATCTCCCGGTGAAAACCCCACACAGATTCGATCAAAGCGCGCCGCGGCACCACCTTGCCGGCGCGGTACATCAGGCGCTCGAGCAAGCTGTATTCGGTGCGCGTCAGCGAGATCGAAACGCCAGCGCGGGAAACTTCGCGCGATTCCGGATCGAGAATGAGATCGCCAACCTGCAGCCGGTTGTGCGAGCGGGAGGTGGCGCGCCGCTGCACCGCACGCAAACGCGCCAGCAACTCACTAAAGCTGAAAGGTTTGGTGAGATAGTCGTCGGCACCCGCGTCTAGCCCACGCACGACATCAGGGACCGAGTCCTTCGCCGTGAGCATCACCACCGGGGTCGCGATTCGCTCTTGACGAAGCTTCCTGGCCAGCTCGAATCCGTTCATCTTGGGCAGCATGATGTCGAGCACAACCGCGTCGAATTCATAGGCCCGTGCGAGTTCCCAGCCTTCGCTTCCGTCCGCCGCACACACTACGTTATGGCCCTCTTCGGTGAGGCCGCGGCGTAGCAGTTCGAGCATGCGGGGTTCGTCCTCGACGACGAGCAGTTTCACAGGCTGGTTTTACCACAATCCTGTTTATCCGTTCGACCTGAAGATTGAATGAAGGAGGCTTAGCCTATCTAGCGGCAGATTGGATGATTTTTCGCGCTCATCAGGATTTGGGAGGGTCGTTCAACCGGTTCATCGTCTGGGCGGCGATTTCGTCAGGAGATCCCTTCGCAACGATCGAAACAAGCAGGCCAAGATCTTTGTAGAACTGGATGAGGGGGGCTGTACTTCGCTCATATGCTTCCAGACGCACAGTGATGGACTCTGGCCGGTCGTCTTCCCGTTGGTAGAGGCGACCGCCGCAACGATCACACACATTTTCGACCTTGGGCGGCCTTTCCGTTACGTGGAAAACTGATTTGCACTGTTCGCAGGTGCGGCGCCCGCTCAGCCGCTGCACGATTTCGGTTACCGGCAATTCATATTTCAGTACCGCGCTCAGCGATAAGTTCTCCTGCTCCATCAGCTGTTTCAGAGACTCGGCTTGTCCCAGGGTGCGCGGAAAGCCGTCGAGGATGAAACCGCCGCAATGAAGGATGCAAGCGCCCCGCTCGCGCACCATCTCCCAGACTGTAGAATCCGGCACCAGATCGCCACGGCGCATATATTCCAGGGCAGCCTTCATCGCCGGCGATTGATCACAGTCGTTGCACTTCGCGGCTGCTCGAAAAACGTCGCCAGTTGAGAGGTGGCAAGCGCCCAGACGCTCCGCCAGGAGTTCGGCCTGCGTTCCCTTGCCCACCCCTGGCGCCCCCAACAGAACCAGCCGCCAAGGGCGTTGTCGGTTTGCAGGAATCGCTTCACACTTCGCCGCAGGGCCTTGCAGCCAGGCGATCCGATCGTTCTTGATTGGCGAAGCCATTCTTAATGAATTTACGCAGGTGTAATCCCGTTGCAGTGACGCGGGTCACAAAAGACACAAAAACACCCCATCATGTGGAAGAACTACCCACAAAGTGCCCCCCAGGTAGCACGGAGGAGCCATTCACGAAGTTTAGGTCCGAGGCTAAGTTGGAGTTGAGCAGCACTTGGGGGAGGGCTGTTCAGCGAAGCGTCCCGCGACTCATTGAGTCTGGGGCGCTTTCGTTTTGTTGGCTGCAATACCGCTCCTGTGTAGCGGAGGTTTAGAATAGGCGAGTCAGGCGTTTGATTGGCTTTGTATGGCTCACGACGACGTCACAATCTCGCCGGGTTCGCAGTTTCGAGCGGCGATGGTTCTGGCCATCGTTGCGGATGCGCTCCAGATCGTCGTTTTCCCCGCATTCTTTGAAGGCGCTCTCTCGCCCGCTGAGGACATACTCGATTTCGGTGTCGGAGCCCTGCTGGTCCACCTTCTCGGCTGGCACTGGGAGTTTCTGCCGTCGTTTCTCGCCAAACTCGTCCCCGGAGTCGATTTGGTTCCTTTCTGGACGATGGCGGTCGTCAACGTCTATCGCAAATCGAAGCGGATCGCTGTCGCTGCGGAAGAATCCCATGAACAGCAGCCGTTACTTCGTTAGATATTCGTCCGATCAGCGCGACGAACGAAGGAATCTGCCTCAACCTCAAGGAAATGACGTCAGATAGACCCTAAGGACTTGGTCGGCCGCGCTTGAGCGGGAAGAGAAATACCAGGGAAGATTGGAGGCGCGGGTCGGAATCGAACCGACGCATAAAGGTTTTGCAGACCTCTCCCTTACCACTTGGGTACCGCGCCCCTAATAACTACGTTAGCGTTCCGGGTGAAAAAAGTCCAACTGGGGAGGGGACGTGATTTTCAAAATGTATGGAGCGGGAGACGGGGGTCGAACCCGCGACATCGACCTTGGCAAGGTCGCGCTCTACCACTGAGCTACTCCCGCTCGACGAGCTTGATTATAACCAAGGAGCCAGCCCCCGGCAATGTTCTCCCGGCGTCATCGCAGCGGCTTTGACATTAGGATGCGGTGGCATTCGACACACCGTTCAGCGGACGCGATTGGCTGAGATTCCACGGTCTGGCAGTTCATCTGTGTTCTCGAGCCGGATACTGGCCTGATACGACCTCAGTGTGGCGCCCATTGCGGATCTTCTTCCGGCCGCACAACGTGCCCGTCGCGCATGTGAATGATGCGGTCTCCGAACTTGGCAGCTTCGGGATTGTGAGTGATCATCAGTACGGTCTGACCGAACTCCTGATTGGACTGGCGCAACATTTTCAAAACGATGTCCGAGTTCTCTGTGTCCAGATTTCCCGTGGGCTCGTCGGCGAGCACCACCGCCGGTTTGTTGACCAGCGCGCGAGCCAGGGCCACCCGCTGTTGCTCGCCCCCGGACAGCTCGGAGGGTCGGTGGTTCAGGCGCTTGGTGATGCCCAACAAATCACAAATGCGAAGGAAGAATGCGGGGTCGCGGTCGCCATTGCCGGAAATCTCCTGCGCGATGGCGATGTTCGAACGGGCATCGAGTGTGGGTAGCAGGTTGAATTTCTGAAATACGAAGCCGATCTTGCGCTTGCGCATGCGAGTGCGCTCCGCATCGGAGAGCGTTGCGAAGTCGTCACCGTCCATCACCACTTTGCCGGAATCGGCGCGGGTCAGGCCGCCAAGCAGGTAGAACAGAGTGGATTTGCCACTGCCGGAAGGCCCGACCACCGTGACAAATTCACCTTTTTCTACGGCGAAGGAAACGCCGCGGAGCGCGGGCACATCGATCTTCCCCACGCGATAAGTTTTATGTAGATCAATGGCCTCAATGAATGCGCCCATGCCAGCCTTGATCTTACACGATAGGATTCAGTGAAGGGCTCGCCGATAGAGCGTAGGAATGCTCAGGCGACTCCGACTTGGCGCGGAAGTGGAGCGGAGCGCTGTTGCATACGCTTGGGGCCACGCTTGCGTACCAGAAGCAGCCGGATCCGCTCCAGTAGATCGGCAGGCGCGTACATGCCTCTCGCCAGGAACACGTCAGCTTGCGAATCGTGATCGTAGATGCGCACTTTGCTCGATATCAGGATCGCTGGCACATGTGGCGACAAAGTCTTGATCGCGGCAATCAGTTGCGGGCCGTCCATTCCGGGCATGGCCATGTCGGTAACGACAAGATCGATGCCGCCTTGCTTGAAGCGTTCCAGCGCATCTTCGCCCCGTGAATAACTGGCGACACGGTAACCCCGGGTCTCAAGCATAATTTTGCGATACGAAAGCGACTGTTCGTTGTCGTCAACACACAGGATCGTGCGCTTAGGTTTCATTCACCACTCGTCTCCGAAAGATGCCGGTCGTAAGCCGCATCTCGCGGAAATTTCTCTATTCGCGAAGGATTGAGAAGCGAAGTGATGCTAACGGTAAGTAACGCACACTGTAAAGTACCGTGGAAGCAAATGGCATACTCTGGCCATTGAAAATTCTAGGACGCTGTGAAAGGCATGATTCTGTGACGCTTGCGGCTGATCGATTAGAGGAAAACTTCGCCGCGCATAATTTCAATCGAGTGTCCGCCCACGCGTACGTTAACTACACGGTTATCGCTGAGGGAAGCACGCACAAAAATCCGGCTGGGGCGATGCATTTCTACGCCTTGCTCAATCAGCACTCGCTCATCGGATTTCGCCACTCCGTGCCTCACCATCCACGCTGCGGAACAACCAGCGGCTGAGCCGGTGGCCGGATCTTCGCCGTTGTAGAAGAGCATGCGGGCATGCAGACGAGCCTCACGATCTACAGTTTCGCGCGTGACGAAATAAAAAAACTTACTTGCAGTCTTGGCCAGGTATTCGGCCGCGCGGCTCTGATCGATTTTCAACGAGTCGCGAATGAAAGCAAGCGATTTCAGCGGGGTTACGGTGAAGGGAACGCCAGTCGACACCGTCTCTATGGGCAACGAGTCGTCGAAATCGTTAACGCTCAAGCCCGTCGCACTCGCGACTGCTTCGCGCTCGTGCCGGATTCCGAAGGTGGGATCGAGTTGAGTCATCTCGCCGAACAGGGATTCTCCCGGAATATCCTCAAACTCAACCGGCACCTTGCCAGCGTTCAGTTCGAGCACAACCCGTTTTGCGCCGCTTTGGCCGCGCAACGCAAATGCAGTACCGAGAGTGGGATGACCAGCGAACGGCAGTTCTTCCTGCACGGTGAAGATGCGCACGCGAATGCCCCGCTCTCGTTCGGTGGCGGGATCGCGGGGCAGGATGAAGGTGGTCTCGGAGAGGTTCATTTCCTTTGCAATTAACTGCATCTCTGCATCCGTCAATCCGCGCCCATCGAGAAACACTGCCAGCGAATTACCCTGCAGCGGCCGGGAAGAAAAGACATCCCACTGAGCCATTGCGAGCCGCCTTGGAGAGGAACTCATCTACCGTCCTCGAAAACGAAAAGATTGATTGAACACGTTGCAAGGAGACAGATGCTCACGCCCGTTGTGCGATGCAGAAAAGTTGTGGCGATCGGCCGCCATGGCCCGCCTCGGTTGACACCGCCCGTGCGGACTTTTATGCTACTTACATGTTGTACCCATCCACTAACGGCGCCATGTGCTGTTGTACGTGTCCGTTGCCGTGTGGGTAGGGAGTGAACAGGATTTCTTCCAACCCACCCGGCGAAATGGGTGGGTTTCGTTTTTATCCGACATCCATCCCAGCGCAGGTTGGCTGCTTCCGAACCGTCGAGCCAATTGAACCCTCACTTAGGAGAAAAACATGACCACGGAGACCGCAACGGAAACCACTAGAGTCCCTCGCATCAACGACATTGCGCCAAATTTTACCGCCGAGACCACGCAGGGCCAGCTCAATTTCCATGAGTGGATCGGCGAGGGATGGGCAGTTTTGTTTTCCCATCCCAAGGATTTCACGCCAGTGTGCACCACGGAACTCGGATATATGGCGCGGCTGCAACCTGAATTCGCCAAGCGCAATACAAAAATTATCGGGCTAAGTGTCGATCCTGTCAGCAGTCACGGCAAATGGGCCGCTGACATTGAGGAGACGCAAGGCGCCAAGGTGAATTATCCGATGATTGGCGACCCCGAACTCAAGATCGCGAAGCTCTATGGCATGCTGCCGGCGGAAAGCGGGAACACGTCCGAAGGCCGGACTGCGGCCGATAATGCCACAGTGCGCACCGTGTTCGTGGTTGGTCCCGACAAGAAGATCAAACTCCAACTCAGCTATCCGATGAGCACAGGCCGCAACTTCGACGAAATCCTCCGCGTGCTCGATTCCATGCAGCTCACTGCCAAACACAAAGTTGCCACGCCGGTGAATTGGAAGCAGGGAGACGAAGTTATCATTCTCCCTTCGGTATCGAACGAGGAGGCGCAACAGAAGTATCCCGGAGGCTGGAAGTCACCGAAGCCGTACCTGCGAATCGTGCCTCAACCGAAGTAGAAGAACGGAGCGGCCTCGCGATCCAAGGTCAATGCCGATTCACCAGATTTCCGTATCTCTCTCCGGCATGCTAGGCTCTGTTCGGATTTGCGAAAATCCGCGGCGGTCCGCGGAAGCGCATGCGGTCCGGTGATCGTCCCGGTCTTCAAAACCGGCGGGCGGCGGGTCACCCCGTCACCGGTGGGTTCGACCCCCACTCGCTTCCGCCATTTATTGTCAATGAGTTATATGGACTGTCGTCGCGTCTCAGAGTGAGACCTCGGATCGAAATCAGCTTGCTGTGATAAAAACGTGATAGAAATTTCTCGCCACCTGATACTTTTCGGCCACCTGAAGGATTTGGTTTACGGAGTCTGTTTCTGCCTTCTGGCTCTTGCGGGCGATGTCCATAGCTTCGATGACTGCTCGGCTGTTTTCGTCGAACGGGCGGACATAGGTCGGTAAGATTTGAGTGTTCGCGTGGCCCAGCAGATGGGCAACAGTCAATCCGGTCGCGTGGCAGACATTTGCGCGGCTGGCGAATGTTGAGCGGAGATCGTAGATTCGCCGATCTGCCAACCCAGCTTTCTTGGCGGCTGTCCGCCAGGCGGTTTTGTAGTCCACAAAGTGAACAGACGGGTTGCGAGGGCTCGGGAAAATGAAGGGTGAGAACGCTGGACCAAACAGTTCACGCCAACTCGCGAGAGCGTTCCGACAGTGATTGGTCAGCCAAACTGGACGTATGCCCGCTGCGCTCTTCGAATCGAGGATGTGGATGCAAGCTGGCTCCGAACCGAGCGACACTTCTGACCACTTGAGAGGTAAGGCCTCCTTCTTGACACGGAGCCCACTATCAAGCAAGAGCGTAATCAGCATCTGCAGCACCCGCATAAACAGTGGTTTTGTGGATCGCGATTTCTCCTGTTAGGAAAGTGTAGTTTTCTAATCTGACCCTTCACGGCCGCGCGGTTTGCAGGATCATCTGCGGTGCGCCCGTTTCACTGGAGAAGAATCCAGAGAGGCGAGGCTCGGAGCCATTACCGGGTCCTAAAGGTCTGTTTCGGTCCAGGTTCCGACCTGTGCGCGTTCCCGAACGATGGCAGGCAGCAGGTTCAGCTAAAGCCAGACCTGGCTAATTCTGCGCATACATCGGACTAGCATTGCGGTCAGGCGGATCGGATATCGCGCGAATGTATGATGTTAAGGCTTGGATATCCGACTTGCTAAGAGTGTTGCCCCAGGCCGGCATCAGCGCAGACTTGTTGAGCGCGGGCCCGCCGTGGCTGATGATTGCGGTGAGATCCGCGTCAGTCAGTTTGTTGAGCGTATCGCCTTCAGTGAACGGATGTGGCTTGATTTCGAGATTGTCGAAGTTCGAGACCCGCTCCACGGTCGACTCAGGGTTGTGGCAGCGCTCACAATACTGATCGTTGAGCTGGCGGCCAAGAGTCTGCTGATAACCAAGAGCGATCTCTTCGATTTTCAGGGTGACCGTCTTGCCCGTTTTATCCCTGGTCGACGCGGTGAGTTCATAACGGCCCGCCATGCCGCCGAGGGTCACGATGGTCGTGACTTGCCCGCTCGAGTCGGTGAGGCTATTTCTCGGATCGAAGTTCACTCCTGAAGCGCCACTGAATTCGACGAGGGCGCCGACGAGAGCATTGCCCTGCTCATCATTTACCTGAACAACCAGGGGCTGCGGCGTCGGCGAGCCTGTCTGTGCGATCTGTTTTCCTCCACTGGATTCGATGATCGTGGCTCCGTATGTGGTGGGCTTGGGCAGTGGTTCCGATGCGGTCTTGCGCGAACAGGATATGGCCACCGTGACCATAAGCAAAATGACGATGACCAGCGAGCGGCGAATCATTTCTTTGCGACCTCCAGTTTGCCTTTCTGCGAGATCAGGAATGCGGTCAGAGCCTGGGCGTCCTCGTCGCTCATGGCGCGGTTCGGCTCGGCTGCGCCCGGACGCAGAGCCTGCGGATTCTTCATCCACTGAAAAATCCACGCGGCGGTCAGGCGCGATCCAACTTTTGTCAGGGTTGGGCCGATGTATCCCTTGTCAGTCTTGGTGTCCACAATGTGGCAGCCCTGGCAGGCGTACTTGCCGTAGAAAAGTTGCTTGCCCAGCTCAACCTGGCCTTGCGGATAGCCGCTCAGCGGCATCGAATCGCGGTCAATGGTCGGACTCTGATACACGGTGAGAATGTAGTCGGTGATTTCGTTCACGTCGGCGTCGGTGAGATCGAATCGCGGCATGCGTCGAATGAGTGACGGTCGCAGCGTATTCGGATTCTTCAAGAAATCCACCAGCCACTGGCGCTGCACAGAACTGCCTTCCCAGGTGAGGTCAGGTGCCATCTCTCCGCCGTGGCCGTTGATGCGATGGCAACTGAAGCACGCCAGATCGTTCATCAGCTTTCCGGCCTTGCCCGCCGGCTCGTAGTCAGATTCCGGCTTCGCCGCCACAGTAAGCGCAGGCGGCAACGTGAACGAACGGTCGTTCAAAGCGAGCAGAGCGGTGGCGAGGGAATCGATCTGCGGTCCGGTGAAAGTGTACTGCGGCATCTTCAAGCCTTGTCCAAAGGAGCGCGGCTGCTTAATCTTGGTCGCAATGTAATCGGGAAGCGTGTGCTGCATGCCCGACAAGAAAATAAGTTGAGTGACGGGCTTGCTTCCAATGCGGCTAAGTTCCGGCGCAAAGTTTTCCGGCTTCTTGATGCCCGCAATTTCGTGACACGACGCGCAGCCGTAATCGGAAACCAGGCGCTTGCCATGCGCGATCTGCTCTGGAGTTGCAGCTTCCAGATGAACATTGGCGAGCAGGTCGGAATCACTCTTTGCCAGCAGAAATCCTGTCAGAGTCGCCACTTGAGGATCGCTGAGGCGATAGTGCGGCATCGCGGTCTCTGAGTGATAGACGCGCGGATTGCGTAACCATGCCTGTAGCCACTCCGGTTTCACTTTGCTGCCAACGCGTGTCAACTCGGGTCCTACGTCTCCGCCCACCAGATTGCCGGCGGCATTTTGCACGGCGTGACAAGAGGAGCAGAAAGATTCTCCGTATAAACTGGCGCCGCCTGCAGGATCTGATGCTACCTTTGCCGAAAGCGTAACCGTGTCGCCCGGCAAGGAAGTGCTGTTGGCCATCAAGAAGGCGGACATGTCGCGCGCATCGTCGTCGCTCAACTTGAAGTTCGGCATGGTTGCAGTGGCTGCGTAAGCTTGTGGATCTTTGAGCCATGCGTAAATCCACTCGCGCGACGTTTTGTCCGCGATGTGCGAGAGGGAAGGCGGATTATCAGTCGCCTTCAGTATCTTTCCATCCGGCAACTTCACCGTATGGCAATGTACGCAGCCGTAGCTCGAAAGCAGGTGTCGGCCCTGGTTTAATTGCGGCGCACCCGGCACCGGCCCGCGATGGCACTCGCCACACGATGACTCGATATACGTCGCCGGAAGAATCGGTTGTTCCCACGCCAGCGTGCTGCTGTGCGCTTCCTCCACCGTGGTTGCGACGCCTTGGCCGCGGTGGCAAACCGTGCAACCGAATTGATCGATCTGATGCGGGATCGCGGGATGTTTGCGAAACGGCTGCTGGCTCACATCGTTGAGGCTGGCTTCTTTCAAACCAACGTGGCAGCTGGTGCAGCGGTCGACCACGCCGAGTTCGGGCAACCAGATCTGCTGAATTCCTCCCTGAAAATGGCGTTGGAGCGTGACCGCATCACTACGATTGCGAGTCATTTTGAGATAGCCGTGCTGATAGTGTCGCCATTCGCTGAAGTAATTCTTGGCCGGTGCGATGGCGAGCGAAATCAGAAACAACAGGCTTATCACGCCGAAGGCGCGAGCGCTATCTCCGAACAACTTTTGCCATATCGATTTGAAAGTTGTTTTCATGATCCCATTAAGACCCCTGCCACGGCCACACCCAGGACCAGCCCGGCCCGCGGAAAAATGTGCCGATGGCGGTCAGTACCACCAGTTCGAATAAGAACCACGTCATCACCCAATAGGACAGAGGTTTAGCCGCCAAATAGCGACGGAATGCCGAGGACGATTGCGGAGAACTCTGCGCGGCGAGGAGCATGACGGCGGCCATAATCAATGTTGGGATGAGGGCGGCGTATACCTTGAAAAACAACAGAAACAGCGAGAGAGCGGTCGCGACCATATAAAAGATTCGCAGTCGTCGCTGACGATCTTTAAGAAACAATCCCTCGGCTTCAATATTGACTCTGAAATAGGGGATGACAATCAGCGCCATGACGACCAGTCCCGGAACGAGCACTCCTGCGACCATCGGCGGAAAATAATGAAGCATCTCCTGCAGTCCAAGGAAATACCAGGGAGCTTTGGCCGGATTGGGAGTGTGGGAGGGATCGGCTAGGCCTTCCAGTGGCGCATCGAAAATCAATGCGATCCAAACTAAAGCGATGGCCAACAGCTGAATGGCAACGACGGAACGGAATAGAACTTCGGGAAAAGTCTGAACTAAGTTTTCGCTCTCGACCTTAACTTGTGCCGAGGTACGGCGAGTAATGAAGACGATGCGGCGCGGGGACTTCTTGGCATTGGAATCGACGCCCGCGATGAAGTCTTTCGAGTCAGCCATGACTATTGCACCTCCTTCGCAGTGACGACAGTGGAAGTGTTTGCCCGCAGCGTGGCTGGTTCGCTGGTGTGCGAGTAAAGTCCGCCATCCTTGCGGATGCGCCAGAAATGGATGGCGACGAAGAATATCGCCGTCAGGGGGAGAATCATGCAGTGCAGCACGTAGAACCGCAGCAGAGCGTTGGCGTTCACTGCGTTTCCGCCAAGCAGAAGGAAGTGAATCTTATTGCCCATGACGGGCACCGCAGAGGCGATGTTCGATCCCACGGTAATAGCCCAGTAAGCCAGTTGATCCCAAGGCAGCAGGTAGCCCGTATAACTAAGGAGCAGTGTGATCAGGAGCAGGACCACACCGATGACCCAGTTGAACTCGCGAGGAGTCCGGTAAGCGCCACGATAAAAAACTTTGAACATGTGCGCGAAGACCAGAAAAACCATGGCGTGCGCCGACCAACGATGCAGACTGCGCAGAAACATTCCGGATGAAATCACGAATTGCAGGTCTTTCGTGTCGGCGTAAGCCTGTGGCGCCGAGGGGTGATAGTAGAGCATGAGGGGTATGCCGGTCCCCACCAGAATCAGAAATGTGCCCAACGTCAACGTGCCCAAATACCAGGTCGCACTGAAGCTGAGCATGCGAGTGCGCACCTTGGTGGAGAACAAGTGCAGAAAGACGTTCTGCTGAATGGCCAGCGCGCGCCTTAACGTGCTCGAACCGGTGCCGCTGCGGAAAATCGAACGCCACACTCGCGTGCCGCGTAATTCGTCGAAATGTTGGTCCAGTGTTTTCGCCATGGCTTAGACCCTCACGAATGAATCGCGCTGCATTGGAGGAACGTCGGTAGAGCGGTCTACCAGCAAATCCCCGTCGTCGTTGAGCCACACTCGCTTCCACGGCAGCGGTTTAGGCGCGGGTCCTTCGATCTTGTCGCCCGGCTTCAGGTTGGCGCGTTCCCACACGGCAAATTTGCTGCCATGGCAGGGGCAGGCAATCATGTTCAACTCCGGCTTCCATGCCGTAAGGCAGCCCAGATGTGTGCACACCGCGCTCAGAGAAAAAAATCCTTCCTGCGAGTGAATGATGTAAATGCCGGAGTTCACATCGAGCGTGACAGAATCTAGCGGATAGCGGTCCGGTTTGCCAGCATTCACCACCGGCGATGGCTCGTAAAGCACATTGGGATCGAGAAACTGATAAGCGAAGGCAGCCGTGCCTGCGGCTGCAATGCCGAGCGAACCCAAACCTAGTTTGGTGAAAAACTGCCGGCGGTTTACGTTCTCGTCAGCGTTTGCGTTCTTGATTTCGTCTGGCATGTTCGTCTCTCACTTCGACTGCAAGCCTGCTCCAATCGCCGCGATCGAGATCAATCCGGTTGGTTCGGCGGGAATAAGGTTGTAAGACTCCATCGTGATTGTGCCCACGGGACAGCGCATGGCGCAGAGTCCGCAACGGATGCAGCGCGTCTCATCTTTCAACATGGCAGCGCCGCTAATGACACCCAACTCGTCGGCCGCCACTTCATCGAGTTCCACTCCAAAGCATTCCTGGTTATCGCGGATGTACTGTACCGTTTGCGGTTCGAAGTCGATGCGATCGAGCGAGACCAGTTCCAAACATTTTTCCGGGCAGACGTCCACGCAACCGCCGCAGAGAATGCACATGCTGCCGTCTTCCGGCGAACCTTCAAAAATCGTGTTAGTCCAACAGTGCAGGCAGCGTTGCGCTTCGGCGATTGCTTCCGGAGTGTCATAGCCCACTTCCACTTCAGTCACGCCTGTGCGGCGTTCAAGCGGAAGCATGGGCACGGGCTGGCGAGTGATATCGAGATAGTCCAGCGGCATGCTGTGCCGCTTCAGCACCTCGACTTCAATGATGGGTTCGGGGTGTTTATTCTTGCGCAGGTATTCATCGATTCCGACCGCGGCGCGCTTGCCATCACCCACGCTGTCGATAATCAGACGCGGACCGAATACACAGTCACCACCACCGAAGATGCCGGCAGCAGAAGTCATCAATGTTTGCGGATTGACCGCAATCAGGCCGCGCGGCGACAGTTCAACGTTATCTTCCGGCGTCAGAAAGTCGAGGCGAGGCGCTTGCCCGATCGCCATGATGACGGTGTCGCACTCGATCAGGCTTTCGCTGCCCTCAAAGAACGCCGGATTGAAGCGTTTGTTCTGATCGAAAACCCACTTGGTCTTCAGCGTTTCGAGCGCAAGTACTTTGCCATCTTTGCCCACCATCCGTTTTGGGCCGAGCCCCGGGTGCATGCGAATGCCTTCTTCTTCGGCTTCCTCGATTTCTTCGAGGGCGGCGGGCATCTGGTCGCGCGGCTCCAGGCAGACCAGATTCACCTCACGGGCGCCCATACGTAGAGCGGAAAGAGAAATATCGACCATCTCGCGGGTCGCAACGGCAGTCATGTTTTCCGCGGAAGGCTCGGCATCCTCCACACCGCCCGCATGCTGTCGCACCACTTCGCGCGCTGCGGATCGAGCCACGTCCATGGCCACATTTCCGCCACCGATCACGATCACTTTCTTGCCGATGGTGAATTTGTAGCCGAGGTTTACGTTGAGCAGAAAGTCGATTCCCTTATGCACGCCATCGAGATCGACTCCAGGAATACTGAGATCGCGGCTGCGGTGCGCGCCCACAGCGATGAGGACAGCGTCGAAACCTTGCCGGCGGAGATCGGAAACGGTAAAGTCACGACCGGCAGCATGATTCAGCTTGAGCGTGATGTCGCCAGTCTCGAGAATCTCCCGCACTTGCGCTTCCACCACATCACGCGGCAGTCGATATTCTGGGATTCCGAGATACAGCATCCCTCCCGCCACCGGCGCGGCTTCGAAAATCGTGACCGCGTATCCCATCAACGCCAGATCATGCGCAGCCGAGAGGCCCACCGGACCGCCTCCGACGACGGCTACTTTGAAGGGAAGTTTTTTCTGCCCGCGTCCATCATTAATTTGAATAGGATGCTTCGACTCTGGTCCGAACTGTTCGGTGAGAAAGCGCTTTAGAGCTCGGATGGAAATTGGCCGGTCGATCTCGCCGCGGCGGCAAGCGGTTTCGCAAGGATGTGCGCACACTCTTCCGCAGATGCTGGCCAGCGGATTCGGATCGCGCGCGATGCGATAGGCTTCTTCGAACCGGCCCTCGGCAATCAAGCCGACATAGCGCCCGGCGTTGGTATGCGCCGGACAGGCCATCATGCAAGGGAAGTTCGTATGAAGCCAGTCGCTATCGACCTTTTTATTTTTGTATCGCTTCAGCATGAAGGCGTGTCTGTTTCGCGACCAGTCAAACGTTCACCAGGTTGATCCTTCGCGGACTCGATGAAGAAGATGAGAGTACGGGAGCGGCACGAGCCTAAGCCGCTCCCGATTCCTCGCTACTCCTTACTTACTCAGGGTGAAATCCGCTTTGCCTCCGCCGGCAACAGTTACCGGTTTGGACTGGTTCTTGGCGCCTTCATGCCACACCGTCACGGTATAGCTGCCGTCTGGAACGTCTTTGATCTTGTAGTTGCCGCTATCGTCGGTTTGGGCAAAGTAGGGAGTTGGGCTGACGATGATGTATCCCTCCATCTCCGGGTGCACATTGCAGAACAGCGGGACGACACCTGGCTTATCGAACGTAAATGGACGCTTTTCACCTTTGGGCCAAGTTCCGAGATTGTGTCCTGCTTTCTTGTCGCCGGCGACTGAAGGCCAGAAGACGTTGTGTTGCACATTGTCGCTATTCAGGAACTCGACCGTTGTCCCCTGCTGTACAGCAATGATGTGCGGAGCAAAGAGCAGTCCCTTCTGATCCACGACCGGGTGCTCTTTGGGAGCGGGGAACGTTTTGCCTGCAATAGCGTCGACGTAAACCACAGACTGGCCCTTCATTCCAGTAACCTTGCCCTCGATGTCGCCTGCCCAAACCGCCGTGCACAACCCGGCTATCAGCACAGTCAATGCAAATGCCTTGTACTTCATTGCGTTGTTCTCCTTTGAATTTGCAATTAATCAATTGTCGAGAACGCGTCAGAAAATGAATTTCGCGTCCAGATATATTGTGTTGTTCGAGCTCGCATTGCGACCCGAGCCATCGTAGTTTGTCGTGCCGCCATTGAAGCGTGTGTATCCGGTGTATTGCGCCGCGAGCTGCAGATTTTGCCACGGCCAAAACGAGATGTTCCCGATATAACCAGCTCCTCTCGGGTCCCCATTGGCGCTGCCGCTCACCGCGCCTGGTGGATACAACCCCGGATCGACCGTGCCACCGGTATCGAACCAACCGAATGCGCCTGTGTAACGGTTGCCGAAGTGATATTCGGCGTTCGCCTGAAGAGTATTCAGATGATGCGAGCCGAAGCTTGTCACGCCTTGGGCCACGCTGGCCAACAAATTGGCGCTTTCGTGGATATACGTGCCCCGGAATGAGAGCACATCCTTTCGGAATAGTGTGCGATCGATCTGAGTGTCCAAGGCCCAATCCGTGTAGTCATCCTCCGGGCCGGTGATCCCGGTGGCGCCCACGATCTGGTTGGGTGTGGATCGCATATGCATTCCATAAGTGCCGATCTCATACTGCGTTTTCGCAGTCAGTTCTTGCCACGCAACCCTCCAGTAGGGTGCAACCCCGTGAATGTTGTAGGAAAAGTTAGATCCCGGATTCGGCTGAGGGCCGCCCACGTGTTCCGAGCGATAGACTGACAGGTCCGCATACAGATGGTTGTCCCACATCGCATAGCCACCGAGCCCTGCGACGTCCTGCGCAAGGAGCCCATTGATGATGGGACTGGCTGTCGGCGTGGGCGCAACGTCGCTTGCGACCCATGGAAAACCCCATGCTGGCGTACTGTTCCAAAGATCGTCTAGGGTCGGATTGTTATTAAGGTCCAGGCCATAAACCAGTTCCTTGCCGCCGATCTTGTGCTTATTGTTTGCATAGCGGATGTCGGTGTTATCCATGCTGAAATTGTCGGCCTGGGTGTCATACGTCACCTGCAGAAAGCTGCCGACATTGCTGGTCCACGCGCCGGAGAGGAAGAGCGAGATATCTTGAGGAAATTCAAAGTTGCCATTCTGAGTAGTCGGTATCGAGGATTTGGTCGAGGTAAATGAAGTTTCCAGCATTACAGAAAGTGGAAGCGAAGCCAGAAGATCAAGCGCGGCTCGCGATTTGCCTCCCTCGGTCTTGATGACTTTGGTGTCGTCCCCCCTATCCACATAGCCGAGCAGCTTGAACCTTCGTCCGGCGGGGTTGAGTTCCGGAGGAGTGTAGTGGCAGCCGCTGCACGCCAAACCGGTCTGCCGGGCATAACTTGGAACCGCCAAAACGCGAGGCGGATTTATCGCCGCAAGAAACAGCAGCACCACGACAACCACTGCTACAAGCAAAGAGATCATCACCTGTTTGATCTGGAATCTCATTTATATCTCCCAGGAGATAGCGATTTGGCGTCCGAGTGATGGTGTAGTGTCGGGTTGCCCCCCAAATTTGGCTGTGACCAAGAACACTCGACACGGTGATAGAGGTCACACAGCGATGGCCTTGTTTGCGGCTCTACTCATAACGACTTGCGGGGAGATCTTTTTGTCCGCATCTTCTCTGGTTAGACGTGGATACCAAACAGCGAATGCACAGTAGAGCGGATATGGGCCAATGATTTTATTGGGGTATTTTTCCAACCCATCGCTCCCATAGCAAGAACCAAGTTGCCACTCACGGGAATCGCGTGTACCAACGGAATAAAAATAAGAACGTCAACAGGATTGGCGCTCACAAGAAAAGCCCCTCACCGGGGTTTTACAGAGAGAGTATATAAAGCAGTGGCTCCTTGGTTGACGCTATCAGATGGGATGAGAAGGCCGGTCTCCGGACGGGATGCGGTGTACGCTCCCCAAGTTATCGACGTGCTCAAGGCACAGATAAAAAGGAGACCGGCGATGAAGAAGGTTAGCACTGTAGCGGTGAAGCAGAGCAGGAATATTTCGCAGGAGAAACTGACCATTGGATTGGATCTGGGAGATCGCAACAGCTGGTACTGCGTGCTGGAGAAGCATCGCAGCGCGCAGGCACAAGCCGACCTCATGATGGTTCGGGCGCGAGCTGGATTGGTGCGGGCGCGCACGGGGCTGGTCAACACGGCCCGCGGGCTGGCCAAGAGTTACGGCGAACGATTGCGCGGATGCAACGTGCGGAATATGAATCCGGAGAAAGCCGAAGGCCTGAGCCCGGAACTGCAAAGCGCGCTGGAGCCGCTGCTGGCCGGCATGGAAGTGCTAAGTGAGCAGATACGAGAATATAACGAGCGGATCGAAAAGCTTGCGCAGGAGAGTTACCCGCAAGTGGCGTTGCTGAAGCAGATCAAGGGTGTAGGCACGCTGATCGCGCTGACGTTCTTGCTGACACTAGAAGATCCGCGGAGCGAACGAATCGCTCTTCGAGAGTGCGGATGGAAGCATGGCGACAGTGGCCACTCGGCAGGAGAACAAAAACTTGTCCCCCTGAAGAGACAACAAAATCCACTTGACTCCGGCCGGCCTTCTCATGGAAGGCGTTTACACTCATTGAGAATTTCCACTCGGCGTCCGGGTCAATGAGTGTAATCGGGGTGTTTCACCAGCTAGCCACTCTGTGTAATGTTAAATCGATGCAAACTAACATCAAGGCTCGGTTTGATCGAAAAGGACTTGGACTTCGGTCAACACTTCGATGGGCTCGCCATTCAGCTTGTGCGGTTCGAAACGCCATTGGCGAATGGCGTCCACCGTAGCACGGGCTATTAGCGGATGTGCTTTGATTTGTTTGACATCTACCACCTCGCCGTTCTTCCCGATGATGACACTGACAACTCCAAATCCCGATAAATGCATTTCCATCGCTTCCTTCGGGTAAGTTGGAATCACTAGGCGCGTAAGTGTGCTCATCGCTTCCAGACAGGTCATCTCAATCGGTTGACCTGCTGCACTTGCAGAGTTGGGCTCTGAACCGTCTCGAAAGACTCTGTCATTGGGAACAAAACGCAAGAAAAACGTCGTAGAGACCTTCTTGGTGTGCCCTTTCTTGACGTATGGTTCAAACTTCCATTGCCGGATCGCCTCCAGCGCGGGAGCGTACAGTTCGTCTGCGCCATGGTCTCCACCAGGATACTTTATTATTTTTGCAGTCTCCACATCGCCACCTTCCGAGATCGTTACCAGCATTTTGATCAAGAAAGTGTCGTTCAGATTAGGATCCGGCGAAGGAAGGGTATAGTGGGCAAGCACGATCTTTGTGGCCACGATTCCAGGGGACCCGACCGTGACCTCTGCGAAAGGAAGTCCGACAAGGCCTGTTGACGAAACGGGGTGCGAAGCCTGTGTCTGGCTTTTCTGCGCTCCAGCGGAGATGTATGAAAACAGGAAGGCCAACCCGACAATTACAGTTGTGACTGTCCGCATGAGGGTTCTATTTTACTGGAAGCGTTATTCATCAGACTCATCCAAAAAAAGGAACTGATGTTTAGTAGACGAGGCAAGAGACACCACCGCAAGTATTGTAAACAGGCGTTTACAGCATCAGGCTATTTTTCAGATCGTGGAGGGTACGGATGGGCACAATTGAAATCTAGTTCTTTCGCCCGTTCATAGCATCTGTGCGCATCACCCCAGTGGTGTTCCAGCTCGGGAATACGGGAGGCGTACAGCGACCCCAGATTATTCCAGGCGACGGGATTGTTTTGGTCAGCGGCTTTGCGCAGCCATCGTTCTGCCTCAAGCGCATTTCGAGCAACACCGAATCCACACTGATAGAGAAGAGCGACCAAGCATTGCGCGTTGGAGTCTCCTGCATCGGCGTAGGGCAAAACATATTTCCACACATCCCCGTAGTTCTTCTGTTCCATTGGGCTGCTAGCCGCGTCGAAATCGTAATTGCCAATCTCCATTTGCCCGAACTCCAGCCGTACCAAACATAATCTTAACTGACGTAAAATCCCGATTACGCTCAAAACCCCTCAATGGACGCAATCGCCTCGATTTCACTTGTCGACAGGCAGTGTGTTGAACGTCTGGAATAAGCGTAGCGAACTGCTGTGATAAAAACGTGATAGTTCCATGTTCATAACAGGTCAAATTCGAGCAGAACGCATCAGAACACGCTTCTGGTAAATGGTAGAAGAATTCAGATAGAGTAGAAAATTTTCATAACGCGTCAGAACCCACTGAGTGATCTTCAAAACCGGCGGGCAGCGGGTCACCCCGTCACCGGTGGGTTCGACCCCCACTCGCTTCCGCCATTTCTAGAATTCGGCGCGGATGTTGCTTCCCAGCAGACTAACCAGCACCTAGAACTGCCCCGGTACAGTCTGAGCCACTTCGCCAGCGCCGGGGACGATGAAGGCGTCTACTCGCAGACCGTCGGGCAGTTCCGCGCCCGGGTCAAGTTCGACCAGCGTTTCGAGAATTTTGGTGTCGACTCTTTCCGTGGGTTCGTCGGTGCGAATATTCTTTGGTCCCAATTGCTGGCCCACGCGCACGACATGTCCCCAGAACTTCTGTTTCCCGAAAGCGTCCGCGGTAACGTAGGCTTTTTGTCCCACGCGAACTTTGCTGACGTCGGTTTCATCCACATCCACACGCACACGCAGGACTTTCCGGTCGCCAATGGTCAAGACCGGGTCGGGGACGGTGGAAGAATTCGAAACACTCTCTCCACTCCGATGATGCTTACGCAGAACGGTGCCATCAATGGGCGAACGAATGAATGTTTTCTCGTACCGTGCTTGAGCTTCCTCGAGCTGCGCTTTCCCCAGCTGCAAGTCGGCCTCGGCCAGGGAGCGGTCTTCCTCGCGAGCGTGGTCGTCGACTAACGAGTGTTGCTCGACGGCGGCCTGATACTTTGCCTTGGCGACATCGGCTTCACTGGCGTAGCGATCCAACTCTTCTCTCGAAATCACTCCCGCGGCGAAAAGTTCCTGCCGGCGGTGCGATTCGGATTGGGCGTTCTCCATCACGGCCTTGGCCTCGTCGACCGAAGACCAGGCTTCATTACGTTCCTGCCGCCGAGCGCCGTTGATCACCTTGCGCAACGCTGCTTCTTTGGCCACTACGCTGGCCTTGGCCGACTCGACCTCGGCAAGGTAATCGGCGTTTTCCAGTTCGGCAAGAACCTGGCCGCGATGGATCATGTCTCCTTCTTCGACGTAAACAGTTTTCAGCCGTCCGCTCAACTCGGAGCCAATCTTGATGTCTTCCGAGTTCGGTTCCACACGACCGGGGCCAGCAATCAGAACAGGGCCGTGGCTGGTCGGCGTAGCACCAACCATGGCCGCGTTTTCATGAGCACGCCGCGAGGCGAACACCAGAGACACCGTCAATAGGAAAACAGCCACGCCCATGAGGATGACGGTTCTGTTTTTCGCGAGACTTTCAGCAGAAATACTTGCCATAGCAACGACTCCACAAATTCGGTTGGGGCCTGCGATCAGGCCACGTTTATCGGTAATTGCGAAAAGCTCCGTCCGAGCATTCCCGCTGGAACCGGCTCCCGGCGCGGCGCATCAGGTCCGGCAATTGCCCCATCTTCGATTTTCACGATGCGGTCGGCAAAACTCAGCACGCGTGAATCGTGCGTGACGATCACCACCGCGCGATTGCGCTTGTGCGCCAGCTGGCTCATCATTTCCATCACGTTCTTGTCGGTGTGGGAATCGAGGGCCGCAGTTGGCTCATCGGCGAGGATGATTCCGGGATCTCCCGCCAGCGCGCGCGCAATCGCGATTCGCTGCTTCTGTCCGCCGCTCAAGTCGGCTGGAAAGCTCTCGTACTTGCCATTCAGGCCAACCTGATCCAGTAATTCGGCCGCGCGCTTTTTTGCGGATTTTGCGGCCACGCCTTTCAGATCGAGCATCAGTTCCACGTTCTCGCCCGCGGTTAATGTGGGGAACAGATTGAATCCCTGGAACACGAAGCCGATGTGCTCGAGTCGGATGGCGGGCAACTTGTTTTCCGTCAGTTGAGTAATTTCTTTTCCCGCAATCCGCACGCTTCCCGAACTCGCGGTGAGGATGCAGCCCATGATCGAGAGCAGCGTGGTCTTGCCGCTTCCCGAAGGCCCCATCAGCATAAGGAGCTCTCCCGCGTGAACATCGAGGTCAACCCCGCGCAGAGCGAGCGTTCCCGTATTCCCCTCCGCGTAAGTCTTGGTAAGCTGGCGAACTTCGATTGCAGGTTGCGTTGCCATCCGATGCGCTCCTTAGCCAAATCGCAGATCAGCCCTTGAACACCATCGCCGGATCGATGCGCGTCACTTTATTGATGGAAACCAGCGCGGCGCCAATGCACATCGCCAGGGTCAGGAAAAACATCCCCACCGCCATCGGCATGGGCATCAGAATCGCCGCGCCACCTTCCTGGCTGGCGCGCACCACGAGCACGCTGACGATCATCCCAAGGACGTATCCGATGACCGCGCTAATCGCGGCTTGCTTCATGATGACTTTGTAAACGTAGCTATTGGGCGCGCCCATCGCCTTCAGCGTGCCGAACTCGCGGATATGGTCCATGGTCGTGGCATAGATGGTCTGGGCGACCACGACAAATCCAACCACCAGGCCGAGCACAGCGGCGATCAGCACGGCCACACCCGCTCCGGTCGTGAACATCCAGTAGAAGCGTGTCATGTGACTAAATTCGTTCGTCGTGAACACCTCGACATCTTTCACGCGATCCAGAAGTTCATGCCGCACTTGCTCAAGATTCGCCCACGGCGCCAGTTTCACCAGGATGAAATAAGTTTGGTCCTCGCGCAGTCCGGTATAGGTTTGAGCATTCTTGAAAGTCGTGAAAACGTAAGGAGAGGTCGTGAACGACCGGATGCCGCGCGTGAAACCGACCACCCGCGCACGATGGCCGTTGATCTCAAAGACCTCGCCCACTCCCGTGACGCCAAGCTTCTTCTTGTAGAGCTCGTCGAGGATGATCGCATCCGGGGATTTCAAGTCTTCCACCCTGCCCTCAACCAGGTTCCAAGGACGCTCCATCGGGTCGTCGACGTCGAAGCCGACAATCTGTACCGAGTCTTCGCCGCCGTCGTGCCGCTTCCATTGCGTCCAGTGGGCGACAAGCTTCTGCGCGTCCGCGACGCCGGGCACGGCACGAACCTGATTCAGCTTGCGCTCGCTGAAAGCGACTCCCTGCTCCACATAGGGCACGTTCTTCGACGTAATCCACAGATCGGCGCCAGAGTGATCGATCAGCCCCGAAGTCGTCACCGTGAAGCCGACAAACAATCCCAGCTCGACCACGATCAGCACCACGGCAAACACAATCCCCGTCAGCGTGACGGCGAGCCGGACCTTGTCGTGAAACAGGTTTCGCTGCGCCAGAGGAGGCATGTCATTTCACCTCGCCCGGGTTACGCACCAGGCCACGCAGAGTTACATCGAGCATCATCTCGGCGCGTTGCTTGAGCGGACGCCAGTCGACCCAGGGATCCGAGCACTTGGCAATGTTCAGGGAAATTACGCCATGTACGGACGCCCAGAGCGTTTGCGAAATCAGCTCCGCATCCTGAAGCTCCTCGCGAAACCGCCCCGCGTCGATCGCCTGCTGCACCGCCCACTTCAAGAAGGCGTAGGCGTCTACCTCCGGATTGCCCATGACCTCGCGGTCTTCCTCATCAGGCTCGTGCGGGGGATGAGTCGTCATGAACATGAACTTGTAGTGATTGGGATAGCGCACGCCGAACTCGGTGTAGGTTCTGCCGGTTTGCCTGAGCCGCTCGATCGGATCCGTGGACATCTCCGAACTCTGAAAGACTTCCGCCAGGCGGGCGTAGTCCTGCTGACACAGCTCGTGGAACAGCTCCTGCTTATCGGCAAAATAGACGTAGATAGCGGTGGGTGAGTACTCGATCTTCTCCGCCACCCTGCGCATGGAGACACCTTCGTAGCCCTCGGTCACGAACAGTTCGCGCGCCGCATCGAGGATCTTGTCGCGGGTCTCCGACTTTTCGCGCTCGCGTCTTTCCTTGACTCCCATAACTTCGGTCTCTAACTTAACAGCGTTCAGTTACCAGTGTTAACTTACCGCTCGCGGTTCATTCTGTCAAGAGGAATCTTGAAAAAAGTCAGGTCTGGTCCGATTCTTAGCGAGTCATGAGGTACTCGACTTCATGCTCAATTTCCGAGATGGCGACCGGAGCGAGATTTGCTTGTCGCAGTTTCTGATTGAGCGGGGGCAATTTCTTTTGTTTGAACGAGATCCACTCTGCGATACCGGCTTTGATGCGCTGGCTGGACTCCTCATAAACGGCAATCGCTTGTGCAGGCACGGCGCGATCCCCGCCTTCGACCACATGCAGGGCCGAGGCCAAGTCCGTGTAGGCACTTTGCAGCCCGGTCTCGGCATCTGTGTCTCTTTTCACAAGAATCTGCGCGATCTCCGATTGAGCCGCTGCGAGAGCTGCCTTCAGCTCAGGATTCGTTTCGCCCAGCTTCTGCTCAACCTCAGACAGTTGCTTCTGGACTGAACCGATCTCAGCGAGCGCGCGCCGCGCCGCGAGAGTCTCGGTGAACATTTTCTGCCCCAGTTCCATCTGCTGCTGCAGGATCTCGGAGGTTACAGGAGAGCGCGGATCCATCACGACTTTCAAAATTTGACTTTGCGTCTGGCCATCCACGGTGACTCTGGCGGTGTAGACGCCGGGCACAACCTTGGGACCGCTCGGACTGCGGTATTCGGATTCTTCATCCACGCTGGGTCCGCCGGAGCTCCGCCAGGTAAAATTCCACACGAAGCGGTGAATTCCAGGAGTTTTCTCGAGGATTTCAGGCTTGGGAAACCAGCGCTCAGCGATGGGGAGCGACGCATGTTTTTCGGCGTGCCTGTCATCCGACGAAAATTTGCGGACGATCTTCTGCTGCGCGTCGAAAATTTCCAGTGTCACCTTGCGGGCTGGAGACTTGAGAAAATAATCGACCACCGCACCAGCCGGAGGATTTTCGGCCGTCGGCTCCTCCGGCGGAAGCGGCGTGCCCACGAATGAGTCGTTATCAATGCGATATGCCTCGGCCGGATGGTAAAGCCAGAACGGATCGGCCTTCCCGGCTTCGATCGTCTGACGAAGAGGCGTGATGTTATCGAGAATCCAGAAGGAACGGCCGTGGGTAGCGACAATCAGATCGTCGCCGTGAATGGTGAGATCGCGGACGGAAGTGACCGGCAGATTGAGCTGCAAGGATTGCCAGTGGTCACCGCTGTCGAATGATATGTAAACTCCGAGTTCGGTTCCGGCGAACAGCAGGTTCTTTTTCTCAGTGTCCTCGCGAACGCTGCGCAAGAAAGAGTTCGCAGCGATGCCATCGGTAATGAGTTCCCAGTTCGACCCATAGTCGCGCGTGCGATAGAGATAAGGTGTCCGGTCATCCAGCCGGCTGCGGTCGACAGCTGCATAAGCAACTGCGGGATCAAAGCGCGAAGCTTCGATGAGCGAGATCTTGCTCCACGCCGTCAGGCCTTTGGGCGTCACATCCTTCCACGTCCTCCCGCCATCTCGCGTAATGTGGATTAGTCCCGTATCACTTCCTGCCCAGATCAGATCACGGTTGAGAGCCGATGGTGCAATCGTGAAAACTACGCCGTAACCTCGCTGCTTCGAATTCTCAACGGTCGCTGGCCCCTGCGCCCTCTCTCCTGCCTGTTGCGTGGATCCAGTGAGATCCGGGCTGATGGTGTCCCAGTGCAGGCCGCCATCGATGGTTTTCATCACATATTGGCTTCCGAAATAGAGAGTGGTCGAATCGGCCGGGGAAAAGAGCAGGACCGGAGTCCATGGGTCCCTATATTTGCGGCGGTCGATCTCGGATCCGAAAGCGATGGACGGCCACGGAGTAACATCCTGGCTAAGGCCCGTGCGTTTATTGAAACGGTCCACGCTCCCGTAAGTCCCACTCAGATAAATGATGTTCGGATCCTTGGGATCGGGCGCCATGTACCCGCTCTCGCTTCCGCCTGCAGGAAACCAATCGCGTGCAGTGATCTGGCCATGATCGGTGCGGCTTGGGACGGCAGCGCTTCCGCTATCCTGTTGCGCGCCGTATACGACGTAAGGAAACTGGTTGTCGGTAATCACATGATAAAGCTGCGCCGTGGGCTGGTTGTACCACGTGCTCCAGCTTCGGCCGCGATCAAGACTGATCGTTGTTCCCTGATCGGTTCCCAGAACCATGTTGGCGGAATTCCTGGGATCGATCCAAATCTGGTGATAATCGTCTCCACCCGGCGCACCCCGAACAATCGAAATTGTTTTCCCTCCGTCCTCGGACCGGTATAGAGCGACGTTCGGGATATAGATCACATCGGGATTGTTTGGGTCGATGGTGATGCTGCTGAAGTACCACGCGCGGCTCGTAAGACGAGGATCGTCATTCTGCAGAGTCCAGCTATCGCCTCCGTCGTCCGAGCGATACAGTCCCGATTTTTTCGCTTGAATCAACGCGTATACGCGCTTACCATCCCGCGCGACGTCGACCCCGACGCGTCCCCAATCTCCGTCCGGCAATCCTTTGCCGTTGAGACGAGACCAGGTCTTGCCCGCATCGCGCGATCGGTAGAGGCCGCCGCCGGATCCATCGATCGGTGCGTAGGTGCTCCACGGAGGGCGATGAGTATTCCATGTCCCTGCGAACAACAACTGCGAGTTGCCGGAGCAGATCGCCAGATCTGAAGCACCAATTTCGGCTCCCAGATCGAGGGCCTTCGTCCAGTGCCCTCCGCCGTCCAGGGATTTATAAACGCCGCGTTGTTCATTCGGGCCGTAAGCATGGCCGAGCGCACCTATGTACACGATGTTTGCATCGTGCGGATCGATCACGATCCGGCTGATCTGGCGCGTGTCCTCCAGGCCTATGTGCGTCCAAGTCGAGCCCCCATCATTCGATTTGTAAACACCGTTGCCGGAAGATAAATTCGAGCGAATGTCGGACTCCCCGGTTCCGGCATAGATGGTCTTGGGATCGGACGGCGCCACGGCAATCGCGCCGATCGAGGCTACACGCTGGCTGTCGAAGATTGGCGTCCAAACAGTTCCAGCGTCTGTAGTCTTCCAGATGCCTCCGTTGACGGAGCCAAAATAAAAAGTAGTGGAGTCACCGGGAACACCGGCCACGGCCACGACCCGCCCCCCACGGAATGGTCCAATCAAGCGCCATTTCAGGCCATTGATCAGGTCGGTGGAAACCGTCTGCGCGGTGGCCGACCCAGCAAGTGAGCTCAGGAAAAATAAGAAGACAATGCGGCCCAAACCCGTTCTGAATTTGTGCAAGAAGAGGATCCTCGTTGGCAAGCAGTTTACTGGAAGAGGCTCATTTTGTTGAAGTGGACGGAAGCCCTACGCATGCAGTTGTAGAGGCTCGATTCGCGGCCTTCAAAGGCGCTTCAGCGCTTCCAGTTCTTCCAAAGTGCGAGGCCAATCCGATCCCAATAGCCGGGATAAGCTTCGATCTGCAAGAACTTTGCCGCTGGTCTGGCAGCGCGCGCAGTAGTTCGTCTCCTTATCTGCATAACGAATTCGCAAAACGTTGTCGCCACATCGAGGGCAGGGCTTGCCGTACCGTCCATGAACTGCCATACCTTCGCGAAACGCCGTCACCTTTTCCGGGAAGTGGGTCTTCACGTCGGCGCCGAGTCGCTCCATCCAGAACCCAAGAACGTGTCGCGCCGCGGCGAACAGTCTCTCCCACTCCTGCGGAGTCAGTTTCTTCGTGAGCGCGATGGGGGACAGCTGCGCTGCATGCAGGATCTCATCGGAGTATGCGTTGCCGACACCGCTTACAAGACGCGGATCGGTTAGCGCTCTCTTGAGTGTGTGGTTTTCGGCAGTGAGCTTCGCGCGAAACGACTCGACATCGCCGGAAAAGATGTCCATCCCTCCAGCGTCGAAAGCACGCAAGCTCTCCTCGCCCTTGATTACATGTAACGACGCGCGGCGCTTGGCGCCGGCCTCGGTAAGAACTAGCGAACCATTGGGAAAATCGAAGGCTGCCAGACTTTGGCGGCCAGCCAGCTTTGCTCCAGGCGCTCGCCAATGCAACCGGCCGGCAATCATCAGGTGGAGAACGAGCCAGAGATCGTCGTCCACTCCAATGGCGATGCGCTTGCCAATTCGCCGCAGTTCACGGACGGTACGGCCCTCCACGCTGGCGAGCGGCGGATCCACGGTTCGCAGCAGAAAGGCGCTGGCCAGCCGCACTTTTTCTAGCGGCTGGCCGATGATCCGTGATTCAAGCGCGCCGATGTAGGCGGTGATGTCCGGCAGCTCTGGCACAGATACCAGCTTGCACGCAGAACCCGCACTCTTGCAACGTCGCCTGGTCTAATTCTCCCCGCCCGGAAAGCTTCCGCCCCAGAGCGCGTTTCCGCCCCACAGTGCGTTGCCGCCCCAGAGGGCATTACCACCCCACAACGCATTGCCACCCCACAATGCATTTCCGCCCCATAAGGCATTAGTGCCCGAAACAGTGGAGGTCGAGGTTTCACTCGCCGTGATCGCCCCACTCCCCACCACGAATTGCGAGGTTCCCCACACCGCCGCATTCGACCACGTCGCCGATGTGTTCCACACCGCCGAAGGATCGTCTTTCAAATACACGCTGTCCGTGCTGGTATTAAAGCTCGCGATGGGAGACATCGCGGTTCCCCTGGCCAGGTCGGTATTGGCCAAGGCCGCTTCCAGATCCACATAACCCGCGCCCACCGTGAAAACATCGTATTGCGAGTTGTACGTGATTCCTGAAACCGGGTCGGTATAGCTGCTATACAAGGGCAGCGACTTCCATGCCGTTTTCATCAGCCGCGCCTTCACCTGATCAGGCGTGAGGCTCGGCGTCTTCTGCAACATGTCGGCCACAGCTCCGCTGACGACTCCCGCCGCCATGCTGGTCCCACTCAAGGTGAAGTAACTGGAAGACGATGCGCTGCTTCCTCCGTTCACGTAGTAGCTGTAGGGCACTTGATTGCCGGGAAACTCGTTGTAGAGCGTCGAGTTTGGCGACTCCAACGACACCAGCAAATTTCCCGGTGCCACTACGTCCGGTTTCACTACCGCGTCTCCAGCCGTCGGCCCTTTCGAGCTGTAACTCGCGATCAGGTCATCCAGCCGCGTCGGAGTTCCCATTGGCTTCATCGCGCCTACCGTGATCACATACGGATCGTTGCCCGGAGACGTCACCGTTCCGTAACCGTCGCTGGCCAGCGTGCGCCCGTTATTTCCCGCCGACACCACCACCACGATTCCGTTCTTCCACGCCGCCTCTACCGCCTCGCAAAGTGGATCGAGCTTGTAGGTTTCGTATACCTCGCGGCCGAGCGAAAGATTCATCACGCGGATATTGAATCGCTGTTTCAGCGATATAGCAGCAGTGATGGCCGCGATCACCGAACTGTCAGTCCCTTCACCGTTCTGGTCGAGAACCCGCAGATTCAAGAGCGTGGCTCCGGGCGCAATACCTTCGAATGTGCGCGAGTACTGCGGTCCAATGGAACTCGCTCCGTCGCCTGCAATGAGTCCGGCAATGTGTGTGCCGTGGCCATATTGGTCGTTCGTGCCGGAGTTCGCCGGAAGAAAGCTCTGGCTATATACCACGCGGGAACCACCGCGAATTCCTCCGTCCAGATCCGGATGGCTGCTGATTCCGCTGTCGACCAGAGCCACTCCAATGCCAGTCCCCTTATAGCCAGACTGCCATGCTGAGAACGCATTGATCGCCGGTGCCGCGTTGCTGAGGGCGGGAGTCAGTGCACGGTCCGGACTGATGTAGACCACGTCCGATTGGTTCGAAAGGCTCACGATGCCGTTGCCATCGAGCTGCGCAACTACGCCATTGACCAACGGCAAGTCTCCCAGAATAGTACCGCCGAGTTTGACAATGTCGTTTAGCAGACAATCTACAAGCCCGAGCAACCCGCTGCAGTTCACCTGCGTTCCGGGAGCATATTGAACAATAATGTTTGCCTTCTGCGTCGCAGGATAGGCACGCAATTCAGGCGCAATCTTCGAGTCGTTGGCATAGGCCAGCGTCCCCGCTAACAGCAACAGAACGAGCGTAACTCTTTTCATTGAACCCCCACTCATCTGCACGCCCCCCGCGCACAGTCCACAGGCTACGTTGCTCCTAACGGTGCACCCGCGGGTCCAAAGTGGGTGATCTCGAATCCCCATCTATCAAGGGCTTAGCTGTTCAAGCGCTCGCTCTTGGATGACATCTTGTCCCACGCCCGCGCCCGTGGGACACTCTGTCCCGAGCACGATGGTAACCAGGTAACTTCGCTTTTCGGATGATCCTCGCCCAACTTCCGAGCAAAATTGTAAGAACCTTCTTATGTCCTCGCCTCGCGAACTTGGCGCACGTGTGTTTATCGCCAGCATGGCCCTGGCGGCGTTAGGCGCGTTCGCGCTTGGACTTACCCATTGGCAGTCCAGCGACGCGCTCAAGTTCGTTTGTTACATGGTCGCGGCTCTCCTCGCGTCTCCGCTGAAAGTGAGTCTCCCCGGCGGAACGCTGTCGGTGAATTTCCTGTTCACGCTTCTGGGCATTCTGGAAATGAGTCTGCCGGAGACTTTGCTGATCGGCCTGGTCAGCACCGTGGGTCAGTTTTTCTGGAAGCCAGCCAGGCGCCTGCGCCCAGAGCAGCTAGTATTTAATCTTTCGCAGGTGACGGTATCGGGCGCCACCGCCTACGCTGCCTATCATCTCGTCTGCGTTCATGTGCTCCACGGCCCCGGGCCTCTGGCATTGGTTGTTGCCGCGGTCACACACTTCGCCGTCAATACGCTGGCCACTTCCACCATCATCGGATTGACTGAAGACAAGCCGTTCTCCAAGGTCTGGACCGAATCCTATCTCTGGTCTTTTCCTTACTACATGGTGGGCGCGGCTGTCGCCGGACTGGTCAGCTTCCTCAACCACAACATCGGTTGGCAGTCATCCTTGCTGGTCCTGCCGCCGATTTATCTGATGTACCGCTCCTACCGCCTTTACCTGGGCAAGCTCGAAACCGAGAAGAAGCACGCCGAGCAGGTTTCGAATCTTCACCTCCGCACCATCGAGGCTCTGGCCCTGGCCATCGAGGCGAAGGATCAAACCACCGGCGAGCATCTCCAGCGCGTGCGCGTCTATGCCATGGAACTGGCAAAGGAACTCCACCTGAGCGAGGACGAAACCGAAGCCCTGCGCGCCGCTTCCGTCCTCCACGACATCGGCAAGCTCGCCGTTCCCGAGCACATCATCTCCAAGCCCGGCAGACTTACTCCTGAAGAATTCGAGAAGATGAAGATCCATCCCATCGTGGGAGCCGAGATCCTCGAGCAGGTCGACTTCCCCTACCCCGTCGTCCCGATCGTGCGCGCCCACCACGAAAAATGGGACGGCAGTGGTTATCCCAACGGCCTTGCCGGAGAAGCCATTCCCATCGGCGCCCGCATCCTCTCCGCTGTCGACTGCCTCGACGCGCTCGCCTCCGACCGCCAGTACCGCAAGGCCCTGCCGCTTCATGAAGCCATGGCCAAGGTCGCGTCCGAAGCCAATGCCGCCTTCGATCCGCAAGTCGTTACGATCCTGCAGCGCCGCTACGTCGAGTGGGAGAAACTTGCGCGCCTCCAGCCTCTGCAAGCTCCGCCGAAACTTTCCACCGACATTAAAGTCGAGCGCGGATTAGCCCCCGACGCCGGCTTCGCACGCACCTCCGAATCACCACAAAGCGCGGTCCCGACCGCCAACTCCACGGACCGTCTCGTGGCAGCTCGTCAACAGGCGCAGAGTCTCGCTGATCTCAACCGTGCCCTCCACTCGTCTCTAACCCTGGATGACACCCTTTCGCTGCTCGCCGTGCGTCTGAACCGCCTCGTACCTCACGACTCGATAGCCGTTTACCTTCGCAAGGGCAACGTCCTGCTTCCGGAGTTTGTCGGCGGCGAGAACTCTCGGGTGTTCTCGTCTTTGCAAATTCCTCTCGGCGAAGGCTTGTCGGGCTGGGTCGCCCAGAATCACAAGCCGATTTTGAACGGCAATCCACTGGTCGAACCTGGCTATCTCCAACAGTCCACCGAAAATGCTTCGCTCCGTTCTGCCCTCGCCATTCCGCTCGAAGGAAATTCTGGGGTCGCTGCCGTACTCGCTCTCTACCGCTCGGGTCAGGACGCCTTCACTAAAGATGACCTTCAAGTCGTAGAGGCGATCACGTTCCGGCTGGGCGCAGTCATCGAGCAGGCAGTTACGCCGAAAGCCGCCGCAGCCACTGCTACCTCCTGACCGGCTCGGCCCAAGGTGCCGATTTTCTTTGCCCCCACCGCCGTGATAGGCTACCAGAGAAGTAGACTTACTTTCCTTAGTCCGGACTGACAGCGAGGCCGCCAAGGAGCACGAAATCATCATGAAGATCGCGAAAGACATCATCGAACTGATCGGCCACACTCCACTGGTGCGGCTCAACAAGGTCACCGAAGGTTGCGTGGCCGACGTCGTGGCCAAGCTGGAAAGCCAGAATCCCGTAGGCAGCGTGAAAGACCGCATCGGCGCCAGCATGATCAGCGATGCCGAACGCGCGGGAAAAATTCAGCCCGGGAAGACGGTCCTGATCGAGCCGACCAGCGGCAACACCGGAATCGGCTTGGCGTTTGTCGCGGCGGTGAAAGGCTACAAACTTATCCTCACCATGCCGGAGACGATGAGCCTGGAGCGGCGCGTTTTGTTGCTGGCTTTTGGTGCGGAACTCGTCCTTACGCCGGGTCCGCGTGGGATGAAGGGCGCGATCCTCAAAGCAGAGGAGTTGCTCGCAAAGACTCCGAACAGTTACATGCTGCAGCAGTTCGATAACCCCGCCAATCCCAAGATTCACTTTGAAACCACCGGCCCCGAGATTTGGAGCGACACTGACGGCCGCGTTGACTTTCTGGTCTCCGGCATCGGCACCGGCGGCACCATCACCGGAGTCTGCGAATTCATCAAGCCTAAGAAACCATCCTTCAAAGCCATTGCCGTAGAGCCGACAGAAAGTCCAGTGCTCTCCGGCGGAAAGCCTGGCCCGCACAAGATTCAGGGCATCGGCGCTGGTTTTGTTCCCCGAATTCTCCGTACTGATTACATTGACGAAATCATTCAGGTCAGCAACGACGAAGCCATTCGCATGGCGCGCCGGCTGCCTCTGGAAGAAGGTATCTTCGTCGGGATTTCCTCCGGTGCGGCGGTGAGCGCAGCGCTGCAAGTGGCGAAGCGCCCGGAGAATAAGGGGAAGCTGATCGTGGTGATCCTGCCGTCCTTCGGAGAACGTTACTTGAGCACGGTTCTGTTCGAAGAGCTCCGCACCCGCGCGCAGCAGATTCCTACATCCACACTTCCGGACTGATGTGTGCCCTTTCGAGGGCGGAAGATGATGCAGAGCGCACGGCCTCTCCGGCGTGCGCTCCGCTTTTTGGGAGGTCGAGATGCCTGTGGAAATCTCTCCTTCTCAACGCCCAATTTTCGGAGTCTGCTCCAATCGCCGGGGTGTATGATGTTTTTCCAACCAGCCGACTGAATTTCTAGCGCACACGGGGTGAGAGTTTGGCAGTAACCGCTTTCAATCTGGCCGTGGTTCGAGCCTTCAAATCAGGGAGCAAAATGAGAAGGAACCGGAAGCGTTCACTGGTGTTGGGTCTCGCAACTCTGGGTTTAGCAATTCTCGGAATGCTCACCTTGGCTCCGCTTACGTTGAGCCAAACCGTTCCGGCCAAAGACGCAGCCATCCCCGTCCCAACCGACTGGAGCCATCGTCACGTAATTTTCTCCCGGCCTGGTACGACGGAGCAGGCCGCCCGGATAGAGAAAGACCCGCGTTACTGGCTGCAGCGCTATCGCAGCCAATTGCCGGCCATGCTGCCTGCGGCGGAGAATCGTGATGCGCTGACTCGTCCTCTGCCGATCGACAGCAAACGCGAGACCGAATCCAAGGACCGTAAGCTCCATCGGGACTGGTCGGTTAGCATGAATAGCGGAGCCAGCTCCGGCGCCGACAATTTCCCGGCAACTTTCCAAACGGTTCGAAACACTGCCAGCTGCGGGAGCGCCGCGCAACCCGATTTCGTTATATACAGTACCGGACTTCAAAGCTCCACTACGCAAGCCAGCATCGTGGCCTATGACAACCTTTATTCTGGCTGCACCAACACCGTGCCCTCGGTCTACTGGGCCTACGACACCGGCGGTGCGATCATGACCTCCCCGGTATATTCGCTCGACGGTACCCAGGTCGCGTTCGTACAAACGAATGCAGGCCACGAGGGTAGGATCGTTCTGGTGAAATGGGCGGCTTCTACCACGGAAGGCGTCGGCAATCCGGACACCCTTACCGCCGTGAGTCGAGGAGCGTATAAGACGTGTGCCTCCCCTCCCTGCATGACAGAGAGATTTCTTACCGATTCCTCCGGGGTAGTTAATGATGACACCACCTCATCCGTCTTTTACGACTATGGCAGCGATACCGCATACGTGGGAGACGCCTTCGGTTGGCTCCATAAATTCACCCCGTTTTTTAGTGGTGCTCCGAATGAAGTAAGAACCGGAGGATGGCCGGTTCAGGTGAACGCCGGTGCTCCTCTCGACAGTCCGGTTTATGACTTCGTTTCAGGGAATGTGTTTGTCGGGGATGCGCTTGGGTTCCTCTATCGCGTCAGCTCCTCAACGGCGTCAGTGACCACTTCCGGCCAGCTGGATTTTGGCGCGGGGATCGTCGAGGGTCCAACCGTGAACCCCACACTTGGGTTGGTGTATGTGTTCGCGTCGAGCGACGGCGGCGCGGACTGTCCAATTAATATTGGCGGCACTCCTTGTGCCGGGGTCTATCAGCTCGGTACCAGCTTCACGGGTGGTGACATTGGATCGGAGGCCGAAGTGGGCACCAGCGTGCCTTTTGGAGACACACCCAACCCCCTCTACGGCGGCGACTTCGATAACAACTATCGGACTTCAGCACACGGTACGGGCAACTTGTATGTATGCGGAAGCACCGGCAGCTCTCCAACGCTTTATCAGATCGCCATTCAGGCGGGCGTGATGGGTACGGTAAACGCAGGGCCAGCTCTTGCGAGCGGTAATCCATCGTGCTCTCCCGTAACCGATATTCTGAACCCCAATATTTCCGGAGGCGCCACCGAGTGGATTTTTGCGAGCGCGAAATTGGGGGGAGCCTCGACAGCATGCGCCGGTGCTGGGTGCATCTTTAATTTTAAAGACACGGCTTGGCAGCCCTCAACTATCTACACCGCTGGCCAAGAGATACTGGACAGCAATTTCCACATTGAAGTTGTGGAAACCGGGGGCACGTCGAGCAGTTCGGCTCCCTTTTGGGCCACCTCCACGGGTGGGACCACGGGGGACGGTGGCATAACCTGGCTGGATCAGGGCCCATCGACTGTTGTCACTCCGGCTGCCTGGATCAAGAATCATACTTACACCACAGGGGTTGAGATCCTCGACAGCAATAACAATATTGAGCGCGCCACCGTGCACCTTGCTATGTCGGGGCCGAATCCCCCCGTGTGGAACACAATCGTAGGGGGCAGCACCGCCGACGGCGCACAGACTTGGACGAATTTTGGTGCGATCGCAACCGCGGCACTTCGTGCCAACGGCGGCACGAGCGGCATTGTCATCGACAATACGCTGGAAACGTTGACGGGGGCCTCTCAGGTATACTTCTCCACTCTAAGCGACCAGACCTGCACCACATCAGGCACAGACGGTGGTTGCGCGGTGCAGGCGTCGCAGTCTGCTTTGCACTAAACGAGGGATAGACATTTATGGATACGAATCATTCGCCAGGCGGAGAGACCAACCCCGCAGCGCTCAAGAAGCCGTACGAAAAGCCGAACTTTCGCTACGAACAGGTCTTCGTAACCTCGGCCCTCACTTGCGGCAAGATGACCGACGCCGACCATAATTGCCGAATCACCAGCCTCTCCGCTTCATGATGCAAGTCGAGTATGCAGACTCCGACGCTCGAAGCGCACTGAAGTGCGAGCTTGCAACGGAAGTCCTGCGCTCCTTCGGCAGCCTTCGTTTTGCCGCAACCGGCTGGAGCATGCTGCCAGCGGTTTGGCCTGGAGATACGTTGGTGGTTGATCGCGTGGGCCAGGATCAGGTGCGCATCGGAGATGTCGTTCTGGTTGGACGCGAAGGCAGGCTCTGTGCTCACCGCATCATCGGCACATCAGGCGGTCGGGACAATCCGCAATGGATCACTCAAGGGGATGCGTTGCCCAAGCCAGACCGTCCTGTGGCCGGGACCGAGTTGCTGGGCCGGGTCACATATCTCATCCGGGAGGGAAGACTAATCCCGGTGCCCGCAGAGTTGAGCGCGATGAAGAGTCTGGTCGCAAGAGTGATTCGGCGCTCGATTCCGGCAGCGCGCGCCCTCGTTTATCTGCATCGCATGCGGCAAACACCAGAGGAGCCAGTTCTCCCGTGCCGGGGCTAGCCACACAAGTCGAGCAGTACAGCGTAGTGATTGCAATCGGCGGCATCTCCGTGCGGCTGAGCACCACCGACTCGGATTTTCTCGATCTGCTGCACAATCGCTATGCCGGATTCGTGAGCGGGGAAGAAGGCGCCGAATACGAATTCGACGTCCAACTAGGGCCGCTTGCGTTCGCCGATCGGCACGCGGATGTTAGCGTGAAATACCGTGCCGGCCGGTGGCTTATGGAGCGCGGCGATTTTCGCGCCGAGTGGGAGCCCGCCACACGCCGAGGCATCATTCGCCAGACCTCCAATCCCTACGCTATCGATTCGGTTCTTCGCATCGTTCACACGCTGGTGCTCGCGAAGCAGGGCGGCTTCCTTTTGCACTCGGCCAGCGCCATTCGCAACGGGAAGGCGTTTTTGTTCGCCGGGGTTTCCGGCGCAGGCAAGACGACGATCTCGCGGCTTGCTCCACCAGACGCCACACTTCTCACCGACGAGATCTCGTACGTCCGCAAGCAGCCGGACGGCTATGTTGCCTACGGCACTCCTTTCACCGGCGAACTGGCCAAGCTCGGTGAGAATGCTTCGGCGCCGGTAGCAGGTCTATATTTGCTGGCGCAGGGTCCAGAGAATCGCATCGATCCAGTGGCTACCGCCGATGCCGGGCGTGAGTTGCTAGCCAACATGCTTTTTTTTGCCGAGGATCCGGAGATGGTTCATCAGGCATTTCAAGCGGCCTGCGATTTCGTCGGTCACGTACCGGTTCACCGGCTCACATTTGTGCCGGACGTGCGGGTCTGGGAATTGATCGGATAACAGCAGTCGGATGAAGAATTGGAAAAGATGACTAAGAAAATGTACGTCGCGCGCAGTCCGCGCATTGCCGCCCGCATGTTGGGAGAAGAAATGCTGGTCATGTCGGGCCAGGGCTCGACTTTGTTTACGCTGAATCCGACCGCCACTATTCTCTGGCAGGCTGCCGACGGCGCCACGCCACTGGATGAAATCGTCGAGCGCCGCATCTGTTCCGAATTCGAAGTGAAGCCCGAAGAAGCGATGCGAGACGCCGAGGCGCTGGCTGAAGATTTGGCCAGGCACGGCATCTTATTGATCTCCGAGCAACCGATCACGAATCCGCAATCCCTGGTTCGGGAGCAGGCTCAGCCATGAGCGCCTTGATGCAGGAGATGAGCGAACGGGCTTTGCGGTTGGGCGTGCCCTTCAGCGCGCAAATCGATCTCACCTACCGCTGCAACGAGCAGTGCGTTCACTGCTACCTTGACCACGACGATCACGGCGAGATGACCACAGTGGAGATCAAGAATCTCCTGCGGGAAATGTCCGAAGCTGGAGTTTTTATTCTGACCTTCAGCGGCGGCGAGATTTTCCTGCGCAAGGATTTTTTCGAAATCCTCGAGTACGCGCGAGCGCTTACCTTCTGCATAAAGTTGAAGACCAATGCCGTGCTGATCCGCGAAGCGCAGGCGGCGCGCTTGCGTGATTTAGGCGTGGCCTCGATTCAGATCAGCATTTATTCGCACCGGCCCGAGGTGCACGATGCCATCACCAAGGTAAAGGGTTCGTTGCAACGCTCGATCAAAGCCATCCGCTTTCTCAAATCGCAAGGGCTCAAGGTCATCATGGCGAACGTCCTGATGACGGAGAACATGCAGGACTATCGTGGCGTCCGCGCGCTCGCCGATGAACTCGGCGCCGAATACACCTTGGATCCGACGATCACCCCGAAGATGGATGGCGACCGCTCGATTCTGGACCTGAATGCAGGCGAGTCCGCGCTGCATGAGCTTTTCCGCGACGAATCGTTCGTTGGCAACGCTGAGGAATTCTGTGCGCCTCCTCCTGCGCCTGATGCCGACAGCCTGGCATCGTTACCGTGCAGCGCCGGTCACACCGCCTGCTACGTTTCTCCCTACGGTGAGTTTTACCCATGCGTGCAATTCCCCTTGTCCTGCGGCAACGTGCGCCAGCAGCGCTTTATCGACATCTGGCGCAACTCCGAGCAATTGAAAGAGGTTCGCTCGATCCGTCTGAAAGATTTATCGGGCTGTTCGCAGTGCGCCCATGGTTCCACCTGCACTCGCTGTCCGGGCTTGGCTTTCATGGAAGGAAATATGCGCGGCCCCTCCACGGCGGACTGTGAAAAATCCTTCGCTCGAACCGGTATTCCGTCGGTGAATTTGCTGGCCAAGAAAGACAAAGCCCTCCCGCCCCGGTTGGTGCAGATCCAGATTGTGCCCGCCATCCCGGGCAATCGATTATCCAGCATGAGCAGTCAACCCGCGCTATAAGCCGCCGGCTGAGGCCCCCTGACCATTCCTTGCAACCCTCGCATGACGGGTGTGCATGGCCCGTTCGTAATGCTGGTTCAGCCGCTCTTTGCTTATAGCATTTACTTGGGCAAACCATCGATTTCGTCACGGTTTGCGAAGAGGGTTTCGCTATGGGCACACGATGCAGGACTCTCCTGCTTTTTTCGGCCGTCGTCTTGCTGGCTGGCGGGATTGCCTACGCCCAGGATGCGCCGTCTCTGGGTGACCTCGCGCGTCAGCAGCGTCAGCAAAAGGAAAAATCAAAAGCCGCTTCGAGCAAGGATGCAAGCTCACCCAAGGTAATTACCAACGAACAAATTTCCGGGAATGCATCAGAGGCTCTGACGCCCGTCCCAGCCAGTGGGGAAAAGACAAATCCGCCTGCCTCTTTGGACACTGCAAAGAAGTCCGCGGAAGATTGGAAGTCACAGATCCAAGACCAGAAGGGTCAAGTCGCGTCGCTGCAAAGTCAGGTTGACGCGCTTAGCGAATCGATCCGCTTTGCCCCGGGTAACTGCGTAGCCCACTGCGTAGAGTGGAACGAGCACCAGAAAGAAAAGCAACAGCAGGTTGAGCGCATGCAGGCTCAGCTGGAAGACCAGAAGAAGCAGCTCGAAGAAATGCAGGACTCCGCCCGCAAACAAGGCTATGGCAGCGCCGTTTACGATCCGTAGACGAGAAGAACATACGGTTGACGAGAAGTCACTGCCAATAACGTAGGACCGAGCCAACCTTCCGAACTTAATTCCTTTTTTTCGTCTTCCTACAAACCTGCTGATCGTGCGAAATTAGTTGCATGGCATTAGTGATCCGTCCCTCACGTATCCATGCAGCGGGTGTCTTTACCACTGCGCCCATCCGCAAAGGTTCCCGCGTCGTCGAATATTCGGGGCCCCGTCTTACCGCCGAGGAGGCCAACCGCTTATACGACGGTGCTCCTCGCACTTATCTCTACGGACTAGAAGACGGCAAGACCGTCATCGACGGCGAAGGCATGGGCGCCTACCTGAATCATTCCTGCGACCCCAATTGCGAAATCGATGAAATCAAGAATCGTGTCTGGATCAGCGCCTTGCGCGACATCGCAGCGGGGGAAGAACTGCTCTGGGATTACAACCTTTACGATGACGAAGATCCCGCGCCTTGCTACTGCGGTTCACCCAAATGCCGCGGAACCATGTATTCGCGTGAGTGGATGGCCAAGATGCGGCGCAAGGCTCGAAAGAAAGCAGAAAAAATAGCAGCCGAACGACAGGCAACGAGAACCGAGGGAGAGAAAGCTAAAACAACTAAGACTCTCGAGAAGCGCGCAGACACGTCAATTCCGAAGCGTTCCGTCGCATAATCCTTACCTATTCAACCGCGGCGGATTTATGTCCGTGCTCCCGCCAGCCTTCGATAATCAAGTACAGCACCGGGATAAAGAAAAGATTCAGCACGGTCGACATAATCATGCCGCCGAAAACCGTTGTACCCACCGAGTGGCGGCCATTCTCGCCCGCTCCGGTGGCGAACACCAAAGGCACGACGCCCAGGATGAACGCCAGCGAAGTCATCAGGATCGGGCGCAGGCGAATGGTCGCTGCTTGAACGGCAGCTTCGATTAACGGAAGGCCGCGCTGGCGCAACTGTTCGGCAAATTCCACGATCAGAATCGCATTCTTGCTCGCAAGCCCAACCAGCATCACCAGCCCGACCTGGCAGAAGACGTCATTCTGCAGGCTGCGAATCCATTGAGCGCCGAGTGCGCCCAGCAAAGCCATCGGCACCGCCAACAGAACGATAAACGGCAGCACGAAGCTTTCATATTGTGCCGAGAGCGTGAGATACACAACCAGCGTGCCCAGCCCAAATAAAATCAGCGATGTTCCCCCCGCCTGCAACTCTTCCAGCGAAAGCCCGGTCCAGCTGTAAGAGAAGCCCTGCGGCATCTTCTTGGCGAGTTCTTCCATGGCCGCTATCGCCTGCCCGGAACTGAATCCCGGCGCGGCCGAACCGTCAATTTCCGCTGACCGGAACAGGTTGTAATGGCTGATCACCTGTGGAGTTGAGGTTTGCGTGACATTGATTAGGTTGTCCAGTGGAATCATGGCGCCGCTATCAGAGCGCACATAGAACTGCTTCATATCCTGCGCTGTGGAGCGGAACTGCTTATCGGCCTGGACATAAACGCGGTAGGAACGATTATTGAAATCGAAATCGTTGACATAGGATGACCCCATGTAAACACCCAGCGTGTCCGTGATCTGCGAGAGCGGCACGTGCAGGCTCTTGGCCTTCTCGCGGTCAATCGTTACGAGATATTGCGGGTCGTTTGCCGTGAACGGGGTGTACAGTCCCACTAGATCTTTGCGCTCACCCGCCCGCCGAATAAGGTCGTGCGTCGTGTTCGAGAGTTCCTCAAGCGTGTGCGAGGCTTGGTCCTGTACCACGAATTGAAATCCGCCAAACTGCCCGAGGCCGTTGATGGCAGGGGGAAGCGTTGCAAACACAATTGCGCCGGAGATGGCAAACATGCGCGGACGAACCCGGTTCAGAATCGCGGTTGCCGTGTGTTCCTGGCCCTTGCGCTGGGAGTATGGTTTTAGCGGAACAAAGATAAGTCCTTGATTCGGAGCGCTGCCGGCAAAGCTGAAGCCCGCCACTGAAAACGTTCCCTCCGCTTCCGAGACATCATGCAGCAGATCTGAGACCTGTTTCCCGATTGCTTTCGTATATTCCAGCGAAGCTCCCGACGGCGCCTGAATCACGATGACGAAATATCCCTGGTCTTCATCTGGAACGAACCCCGTCGGCACGCGTGTGAATACGAAATACGTCAGTCCCAGACCGGCGAAAAACAGCAGTGCCATCGCCAGCTTGTATTCCAGTAGGTGATGCAGCAGGGCACGATACCCGCGGGTGAGGACCACGATGCCATCGTCGAACTTCTGCAGCCACCACCATTTTTGCCGGTGGCCGCCGCTCAGGAAAATTGCCGCCAGCGCCGGAGCCAGGGTGAGCGCGTTGAAGGCGGAAATGGCGATGGAAAATGCGATGGTCAGCGCAAATTGGCGAAACAGTATGCCAGTCGTTCCGGGAAAGAACGCAACCGGCACAAACACGGCAATGAGCACCAGCGAGGTGGCGATGACGGCGCTGGTAATCTCGCCGGTGGCTGCCGATGCCGCTTTGTGCGAGTCGTGTTCGCCGGCAGCGATATGTCGCTCAATGTTTTCAATCACGACGATCGCGTCGTCGACAACCAGGCCAGTGGCGAGTGTGATGCCGAACAACGTCAGCGTGTTGATGGAGAAGCCGAGCAACTTTACAAAGACGAATGTGCCAATGAGTGAAACCGGAGTGGCGATGAAGTGAATCATCGTCGTCCTCCAGTCACCGAGGAAGATAAAAATCACCAGGATGACTAGCACGATCGCCGAACCTACCGTAAACACCACATCGCGAATGGATTCGCCTACCGCGTCGGTCGTATCGAATGCCAGCTTGTAGTGCATACCCGGGGGGAAATTCTTCGCCAGGCGGTTCAGTTCAGCGATGGCTCGCCGGTCGACATCGAGTGCGTTTGCGGTGGAAAGTTGGGTCACGCCGATGCCAACTGCATCCTGACCATTAAACTGCAGGTCGCTGCTGTAGTCTTCCGCTCCCAACTCGGCGCGACCCACATCTTTCAGCCGCACCAGAGTTCCATCAGCATTGGTCTTGAGAATGATGTTGTCGAATTGGCTCGCTTCGCTGAGACGTCCAACCGCTCGCACGCTGATCTGGTACCGCTGGCCTTCTTTCGCGGGCTGCTGGCCTACTTGTCCTGCCGCGACTTCGACGTTTTGCTCCGACAGCGCGTTCACCACATCCGGCGCCGTCAGTCCGCGTCCCGCCATCCGCACTGGATCCAGCCACAGGCGCATGGAGTACTTGCGCTCGCCGAATATCAGCACGTCCGCCACACCCGGAACACGCTTGAGCGAGTCCCTGACGTAAATGTCAAGGTAGTTGCTCATAAACAGCGTGGAATACTTGTTCCCGTCGGCAATCACAGCAGCGCCGAATACGAAATTCTCCGAACTCTTGGCGGTCGTGATGCCAATCGCCTTCACGGCAGCGGGCAATCGTCCCTGCGCCGTGTTGACACGGTTTTGGATGTCCACTGTGGCCAGGTCCGGATCGCGGTTCAAATCGAAGGTCGCCGTAATGTTGCTCGTACCATCGTTGCCGCTGGTGGAGGTAACGTACTTCATGCCCTCGGCGCCGTTGATCTGTTGCTCCAGCGGAATCGTGACCGCACTCTCCACGGTCTGCGCGCTGGCTCCGATGTAAGCGCTCGACACGCTGACCTGCGGCGGTGCCAGGTTGGGGAACTGAGAGATCGGCAGGGTGGGAATTACCGCAGTGCCCGCCAGAATAATCAGCAGTGCACACACCGTGGCGAACACCGGACGTCGAACGAAAAAGTTAACGAACATAGAAAGTCGGGCTTCGGGCTTCAGCTTTCAGTGAATCGCCGCTAACTGCTTAATGATTGGTGAAACAACACGACTTAGGAGCTGAAGCCCGGAGCCCGAAAGCCGAAGCCTGCCTTCAGCTTTGCGGAATCACCGGCGCTCCATCGAGCAGGAACTGAGTCCCGGACACAATTACCTTGTCGCCGGGCTTGATGCCATCCTGAACTTCGTAGTCGTTTCCTACCGTCTGACCGATCTTGAGCGGCTTCTGCCGCGCGACATATGAGCCGCCATTTTGCGGCTCGGCAACAAAAGCGAAGTACTGTCCCGCCAGTCGCGACACAGCGAGGATGGGAACCTCCGGGCTCTGGTGTGTGCCCCAGACAAGGCGCGCCCGTATGAACTGCGATTGCCGCAGCGCATCGTTGCTATTCGCGATGCGCGCCTTCACCAGCACCGTCTGGGTCGTATTGTCCACCTGCGGCGAGATGAAGCTCACCCGGCTATCGGCCAGCACCTTGCTGTTGCTATCGAGCACTTGCACGGGCAAGTTCATTTTGAGTTGGGAGGAATGCTCGATCGGCACGTAGACATAGACTTCAAGGCTGCCGGGTTTGTCCACCGTCGTGAGTTGCGTGGAGTTGGTCACGCGGTCACCCACGCGTACCGGAATATCTCCGACAATTCCGCTCCGGGGCGCCACCACTTTGTAATAGTGCAGTTGAACTTGCTGTTCCCGCACCTGTGCATCCAGCGAGTCCATCTGTGCCTGGGCCGCGTCCATGGCAGATTTCGCCTGGTCGAGATCCTGCCTGCTCACCACGCCCGCCGCATAGAGCCCCTGGGCGCGTGCGTATTGCTGCTTGGTCCATTCCAGGTTCGCCTCCTGCGCGGCGCGAGAGCTTTCCTGGCTACTGACGGTAGCCTGCTGCTTGAGCGGATCGATTTCCATCAGCGGAGCGCCGGCGGCGACCGGATCTCCCGAATGGACGAATATCTCGGTAACCTGCCCGTCCACCTGCGGCATGATCACGGCCGAATCGCGCGACTTCAGCGTGGCCACGTATTCCGACGCGTCGTTCACGGGAGTTGCTTGCGCGACTTCCACTTTTACCGGCATAGCCGGCGGGCCTTGCGCCGCAGCACTCTGCGGGGCGCTGCTCGAACAGGCCAAAGTGGCTACGCTCGCCGCCAATGCCGCGAGGAGAAAGCTTGGTGCCAAGTAATTATGAAATCTCAAAGACATGAATGTACCGTTCGGCGCTCTAGGTTAGACGGCCCTCCGGCCCCAGCGTTATCTCAGCGCAACGGCCGATTCGCGCCACCCAGTAAGAATACGCCAATTGCGGGCGGAATATAGATGAATGGTGTCAAGAGTTTTCGACAGATTCGGCAAACACGTTTCGCGGAGGGGGCAGTTCGGAGCGGGGTTCTAGCGGTTTCAGCGCTCCCCCTTCCATCTCACTCTGCTAACCTGTTGCGCTATGGAGCAAAATTCCTTCCAGCCTACACGCAGCTTCGCCAGTGACAACAACGCTGGTGTCCATCCTGAAATCATCGAGGCGATTACCCGCGCCAATCACGGCCATGTCGTTGCCTACGGAGACGATCCTTACACTCGCTCCGCGATCAAGAAGTTTGAAGAGCACTTCGGAGCGGACATTGCAGTTTTCTTTACCTTCAATGGCACCGGAGCGAATGTCCTGGGTCTACAGGCCCTGACTCGCTCCTTCCAGTCGGTCCTCTGCAGTGACTACGCTCACATCTACACCGACGAATGCGGAGCGCCAGAGAAGCACACCGGCTGCAAACTGATTCCGCTGCCTCACCGGGATGGCAAGATCACGCTCGATTCCCTTCACCATGCCTACCACGGCATCGGAGACCAACATCACTCGCAGCCGCGCGTCATTTCGATCACCCAGTGTACGGAGATGGGAACCGTTTACCGTCCGGAAGAAATTCAGGCGCTTGCCCAATTTGCTCACGAGCACGGCATGTTTTTGCACATGGACGGCGCCCGCATCGCTAATGCCGCCGTATCCCTTGGCCAGAACCTCCGCCAGGCCACCCGCGATTTAGGTGTCGATGTGCTGTCGTTCGGCGGCACCAAGAACGGAATCCTGGGCGGCGAAGCCGTCGTGTTTTTCCAGCCGCAACTCAGCCAGGATTTTCTCTTCCTGCGCAAGCAGAGTATGCAGTTGGCATCGAAGATGCGCTTCATCGCTGCTCAATTTGAAGCTCTGCTAACGAGCGATCTCTGGCGGCGCAGCGCTGAGCACGCCAACCGCAAGGCGCGTCTGCTCGAAAAAGAAGTCAGCCGCATCCCAGGGGTCAGAGTGGTCTGGAAGGTGGAAGCCAACGGCGTCTTCGTCCAGATTCCACCCGGCTCCATCGAGAAAATCAAGCAGCATTACTTCTTCTACATGTGGATCGAAGAGGAATCCATCGTGCGCTGGATGTGCTCGTTCGATACCACCGAGGAGGATATCCGGAAGTTTGTTGAGGTGGTCGCCGACGCCGTGAAGGGGTGACCGACGGTGCTCAACTTCGCGCTTAACGATTGCTTTTTGCCCGCTTTTTGACTAAATTGGCCCATCCCCCAAAATGCGCAAGCATTCAACCGGATCGCTCAATCCCAGGAGTCGTTGATGAACCGGAAGTGGTTCAGCGTCATAGCCCTAATCGCCGCCGCGTTTTCGCTGCTCAATATTTCCAGCTGCGGGGATCCGCAAGAGTTGGTCGGCATCACGGTTCAGCCTGGATCTGTGACTTTTGGCGCGTCCAATATTCCTGTCCCCGAGGACGCGGGGCTGACTACCCAGCTAACGGCGTTGGGTTCATACCTCCACCCGCCGGTAACCAAGGATATTACGGACAAGGTCACTTGGGCATCGAGCGATAGCCAGGAGGTCACTGTCAGTTCTACAGGACTGATCACGGTGACGGGCGTGGTTTGCGGCCCAAATACTCTGATTTCGGCCACGCTAACTACGAATGCTGACGGGTCAGGGGTGTCTTCTTCCGGGGCGGTCGTAACTGGCTCCATGACCGCCAGCGTCGTCTGCTTCACTGACACGAGCGGGGGCGGGGGGGGCGGCGCGGCGCCGATTCTAACCGTTAACTTCCTGGGTAGCGGCACCGGAACTGTAACCAGTCCTACTTTCAGTTGCGCAACTACAGCGATCAGCTGCGTTGATAGTTTCCCGGTCGGTACGACCGTTACCCTCACTGCGACCCCCGTCGCTCCCTCAACATTCGGAGGTTGGTCCGGCGGTTGCACTGGAACCTCCACCTGCGTCCTTCTAATGGAAAGTGACACCACGGTGACCGCAACGTTTAATTGAGCAGATGCGGATGACCGACCGGAACATCACCCCCGTTACTCGCCTTCCTCGAGCAGCTTTTCCAGCGTAGGCTTGTGCTTTTCCGAATCCTTCTTCTTATGCGGAACCACCTTCGCCGCCGGAGGCGACCCCACTCGCTCCCGCGCCAACTCCTTCACGGCCTGCACCGCTCCGAACCGTTTTACCTTTCGCTTGCGCGCCATAGCATTCATGTTGCCATAGCTTTGTCAGCCGTAAAACTGCAATAATGACTCTTCGCAGTTTGGATCGCCTGTCCGAGCGTTGCAGAATGGACGTTAGCCGGTCGACGACCGAGGCTGCGACGGACAACCGACCATGGAAGAACGTGATTTTTTTGATGAACGCACCGAGAAGAAGCTAGCAACCTTAAATTGTCCCCACTGCCATCAGCCCGCCGAGTATGAAGTTACCTGGGTGGTGCGCACCAAGAAACGTCAGCTTGCCGGCCGGGCCGACGAGCGCGACCGTGCCCGCTTTGCCAAGGCCCGCTCCTACATGCTGCGCAAAGACGACCTCATGGCTTGCAAAAACATGCGTTGCCGGAAGCGCTTCGAAATCTCCGGCGTGCAGTCGGTCGTCTTTACCGACTAGCAGGTGCGAGCGCGGTAATCCCCGGCAATTTTTTCATTCCCGCGCGCCCGCCTTCGGCCTCAGCGAAATTCAGCAGCGCCTGTTCCCGGTCTGCCGGAATCTCCGGACGCCGATACTTCGCCACTAACTGCTCGACCCTTTCTTGCGCGCGATTCAGAATTCCCTGCGAAGCCGTAGAACCACTGGCTAGTCCACGATCGATGATAGCGGAGGGGAAGTGCTGTTCTTTCCGAAACAGAGCCCGCGTTTCTTTCAGCTTCAGGAAGTCTCCCTGCAGTCCAGTCTCTGCGAAGGCTGCCACGGCCAGCGACTCGCTACGCGGCTCAATTCCTTCAATCAGCCGTTGCGCCGATGCGATCGCTTCCGCGTCAATCACCAGCTTCTCGATGCTGTGACATGCCAGAAAATCGAGCATCCCGGCGCCGGAAATCATGTTGATCCCTGCCAGCGCTCCCAGCACCGTCGACATTCCGCTCTCCATTTCCACCTGCGCGTCGATCACGCCGCCGTCGCCAGCCACCATGTAAGCATGGGTCGGAAACCCGAAGTATTTTCCAACCTGCGCGCAAGCCACATCCAGCATGGCGGTTTCAATCGCGCCCATGGGAGTTCTTCCCGTCCGCATATCGAAAATTGCTGGTGCCCCTCCCCATACGATGGGCGCACCCGGCGCAGCCAGTTGATGAATCGTGATTCCGCTGATGCACTCGGCGGCGTGCTGCACTACCGCCCCGGCTAAAGTGACCGGAGCAGTCGCCCCCGCCAGCGGCATGCTGACGATCTCAGCCGGTACTCCCGCTCGCGCCAGATCCACCAGATTCTGCGACGCAAATTCAGACCAGTTCAGCGGTGGCGACGGGCACACATCGAACACGGCCCGTGGTTTGTGCCGCAACGCCTCGCGCCCTCCACTCTCAATCGCCAGTAACTCTAGCAATGTGTGCAAGCTGGAAGCGGAAAACGCTCCCGTGACGACTGGCTTTTCCGAGTGCCAGAGAACCAGCAACAGCCGGTACCAGTCCCCAATCTCCGGCGGAACGTCATTGCACACCATCGCGGTTGACTGCGCGGCAAACTGTGGCAGCATCTCCGCAACCTGCACCAGTCGCACCAGGTCAGCCGCTGATGCCGGACGCGCCTGTTGCGTCTCCGCATCCAGAATATTCAGGCATGAGGAACCAGGATCGAAATGAACGTCATCCCCGCCGTAATGCACTACAGCTTTTCCCTTGCGGTCGTAAAGATAAAATTCCCGTGGAACCAGTTCCAGCAATGACCGCGCCAGTGCCTCCGGAATGTGAGCCACACCTTCGGTGACCGTCACTCCCGCCGAGCGCAGCAATTCCACTACGTATGGCGCCACCCGCACGCCGGGATCTTCAATCAGTTGGAAGGCTTCCCCCAGAATGCGCTCAATCAGCGGCTTGTCGAGAAGTTCGAATCTTGGCCTCATACCACTTCCGCCGCCGGCTGGATTTTTTGTTCCATCAGGCTGCGGGCCAGGGCCACCGCGCTCATGGCATCTTTCGCGTAGCCATCCGCTCCAATCTCCTCAGCCCACTTGCGAGTTACGGGCGCGCCGCCGACCATCACTTTCACTTGCGATCGCAATCCTGTTTTCACCAGCGCTTCCACCACGCCTCTCTGGTTACGCATGGTTGTGGTCAGCAGAGCCGAAACGCCTACGATGTCAGCACCCAACTCCTGGGCCTTCGCCGCGAATTGTTCTCCCGCGACATCTACACCTAGGTCGTGGACTCTAAATCCGTGCGCGGACAGCAGGGTTCCCACCAGAATCTTTCCAATCTCGTGGATATCTCCCTTCGTAGTGCCCAGCACTACAACTCCAGCCATCGGCCTCTCAGTTCCCAACTTCTTCAATTCCGGATCCAGCACCGCCATCGCCGCCCGCATGGCCTCGGCCGAGGCCATCATGTCCGGCAGAAACATTTGCCCTTTCGCAAACTCCTCGCCTACGGCATGCATCCCCGGCACATAACCTTCGTTGATCGCTGCGAGCGGCTCGATTCCCGTGACCAGCGCCCGCTTCGCCAGATCGCTAGCCGTGTCCGGTGCCCCGTCGATAATGCTTTGCCGCATGGCAGAAAACGCATCGTTTGGCATGAAATCTCCTCAGCCATGCTGAGCGGACCGACTGACATCCGTCTGTGACTCCGATCACAATCCTGATGGGACCAGCTCACATTTCCGTCGCCCCGTCGTTTATACTGACGGGTTTCCTCTGTGCTGCTCAAAGTCACAGGGTAAGGAGCTAGGTTTTGAAAATCCTGGTTTGCATGAAGCAGGTGCCGCAGAAAGATGCACCGCTCAAACTCAACGAAACTGCCGCATGGATCCGCGAAGACGTCTCCTATGAAGTCAACGAGCCCGACGCCTACGCTCTCGAAGAAGCGTTGCGTCAGAAAGAAAAGCACACCGGAGAAGTAGTGGTGATCACCTCGGGCCCGGCTCGCGCCCAGCAAGTATTGCGCGAAGCTTTAGCCAAGGGCGCCGACCGCGCCATCCATCTGGAAGACAACGCCTTCGTCGGGCTGGACGCCTTTAACACAGCGAAAGCGTTCGCTGCCGCGATCAAAGACGAGAAATTCGATCTGATCTTTACCGGCCTGCAATCCGACGACTACGGTTACGCGCAGACCGGTGTCATCCTCGCTGAGTTGCTGGGTTGGCCGCACGCCACCATCATCATGCAGATCGAGAAAAATGATGCCGGCATCCGCGTCAAGCGCGAGCTAGAGGCAGGATTCTTTCAGTTCGTCGACATGCCATTGCCCGCCGTGCTCACCATTCAATCCGGAATCAATAAGCTGCGCTATGCCACGCTGATCGGCATCAAGCAGGCAAAGAATAAACCGCTGCGGAAAGTAACGCTCGCCGAAGTGCAGTCCGCCATCGGCGAGAATCTGCAGAAAATCGAGCGCCTCTACGTTCCGCAGAAAACGAAAAAGACGGAACACATCGAAGGCTCGCCGTCGGAAATCGCGAAGAAACTGGTCGACAAACTGCGCAACGAACTGCGCGTGCTGTAAAGCTGGGTGATTTTGCTGAGAACCGAGAACTGAGAACTTCATCATGCCCGATACCATTCTCGTAGTCGTCGAACAACGCGAAGGCAAACTCAACCGCGTCTCCTGGGAGACCATCACCGCTGGTCAAGCCATCGCCGCCGCCACAGGATGGACTCTAGAGGCTGCCGTTGTGGGCGCTTCCTCGGTCGCCGCCGAAGTGGCCGCGAAGAAAGTGGCGAAGGTCTACGCCGTCGAATCGCCGAAGCTTGAGCCCTATACGCCCGACGCGTTCTCCGCGGCGCTTAAACAATTACTGACCGCAAAACAGCCCAAGCTCGTGCTGATGCCGCACACGTATCAGGTCCGCGATTTCGTCCCCAAGCTGGCGACGGCCATGGGACGCGCTGTCATCAGCGACTGCATCGGCTTCAAGCATGAAAACGGCAAGCTGGTCTTCACCCGCCAGATGTTCCAAGGTAAGTTCGCCGCCGATGTCAGCTTCTCGAGCGACGCCCCGTGGTTCGCAACTTTCCAGAACGGCGCGTTCCGCGGAGATAAGGCCGAAGCCGGTGCGGGCGCGGCTCCGGTTGAAACCGTGAACGTTGAAATCGCGGATGGTGCAGTCCGCAACAAGCCGCAGGAGGTTTTCAAGGAAGCCAAGCAGGCCGTCGACCTCACGCAGGCCGAAATCATCGTTTCGATCGGCCGCGGCATCAAGGAACAGAAAAATATCGAGATCGCCAAACAACTCGCCGAAGCTCTCGGCGGAGATCTCGCCGCATCGCGTCCCATTTGCGATTCTGGATGGCTACCTATGGATCGCCAGATTGGTTCCTCGGGTCAAACGGTTGCGCCCAAACTTTATCTTGCGCTCGGCATCAGCGGCGCCATTCAGCACATCGTGGGCATGAAGGGTTCGCGCACCATCATCGCCGTTAATAAGGATTCCGAAGCGCCGATTTTCGAGATCGCCGACTACGCAATCGTGGGAAACTTGTTTGACATCGTTCCCCCGCTAACCGAAGAAATAAAGAAGGCGAAAGCAGGAAGTTAACTCGCCCACGGCTCGACGGATCAACAATGGTTTATCCGTGTTGATCCGCGAAAATCCGTGGCAAGGTTTTCTATGCTGATTTTCCGCAAACCCATTGAAGGCGTCGAACGCCCGCAGATGCCGGCCGATGTCGTCATCGTCGGCGGCGGCCCCGCCGGCATGGCGTGCGCGCTGCGCTTGTCGCAATTGATCGATCAGCACAACGCGGCGCATCCCGATTCGCAGCTCAGCAAAGAAAATATCTACGTCCTCGAAAAGGCCCGCGAGATTGGCCAGCACTGCCTCTCCGGCGCGTTACTCGATCCACGCTCCATGCGCGAACTCCTGCCGGGATTCGAAAAGGAAGCCCCGCTCGATGCTGAAGTCACCAAGGAAGCGGTTTACTTTCTCACCGAAAAGAGCAAGTTCAAGCTGCCCATCACACCGCCGCCGCTGCGCGATCACGGTAACTACGTCGTCTCCCTGAATTGCTTTGTGAAATGGCTCGGCGGTAAGGTGGAAGAGACCGGCATTACTATCTTCACCGGATTCGCCGGATCGGAACTAATTTTCAGCGACGATGCCAAAGAAGCCCGCGTCACCGGCGTTCAAACCGATGACAAGGGCGTCGACAAAGAAGGCCATCAGAAATCCAACTTCGAACCGGGCTACGATCTCAATGCGAAGATCACAATTCTCGCCGAGGGCCCGCGCGGGTCGCTGACCAAGCAACTCATCTCGAAGTTCGATCTCGCCAAGAATGCCAATCCGCAAACCTACGGCGTCGGCGTCAAAGAACTTTGGGAAGTTCCGTCAGGCCGCGTCGCACCCGGCGAAGTCATCTACACCTTGGGCTGGCCGCTTACTCCAAGAGAATATGGAGGCGCGTGGATTTACGGCGGCAAAGACAACATCGTCTCGCTCGGCTTCGTCACCGGGCTCGACTATCCCGACCCGCGCCTCGATCCGCAACACGTCCTGCAGGATTTCAAGCAGCATCCCATGGTCGCGAAGCTTCTCGCAGGCGGCAAGATGATTCGCTACGGTGCGAAGTCCATGCCCTACGGCGGCTGGTGGGCGATTCCGCCAGTCGCTGGCAACGGCTGGATGATCCTCGGCGACTCCGCCGGATTCCTCAACTCTGCCCGCCTCAAGGGAATTCATCTCGCCATCAAGAGCGGCATGCTCGCGGCCGAAACTGCATTCGAGGCGCTGAAGAAAGATGATTCGTCAGCCGCGGCGCTGAGCGAATACCAAAAGAAAGTCGAAGCCAGCTGGATCAAAGATGAGCTCTGGAAAGTTCGCAACATGCATCAGGCGTTCGAGCAAGGCATGTACGCCGGCATGTTCCACACCGGACTACAGATGATCACCGGCGGGCGCGGCCTGCGCAACCGTTATCCCGCAAAAGCCGGACACGAGCACATGCACAAGCTCGCGGAATTGCCCGCCAATGGCGGCGCGGAAGCGCACCTGCTTGGCCCCGCTAAAGGCGACGGCAAACTAACCTTCGACAAACTCACCGACCTCTACCACTCCGGCACGAAGCACGAAGAAGATCAGCCCGCGCATCTGGTCATTCACGACACGAATATTTGCAACACGCGGTGCGTGAAAGAATTCGGCAGTCCTTGCCAGAATTTCTGTCCTGCAAACGTCTACGAAATGGTCGACGATGCGACCCAGCCCAATGGCAAACGCATCAGCCTGAACCCGTCGAATTGCGTCCACTGCAAAACCTGCGACATCGCCGACCCGTATCAGATCATCACCTGGGTTCCACCGGAAGGTGGCGGCGGACCGAATTATGACGGGATGTGAGAGCTCTTAAAGTCGATCTAGGAAGTCAGCAAATGTCGCGACTACTACCCGCGCACCTCATTTTGATCGTCCTTCTTGCCGTCTCTGCTCTTACCCAGCAAACAGCCCAGCCCTCGCCGCAACCCGCACTATCCATCCCCTCCACCGGTTTCCCCGGTCTCGACCAATACCGCGCCTCGCGCATCGCCATATACACCGACGATTTCGGCGAATTGAAACGCTATCGGGAAGCCAACGCTTCTCTCGCTCACCCCGCGGCCGGCGAGAATCGCGTCGTGTTCGTCGGCGATTCCATCACGGACTACTGGAAGCTGCCAGAGTATTTTCCGGGCAAGCCGTACATCAATCGCGGCATCGACGGGCAGACCACGCCACAAATGCTGGTGCGCTTTCGTCAGGATGTAATCGATCTGCATCCGAAAGTGCTCGTCGTGCTGGCGGGAACCAACGATGTTGCCGGAGTTACCGGGCGCACGCGCGACGAAGATGTTGAGGCGAACTACGCGTCCATGGCCGAGTTGGCGGGAGCGCACAACATTCACCTGGTCTTTTCGTCTCTGCTTCCGGTGTACAACTACACCGAGGATGCGAAGGAATCGTTCGCTCTGCGTCCGGCGGAGAGAATTCTCGCGTTGAATCACTGGCTCAAGGCCTACTGCGCCAAGAGTGGCTTCGTGTATCTCGATTATTTTGCAGCGCTGGTCGATGACCATGGCATGATGAAGCGCGCTTTGTCGGATGACGGGTTGCACCCAAATCCGGCTGGATATAGAGTCATGGCTCCGCTGGCGGAGAAGGCTATTGCGCTGGCGCTGGCGAGTCAGCAGTAATGACCTCGCTATAGCGGATCTGATTCGAACCTCGGAGGTAAGTGCATGAAGGTGTCACGCGGCTTGTGGATGCTCGCGCTGCTCTTCGTTGCTACTTCCACTTTCGCGCAGCCGTCCACGCAGCCCGGGCAACCGCCGATTCCCTCCACCGGCTTCGCCGGCCTCGACCAATACCGCGCCTCCCGCATCGCTGTCTTCACCGATGATTTCGGCCAACTCGCCCGCTATCGTGACGCCAACACCGCCCTCAAACCGCCCGCGCCCGGCGAGAATCGTGTCGTCTTCTTCGGCGATTCCATTACTGACATCTGGCATCTCGATGCGTATTTTCCCGGCAAGCCTTACCTCAATCGCGGCATCGGAGGGCAGACCACGCCGCAGATGCTGGTCCGCTTCCGCCAGGACGTGATCGATCTTCATCCCAAAATCGTAATCATTCTTGCAGGCACGAACGACATCGCTGGCAATACCGGTCCCATGCGACTCGAGGATATCGAAGCCAACTATGCTTCTATGGCCGAACTGGCCCGCGCGCACCAGATCAAAGTGATTTATTCGTCGGTGCTGCCGGTCCACAATTACACGCCGCGCTCGCAGGACTTTTTTGCGCAGCGGTCACCCGGGAAGATTCTGGAACTCAATCGCTGGCTGAAAGACTATTGCGGCTCCTCGGACCGTTGCCTTTATCTCGACTACTTCAGCGCCGTGGTCGACGACAAGGGCCTGCTGAAGCGCGCCCTGGCCGACGATGGCCTCCACCCCAACGCGGCGGGATACAAAATCATGGCGGCACTGGCAGAGACCGCAATTGAAAAGACGCTGGCCCCGGCAAAACCCTGAAACCTTTTCGTTCTTTCTAAGCTCTATAATGAAGCAGTTTCCGACCGCCCAGCCTTCGGGCATACCCAGGCTGAGGCGGCGAGGGAAAGAGTTCGGCTGGTAGCTAAGTTCGCGCCAAACTCTCCCGAGGGTGCTGGTGGAAACGCCAGCGCCTCCCGCGATCCGCGAGGATAGCATTGGAAAGGAAGCAGCCGCCGGGACGTTCCCGCCTGTCCGTTTCCTTTTCTGGTTAACGCTAGAAGCTAAGAACTAGAAGCTTGTTTCTCACCGACAAATTCGGCCGCCCCATCACCGACCTGCGGATCTCCATCACCGACCGCTGTAACTACAAGTGTGTCTATTGCCGCACCGGAAATGAAGGAGCGCTATATGGCGATCTGCCCTTCGCCGATTACTTGCGCATGGCGCGCGTGCTGGTCGGAATGGGAGTAACAAAGATTCGTTTGACGGGTGGCGAACCGCTGTTGCGCAACGGCGTAGTCGGTTTTGTTCGAGAGCTATCCGAACTCCGCTCTCCTAGCAGCGGGAACGGCGGCGATCCGCTTGACATCGCGCTTACCACCAACGGCCATTTGTTGGCCGATCTCGCCCAGCCGCTGAAAGGTGCCGGCCTTACTCGCGTTACGGTCTCCATGGATGCTGTCGATCCCGATCGCTTCGCCCGAATCACGCGAGTGCCCAACGGATACGATCATGTGCTCGCCGGCATTCGCGCCGCGCGCCGCGCCGGACTTTGGCCGCTGAAAGTGAATTGCGTGCTGATGCGCGGTTTCAATGAAGACCAGATCATTCCCTTCGGCATGTTCGCCCGAGAGGAAGGCGTGACCGTCCGCTTCATCGAATTCATGCCGCTCGAAGAAGGCCGTACGTGGTCGCCCGACACGGTGGTGACGCTCGACGAAATTCTGGCCCGGATGCGGGAGTATCGCCCGCTGGTCGAAATCCCGCGCAGTCGTTCGGAAACCGCCCGCCGCTACCGCTTCGACGATGGCGTCGGCGAAATCGGCATCATCGCCCCCGTCTCGCATCCCTTCTGCGGACACTGCAGCCGCATCCGCATCACCAGCGATGGCAAAATCCGCACCTGCCTGTTCTCCGTGTGGGACCACGACCTCCACGCCCAAATGCGCCGCGGCGCCAGCGACGAAGAGTTAGCAGCTTTCATCCACGAAGTCGTGCAGAAAAAAGAAGAACGCCATCACATCGGGGAGCCCGATTTTGTGCCGGCATCGCGAACCATGGTGCATATCGGAGGATAGCTGAGCACTCGGGATGAGAACCTTACCGCCGAGATCGCAGAGTTCGCTAAGACTAGAACCGGGAAGGGCACGACTTTAGTCGTGCCAACAAAGCCGTGTTTTGGGGAAGCGGCTTTAGCCGCTGCGGTCCGTTCAATTAAGATCAAATCCATGATCCCGCCGTGGCTCGCGGCTGCATTTATTTTCTCTTCCGCAACCTTGTCGGCACAGACTCCCACCTACCTCGGCTTCGACCGCAACACCTACCCCGGCGACGCCAACCTCAAAGCCCTGCACCAGACGTTCTCCTACACCGGCTACTGGCTCAACTATCCTCCCGGCGAGACAACGAACACATGGACCGGCCACCGCGCGGCCGTCGAATCCGCCGGCTTCGGATTCCTCCTGCTCTTCAACGGACGCCTCTACGCCGAGCTGAAATCCGTCGCCAACGCAAAGAAGCTCGGCAGTTTCGATGCGCGTGCCGGCGTCGCCTCTGCACGCAGGGAAGGTTTTCCTCCGCACGCCGTGATTTTCCTCGACCAGGAGCAGGGCGGACGCATGTTGCCCGAGCAGAAGGCTTACATCTACGCCTGGGTCGACGCCGTTACCGCTGCTGGATTCCGCGCCGGCATCTATTGCTCAGGCATACCCGCAAAAGACGATGGCAACATCATAACCGCCGAAGATATTCGTAAGAACGCCGCTGCGCGCGAGATCGTTTACTGGGCGATCAACGACGCCTGTCCTCCCGCGCCCGGCTGTGCTTTTCCCGTAAATCGGCCCGCCCGCCCGCCAAGCCCGGCCGAAAGCGGCGTTCGCTTCGCCGAGGTCTGGCAGTTCGCGCAATCGCCGCAGCGCAAAGATGTGGCCGGACAGTGCTCCAACTATAGCCGCGATGGCAACTGTTATCCGCCAGGAATCGCCGCGGCGCAGCAACTGCATGTGGACGTGAACACAGCTACTTCCCCCGATCCATCGCACGGAAGAACGCGCTAACGGCGGGCCCATCCCATGCTGTAGAATGGGGGTACCGCCATGTCCGAACGCACTTTCACTCTTGACGAAGCCCTGTCCCTTCTACCGGTGCTGGAGTCTCTTTTGCGCACAGCGATCGCCGGCAAGAAACTCATGGAAGACGTGGAAGGCGAGATGCAGGAACTCAGCCACCGCATCTTCCTCAACGGGGGCACGCACGTCGATGTCGTCGCCATCGCCCGCCGCAAGGCCGAGCGCGCCAAGGCGGAACAGCGCGCGAAAGATGCCATCGCGGAAATTGATTCGATTGGCGTGCAGGTGAAAGACCTCGACATCGGCCTGCTCGATTTCCCCTGCGAGGTCGAAGGCCAGACCGTTCTGCTCTGTTGGAAGATGGGCGAAAAATCCATCACCCACTGGCACGGCACGGACGAAGGTTTCGCAGGCCGCAAGCTGATCGACGAACGGATTGCGCGATCTAAGCGCGCGAACTGAGCAAAGAGTTCTCAGTAAACCCAAAAACTCCGCTCCTCCACGTGCACGACTTTCTCTGAAATCTCCGGATAATCCTGTAGTCTGCGGATTTTCTCTCCCGACCACTGCCAAAACTTATCCAGCCGGCGGATTTCAAACAACTTCTTGCCCAGCAACATACTCCAACCTCCGGTGTTTGAACGTAAAGAAATATTTTTCAGGCCAAACGTCTGGCGGCGGAGCATTCCGCGCCGGATTTTATTGACCCGGATTCGCCCACCGTGGCGCTGCCGCTTGCGGCAAGCCCACGGGGCCAGAGGAAACGCGATGAACCTTCCCCGTGCAATTCGCTTCTTAGGTTTCAGTCTTCTACTGCTGGTGATTCCAGCGGTTTTTTCGTCCCCATCCGCGGCACAAATCGGAATCGGTATTTCAGTTCGCATCGGCCCACCGGCCCTGCCCGTTTACGAGCAGCCTCTTTGCCCCGGCCCCGGCTACCTATGGACTCCCGGTTACTGGGCTTGGAGCGACGACGATGGCTACTACTGGGTGCCCGGCACCTGGGTTGAAGCTCCAGAACCCGGCTTCCTGTGGACTCCCGGCTACTGGGGCTGGGATGACGGCGTCTACGCTTGGAATGCCGGCTATTGGGGACCTCACATTGGTTTCTATGGCGGCATTAACTACGGCTTCGGTTACGGTGGCAATGGATTTTACGGTGGCGAGTGGCGCGGCGGGACGTTCTTCTACAACACCGCTGTCATGAATGTGAATACGACCGTAATCCATAACGTCTACGTGAATCGCACCGTGATCGTGAATAACGAGTCGCACGTGGCATTCAACGGCGGCCAGGGCGGCGTGTCGGCTCGTCCTACGCCCGAACAAGAATCCTATGCCCACGAGCGGCACGTTCCTCCAGTGGCGGCGCAGACGCAGCATGAACATGCCGCCAGCCAGAACCGCGCATTGTTCGCATCGACGAATCACGGCCGTCCAGCAGTTGCCGCCACGGCTCGCCCCGGCGAATTCAGCGGGCGTGGTGTAGTCGCGGCCAAGGCCGCTGGTGCGCCTTATCATGCTCCCGCTATGTCGCCGAAGGAAGCGCGCGCTTCAGCCCCAGCGGGAAATCATCCAGCTGAGAATCGACCGGCCGAAAACCGGCCCGAGAAGGGAAACACGGCTCGTGGGAGTGCCCCTCGTGCCCCAGAAAGCCATATGGCAAAGCCGGCCCCGCGCGAGAACACCCGTCCATCGACCGAAACGAGGGCCGAGAACAAGTCAGCTCCAGCGCCGAAGGCTCGGGAGAGCGCGCCCCGTGCCCCAGAAAGCCATATGGCAAAGTCGGCCCCGCGCGAGAACACCCGTCCATCGACCGAAACGAGGGCTGAGAACAAGCCGGCTCCAGCGCCGAAGGCCCGTGGGAGTGCGCCACGTGCGCCGGAAAGCCATATGGCCAAACCGGCTCCACGCGCAGAGAGCCTACGTCCTTCGAATGAAACGAAGGCGGAGAACAAGCCGGCTCCGGCGCCCAAGGCTCGGGAGAGTGCGCCGCGTGCGCCCGAAAGCCATACGGCAAAACCGGCTCCACGCGAGAACGCTCGTCCCTCGACCGAGTCGAGGGCTGAGAACAAGCCGAGTCCGGCTCCCAAGGCTCGCGAGAGCGCGCCTAAAGAGAGCGCGCCGAAGGCGAGTCATCCCGCTCCGAAGCCGCAAAAACCAGCAGCTCCGCCTAAGAAAGAAAGCGCCCCTCCGAAAGAAGAGCGCAAGTAGCGCGAGGCTGATACGTGATCGATTGCAGGCCAGTGCTGCTCGCAGCCACTGGCCCTTTTTCCGTGCAAGCTTGCGCTCGGCTGGCGTTCTCATCGAAGCACGGCATTAGCCGCGCTGGTTCTATGTATGCACGGAAGTGCAGGTTACCGTTAGCCGGAAAATCTTCTTCTGCTACAATTTTTTACAGCCAGCGGCGCGTGAAAACAGTATTCTGGAAGTAAGCTGACTGCTTCTTCTTCGCACCGTCCGCGTGATGCAGATCGCGCGAAGTCAACGTAGATTTCGAGGCTGAGAGTTCGAACAGAAGTGCAGGCGCGTCCAAGGAGTCTCAGATAAATCATGGCATCTACGAAACATAAGCTCCGCGTTGCCGGTACTTTCGCTGCGCTCGTCACTCTTGCCTTGGCCGTAAGCTGCAAAGGGTTTTTCCAGAACCCAACTCTCACCACCATCACGGTTGATCCCCCAACCCCGAGCATCAGCCAGGGTGCAACCCAACAGATGACGGCAACTGGGACTTACCAGGACGGCAGCACAGCGTCGTTGACGGGCGGCGCAAGCTGCAGCGGAAACACGGTTTGTTGGTCGAGTTCGGATACAACGATCGCCACCATCACTACCGGCGGGATGGTCACCGGCGTCGCTCAGGGCACATCGACCATCACCGCAGCCTCTGGCGCCATCACCGGTACTACAACAGCGACTATCGTTCTCGGCGACGTTACAGGTCTCACTCTTAATCCAACCTCCTACACAATCTCGGCTGCCAACGATACAACCACCGCCATTGCCGAGGCGCAAACTCCCAGCGGCAAAGTGGACGTCTCCGCCACCGCGACTTGGACGACAGCCAATACCTCGATCGCTACGGTCGTCGGCGGCACTGATCCCGTAACCATCACCGGAGTAGCCGCCGGCACGACAACTGTCACCGCGACCTACACCACGAGCACCGCGATGTACACCGCCACAGCGAACGTAACCGTGCAGTAGAGGGGATGCCGGGTGCCCCATTTCTCGCGTCTTTTGCGAGAAGTGGGGGCTCTGACTCTCCATAAACAATCCCACTTCAGGAATCCAGGGGGCGGGCCCAGCCTTTCCAAACAAACACATCTATGGCTGCCCCGTCCTTGTCGCGCCTTTGCGACAGGACGGGGAATTTGACTTCCTGTAATTCGAGCACAGCCCCGCGCAGTTTATACCTCCGCACGCTAGTCGTGCGGCTCGGCGACATGGCGGCAGCCGTCGAGTCAGGCGGCCGGTGCTGGTTTCGGGTTGCGCAGGCCCTTCGAATCCCCGCCCAAGTTACGGGCTAACCGTGAACGATACCGCGTTGGATCCCTGGGCGTTACACGAGTTTGAGTTGGTCGCCGTGACTGATCCCGCACCAACGGTTTTGGTCCCGCTGCTGGTAGGGTTATATACGTACACCACCGCTGTGTCCGGCTGTGCGATCTGCGTAGCCGAGATCGCAGCGGTAATCTGCTTACTATTGACGAATGACGTCGTTAGGGGCGAGCCGTTCCAAACCACCACAGCGTTGCTGCTGAAACTACCGCCGTTTACGGTGAGTGAAAATCCAGCTCCTCCAGCGGTGGCACTGCTCGGCGAGAGCGAAGTTATCGAGGGCGTCGCCGGACAGCCGCCACAGGAGACGACAGGAAGCAACAAAATCACTAACGCGCTCAAAAGTGCCGATATTTTTGTCGCCATCGGCGTGCACATCCGCCAAGTTGGCGGACGCTCAGACTCACAGGGCCGGGATTTCGAGAGGATCATCAGCGTCGCCATACAGCTCGTCGTCCGGATCGACATGATTATATAGTCGGGTGCCCATTTCCCGCGGCCTTTGTGAGAAGACCTGCCCTGAGCGACGTCGAAGGGTGCGGCTTTTGATTTTCCTCCCCCCGTCGTCCACGTCCACTCGTAAGTTGTTATTCTCCGCGCCAACAGTATCATCGTGATGAACGGCCTTATTCCCTTATATCTGGCCTAATAACCTCATTCCTATGTCTGATATACGCTGTATCGGGATTGCTACCGGTGGCGGAGACGCGCCGGGCCTCAACGCTGTCATCCGCGCCGCCACCAAAGCCGCCATCCTGAAATATGGATGGAAGGTCATCGGCATCCCCGATGGCTTCGATGGCCTGATCTGGCCGGAAAAATCCTTCGAGCTCACTCTGAAAGAAGTCAGCGGCATTCTGCCGCGCGGGGGAACGATTCTTGGCACCACCAACCGCGGCGATCCCTTTCATTACCAGAAAATCGAGCACGGCAAGGAAGCGATCCGCGACATTTCCGGCAAGGTCATCGCCAACGCGGCGAAGCTTGGCATCGATGCCATCATTACCATCGGCGGCGATGGCTCGCAGAAAATCGGCTACGAACTTTCGCAGAAGGGCATGAAGATCGTAGGCGTGCCCAAAACCATCGACAACGATTTATCCGCGACCCAAGTCACTTTCGGATTCGACACCGCGCTGCACACCGTCTGCGACGCCATCGACAAGATCCACACCACCGCGGCCTCGCATCATCGCGTGATGGTGGTTGAAGTGATGGGCCGCGACTGCGGCTGGATCGCGCTCGAGGCCGGCTTGGCCGGGGGCGCCCACGTCATCCTGATCCCGGAAATTCCCTTCACCATTGAACACGTCTGCCGGCACATCGCCGACCGCGAAAAAATTGGCAAGCACTTCACGATCGTCGTGGTCGCGGAAGGAGTGAAGACGCCGCCGGAGTTGAAAGAGAATCGCCGCGCCAGTTCGATCGGCAATCTGCTGGGCAATGCCATCGCTCATGGCACTCACAAAGACGTGCGCGTGAGCGTGCTGGGGCACATTCAGCGCGGAGGCACTCCGTCGCCTTTCGATCGCATCCTGGCTACCCGCTTCGGCGTGGCTGCCGTGGACCTGATCGCCTCCGGCGGCTTCGGCATGATGGTGGCGCTCCAGGGGGACTCGATTGTCGCCGTCGACGTGGCTCACGCCGTTGGTCACCTGAAGTCGGTGAATCCCAACGGAGAAGTCGTACGCACGGCGCGTGCCATCGGAATCGGCTTCGGGGACTGAGAGCTTTGTGACCGAATATCCGGGACTGACTGCGGATTACCCTCGTCACTTCCCCGCAGCGCTTGCCGTGCGGTTAAATACAAAGGCACTCCTGCATGGAAATCGCAGTCATGAACGACGTCATGAATGATTTAGGACTTTGCCTGCTCGTCCAGCTCTGTCTTTGCTTCGGTGTCGCCGGACTATTCTGGCCGGACAAGCTGATGCCGATCTTCGAGGTCCTGATGTTTCCCTGGTCGGCAAGCCATCGCGGCCTTCGGGCCAATAGCATCGCCGCGATTGGATTGTCTCTGCTACTCTTCGCCCGGTTGTTCGTCAGTATTCGCTGAATCCAACTACATATACCCTCCTCTGGGTTTCTCCTCAATCCTCTGTGATCCGGCGCACTGTCAACTCAGAACCGCGCATGGGAGCATGGCTGCGCACTATCATCGACGCCAGGAGCGCACGTGCCCGGAACCAACTCCGCCGTGTCCAGTCCGGCTCCCGCGCAGCGTGATCGCGAAGAGCTGCGCGCGGCGGCCTTCGCCATGCGCTTGTCGCTGATGATCGGCGTCATGATGCTGGTGGGCAAGACGGCTGCGTATTTCATGACCGGCTCGGCGGCCATCCTTTCTGATTTTGCCGAATCAGTGGTCCACGTGGTCGCTGTAGCTTTCGCCGCATTCAGCCTGCGCCTCAGCGCGAAACCTGCCGCGCCCAACTTTCTCTACGGATACGAGCGCATCACGTTTTTCTCGGCAGGCTTTGAAGGCGCGATGATCATTCTCGCCGCCGTGTGGATTCTGGTGGCCACAATCGAGAAATGGATGGCAGGACTGAAGCTCGAGCACCTAGGTTCCGGCACGCTGCTTCTGCTTGCGGCCGGTGTACTGAACGCTGCGCTGGGCTGGTACTTGCTTCGTGTGGGAAAGCGCAGCCACTCGCTCATCCTCGAAGCCGACGGTAAGCACGTTCTTACCGATAGCTTCACCAGCTTTGGCGTAGTGGCCGGTCTTGGATTGGTCATGCTTACAGGATGGAAGCCGTTCGATCCGCTGATCGCGATCGCCGTCGCGGCGAACATTCTCTGGTCGGGAGGGCGCTTGGCATGGCGCTCAGCCGTTGGCCTGCTCGATTACTCCGACCCGGAAACGGGAAAGCACATCCGCGAAAAGCTGGACGCGATTTGCTCTGAACTCGGTGTCCACTACCACGGCGTGCGCTTCCGCACCACCGGCTATCGCCAAATCATCGAAGTTCACTTGCTGTTTCCGCACGCCACGCCCGTAGGAGAAGCCCATCGCATTGCGACGGCGTTGGAGGAACGCCTGCCGGTGGAGCTATCCCGGCCTGCCGAAGTAATCACCCACCTCGAATCGCTGGAAGATCACGAAGCCGTCCACTCGCAAGAACACTACACCGGGCGACCGGAGTAGCGGGCGCCTTTGTCAGGATTTAAGGTTGCGAAGAGGGTTGCGGGTCGAGGGAGTCGCGCGGGCTCAACGCCGCCGGAACCGCGGCGGCAGGTCTGTGAATGGATCGCCAGGCAATTTGATTAGTTTCCCGAAGATCAAAATCTGGAGCGAGAACTGGAAACCGGAAACCGGAAACTGAGAACTGAGAACTGAGAACTGAGAACTGAGAACTGAGAACTGAGAACTGAGAACTAATCCTTCATCATCGAATCAATGAGCGCGTAAAGCTGGCTGCGGTCGACGACCTCGACGAAGGGTTTTCCGGAGCGCTTGTTGCTCACCACGTAAAGCGTGGGCGTATGCTGCAGGTTGATGGACTTGCCCAGTTCGCGGTCGGCGTTTACCAGGTCCGCGAGCTTGCCATCCGGATCCACCACGAACGGCAGATCGATTTTGTGTGTGGTGGCGAATTTTTCGGCGTAGCCTCGCAGGTTCTGCGGAGTGATTTCCAGCTGGTTGGAAAAAATATAGTCGCGGAATTCGTTACCCAGCTCTTTCGAATGTGTGTCGAAATAGCGCGCCAGCACGGCCGCTTGGTAAGACCAGTTGTGGAACGGCAGCGGAAAGTCGTGGAAGACCACGGGAATTTTATAGGTCCTGCCCGCTTCTTCCACCAGCGGCGCGGCGCGCCGGCAATCTGGGCACTGCAGATCTTCAAAGACGACGATGGCTACCTGCGCCCCTTTCGGCGGCCGCAGGGCCGGACTCACCTCCTGCTGCGCCGCGGTGCAGATGGAGACCGCGAAGAGCAATCCTCCCAGCAGAACTACAGAACCCAGCTGATTTCTTAATATTTTCATGGCTCGTTTTCGTTTCAGGAATTTCGCGCGCCGCTTCCAGATGCACCATCCCGCGCCCTTGCATTTATGGTAACCGAAGCGCCGCTCTAGCGTCAGGTTACGAGCGACGGCGCGGTGTTGCCGAGGTACATGCCTGGCAGCCCCTCTGTGCGCCAAGGCGGTCCGGCACGCGCTATAGTGGGAAGTGAACCTCACTGCTGTGAACTTGCCAAAGTCTAGCCTCGCCAAGATTGTGAGCCTCCCTTTCTTATCGCGTTCGTCGAAGTATTCGCGCGTACTTCCTTTCGCATTAGCCGTCGTTCTCCTGTTTGGCTTTCCCGCCTGCAACCGTGGCCGGCACCGCGTTCTGGAAGTGAACTATGTCTCCGCCGTGCAAGCCACGCTGCGCGATCAGGTGGCCACCATCTACAACCGCGTGGGCACTGTGAAAAATGGCGAGAGAGTGGAGGTGCTGGAGCACGAAAAGCGCTTTGCCCGCGTCCGCACCGCGAGCGGCCTCGAGGGCTGGATCGAGCAGCGCTATCTGGTGGATCAGCAAATCTACGATGGCCTGCAGAAGTTGACGAAAGATAACCTGAGCGACCCAGTGCAAGCTCCGGGTGTTCTGCGCAACGACACGAACCTGCACCTCATCCCCGGCCGTGAGACCGAGCATCTGTATCAGCTTACGGCGGGAGCGAAAGTTTCCGTGCTCAAACGTGCAACCGCGGAAAAGCAGCCCGGAGTGGCCGTGCAACCGAAAGCCGGCGGGAAAGCGTCCGGCCCCGTGCTGGAAGACTGGTGGCTGGTGCGGGACGCCGAAAATCGTGTGGGCTGGGTACTGGCCCGCATGGTGGATATCGATGCCCCCCTCGATATCGCGCAGTATGCCGAAGGCCAGCGCTTTGTTGCGTTTTTCGCGCTGAACCAGGTTCAGGACCCGGGCAAAGAAGGCCCCGACAAGAGTGTTTCACAATATCTGTGCATCTTAACCGAGCCGCATGACGGCCTTCCTTACGATTACGATCAGATTCGCGTTTTCACCTGGAACGTCCGCAAGCACCGCTACGAAACGGCCTATCGCGAGCATGGATTAAACGGTTTTCTTCCCGTCACCGTAACCAGTGAGAATTTCGACAAGGAAGGCACGTTGCCGGTCTTCATCCTGCACGTGAAAGACGACGACGGCAACATCCTCGAACGCAAGTACAAAATGAACTCGCCGATCGTGCGCAGGGTACTGGCTCCTGGAGAACAGAAAGAAACGCCGAAAGCGGGGGCAGGGAAGCGCCGGCGACGCTAGCTCTTGATTTTCGTCGAGGCTGCGCCAAGAATCTGACGGCTCCTTTTCTCCTGGACGAAAACCGTCACATGCAGATTCTCAACATTCCAGTGAGAATTGAATTTCACCACGGGATCCGCCGTGAAAGACGCTGAGGCTCCATTCGCGTCCGCAACCCCTATTCTCTGCAGGGATCGGAGCGTGGCTACGTGATGCAGCACATGCCCGGCGTTTTCTCCCCGGCCCACCGACGAGTGCAAGCCGTCCTCGGTCACGGCCAGCCAGACTTCGGCCACGTCGCCGGCTGTCTTTTGCTCCATCTTTCCCACCGACACGCTGAACAGTTGCGATCCCTTTGAGCCGGCACCGCCGGATGCGATCGTGACTTCCGTCTTCAAGCCACCGGCCGCATTTTCGATTTCCAGTTCAGCCTTTCGCGCATTATTGCCCACGAACTGGCGGCGCCCGTTCACCACGAGTTCCGGCGTATACGCGTCCGCTTTGAGCAGAGCTACATAGGACTGTTGCCGCTGCGTCCACTCCGGCGAGGAGAAGGGGTCGATCCACCCATCGTGATTCCAATAATCCACGTGCTCTTCGATCGCAATGATCTCGGCTCCAGCTACCGGTTGCTGCTGTTCCAATTGCTGCAGCAACGCATCCGCAGGCGGACAACTGGAACAGCCCTCTGAGGTAAATAGTTCAACCAGCACTGGCCTGCGAGCGGCTTCGACCGGGGAGCTTTGCGATCTCGTTTCTGCCGAAAAGATAAGGAAGGCCAGAAAAAGCCCGAGGGAGAGTCCGAATGCTGTGACTGGGCGATTTCTCATGGCCTTCACCTCATGAACTGCGGCAGAGAATTTGACGCATGACGTGGCAGAAAGTTACATGGTCCTCCGCGGTCGAAACTAGCAGTAGAAGTCGGCGATACTTCTCACAACCCACTCCTGCTCGTCTTCTGTGAGTTCCGGGAACATAGGAAGGGCGAGCACTTCTTTCGCGGCGCGCTCAGCTTCCGGGAAGTCACCTTCGAGATAGCCGAGATAAACAAAGCAGGGCTGCAGGTGCAGCGGGATGGGATAGTAAATTTCCGTCCCGATCTTGCGCGCGGTCAGGAACTCGCGCAGGTCGTCGCGGCGATAAGCGCGGACGACGTACTGATGGAAAACATGATGCGCCTGTCTCGAAGTTTGCGGGAGCTGAATGGGCCCCGAGTCTTCCGCCGAGCTTCCGGCCGTCAGGCCGGCGGCGGACAAAAGTTGATCATAGCGTGCTGCGCGCTCGCGGCGTGCGTCATTCCATTCCGTGATGTACTTCAACTTCACCCGCAGCACCGCCGCTTGGATGGCGTCGAGCCTGCTATTCCATCCGAATTCTTCGTGTATGTAGCGCCGCGGGCTGCCATGGTTGCGCAGGCGGCGCATGTGCGCCGCCATCTGCGGATCATTTGTGCTGACCAAGCCAGCATCGCCGTAGGCGCTGAGATTCTTGGTCGGATAAAAGCTGAACGCCGCCGAGACGCCCATCGATCCGGCACTTTGCGCGCCCCAGCGCGCACCAATCGCCTGCGCCGCATCTTCGATCACAGATAGACGAAATTCTCCCGCGACTTCCTGCAGGCGGTCCATATCAGCGCATTGCCCGTACAGATGAACCGGCAGCAGCGCGCGCATCTTGTCATGCGGGCTGCTTCGAAGAAACGTTTCAACCTGCTCTGCATCGAGGTTGAATGTCGCCGGGTCGATGTCAGCGAACACAGGGCGCGCGCCCGTCCGCGCGATTGCGCTGGCCGAAGCGAAGAAGCTGAACGGCGTCGTGAGGACCTGATCCCCCGGCTGCACTCCGGCCGCACTCAGTGCCAGCCATAGCGCGCCGGTCCCTGACGCGCATCCGACGGCTTCGCGCGCGCCGCAGAAGCCCGCAACCTCGCGCTCCAACGCTTCGACCTCGACCCCCAGAATGTAATGCTGTGACGCGCACACGTTTTCGATCGCAGCCAACACCTCTGCGCGAATCTGCACATACTGCCGTTGCAGATCGAGCATCGGGACACCGTCGAGCGGCTTCGCATCCGGTGCCGGTGTTTCGCGCTTGCTGAAAGACGTTGTCACAGAAAGGCCGATTGTAGCAGGCCTACTCTCTCCAGAGTGTTTGTCCAACCCCTCTCGGCGATGTTAAAGACTTCAAGTTGCTCGCCGTAATACCAAAATTAATAGATTGATGCCTATGCTAATTCAGTTTTTGGGACCATGAGCCCACGCTACATAACACTACATTGCAAACAAAGGGTGTTTTGTCATTCCTGTTTTGGTGTGTGAGTTGCATTACCTTAGTGCCTTAGCGCCTCTGAAACGGGTCGACACGCTGGGACCGCCTGTTAGACGGCGGTGGTTTTCAAGCCTTTCTTTAGTCTGATCTTCCGCGGTTGAGGAGAGATATCATGAAACGGGGCGTGCTTAGTTTTGGGCTGCTTGCTTCCTTGTTGGCACTATTTCTTTTCGTCTTCGCTTCCTGCCTGGCCTTCGGACAGGCCGAAGCGGGCTCGATCGTGGGATCTGTCCATGATGCGACAGGAGCTCTAATTAGTGGTGCTACCGTCACGGCAAAGAGTGTGGCGACTGGAGCCGAGCGGGCAACCGTTACCGGGAGTTCTGGCCAGTACACGATTCCCGGCCTCACTCCAGAAAAGTACGAGGTGACGATCTCCAACAAGAATTTCCAGACCTTCAAAACCGTCGTGGAAGTAACCGTCGGAGCTACCATCACGGTCGATGCGCAACTCGCGGTCGGCCAGAGTTCTACGGTGGTTGAGGTCTCAGCTTCGAGTGCCGGGACCGAGGTGAACACCCAAACCCAGGAACTTTCGCAGCTCATCAACACGCAGCAATTGGCGCAACTCCCCAGCCTCACCCGCAACCCTTACGATTTTGTTGCGATTTCAGGCAATGTCAGCAACGGGGATACCACCTCGAATGGTGCAACGATGTCGTCCGGCGGCGGTGGCCAGGAGCTTTCGAGCCGGGGTGTGGGCTTCTCTATAAACGGCCAGCGCGAATCCGGTACGGAGATTCTGCTCGATGGCGTGGAGAACATCGCCATTTTTAGCGTTGGCATTGGCGAAAACATTCCAATCGATGGTGTGCAAGAATACAGCATCGTTACCAATAACTTCTCGGCCGAATACGGTCGCGCCTCCGGCGGCGTGGTGAATGTGACCACGAAATCAGGCACCAACGCTTTCCACGGTTCCGTGTGGGAATTTAACCGCCTCGCGGCCTACACAGCGAATACGTACAATAACGATGCCAACGGCCTTCCGAAGGGCGGGTACACGCGCAACCAGTTCGGCTTCCAGGGCGGCGGTCCGATTATCAAGAACAAGTTGTTCGTCTCTGAAAGCACGGAGTTTACGCGCGTTCGAAGTAACTCCGTCCAGAATGCCGAGATATTCGACCCCTCATTCATAGCTATGCTACCCGCAAACGCTAAGGCCTACTTCAACGCCTTCGGGGCCACTTCCGGCTTGACTCCCAGCGGCTCACCAATCACTGCTGGGGCGTTGGCGGCGAACACGGCAAACCCCCTGATCGTTAATCCGATAAACGGAATCACGCCGGTTGCCGCGACTCAGCCAATTTTCGACCCCGTCAGCTTCAATGTACCTTACAATGCTGGCGGCGGCCCGCCGCAGAACTCGTGGAGCCTTGTCGGCCGTCTCGACTACAACCTGAGTGACAAAACTCAGATGTTCTTCCGCATCGGCAGGGAGAGGGTCGACGCATTTAACGGTACGAATGCGTACACCGCGTATTCCCAATACGATAGTGGCACTCTCGACCAAAACATGATTTACCTGTTCTCAGTGAACCACAGCTTTAACAGCAACCTTCTCAGCAACACAAAGCTTAGCTTTGCGCGCTACAATGACGGAACGTCATACAACACGGCGTACCAGAGCGTCCCCAACCTGATGTTCTACCCGGGGAGTGACCCCTTGACCAACGCTTCCATTTCAACGCCAGGATTGGAAAATGCTAATGCGCCGGGAGCGGGAGGGTTGCCAGCCGGAGGACCGCAAAATACGATTCAAATCGAACATGACGTGTCCTGGACCAAGGGCAAGCACAACGTGCGGGTTGGAGGCCAGTATACTTACATTCAGCTGAACTACGGCTATGGCGCTTACGCACAGGCAGTGGAACAGCTTGGCGGCTCCCAACAGGACAGCATGGACGACCTGGTCAATTTTGGGGGCAACCCGGGCGGAAGCATACTTAGCGGTAGCAGCGGTTTCTCTGCCCGAGTCAATCCGAATGGCGCGCTCCCCTGCCCAGTCGATATCAACGGCAACCCAGTCAGCCCATGTCCAGCAGACAGCGTCGTTACTCCGCCGCTGACCTCGGCTACCTACGGGCGAAGCTACCGCTACAACGACTGGGCCCTTTATGCCCAGGACAGCTTTAGGTTCAGTCCACGCCTGACGCTCAACTATGGTATGCGCTACGAGCATTATGGCGTGCAACATAACAACGTTTCAAGCTTGGATTCCAACTTCTACCTCGGCTCCGGTGCTGGATTCTTTAACCAAGTTCGGAATGGTCAAGTCGAGATTGCGGATAAAAGCTCGGTTGGCCAGTTCTGGGCGCCAAGCTGGGGCACGGCCGCGCCGCGCGTAGGTTTCGCCTACGATATTTTCGGCGATGGTAAGAGCAGCCTGCGAGGTGGTTTCGGAATCAGCTATGAACGCAACTTCGGCAATGTGACCTACAATGCCAGCTTCAATCCACCGGCTAGCGCCGTGTTGTCTACCAGTTGCCCGGCTCGTAGCGCAACCTGCACCTCTGCTTACCTGACCAACAATGACCTCGGCCCGCTGGGCCTGCCCGGTCCCTCAAGCAACCTTCCACCCACCGAGCTCCGTGACAACAAGAACGACATCCACGTGGCGCAGACCCAGTTCTGGAGCGTATCCCTGCAGCGCCAGGTGGTTCCAAATACGGTGCTAGAAGTAGGTTATAGCGGCGCTCATGGCGTTCACCTCTATGACCTCAACAATATCAATCTTCCCGGGGCTGGCCAGGCTTATCTGGGCGACCCTTTGAACGCCGCAAATCCGCTGTGTAACCCTGGTAACACTATTCAAGACCCTGTAACTTTAATAAACGGACCATGCTACACTCGGCCAAACAGTCAATACAGCGCTATCAACCAGCGCGGTAGTGGTGGCACGAGCAGCTACAATGCTCTGAATGTGAAGCTCCAGGCGCAGAACCTGCACAACACAGGTGTGAGTATGGTGGCGAACTACACCTGGGCCCACTCCCTGGATGATATTAGTTCAACCTTCTCCGATAGCTTACAGGGAGGATCCGGGAACGGGTACGGCAGCCTTGGATACACTCTCGTTTCCGACCCGAAGCTGGACTGGGGCAACTCCGATTACGATGTCCGAAATCGGTTCGTTGTTTCGCCCATCTGGGAGACACCGTGGTACAAGAGTGGGAGCGGGCTTCGCGGAGAGTCGCTAGGAGGATGGTCACTGGTGGGTATCTTTACCGCGCGCACGGGCATTCCGTTTAATGCCTACGATATTGACAACGTCTACAATTTTTATACCTTTCCCCGGCTGACGCCCGCCACCACACCCACATACCACGTCAGCTCAAATCCTACTGCCTCCGGCCCGAACAACTTCAACCTGCTGACCATACCGGGCCCCGCAAGCACTGCACCTCTCAACCCGGCCTTGGGAATTTCCGACTTCGGACCATTCCCAGCCGGCATGGTCCACCGCAACGCATTTCGCGGACCGGGTGCGTGGAACTTCGATATGGCACTGCATAAGAATTTCAAAGTCACCGAGCGGGTCGGATTAACCTTCGCCGCTGAAGGCTTCAACATTTTCAACCACCACAACATGTATGTGAACACCTTCCTTATCGCTGCCACCGGGCCGGGGCCAATATCAGTTACGGGTCTCAAGGGCGGTCTGAATAGCCTCGCCGAAGGCGGCAACAACGACGAGCGCCGATTCGGGCAATTCTCGTTGCGAGTCAGCTTCTAGGCGGTTGCAGTAAACTTCAGGGCGGGGAGCCGAAAGGTTCCCCGTTTTCTTTCCTCGATGTACATCCAAGGTGCAATCAGGTTTGCGGGTTCCCCCAAGCCACAAATCTTCCAACAATCATAGAATGCCTCCGAAAATCTGTGTCTTGACTTCACGCCCCTCCCCGTCCTGACAGCATGTATATGACTTGTAAGGGTGTTATGCTATCGCGCCTTTGGAAGCTTAGCTGCTTCCCACCCCGGTACAGCTGCGTCTCACCTGCCCGTTGCCTTTGCAAAATTAGATCGTTGAAAGACATACAAGCTGCGGGTCTCCCTTGGAGATCAGTTGCCTTAGGAGAAAGATCAATGGAATTCGCCTTTCGCTCGGTTCTGACCCGAGTCTTTCTTGCTACGCTCACGCTGGCCCTTCTGCTGGCCATTCCCACAACCTCGGCCGCACAGGATGTGGCCTCCCTGACCGGCGTGGTCACCGATTCCAGCGGCGCGGTGGTCCCAGACGTGAACGTGACACTGCTGGATACGAAGACCAACACCAGCTATCAGGCCAAGACGAACTCCGTGGGCGCCTATACGTTCCATGATCTCCTGCCGGGACCTGGCTACCAGGTGACCTTCGCCAAGGAAGGCTTCGATACAGTGGTGATTCCGAAGTTGTATCTCGCCGTCAACACAACGCACACGCAAAACGCGGAATTGAAAATAGGTGCGAGCTCAACCACCATCGAAGTGAAGGGCGAGAGCAGCGCAGTATCTTTGGACACGACGGATGCTAGCGTGGGGAACAGCTTTGACATGAACCTGGTGCATGAGTTGCCGGTGCAGATCCGTGATAATCCTGCCGCACTGATGCGGCTACAACCGGGCGTGATTTCGGCGGCCAGCGGTGACGACCCTAACCAGAGCCGCGACGGCGCAACGGCAGGCGCGCGAAGTGATCAAGGCAATGTCAGTTTAGACGGACTGGACATCAACGATTTTGCGGGCGGTTTTGCCTTCACAACTGTGGCGAATGCGCCCGTGGACTCAGTCCAAGAATTCCGCGGAGAAGTCGCCAATCCGCTGTCGGCCGAGGGCCGAGGCAGCGGTGCACAGATCAATCTTGTGACCAAGAGTGGCAGCAATCAATTTCACGGTGCTCTGTACGAGTACAACCGGAACACGGATTTCGAAGCCAATAACTTCTTCAACAACTTTGCTAGCCCGAAGGTCCCTAGGGAACAGCTAGTGCGCAACCAGTTCGGTGGCGACTTGGGCGGGCCAATATGGAAAGATAAGTTGTTTTTCTTCTTTAACTATGAAGGCCGAAGAGACGCTCACCAAGCTAGCAACTCTCAAGTCGTGCCGTTGGATTCGTTCCGTAACGGCGACGTCTCCTACATCAATTCCGGTGGCGGGATTACAACCTTAACGCCGACGCAGGTAGCGGCGCTTGATCCCAAAGGGATTGGGTGGTCTTCCACGCTTATGAACTTTATCCAAGGGCGTTATCCGCACTCGAACAGCACTGCCCTTGGGGACGGCATCAACACTGGGGGCTATGTATACGACGCCCCAACCAACCAGACTTTGAACGACTATGTCGCCCGCATTGACGCAAATATCACGAGCAAAATGAAGATCTTTGTGAGGGGAAGCCTGGTGCGCGAAACCGACGATGGCTTCGTCGGTACCCCTTCCATCCAGTTCGCAGGCGACCCGCTAACAAAGGCGGTTATTGACCACAGCTATGCCTACGTTTTTGGCCACACCTGGACCATTAGCAACACAAAGATCAACCAGTTCATTTACGGGGAGACTCGCCAGGAACTCAGCTTCAACACTCTTTACAATCCTGTGGGAGTCAACCAGTATGAGATTTTCGATAACAACGGCGAAAACGGTAACCTCCTATCCGCGCCTTATCTGGATGGAAGCACTCAGGGGCGCACAGTACCGATTCCCGTGTTTCGCGACGACTTCACCTGGGTTCGCGGCAAGCATACGTTTCAATTCGGTGGAACGTTCAAGCCGATCAAGACCACCGACAAACTGCTTAATGATTTCAACGACTCAAGCTTCGGATTGGGAGGTGGCCTGAGCAGTTTAACTTCTAACCTTCGGCCGGCGGATCTTCAAGCAACTGCGGGCGCGCAGCTTGATTGGGATAGCGCCTTCACCTTTGCGTTGGGAAGAATTGGTTTTGTTGACACCAGCTACAACTACAATGCGCGGTTGCAAGCGTTGGCGCAGGGCACCGGGCACACTCGCCAGTATCGGTACTATGAAACCGAGACCTATTTGCAGGATTCGTGGAAAACAACACCCGACCTTACGCTAACCTACGGTCTGCGCTATCAGTATTACGGAGTCCCGTACGAGGTGCATGGGCTTGAATCGACTCCCAGTGTTGGGTTCGACCAGGTGATTGATCCGCGGCTTGCAGCCGGCCAAGCCGGCGGATCGGGGGCAGATAACTTCTCCGTGGCCCCGGTGGTCGCATATGGTCTGTCTGGCAAGGCGAATCATGGCCCCGGGCTCTATCACCCCGATTGGCATGATTTTGCCCCGAAGGTCAGTTTTTCGTACAGCCCGTCTTCGAAAGACGGATTTTTGGGAACCCTCCTTGGCGACAGGAAAACCGTCATACGCGGCGGGGCCGGGGTCATCTTTGATCATCCGGTGACTAACGCGCTGAACTTCCTGCAAGACCAATACGCGTACATCTTCCAGAACTCGACCGCAGTGAACTATGGGTTCGGGGAATCGGCCACGCAAGCGCTGAGCAGCGATCCCAGGTTTACTCCCGTTGGAACGCTGCCTGCTGGCAGCGTCGCTCCTGCGCCAACGGTGACCCTGCCTTATGCACCGTTTACGACAAGTGGAGTGCCCACTGGAGAGCTAACTGGGGCGGGATTGTTCAATTACGCCATTGACCCCCATTTGAAAGTACCCTATTCGGAGATGATTAGCTTTGGGGTACAGCGTGAACTTCCGGGGCACTTTCTTTTGGAAGCGACGTATATCGGCCGCTTTGCGCATCGCCTGTTGACTCAGGCCGATGCGGGGCAGGTCGTGGATTTCACAGATACAACGTCTGGCCAACACTTGGCGGCGGCTTTTGCCAGTCTGTCGCAGCAAGTTAGACAAGGAAACGGAACGGTAACACCCCAGCCGTTCTTTGAGAACCAAATGACAGCAGCTTCCGAAAACCACTATGGTACGAACTGTGGCGGTGTCTCGGTTATATTTGGTTTCCCAAGCCCGGAACCGAATTGCTCGCAGTTTGTAGCGGACATTCTCAACGCGCTGGTGTTCCGTGGCGATCTTGGAGATACAGTGCAGGCTCTGGGAGGAGCGGGTGTTCTGCCCGTGGGAGTGGGACTTGCTCCGCAATTCGGAACGCAGCTTTATATCACCAACAAGGGTTATTCAAACTATAACGGCCTGCTCATTCAGTTACACAAGAGGTTATCACAGGGACTGCAGTTTGACGTGAACTATACGTGGTCGCATTCTCTTGACAACATTTCTGCGCCGGCCAACCAGGCATTTGGATCGAATGGCGCGGGCGGCATCATGTGCGACGCGATCAATATCGGCGTCTGCTACGGCAACTCTGATTTTGACGTAACTCACGTGATCACATCCGACGTCTTGTATCAGATCCCCGTAGGTCGCGGGAGAGCTTTCGGAAGCACCATTCCGCGGTGGGCGGATGAGGTACTGGGAGGCTGGCAGATTTCCGGAATAACCACATGGCAGACAGGTTTGGCCTTTCAGACCGTTGCCAATGCTTTTCCCATCAGCTTCGCCGACAACGCCCCTGCCGTTTTCGACGGCAACAACGCTGCGATCGCAACAAATCCTCATGTGGCCGTTAACCCGACCTCGGGATTTCCGCAGATCCAGCTCTTTTCTAACCCCGACGCGGCGGTCGGTGCGTTCACAGGTCCGCTGGGTTTGCAGGCCGGCAGTCGTAATAACCTAAGAGGTCCACACTTTTTCGATGTGGATTTGGGACTCGCAAAGCACTTCCCCGTCACGGAGAAGGTCGGAGTGGAACTCCGTGGAGATGCATTCAACGTTTTCAACCACACAAACCTCGGTTTGCCGGGTACAAACGCCACTGCGGACATCTCCAGCCCATTTTCGGCGGGAGGCAACTTCGGCGTTATTACCACGACCGCAAACGATGCGCGTGTGCTACAGGTCGCGTTGCGGATCGATTTCTAAAGTAGCTTCTCGGCGAAACCTCAGGGCCGACTCTCGAGTCGGCCCGTTTTCTTGTCGGATATATTTCTTCCGTACTCACTTCCCGAACATCGGGTAATGACTGGCCGCCCCCATAAAGAACAGCATCACCACGGACAACCAGGCATTGGCGCGGCTGGCAAGGAAGGCTTGCCGTGCCATGGCCATGGCCTTGTCCGGCATGGGTGTGCCGTTGGTCGCGTTGTCACGGGTCCATTGAATCATCCGTTTCTGGATGCGCCAGATCACTCCCCAGACATTCAGCAGCATCACCCACCCGATGCCGCCGCCGATGCCGATGGAAAGCAGCCGGCTGCTCTCCCAGCCGTGGCTGTTCAAGCTTAGGAAGAGCCAGGCCGCCACCGCGACGACTACCGCGTAAACGACTCCCACAAATGCGCCGTTGTCGAAGATTCCTTTGCCGGGGATCAGGCACGCGTAAAGCACTCCCCACACAATTGTCCAGATCAGAAAAAAACTGCCCATCACCGCGCCATGTGACGGGCTCAGTCCCAGGGCTTGAGCGTTGTGGACATCGGAACTCACAATGATTTCCCAGTAGCTGAGTCCGGCCAGCACCGTCAGCGCCGCCGACATCCGAAACCACATCAGGGCGCGCGTCATAAGCGCGGGCATCACTTTTCCCTTGGTCGCGCCGTCCAGTTCTTTCATCAGCGGAACGTTGACCAGATTGAAGAAGTAGAGCAGCCCGATCCACGTGATCCCGGCCAGGAAGTGTACCCAGCGCAAAAGCATCTCGACGTTCGTCTTGACGTCGGAGGGGATATTGATCTGCGGTCCAAGAAACGTTGCGAGCGCGGCGCCTGCCATAAGAATGCTGCCTCCTCAGATTTAACGGGCGTGGAATCTGCCCACCGGGCCGATTGTACACAACGCAGCAGCTTCCACATTGAAACAAACCTGAAACAATTGGCAACTTGTGCAAAGTTCCAGGTTGAAAAGAGCATCAGGACGCCGTATTGTACTCGCAGTTACCTGCTCGGTGGCGCAGCCTCGGAAAATCGGAGCGGTGAGGCCAAAAGCAGGTTGTCCCCCCGTATTCCTTGAGCGGAAGGCCGCGAGGAAACGCTGTTTGTTTTGAGCTGCTCCTTTGGCACGCCGAAGGAGCCGCTGGATAGTTCGCAGGTCAAAATCTAAGGAGATCGGCTATGGATAGCAATAAGCCGGCGCAGAACATTCAGGATTCCTTCCTTAACACGGCCCGAAAAGAGAGACTGAGCATCACGATTTATCTGCTGAGCGGAGTAAAGCTGACGGGCCGCATTCGTTCCTTCGACAAATATTCCGTAGTGTTGGAGGCCAACGGACAAGAGCAACTGATCTTCAAGCACGCCATCTCGACCGTGGTGATGGGCCGTCCGCTGCCGCACGGTACGCACGCAGTCCATTCCGACGGGAAGGCTGTGGCCGGAACCGCAACGGCCTCCTCATCGGCCCCGGCTACGGCGTCGGCGGCGAGCGCTTCCGGTACTGAAGGATAAGGCATTTTCGGATTGCGCAAGGCACATCCCAAGAAGACTCGCGCACGCACGCCCGTTGCCGGACGTATGCCTCCCGGCACTGCGCCCGTTCTTCCCGCGGATTCCCAGGAACGCGCATTCCTGGTTGGCCTCGACGTGCGCACGCGCGCCCGCAGTGGGGCAAAAGTCACGGCGCAGGCGCAGGCCGCGCGCGATGCCGCCACCATTCAGCCCGCTCCGAATGGCAAAGCTGGAATTCCGGCCCATGCCTCGGCAAAGCCCACCACCAATAAACCAAGCATTCCAGAATTTGACGCAGAAGAATCTCTCGCCGAACTGCGCACGCTGGCGGGAAGTGCAGGCGCGAAAGTTGTCGGTGAAATTCTGCAGCGCCGCGACCGCCCCGATCCCGCCACGTTGATCGGCGCAGGCAAGCTGGAGGAGATCGCCGGCGCGGCCGCCTCGGTGAATGCCGACCTGCTCCTCTTCGATCACGATCTCACCGCATCGCAGCAGCGCAACATCGAGAGGATCGTCAAGCGGCGCGTGATCGACCGGACGCAACTCATCCTCGACATTTTCGCGCGCCACGCCCGCACCCGGGAGGGCCAGTTGCAGGTGGAGTTGGCGCAGCTGCAATACCTGTTACCGCGGCTTGCCGGGCGCGGCATCGAAATGTCGCAACTCGGCGGCGGCATCGGTACCCGCGGTCCCGGTGAAACCCAACTGGAAACCGACCGTCGAAAGATTTACCGCCGCGTTCGCCATGTCGAACAGCAACTGGAAAACGTTCGCCGCATCCGTGCCCAGCAACGGCAGCGGCGCGAATCCGCGCCGGTAGCGACCGTCGCGCTTGTGGGCTATACCAACGCTGGAAAGTCCACGCTGTTCAACGCTCTCACGCAAGCCGCGGTCCTCGCCTCGCCGCGCATGTTTGCCACCCTCGATCCCACAATCCGTGCCGTCGTTCTGCCCTCGAAGCGCAAGGTTCTGCTCTCTGACACCGTAGGATTCATCCGGAGTCTGCCGCACACGCTGGTCTCAGCCTTCCGCGCCACGCTCGAGGAAGTACAGCGCGCCTCACTGATCCTGCATGTCTCCGACGCTAGCAGCCGCCTTTCTGCCGAGCAGGACGCGCAGGTGGAAATCGTTCTGAAAGAGCTGGAAGCAGAAAAAAAGCCGCGCCTTCGCGTGATGAATAAAGTTGACCTGCTCGATGTGGAAGTGGCCGAGAGCCTGGTGCGTGACGCCGATCGCGATAATGCGAATACGGTTTATGTTTCGGCCGCCGAGGGCATAGGCCTGGAGAAGCTATTAGAACGCATCGATGCCATGATCGACGAAGATCGCGTCAGCCGCGTGCATCTCCGCATTCCACAGAAAGAAGGCAAGACGCTGGCCCTGCTCGAAGCCAAGGCGCGAATCTATTCCCGGGAATACAAAGACGGTACAGTAGAACTGGAAGTGGAGGCGCCGGAGTCGGTGGTGAGAAGGGTGAGGGAGTGGGTGGCGGGGTAAGGGCGATCGCGTGTCAACTGCTTGGTTATTTTGGCGCCCTTAACACTGCCCAAGTCTTTTTGATCCCTACGAAAGCGAACGTCACCAGCAGCGCCAGCCAAGCGAGGACGACCGCCATTCCCGTCAAGATGCTGACATGCTCAACCAAGCCGTCACCGTGAAATACCGCCGGGACCATGACGATACCTCCGCCAGAAATAACCGCAACAAGAACGATCCACCATCGCATCGTAACCGTCCGCTTGTTCAACAAATCGAGCCACCGGCCAATCAGGAACCACAATGCAAGAGTGTCAGCCAAGAATAGACAGTCAATCAGGATCAGGCGGCTCGACACCCTGACACGGAATTTCAACAGCCGGTTGAGGATCGGACGGACTAGCGCTGGCCAACATTCTTGGTCGAAGCCGACGAGAACTGCCACAGGAAACTCTGCTGCGACGATCACCCGATCGGTGTTAGACACACGGTACTCATAACAGTTCCAGCTATAGTCGCCGGCTGCGCCGGTCGGTGGATGGTCCTTCTCGTAGTCCTCTGCTCGCTGAGCCGTAGGAATATAGTCCCAGAGCATTTGAGCACGATGGAACATTGGAAGGGCAACAATTAGCAGATGCAGCACCGGGAGTAGCAAGGCGTAGCGGATCCGCTTCACAATACGTTTAGACACCGTTGAGCTTATGGGCGGGATCGCTCGTTCGTTGCTAGCGTCGCTGTCTTGGGAGCTTTCAGTCCCTTCTCGGTCGCCACCTCGAGGCGCCCTCCAATTTAAATGGGCCGGCAACCAAGAAGCGGTGACATTCCTTGGCTATCGGCCCATTCGATCCTGAATTGGATCGGAGGTGATGCTTCAATGCTAACCCTCTTTCCCGGGAAGTCAAGCGTTAGTTGCAAGTTTCTGCACGGCGCTCCATGGTTAGGACTTGACAAATCAAAATTCTCCCGCCCTGGGACTTCCGCCGCCCCAGGAACTGCCCGAAAACCAAGCCCTTTGCGTTGACATAAACTCCTTCGGACGTTAGACTTATCAGTTTTCATAGCCCTCATTTCCCTGTATAGCGCATTCAATGGATGAAACGCTACGTCAACTAAGCGGATTACTGCTCGGATCCATACCGACCATAATTCTGCTGGCGCTGCTCTACGCGCTTTATACGACTATCGTCCATAAGCCTTTGCGGCGCGTGCTCGATGAGCGCCGCAGCAAAACCGAAGGCGCAGTCGAGAAATCCAGGGCTGATATCGCCGCCGCTGAAGCGCGCACCACCGAATACGAACAGCGGCTGCGTGAGGCGCGGGCTGTATTATTCCGCGCGCAGGAAGCCCGCCGCAAGGCAGCGCAGGACTCGCGTGCCGCCGCCATGCACGAAGCCCGTATCCAGGCCCAGGCGCAGGTGCAGGCCGCGAAGGCCGATATCGAGAAAGATCGCGAGGCGGCCCAGGCCGGGTTGCAGGGCCAAGTTCAAGCTCTGGCCGCAGAAATCATGCGCCGCGTATTGCAGCCGGCTGGAGCCGCACGCTGATGTCAACCTGCGCGATCTCGAGGATGATGCTTAAGAAGAGGATGATGCTTAAGAAAACGATCCGCCTGAGCTTTGTGGCGTTTCTCGCAGTGATTCTTGTCGGCATAATCGCGCCGCCGTTGCACGCGCAGCAGAATCCTGCGACCGATCCGCAGCAGCACGAGGTCCGGCAGGCGCCCCCGCAGCGCAGCTTCGGACAGCAACTGGTGCACGAGTCCCGCGAAGTTGCGGGTGAAGAAAAAGACGAAACTGCAGAATTCAAGCAATCGTCATCTGTGAGGCTGATCGCCAAGTGGACAGGTCTCAGCCTGCGCCACGCCTACTGGGTGAGCGTGCTGCTGAATTTTGCCCTGATCGCGGGAGTGATTTTCTGGGCCAGTCGCAAATATTTGCCGGGAATTTTCGCCGCGCGCACCGCGGCCATCCAGAAGGCGATGCAGGAGGCGCAGAAGGCCAGCGAAGAAGCTCGCCGGAGGCTAGCTGAAATCGAATCGCGACTGATGAAGCTGGATGGAGAAATTGGCATGATGCGCGACGCCGCGGAAAAGGAAGCTGCCGCGGAAGAAGCGCGCATTCAGGCCGCCGCCCAGGAAGATAAGCGCAAGATCGTCGAATCGGCGCAGCAGGAAATTGCCGCCGCGGCCAAAGCGGCGCGGCGCGAGCTCACGGCCTATGCCGGGGATTTAGCGGTTGCACTGGCGCAGAAGCAGATTCATGTGGATGCTGCCACCGATCAGGCGCTGGTGCGAAATTTTGCCAGCCAGCTGGGCGTATCGTCTTCCGCAAAATCGGGAGACGGGCCGGGAAAGGACGGGCACTAGAGCATGGCTTCGGTCGCCAGCACATATTCCCGTGCCTTTGCCGACGTCGTCCTCGGCTCGCATCTCGATGTGAATCGCGCCCTCTCCGACTTGCGCGCGATCGCCGCTCTGCTAGCCGAGAGCTCAGACCTGCGCCGCGTGTGGGAGAATCCCGCGATTCCCGCCGACCAGAAACGCCGCGTGCTGGACGTGATTGCCGAGCGCGACCGAATTTCCAAGCAGGCAAGAAACCTGGTTGCGGTCCTGATCGATCATCGCCGAATCCATTTTCTCGATCCCGTGATCACGCAGTTGGTGAAAGAACTCGACGCGAGGCTAGGTTTCGCTGAAGCGGAGATCACGACTGTCCGCGAATTGGTCGATACAGAAAAGCGCGAGTTCGAAACCCAAGTCGGAAAGCTGACCGGCAAGAAAGTCCGCGCCCACTACGCGCAGGATACGTCCTTACTCGGAGGCGCCGTAGTCCGCCTGGGCAGCACGATTTACGACGGTTCGGTAAAAGGCCGGTTGGAAAAAATTCGGGAACAGATCAGCGGCAATTAGCCATCGGATGTTGGCCGTACTGCGAAGGATTAAGCTGAAGGCTGATCGCTGAGCTGAGAGCTACTTATGGCACAGATCAAAGCAGACGAAATAAGCAAACTGATCCGCGAGCAGATCGAGAACTACGAAACCAAGATCTCCGTGGACGAAACCGGCTCCGTCATCACGCTGGGCGACGGCATTGCCCGCGTCTATGGACTCGACAAAGTCATGGCCGGCGAACTCCTTTCCTTTCCACACGGCGTGGCAGGCATCGCAATGAACCTGGAAGAAGACCAGGTCGGCGTGGTGCTGCTCGGCGAATACACCGAGATCAAGGAAGGTGACGAAGTGAAGCGCACTGGCCGCATCATAAGCGTGCCCGTGGGCGAGGCCATGGTCGGCCGCGTCGTCGACTCGCTCGGCCGTCCCATCGATGACAAAGGCCCCATCACCACCGACAAATTTATCGCTCTCGAGCGCCTCGCGCCCGGCGTCATCGACCGCCAGCCAGTGCGCGAGCCTATGGCCACCGGACTGAAAGCCATCGACAGCATGATCCCCATCGGCCGCGGTCAGCGCGAGTTGATCATCGGCGACCGCCAGACCGGCAAGACCGCCGTCGCCCTCGACACCATCATCAACAGCAAGGGCAACGACCTCATCTGCATCTACAATGCGATCGGGCAAAAGCGCTCGTCGATCGCCCAGGTCGTAAAAATTCTCGAAGACGCGGGCGCGATGGAGTACACCATCGTCGTCGCGGCATCGGCGTCGGAACCCGCGCCCATGCAGTACATTTCTCCGTACGCCGCGTGCGCCATCGGGGAATATTTCCGCGACACCAAACGCCACGCGCTCGTCATCTACGACGACTTGTCGAAACACGCCGCCTCCTACCGCGAAATCTCGCTGCTCTTGCGCCGTCCTCCGGGGCGCGAGGCCTATCCCGGAGACGTCTTCTATCTCCACTCGCGTTTGCTCGAACGTTCGGCAAAACTCAGCGACAAAAATGGCGGCGGATCGCTCACCGCCCTTCCCGTCATCGAAACTCAGGCCGGGGACGTGTCCGCCTACATTCCGACCAACGTAATTTCCATTACCGACGGCCAGATTTATCTGGAAACAGATTTGTTCAACCAAGGTGTCCGTCCTGCGGTGAACGTAGGTCTGTCCGTGAGCCGTGTCGGTGGCAGCGCGCAGATCAAGGCTATGCGGCAAGTCGCCGGAACGCTCAAGCTGGAACTGGCCCAATACCGCGAACTGGCGGCATTCGCCTCCTTCGGCAGCGATCTCGATAAGGCCACGCAAGCGCAACTCAATCGCGGCCAGCGCTTGGTCGAACTACTGAAACAGGATCAGTTTTCGCCGCTGCCCTTCTCGAAGCAGATTCTGATTATCTTCGCGGGTACAGGAGGATTTCTTGACGATCTCCCGGTGAATCAAGTCCGCGACTTCGAGAAAGAACTTTACAAGTATGTAGACGCCACCAACTCCGCCCTGCTGCGCACGATCATGGAGAAAAAAATTCTCGATGACGGCTTGAAGGCGCAGCTAAGCGATGTCATCAAGCAGGCGAAGCAGCAATTCGTATCGGAGCGTGAAGCAGTGGCGAAGTGATAGTTCTCAGTTCCCAGTTCTCAGTTCTTAGCAAGAACGTAGAGCCGGCTGGTTTTAACTGAGAACTGGCAACTGAGAACTGAAACTGGTTTTTCAATGGCAAACATTCTCGACATTCGTCGCCGTATCCGCAGCGTGGTGAACACGCGGCAGATCACCAAGGCCATGAAGGTGGTCTCGGCGGCCAAGTTGCGTCGCGCCCAGGATCGCACCATGGCGGCGCGTCCCTATGCCCGCATGTTGACGAATGTGCTGAAGTCGCTTGTGTCGCGCGCTGAGATCTATGATCCTGAGACGGGCGAGCCCAAACATCCCTTGCTGGCTCAGCGCGAAGAGAAAAACATTCTGCTGATCGTGGTCACTGGCGACAAGGGGCTGGCAGGCGCATTCAGCGCCAATGTCACCAAGGCCGCCACGCGTTTTCTCGAATCGAAAGCTGGGAAGAATGTCGACATTGAAGCGATCGGCCGCAAAGGCCGCGACTTCCTGCGCAGGCGCTATCCGGCTGCTCCGGTCCAGACGCGCAGCCTGGCCGAGCCTGAAGAATCGCTGGAAACTCTGCCGGAGACCGCCGAGCGTGCCGGCCCCATACAAATTACCGGAGAACATGTTGGCGTTCTCGGCAAGCTGGAATTTTCCCAGGCCCGTTCTTTAGCGGAGAGCGTGATCGGCCGTTATCAGCGCGAAGAGATCGATGCGGTCTACGTTGTCTTCAACGAATTCAAGTCCGTAATTGCGCAGCGCCTGATCGTGGAACAGATTCTTCCCGTCGAGCAGATCGGCGAACAGACCGTCCGCCTCGCCGAGGAGATGACGGAAGAAGAAAAAAAGAGAGCTAAGGAAGCCGCAATCAGCGCGGGCGTGGGCCTGCGCAGCTCCCAGTCGGCAGGCGAACCGGGGGCATCGCAATTCGGAACCGCCCAGGTGGATTACATTTACGAGCAATCGCCCGAGGAATTATTCCGGGCGTTGTTGCCGAAGTATGTCGCGATCCAGATTTTCCGTGCTCTTCTTGAATCGGTCGCGGCCGAGCACGCCGCGCGCATGACCGCTATGGATTCCGCGACCAGCAACGCCACGGACATGATCGATTCGCTCACGCTCGCCATGAACCGGGCGCGCCAGGCGAAGATCACAAAAGAGATTATCGAGATCGTGAGCGGCGCTGCCGCAATGTAAGAAGAAGCTATTAGCTTCTCGCTACTAGCTTCTAGCAAAATGAAATTTGTCACTGAGAAATTCGCGGGTTACTCCGCATGCGTGCAGACAGACTAGAACGATTAGCTAAGAGCCAGGAGCTAGCAGCTAGAAGCTGAATTTATGCCACAAAATATCGGACATGTCATCCAAATCGCGGGGCCGGCCGTCGACGTGCAATTTCACGAAGGCCATCTTCCGCCTATTTATCAAGCCCTGAAAGTCGTCAGTGACGGTTTTACCGTGCCCACTCCCATCAACGTGATTCTCGAAGTGCAGCAGCACCTCGGCGAGGGCCGCGTGCGTTGCATCGCAATGGAAGCCACCGACGGCATGGTGCGCGGCATGAATGCCATCGATCAAGGCGGCCCGATTTCCGTTCCCGTGGGCCGCGGCACGCTGGGCCGCGTGATGAATGTGATCGGCGAGCCCGTCGATCAACTTGGCCCCATCGAGTACAAAGAACGCATGCCGATTCATCGCTTGGCTCCAGCCTTCGACGAGCAGGCCACCACGGCGGAAATGTTCGAGACCGGCGTGAAGGTTGTCGATCTCATTCAACCATTCCTGAAGGGCGGCAAGATTGGCCTGTTTGGCGGCGCCGGTGTCGGCAAGACCGTCGTCATCATGGAGCTGATCAACAACGTCGCCAAGCAGCACGGCGGTTACTCCGTGTTTGCCGGCGTCGGCGAGCGCACCCGCGAAGGCAACGATCTTTGGCTGGAAATGACAGAATCCGGCGTGATCAAGCCCGGCAAGCCGGCGGAATCAAAAGCCGCGCTCATCTATGGACAAATGACGGAGCCTCCCGGCGCCCGCTTGCGCGTTGCGCTGACCGGCCTGACCGTCGCCGAATACTTCCGTGACGCCGAGGGCGCGGACACGCTTCTCTTCATCGACAACATTTTCCGTTTCACACAAGCCGGTTCGGAAGTGTCGGCGCTGCTGGGCCGCATGCCCAGCGCCGTGGGCTACCAACCAAACCTGGCGACGGAAATGGGCGAACTGCAGGAGCGCATCACATCGACCAAGAAAGGTTCGGTCACTTCGGTACAGGCAATCTACGTTCCCGCCGACGATTTGACCGATCCCGCCCCAGCCACAACCTTCGCTCACCTCGATGCGACTACAGTGCTTTCCCGCGCCTTGACTGAAATCGGAATTTATCCCGCCGTCGATCCGCTGGCTTCGACCTCGCGCATTCTCGATCCGCGCATCGTCGGCCAGGAGCATTACGACGTGGCGCAGTCGGTGAAGAGAACACTGCAGACGTATAAAGACCTGCAGGACATCATCGCGATTCTCGGTATCGACGAACTCAGCGAAGATCAGAAGCTCACCGTGGCGCGCGCGCGAAAAATTCAACGCTTCCTTTCGCAGCCTTTCCACGTGGCCGAGCAGTTTACCGGAGCGGCGGGACGCTATGTCAAGATTGCCGACACCGTGAAAGGCTTCAAGGCCATTGTCGAAGGCAAATACGACGACATCCCCGAGCAAGCCTTTTACATGAAGGGCCCAATCGAAGAAGTGCTGGAAGCGGCAGAGAAGATGAAAGCAGCAGCGTAAGAGTCAGTGGCCCAGTGATCAGCGTTCAGTCAACGGGTTGGCTGAGAACTGAGAACTGAGAACTGAGAACTGATGGCAGATACTTTCCAACTCGAGATCGTCACGCCGGAAAAGAAAGTTGTCGAGACGACGGCTGCGGAAGTTCAGATCCCCGGCAAGAACGGATATCTGGGCGTCCTGCCCGGACACGCTCCGCTCATCACCGAACTGGCAGTGGGCGAAATCACTTTTCGCGATGGCGGACAGGAGCAGCATCTCGCGGTCGCCTGGGGCTTTGCGGAAGTGCTGCCGGATAAAGTAACGATTCTCGCCGAAACCGCCGAGCGCCCTTCCGAGATCGATGTGGAGCGCGCCCGCAAAGCCAAAGCCCGTGCCGAACAGCGCCTCACCAGCGGCGACACGAATGTGGATGTTGAGCGCGCTCTTAACGCCATGCACAAAGCCGAGACGCGCCTGGAAGTGGCGGCGCAGAAACAATAACCATTATCGTTCCCTCCGTTACGGAGCACGCAATGCAGCCTCACCCCATTTTCCAGTACCTGTCTTTGCTTCTGTTTTGTCTCTCCGGGTTCGTAGTAGCTCAACAGGCTAAGCACGCACCGCCTCCTGCTCGCACCCTCCCCGTGGTTTCTCCCGAGGTGCACTCTGACGGCAGTGTGACGTTCCGCTTCCGTGCGCCCAGCGCAAAAGACGTGGAACTCGACCTCGAAGGCGCCGGGCCGCAAGCTATGCAGAAGGATGACCAGGGCGTCTGGAGTCTAACCACAGCCTCTCTTGCTCCCGATTATTACGGTTATTCCTTCGTCGCTGACAGCGTGCGCTTGATCGACCCTTCAAATCCCTTGCTGGTGCCGAACCTCCTGGACACTGCGAGTGCTGCACACGTTCCTGGGCCACCGTCCCTCCCCTGGGAATTGAACGACGTTCCGCATGGCGAAGTGCATCACCACTTTTACAAGTCGGCCGTAGCAAACGATGAGCGCGATTACTACGTCTACACTCCGCCGGAATACGAAAGCTCGCCCAAGAAGAAGTATCCGGTTCTCTACCTTCTGCACGGCTTCAGTGACGATGCAAGCGGATGGACCGCCGTCGGCCGCGCCAACGTGATTCTCGACAACTTGATCGCCCAAGGCAAGGCCAAGCCAATGATCATCGTGATGCCGCTAGGCTACGGCACCATGGATTTTGTGCGGTTAGGTTGGGGCGCGTGGAGCCACACCGAATTGCGTGATGCCAACTTCAGGAAGTTCTCCGAAGCTCTCCTCACCGAGGTAATGCCGCAAGTCGAGACAGAATATCGCATCACCCAGGATCGCAATGCCCGCGCCATTGCCGGACTCTCGATGGGTGGCTCCGAATCTCTGCTTACCGGCCTGAACCATCTCGACAAGTTTTCCTGGATCGGTGCCTTCAGTTCCGGCGGGATCCCCGAAGTCTTCGCGAAAGATTTTCCTTCGCTCGATGCGAAAGCAAACCAGCAACTTCATCTGCTATGGATCGCCTGCGGCACCGAGGATCATCTGATCACCATCAACCGCAACCTGCGGGAATGGCTCAAGTCCAAAGGGGTGAAGGCTACAGAAATCGAAACGCCGGGGGAGCACACCTGGATGGTTTGGCGGCGGAATCTAGCGGAATTTGCACCGCTATTGTTTCGCTAGCTCTAGCACGGATCGACCCGACGATGAGTGTAATGGCGATGTTTCAACAGTTGGCTGTTTTCACTGTCCCGGCAGTCCGCATCAAGCGAGCGGTTGCGGGTACTGAGCAGGGAGTTTTTGAAACTGTTCCTTCGTCCAAGTCTTTCGCCAATTTGTGTATCCCGTATGACGCTCGTGCCAATCGCCAAATCGCCATGACAGTAGTTCCGACAACGCCTTCTCAAGCTCAACGGCGAGTTCCGAGTTCGGCGGCATCGGCCCAACGCTGGCGGTTCTAAGAAAGCGTGTTGCCGCGTCGAAATCGTCATACCACCAATCGGAAAGAATACAGAAGGTCGCTTCATTGGCGCGCTGTACCGCAATCTTAGCGACACCACCCGATGGGTGTCTGAACAGGAATCCCCACGAAGGTTCTTGGTGGTAGTACTTCTCAAGTCGCAGATTGTGTCTTTGGGCGAAAACTTCCAAAACGGGTGCCAACGCACTGAAAAACCGCTCCACCTCTTTCACATTGAAATCTGGGTCACCGTTTGGCATTGTTGAAACAGGCTCCGCAACACGGTACATCATCATAACTGTCGGTAACAGGCCATAACACTCAAAACAGCAGGGTCCTACGGCACGTTCACCGACTCCCGATCCTCCGACGCGACCCGCTTCACGGCCGCCGTCCGTTCCAATTTATCCCAGGCAAATTTTCTGCCTTCCAGCGCGCGCTTCAGCGTCTTGAACAGCACTACCGAAAATACCTGCCGGTAGGCGAAGCGCTGCAGCCACACCTGGCTCAGCAGCCACGGGTCTTCTTTGTCATCAGGCCGGTGTCGTTCGAGCGCGAATGCCAGGGCTGACGCCAGAAAGTCAATCACCAGGAAGGCGAAGAAGAACGCAACCAGTTTGTGAAAACTCGAAGGATCAGTGGAGTCCGGATGAAAATGTTTCTGAATGAAATACCAGAGGGCGCCGAAGGCAAACATGATGTCGATCAGCGGCGACACCAGTGGCAGCAGAATCTGGAAAATCACAATGTTCGGCAGCGCGACAAACCCCAGCGCCCCTTTTCGCGCGAAAACCCCGCTATGTTTGTAGACCGCCTGCAGAATTCCAAACGACCAACGGAAACGCTGGCGCATCAGCCCATTCGCATTGGTCGGAGCCTCGGTGTAGGCCAACGCCAGATCTTCATATTCCACACGGTAGCCGCGGCGCAATAAAGCCATCGTCAGATCGGCATCCTCGGCGACTGTATCAATCTGGTACCCGCCCACCTCGCGCACGGCGGAAACACGCCACGCTCCAATCGCTCCCGGCACCACGCTGACCGCACCCAGCACATCCAACGCACGGCGCTCGAAGTTCTGGCTGGTGATGTATTCCAGTGCCTGCCAGCGCGTCCACAAATTCACCCGGTTTCCCACCTTGGCGTTGCCTGCGATAGCCCCCACCTTGGGATTGATGAAATGTGGCACCAGTCGCGAGATGGCGTCACCGGCGATGATCGTATCGGCGTCAATGCCCACGAAAAGCTCTGCATCCTGAATATGCTCGATGCCATAATTGAGCGCTTCCGCCTTACCGGAATTCTCCTTGGTAAGGATGAGAACCTTTCCAGCTTTTTCCTCAGGAATGAATGCAGCACGCGCCACTGCCAGCGTACGATCTTTAGACCCATCGTCAATCACGATCACGCGCAGGTTTGGGTAATCGGAATTGAGCGCGGCCCGAACCGTGCGGACAATCACCTTCTCTTCGTTATATGCGGGGATCAGCACCGCTACCTTCGGCTTGTATGAGGCCACTTCCGCCGGCTTGCCAAATATTTTTTCCTGCAGCCGATCGTAGATGGCGAACGTTCCAATAAACAGCAAGCGTCCCGTCATGAGCAGATCGCCGAGGAAGAAGATCCATGTGATGGAAATGATGCCGGCTTCGAAGAGCCAGAAGCCCAGCCCATCCAGGCGCGCCGCCCATCGTTCTCCGGTGCTCAACGGAGCCATGACGTCCGCGCGAGTCTTGCCGAATAACTGAAAGACCGGAACAATCGAGTAGCCCCGTGCACGAATGCCATCGATGATCATGGGCAATGCCCGAACAGTCTCAGCACGATTGCCACCGCCGTCATGCAATAACACAATGTTGCCGCAGCGAAGGTCATTCGGACCGCAAGGCGGCAGGTGTGCCAGCACGTAGCCGGAAATCTCTTCGGCTGTGTGCCGCCGCGGCTTGTCACTCCAATCATTGGGATCAATCCGGTTCCCAACGGTGATGTAGCCCATGTCTTGCGCGAACTCGAGCGGCTTCACCTGGTCGGCCGTATCCGGCTCTTCGTCAATCGCATAGGGCGGCCGCAACAATTTGGCGCGAACGCCCATCAGACTGGCGAATAGCCGCTCGGTAAGATTCAACTCCACCTTCATGTAGGTCGAAGAAATATTGCTGACATCCGGATGCGTGAAGGTGTGATTGCCGATGGTGTGGCCTTCGTTGTAAATCCGTTTGGCGATTCCCGGAAATTTATCCGTCTGGATGCCGATCAGAAAAAATGTCGCTGTCGCGTTTTCGCGCTTGAGCACGTCAAGAATTTTGGGCGTCCATTCCGGATCGGGACCATCATCAAAAGTGAGCACAACTTCGTTAGGACTGTACCCGTAGCGTCCCACGCGAAAAGGTTCCGGCAGGTTCTGGAAATTTTCGTCGGTGATCAGCTTCGTGTTTGCGTCGATGGTAAGGTCGCGAGTGCCGGGGGTCGGGCGGTCTTCGATACGAAGGATTTCACCCTGGCCCTCCATGTCGACATCCTGCCCCGGAGGCACATCTCGCAGTTTATCGGCGGCCCCAGGATCGCCGGGAACATCCCACACCCGCCATAACGACCGGTCTTCTCCGCCCAGTCGCCATAGAGCGAACGTCTTGATTCCCAGCGTCTGCGCGGCTCGCATATGGTTCAGCGCCGTCACCGCATCCAGAAACCACACGTCGTGGCGCAGGCTGCGCTCGTCCAGGTAACTGAAATGCGGATTGAGCGCATCGTCGTCGAAGGTCACATCTTCATCGGAATCGCGGGCCGCCAGCCAGGCTTCCTGCACGCTGACGGAACTATCATGTACCTCGGGCGGCAGCTTCCCTTTTTTCGGCTTGAGCACCCAGTCATACCCATAGTTGGCGATGGCGCAGATCAGCTTCTCCTTGGGAATCGCGCTGACCGCGAATTTCAGGTTCTCGACGAACCAATCCTGGGAAGCGACTGGTCCCGATGCAGCTCCGGGATAGTGTTCGTCATAATTCATGACGACCACTCCGTCCGCGGGCGCCGAAATTGCGGCGTAGTTGAATCCCTTGTTGTGCGGCGGCACGCTCACATACAGCTTCATCCCTCGCGCATGCAGGTCCGACGAAAGCTCGTTCAACAGAGCCACATATCCCGGCTGCCCAGAATCGGGGAAGGCTTCAAAGTCCACCATGACACCGCCAAAGCGGTCGGAGGAAAGAAACATTCCCACCTGTTTCCGAAATAGCGCACGCGCCTCAGGATCATTCAAAAATCCCGTGATGTCTCCCACCCAGTTCGCACCGTCGAAGTTATTAATCATGGGGAAGACTTCCATGTTGGAGGCTTCCGCTTTAACGAACGGCATCACGCGGTCGTCGACCGGGCGCACGGAGTTGTTCTGCACCACATCAAAAAATTTGTTCGTCTGGTCGTCCACCCCCTGCAGGTGCCCGTCGGGGGTGAGCACGTGCAGCCAGTCGGGATAAAGCAAGTCAATCTGGCGCGCGAAGTCGCGCAAAGAAGAAAAGCTGGCCGCATCCCAGGGAACATAGAATGCCGCCCGAATGCCTTCTTCCTGATTTAGCTTCACCTCGGATGCCGGTAACTTCGACTTCCGGTGGGAGCGGCTGGCAAGCTTTTTCTGACGCTCGCGGCTCTTGTCCTTTTCGTTTTCTTTCAGCGCCTTGAAAGCCCGCTTCTGCGGAGCAAACAGCAAGTCCGGCAAGCGCTCGTCCCGCAGCGTCGTATAGACGAAGAAAATAATGAGCGCGGAGAGCGCCGCGACCAGTACGTCCACCAGTCGTCTCAGACGCTTCCAGCGTGCGCGTTGCGGGTCGTAAAAGACAGGTTCAGCCATGGATAGCTAAGCGATCATCGTATGCTGCAGGCGGCAGGCGGTCAATTCTTAGGAGAAGTCACAGGGGCAACCCGATAAGCACGCGTTAATCACTAAGATGCGCTTTCCCACCGCGAAGTTGACTCCGACGCGCTATATTCTCATCGTGCCGCAACTGCTTCGTAAGGATGCTCGATTCTTTCTGGCAGGAACTTTGGTGGCAGTCGCGCTGCGACTTGTCTTCGTCCTTCATTTTCCCGGCATTGTCGACGATTCGCGCCTCTACGCCGATATCGCTATGAATTGGCTGCAGTATGGCGTTTACGGCATCACCAATTCCGGCCATGTCGTCCCTACGCTGTCCCGGCTGCCCGGCTATCCGGCGTTTCTCGCAGCAGTTTTCGCCGTTTTCGGATGGAGCAACTTCCGCGCCGTCCTGCTGATCCAGATCTTGTTCGACCTGGGCTCCTGTTTTATGCTAGCGGATCTGGCGCGGCGGCTGTTCAACCAGCGCGCGGCGAAAGCCGCGTTCATGCTCGCTGCAGCATGTCCGTTCCTCGCCAACTATTCTGCCGCGGCTCTCACCGAAACGCTGGAGATCTTTTTCACAGTGCTGGCGCTGGATCTCGCTTGCATGGGACTCGCATTCTTTTCGCAGCCAACCAACTCAAATCCAACCTCCGTGTGGATCGGCTGCGGCCTCTCCATCGCAGCCTGCATCCTGTTGCGGCCCGACGGTGGAATCCTTTTGGCTGCGATCGCAGGATTCCTGTTCCTACTGTTTCTGAAGGCAATCCTCGGACAAAAATCGGAGACGCTCCGCCCGCTTCCCATCCTGCGCGCCGGAATTATCCTGCTCATCAGCGCTCTCGCACCGCTGGCCCCATGGACGCTACGCAACCTCCACACCCTGCACCGCTTCGAACCGCTCGCGCCTCGCTACGCCAACGACTCCGATGAACCCGTCATGATGGGCTTCAATCGCTGGACCAAGACCTGGATCGCCGACTACGTTTCCGTGGAGGAAATCTACTGGAACGTTCCCGGTTCCGAAATAAATGTGAGGCAACTTCCGCGCCGCGCCTTCGATTCGGAGCAGCAGCGCCTGGAAACCGAGAGTCTTTTCGCCGACTACAACCGCGACCATGACGTCTCTCCGGAACTCGATGCGCGCTTTGCCGCGCTCGCGTCAGCGCGAATTCACTCCGCGCCGATCCGTTATCATTTGTGGCTTCCCGCTCTGCGCATTGCCGACATGTGGTTGCGCCCTCGCACCGAATTGCTGCCTTCCGATCCGCGCTGGTGGGAGTTCAACGACGCACGCGGATGGCTCGCCATCAGCATCATTTTCGGCCTGGTGAATTTGGTCTACGTGGTGGCCGCGCTGGCAGGGTTCCTGCGCGGGCGAGAAGCTCATGGCTTCGGTCTTCTGATCTTTTTCCTCGTGATACGCTCCTTGTTCCTCGGCACTCTGGAAAATCCCGAGCCCCGCTATACGCTCGAATGCTATCCCGTGGTCATAGTCGCGGCCGCTGCGCTTTTCATCGGTAAATCGCATCGCATGCATCGAAACCCCGCATAAACAGGCTTCTAAATCTGGAACATGGTATGTGAAAAGCCGTATTCAAACGTTTTACATCGCCATAACCATTGAAGATTCAGCTTGCACTTTGTGGCCCAGGAGTTGCACAATAGCGCCCCATCAGTCTCCCAGGGTCGCGCGGACATCCCTAATCTCTGGGCAAACACAATCGAAGTGCAACGCCCCCGTGGGTGGAGGAGTTCACAATGCGTTTCGGCTCACGTGTACTTATCCTGAGTCACGATCGTCTTCATAGCCCCGTGTGCAAAGGAGCCTTTCCCCATGCGTGCAACTAAGATCGCACCTTCTGCCCCGATAGGTTTTTCCTCCAGGCCAACGACTCAGGTCCTTTCTACGTTACGATCGGACGCTCTAACATCACCGCCGCTAAGGCTATCAGCCGTCCTCTGGCGTCTGGCTCTCTGTCTTTGTCTTTGCATGACATTTGTGGGTGGCGAAGTTGCGGTCGCCCAGCAAGCCACGGCGGTTCTCGCTGGATCCGTCAAAGACGCCAGCGGCGCGATCATTGTGGGCGCAAAGGTTACGCTAAAGAACTCCCAAACCAACGCCTCGCGCACCACAGAAACTGGCAAAGATGGGGACTATGTATTCAATCTCGTCCCCATCGGAGCCTATGAACTTACCGTCGAGCACTCGGGCTTCGATAAGTATGTTCGCAGGGGCATCACGCTCGAAATCAACCAAAACGCCCGCTTAGACGTTGCCCTGCAAATCGGCACCGCCAGTCAGGTCGTGGAGGTCACCGGGGATGTGACCCAAGTCGACACCGTGAGCGCGACCTTGGGCAAAGTCGAAACCACCGCTCGGATTCAAGAGCTGCCCCTGGCCTCGCGTGACACCATGCAACTCGGCCTGCTGCAGGCGGGCGTGTTTGCTCCCGACCAGGATGACGGCTCGGGAAATCCGTTCTCTGTGAGCGGCCAGCGTTCCGAGTCCGAAACCTTTCTGATCGACGGCTCCGATAACAACGACTTCCTCGGGAATAACATGGTCGTAGACCCCAATCCCGACGCGGTCGCCGAATTCAAAATCATTACCAACAATTACGAAGCGGAGTACGGCCGCACCTCCGGTGGCATCGTGAATCAGGTTATTAAGTCCGGCACCAACATGATTCACGGTGACTTCTTCGATTATTTTCGCAATACCGCTCTGGATGCCTCCGACTATTTCCTGCAACAGGTTCCTATCTTCCGATACAACATCTTTGGAGGAACCATCGGCTTTCCCATCAAGAAAGACAAGATGTTTCTCTTTGCTTCTTATCAGGGAGCGCGGCGGGCGGAAGGGCAAAATCCAGGAATTCTGACGGTTTTGACGCCGCAGGAACGCAACGGCGATTTCAGCGATCTGGGGTTTCCGCTTATTGATCCGACCGGCGCCAACCCCAGCGGCTATTTCCCCAACAACCAAGTGCCGGTTGATTCCGTCATGGCAAACTACATCAGCAAATACCTACCGTTGCCGAATACCGGAACCAACGGTTTTGTCGAAGACCCGGTGGCCAGTTTGCAGGAAGACCAGTTCATTTTCCGCTACGACTACAACATCTCCAGCAAAGATACGCTGTCGGCGTTCTATGTGTTCGACGACCAGCCCCAGGTATTTCCCTTCGAGGTTGTGAAAGGCGCATCCACTGGAGGAGACGTACCCGTGGGATCGGGCTTTACCGATGCTCAGCGCTATCAAACCGGATCGATTAGCTGGATACGCACCGTCTCTCCCACAAAGCTGAATGAACTGCGCTTTTCCACCAATCGCGTCGCTACCTTGAACGCCACGCCCACAGATAGAACGCCGCCGTCGGCGCTGGGATTCTTAACCGTAATCCCAGACGATCCAAACGGTGCAGCCCCGCCCGCCATATCGGTGAGTGGCGCGTTCAACCTCGGCCCTTCCCCCCAAGGCCCCACCAAGATTCACGACAGCACCTTTCAGTACCAGGATACTTTTTCCTGGACGAAGGGCAGTCATGCTCTGAAGTTTGGAGCCGATATCCGGTGGATCGAGGAAAACTTCCATTACGACTTTTATAACAATGGATCGTTCGATTTCGGAAGCTATTACACGAATACGGGCAGCGCTCTCGCCGATTTCGTTGGAGGTTTTACCGATAACTACTACCAGTTCTCCAGCGCCATCTACGGTATCCGAACCCACCAGTTGGATTTCTTTGCTCAGGATGCGTGGAAAGTTACCAAGAGCTTGAGTCTGGATTACGGTCTGCGCTACGAATACAACTCGCCGCAAGTCGATCCCCGAAATCAGATTCAGGGCTGGTTTCCCGGACAACAGTCAACCCTTTACCCGGCTTCCCCGCCAGATTTTCTGTATGCGGGCGATCCCGGAACGCCCAACCGAGGCTTGGTTTATCCCGATAAGACCAACTTTGCTCCGCGGTTTGGCTTCTCTTGGGATATGTTGGGCAACGCCAAACTGGTAATGCGCGGCGGCGCTGGGATATTCTACGACATAGAAGATGGCGCGCTGAACCTGCAGTTCGGCGGTCAGGCCCCGTTCGGATATGTGGCCAACAACTACCCCTGCTTCACCACTGCGGCGCAGGTGGCCTTGGGCAACGGAGGGGGTTGCTTGCTTCCTATCAATGGCTCTTATTCAGCGGATCCGTTCCAGACCGCGACCACAGGCTACTCCGACCCCTATCCCTTCATCGCGGGCGGCCATCTGGGACAATTTTTTACTCCGGCCATTCCTTTTGCGTACGTGGTCACCCCTCACTTTCGCACTCCCTACGCGGAGAACTTCAATTACGGCTTCCAATACCAGCTTTCGAAAGATACGGTGGTGGAGGCGGTCTACGTCGGCAGCCTCAGCCGCCGCGCGATTGGCAGCATCAACCTGAACAATCCGGAAATTACCGGCAGCAATCCCAACAACTTACTGGCGCAATACCAGGCAGCCGTAGCGTCCGGTTCCAATCCTCTCACTTACATCTCCCCTGACTGCGCCCGCCCTCTCGCCAATTGCGACGCAAATTTCGTCCCTCAGGGCGCCACTCAGATTGAAACCAACCTGAGCAACGGAAGCTCTTCCAGTAACGAGATGCAAGTCACGGTCGACCGTAGAATGAATCACGGCTTAGGTTTTCGAGTCGCTTATACTTTGGCCAAAACCATTGATATCGCTTCGGGCTTCCGCGCTCGCTCGTCCACCTACACCAATCCAACCGACCCCGCCTTCGACCGCGGCTTGGCGGATTTCGATGCACGACAGCGATTGGTGCTGAGCCCGGTCTGGCAAATCCCGGTAGGCAATAGCGGCACGAGACTGCGGAGAAATGTTCTCGGCGGCTGGGTAGTTTCGTCCATCACATCGTTCCAAACCGGAAACCCATTTACGCTTTTCTCCAGCAACGGAGCCAGCGAATCCGAAGAAGGACTGGACCGTCCCGATGTCGTCGGTCCAATCCAGGTCTTCAAGAACCCACGGCAAATGCGTACTTTCAGCCCCAGCGCGGACGGGATCCACGGCAGCTGCCTTTCCGGCACTACGACCGGTTACTTCTTCTTCGATCCTACAAACGTTGTCTGCTCCGTAGGTCCCCCCGCCGGACAACCCTACGTCGCCGGCCTCGGCCTGACACAGGGAGGCGTGCCGCTGTTTAGCTACGGAAACATGGGAAGAAATGTGCTGCGCGGACCGGGGATCAACGATTGGGACATCTCGATCATGAAGAACTTCAAGATCACCGAGAGCAAGTCCCTGCAGTTTCAATCCAACTTCTTCAACGCCTTTAACCACGTGCAGTTCTACGGACCCACTTCCAATGGAGGATCGGTGGGTGGCGCCAGCCAGTTCGGTCAGGTTTCGACCGATTCTTCCCCTTCCACTTCGCCGTATTATCGGGGACCAAGAATTATTCAGTTCGCGCTAAAGGCTTACTTCTAGGCGAACCCGTTAGGAAGGGAAAGCTCTACGACAGCGGCGAATCGCTCATGCGGAAGCGCGTCCGTACGTGCTCTGAGATCAACTCGATCGCCGAGCGATTGCTCACAGGGTCGCTTTGAGCCAAGTATCGCATGGCCTCGACCAGCAACCGCTGCCCATCCACGTAGCGAGGATCAGACGTACGTTCTCTTTTTGTGGAGCGACCCAACTTGGGGGGAACCGGAATCGTGAACACTTTGGCCATGCGTGACTCAACCCACTATTCTCAAGGCAGTATAGCGCCCGAGTGCATTTTCCTGAAACAACATTCTTGCGCTCCAGATTCAACCACTTAGCCACGAGGTGACAAAGTTTTCGTCTTGCTCGTGGTTTTCAGGCGAAACACGTCGTTGCCGATCTTTGCATGCAGATTCACCGCCGAGTACTTTGCCAGCCGGTAATCGCCCTGCCCCTGCACGAACTTCTGTTGGATCGAGACGCCGCGGCTCAAGTCGATCCAGAGATACGCCTCGCTAAAATAATTCCGCACCTTCTCGCTCTTCGGAATCAGTTGCAATTTTGCCGTCGCAATGTTGTCAATCGTTTCTTCGCCCTGAAGACTTACGTCGAACGACTTCTTCAAATCCTGCCCGCTGCCTCCGAAGCCGAGAACCAAATAGCTCTCGATCTCACTATGGTTCGCGCCAGCCGAATACTCAATCACCTGCTCAATCTTCGGCTGGTAAACCTGAAGCTTGCCCTCTTTGTAGAGCACGTATTTTCGATCGGGTTCCTTAATGTCGGCCATCATCTCGATTTGCTGGCCCGACCGGCGATAGTAGACCGTGCCCTTCTGCGTGTCGGTCTCGTCCACAACTTTCTGATACTGGTCCCAAACGAAATCGGCTTGCGCCGTCTGGAAGTGAGCGGCGGTCGCGTCCATGGTTTGGAGGACGCTCTCCAGAGTCACCGGTGCCTTATCCTGCGCGGCTGAGGACAAGCTCAAAACCGCGAGCCAGAGGAAGCCGACGAAGATCATTCCGGTTGCCCTCACTATTGTCGTTTTACCCAGACCCGGTAGCTCTGTACCTTCCCCTTTGGATTCGAAACCGCTTCGTATTTTACGATCGACACAGCGCCGGAAATCGGCTCGATTATGCGTAACAGCTGGTCGCGGATCGCACCGTCGTCGCCAGTCGAGACAGCGGCCGCCGAAATTTCATAAAGCAGCCCCCCTTGCGCGTCGGGCGTGACAACCACATCCGTGAGATGCGGATCGCGAGGGACAGGTTTATCGTTGAAGTTAATCCAGTAGGGCGAGGAGAAGATAAAAAGAAGAATCAGCGTGACCATGATGTCGTAGTGCAGTGTGCCACGCTCATGCTGCCAGAAAATATAGCTTCGGATTGTAGGCCAGACGCCACTCATCGGTAGAGCCGGCGCGCCTGCCGCGCTCGTGCTGATTTCCACACGTTGCAAGTCTATTGACCGTGTCCTTCCTTGGCAATGATATAGCCTACAGCTTCCCAAATTTTTTTTATGAATCGTCCGGGAAGGGCACGGCTTCAGCCGTGCCACTAAAAGCCAAAAAAAATCGCGGGCTTTAGCCCCTGAGGTCCCGGTCGAGCGCCGAGAGCTTAGGATCAAGCGCCTAGAATTTTTTAGCCGTGATCCGCTCTGCCCCAATATAGGGCCGCAGCACTTCCGGAATGATCACGCTCCCGTCCGCTTGCTGGTAATTCTCTACAATCGCGACCCAGGTTCGGCCAACGGCCAACCCGCTTCCATTCAGCGTATGCACGAACTCCGTCTTGTTCTTGCCTTCCGGCCGGTAGCGGATATTCGCCCGCCGCGCCTGGTAGGACTCAAAATTCGAGCACGATGAAATCTCGCGAAACAACTGCTGTCCCGGCAGCCACACTTCGATGTCATACGTTTTCGCCGAGGATGCACTCATGTCCCCCGTGCACAACGCCATTGTGCGATAGTGCAATCCCAGCTTTTGCAGAACTGTTTCCGCATTCCGCGTCAGCTTCTCATGTTCTTCGTACGAGTCCTCCGGCCGGGAAAACTTTACCAGTTCCACCTTCTGAAATTGATGTTGCCGGATGATGCCCCGTACGTCTTTCCCATACGATCCCGCCTCGCTGCGGAAGCATGGCGAGTACGCCGTGAGCGAAATCGGCAACCGCGACGCATCCAGAATTTCGTCACGGTAAAGATTCGTGACCGGAACCTCAGCCGTGGAAATCAGCCACAGGTCCTTCTCTCCGTGCGGAACTCGAAACAAGTCGGCAGCAAACTTGGGCAGTTGCCCCGTGCCGTACATGGATTCGGAATTCACCAGATAAGGCGGCAGAACTTCCGTGTAGCCGTGCTCGCGCGTGTGCAGATCGAGCATGAAGTTTGCCAGCGCCCGTTCCAGCTTCGCTCCCAGATCCCAGTACACGGCAAACCGTGCCCCCGTGAGCTTCACGGCGCGTTCCAGGTCGAGCACCCCAAGTTCCGCTCCCAAATCCCAATGCGGCTTGGGCGTGAAGTCAAACTTCGGCGGCGTTCCCCAGCGCCGGACTTCCACATTCTCTTCCGCGCTATGCCCCACCGGTACGCTTTCGTGCGGCACATTGGGAATCCCAGAGAGAATCTCCTGCAGCCGCGCGTCGAAGTCGGCAGCTATTTTCTCTCGTGCCTGGATCTGCTCCCTCAGATCTTTCGTCTCGGCGATAGCCGCCCCAGCGTCCTGCCCCGCTTTTTTCAGCTTCGCGATATCCTCGGAAGCCTTGTTGCGTTGCGCCTTCAGGGTTTCCGCTTCGGTGATGGCCTGCCGCCGTTGTGTATCGACGTCACGGAAATCCTTCAGCACCGCAGCCGGGTCCGCGCCGCGTTGCCGCAACATCTCTTCTACCCGGGGCAGATTGTCGCGTACGAAATTCAGATCAAGCATGGGAATCCATTACTTTATCGGAAACACGATAGAAAATGCACCTTGCCCGAGCCCTCGGGCTAACCTTGGGCAGTCCCGGTAGTGGGCCAGCGCCCATAAACTCTCATCTCACCCAGCAATAGAATTCCGAGGAACAAGAGCGCCCAAACCTGATGCGGCATCACGAAGCCATCCCACCACCAATGACGCGTCAGCCCCGCCGGGATGCGCCCGCCAATTTCCATCGTTTCCAGCAGCGTCCCTCCTGGAATCAGGAACGGAATCATCAATAGCAATGAGATCACGGCAAACCTGCGCGCTCTTCGAAAAGAAATCAACGCCCAGCACAATGGCAGCACGAGCATCGTCGCGTCGTAGAACCGGTGATAAACCGGCAGCAGACTGATGACGGCAATCGCGCTCAAGTCCAGCAATTCGCCATCGTCGCGGGATTCTCTCCGGACTACACTAACGATCCACGCCACAAGCAAGATCGCTCCCATCGCCATGGCTACAGCATTCGTCACCCGAACGCCGCCAAGAATCGGATACAAAGCTACTTGCAAATTAACCAGCCCAAACCGTGTAGGGTTGATCGGGGTGAAATTCCCCAGCACACCGGTTTCCAGCAGAATCTGATTGTCGCTCAGATAGTTCGCGAGCCAGGTAGTATGCCCAAACTGCAACCGCAGTAAGCCAAACGCCGTGCCACACGCGAGCAGTCCCGCCGCAATCCCGCAGATTCGCCACCGCCGCCGCAAGAGATAATAAAAAAGAAAGCAGAGCCCGATTTGCGGTTTCAAGCCAGCGGCTACCGCAAGCAAGAGTCCGGCCGCAATCTCGTGACGCTGCCGCGCTGCCCAAATCGCGATAACACTCATCTCCACCGCAACCAGCGAGACATTGCCGGTCACAATCGCGGTATGAAAAGGAGCGAGCGCCAATGTGCCTGCCAGCAGCAAAATCGTAGCCGGCCAATAAAGATCACCACAGAATCCCGCCAGTTTCACTAGCGCCCATAGCATGATTGCGAAGAGAATCAGGTTCATCGCGAACCAAAGCGCATACGCTAGATTCCAAGGCAGCAAACTGAAGGGAGCGATCAGAACCAGCGCGGTGATCGGATAGGCGGTCGGTATCCCTCGATTCGCGACCAGCGAGCCGTTCGCCACTTCCTTCGGCAGAAAAAGAAAGTGCGAAGCCGTTGCCGGCCACAGACGGAGCAGAACCTTCGGGCTGTACGGGTCAAGACCATGTACGAATGCGTCCGCCTGCACGTATGGCGAAAGAAAATCGTTAAACCCGGTCGCCGTCTGAAGGGCTCGGACGGGGCCCCGTATCACAAACTCGGTGCCTGCCAGGAGAAGTAGGGCCAGGCACACCACCGTCCACTTGTCGCCCAGTTGTTGAACGTGCGCACGGTTGGCGACGCGAAAAGATTGCATGTTTCGATTCAGACCGACGTAGTGGGTCTCCGGAGCAGGACTTGGGTGGCGAAAGGAGCAGAAGCTGTAGTCGCGGCCGGCGCATTGGTTCCTTCCCGGGAAGCTAGGTCTACCAGCAAAAATGCCGAGACCCAGAAGAACACGCAAACATACGATCCCGCCGCAAACAGCCAGTCTTCAAAGCCCGCATGGATCAAACCTGCCACCGTGATCAGCGCGAACGGAACCGCGTAATGCGATGCGCTTCCCGTTCTTCGAATCCAGGCGAACACTCGCATCGTCGATCGCACCACCAGAATCAACAGAACAATAAACGGCAAAATACCCAACATCCCCATGTATTCGGCCATCGCCATATAACTGCTGCCATGTTCGCGATTGGATCCTTCCACCGTGTAGATGGACGACCCCGCAACATCAGGCCGTTCGTTCCCCACGTCACTGGTTCCGAATCCGGTGCCGAACCACGGATGCTGTTTGACTGCGGAAATGGTCTCATCCCATGGCCCTTGCCGTGATCCGAGAACGCCCGAGTGCGTTTGCCCTTCTTTGTAAAGGAATTTTCCCGTCAGCGAACCCGCCAGCTCGCTCATGTGAGCAGGATTGGCGACAGCCATGATTTCAAGCAACAAAGCCCCGGCAAAGGCCGCCTTTATGAGCAAGCCTGGGCGGCGCAGGCCAACCGTGAGTCCGATAGTGATTGCGGCGTCCGCAACAATGGCCGCCCGGCACACCGTAACGTAGAGCAGGATCGCACACAGCGCCAAAGCAGTGTAACGGCGTTGCACCTCCGATCGCTCTTGAGCAACCAGTGCGGCCCAAAGCAGAACCGGTGTGGCGATCACTCCGATGAACGCGCCCAGGTTGTTTGGGTTCCCGAATAAGTTGTAGCCCACAAAATAGGCCGCAGCCGTCGCAAAAACCAGAATCTCGCACGCTCGCACCAGTCCGCGAACGAAGGCCTGCTCCCGGCCCACCAATGCCACCCGCCCACCCGTCGCCGCATACAAAAATAGCAAGAACAGGCTTGCTACCTTAAGCAGCCCGGTCTGGCTTGAGGCTGAAGCGCTTGCCGACGCGAGTGCTGAAAACACGCAGAACAATGCGACCAGGTGAAAGGATCCAAAATGCCGCGCGCGATTGGTTCTTAACCAGAGGTTGAAGCCCACCAACGCGCCCACGGCCAGAAAAAGCCAACGAACGGTAAAACTTTCTCCTGCACCTGGCAGTCCCGTTGCTGCCAGCAAAAAGCATCCCATCGTCGCGGGGAAGAACACTTTTTCGAATCGCCAGAGGCAGGCCAGAACAATTTCGAGCAAAAGAAACGCGCCCAGGTAAGTTGAATTGGCAAACGTTCCCGGCCGCCGCTCCAATTGAATGAAAAGGAAGCCGGCACCAACCACTCCCAGCGCGAAAAAAATAAGAATTCGCAGTTGAAATTTCATCGCAATCGGAAACCCATTGTAACGCTAGAAATGCGTCTTGCCGCTCAAATGTCCGCGGCGAATCATGGGTGATTCCAGGTAACGCCAAGACACTTTTGTCCGCAAGGCTAGTTTCATCAACGTTGCCCGAAGCCGCTGCGCTGGAGAGTTAGGCTTGGTGCCGGGAGGGGGAGTCGAACCCCCAAGGTACTAAGTACCGGCGGATTTTGAGTCCGCTGCGAATCGCTGTATAGTTATGATAATAAATAGTTTATATTGCACAAGGCGTGAAAGTGTGTAAGCAAATGTGCCGGTTTTGAAGGTTCCCACCGATCAGGTCGCAGTTAAGGAGCCGCCGAGATACAAGTTCGGAGCGAGTCCGGGAAGGCGCCATCATGTACCTCACACCCAGGTCACGCGCCACGAACCGAAATGAGTCCCAGTACATGTCTAGCGTTCCGGATCAGACGAGTCTATAATCCGAAACAGACGTAACATAAATCCGAATTGGACGGAGCCTCCGCCCGGCATGGACGATACCGATCACGCGCTCTATCCTCGCTTTTCCGCCGAACTCGTGGCCACCGCGCTCAAGGACACGCCGGTTGTTATGGTTACGGGGCCTCGCCAGTGCGGCAAGACCACTCTGGTACGCGATTTAGTCGCGGGTAATCGCGAATTCATCACCATGGACGACGACACGGTGCTGGCCGCGGCACGCAGCGATCCAACTGGGTTAGTGCGAGCGCTCGATCGAACGACCATTGACGAAGTACAGCGAGTGCCCGACCTTCTCCGGGCCATCAAGAAGTCAGTCGATGATGATCGCCGGGCCGGCCGGTTTCTGTTGACGGGCTCAGCCAATATCCTGACTCTGCCTCAGGTCTCAGAGAGCCTAGCCGGCCGTATGGAGATCGTGAGTCTTCTGCCCCTCTCGCGGGCTGAAATCCGAGGTAAGAAGCCGGGGTTTCTCAAAGCAGCGTTCGATAGCAAACTCGGCAAACCCGCGGAGCTGATGATCGGCAAAGACCTAGTACAAGCCGTGCTGACTGGCGGTTACCCCGAAATGCTGCGGCGCGAAGATCCAAATCGACGCCAGACATGGGCACGCGATTATGTAAGAGCCATCGTGCAGCGGGATGTGCGCGAGGTTGCCGACGTGGAAAAACTCGACCAAATGCCGCGTCTACTACAGGTTCTTGCCCACCACTCTGGCCAGCTCACGAATTTCACGCAGATAGGTGGCCAAGTTGGGTTTGACGACAAGACCACAAGGAAATACGTTGCCATCCTGGAGCAGTTGTTTCTCGTTCGTCGGGTCGAACCGTGGTTCCGGAACCAGTTGAAGCGTTTGGTAAAGACGCCCAAGCTGCATTTCCTTGACTCCGGCCTGCTCGGCGCACTCTTAGGAGCTAGTGTGGAGCGGGTCGCGAAAGACCGTTCGATCTTCGGACCATTACTGGAAACGTTTGTTTTCTCTGAGGTATTGAAACAGGTGTCTTGGTTTGGTGAGAGCTGCGCTTTATACCACTACCGGGACAAAGATCAGGACGAGGTTGACCTTGTGATTGAAGCGGGAAGTGGCGCATTGGTTGGCATCGAAGTCAAGGCGAGCGCTACCGTGAATGCTGGCGACTTCAAGGGACTCCGAAAGTTGGCAGAGGCCTGCGGCAATAACTTCAAGCTGGGAATTGTTCTCTACGATGGCGGAAGGCAGGTTCCCTTCGGCGACCGTCTCGTTGCTGCGCCAATGTCTTGCTTGTGGGCGTAACTCGAATTTTCGCGGTCTCCGGGGCGCAGTGGATGAAGGTGTAAGCGTCCGGTTGTGACCGTCTAGACGAGTGGGCGAGTTCCTTCCTTGACGTCATTCGCATCCAAGGAGAGAGCGCGCCCGGAAGGCGCTCGATTCGAGAATGCAGAGAGTTCCGGTAGAGTCCAGCAGTATCGCCAGCATCGGCTACGCTCCCCAGGAACGCGTGCTGGAACTGGAGTTTCGTCAATCGGGCGAGGTCTATCAATACTTTGACGTGCCCGCCGAGGAATACACCGCATTCCTCGCGTCCGACTCCAAAGGCACCTACGTGAATCAGCAGCTCAAACTTCGGGGATATCGCTACCAGCGGCTCCCGTCCTCATCGAAATAACTTCCCGCTCTTATCCTTATCCGTGTTTGCAAGTGTCCACTTTACTCTCTAGGTGAACACTTACCTCAACATCCGGACGCTGTCAATATGGCTTCGACCGGCCTTACGAAAAGTGTTGCAAATACGTCATTCCACACCAGGACGTGATGACACATTTCGATGTCGGTGAAGACAACTCAACGCCGGAGCAAAACATGGTGCGCGCGGCTAGAGTCGAACTCTCACAGGCTTTTTTTGCGGATGTCGCCGAGATGCCGCGCGAAGCCTCAGTGTCCGGTTTGCGGTCTGGACTGTCCCTTCACCGTCTACAACTTCCCGGCTCAAGCTTTGGCTTGGCCGCCGATTTTTGCCTGCTAAATAGCTTGAGCACCACAGTTGTGGTTTGGACGCTCCTAGAACGTGAACCCTTGCCGCCAAGCCTGAGGGTTATCCCGCCATTTTTATTCGCTTGGAAGGCGGTGCGAATCTCAAACTGTGTAACTGACGTGTAAGCCACACATACTACGGCCGGTGTCCATAAACCTATGACTTTCAATGTGATAGATTTTCATTTCGTGACCATATATGACGCGAAATCCGGTGCGTCTGCTCCAGAGGTGCATCTCATGCGGGAGCTAGCACCAGCTAGCCGCTTATTCTATGACCTTTGGTGGGTTGGTGCCGGGAGGGGGAATCGAACCCCCAAGGTACTAAGTACCGGCGGATTTTGAGTCCGCTGCGTCTGCCAGTTCCGCCATCCCGGCACTTCGTGGAAGTGCTTGAATTTACGGCAGTTCATCTACTAAATCACCTTGGTGATCAAAACGACAAATGTGAAACTGTGCAAGAAAGTGTGAAAGTTTTCGCTGATTTGCACAGCTCACTGTCATTTGCCCAAGAAGGGCTTTGCAGCCCTTCTCTGGCCAAGATGTCCCTCGGCCAAGTCCTAAGAGGGCACCCGGACAAGATTCTATCACCCATCGCACTGAGAATGAATGTGGGTTGTGGGTTGTGGGTTTTGCGTTTCGCTCTGAATGCTCGCCGAGAGCACTGGGACGATTGTCCGCTAATTTGTAGAGGGGGAAGGCCGCTGAGTGAGCTTTCGATCACGATTGGTGCTCTGAACGAACGGCCAATTCAACGGCACCCGCCTTCTTCATCTCCTCTCTCGCGAATGTGGAAGCTTTGAGCAGAACATAAGCGTCAAATACGATCTTAGACTTGGCAACGTCCTCCAACGTAATCGCGCGGGCAATCTTGCGGATCCTGACACTAGCCGCGAGAGTCCTCATTTCAGAGATCATCCCCAAGTGCTGTTCACCCTCGGTCATATCCTTGAAGAGGGCAGCGACAGCGGCGTCGAATGCGGAAGAATCTCCGTTCCAATCGCCATATGCTTGCATTGCCGTCTCGAAAGAACTGATGAATTCGTCAACCAGGTGATGCTCGAATTGAAAGAAAATGTCGTTTTTCGCCATCATCGCAAGGGCGCGGAAATAGCGAGAGTATGCTTCGCGCTGCGCATCGTTGGCACGGGCAACGAATCCGAAAACGATGGCGAGGTGTTGAAGAAGCAGCTCTTCCTTGAGCGCTTGATGAGGCCATTGAATCTTTAGCTGCGGCATCCGGTCAAGATCGATCCCGCTCTTGGTTTCCAGATCAGTGATTGTTTCATGAAAACGTGAGATGAACGTCGGCACATACCACCAAAAGAATCCACACGTGGCGATATTGAGGGCTGTGACAAAGATCATGCACTGTTGCATGCCCGCAGGCCATATGTCCCGAAACATGATGCTCTTCGGCATCGTGAACTGGACCATCAGTTCATTTCGGTCGTCCGTCGTGAACAGCTTGATCTTGTCAATTGCCTCATTCCATTTTGTGAGCTGGTTCGCTCGGATCGAATGGGACCACGACTTAAGGCGGATTTTGAATAACCACTTGTCGTTGTAGCGGTCGTCCCCTTCCGGCTCGACACGTTCCATCTCCTTCTTCGCAAGCTCCGCAGCAGCGCGCTCGGATTCCTGGACTAGGCCACGCAGCCATTTGATCCATCCGGTTCGCTCGTTTGCGAACTTGGCCTGCTTTTCCAGACTCGCCTTCGAATAAATCCAAGTTTTAATCTGAGGGTCCGAAGAAGCCGCAAAAAACCATTGCAGATCAGCTTTGTCATCGTCGCTCAGCTCTCGGTATTTCTTCATCCTTTCCATATCAAGGCGTACTTCGGCCAGGCCGATGAGCTTGCTCGCGTCGTCAGCCGTTGTCTTCTGCTGAGCATCAGGAAAGTCGGGATGAAAATAGAGGGAGTGCAGGCGTTTGATGTGCATCTCTTTGGCAAATTCCATGCACTCGGGAATCGTACGCCAGTCAGGTTTCGCATCAAGTAAAGGAAGCCAGACGGCCCAGAACAGTTTGCGCTCGTGGTCTTCGAGCCAGTCCATTGGGCTGCGCGGTTTGCTTTCCGGATCGCGAGGGAGAGGCTTTGGATCAAGGGACTCTTGGAAGATGAGGGTTGACTTCCCGATCTCCTCAAGGGCCAGCACGGCTAGGTGATACGCTATGTGGCTGCCATCGGGTACTCCCATCACCGCTTTTGCTGATTGGACCAACCGCTCCGCATTTTGCAAGCAAGCACTTATTAATGGTTCAACTTCCTCAAGCTTCGCCATAGTTGCATTCTAGACTCTGGTCAAGAGCTATACTCGCGTAGCATGGAGACGGTCCACTTCGGTCGAGCGCTATACTACCCGCACATCTTCCCGCAGAGCCGACATTGGCTGAGAACAGCCGCCCTATACCATGACGGCATCGGAAGGATTGTTCCAAAGCGCTTCGTTCCCTCGGCATACGATCGCCACAGCGGTCCCGAACTGCTGCGAGACTTCGAAGAGCTTCAGGCGGCAGGGTTCATCGAAGACCAGAACCCGGAGGACATTTTGCCGGAGGTAAAAGAGGAGTTTGTTGAGTTCCTGACACCCCTCTTACAGGGGCCAAAACGTAAGGAGCGGCTGAGAGAACGGCTGGGCTCACGCGACTGGAAGCCATACAACATGTTTCGTGACAAGATCGCGCCTGGCTTGATCGACCTCTTGGAGCCAAAAGGGCTCATTCGGCCCGTCAATGAGTACGAGGTGGAATTTGACGCGTCCATTGGCGGCCTCTACATGGTGTTTCTGGCGAGGCACATGGCGAAGCACCAACCTATTGTCAGTGATGATCCCATGTATGAAGCACTCACCCACGTAGCGACTCGACAGGGCACAACAGGGGCGCCTGCTGATCGAGGCTTGCTGCTGGCCAACGCCATCTTCACGAGCACCGTGCCAATAGACATCGAGTCTGTGGACATTCGTGACCTGATTAAGTTTAGGCAGGATTTTAAGGGCGAGCGGGTCGCCTTTTATGAATGGATTGCAAACTTTCGTGCAGATCTTGCCAAGATCACAGATCAGAATCAACTCCAACAGGCTGTTGAACACCATGCAGCCGCCATCGAAACAAGAATGGCGTCTCTAAAGGACAAGCTAAGGTTACTGAAGCTCAAGTGTGGTACCGGCATTTTTACATTCTCCATGCCAGGTGTGCTGACGAGTACTTGGGGACTGGCCACCAAGGAGCCGGTCCTTTTGTTAGGAGGCGGCACTTTGGTCTTAGCGGGCATCGTCGCAAATGCGGTGATGGAGCATCGGATCACGAAAGCGGATGCGCCTCTGAGCTATGTGCATTCGATGCGCAAGCGGCTGAAGCCCAGGGAGTATGCGGGCAAAATGATCCAGCTCAATATCTCCGGTATTTAGGCCCACAACTCTCATGAGACTCGACCATGATTTGGTGCGCGACATGTTGCAGAAGATCGGAGAGATGCCCTTTGATGGCGCTTTCCATGAAATTCAGATCGAAGGCCACACAGAGGAAGAGATCAGTTATCACGTGATGCAACTCGCCAATGCGGGCCTGATCGAAGCTGTGGACCTTTCTTCGATGGATGGTGTGTGTTGGCGGCCCAGGCATCTCACTTACGCTGGAGAAGAGTTTCTCGCAGCAGCCGAGAGCAATGCAGTTTGGGAGAAGGCGAAGTCCATAGTCTGGGAAGGAACGAAGACAGTCACACTCGAAGGATTGAAGCTAGCGCTGCCAGTAGCGATGAAGATGATCATCGCCGGGCTTCCCTGATTTCAGTCATTCGATTTGAGAGCCGCCTTAGCTCTTTCTCGAACGCTCTCCTCGATCTTTTGCTTCAATGCTGCAGCCATCTGTTTCGCGATTGGATTTGAGCTGTAACGTCCCAACTTCTCATCCACTTTGGCCTTGCCTTGGGCAATCGCCTGCTCGACCGACTGCGGATCAGCTGGATTAAAGCGCAGCTCGGCGATTTCCCCGTCGATTGCTTGCGCTGCCCGTTGTGCTTCCTGCAAAGTCTTTTGGAGCTGGTCAAGACCTTTGATTTCGGCGTTGAACATCTTTCACCTCTACAAAGCAGCATAGCGCGGAGCGTGATTTTCCCCAACAACTTACCTAAAATTACCCGAGTCCTATTTCTATCCCGTGGTCGTGGGTTTGTTCCGGTTGTTCCGGCGCTTGCTGCGCGGCCACTGGCTCGATCTTCAGCGCAGCTGGTTCCTGTTCCTTGCCAGGAATTGCTGTGCGCTGTGTCAAGTCGCGGCTTAGATCGCGCGCGAGTTCGCTTCTGTCGTCGGTGTAGATTTGCGCGTCGTATTGCCCCCGCGAGACAGACACATACGCAAAGCGGTTGTTAATCAATAATTCGCCTTTATCCGTGTCCACGTGAATCAGCACGCGGTCGGCGGTTTGGCCCTGGCTGCTGTGACTAGTCACCGCGTAACCGTGATCCAGATGCGGATGCTCGCGGATGTTGAACGAGACCTCGCGGCCTGAGTCCACGCGGATTTGGACGTCGCCGGTGTTGCTGATTTTCTCGACGGTGCCCAACTCGCGATTGGCAACGTGCAAGTCCTTCGATGGCGCTGTGAACTGTATGCGGTCGCCTGCCGAGAACGCGCGCTCGGTCTCGTGATACACGGTCACTCCTGCGAGTCGGTGTGGATCGTAGGTCTGATGTTCGCCGTTCTCGCGCTCGATAGTGACGCGATTTTCCTTCGTGTCCACGCTCTCCACACGTGCGTATTCGCCCGGCTCGATGCCTAGCACTCGGCTGCCGCGCGTGTAGCGCACCACATCGCCCTCCTCGTACTGCCCCGCCCACTGGCGATCTGCTCCCGTCAACTCCTGCCGGGAATCGAGCACGCGGAGTTTGTGTTCGTCCTGGCTCACGTTGCCGCGCTCCTGCATTTCCCGATGGATCAGTCGATTCAATTCACGGCGAGATTCGTTGTCGGGAGAGATGACGAGCGTGCCTTGTGGTTCTCGCGCGTAGTCGCTCGCGATTTTACTTAGCCGCTCGTCGCGGCCCACGACCTCATGCACCCGGCCCTGGCGGTCGAGATTGTCTATCGCTCCGAACACATCGCCGCGGGCAAGTTGCTCCACGGCTTCCTTGAGCGCCGGGTCCTTCTGCCGCACCATTTCGTCCAGCCGCGCGGTTTGCATTCCTGCCTCTCGCAACTGCTGGTATGGCCTGCCCGCCTCGACGGCTTCATGCTGGCGCGTGTCGCCCACTAGCAGCACACGGTCCTTGCCGTTCAAGCAATGCAGGAACTCGTTCATCTGTTTCGTACTCGCCAAGCTCGACTCGTCTAGGATGTAGAGCCGCTTTTCTCCGCGTTCAGGCTGCTCCTCGCGGCGAAGATGCCGCTGCAAGGTTTCTGACTCGATGCCCGATTCTGCCAGCTTGTGCGCTGCGCGCGACGTGGGCGCAAGCCCGCGCACTTCGTAGCCTCCCTGCTCGGCGGCCTCGCGGACAGCCGACAAGGAAGTAGTTTTCCCCGCGCCTGCCACACCCTCCAGGCCCATGATCTTGTCCTGGGTCGATACGATCTGCTCAACCGCTGCGCGTTGGCTTGTGCTGAGATGTGCGTGTTTTTGTTCCACCTCGCGCCATGTTTCCGAAGTCACCATCGGCTCATGCCGGTTCTGTCCAGCTCGCATCTCAGTGATGTTGTCCCTTTCGTAGCCGATCATCTCTTGGGTCGTAAATGCACGGCTCGGCGATCTGTTCTCGACTTGGATCAGATCACCCGAGTACGCTCGATTTTCAAACTGCTGACGCACCTCGGCAAAGCTGGCCTCGCCCATCGAACGCTTGAGCGCATCACGCATCAACTCGCGTTCATCGGTTACGGCGTGACGCTCCAGGTTTTTCTCCCGCGCATAAGTCAGCGCCGATTCGACGCTTTGGTGTTTCTGCTCCGGCCTTTCCTCTTCGATCTGGCGCTCCTGCGCGACGCGGATTACTTGCTCCGGTTGGTGGCCGAAGTGCGCGGCCATTTCTCGATGCTTCTGTTGCATCTCTTCGTGCGTGATCCCGGGCAGTTTGTCGTCGCGCGTCTGGTGCGCGGCGATCTGCGCCGCGCCGGCGCCTCTCACGCCTTGCTCGGCGAGATGTTCCTGGATTTGCCGGCTGCGCGGACTGGATGCGTCGAGATACTCGCGGGTGTAACCCTTGATCTCCGGCTGGCCGCTCCTCCCCTGCTCGATCTCATATCCCAGTTCTTTAAGGTGCAAAGCCAGTTCGGAGCGATAGATCGCGGTCGCGTACTGTTGTGAGCGGTACAGTTCGTGCGGTTGCAAAGCGCGTGTCTCGCCGTTCTCGGTTTCCGTAAGATTGAAGAATACGACGTGCGTATGCAGTTGCGGCGCTGCGTAGCCGTCCACCGGCCGCGCGCTGTCGTGCTCGAAGCTGGCCGCCACCCATTTGCCTGTCGTCTCTGCCGGATGATTGCCGCCGATCCGCGCCTGCACATATTTTTCGAGTTCATTCAGCGCAACCTTCACGCTCTCTCGATGCGCCTCGCGCACCGCATCGTCACCGCCAACGAGTGCGGTTAAACTCACACTTTTGGGCGCGGAGAACGTGGCATCCCACCCTGCACGGTGTTCCATCGTGCTCACCGTCTCACCGCGTCCATTCACGTATTCACGCGTCGTTTGGTGGCGCACTAGTTGTTCGCCCGTCATCGGGTGTTGCCCGTTCGCCAGTCGCGCGAAGTGGTCCTCCCGCACCTCGCCTTGCAAGCCCCACTCCTTGGCTAGTTTTCCGCGCCACTCGCCGTGTATCCGGTCGCCCTCGGAGTAGTAGTTCTCCTGGGCATTCGCGAACTCCTCTTTGTGATACATCTGCGCCTGGCCTGCACTGAGCGGTTTCGATATGGTCAGCATGATTTGTTCACTCGTGATTCACTACTCAAAGTACGGTTCTTGTCCGGCGGCGATGCCCTTCGATCTCTGCGACTCTTGCGGCCTATTCTCCGGTGACGGCCGTTTCCCGATTTCGATCACCCGCACGGTGTTTTCGCGCGCAAGGAAGCTCGGCTGTTTCTGCGGCAGTTCGATGTAGGGGAAGCTCAAAGGCACTACCAGATTGCCGCTTTTCAGATATCCATGCAGATCGGGCAGGCCTGCGATTTCTGACGGCATCACCAGCGGCTCGGTCTGGCGGTCCAGCTGATAGTTGCGCGAGTTGCGGCGTCTGTGCGGAAAGTGGCCTTCCGTGCGGCTCTCGCGCAGCCGCTCGATCTCCACCTCGCCGATGGTCTGGCTGATCCACTTCGCGGAGTTGGCCTCGTCCGTTCGTAAAAAGATTTTCGTCGCGGGCTGCGAGAGCATCGCTTCCGCCTTGCGCCCGTACAACTCCTCTAGCTGGCTCCGACCTTGAAAGCCCAGCACTACGGGATTTTTTACTTTCCGGCTCTCGGTGATCGCAGTGTGCAACTGCGGCAGCGCATGCAAACTTTGGAGCTCGTCCAGGATGAGCCACACCGGGCACACTCCCGGCCTACCCTGGTTCATCAAACGCAGCACCAGCATGTCCAGCCACATGCTGATGAGGGGCCGCAGTCTCTCGCGGAACTCGGGCGGGCTGGTGACAAAGAGCCATCCTTGCCGCTGCCCGGCCCATTCCGTCGCCGTCCAATTCGTCTTTGCTTCTTCTTTTCTAGGCAGGAGCTTCAGCGCATTCGACACACTGTTGAGCGTTGCGATCATGCCGCCGCGTTGCGGTCCCGCGTCGGGATAGATCGCTGCCGCGTGCTCGGTGTCCTTGAGTCTCTTCGCCAGTTCGCGCTCATCGCGCAAGATGGCCAGCAGCTCTTGCGGTGTTCGCTTCGGCTGCTCGATCAGCAAGTGCGCGAAGATTTGGCGCGGCACCATCACGAAGAATGGATTCGTGCGCGGGTCGTCTTTGAACAGCGCCGCCGCCAGGCCCTCGGCTTCGGCCTCGTGCCGCACTTCGTCGCACGGCGACCAGTACGGCATTCGCTCGTCCAGCGGATTCAGGATCACATCCCCGCGCCCCGGCTCGTAAAATTGCGGCGTGTATTCCAGCGCCGGATCGTACACGATCGCCGTTTCTCCGCGCTCTTCCACCTGCATGAGGATCTGCCGGATCAAGCTCGATTTGCCTGCGCCCGTGTCCCCGATCATCAGGAAGTGCGAGCATTCCCGCTCGCGCGGGACGCGCACCATCTTGCCGTCGCCCTGCAACAGGAACTCGCCTAGCGTGCGCCGCTCTTTCGTGATGAAGCCGATGCCGTTCGACTGCTGGCTGCGATTGAACTGCGCCGCCGTCGCCAGCTCCGGGCCTTTCGTCCTGCGCCCGTACTTCCGCATCCGCCGCCGCTGGCGGTCTCTCGGAAGCGCCAACGCCAAGCCCACCATCAGCACACCCGCTCCCACCTTCCACGTCGCCGCCCACAACAAGAGCCACGGCGATTGCCCGCCATAGATCGCCCGCTCCAACCACTGACGCAGCTCCGCGTTGTTGAACGTCCCGCGCTCCCATTCTAGTTTCGCCTTCCCCTGGCTCTCCTTGCCAACGCTCACCGCCGGATCGCTCAGGTCCCGGTCCACCGCCAGCCGCTTTTTTTTGCCCTCGATTCGATATGCAACCAGAGACGGCGTGGTCTTCGACCACAGCCGCACTTCGCTGCCGATGTACATTCCCAGATAGGCTTGCTGAAAGTACGTCCATTTCCGCAAGTACTCATGTGTTGCCATCGCCAGCACTGCCACGACCGTCAGCAGCAGCGCCGTGATCGTCCACACCGGCTTGTCGCTCGGCCAGCGATACGTTTCCTCCCGTCCCCACACCTTGCTCATGGACACACCTCCGCCTGCACTGGTCCCCTATCCAGTTAGGAACCCGGAAACCGGAAAAACGATCAAAATATTTTTAGGGTTGTTTTTCAGGCCCCTCGGGGCCTGCCGCCTGCGCTAGCCGCTCTCGCGCCTTCTTCAGCTTGTCCGAGTCGGCCCGGTCAATCAGCCGTTGCATCTCCTCTGCCGTCGGCTTCTCCCCGTTCGCTAACTTGAAGAGCACGTTGAGCAAGATCGCCCGCAGCGCCACCAGTTCGGCCATAAGCGCCTCGGCCTCGGCTGCGTCCGGCCCCGCCTTCGGCGGCTGGCCGTTCGCGCTCGCCAGTACCACCTCGCGGCACCACTCGCCGAGCGTCCGCCCGCTCATCTGGGCCAACGCTTCCAGCTGCGAGTGCTCTTCCTCGCTCACTTTGAAACCAATGGATTTCGTTCGGAGAGACGGTTTCACCATGTCTGAGCTTCCTATTGGGATTAGAAGCCGAGACTAACAGGTGGGCTATAAAAATCAACAAGTTCGCCTACGCTAACCTGCGGTGGCAGCGCAGCAAACCGAACGGGGATTGTTTCTCTAGGTGCTCTGGTTTCAACAAGTTCGCGCACGCCAACTCGCCGTTCGCCCGCAGCACCCTTTCAGGGGTGACGTGTCGTAGCGTCAACCCCGTGCGAGCCGCTTTTTGGCGAGCACGGAACCGGCAGGAGGTAGCGAATGAAAGAGTCGTACGGTGAAGGCCTAGCCAGCCACACCGGCTCCGAGTCTTGCGGGCATGGCCGTAAGGCCAGATACGAAGCGTAGACAGGAGCAACTATGGGCCAGGCAATCGAGCCGCGAAATACCCCTAACTTCAGGACGCCGACGCCCTGACACAACGCGGAAGGCAACATCCTGTTGAGCGGCATGGCAAGCTCGGCGGGAGTCCTGCGCGGTCTGTGACCCTGGCACGTAGCGAAACATCCTGCACGGAAGTTGAGAGATCCCGGGTTCACCCGTGAGCGACCAGCGTTCGCGGGACGCATCGGGAAGTCTAAGGATAAGAGCCGATGATGCACGAACACGGGAAGTCGGACAGGCCCATAGTACCGCAGAAGTCTCCGAACAAAACCAGTCCACCGGCGGCGGAGGAGATGGAGGGAAGGGGTCTGGCCAAGGGAAACCTGGGCCAACAAAACGCGCCCCGGACTCAGAGCCGGATCAGCGCGCCTCGTGAGTTGGAACAGGTACGACAAACGGCAAAAGCGAACAAGGAAGCGAAGTTCACCGCTCTGCTGCATCACATCTACCGGATCGACACTCTGCGGTTCGCCTATTCTCAGTTGAAGAGGCACGCTGCGGCCGGGGTTGATGGAGAGACGTGGCAGCACTACGGCGAGGACCTTGAGCAAAATCTCCAGGACCTCTCCCATAGGCTGAAGCGCGGAGCGTACCGGGCGAAGCCGGTGCGTAGAGTCTACATTCCGAAGGCGGATGGGCGGCAGCGACCGCTCGGCGTCCCGGCGCTCGAAGACAAACTCGTGCAACGAGCGACGGTGGAAGTGCTCAACGCCATTTACGAAACCGACTTTCTCGGTTTCTCTTACGGGTTCAGACCGAAGCGAAACCAGCACAAAGCGCTGGATGCTCTGTTCTGCGGACTCCGCGAGAGACGAGTGAACTGGGTGCTGGACCTGGACGTGCGCAGCTTCTTTGATCGGCTGTCGCACGAGTGGCTGGTCCGGTTCGTCCAGCATCGGATAGCGGATCGGCGCGTCGTGCGGCTCATCCAGAAATGGTTGAACGCAGGCGTGCTGGAAAAGGGAACGCGAACGTTTGTGGAGGCGGGTTCGCCGCAGGGCGGAAGTGCTTCGCCTTTGCTGGCGAACATCTACCTTCATTACGTTTTCGATCTTTGGGTTCAAGCATGGCGAAGGAAGTGTGCGCACGGCGATGTGATCGTGGTGCGCTACGCCGACGACATCGTGGTTGGATTCGAGTTCAAGACGGAGGCCGAACAGTTCTGGAAAGAACTCGCCGAACGCATGGCGAAATTCCAACTGGAACTGCACCCGGAAAAGACGCGGCTGATCGAGTTCGGACGCCACGCGGCGGCCAACCGAAAGCGCGCCGGACTGGGCAAGCCGGAGACGTTTGATTTTCTCGGCTTCAAGCATATTTGCGGGAAGACGAAGAACGGACGGTTTCTGGTGCTGCGGCATACGGTTCGCACGCGCATGCAAGCCAAACTGCAACAGGTGAAGATCGAGTTGCGGCGACGCATGCATGACCCTGTTCCAGAAGTCGGCCAATGGTTGAAGTCGGTGGTGGGCGGGCATTTCCGATACTTCGGAGTTCCGGGGAACCGATATGCTCTGGCTCACTTTCGTTTCACGGTAACCAACCTCTGGCATCGCACTCTTTGTCGGCGAAGCCAGCACGGTCGTGTTCTGTGGGAGCGAATGCAACGACTTATCCGCCGCTGGCTGCCTCCGGCCCATATCTGCCATCCTTATCCTTCGCGCCGTCTGCGCGTCACTACCTGAGGCAAGAGCCGGATGCGGGAAACCCGCCCGTCCGGATCTGTGCGGGGGGTACGGAGCGATCCGTATCCCTACCGCGACAACCACCCTCCCGCTGCCGAAGGCAGCGCAAAAAAGCCGCGCGCTGGCTAGGAGGACTCTTCGTTGACTTGGCGGAACTCTTGCCCATACCATCTTCGCTGTGTACTCGCATGTTCAGAAAACCGTTCATAACGAGCGCCTTGTGGCCTCTCCTAGTCTCGACCGCCATGCTTATCTGCCCGGCACCAGCACTTGGCGGTAAGTCATCGACTCAAGAAGGCTCGAAGGAAGCCACGGTTCAGCTCTCACCGAGTGACCTTTTCAAGTTGATTTCCCCCTCAGTGTTCATTGTGGAAACGCTGGACAAAACAGGCTCGGTTATTGCCCTGGGTAGCGGCGTCGCTGTATCGCCCAATCAGGTCGTGACAAATGTTCAGGTTGTTTAAGGACGGCGCCTCCCGTTACCCACCCTCGCCGCGCAGGACCATGTAGTCCGTCGCGTGAGTTCAGTTTCGCGCTTCACCAGGTTCAGCAAGCTATCGAACCGCACCTCTCCTTTCAGCAAACGCTCTATTCGTGGAATCAGATTGCACAGGCTCTAGCGGAAAAGTCACGCAACCGGCTACTTCAATTGGCGAAATGGCATCCCTCGTGAACATCGCTCCAAGACCGACCGATTGGAACCTGCTGCCGGTCAGAAGCCGACTTCGATGCCGAGTCGTGGGCCCCGTCCTCGCCCATAACTTCAGAGTTGCGGACAATAGGGGAGTTAGGGATTGTTCAAATAGGGTTTCGTTGGAAGCTCTTCGGGAGTCGCGAAATCGGTTTCACGAGAGCGAAATGGCGCTCCTCTCCTGCAAGGGCCATGCGGACGTCTTCTCCACGAACCGGAAGCCATACCGCTGCCAAGGAGTGCCGGAGGATTCCTTGCGCACCACCCGAGCTTGTCCAACATAATGTTCGCCTCGGCTGCTCAGAATAACCTCAACAATCGCATCCTTGACCAGCGAAGACATGCAGTTGCACATAAACCCTTCTGTGCTTACATTTTCGGTAGTAGTGATTTCCTCGAATGCTTTTCCACTAGCGTCAGTGCCCCGCAATCTGAGGGCAAGTCGCATGCGGACACGCACGTGGGCGCGCTGCTCCGACCTCTTGCTCTCCAGTTCCGTGATTAGCCTACGCTTGAGCTCATCGAGTTTGAGAGGCTTCTCAAAGTACGCCACGGCGCCAAGGTTAGCGCAGTGATCCTTGTATTTCGCATCCGACTCTCCCGTGATAACAAGGATCGGAATCGCGGAGGTGTAGCTCAGTGAGCGAAAGCTTTGGCAGAGTTCGAATCCGGAGAACTTCGGCATCATTAGATCCAAAAGGATCGCATCCGGCTTGTGTTCCAGAGCCAGCGCCAGAGCTTGTTCCGGGTCTTCCGTGTCGATAATCTCGTAGGCTTGGGACAAACAAGCTCGCAGCAGATCGCGCACCGCCTTGTCATCGTCCACGATCAGGATTTTGTGCACGCACCACCTCCGCTTAAACAACATCACGCCGCCCATTGGAAGCATTGCCCTGGTCCGGTAAACCCGCCTCTTCGTCCGCTGGCGTTGTGGACGGTTTCCTGCTCCGGAAAGGGCTCTCTGAATGGCGACTCGCATGAATCTGCTGTCCTTGATGAGAAGTATTTCTCAATTCCTATCCAATAGAGATCTGACGGTACGAGCCAAAGTGTCGAAACTAAATGGTTTTTGCAGGAATTTTCCGAAGCTTATCGCTTCGCGGTCTAACGCGCGGTCTGTGTATCCGGACACAAGAACAACGGAAAGCGTCGGCCGCAATTCCAATGCGGACTTGGCCAATTCCAATCCTCCCAAGCCAGGCATCACGATATCTGTGATTAGCACGTGAATCGGGCGGTCATGGCTCTGGCAAATTTTCATCGCTTCTTTCGCATTGCCGGCCTCCAACACCGTGTAACCTTTGGATTCCAAGTACACTCGGCATACATTGCGGAGGACGGCTTCATCCTCCACCAAGAGAATGGTCTCAGTCCCTGTGGATGGCACCTGGACTGGTTGGAGGCTCTCGTCGGAATCCGCAGGAGCATCGACACGGGGAAGATAAATCTTGAAAATACTGCCTTTGTCCGGTTCACTGTAAACCCAGATAAATCCGTTGCTCTGCTTCACAATTCCGTAGACCGTCGCCAACCCCAACCCCGTGCCTTTTTCTGCTCCTTTGGTCGTATAGAACGGTTCGAAAATATGAACCTGAGTCTCGGCGTCCATGCCGCTGCCGGTATCGCTGACCGCCAACAAGACGTACTGCCCCGGCGGGACCTCGACCCCTTGGTAGTAAGAAGCGTCCAGTGTCACGTTACTCGTCGCGATGGTAAGACGCCCACCTTGTGGCATGGCATCCCTTGCGTTCACCGCCAGGTTCATGATGACCTGCTCAATCTGACCTCGATCAGCCCGCACTGTACCGACCTGAGGATCGAGCTCCAGCACTGTTTCGACATCTTCTCCCAGCAAACGTGGCAACATTTTCGCAAGATCCTTCACTACGTCGCTAAGATCGATGACAGTTGGTTCGAGCACTTGTTTCCGACTGAAAGCCAACAGTTGGCGAGTCACCGTGGCGGCTTTGGAGCTAGCATCTTGGATGCGTGTGGCGTATTCGACTACCTTCTTAGGGTCAGCAGAGGACTCGTCCAGAAGCTGTGCGTACCCGCTGATAATCATGAGCAGGTTGTTGAAATCGTGGGCAACTCCGCCCGCTAATCGGCCAACGGCTTCCATCTTTTGGGCGTGTTCAAACTGCTTCTGGAGAGATCGATGTGCGGTAATATCCTCAACAAAGACTTCGAACCCGCCCGGAAGCTCGTCATCATCTGGCAGGCGCCGCCCACCGAGTCGCACTGTTATCGTTTTTCCATCTTTACGCTTCCAATTGGTCTCGTAACCAACCTTGGGATCTTCGGATGCATAATCACGAGCGCGTTGCTGCTCCGTCGAATTGAGATAAACGTCCGCACCAGTATTGAGGCCCAGCACCTCGTCTGGACCCTGGTAACCAAGCATAGCGGCGAAGGCTGAATTTGCCATGGCGATGCGACCATTCTGGTCAACGCGAAAAACGCCATAAGGTGCGCTCTCAATAATTGAGCGATACCTTGATTCCGATCGCCTCAGAGCTTCCTCGGACTTCTTGCGCTGAGTAATATCGAAAAAGGTGACGACGCTGCCTACAACCCGACTGTTGTGGCGTACGGGATAAGACCAGTACTCGGCGGGGAAGCTAGTTCCGTCCGCGCGCCAAAGAACTTCATCCGTCACGTGCGTCCCCTTCCCCTGCCGGAAAGCTTGGAAAATCTTGCATTCCTCCTCGGGGTAGGTGCGCCCATCCGGCCGCGTGTGGTGCATCAGCGCATGCATGTTCTTTGCAAGCAGTTCGGAGTCGCGACTGTAACCCAACAACCGAAGACACGCGGCATTGCAGAGTGTGCAAGCTCCATCAACATCAATGGAGTAGATCGCCTCCGCCGTGGAGTCGAGCAACAATTGCAACTGCTCTTTGGCCTGCAGCTCCAAATTTAGCTTGTGAATCTGGTCTTCTATGCGTTTCCTTTCGCTGATGTCGCGAATCGCGGCCGTAACCAGAACGCCCTCAGCAGTCTTTAAAGGACTGAGACTGATTTCGACGGGAAACTCTTGGCCGTCCTTGCGAATAGCGTAGAGTTCCAGGCCTGCCCCCATCGGTCGTACGCGGGGATCACTCAAATATGCTGCCCTGTGGTCTAGATGTCGATCTTGAAAGCGGGCAGGAATCAGTCGCTCGACCGAATGACCAAGCAGATCCTCGCGGTCGTATCCGAACAATTTTTCTGTCTGAGAATTGATGAGGACGATTTCCCCAGCTTCATTGACGATGACCATCGCGTCTGGCGCCGCCTCAAGCAACTCACGGAATGGTTGGAGGATTTTGGTCTTCACAGCAAAATCTGACATACAACGAAGGTAGCGTCGCGCACGGTGATGATCCGCTTCTCGTTAGTAAAGACGGGCTTGACTTAGCGAAGATGAGCTCGCAGAGGGTAAAGACGGGCTCGACATTAGTAAGGATGAGTGTTACAGGTTCAGGGCTGCTTCGGAATCGGAATCCCCATTTTCTCAGCCATCCTGACCAAGTCAGGTACGGAGTCCGCAGCCATTTTTCGCATCAGTTGGCTGCGATGGACCTTGACGGATGCTTCGCTTGTTCCGATGGCGTCGGCTATCTGTTTGCTCAGGAGGCCAGAAACGACCCAAGGCAGCACTTCTCGTTCACGAGGTGTCAGCGATTCGAAGCGCTCCCGCAACACCGCGATTTCAGCATCTCCTTGGCGCCTGGCACGGTCCCGCTCCAGTGCCACCTGAATCGCATCCAGCAGATCCTGTTCACGAAATGGCTTGGTGAGAAACTCTACGGCCCCCGCCTTCATGGCTCGCACAGTCATAGGAATGTCGCCGTGCGCAGTTATAAAGATGATCGGGATATGAATGTTAGCCTCGGCCAACTCGTGCTGGAAGTCGAGCCCACTGATCCCTGGCAACCTGATGTCGAGGACGAGACAGCTGGGCGCGTCCGGACGCTTGCTTAACAGGAACTCCTGTGCGGACCCAAACAGCTCGACTTGCAAACCGACCGATCCGATGAGGCGCTTGATCGAACGACGAACCGAGGGATCGTCATCGACTACGAAAACAATGGGTGCGCGCTCGTTCATGCAACACCGTTCCCATTGATTGGCAGGGTGAATTGGAAGAGCGCACCAGAGGAACCAGTTACGGTCCACAAACGACCACCATGGGACTCGATGATGGAGCGGCTGATCGACAATCCCATTCCGATACCCTCCGGCTTGGTGGTGAAGAATGGTTCAAAGATACGGCCTGCCTGCTCCGGATCGAGTCCTTTTCCAGAATCCTGAACTTGGATCAGCACAGCATCCGAGTTCCTCACCGATTTTATGAGAAGCTCCCGTGGCCGGTCAGTGAGGGTACGCATCGCTTCAATGCTGTTGATGACTAGGTTAATCAAGACCTGCTGCAATTGCACATGGTCGCCGAGCACGCGTGGCAGATCAGCGGCAAGGTCGAGCCGTACGGAAACACGGCTTCGGGTCGCCTCATGGCGCACAAGAATGGTGACTTCCTGAATCACCTCATTGATGTCCAGTTCAACCCTATCAGGAGCGCCCTTCTGCAACAGCGCGCGAATTCGCGAAATAACGGCGCTGGCCCGGGTTCCGTCATTCACAATCTCCGCAATTGCCTCCCTCAACTCCTCCAGGTTCGGCGCCCCACTTGCGACTTGGCGCAGTGCAAAATTGCCGTTGTTGACGACCGCGGTTAGCGGTTGGTTGATCTCGTGGGCGATGGACGCGGTCAGTTCACCCATGGTTGCGATTCGCGCCACATGGGCTAATTCCAGTCTGGTTTCGGTCAGGGCCAGTTCCAAGTCCTGAGCGTCGAATCGCCGGTCCACGAGGGATGACAATACCGCCAAACCAAGGACTTGCAAGGTAGCGGCAGCGATTCCAAGCGTACCGAGGGACGAGATGTTCACCGCGTGCGATATGACCAGAGATGGGGCTGCAGGAATAAAGGTCGCCGCAGCCATCCCGGTGTAGTGCATGGCTGAGATGGCCACGCCCATGACCAAGGCGCTTCCCAACTTCCGCCAAACACTGTTCTTGGGCTCATCCCGAAAGCAAAATTCCAGCCACAGCACGGCAAAAGAAAATACCACTGCAAGTACCACGGAAAGGGCTACCACGCGAAAGTCAAACCGGCATTCCGCAGGCAAACGCATTGCAGCCATGGCGATGTAGTGAAGGCCTGCAATGCCGCAGCCCATCACGACGCTGCCGATCAAGGCATAAGTGAGTCCCATTTTTCTTCGACTCACCACCACCAGCGCGAACGCAGAGCAAAGGATGCCCACTAGGAGCGAAAGCAGAACAGTAGGCCAGTCGTACTCCACGGGCACCGGCAAGCGGAAGGCGAGCATTCCGACGTAGTGCATGGCCCAGATGCCGATGCCCATCGCGGTGCTTCCGCCGATCAGCCAGACCAAGCGTGCTCGGCCGCTCGTCGCTGTTACCCGTCCAGCAAGATCAAGACCCACGTACGACGCGGATGTCGCAATCAAAACCGAGAGAGCGACCTGCGGAAGGTCGTATGAGCTAGGTAACGCCGTGTTTGCAGAGATCATCACAGAGGATCTCCTCTGCCGGTTCGGGAGAGCCCGACAGTCGCCGCACAATCAGCACGTCTTCAAGACGACCAGCGTAAGATCGTCAGCCAACAGCCTTGTTCCTCGAAACTTGGTGATCGATCGGTAAATCGTCTCTACCAGTTCGTTAGCACTCTGTTCCGGGTATGCACTCACGATCTTAGCCAGCCGTGTCGCGGAGTATTGTTCTCCCGCTGAATTCTCAGCCTCGACCGCCCCGTCAGTGTACAGAACCAGAACGTCTCCCTGGCGGAGAGTGATCTTCTCACTCTCGTAGTGCGAATTGGGCAGCACACCCAACACCGGACCTCCTTTGTCCAAGGGACTTGGGTCGGTACCAGCATGAAGCAAAAGCGGGGGATTGTGTCCCGCGTTTGTATATTCCAAGGAACGTGACGGGGCGCAGAGTTTCCCATAGAAGAGGGAAATGAATCGGTGTCCGCCTGTGACCTGGCAGACGACGTTGTTGAAAGTATGCAAGAGATCACTCGTCCTCGGGAATCGCGGCGCATCCAGGCGGAGGGCAACTTCAATGGAAGGCATCAGCAGACCAGCAGCCACTCCCTTTCCCGAAACATCAGCAATCACCACCGCAATTTCCCCGGCAGGCAGCTCAATGAATCCATAGTAGTCCCCCGCCACTGTCTTGGCAGGGTACATTCGCGCCGCGCAGTCAAATCCAGGTACCATGGGTACGGAACGGGGCAAGATGCTTTGTTGTACTTCTGCGGCCAAGTGAATTTCACTCGCAAGCTCGTCGCGTTCTCTTGCAGCCAGATCCGCTAGTCGTTGTCGCTGCGTGCCCAGCTGATTCACGACGACGACAATGAAGACATATCCAAGAAGGGTGGTCGCATCCTTAGTTAAGTGTCGGGTTCCAAGATCACGGATGGGGCCAACAAAGTCATGCAGAACCAGACAGATAATCGAAAGCGCAAGACTGATGCGAAGCGGATGGACTAGAGCGCTCAGAGCTAATGGCAGGAAATACAGAGGAGCGAGGGAAAACGAAGCCACGGATTTGTCCGCGAAGGCTACCGCAGAGATCCCCGCCACCACCACAATGGTGAGAACGAGAACGCTCATCCGCTCATCGATGTAGGGGCCTTCGGTCGTGACCCTGCGAAGAACGGTCGACCATCGGGAGGGCATCATAGCGTCAAGTGACCACCAGTTTGGAACACCTCGTTCACGCCCGTCACCTTCAGATAGACCCAATCCTCGGGCTTACAGAGACTAACGCTGATCTCAAATCGCTTCAATGGATTAGCCCAGGCAACACTTAATCTCAACTGCTTGGCCCAGCAGCGGCATGGGTTCCTTTTTTGCTCCGATGCGCTGCTCAAATTGACTCGAAGTTGCAGTAATATGTCGTGCTTTCGTTCCAGGGATAATTCTGTAAACTGCTTAATATCAATAACTTGCACAAATATTAGTATCCTAGTAGCGTTATGCTGAGACACTAATAAAATCTGCTATTAATCGACTAAGATCGTGGAAACTTTTTCCCGCCGTCGTGCATCTATCCAGATCGAAAAAACCAGGCTGGGCAAGGCCGTGGTAACAAGCCCCCTGGAAGCTCAAAAAGGGAATTTTTAGCATGGAGGTATGAATATGAGGAACGTAAAACGATTCTTCTGGTTCTTCCTACTCGCGCTCTTGCTGGGGATTTCTATCTCTGCGCTGGGGAGCGATGGAGGTACAACTGCGGCGAGTAAGGACGCCGTTCTTACTCAGCAACTACAGCAAGATTTCAGCAACCGCCTGGAGTTCCGCAACGTCACCGTCGCGGTTGACGATCGAGTCGCGCTGTTGCAAGGCTCGGTTGAGACCTATCGCGAAAAGATGGATGCCGAGCACCTAGCGCGCAAGCACCACGGAATTGAGGGCGTGCGCGATTTCATCGCGGTGCAACCGATTGTCCCGGTTTCGGATCAGGAACTGCGCGAGACCATTGCCAATCGGCTTCGCTATGACCGTATTGGCTACGGGATCACATTCAACAATTTCGAAGTAGACGTGAGAGATGGCATCGTAACCATCTCCGGCGAGGCCCGGAGCTACCCGGACAAGACTTCCGCCCTCGGCATTGTGGAGGACACCCCTGGCGTGCGTGACGTGAGGGACGAAATTAACGTCCTGCCCCTCTCTGAATTTGATGACGAGTTGCGCGTACGCACGGCAATGGCGATCTACCATGATCCCGCGCTCCAGAAATATTCGCTGGATCCACAGGCTCCCATCCGCATTGTGGTTGAAAACGGAAATGTAAAGCTCTACGGGGTTGTGGATAGCGCGATGGACAAGCAGATTGCCGAGACGCGAGCGCGCGAGGTAACCGGGGTGTTCTCGGTCGAGAATCACCTGCTGGTAGCCAATCAATGAATCGGGGTTCGTGTACCTAATTTTCGTCAGCCTAATTGACGACCTAATTTAGGAGGATTGTATGAAGACCAAAAAAGCAATTCTGATGCTGGCAGTTCTGGTGGTTTTAGCAGTGGTGCCCGTTCTTAGTTTTGCGCAGGACCCGGCTGCGCCGTCGTTCACGCCGGGGCAACTCGACAAGCTGGTAGCGCGCATTGCGCTGTATCCGGATTCGCTCCTGGCGCAGGTGCTTGCGGCCGCGACCTATTCTGACCAGATTCCGGATGCGGCGCGCTGGGCCGATCAGCACCACTACCTCACCGGGCAAGCCCTGGCCGACGCGATCCAGGCGGATCATCTTCCGTGGGATCCCAGCGTGCAGGCGCTCCTGCCATTCCCCTCGGTACTGGAGATGATGGCCAACGACATGAGCTGGGCCACCGATCTCGGCAACGCATTTCTGTCGCAGCAGCACGACGTGATGGATGCAGTGCAAAGAGAGCGCAAGAAGGCCAGGGATTACGGATATCTACGGAGCAACGCCCAGATAATCGTGAGCGACGGGCCGTACATCACGATTGTGCCCGTGCATCCGGCCTTCATCCCGGTGCCGTACTATGACCCAGCAATTGTTTTCTTTCCGCCGGCGCCCGGAATCGTGGTCGGCGGTGTGATCCGCTTTGGCTTCTTCGTGACCATTGGCGATTTCTTTCGCCCGTGGGGCTGGGGATATTGCCGCTTCGACTGGGGCGCGCACGTAGTATTTATCAACAACGCTCCCTGGCGGCGAACCTGGATCAACCGGCGGGAGTACGTTCATCCCTACGCTCTCCCGCGATACAGTGCGGGCGCGCGGCTGCCCGAGCAGCACATGCTGCACGAGCGCACCGAGCGTGAGCGCGCAGCCGCGCGCGAAGGACGCCACCCCGTGGAAGAGCACGGCGATCACCGCTCGCGCTAACTTGCTTTCAGGGCAGAGAGTGCTGGAGGACGCTCTGAAACAGGCTACCGAGACGGCAAAGAAGGGAAAAGAAGGGGTTTGGAGCGCGGACACTTGTGTCCGCGCTACCCTTCACAGCGATACCAATTCGTATTTCGATTTCAAACTTGAGTCTGATATGGTCGAGGACAGATTACGCCACCACTTTGACTACTATCTGGGCAAGACCGAGATAGTCATCTACTCCGTTCTCGCAGTGTTGCTGGCTGTCACGGCCTTTGTGACCATCGCAACCGCAGGCCAAATACTGTGGATCGGTCTCAGTCATTGGACGGTTGCAGCCCAGACTCTGAGGGTATTGAACCAACTCCTCATTGTGCTGATGCTGGTGGAGATTCTGCATACAGTACGTATCTCCATTCGCTCCCATGTTCTGGTTACAGAACCCTTTCTGATCGTCGGACTGATTGCCTCAATTCGCCGCGTTTTGGTGATTACCCTGGAAGCAGCCACGCTTACGAAAGAAGGTGCATGGGCGACCGAAGGCTCAAGCGCTATTTTCCACTCTTCGATGATTGAACTTGGTTTGTTGGGTCTGCTGATCCTTGTGCTGGTAGTTTCCATTACACTTCTGCGTCGCTACGCTCCCGCATCGAAAGACTTGTCGGAACTCTGAAGTCCGACTCTTCTTCCCCCAAGGATGCGTAAGGATACCCCTATTTACAGCCAAGTGCGACGATTCTGTCCGGATCGTCGGCCACTCGGAAGTTACCGCCCAGAAACCGACGGGGAGGGTCAACTTCTAGCCCGTTTGCTTAAGTTAGCGCTTATGGGGCAATGCCCCCGAGGATCACGGCTGCGGTTTGCTGAACTGCTTCCAAGCTCTCGCGCAGAAGATTGGCGTCTCCGTGCCAGATTTGGATGTAATCCGCCGAGCTACTGCCGGTGTCCAGCCCTCTGGACTGACAGACAACAAAGGCCACGGCCTCGGCTTCGGTCTCGCGAACCTGCTTCGTGGTCAGAGTGCGGCGGTCCCCGCGATGCAGCATTTCATGGGCGATCTCGTGCGCGAGAGTCGAGAATTCCTCGGCGGGCTGCATCTCGGAAAGCAGTGTGATCTTTCCGCCGTGGGATAGGCCCTTGGCAGGCGCAATCTTGTCGGAATAGTTCAGCGTAATGCCTTGAGATTCCACGAACTTCACCAGCCGTTCGCGGTAACCGCTGGCATCGCCCTGCACTTCGGTCAGGGCTGGAAGGTCTTTGCCTTCGGTCTGGTTGATGTCGAATACATACACTGCCCGGAATCCGTAGAGTTGCGCCTGGGACTGCTTCGCATCCTCAATCGCTTCTGTCGCGCTGTCGGCCTTCTTGCGGCCAATCATCGGAGCAAGAATCAGGATGCCTTTTTCTCCGCGTTTCACGAAGCGGCCAAGCGAGTTCCACGTCCGCAATCCAGCAACGTTGGTGGCATCTGGCTTCTGGCGCGCAATCAGCATGATGTTGCCAAAGCTGTAGTTATGGAAGCGGCCCATTGCCGCTAAATACTGCGTCAAGACTTCACTCTGCCCTGACTCCAGAGCCTCGACTAGATGGTTGACTGCATCCTTGGTTCGGTTGTTGATCTCTTCTAATTTCATTGTTGTTTCCCTTCTGCCGGTGTCGGCTTGTTTTTTCTTTCACTTGAGCGGCAGCGAGAAAAAACAAACCGAGACTGGCGAAGGGACAGAACGGAGCTGAAGGAAGGGTGGCAGGGCGTGAGTGAAAGCGCGGTGAGTGCCAAACGCGGTTGGGGTTAGTTTGGCGCGAAACCGGCGCAGTCCGAAACGCCCGTCCGAGCCGCGGCTGAGCGGCGTCCACCCGGAAGAAGCGTAGCGGGGAAAAGAAGCGCAGCTACCTAGATGTTTGAGGTATGGTCACGCCTATTCCTGAGTCTTGATTGCGCTGATGTAAGCACCGGCGGCAAATACTACCAGCACAATTCCCACAACCATTTCGGCCATGCACAGAACCTGCGAAACTGGGCGCTGTGGCGTAATGTCGCCGTAGCCAGTCGTTGTAATTGTCACCATACTCAAATACACAGCCTGAAATATATTGTCGAATGTGGCCTTGCCGGTTGAGTTCCTGAACATTCCATCGGGCAAGAAATAATAGAGGACACCGAAGTTAATAGCGACTTCTAGATAACTGATTAGCAAATACAAGAGGCGCGTTCCTGGTGTCGCGCGCGTGCTGCTGCCAGATCCTTTCAGCTGACTCAGTGCATCGTAGGGGAATGCCCAGACGATTTCGGTTACTCGGGACCAAGGCCAGAGCCAAAGAATGACCGCGAGGTACCAGAGTCGATAGGGCAGAGGCCAAAGAAGGCGTTGAGGTTTGAGAAGCGAGATCGCGGGAATGCTCAGTAGGGCAAGAACACCAAAGGACAGCCGCCATGGTTTGAGCCAACGGGTATCCCGCCGCTTCAGACAGTCAATGATTGTTCGAGTGGGCGAAAGCAGGAAAAGCAAGACCTTCTGCAACACTTCATCCTCCCGAAAGTACTCGCCCCGGATCGGCCTCGACTATCGTCAACGAACTTTCCCGTCTTCCCTGGTGCGTCCGCTTCAACACGTCGTGGCGGTCCTCGGTGGTTGCGGGATTTCGTGGATTTGGCAGTCGCCCCCAATGAACGGTGCTGGATAATCACTCACTTCGAACAATGCCTCGATAATGCTCATATAGAGCTTCACGAATCGCACAGTTTCGGCGAGTGAACGAGGCGGACGGAACTTCCAATTGGCCTGTTCCCAAATTGTGTCGAAAAAGGAGTTCATCCGATCCTGCAGGATAAAGTAGCCGATGCGACCGGAAGAGAAGCCGTTAACATAAATTTGGTAGGCCCCCGATTGAAAAACAGCCATTGCATTGGACCTCGGGCAATCCCGAGTCCAGAAGTCCTCGCTGACGACGAATTGATCTCTGATGTCGAAGTATCCGCCGGTGCCCGCATCGATTCCGTAGACATTGCGAATATAGTAAAACTCCGGATGTTGTAAGCCGCCGCTCTCGACATAGCCGGCAATGTGAACCATGCTGCCATCCTGCTTTTCTTTGGGCAGCATTTGCGCTTCCAGTTTGGTTCTTAGGGCCTCGGCAAACTCCGAAAGCGATCTGGCACCGCCGGTCGTCTGACTGCTGATGAATTTCGTCATCCACACATCCATCGCTGTTCCGCCGACCGAGTAGGCTCCGGCAACCGTTAGCCCTGCATCGAGGTAATCCACCTTGAACGTCTTTTGCCCTTGGCCCGCAGAGCGGTTGCCGTCGGATGTCAGATTCGAGTCGCTCGCGTGAATAATGCCGAATCGGCTGAGATGGGTAAGAATTAGCGTCATGCGTAGAGTCTCCCGTAACGATGAGTTGGATCCCTTTCTTTTCGTCCCACCCGCTCAGATTGGGTTTTCCTCTTTACACCTGTCGCAGTAGCAAAGGAAGGACTCGGCGCCGGTACAACTATTCCTCCTTATCTTGTGATGCGCCTGAGTCACGAGCTTCTATTGCCTTCAAAATCTCAGCGGCGAGTTGATCGCCAGATGGATCGGGATATTGTTGCTGTTTCAAATTCAGAGTGAAGGAGATATGAGAGACGGTGATGGTCAGCGCGCAAGCGAACCAAATGAGCCAGCCGACGTGTCTGGAGGAGATGTAAGCCGATATGAGTCCAGCCCATCCTATTGAGTTGAGCGTCGAAAAGTAGAGATTTGTGAACGCCTGTTGCGGGTTTAGAGGTGTTGAGAAACGCAGCTTCAAAATCTCGTACCACCTCTGCCATCGCAGTTGGAAGTCGAGCGGGGCCATTCGTCTCGCGAAATTTTCTTTGATGCTCTTGGACAGGCTCTCTGCATCTGTCACCGGAAGCGGTTGCTCAAGCGGCTGTGCGGCGGGTTCCTCTACAGGCGGACTGAGTTCTTTTCCTAAGAACATGGATGCTAGTCTGCGCCAGTCGATGTTCCTCCAAGGCTCGTGGATTTCAGTTTTGCGAATCAGCACAGCAAGTGCGACAGCGCTCAGCTCGAATGCCGTTACATATACCATTACGAAACCCACAAGATACATGGCAAATACCACAATAATGATTTTCAGCGTTTTTTCATCGTGCAGATTGTTCCAAATAGCCTGGTGACTATAGAGCCATCCAATTGCGATTGTTCCTCCGGGAAGAACCGGCGCAACTATGTCCAACACTGTTGCGTAGGACAGCTTGGATAGATCAATTGGTTGGAAAGGGAACATAAGAGAAATCCTATCGTCTCTGCGACGCGTCGATCTGGAGTGAAGCCTGAATCAAGCAGTACTCCCGCTTATGGCAGTGCCTTCAAGCTTAATCGGCTTCGCATCAAATGGCGCCGCTGAACCGGAAACCGTGAGGGGCTTCGGCTGAGAGTCTATTTGGAATGCGGATCGCAAGAACTCTATTGTTGCAACGTCACGCAACTTGCAGACGATATTCTGATTGGCAAAAACGCCAGAGAAAGTTCTTGCGTCGGTGAGCGGTAGAGTTTTGTTCCATTTCACGGCAACGAGGTATTCGCAAGACTCAAGGTCCTTCGCATCGTGATCAAGACGCGGTTGCTGGAGTGGAAGGTTCAGAATAGGCTTGCCGTCGACAAGAAACTCTTGTACTGGAACTGGTGGGGCGGTGACCATGCCATAGCCAACGTAGCCATACCCCTTCTGGTAAGCAAGCACCTGGCTGCCGGGCGTGAGCTTCCCAAGGAAATCAGAGTAATACCGTCCACCTCCCGCCGACAGGAAACCATACCGCCGCATGTCCTCCCAAGCCCGAGATTCACCATCGCCCACATTCACATACCAAAGACCGGACCAAGGGGCTTTAGCCTTGCTCTCAGCTCTCTCTGTCACTTCCTCCTGATCCAGCAGCCAGTCGGTTGCGAGCAACATCTCCCCGTTATGTTCGAACGTTGTAAAAAATGCGGTGTTGATTGCGATGTCATGGACTTCCGCCAAGTACTCCACAATCCGACGTGAAGGGGCATCGAACTCTCCTGCGACTATCACGAGACTGTGACTATTGTTTAAGGCCTCCGGGAGGGCAACATGGAAGCGCTGCTCAAATGCGAGTTCGAGCCTTTGTCCCAGCCTAGACAGCGCGATTTCATGCACCTGTCGAGTTGAAAGACTGGCAACCCAGCTTGCGTAATCTAAGATCTGCGCAATAACGTCGCGTGGTGTTCGGTCGCGTTTACATTCGACAATGACGAGGTTGCCGTCGCGGTCGAGCCCGAGAATGTCAATGCGACCACCAGACTCAGTTGTGACTTCCCGGCCCAGAACCAGCAAATCCAAACCAATCAATCGGGGATTGGTGGCAATCCATTCCTGCAATTGGTCCTCGCTAGCGAGTCGCTTGGTTGCGATCGGCTGGAGTTCCTGGCCGACGACATGATAGAGCTTGGGCATAGATTGTGAAATCATACTCCCCGTCTACTCAATTGCAGCGGCACGAGATTAGGATAAATGTGCTAGCTCCTGAATCGAGTCTTATCGCCTAACTCGCGGGCGACTGAGTGTGCCCAACTGAGCCCGTGCAAAACGAAACTTCGCCCTTTCGTTGCGCCTGGCGCGCGAGCAATTCTTAAAGCCCTGGGAAGTTGTTCACATTCCCCTCGGTGGATCGAAGGAACTTCAAGAAGCTCAACCCTTTGCGCCGCAGTGTGGCATAGATGCTCAAGAACAACAGATAGTCCCCTATGCCATTTTCCGTAAAGGTAGAACCCATGACGCGTCGTCGGGATGCAAACACTTTGATCGCGTTCTCGGCTACGTTGTTGTTCCACGACACACCGTCGTGCGACAAAAACGTAAACAGCTTGGTCCCCGATTTTGCCAAGCGCCGTTGATAGCTGGCGGCGACCTTCGAGTGAAATGTTGCGCCAGCAATTTCTTTGAGGAACTTGGCCGTCAATGGCCTGTGTTTGGCGAGGTATCTCCGTTTCAAGCCAAACCTGCCGATGGTCTCAATGATCGGAGTGAATAAAGCCGTGAACCCTTTAGCTAGACCGGCGAGTTCGGCGTCATGCGGCGCACGCATCAGATCGTCGTTCAAATCGCGAATAAAATGAACCACACATTTTTGTTGCTCGCATGAAGCCGATTCATAAACACCATAAAAATCTGTAACGAGAACCCCGTCGAAGCCCTGAAGCACCCGGCCCAAGACGGTTCCGTCTCTGCTCAGGCTGAAGAGGTACAGCACTTCATGGAGATTGGTGAACGCCCACACATATGCGGGCCTCCCATGCAGGCTCACTCTTGTCTCATCAACGTACATGACGTGGCTGGCGCGCAGTTTGGCGAGCAGTTGCTCGCGTGCAGGCGCGTATTTGGCGGCAAGCCGTGGCTTAATCGTGGTCAAAATCACGGTTGAAAACGAATATCCGAAGATGTCATTGATGCCCGCGTTTACATCCCTGAAGGACTGCTTCAGCACAATGTGTGCGTGAATCGCCCAACTGGCCAAGCCGTGCCCAATTTTCGCCCGACAGGACGGATATTGGCTTGAGGTTGTGCTGGTGCCGCACAATTCGCACACGTATCGATTGGAGCGATGGCATAAGACCCAGCGATGAATCCCCGATCTCGTAAAGCGCAAGTCGGAAATGACACGGCGATACACCACGTTCTTGTCGCAACGAAAATCCGGACCCCCACCGCAACCGGGGCATTTATGCCAAGGAGGCTGGCAATCAATGATCTTGTTGATCTTGGGTGTCCGCCGCCGCACCTTATGCCGGCGGAGGCTCTTGCGCACCACCTTATCAGCACGAAAGAACACCTTTGTCATTTGGTACTTGAAGTACGCACACTTGATAATTCGGTCGATCTCCGGAATTGCGGCATTAACCGGACCAAATTTCCGATCACGGTCAGCAGGCAAGTCTTGGGTGTGAACGATCTCTAGTGCGGGGCCGGCTGCTCCGCGAGCGATTGTTTCCAACGTGCTTGTCACGACTTTCAGAGCCAGACAATCTTCGCGGTTATATCGGATGAGCGATTCTCTTAGCGCCGGCTCGCCAGTACGCTCCCACTCGTGACGCCACGCCATGCTTTGAATACCCGACGCAGAAGGGTCAGACCATTTCGCTCCGAGAATCGCGCCTACTGCCTTTAAGCTCCGCGAATATGCCGGGAAATATACGTTGCCCGTAGTGGCCGCCAGTACATCAAACGTGTCGGATTTGAGGCGCTGCGAAAGCGACTCACAATTTGGCGGGATCCCATATCGCTCTGCCATGTCGTCCAGAAATCTGCGGTCGTACGAACCATAGTGATAGATTTTGAAGTTCGGCACGGATTTCAAGAGATTTAGGAGGTCGTGCCAAATGCCGCGCTCACCGCTTGCATCATCGGCCCAGAGTGCGTGGACGCTAGTTCGACCGTTCTCCACCAGGGCGATACCGACCAGATAATAGAAATCCCTGTCGGGTATACCCTCGACATCAAGAAAAACCTTTGGCTCGTCCGTCGGCAGCGCCGGGTCGCGGATTACGTATATTTTGCCTTCCCTGATGGACAAGGCTTGCAGGGCGGGCAAGAGTCGCGCCACCTTGGCAGACCGCTTGCCGGTTACACTCTTCGTTCTAAACGTGTATGAGAGCTGCTGCACGGTGAAAACACCGCGCTCTCGAAATGCGTCGATCTCACCAACCGATAAGCTCCGAAGTAGACTGATGTCATCGGCTGCTCGCGCGTCGGCGTTGCAGCGATCTTTGAATTCACAGGTCGTGCAATGGCTGTTGAGCGTGAGCGCTGGAGGCTTCGTTTCAATTTGTTTTCTGATCTCGCTCGCGGCTCGGCGAGCATCCCTGAGAACCGCGGTCATTCCCGACTGAGTCTTAAATTTGACCTTTGTTGTCTTTGCGCTTTGGCCATGGATGATTGTTCCAAAAGTCGGCAGGTCGCCAAGCACGTCCGACAGAGCCAAAGCGTGAAACGAAATAAGCAGTTTATCCCACCGGTTTATCTTTTCTCGGTGGACGAACAGCGTCGGTGCATATTCCGGCTTTCCGAGGCAGCCATCATTCGAAATCTTTGTCAGCACGAGAGAGTCAACCGAGAAACCGTTGCTGACCAGGGCAATCTCCAGCATCAGCTCAGGGCCAGCGATTTGCGCATCGACAATCGAAACTGGATTGCTAATGATCCGGTCAGCACCGAATCGTCGTTGGAGTCTTAAGATCGCTTCGTCACGGTACTTTCGGTCGAGGTCTTCAAGTAGCTCTCCGTATTGCTGTGCGACACCTTCTTGCTCCGTCGCCAAAAGATGCAGCTTGAACCTGCATCGAATGAAAGCGTCGAACAATTGCCTCGTAATTTTCATTGCAAAGGCGACTCGGGCGGCGACCGTCCGTATTGACTTTTCTCAACTAACGCTTAGCCTAAATCAACGAAAGTGGGGGGCCGCCCATGCTGCTCACCTCATGGACATGCTCATGTCTATTGTCCTCTTGTTCTGAAAATCCGACTGAATCCCAAGTTGCAGGTCTCCCGAATCGACTCTGGAGTCAAGATCCTGCCCTGGACTATCCGGGATGCGGCGCGAATCGGATCAGTAACCGCTCCGAAGAGCGTGTTGGCTCCGCTCTGCACCGTCCGTACATTGTTTGCGTGTAGCTCGGGACGGATGTTCGTCACCCATTCTGCGCGCAACTCATCGATCCTCGCCGCGAAAGTGTCGATCGTGTCATGCATGTAGAGAATGTCTTTCGCGCGCTCGTCGCGATTGCGTCTCCGATAGATAAGTATTTTTTGTGCGAGGAAGCTGACCGGATTTGCAATCTGCACTCCGGTTTCATTTGCAAACGGGAAGCCATTGGCCGCTGACAGAACAACGCTCCAAGGTGCCGCTAAAAGGACTTCGATGTAGCGCAGGTTTTGCGAAGAAACGCCGCCCACCTTCTGTGTTGCATTCTGTTCCCCCCTCCTGCCCACTGCACCACCTACCAGCGGTGTAAGAAATTCCGCATAGAAATGAATGCCAGGATCGGCCAAGCGATAGTGGGCAGCGGGAGGTCGGTGATGTCCTAGAAACTCGGCTTCAAATCCGTTCGCAGCGAGCCGCTGGTAAATTTCATCCCCGGCGACTCTGATTCGCCTGGGAAGAGCTACATCCGCATCAAGTGTTGCCAGCGGTTCGTATTGTAGTGGTTGGGCTAAAGGATGCAATCGGTGCAGGCGGTGCGCCCAGCCCCCAATGATGACCACCTGGTCTAGCCAGGGCGTCAAAGATTCCACGAGCCTCGCGAAGGACGCAAACTCGGGATTCGCATTCATGCATTTGCCTTATTAAGAATGTGGGAAAATACTCGCTTACGGAGAAGATCGGCCTGATCTTTCCCGCGTGCCGGATGGTTTGAGACATCAAGCCACACCTGCAAAATATCGGTGGCTGGCACACCATCGCGCTCCACTGCCGCGCGGAACACTGCCTCAGGATTTTTAGGCACCCTCACGAATACATCTGCCCGATGGTCTGCAACTTCAAGTGACAAGCCGAGTTCTCGGAGAACCTTCCTATCGAGACGCTCTATATAGAGATGCGGCTGGGTTCCATGAACGAACTTGAAGCCCAAAACTTCTGCAGCGGCAAATAGTGCAAGGCAGAGCCGGGGCTTCCCTCTGCGCAGCTGGTCAGTCTTAGAGTGTGGAGCACTGGATCGCATTCTACTTGCATAAGATCGAAGAGCGGCATGAAACGTATCCATTTCGCCGCTCAAGATCCAACGGGCCGGAGTTTCATGCATACGGGAATGACTCGCTCTCAGCCATCGTTCCAGCAGTTCCTCGATTCGGACTAGCCTCATTCCGCCTTCGTCGAGGAATCCTTCCTCGGAAAGCTGACGCACAAACCGGAACGCACTCATCGTGGAAACGCCCGCTGCGTCGGCGAGCTGAGAGACATTTTCATAATGGCCGCGCGGAGCAGAGAGCAAGGAATCCGGGATGCTTCTTGATAAGAGAATTTTCAGCATCCACTGATTTAGGTCAGAGAATAGGTTGCCCGGCGAAACCTCTTTGGGAGGGCCTTCGATGACGCGCGACCTCTCTGCATTGAGAACTTCCAAGCCATGGCCCGCAAAACGGCGGAAGCCTCCGGCGTCAATGATTCCGACCCCGACATCGGGAGCATTGCGCAAGGCGAAGTCTTTGACGTGTTCCGACAGGGAATCCGAAACATGGTCGGAGGCGAGCACAGCCACTGGGGTTGCGCTGCCGGTAATCCTGGCGGCTGCTCTTTGGGCCTCCAGAATGGCCTGTGAAATCAAGGGAATAGCTCTGTCTTTCCTTGATTCCGATAACGCCTTGAGCTGGAAGACATAGATATTCTTGCCGTTGCGAGCCACGATGTCGGCGCCGTTGTCTGCGGATGGCGGCGACTGCTTTACGTGCCATCCCGCCTTCTGAAGCGTCTTGGTCAGGAGATTGTCAAATTCTGCTACGCGATTTTGCTGATACGATGGCATAACGAAGGCCTGTTAACATGGCCGCGATATATATCATGGCCACGGTAATTAACATGGCCATGATAATTGTATTAAGTTAGCGTTGTCAAGCTGGGTCCATTCGTTGACAACCCAGTGGGCGGGAGAGTGTCCTGAAGAAGGACAGCAAAGATTTATAAGACCGTAGGTTAGGACATTGTGGGAGAAAATTTCTATGACTGCCAGCGACGCTCCACAGATGCCCAGGCAAGAACCGATCACCGTGCAAGTTCGGATGGAAGACCCTGCGGATGTGGACACGAAAGAGGGGTTTGAGAGTCATGACTGCTGCGAGGGGTTGATGCGCGAATTCCTGAAGATTTGCGGATTCTCGTACAAGACACCATTCACGTGTGGGACTATCGTTATTGAAAAGGCGCGACGCGGGCCTCTGGCAAGCAGATCCGGCGCACAGAAGACCAAGGTGGAAGATGGCTATGGCGGAAATGTGTTTATTCTGAACGACGATGCCGTTAGCAAGGTCCGAATTGTCTGCGCCGGCGACTTTCAAAATGTCGTATGTGCGGCTGTGACTCTGGTAGTGGCAGGAGAGAAAACACTGGAAGAAGCAACAAACGAGACCCGCCAACTATTTCAATTCATCCCTGATGGAAGTTCTCGTACCGAAATAGAGATAACCTTACGCTGGGCGGTTGACCATAAAGGATCATGGCCTTACGCTGAAGCGAGGCTTTACCAACCTGTCTGGGCGCGGGACGGCAGCTTCGCACATCGTCGGTGAATTGGTGAATTCAGCGACTCTCCTCTTTCTGAAAGCCCCATGCTTTCAGATGGTGCGCGATCAGGCTCTCAGCACTGTCCGTGAACTTGATGACCAAATCCCGCGTCTTCGCCATTGCGTCCCCTAGGGCCGAATAGAACTCTTCGGTATTCGAGGAGAGTCCCACTAGGATTTCGGCGGCCACAATGTCCGAATACACATAACTCACGTTCCCCCTGCGATTGCCGCGACTGGAAACAAAAGCAGACTCCATGCCACTAGTTTTACCGATCGCCTCTGCGAACGTCTCGGGGATGAAGTGAAAAACCGCTTGGTGTCTTGCAGGATTCAGATGATCCCGCTCAATCTGCTGGGCGGTAGGGTCTTTCAAAAGCGAGCGAAGCCCATTTTGAAATTCGTTGTCATCAAGAAAGACCTTGTTCATCGTACGCACTAGTTTGAGTGCTTCATACATGATCGCTGAACCAAATAGGTACGAATTCAGCCGATTTCGCTGTGCTGCAGGGTCGTCACGGCCCTGTGTGTCGACCATGACAGAATTCACAAAGTTCAGCGCGTTTACGGCACGTGCCAGAGTCACGATGTATGCGAACTTTGCATCCTTTCGACACTTTTCGAAGGTCTGAGCATCGCACGTAATGTGCCACTCGATTTCCTGAGTCACTATGATTTCTCTAACCGTCCTACGAGGGCCGAGCATTCAAAAGAATGGAACTAGGTCGCATCTCTTTCGGAGCCGTCGCGACGCGATTGCGTAATTGAGTTCCGAACACAAAGACGAAACAGTTTTTTCCAAAGCGCGGGCATCCGCCTGAAGCCGATCAGCAGCAGTCTTCTCGGCGACAACAAGTTCGTCCAACACGGACACGACGGCACTCAACTGTTGCTCTGATCCTTCTGCCGACGTACCTTCGAAGCCCTCTAAAAGCCAAACCTTTGGGGGATGCTCACGACTGAGCTTACTAAGCGCGTGTTGTGCGGGATTGAACAAGCGCCGGTAAGCAAACACAGCGAGTTTGTGATGGTTGACATACGGTGTTCCGTACTGGCCCACCGGAAAAGGGGCAAGTTGGCTTTTTGCAAGTATCTCATCTGAAAGGTGCGAGACCCAGGCATAACAGTCACTGGCGTGCTTGCGCCAAGAGTCGGAGAAGAGTTCCACCTGTTTGAGCAGTCGTGGGAAGTGATTCTTTCTGGCATCCGCGTACAGCGCCGGGTCAAGGCCAGCCATTAGATCGGGCACGACCATCGCCAACAGAGGCCCTTCCGCTGTTCGAGGCTCGGTTACGCCCGCAGTGTCGTTCCTGCTGCGTGTACCCCATTGCTCAAGAACGACAGGAGACTTGTGCGTTACGAGTCCGCCAAAGTCGTTTGAGAGCAAGCGGCTCAACGGAGACAGTACCTTTTGCTTGATGTCCTCTAGGTGTACCTTTCTGTTCTCGTGATAGCCGTGTATCTTGCTGCTGACCCACGATCCGACAAGCGTGCTCGCTACACCGCCCAAGTAGGCGAGAAAACGAATGAGCGATTCTGCCGATGGATTCGCCAAGATCATTGAGGTCCGCCGTGAATGAGCGCTCTAGCTTCGGTCCTGATCGCCTCCAATATCAAAGGCAGCTTCTTAAATGCAGTTTCCCGTGCCTTGTCAAACAAGTTGGCTCGAATCTGGCCGTTCGGGGTCATAGGATGTTCTGCCCAATTGAGGTCCATTCCTGCTGAAAATGTCTCGTTGAAAAACTGATCGAGCTTGGCTGTCAACTCCGGCCCAAGGAGGAACCTATTCTGAGAGAAGGCTTCGGATGCTCCGGCGAGTTCACGTGCCATACCCTGCAACAAATCCTGATCTGATTCCCCTGCATACTTCCCGGCAGAGGCCGCACGTTGCAAATAGAAAAGCGCTTTTTCGAGCTTCGCATGGATCGCGAGAAGCGCGTCAACCTGGCGCTCATGTATCCGCGAACCTCGCTGAAGCAACGCTTTCTGAGCTTCGAGTTGAGCGTCAAATCGCCGCTTGAACAGCGCTCCGACTATCGTAGTGCCGACACCAGAGCCCAGTAACGTGGCTGCAAGCGTGAGCAATAACTTCTCTGTCTCGGTCAAAGTATGCTCCAACCCTGTTGCGGATAAGTCCAGAAAAGTATGGCACATTCTGCGGAGCGGCTTACAATTGTCCTGCTCTTGCCCTGCGCTTCCCCCGCAGGTATCAAGAGCCAGGCTGGCTTACGGCGGCTGCATCCTTTTTCGTTTGGGGAGGATCGCATAGATGGGATGGAGGTTCCGTCACTCTTTCAAAGTCATTCCTGGCGTCAGGCTCAATCTGTCGAAGAGTGGTCTGAGTTGCAGCATCGGCGGCGCGCCGCTCACGATGAACATTGGGCCGCGCGGCGTTTACGGCACGGCCTCGATTCCTGGGACTGGCATCTCCTATCGTGAGAGATTCGGCGGCGGTTCGGAGACACAGCCCCAGCCGAGTGCGCCCGTTCTCCCGCCTTCCGCCGATCCGCATTCCTTGCCCGCGATTCCTTCCCCTGTTCCAACTCCCGGTTTTTTCTCACAGACTGCGAGCACCAAGCCGGTGCAGGAAGTTCACAGTGCCAGCACCGAACTTCTGACAAGTAATAGCCTCAAGGAATTGAAGCAGGTGATCCAGACCGCTTACGTGGAACACGAAGACATCTCGGGCCAGCTTGAGGCCGCGCGGCAGGAAAAGGAGTGCGCATCGCAGCGCTTTCTCTCATGGGAGAACGGCTTCTTGTTCAAGAAGCTCTTCAAAGCGAAGTTCGCAAAACGGAAAGCAGAGGCGGAGACCGCAACGGCAAAGGTTGCGGAGTTGGAAGAACAACTTCGACTCACAACGATTGCAACTCAGGTCGAGATAGCGCCGGACCAGGCCGAACCTTATTTCAAGATGCGAGACACGTTCGCGTTGCTCTCGGAATCGGCTGCGGTTTGGGACGTCAAATCGTATCAGGCAACCGACAAGTTCCATGAGCGCACAACGGCGGAAACACGGGTTGACCGACAGAAGGTTACATTCGCGCTCGGAAACTGCGATCTGATTCAGTGGGAGCAGAGGGTGCCACACATCCGAAATGCCAAAGGCGGAGACCTCTTCCTCTATCCGGGATTCATCGTTTATCGAGCCGCAAAGGAAGCGTTTTCGGTGATTGACTTCCACGATGTGAAAAGCAACGCGCTCTGGTCAAGTTTCAGGAAGAGCAAGGAGTGCCCCAGGATTCCAAAGTCATCGGACAGACCTGGACGAAGGCGAACAAGGACGGGAGCCGAGACAAGCGATTCGCCAACAACTGTCAGATTCCAGTTGTGCTGTACGCTTCGCTAAGTCTGAAGAGCGAGACTGGCCTGTGGGAAGAATTTCAGTTCTCGAATCCCGAGCGACTTCAGCTTTTCCTTCAGGACTGGGCCAAATTTGTAAATTCTTTCGGAGCATCGGTCCATCGGTAGCCAGCGGCACATGGATCTCACATCTTTCATGCCCCGACTTTCAGCCGTTCTGCATCGACGGTTTCCCGCCGAGCAGCACTCAAGTTTCTCTCAAGTCCGCCGTGCCTGCCATTCCGCCCCGCCCAGCGCGGCTGTCTTACTCATCATACGTCGCCCGATTTTAGACATGCGTTTCTGCATCTGGAGGTTGCGGTGAGGGCTGAGTGTTCTGACTGGCTTTCTTGCCTTTCTTGTTCTTCTTGGGCCGCATGACATTGATTGCAGCGGCGTCGAGCGAGGTCTTGATGTGCGCCGCGTAGTATTTCTCGATCATCTCTACGCTAGTGCGGCAGTTCTTGGCGATTTGGTAGATGTCGGCGCCCTCCATCAGGCGGAGGCAGATGTATGTATGCCGCAGACTGTAGGCTGTACGAGGTCTGCCTTCGCGGTCGAAACGAAGCTTCTGTTCGTCGAGGATAGTTTTGAAAAGCTCGCGCTGCCACTTGGGAAAAATGAGATCGGTGGGTCCAGGCGTGCGCCATTGTTCTCTAAGAGCCATGGAGGTCACTGACGTTTCTTGGGGCGTGTTCACGCCATAAATGCGCGCCGGGCGAAGCCGGCTTCGAAGTCGCTCAAAGGGCCTCACTGCACCGGGCATGCTTTTGCAATATCCGACGCCGCGCTTTCCGCGAACTTCAATCTCCAGAATCGTCTTGCCCAAATCCTCGTCGTCAACGACCGTGACATCCCGGAACTCAAGGCGCCATGCTTCGTCGGGTCGTAGTCCGGTATTGACTGCAAAAAGCACATAGTCATGAAGTTGTTCCGATTCCCATTGGAAGCCCTTTTTCTTTGGCTCCTGCGCGCGCTTTCGTGTCGCTTCGTAGAGCTTTTTATATTCCTCTGGTGAGAACCACGCCCGGTGGGAGATTTTAGGGGATGATCGGTACGGTTCAGAGAAATCAGGGAGTCGGTCGAGCCAACCGTGGCGCAGCGCTGTCTTCAGGGTCTGGCGCAGCGTCACGATTTCCTGATGGATGGTGCTGCGGCCTGGTGGCTTGCCGCGTTTCGTAATCGCTTCTTGGTGTCTGTGAATTCGGTATTCCTGGATCTTTCCTGCGGTGATCTCTGAGATGCCCAGGTTCCCGAAGAAAGGGACCAAGTGAACGCTCGATCGCCAGTGCTGGCCGTCCACATACCGCTTGTTGCGTTGTCCCTGCGTGATGATGTCGTATTCGTGGAGATACTGCTCAGACACCTCGCGAAAGGTCTTTTCGCTCTTGATCTCGCCAGCGCGGAGTTTTCCGCGAAGTTGTAGGTACCAGTCCTCGGCGATTTCCTTGGCCTTGGAGAGGCTCTCTTCCTTCGTGCTAGTCCGCCGATTCTTGCCCGCGAAATAACTTGAGCACTGCCAGAGGCTGCTGTTTGGACGCTTATAGACGTAAACCTTGCCGCCAAGAATGGTGTGTTGTTCCGGCATCGTCGTTCCTCGTTGGAAGTGGCGCGAGAACTCGAAAATGTGTAATAGATGTGTAAGCTAGCCTCACTATGGAAACTTGTCAATAAGTTTAGTTATTTCAGTTGGATAGAGAGTTAATCGAGGTTATGGGTAGGATTTTGAGTCCGCTGCGTCTGCCAGTTCCGCCATCCCGGCTCAAGATATCCACTTGAAGACCAGTCGAAGAGAAGACTAGCTTAATTGACGATTTGAGGCTTTGCAACCATAGGGTGAGACTTACTTCTTCGCGCAGCCTTTTGCATGCCGGAAGCATTGCACGATGTGGTCGTCTACCATTCCCGTTGCCTGCATGAACGCGTAGCAGATAGTCGATCCCACGAAATTGAAGCCGCGCTGCTTCAGATCCTTGCTCATTGCATCCGACTCCGCCGTGCGTGCAGGAACTGGATTTCTGGCAGTCCGCAGATTCACTTTCGGATGCCCGTCCACGAATTGCCACACATAGCGGTCGAAGCTGCCAAACTCTTCCTGCACCCGTAGCAATGCGCGGCCATTCTGCACGGCGGAGGCGATTTTCAACCGGTTGCGCACGATCCCAGGGTTCCGCAGTAACTGAGCCATCTTCCGGCGATCGTACCCCGCCACGCGCTGCGCATCGAAACCATCGAAGGCTGCGCGATAGTTTTCGCGTTTGTTGAGAATTGTTTCCCAGCTAAGCCCGGCCTGCGCGCCCTCCAGGATAAGAAACTCAAAAAGATTGTTATCGTTATGCAGGGGCACGCCCCACTCCTCATCGTGATAGCGGATCATCAATTCGCTTTGCGCCCACGCGCAACGCACCAGCGGTTGGCCGGTCTTCGGCTTTCTTGTCATAAAGCTTGGATGAACCTACGGCTGGAAAAGCCGCAGGCGGCTCGGCACCGTCCCTCTACCACTCTGACGGCTGAGACCTTCAGGTCGTGATTCACTCCAGTGACTTCGGATCCGATTTGTCCTTCGGCGACTTTTGGTTCAGCAGCGATACCAGTTCCCGCGCGCAAGCCGGAACGGCGACCTTACGCTCCACGATAATTTCTTTCGCGCTCAATTTTTTCCCATACAATTTTTCGTTGGCGCTGCCATCGGAGCGTAGAGTCGATCCCTCTAACGATATTCCCGCAAACAATCCCTTGTTTCGCGAGTAGGAAAGAATTTCCGCATTCATCACGATATCGGTCGCACCTTCCGCCGTGCGCCCTTTCGGACCCGCAGCCGCCGAGGCATCCGCTCCCAGCTTTACTTTGCTCGATAGCAGTGAGCGCGCTCCCTTGGGATTCATCACCAGCAATACAAAATCGGTCGCCTGCCCACCCAGCTGGAATCCGATGCTCACCCCTTCCAACGCATACAGCGCAGGAGGTCCCCAGGGCCCGCCGTAGTGCGCGCCGCTGCGGCACACCATCACCCCCCGACCGTAGCTGCCTCCCACTCCGAACGCGCCCTTCTTCACCGAGGGCAGAATCACCACGCACTCCGCCTTATCCAGCAGGTCTTGCGGAATGTTGTCCGGGATGTCCAAAATCTCCTTCAGTACCTGCCCGGAATCTTTCACTCGCTCCTCTTCCCTCACGTCCGAGCCGAATCCAAGAGTTACGAACGTGCACAGAGTAACGAATAGTACCGCCGTCTTGCCTATGTTCTTTCCTATCAGCTTCATCGCCACCGGCCCCCTCGGAATTCTCTTCGTTCCATTGCACTGGATACGACCAACCATCTTAACCCGTTGACCGAGAGAAACGGGCTTCTTGCAGCCCCCACCCCTATGACCAAATGGGTGCTCCTTTTGTAACTTGGCACTTCATTGGCCTCCCTTCTACAGTCGATGGATAACCCGGCCAGATGGCGCCCGTCCTTCGGCATTATGCGTGCATCTAATGAATGAGAAGTACATTTTGGCTGTGGGTGGAGTGAAAATTTTGGACTTTTTGGGCATGAAGTACACGCCGTCTGCCGGCCGGATTCTGGTGCTGCTGGCTGCATTGGCGGTCGTTTGCCCAGTTTTCGCTCAGTCTGATCCTTACGCCGCTTCTTCGTATGCCAGCGGCGCGGCCGCTTCGGCGGCATATGGTAGCCCGTCCACTTCCGATTCCGACGATCCACAGGCCGGCGCGATGCTCACCATTCGCACCCGCGTCGACGAAGTGAACGTGTTGTTCATCGCCACCGATAAGCATGGCAAATTCGTCCGCGATCTGAACCAGAAAGATTTTTCCATTCTCGACGATCACAAGCCGCCGCAATCGATTCTGAATTTTCGCCGTGAAACTGATCTGCCGCTTCATCTCGGATTGCTCGTCGACGTCAGCGGCTCCGTTCACAGCCGTTTTCAATTTGAACAGGATGCGGCGATCAGCTTTCTGCAGCACTCCATTCGCGCCGGCTTCGACAAAGCTTTCGTCGTGGGCTTCAACAAACAAAGTGACATGACGCAGGATTTCACCGACAACGTGCAACTGCTTTCCGATGGCGTCCACCGCTTGCAGGATGGCGGAGGCACGGCGATTTACGATGCCATCTATCGCGCCTGCAAAGAAAAATTCTTGAAAGATCGTCCCAATCATCCCACCCGCAAGGCCATCGTTATCGTGAGCGATGGCGAGGATAATCAGAGCGAATACTCACGCGCGCAAGCCATTGAAATGGCGCAGCGCGCCGAAGTCATTATTTATGCCATCTCCACCGACGATAGCGGCCTCGTCCTTCGCGGCGACAAGGTCCTCGAGCAGCTCTCCGAAGCCACCGGTGGCCGCGCCTTCTTTCCTTTCAAGATGAAGGACATCACGCACTCCTTCGCCGCCATTGAAGACGAACTCCGCAGCCAGTACGTCGTCTCCTACAAGCCCGCCGACTTCGATGCCGATGGCCGTTACCGCTCCATCGAAATCTCCGCCCTCAAGAAAGACCTGCAAGTCCGCGCCCGCAAAGGCTACTTCGCTCCCCAGCAGTAGTAAACCAGTTCTCAGTTCTCGGTTCTCAGTCCTCGGTTCTCGGCCTCTCAAGTCCTGGCCAGATTGGCTTTTGGGTGGCGCAGCGCTTCCAGCGCTGCGAATCAGACCATTACAGTCCCCGGCTTTAGCCGCTGAGGTGCCTCCGTGGCTTACTGCTTGGAACAATGTTCGAAACATGCTGCGCAGTGTGGGCACTGACCTCGGACATCGACCTGGATTTCTTCCGTCGGTCTCCTCCGCCTCATCGCAGCACCCGTGAATGTCGATGGGCCCGGCGCCCGCGCCCTGGCACGCTTCCAGCAGCAAATCCCACGCCTCCCGATACTTGCCATGCTTCCGGCGCTACTTGTCCAGGTTAAAATACAGAGCCTTATTTCTCTGCCCGATCACTGCGTAGGGAATGATGTACCAGTCATCCAGAGGAATAATGTACAGGGCGAAAAAATCCACGGTTCCCGGTTCATAGCCGTGCCGTTTGGCTCCATGTTTCGGCCCCATGAGGCTTATGCGGTAGCCGCCCCGGGCGTGGCTGTAGATGGTGCACTTCACCTGCACTCGCAGGATCGGGCCGGTGTCCTCCACGCCTACGTCGTAGCTGGAGAATCCCCCATAGGGGCTTGAGACTTTTAGCCCCTGCCCAGCCGCGAGTGCCATGAAGTAGAGTTCGGCCCATACGCCGCGCTGTTTGGGATCTTTGATGAGACATCCCAAGCTTTTCCGGTTTTTCACATTCACCTCTTTTTTCTCAAATAAAAATCGCGGCCTAAAAGGCCGCGACCCGGGAGCTGCTGTTTCCGCTCTCTTTTCCAAACTTTTACTCTATACTTCCAGTATAACCGATAGCATATGTTCATTGGGACATGTTAGCTAACTTATATTCCCTTTCCCCTCAACCACCTAAGCCAAATCCCCGCCTTTTTGCCTCTTGACACGAAATCTTCCCAATTTTGTATGACTGAAAGCTAATTTCGGGGAAATTTTTCCCGGCGGATAGGTGAACATCACGATTCCATTGAGGGGTTCTGAGTGTAACCGCCTGATTTCAGCAGCGGAGGTCCCCTCGGTTCAGAGTAAAATCCGAGCGTGCGGTTGTTTATCTCCATCATCGTTGGGGTTGCGGTTGGACTTGCTTGGTTGGCAATTTGGGCTTTTTCCGTTCGTGCGTTCGGTATTGCAGTCTTTAGCCGACAGGCCGAGGACCGCATCCGTAAGCGGAAACGCATAAAGCAGATGGGTAAGCTGCGCTACATCCTGATCTACGGAGTGCTTGGTTTTGGAATTACATTTGGATTGGCAATTACTGCTGCCGACTTCATAGGGCACATCTCTCACGGTTGGGTCGCCGAGATCGGGAAATTCGTATTTCTCTCTGCGATCTTTGGCTGGTTTCAGGGTGCCAGGACTTGGAGCGAAGCCTTTCGCGATCCGGTTCCGTTCCCGCCCAACTACTCACAACCGAAATGAAAGCTCATTGCTGTTGTTAAATCTCGATTACACTCATTGACCCGGACGCCGAGTGGAAATTCTCAATGAGTGTAATCGCCTTCCATGAGAAGGCCGGTCGGAGTCAAGTGGATTTTGTTGTCTCTTCAGGGGGACAAGGTTTTGTTCTCCTGCCGAGTGGCCACTGTCGCCATGCTTCCATCCGCACTCTCGAAGAGCGATTTGCTTCGCTCGGTGCATGTTGGGCGTTCTCGGTTCAGCCGGTGCTGCCATCTGTTTGGCGCCCTGTGGTTCTGCTCTCGGAGAGTGGAACCTGGGCCAGGCGATTAACGCAGTCACCGGAACTCGGCTTTGGGCTTTTGTCTTTTCTCTTCCTGGAACGGTTTTGTTTTTACGCGGCTGCGGCCACGGTCGTTCGGCTGCTGTTGTGCAACGGTTCGTACACTTCTCCGCTGACCCACAGGTGATGCAACAACACCGCCAGCTTTCTCGCGGTCGCCACGATGGCTCGCTTCTTCCCGTTCCTTCCACCACGTTCGGCCAGCTTCAGGCCCCAGCGCCGGAGATCGCAGTCCACCCCGAACGGACCCAGAATGTGTTGCGCTCCTTGCACCAGCAGCGTCCGCAGATAGGGATCGCCTTCCTTGCTGATGTGCATCTGCGGCTCGCTCTTCCCCGAGTTTCTGCGTCCCGGCTGCAGCCCCAGATAGCAGCCCACGTCACGGCTCTTGGGGAAGCGATGCGGATCTTCTAGTGTCAGCAAGAACGTCAGCGCGATCAGCGTGCCTACACCCTTGATCTGCTTCAGCAACGCCACTTGCGGGTAACTCTCCTGCGCAAGCTTTTCGATCCGCTCGTTATATTCTCGTATCTGCTCACTTAGCACTTCGATGCCGGCCAGCAGCGGCTCCAGCGCGCTTTGCAGTTCCGGGCTCAGGCCTTCGGCTTTCTCCGGATTCATATTCCGCACGTTGCAGCCACGCAATCGTTCGCCGTAACTCTTGGCCAGCCCGCGGGCCGTGTTGACCAGCCCCGTGCGCGCCCGCACCAATCCAGCTCGCGCCCGAATCATCATGAGGTCGGCTTGTGCCTGCGCGCTGCGATGCTTCACCGGATACAACAGCTGCGGATCGATCCGGGCCAGCCGCGCCAGCGTCTGCGCATCCAGCCGATCGTCTTTCTTGCGGCTCTCCCCGATCAGCCGCACCTTGCGCGCATTCGCCACGATCACTTCATGCCCCAACTCGCTGAGCAAGCGACTGATCCAGGGCGAATGTGTCCCGATTTCCACCGCGATCCGACTGCGCGGCATCTCACCGAAGACTTCCTGCAATGCTTTCGTATTGGTGCGGACGCGCTGCTCCCGTTGTATCTGGCCGGATTCATCCACCACACAATACCAGCTGTTGCGATCTCCCAGATCCAATCCAATGGTCAGTTTCTGCTGCGAAATATTCCTCCTCTGCTTCACCGCTACGGTGCTAACCTTCTTCATTGCCGGTCTCCTTTTATCTGTGCCTTGAGCACGTCGATAACTTGGGAGCGTACACCGCATCCCGTCCGGAGACCGGCCTTCTCATCCCATCTGGTTTCGCCAGTCACCGGTTAGTGAACCACTTCCGTCACTCAAAGGAGCGCACTTGCTTGGCGTTAGCAGGCGGGTCGAACTGGAAGGTGTTCTTTTCCAACTCCGTATTGAGCCTCGCCTCTGAAACGGTAATCGTGATCGTATCAAGGGCACCCTTGCCGATCATGGGAGCAGCGTGCTTGCTTTTCCAAACGATGTAACGATCTTTGTCTACCCAAAGTTCATCTACAAATCCATCTTGTCTCTGAATCTTCAACAAGTGGCAGGCGACATTGTCTGAGCCGACCGTTAGGCGATCTTCTCTCTCAACAGTTGCCGATGAGCCTTCTTCCGGGAGATTACGAAAACGCTCGACCAGGAGGGAACGGTATGTCGGCAAATCCAACTTTTTCCCTTTCCGCGTGACTGCTTCATTCCCGTTTCCCGGTTCCGCTGTGTACTGCTTACGGCTCGGGAGATATATCCATCTGGTTTGGCCGTCGCTCACTAACAGACTCACGCCATCGTCATCCCTTACCTCCAGACGAATCTTCCCGGGATTGGCGACCGACAAAGCGATCTCGGATGTGAAACGGTGGGAATCAAAATCGAAGACGTCTTCCGCGACGAATTGATAGGTTTGCAAGCCTCGGTAAGTCTCGCTGACTCTCTTCAGAATCTCGTTTGCAGAGAGTTGCTGTGCTGAGCAGACCGAGCAAACAGCAAGGAGGAGAACCAGAAGAGCGGTTCGCAAAGCCAGCTTCCAGCCGGGCATGACGCTGATTCTACTCCAGTAAACCGGCGTAAAATCTCGATTACACTCAAAATCCCCGGCAAGAACGTCAATGGAGGTGCCTTTTGAAGGATGACGGCAGGGGTAGGCAGATCTACGGGAGCCCTTCGGCGCTCAAAAAGGCCAAAGCGGACAAGAAATTCCCTTATGTCGTGGCCTTAGCGAGAGCGGTAAATGCGCTGAATTCCGCGCATTCGCTCATGATGAGCACGAATAACCGAAATACTCCGGAGGCGATGCGGGACCGCATGAATGGCCATTTCTTCGTCTCGGGAATCCTCTACGAAACTTTGAAGCTGATCCGCTCGATGAGCAGTATTTTTACGGGCGACCAGAGCTTTGAGACGAGTATGCGGATGGTTCTCAAAGACGCGTCGGGGCGGGCTCTCGAACAGATGCACCTGAAATCAGCGAGGCATGGCGGCGTATTCCATTTTGCGGCGGACCGGTTCGCCGAGGCGATTGCGAAGACTCCCATGGTCGAATGCGTATTTACCTCCTCCGGACAGGGAGAGAAACGAGGCGGCATTCACCACGATTTTGCCGATCTCATCACGACAGAAATGCTGGTGGGCAAGCAGATCGACGACGAAGCCGTGGTCAACGAGATGTTCGAGAAGACGCTCGATCTCGTGCAGAAGATCACCGAGCACTCGGAGAACTTTATCGCCGATCAGTTGAACGTGTGGGGATTCGAGATCCGTCCTTCGCGATCGGTTCCTTCGCCGCCATGACGATTGAATTGTTTGGTACATCAAGCCTGCTGCCACACCGGGATTGTAGGCGAGCGCACCGTATTTGGCGAAAAATCTCTATTACGCTCATTGACCGAAGCATCAACGTAGGAACCAGCCAACTGCTACCGCAACGATCGTGAGCTTGGTTAACCAGCCGACCGCGTAGGACGCCACGAATACCCGGTGCAGCTTCATAAAGGCGGCGTTAGTGAGGATCAGGGGCAAGGGGCCGATGACCCACACCGCAACCGCCAATTTGAGCGCACTCGACACAGAATGAAGACCCAGCCCGGCAGCGACAAAGGCAAATACTCCGCATGTCACAAATGGCAGCGGACTGGTCAGAGCAATCGCTCTACTTTCTTCACCCTGACGCCAGATTTCCGGGTAGGTGTAGCGTCTGTGAATCCAATCGCCTGCGAAGAACCAGTCAGTGAGCGATGAGACGATTCCGGCGCCAACAATGATCGCAGCGAGTCGCGCCCAGTTCATAGTCAGCCTCCAAATACGCAGGCATTGTACTCGTGCAAGGTCCTTCGCCCAGCGCTAGCGTTGACAGAATAAAAGGCCGCGTTACCCGCAACTGTCGCAAAATCCCCATTTCACTCAAAATGCCCGGCATGGGTTTTGAGTGCAATGGCCTGCTTTCGACAGTTGGTTGCCGAAATCTCCTCATCGAATGTAGTTCGAGCGTACTATTCGTGAATCCTTCTTGCTGATTTCCACCATGTATCCCGGAAATGATCCTGTGCTTCCCCTTGCATTCTCAACCGCATCGGACGACGATAGGCTAACAATCACAGAATCGTTTTGCTCAAGAACCGAGACAGTGTAATGGTCCAAATCGAGATGCTTGCTTTCAAAATCCGCCTCTGCCGCATGTATCCATTTGAGGCAAGCACCGGGAAACTGCGCGTGCAGTTTGCCGCTTTGGGCGCGGGGGGCTGACTCTGTCCACCCTAGAATGGCCATCAGCACGAAAGTACAGACGAGCACAAATTTACTCATGTGCCTCTCCATGTTGATTGAACGGCGGGAGTGTCAGAAATTGCAAGCTTCGTCTGAATGCCAACCTCAGTTGGCGAGAAATCGCCGTTACACTCATTTGGCTCCGCGATCTTCTTTTGCAAAGCAGTCGAGGCATAGCCAGAGATCGCGTTCGTTTCTGTATGCGTCGTCGCCCGAATTGATATGGGTCCAGCAGACTTCACAATGTTCATGGTCCCAACCACTCTTGACGACCACGGCATCTGATGCGAGTTGTTCGCCTGACTTCAATTTTCGGATGCCGCGTATTTGCTTGCCGTCCCCTGCCGTCTCTGTTACCTCAACGGCGTCGGTCGAATGAAAAACGACCCTTGTCCACTTCTCGCTTTTATCGACGTTTTCCATGCCTTGCATTATCTCGCCTCGGCTCAGTTGGCGTAACATCGCAATTACACTCAAATGCCCTCGCGGTCCGCGGAAACCGAACCTACCTGGCCAACCCCGTTTGCACCCGCGCCCTCCCTGTGCTACCGTCCCATTGATTTCCGGAATAAGATTTCGAGATTAAGCTTCGATACTCCCCTAGGAGTTGCTTATGGTCGGCATCATCTTTCTCGTAATCCTCGTCGTCATCGCGGTCGTCATCATCGGGATGTACAACAGCCTGGTGCAGCTGCGTGTGCGCTGCGACTCGGCTTGGTCCGATATCGACGTCCAACTCAAGCGCCGTCACGATCTCATCCCCAATTTGGTCGAGACCGTCAAAGGCTACGCCGCGCACGAAAAAGGCACCTTCGAAAACATCGCCAAGTTTCGCTCCCTAGCCATGCAGGCCACTACGCCCGAAGGCAAGGCCGTTGCGGAGAATCAACTCACCGGTGCACTCAAGAGCCTGTTCGCCGTGGCCGAAAATTATCCCGAGCTGAAGGCTTCGGAAGAGTTCACTCAACTGCAGGGATCGTTAAGCCAGACCGAAGACTCCATCCAGAACTCGCGCCGCTATTACAACGCGGTGGTGCGCGACCTGAACACGAAGATTCAGGTTTTTCCAACCAACATTCTTGCCAACATGTTCGGCTTCCAGGCGCGCCAGTTCTTCGAGACCACCGAAGCCGACCGCGAGCCGGTTGCCGTGAAGTTCTGATCCCATGATCAGGACGATGAATAAGGCACGAATGCCGACTGGAGTACGAACCTTAGTCATCCAAAAACCTTGTCATTCCGACAGGAGCGGAGCGAAGTGGAGGAACCTGCTTTTCCTCGCCGCCATCCTCGCCCTCGCCTCGCCGCTGTTCGCAAAATCCTGGCGCATTTCGAACTTCGAGGACACAATAACCGTAAACCAGGATGGCAGCGCCCTGGTCAACGAAACTATCACTCTGACATTCGTGGGCGAGTGGCACGGAATTCACCGCAAGATCCCTATCGAATATCCCGGACCGGACGGCACGAACTACCAGCTCTTCGTGAACGTCACCAGCGTCACCGACGAAACCGGCGCCAAGCTCAAATTCGATTCTTCGACTTCAGGCGCGTACCGTGATCTGAAGATTTATATTCCCAACGCGGTCGATGCCACGCGCACCGTTCAGATCGCCTACCGCGTGCGCAATGGCACACGCTTTTTTGACCAGAACGACGAATTCTACTGGAATGTGACTGGGAACGATTGGCCCGTGCCCATCGATCACGCCACCGCCAGCGTGCACTTCCCCGATGCCGCGAACGGATCGCTGCGGGCGCAGGCTTTCACCGGCGTCTATGGCTCGACCGAGCGCGACGCGACCGCCAAAGTGGAAGGCTCGACCGCGGAATTTGAAACCAACAATCCTCTGCCCATGCGCGGCGGCATGACCATCGATGTTTATATTCCGAAGGGCATCCTGAATCCGCCGGGCAGTTTTACGAAATTGTTCTGGTTCATCGGCAGCAATCCGGTTGTCTTCTTGCCGTTGGTGACGCTGGCCGTTATGTTCACCCTGTGGTGGTACGCTGGCCGCGATCCCGATCCCGGCATGTCGGTGGCGCCCATGTATGAGCCTCCACCGGGCGTTACTCCCGCGGAAGCTGGAACTCTGCTCGACGACCATATACATCCTCGCGACATTACATCGACTATTGTCGATCTGGCGGTGCGCGGCTTCCTCAAAATTGAAGAGACAGACGAGAAGGGTCTTCTGTTTCATAACAAGGATTACATTTTCCATCTGCTGCAGAAACGGCAGGACTGGAGCGGCCTCGCTCCGCACGAGCGGGTCATGATGGAGAATATTTTCGCCGGAGACACGCCTGACGTTCGCCTGTCGAGCCTGAAGAACCGCTTCTACTCCGCCGTTCCCGCGATCCGCACCGACATCATGTCCGCGCTGAAACAGAAAGGTATCTATACGCTCGATCCGGAATCGGCGAACGCCTACAGCATCGGCGCGGCATTCTGCATTCTGATTCCGTTTGCAATTTTCCAATACCTGGGATGGGCCGATTTTTTGAGCTCGATTCCTATGGTGGTGGGATGCGTGCTGATCAGCGCGGTGATCTGGTGGCTCTTCGCTCGCGTGATGACGGCAAAAACTCTCAAAGGCGCGCGCATTCACATTGCCGTGCTGGGATTCCAGGAATTCATGAACCGCGTGGACGCCGATCGACTGAAGACGATGCCTCCGAATACCTTCGAAAAATTCCTACCCTATGCGATGGCGCTGGGCGTGGAACACCACTGGGCGCAGGCTTTTGCCGGCATCATAAAAGATCCGCCAACCTGGTACGCCGCTCCCGCCGGATACGGCTACGGCATGGCCTTCAATCCAATCTTATTTTCCTCTTCGATGCATGGCATGGCGACGGATATGCATCAGGTTTTCGTCTCCGCACCGCGAGCCAGTTCCGGCGGCTCAGGTTTCGGTGGCGGCGGATTCGGCGGAGGCGGAGGATTCTCCGGCGGCGGATTCGGAGGCGGTGGCGGCAGCGCGTTCTAAAAACTGGTGCGCCCGGAGAGACTCGAACTCCCAACCCTCTGCTCCGAAGGCAGATGCTCTATCCACTTGAGCTACGGGCGCGCAGTACGGGCGTATTTTACTCCATCTCGAAACCTAGGTACGACAGGCCATCGCTGCGTTCGACTTGCAGGACGACGGGATCGCCGGTTTTCAGGCTGCGAATAGCTGCGCGCAGAGCGTCCATCGAAGTGATGGGAGTTGTGTTGACGGCGTGAATCACGTCGCCGGTCTGCAGGCCAGTGTCGGGCGTGATGAGGTCGGCGGCACGGCCGAGCACGACCACACCGCCGGGAATGCGCAGAGTTCCGATCTGATTGCGAAGGTCGCCGGTGATATCGACGGCGAGAATGCCCAGCCGCGGGACCAGACTTTTTTCCGGATCGGCGGCGTCGAAAAGTTGATCCATGGGGTCGCGCGCTTCGATGGCAGGGACGTAGAGAGTTTTCCTTTCGTCGCCCCGCAGGATCTCCAGCTTTAATACCTTATCAAGGCGGTGCAGATACAGCGCGGAAGAAAGCGCGGGAAGAGTTTCAATGCGGCGATCGTCGGCGGTAAGAACAATATCCTGAACCTGCAGGCCTGCGGCAGCGGCGGGGCCGTCGGGTTTTACATCTGCGATGATGACGCCCCAGCGTTGCGAGAGGTGGAGACCATCGGCGATCGTGGGCGTGATTTCCTGGGCGACGGCACCAATCTCCACGCGATGCACGTGGCCGTATTTGCGCAGGCTGTGGTAGACGAAATCGACGATGCGGGCGGGGATGGCGAAGCCGAGGCCTTCGCTACCGCCGCCGGTCGAGAGGATAAAAGTGTTGATGCCGAGAACCGATCCATTCATATCGACGAGCGGTCCGCCGCTGTTGCCGGGGTTGATGGGCGCGTCGGTCTGAATGTAGGTCAGGGCCTTCTCAGGATCGGGCTGGCGAGCGACGGCGCTGACCACTCCCATGGTCACGGAATTCTGCAGACCTTCGGGGCTGCCGATGGCGAAGACGAGCTGGCCGACGCGAGGACGGGGCTGTACGAGCAGAGGCAAGGTGGGAAGGTCTTTCTCGTCGATCTTGAGCAGGGCGAGATCGGTTTCCTTATGGACTCCAATCAAGCGCGCTTCAAGAATGTGGCGCTTGCCCACGGGTATGGCGCGGCCGGAGTCGCCGGGCAGAGGCAGGGCCACTCGAATGCGCTGCGCGCCTTCGACGACGTGCGCGTTGGTCATGATGTATCCGGAGGAGTCTACGATCACACCGGAGCCGACTGCATTTTGGCGAACGATGAGAGCGGTCTGCGTGCGGTTCTCCTCGTGCAATGGACCGTAGCCGGTGACGAGGATCTGAACCACGGCCGGCGAAACTTTCGCGGCGAGACCTTCCAGAGCGTTGTTGAGCTGCATGAGTGCTGCTGCTGCGGGGGCGGATTCGTCCGGCTTGGGCTGGGTCTGTTCCTCTGCGCTGCGGGCCGGAGTTGCAGTGGCCGGCTTCTGAGCCGGCGGCTCCTGCGCGATCAGGTTCGTGGTGAACAGCAACAAAACGCAGACAGACTGGTAGAGAAAAGTGTGCGTTGAACGAGTGGCGCGCACGCGGGAGAAAAATGGATCGAGCATGAATTGGCTCCCTTGAAAAAGAAGAAAGAATACTTATCTGACGGTACCACGGGTGATTGGGTTGCAGAGATTAGGGGCGGTCAAGACGGATGAGAAGACTCCAACTGCTCCGCTGCAGGGATGTGGGGCAGAGGATCAAAACCCCCGCCCTGTCTCTCCAAAATACGGAGAGACAAGGACGGGGCACCCTGTCGATACGGCTCTTTTGGAAAGGCTCAAGATGGAGCTGACGTTCGATTAGAAGTCGCTACGTGACTCACTCTCCAAACCAGTCGGGGAAGACTAGTTCTATCAGGCCGGGGACCCAGTAGGAATAGAACTTGTCGTCGCAGATTTTGTATTTGCCGTATTTCTTGCGGGCGTAGTTCCCCCAGTGGGGCTGGGTGCCGTCGAGGTCGGTGAATCCATATTCACGGGCGAGGGCCCAGGAACTGAAGACACGCCCGGTCTTCTTCATTACGTGGGGATCGGTGGCGAGGGCGACGACGGCGCGGCCGATATAGCGCGGCGATTCGGAAATCATGAAATCGCTGGGAGCGTCGTTTTGCTCGTAACTATTCGCATCCTTATTCTTGCTCCTCTTTCCGACGTCCTTCCAGTTGGCTTCGGTGACTTTGTAGTACTCGAGGACTCTCTCCGAACGCAGGAATCCGGGAGTCAGGGCGACGGAGGCGATGTGTCGCTTGTAGAGTTCGCGGGACATGGCGAAGGCCAGGCGGATGACGGAAATCTTGACGAGGTCATAGAAGAGACTTCCGCGGTAGTAAAAGGCGTCGCCATCGGTGATTTCGAAAATGATTGCGTGCTTTCTGCCCAGCATCAGCGGCGCGGCGTAATGCGCGGTGATGATATGCGAATGGACGGCCTGCTTGAGCATGCGAAGACCGTTCTCGAGATTGACGGTCCAGAAGGGCTTGCTCCATTCGGTGAGGGCGTCGCCGCCCCAGACATCGTTGACGAGGATGTCGAGACCTTTGTGGCGGCGTTTGATACGGGCGACGAGTTTCTTAACTTCGGCGGGAACTTCGTGATCCACCTTGACCGCGATGCCGTGGCCTCCGGCGGCGGTGACCAGGTCGGCCGTTTCTTCGATGGTTTCGCGCTGGCCGGGTTTGAGGGAGCGTTTTGGCCGATCTTTTCGTGAGCTGCGGCCGGTGCAGTAGACGGTAGCTCCGGCCTCGCCCAGGGCAATGGCGATGCCGCGACCCGCGCCTCGCGTGGCTCCGGCGACCAGGGCGACTTTGCCGCGCAATGATTTGCTGGGGGATTTCTTTGATGGGGAAGGCATTGTTATACCCGGGGGCACATGATAGCAAATGCGGTGGATTCTGGGCTGTTGCCGAGAGCGTGTCCCGATCAACTCAAGAAACAAGGTCAAAGGCAGCGGACAGGAGTGTCCGCTCCACACGAGCGTCTCCTCCGGGGCGGGGCGCGGGGGGAATCTAGGTTCTACCCTTAACTAACTCGTAATCAGGCTTTTATCGGGTGGGCATCCGTGATATAACCGCCCCTGAGCAATAAAGTGGTCGATCCGCCTGCCAGGAGCGTATTTTGATGGTATTGGCCTCATTCGCACAGAGAGAAGGATCAAGCCACGAAAGAGGAGGGACTGTGTCCGAAGAAGCACGGACCGGGAAAAGGTTTCCGCTGCATTTGCCGATCAAACTGCACAGCGAGGAGACCAGCGGCGACGCCAAAGGAACGACAGGAAATTTGAGCGCGGCCGGAGTTTATATTCGCGCCGATGCATCGCTGGAGATTGGTTCGCCAGTGGAGTTCGAGATCACACTGCCGCCGGACGTAACCGGAGGGCAGGAAAATGTGGTGATTCAGTGCAAGGGGCGCGTGGTGCGCACCGATCCCACGGGAGCCAGCGAAGAGGGCAAGGGTGTCGCCTGCGTGATCGACTCCTACGAGTTCGTGAGGAACTCGTAATTTTTTGAACCGGAATTCTTGGAGTGAATTTTTGGAGCGCCAAATAACATGCTCAAACTGATTCTGGCCGATAACCAGGCAATATTCCGCGCCGGCATTGCCAAAGTGCTGGCGGTGGAAGACGAGATGCGCATTGTGGCGCAAGCTCAGACGCCGGAGCAGATGTTCATGGCTCTGGATAAATTCCGCGCCGCGGTGCTGGTGGTGGCGGCGGGCTTTCATAACGATTTTGCTGCCATCATGCAAGGCGCGAACAAGGCCAAGACCCGCGTGGTAGTGCTGGCCGATACGGGCGAAAGTGCGCAGCGGCATATGGCGAACGGGGCGCATGGCGTGGTCTATCGCAACGTGACCAGTGCAGCTCTGGTGGACTGCGTCCGCAAGGTGGCGCGCGGGGAAACCTGGGTGCAGGATGTTGCGGTGCCGAGCGAGCTGACCGAAAACGATATGGTTGGATTGCGCGTGCGCGACCGGCTGACGGCGAAAGAGTTGCGCATTGTAGCGTTGATCGTGCAAGGCTACAAGAATAAAGAGATCGCCACGCAGCTGGGAACGACGGAGCAAGTCATCAAGAATTACTTGCGCAACGTGTATGACAAGATCGGAGTTTCTGACCGGCTGGAATTGGCGCTGTTCACTATCCACCACAGGATTTTGAACGAAGCAGCGGCTGCAACCACCACGGGTCCGGCGCCGCAAACACCGGCGGGAGCGATGCCGTAGATTTTTCATCGAAACATTCAATTGTGGTTTGGCCGCCGGGTGGCGGCCTTTTTATTTCAGGAGCAATTGCTCAGGCGAGAAAGGCCCCACTTCTCGCAAAGGACGCGAGAAATGGGGCACCCGCGTGACATAGTTAGGCTGGGGGTATTGGCAGGTAATTGTACAGGTCAAGAAAAGGCGGTTCGATGCCTTGCGTGCGCAGGAGAACGCTGATCTGTGCCACGTGTCGCGCCTCGTGAATCACGATGTTCCACAACAGGCCATCCACAGTGAACCGCTTCCCTGGCCGGTCGTGCACAGTCACGATCCGCCTCAATTCGGCGTCTGTCAGCGTGGCGAGGTACTTGAGGGTAGTCGGCTCTACGACCCGCCAATAGTCCAGCAGCGTTTCGAGCGAGAAGCCAGAAAAAACGGGGCCACCCTGGGCATCCTTAAAGGCGAGAATAGTATCGCGCAGCGGCCGTTCGCGCAGGATCTCCTCGCGAATCCAGAAGTCCTCCACGCGGGCTATGTGATACACGAGGTCCTTGATGCAGTGAAGCTTCGCGCCGCCGAGCAACGGCCGGGATAAGACCTCGTCTGGGACGGCCTCCAACGCGGCCCACAAGTCCCGGCGGGAGCGCACGAGATAATCATAAGCTTCAGAAATGTTCATTCACCCTCCCTCAACGCCCAGACAAATAGATTTTAAGCTCTGAAATATTATGGCCAAGTTAATCTGGGTTTCAACCGCCTGCAATCCAGCAAGGTCCTTGTTTTGACGCACCGTTCTCTTTATGCGTAGCATCTAGTGGCCATGGAATTTCGAACGTTGGGACGCTCTGGGTTAAAGGTACCGGTGCTGAGTTTTGGCACGGGAACGTTTGGTGGATCGAACGACTTTTTTCGCGCGTGGGGCGCGACGAGTGATGTTGCCGAGGCTACGCGCATTGTAGATATCTGCCTGGACGCGGGAGTGAATCTCTTCGATACCGCCGATGTTTATTCAGACGGACTTTCTGAAACAATTCTGGGCAAAGCCATTGCCGGACGTCGCAACAACATTCTCGTCTCAACCAAGGCCACGTTTCGCATGGGCGGCCACAACGGGCCGAACGACCTTGGATCATCTCGCTATCATCTGATCAGCGCGTGCGAAGCCAGCCTGAAGCGCCTCGGTATCGATTACATCGACATCTATCATCTGCACGGATTTGACGCGCTTACTCCGGTCGATGAAGTTCTGAGCACGCTGAATCAGTTGGTGGTGAGCGGGAAGGTCCGTTACATTGCGTGCTCGAATTTTTCTGGATGGCACTTGATGAAGTCTTTGAGCGTCGCGGAAAGATACGGCTGGGCGCGGTACGCTGGACATCAGGTGTATTACTCGCTGATTGGCAGAGAGTACGAGTGGGAGCTGATGCCGCTGGCCTTGGATCAAGGCGTGGGCGCGCTGGTTTGGAGTCCGCTGGGTTGGGGACGGTTGACGGGGAAAATCCGGCGTGGAAAGCCGTTGCCTACGGAGAGCCGTTTGCACAAGACTGCGGAACAAGGGCCGCAGATGTCGGATGAATATCTGCACAAAGTTGTGGATGCGCTGGATGCGGTTGCCAAGGAAACAGGAAAGACTGTACCGCAGGTGGCGCTGAATTGGCTGTTGCAGCGGCCGTCGGTTGCGACCGTGATCATAGGCGCGAGGAACGCGGAGCAGCTGAAACAGAATCTGGGCGCGGTTGGGTGGAATTTGTCGGGCGAGCAAGTCGCGAAGTTGGATGCCGCCAGCGATGTGACGGCAGTTTATCCCTACTGGCATCAGTGGCAGTTTGCGGAGCGAAATCCGAGGCCGGTTCCTGCGCCGGAAAAAGCTGCCGTCTGATCGTTTTCTTTTTAGTTTTATGGCGCTGATTTCGCGTGGGCGTTCTGTCCACTCGATCGGCTGCTATCCGTCTTCGAAACTTGTCGCTGGCCAAACCTCTCGAGCTCGAGGCGAAGGCCGCCGCGGATGATTTCCGTATTGCGGTCGTACTCGGACTGCAAATGCGAAAGGATCGCCTCCTCGGAGTCGGACGCCTTTAGAAATGCCTCGGCATTGGCCCGGCGGTAGGCTTCATTCAGGCAGGGATATTCGTTGGCGAGAATGTTGTCCAAGGTTGCGTCGTCCCAGTGCGCCACTTCCAGGCTTCCATCTTCTGTGGGAGAGAATTGAACTGCGAAACCATCGAGAGGCCGCACAGCTACCACGTCTGCCGATGCATCCTGACTAAGTCTCTTGGTGGTTTCGAGAGCGCTGCGCTCGTCAGCGGCCATGGCAACGATGCAATCCCCATTGGAGAGGCGCAAGATATACAGCATGGGACCTCCGTTGCTTATGCAGTCGGACGTCGTACGGAACGCTTCCCAATGTTTCGGCCCAGTACATGTTGCCATGAAAAATCCGGCTGGGGGATAAGCAACAAGATTCCCTAAGACATTAGTTGCCGTTAGAGAACAAAAGGATTACCCGATTTTCTCGGCCACCGACTTCGCCTGGGTAAACAAATACAAATAGTCCGGGCCGCCGGACTTGGAATCCGTGCCCGACATATTGAATCCTCCGAAGGGATGAGCGCCGACCATGGCGCCGGTGCATTTGCGGTTGATGTAGAGATTGCCCACGTGGAAGTCACGAGTGGCGCGATCGATCTTGTCACGGGATTTCGTGTAGATGGCGCCGGTGAGGCCGAACTCGGTGTCGTTGGCGATTTCGAGCGCGTGATCGAAGCCGCGCGCCTTGATCACGGCGAGGACCGGGCCAAAGATTTCTTCCTGTTCGAGTTTTGATCTGGCGGGAATATCGGCGATTACGGTGGGGCGGATGTAATAGCCTTCTCCAGCTTCGGTGGCGCGGGTGCCTCCGGTGAGCAGGCGTCCGTCTTTCTTGCCTTGCTCGATGTATTCGAGAATCGTCTTCATCGAGCCCTCATTGATGACGGCGCCCATGTTGGCGTTTTCGGCGGGATCGCCGACGGTGATTTTTTCGACGCGAGCTTTGAGTTGTTCGAGGAACTTGTCGTAGATTCGTTCGTCGACAATGGCGCGGGAGCACGCCGAGCACTTCTGTCCCTGGAAGCCGAACGCCGCCTGGGCAACGCCTTCGACGGCGGAATCGATATCGGCATCGGCGTCGACGATGATGGCGTCCTTGCCGCCCATTTCGAGGATGGTGCGCTTGATCCAGAGTTGGCCGGGAGCTTGCGTGGCGGCAGCCTTGTTAATGTGGAGGCCGACTTCGCGGGATCCGGTGAAGGCAATGTAACGAGTTTTCGGATGCGCGACGATGGCATCGCCAAAGCTGGCGCCGGCGCCGGGGCAGAAGTTCACCACGCCTTCGGGCATGCCGACTTCTTCCAGGAGTTCGATGAATTTGGCGGCGATGGTGGGGGAATCGCTGGATGGCTTCAGGATTACGGTGTTGCCGCTGACGATGGAGGCTACGGTCATTCCGGCCATGATGGCGCAAGGAAAATTCCACGGCGGAATCACGGCGCCGACGCCGAGGGGGATGTAGGTGAGCGTATCGTGCTCGCCCGGCATCTGCACGGGCGGTTGCGCTTTAGCAAAGCGCAGAGCTTCGCGCGCGTAGAATTCGCAGAAGTCGATGGCTTCGGAAATATCGGCATCGGCTTCGGCCCAGTTCTTGCTGACTTCGAAAACCAGCCAGGCCATGTAATCCATTTTGCGTTCGCGCATGCGGTCGGCGGCACGGAATAGCAGGCTGGCGCGCTCTTCGACGGGCGTTCGACTCCAGGTGGTAAAGGCCTTCAATGCGGCCTGCATGGCGGGCTCGACGTGCTCTTTGCCGGCCTTCTGGTGGATGCCGACGATCTGCGATGGCTTCGAGGGATTCAACGACTTGATCTTGTCTGTGGTCTTGACGCGCTGGCCGCCGATGATGAGGTCATACTCGCGGCCGAGCTGGCCGCGGACGCGTTCGATGGCGGCGCGCATCTTGCGCGCGTTGTCTTCGTGGCGAAAATCGTAGAAGGGTTCGTTGATGAAAGGGCCTTGATGAGAAGATTGCGAACGCGGCCGGACGGGGGCTTCCAGGGTTGCCATGGGGAATCCTTTCAAGCTTTGAAGCTTAGGTAGCAGGGTGTATCAGGTATTTTACACCTTGAGCGGACGTCGGCGCTCGATCGCGACCGCAGCCCAAGGAGCGCGATGGAGTCCTTGGGATCAGCAGAGTAAAGTCAAAATCCCCACCCTAACGTCGCAGAAGGCGCGACGTTAAGGATGGGGCACCCGCGCGGGTGATAGACTCGAACGTTTTCATCGAGGTAATCCTTATGCAGATCCAGAAAGTGGGAGTGATCGGTGCGGGGACGATGGGCAATGGGATCGCCCATGTGTTTGCGCGCTGCGGTTTCAACGTGATTTTGTGCGATGTGGAGCAGCGGTTTCTCGAGCGCGGGCTCGCGACCATCACCAAGAATCTGGATCGCGAGGTGGCGAAGAATAAGATCACGGATGCAGACAAATCCGCGGCTCTCGGGCGGATCGAGCCGGTCACGGATCGCGCTAAGCTGGCCGACTGCGACTTCATGGTGGAGGCTGCGACCGAGAAGTTTGAAATCAAGACAGAGATTTTTCGCGATCTCGATCGACTTGCCCGTCCGGAAGTGATTCTGGCTTCGAATACTTCGTCGATCTCCATCACCAAGCTGGCCGCGCTCGCCAAGCGTCCCGACAAAGTCATCGGGATGCACTTCTTTAATCCTGTGCCGGTGATGAAGCTGGTGGAGGTGATTCGCGGGCTGGCCACATCACAGGAAACTTTTACGACCGTGCGCGACCTCGCGATCAAGCTCGAGAAGACGCCGGTCGAGGTGAACGATGCGCCGGGATTCGTCTCGAACCGGGTGCTGATGCCGCTGCTGAATGAGGCGATGTATGCGGTGATGGAGGGTGTGGCCACGCCGGAAGCGGTTGATGAAGTGTTCAAGCTGGGGATGGCGCATCCCATGGGGCCGCTGACGCTGGCCGATTTTATTGGGCTCGACGTTTGCCTCGACATTATGCGGGTGATGCTGGACGGGCTGGGCGATCCAAAGTACCGGCCGTGTCCGCTGCTGATCAAGATGGTGGATGCGGGGTGGTTGGGGAGAAAGAGTGAGCGGGGGTTTTACAAGTATTGAAAGCTCAGTACCGGGTAACAGGTACCGAGTGAAAGCCGCGCAAGCATGACAAGCGAGACAGTTTCGCCTCAAACTCGAACTCAAACAAAGAGTGATGCGGTTTTCTACGTTCTCGCCGCCCTGGCGGGCATAGGAACGGGAGCGGTGGACGTTGTCGTCAATGACTTGCTATTCACGGCGCTGCTGGTGCTGGCGGCGTGCATGCTGCTGGGGATGCTGCGTCCGCGCTGGCCCTGGCGGTGGATGGTGGCGGTGGTGGTGTTCATCCCGCTCACGGAATTTGCGGCGTACGCCATCCTGGCGGTGAAGCCGACGCGGGGCCAGGTGTATGGATCGTTTCTGACGGCGCTGCCGGGAACGGCTGGCGCCTACGGAGGCGCGGTGATGCGCCGGGTGATTGATAATCTGCGGCAGGGAAAGTAAGGCGGGTCTTGGGTGCTGGGTCATAGGTCTTAAGGGTTTGGCGCTGAATCCGTCGCTTTCAGGCCTAAGACCTAATACCCAACACCCAAGACCTGAGACCCATGATTCCGGCCGGGGGGTACTGTTCCCGAATTGTCGAACTTTCCAGAACTCCGGATACTGCCAAACCCTCAAAGGTATCGGCCCCAAGAAAGTACTCCCGGTTCCACAGGTGTGTCGCGTATGCTGCGAACATGGGTGTGACTGTCTCGATGCTGGCGAGCGGGAGCCGGGGAAATTGTGCGTTCGTGGCCAGCGCGCGAACCAAGATCCTGGTTGATGCCGGGATCTCGTGCCGCGAGACTTTCAAGCGCATGAAATCGCTGGGCGAAGATCCGCAGTCGCTCTCCGCCATCCTGATCACGCACGAACATTCTGACCACGTATATGGCTTAGCGACGCTGGCCAGGAAGTTGCGCATTCCGGTCTTTATGACTGAGAAGACGCACCGGGCGTGGGCTCGGGCTCTGCGGAACGAGAGTGGCGAACGGCCCAAGCTGGAAAAACTGGAGGAGTTCCGGTCGGGATATTCGTTCCAGGTGGGCGACATCGCGGTAACCCCGTTCACGATCCCGCACGACGCGGAGGATCCGGTTGGCTTCACGTTTCGCACCGAAGGAATCAAGGTGGGATTTGCCACCGATCTCGGGCGCTTGCTGCCGAATGCGCGCGACCAATTGCGCGGCTCGGACATTCTGGTGATGGAGTCGAATCACGGGGTTGAGATGTTGCGCTCGGGGCCTTATCCGTGGTCGGTAAAGCAGCGGGTGGGAAGTCCGACGGGGCACCTCTCGAACGAGAAACTCGCGGATTTTTTCGCGGGAGACTATGATAATAAAGCAGCTTTTGTCGTGCTGGCGCATCTCTCTGAAGAGAACAATCATCCAGAAATAGCGCGGAGAGAGGCGGAACAGGCGTTGGCGCTGCGCGGTGGACTGTTTCACAACCGCGTGCTGGTGGCGATGCAATCCGAGGTTCTGGCGCCAATCCAGCTGTAGGTTGCTCCAACTCAGCTACTTATGAGTCAGCAGTGCACTGATCCAATCGTGGGTAAGATTCTGGCGGGCTGGCGCTACGATATTTCCGGCCTGGCGCTGGAGATGCGTGGCGACTATGAAAGCCACTTTGCGGGATGCGAACGATGCCGCAGCCGGCAGCGCTTGAACCGCATCATTGATGTGGGTCTGATCGCGCTGGCCTCGATTTCGGGCGGCGTGTTTTTGCTGGCGTTTGGAGTGATCCGCCATTTTGGACCGCGGCACGCATTCTGGCTGGAGATCGCAGCGCTGGCGGGATTTGTTTTATCCGCGCTGATCTGGCTGGTGGTAGCGGTGGCTACACCCGCGCCGGTTACGGTGCTGGATGCGGCGAAGCAAGGTGCTCGCCGGGTGCATGACCGCCTGCCTCCCGAGATCCGGGAGCGGCTTCCGGAAGAACTCCGCGTGAAGATTACCGGAACGTAAAGGCCTCTCGATCGTGTCCAAGTTTTTCTCCCAACTCGTCGCCGTGATGGTATTGGGAGCAGTTGTGGCTGGCGGCGCAGGAGTTATCTGCGTGGTATCGGCGTCAGCGCATTCTTCTTCCTCGATGGCCGGGTGTCATCCGGGCCAAATGCCATCCCAGCCGCACCCTGTGGATTATCGTTGCTGCCTCAGCCGTCATGCTGTGTCGCTGGTGACGAGCGTGCTTTCGCCGCAGCGTCCGGCACTGCAAGCGTTGCGGGTTAATGTAACTCCGGTCCTCGCGGCCGCAAATGACGGCCCCGTATTTCTTCCAGCAATTGCGCCTTCTGGCGGACCGCCCGGCGTTGTAGCTCTTAGAATCTAGCCAACAGACTTCCTCTCAAATCCCTGAGTTCTTTCTTGGCGGAATGCGCTTATCCGGCGCGTTGCGCGGGCGCATTTTTCTATTGCGATGGGAGGTTGTTGTGGCCGGGATTTTCTTACGTCTTGTTCTCATTTTGTTAAGCGTGGTTTGGGGTTTGTCGTGCGCGGGGTTCGCGCAGGATTCTTCCATGAGTGGAATGCGGATGCACATGGAGTCCCAGGAATCGATGCAGCTGCCCTCGCCGCATGATGGGTCAGGAACAGCCTGGGAGCCGGCGTCGGTGCCGGAACATGCGTGGATGCTGATGCGCGGCGGCTGGGAACTCATGGCGCACGGCGTGATCTTTACCGACTACAACCAGCAAGGTGGGCCGCGCGGCGAGGGCAAAGCCGAGTCCGTGAATGTGGGGATGCTGATGGAGCAGCATAGGCTCTGGGGTGGAACCATTCTGTTGCGGCAGATGTTCTCGGCGGAGTCGCTGAGCTCGCCGCATCCCGGCTTTCCGGAGTTGTTTCAGACGGGCGAGACCTATCACGGGGAGCCACTGATCGATCACCAGCATCCACATAATGTCTTCGCGGAACTGGCCGCGCTATACACGCTGCCGCTTTCAAAAAGAGTTTCGTGGGAATTATATGGAGGACCTTCGGCGGAGCCGGCGCTGGGGCCGGTGACCTACATTCACCGGACGTCCGCTGCGGAGTTGCCGCTGGCGCCATTGAGCCATCATTTGCAGGATTCCACGCATACCAGCTTCGGCGTGGTCACGACGGGACTTGTGATCGACCGGTTCAAGCTGGAAGGCTCGGCTTTCAACGGACACGAACCGAATGAAGAACGCTGGAGTATCCAGCCAGCTGCACTGGATTCGTGGTCGGTACGCGGCAGTGTTGCTCCCGAGCGAAACTGGACGGCGCAATACAGTGTTGGGCATCTCGACCACCCCGAAGCGCTGGAACCCTGGAACCAGTGGCGGGAGACGGCTTCGGTGGAGTACAACCGGCCGACGGCGGCGGGGAATTGGGCGACGACGGCGGTGTGGGGACGCGTGCACAAGATCGGTAGCGATAGGCTGAATAGTTACCTGTTGGAATCGACGCTGAACTTCTTGCGGCGCGATTATGCATTTACGCGGATGGAGTTGGTCGACAAGGACGAACTGTTTCCCCAGGCTGCGGTGCATCCGGTCTACCGCATCGGGGCGTACACGTTCGGTGGGGTGCGCGATCTGGTACAGAATCACGCGTGGCAACTGGGGCTGGGCGCGGATGTAACGGTTTACTCGAAGCCAGCGGTGCTGGATGCGGCTTACGGGAACTATCCCGTGTCATTTCAGATTTTTCTGCGGGTGCGGCCTGGACTGCACGAGCATGGACAGCATCACTAGTCTGCGTTGTAGGCTGAGTGGTAAGCGCCCGCGCAAGAGAGCGCTTAGGTGACGGCATACCTGCCAATCACCAAGAGACGGAATATCTGTCAATCACCCATAGCCACGTTCCATCCTTCTGGCGCCGCGCAACTTCCGAGGTCACGGTACCATTACGGCTGCGCGTCGAGGTGAGGGCCAGATCACCGGAAATGAGCGCTGGTCGCTGTTCTCCGAACTCGAACTTTCGTTTTTCCGGTCCAAACCCCGTAACTTGGAGTTTAGTAAAAAACTCGTGAATGGCCTCTTTGCCACGCAGGAACGTTCCACCGCCAATGTCGACCACCGCGTCTGGCTCGAACAACGCCGTCATGCCAGTAACATCTCCCGCGTTCTCTCTGGCTACCAACAATCGCTCCAAATCCTGGGGATCGTTGGCCGGCTCTCTTGTCGTTAAATCATTCATAGTGACACTCCAACTGTTGTGGGTTGCTCGACCTTCGCTGAAGCCTATCGTCGTCACGCGCCGGGCGTCAAACAGCAGCTCTTGGCCTGATACCCTCACAAAACGCGGCCGGGAGATCAGGGTCGCGGCCAGATTTTGACAGCCACATTAAAGCATTAAAGAGGGTTTTGGACCGTTCCTCGATCAGGTCTTCGTCCCAAACAGAATGGTCTTTGAATGGCCGGTTGAGGTTCAAAGCACTGTGTTCGAGAATCTCGTCCCGCTTTTTCGACCAAGGTCCGTTCGATACAGACGGATTGAGTTCCTTCGTTCGAGGTGCCGATATTGCCAACGGCGATTCTGTACGAAAGATTTTTCGCTTGCTCGCGGAGAAGTGCGCGAGAATACATGTAATGAGGGGGACAATCAGAACACTGCGTGCGGTGCAGTGGACCATGCTGGGCAGCATTCTTCTATATGCTGCGGCGGGTGAAGTTCTGGGAGCGCGGGCTCGAGGCGTGGATCCTTCGCTGAGCTACGTTTTCACCACCGCGGGCGTGGCCATTGTGGGAGTCATCTTTGTAGTGAGGCGAACCCTTGTGTTGCGCTCCGCGCAAAGCCTGGCTTCCCACCCTGACGATTCGCTTACACTGAACCATTGGCGGAGCGGCTATATTGCGACCTACGCATTATGTGAGGCGCTGGGATTGTTCGGCTTGATTCTGCGTTTCATGGGCTGCAGTTTTCAGCAGAGCCTGCCGTTCTACATTGGGGGCTTTGTCCTGCTTTTCTTCTTCGGACCCCGTGAACCTACCGCTGTCTGAATAAGCTAGTGGTCGGTTGGTCAGTGATCAGTAAGCCATCTTACGCAGCGTTTACTGGCCACCGATCACTGATCACTGCCCACTTTCGGTATCATGTCCGTGAGGTAAATCCATGTCCATTAATGGGCCGGAAGAGTTGGCGGGGATGCGCGCCGCTGGCGCCATCGTGTGCCTGATGCTGAGAGCCATGACGAACGCGGTGCGCGTGGGAATCACTACTGGCGAGCTCGACGAAGTTGGCGGTGACGTGATGATGCAACACGGAGCGCGCTCCGCTCCGGCGCTGGTTTACAAGTTCCCTGGCGTGAACTGTATCAGTGTCAACGAGGAAGCGGTGCATGGCATTCCCGGCAAGCGCGCGTTGCGGAACGGCGATTTGGTCAAGCTGGATGTGACCATCGAGAAAGACGGATTCATGGCGGACGCTGCAGTAACGGTTCCCGTGGGGGAAGTGACGGAAGAGCGGCGACGCCTGATGGAGTGCGCGGAGCGAGCGTTTGGAAAGGCCATGCTGGTGGCGCGAGCCGGCTTTCGGGTTTCCGACATTGGACGGGCCGTGGAGCGAGAGGTGAGGCGCAGCGGATTTTCCGTGATTCGCGATCTGGGTGGGCACGGCATTGGACGCACGATTCATGAAGCGCCGCGCGTGCCAAACTTCGCCGATCCAGAGGCGAATCAAATTTTGACTGAGGGTTTGGTGATTACGGTCGAGCCGATTATTGCGGCGGGATCGGGAGAGGCATTTGTGGCGCCAGATCGATGGACTATGATCACGGCGGATCACAGGCCGTCGGCGCACTACGAGCACACGCTAGTCATTACGAAGGGCGCGCCGATGCTGTTGACGGCGGCGTAAGGCAACTCACAAGCGAGATCCTTTGGCGCTTCCTCCGGATCTTTCGCCAACGAGGCTAGGTCTTGATGTGGCAACTGGCCATGCCGCGCTTTTCCAAATACTGCTGGTGATAGTCCTCGGCAGGGAAGAAAGTTACTGCGGGAACGATCTGGGTGACGATTGGTTTGGAATAGCGGTGGGCCTTCTCCAGCGATTCTTTCGAGGCTTGCGCGGCGGCCTGCTGCTCGGGCGAGTTGAAAAAAATGGCGGAGCGGTATTGCGTGCCCCAGTCGGGTCCCTGGCGGTTGAACTGGGTGGGGTCGTGGTTCTCCCAGAAGACTTTCAGCAGATCTTCGTAGCGGATCTTGGCCGGATCGAACTCGACTTCCACGGCCTCGGCGTGGCCGGTGCGGTCGGTGCAAACTTCTTTATACGTGGGACTGTCGGTGTTTCCGCCCGTATAGCCGACCCGGGTGGCGATCACGCCCGGCAGTTGCCGGAAGGTGGCTTCGACTCCCCAGAAACACCCCGCTGCGAATGTAGCTTTCTGCATCTTTGGATCGCTCCTGCGCTGGGAATTAATTTCCCGAATTTTTACACGATCGTAACAAGCTAATTGTTAGATAGATATTAGATGATGGGTGGCAGGAAAAGTCATGCGGCGGGGCCTCTTCTGGCCTTTTTGGGTAATTGACGCTATGGGAAGGTTCGGGATAGAGTTCGGCAAGGTTGTCGCGGTAGCCGTACAGGAGAAGTGTGTGGTTTTAAGGTCCAGCCGAGCCAGGAGTATGCAAAAATTTGTCATCTGGCTACTTTTGGCGATGGCCACTGCACAGGCCGCTCTGGGCGCTGCGAATTTCATCCCGCAGGCCCGCGTTGGCTACACGACCGGTGACCAGTGGGAGCCCGCTCTGGCCGCCGACGGTCACGGACATATCTACATTTTGTTTCCTCAATATGGTGCAGTAAGGGACTGCCGGGTCTGCGCCGTTCCGACGATGGCTCTGCTGGTAAGCAATGACAATGGCATTTCCTGGGATCCGCCGCGGCCGTTGGTGACCTCATCGTCCGAACAATTTGATGCGCAGATCAAGGTAGACCCGGTTGATCGGCAAACGCTCTATGCATCGTGGCTGCAGGGCAAGCACGACGTTATGGTGGCGCGGTCGCAGGATTTTGGCCGCTCCTGGTATTTGGCCATCGCTGAACATTCTCCCGAAGTGGTCATCGACAAACCGGTGCTGGCGGTTCGCGGCCCCAATATCTATGTGAGTTTTAACCACGATGAGACACTCGCGGTAGCAGCGTCGCACGATTACGCACAGAATTTTTCCTCCACTGTACTGAATCCCGGCGCCGGGCCTGGCTGGTCACTGGCTGCAGGGGCCACCGTGGATCCTGCCGGCAACGTGTATTTTTCCTGGACGGCTTACCCGCGAACAGATCTTCTCACGCGACCGGTGGAGGTGTTTATAAGCCGGTCAACCGATGGCGGGCGGAACTGGAGTACGACGCCGATGGACGTTTCCAGCGCGGCGCCGGGTTGCCCGGCCCAGTTCTGTTCGGCTGGCTTTCTGGCCTCGCAAGTGGCGCTGGCTTCCGACGATGCCGGAACGATCTATGCCTTGTGGAACTCGGGCTCGGCGGCAGGCGCACCGGAGCGCATTTACTTCTCCTCATCCACGAACGAAGGGGAAAGCTGGTCAGCCAAAGTTGACGTCTCTGAAGCTCCGTTGGGCGTGGAGCACTGCTTCCCGGCTATCACCGCCGGAGCCGCAGGCGACGTCCGTATCGCCTGGATGGACGCAAGAAGAGTGGACGCGCAAAACCGTCCACTTTGGAATACGTTCTACCGGGGTTCCACCAACGGCGGGGCGACCTGGTCGCCGGAATCGCAACTCTCCGGCCCAGTACGAGGATACGATTACATTCTGCCCAACGGTTTCCTGTTCCCCTTCGGCAACTTGTTTTCCATCGGTATCGATAATCTCTCCACCACGCACGTGGTGTGGGGCGAAGGACGCAATTACAAGTCTCCGGGATCGATCTGGTATAGCCGCGGACGGTAACTCACTCGGTCAGCAGTCTTATTCAATCATCGACTATTCGACGATCAGGCCGCCGATGAGATCGGCGATGCGCTTGATTTCATGGTCCGCGCACCAGCGCTGCAGGTCGTCCACGATCTTCTCGGTAGCGCAGGGATCCCAATAGCTGGCGGTGCCAATCTGCACGGCGGTCGCGCCGGCCAGCATGAATTCAGCAACATCGGCCGCGGTTGAAATGCCTCCCATCCCGATCACGGGAATATTTACCGCGTGGGCCGCGTCGTAGACCATGCGCAGGGCAATCGGTTTGATGGCGGGGCCAGAGAGTCCGGCGGTGACGTTGGCGATGCGCGGCTTGCGCGTCTCGGGATCGATGGCCATAGCTACGAAAGTATTGACCAGCGAGATGGCGTCTGCGCCGGCCTCCTGCGCGATATGCGCCATCTGCGCGATGCTGGTGACGTTGGGAGAAAGTTTCACGATCAACGGCCGTTGGGCAACACGCTTCGCAGTGGTCACCACTTCGTCAAGAGATCGTGGATCGCTGCCGAACTGCAGTCCGCCGTGGGCGGTGTTGGGGCAGGAGACATTCAGTTCGTAGGCGGCGATGCCTTCGCCGCCGTTGAGAATCTCGATGGTTCTTTCGTAGTCCTCGCGGGTGTAGCCAAAGACGTTGGCAAGAACCACGATGTTTTTGATCTGGCGGAGCCGGGGCATCTTCTCTTCGAGAAAAGCCGGAGCGCCGATGTTCTGCAGACCGATGGCATTGAGCATGCCAGCTGCAGTTTCCCAGAGGCGAGGCGGCGGGTTGCCGATCATCGGCTCGCGCGAAAGCCCTTTGACGACGAAGCCTCCAAGCTTGTCGAGGTGGACGACATCTTCAAACTCAATGCCGTAACCGAAAGTTCCACTGGCCGCGATGATGGGATTTTTAAGCTCGATGCCAGCGAAGCTCACGCTGAGATCGAGAGCGGACTTGCCGCCGTTTTCGGTGGAAGAAGAGGAAGTCATTGTGGCGACCTTTCCGCCATCCCGCCGGCCTCTTCTGCGTGATGCTGAGGAGTCAGCGCCTCGGTCAACACTCGCCCCACAGAGTGCGTGGGAGCGTTGATGCCAAGCAGCGATGCCAACGTGGCCGCCAGGTCAATCGGTTCGGCGTGTGTGCGATAAGTTCCCGGGCGAAAGGGCAATCCATAAAAAGCCAACGGCACATGTGTGTCGTAAGTATAGGGAGACGCGTGATCGGTGCCTTTTGCCGGGCCAACAGTGTAGGGCTCCGGAACTCCCATCACGTACCAACTGCCCTCGGGAGAATAGCTGTGCATGAATTTCCTGCCGAGCGCGGTATCGGGAACTTCGCCTGCCGCGAGCTGGGACTTGGTAAAGTAGCCGCGTAATCCGGCCTGTTCCAAGGCTTCTCCGACGGCAGTTTCCGCGTCGCGCTCTTTCACGTGAGCGGCGGCGAAGGCATCCTGATCAAGCCAGGCCACGGGATAGTCGAGTTTGATGTAGGAAGCCGCGAGCCCTGGGGAAAACTTCGCGGTCAGCGCCTGGTTGATTTGCGCTTCGAGTTTGTGTGCGTCCAAGTTTGCGGCGGGTATGCGCAACTTCTTTGCGGCGTCGGGCAGAGCGGAAACCCCGTGGTCGGCGGAGAGTGCGATCCATACGTTCGCGAGACCAATCTGATGGCCGAGGAAATTGAAAAAATCGGCGAGTTCGCGGTCGAGCGCCAGGGCCATGGCGGCCATCTCGGGCGAATCCGGTCCGACCTGATGGCCGAGGATGTCGTTCGCCGAGAGGCTGATGGCGAGCAGGTCTGTTGTCTGGCCATCGGTGAGATTTTCGTAGATGGCCAACTCCTTGGCGAATTCCAATTCGTACTCGTTGGCGAAGGGAGTGGAACCGATCACTTCGTAGAAACCGGCATCGGAGCCGTCTTTACCCTTGCGATGCGCGGTCGAGCGCAGGACCTCACCGTTAGCATTTTTCCAATCGCGGTCCCAATATTTTGCGGCGCGATTGCTGGAGTTGAAATCCTGCGCCCACTTCGGCAGGTCGGGACGATAGTAGGTGGAGGTAATCCACGTCCCGCTTTTCGGATCAATCCAATAAGCGGCGTCCGCCGCGAAACCGCCGGGTAGAACGGCGGCGCGGTCCTTTAAAGAGATAGAAAATACTCGCGCCTTGCCTTGGGTGGCGAGTTTGAGTTCGTCGCCGAGCGTATCCGCGAGCAGATTATGTGGGGACGCGCCTGCCTTGCTCACTCCGTCAGCGTTAACGCCGACAAGCTTGGTATCGTCATCCTCCACTGCAGTTACGATGCGCTTCTTTTTGGGATCCCACCACTCATTCGCAGCGATGCCGTGGCCATTGGTATAGGCGCCGGTAAAGAGCGTGGCATGGCCGGGAGCAGTGCGGGTGTTGGCGTAGTCGTAGTTGCAGTCGGTGAAATTTGCGCCGTGGTCAGTGAGCAGGCGGAATCCGCCCTCGCCGAATTCATCGTGATAGCGCTCCAGATAGTCGCCGCGAAACTGATCGATGACGATCACCACGACCAGCTTGGGATGAGCGTTGTAGGCCGAGGCAGAACTTGCAGGCGCGGTTATGCAAAAGAGCACGGTGAGCAACATGGCCAGCGCCGCAGGAAGTAACGGGCGCGCAAGCGTCGCTCGGGGGAGGGTTCTCATCGCGAAGTTAGTTTACACAGTCGAAGGTTCTACGCCAAAGACGTCAAGGGATGGGCGGAAGTCCAATTTTGGCGACCAGGTCGCGAAACTGTTGATTCTGGTGGAGAGGTTGAAACGCTTTTTTGACCGGTAGGGTGACCAGCGAGAGATCATGCCGTTGGTAAGCGATCTCGAGGTATTTCATGGCCTCGTTTGTCTCGCCTAAAGCGGCGTGCCCCTCGGCTACATCGAAGGCAGAGCCGAGACCACGATCGAAGGATTCTTGAGCCATGCGCAGCCGCGCTTCAAGAAGCGCCGTCAGGCCACCGGCGTTGCAAGCTTTCTCTTCTGCGTCGACGATCTTCTCCGTCTTCACGTCATTCCGGAGATGCGCGAGCTTCCGCATCTCCTGGAAGTAGCCGGGGTAATTTCCTTCCTGAAAATAGATCTCAGCCAGATATTGGTGAGGATGGATAAAGTCGGGCTGCGAAGCCGCAAGTTGCGTGAGCAGGGTTCTGGCCTCTTCTTTCTTCCCGGCTACGGCAAGAATGATTCCCTTGTCGGCGAGGATGGGAGTGGAAGAGGGATTGAGCTGGCGGGCGCGCTCGATTTCAGCCAGTGCATCCGAATTGCGCCCAATCTCCATGAGGAAGGTGGCATACCAATGATGAGCTCGGGATAAGGTTGGGTCCAGTTCAATGGCGCGCTTGAACTCGCGGTCGGCGGTGGCCGCGTCAAAGAATCCCCAAAAAGTTGCGAATGCCAGAGAGTTGTGGGCCTCGGCGGAATTGGGATCAAGCTCGACCGCTTTGCTGGCGGCAGCACGAGCGCGGGGATATGCCTCCTCGGGCCGCATCGCGCTGTACTCCCGCAGTAAGTTGTAGGTGTCGGCGAGCCCCACATAAGGGGCCGGATAGGCGGGATCGTGGACGATTGCCTGCGTAAAGAGATCCACTGCCTTGTTCAAGTCGTCGGGCGTGCGCTTTTCAAAATAATAGCGGCCCTTTAGATAGAGGTCCTGAGACTCAGCGTCGGCCACGTGGGGTGCGGCGAGTGCGTTCTTGAAACGGGGCTCGCGATGACCGAAGGAGAAGAGGAGAAAAGTGGCGAGGATCAGGGCGATAGGCAAAAGCCAGAGAAGCGACTTGGCCGCGGCCAGCTTTGAAACGCCAGGCGAGCGGAGACCAGGAGCAGGATCAGCCGAGCGAACCGCGTCGCTGGGAGCAAATGTTGTGGCCGGCAATTCCGCGGTGGGTGGGCGCCTTCGACCTTCCAGCGCAGCAGCCTCCGCGGCAAGTTGCTCGACTTCGGGCGCGTGATTTGGGGCCTGAAGCCACTCCACCAGTTCGTCCGAGTAAGCGAAAACACCGCCGCGAGCGCTCCCCGGTACGCGGTACACGGGCAATCCGCGCTCTTTTTCCCAACGTTTGACAGTGCGCTCGTCGCGGTCAAAGAAGGCGGCAATTTCCTTCCATGAGTCCAGACGTTTCTTCGGCGCGATGGGCTCGCTATGAGCGGCCATAGTTTGCAATGTCTAAAATATAGTGCTGAATTGTTCCTGCTCGGGGGAAGCGAGGCCTCTGTAGTATAGCGTGATTTCGCAGCTCGACGAACTGGCACGGATGGGCCTTTCAACCTCCCGATCGGGCCGGCGAAAGCCGGGAGAAGGCATGCCTTCGGAAAATCCTGCTGCGTAGGGACTTTTGTCTTTAGTTGACACTTTCCTGCCGAACGAGCAATACTTTTCGCGCTAGCGTTTCTCCGTCTGCCGGTCTCCCGCTCCAGGATGGGCGATGGGCGCGGCTTTTGCCACATCTCCCAGGAGGATTTCGCATGCCCCCCACGACCCGCTTGGTCCGAACTATTCTTGCGCTGTTGCTTGCAGTAATTCTAGTTCCGTGCGTATTCGCTTCCGGCCCTTATGTAATCGGTTCGGGGAACACGGTGACCGCCGATCCCCTGGTGACCCGGCCTTCGACAACGCCTTGCGTGGTGCCGCTTTTCACAGGTGCGAGCTTCTTCGATTTCAACGTGGAAAATTTCAGTTATGCTCCGCCGTCCGGTTGTCCCGGTCCATGGGCCAAGGTTGTACTGGAGTCGGACATCAATCTGAACGCCGGCATTCAATACGACCGCACCGCGAATTTCTGGCTCGGTCCGGTCAACATTTATTTTGGAACGACCTCCGAGCCATCGCCCAGCCTAGGTCCTTCGTGGCACATTGAAAGCGACCTTACCGACTACAGTTCGATTTTCTATACGGCGCAATCGGGACAAGCCGACATCGGCAATACTTTGTGCTGCGGACTGACTTCGACAATTTATGCATCGGCTTCGCTGGAGTTTTATCCGCTGGCGGAAGGACAAACCGCGCCGGTAGCAGCGGACCAGGTGCTGGCGCTGTCAGCCGGCCCCTCGGGCGGCACGGTTACGCTGAACACGGGCTCGAGCACGCTCTCCGGCACATTCACTTTTCCGTTGAATGTGCAGAGCGCCTATCTGGATGTCTACGCGCAGGGCCAATCGACCGATGAGTTCTGGTACGTCTGCTCGCCCAATGATGTGGAGGCTGAATTGCAAACCGGTTGCGGCAACACCGGTTTTCGCGAGACGGAGATTACCATCGACGGTCAGCCTGCTGGCGTGGCGCCGGTATTTCCCTGGATCTTTACCGGCGGGATTGATCCTTTCTTGTGGTTTCCGATTCCAGGTGTGCAGACGCTTAATTTCACGCCTTATCGCGTGAACCTCGCGCCGTTCGCCGGATTGTTAAGCAACGGCCAGCAGCACACGGTTTCGCTCAGCGTCTACAACGCCGATAGTTATTTCTCAGCGACCGCATCGTTGTTGCTGTACCTGGATTCGGGCAGCACTCAGACGACAGGCGCTGTGACGGAAAATACGCTGACCGCGCCGTCTCCGGTGGTCACTGAAAATCTCAACGTGCAGCCAACCTACCTTCGGGGAACGGTGAATGTGACTTCGAACCGAAGCTTTGTGATTTCTGGTTACGTGAACACCTCCAAGGGGAAGGTAACAACGAAAGTGGCGCAGAGTGCCAACTTCTCCAACCACCAGTATTTCAACATCACCGCAACAAAATACGTAGAGAATGTCTCGCAGAACACGATACTGAACTCCAATACGACGGTGACTCGCAAAGGAGTGCCGCCGGTCATCACCTCTCAGGATTTTACCTTTCCGCTGACGGTCGACATCTCGGAGGTCGTGCTCTCCAACGGAAACGTCAACCTAACCACAAACGCGAGTCAAACCTACCAGGACACTACAAGCACCGTACAGTCTGGTGTCGTGACCTATTCGAGTTTTCTCAAGAATGCCGGACAGCACGTAGACACGCTGGAATTCGATTCCGGATTCAACTTCCTGGGGAATACGGGACAATCAGCTGCACAGCAGCACAACTACTTTGATTCCACGGGCGCCGTCTACAACTGCGCGATCTCAGCGACTGCCAATGCGCTTACGGCGTTTGACCAGGGCTGCACACAATAGCCTTGAGCCGACCACAGAAATGAAGGAGCGGTCACGCCGCTCCTTTTATTTTGGCGGGCGCGTGATTGCGCCTTGCGAGGCGGATGAGACCAGGGCTGCATACTTGGCGAAGACGCCGGTGGAATAGCGGGGCTGAGGCGGCTTCCATTCCTGCATTCGTTGGCGAAGAACTTCGGCGCTGATTTCAACTTCCAGGGTGCGGGTTTTCACGTCGAAGCGGATCATGTCCCCATCGCGCACCGCGCCAATCGGGCCGCCCAGCGCGGCTTCCGGCGAGACGTGACCGGCCATCAGTCCGTGGGTGGCGCCGCTGAAGCGGCCATCGGTCAACAGTGCGACCGAGGATCCTAATCCTTCGCCAACGATAGCGCCCGTGACGCTCAGCATTTCGCGCATGCCCGGCCCACCCTTGGGCCCTTCGTTGCGAATGACGACGACATCGCCGGAGTGAATCTGCTTGCTGGTCACCGCGGTCATGGCATCTTCTTCCGATTCAAAGACCCGCGCCGGTCCGCGATGCTCCAGCCGTTCATGACCGCTGATCTTGGCCACGCAGCCTTCGGGTGCGAGATTTCCTTTAAGGATGACGAGCCCTCCGGTTTTTTTCAGTGGCTTATCGAGAGGAGCGATCACCTCCTGATCGGGAGTCTCGACGGCGCTTTCGCTCTCGGCTCCGAGCGAAAGTCCGGTCACCGTTTTTGCGGTTGGGTGGAGATAGTTTCCGCGCAGCAGGCGGTGCGCCAGTAAACGAATCCCGCCCGCGCGGTGCATATCAGCGGCTACAAAACGGCCGGAGGGTTTCAGGTCGGCAAGCAGAGGCGTACGCTCACTGACGGTTTGGAAATCGTCGATTTGCAAATCAACACCAGCCTCCCGCGCAATGGCCAGCAGGTGCAGGACGGCATTGGTAGATCCGCCGCTTGCGGCGACCGAAGCAATTGCATTTTCAAAAGCGTCATGAGTCAAAATGTCGCGCGGGCGAATTCCTTTTTGCAGCAGATTGAGCACAACCTTGCCGCAATCGAAAGCCACCTGATCTTTCTTCGCGTCCATCGCGGGCACGCTGTTGAAGCCCATGGGAGAAAGGCCGATCATCTCCATCACCGTGGACATGGTGTTCGCAGTGTACTGGCCCCCACAGGCCCCAGCTCCAGGGCAAGCAACATCTTCGAGGTCGTGCAATTCCTTGTCAGTGATTTTTCCGGCGGCATTCGCACCCACGGCTTCAAACACATCCTGAATCGTAACGTCTTTGCCGCGATAGCTTCCGGCTGCGATGGTGCCGCCGTAGAGAACCAGTCCAGGAAGATCCATGCGGGCCAGAGCCATGGCCGCGGCGGGAATCGTTTTGTCACAACCCACCACACAGACGACTGCGTCGAACAATTGCCCGCGGCAGACCAGTTCAATGGAATCGGCGATGAGTTCGCGGCTCACGAGCGATGCGCGCATGCCTTCCGTACCCATGGTCTCGCCGTCGGAAATGGCGATGGTATTGAACTCCATGGGGGTGCCACCGGCGGCGCGAATACCTTCCTTCACCTTGGCGGAGAGTCGCCGCAGGTGAAAGTTGCAAGGCATGGTTTCGATCCAGGTATTGGCCACGCCGATCAGCGGCTTGCGAAGGTCGGCGTCGGTAAAGCCGATGGCTTTGAACATGGCGCGCGCCGGAGCGCGGTCGCGCCCGTCGGTAATTCCGTGGCTACGATGCTTAAGGTCCATGGCGAAAGATTACAACACAGAGAAAGATTCGTGGAAGATTCGGGCGGCCCGTTTTTGGAAAGTCCGGTAAAAACGGGGAACCCGCAGTCAGTGACGCAAAAAAGTCGCACCGCAGTGCAGGTTCCCCAATTCGCATGATGCTTACCCAGGAGGCACCACGCTCTGACACGACCAAACTCAAACTCTATGCCAAGGCCGCGCGCGCCGACTGCTCGGTAATGCTGGCAGAGCTTGGCGGGAGCGGCGTCCATGCCGGATGTCCGTGCTCGACCGAGGCTACGGTGGAACGTACGTCGACTACGTCGACGATGCTGTACCATTCCCGGCAAAGCTGCCCGATCTGCTTATGCGTTACGTCGAGCAGGACGGTCACCGCGTGCTCTTGCCCGGCAGCGTCCGCGTGCACCGATGCAAGATCGAGCCCCCGGCGAGAAATTGCATTTAAAATTCGCATCAATGCGCCCTGGGCGTTGCGATAGCGGATGTGAAAAATCTGCATGGTTGTTTCCCTTTCTAGATTTTGCGATTGAGTGATCGGGTGATTTTGCGATTGAAAACCCGAAGCACTCTAGACCTTTCAAATTTCACAATGACCCGATCGCTCGATCACTCAATTCCTATTCGTCCTCAAACACCATCTCCGACAGCGCCGCTCCCGCTGGAACCATGGGATAAACATTGGCCTCGGGATGGCAATCAAATACCAGAAGCTCAGGCTCCGGCGAGCGCAGGAAATTCTCAATCAAATCTCCCGTCTCCGCTGATACCGGATACTCCGCCATGGCAGCCTCGTTCAGCCGCCACCCGTGAATTCGGTAAGCCTTGGCAATCTCGACAAAATCCGGATTGTCGCTCAGATCGGTCTCGGCATAGTTGCGTTCATAGAAAAGCTGCTGCCACTGCCGCACCATGCCCAGATACTTGTTATCGACGATCACCATTTTTATGGGCAGGCCAAGGCGACGCACGGTGGCCAGTTCCTGAATGTTCATCTGGAAGCCGCCGTCGCCGGAGACGCAGAGGACGCAGGTTCCCGGTTTCGCGAGTTGTGCGCCAACCGCAGCAGGCAGAGCGAAGCCCATCGCTCCCAGGCCGCCCGAAGTGATGAAGCCGCGCGGTGAGGAAGAACGGTAGCGCTGTGCCGCCCACATCTGGTGCTGGCCGACGTCGGCGATCACGACGTTATCTTCGGGCAGGCGGCTGAACAGTTCATCGAGAAAACGCATGGTAGGCTGGGCTAGTCCTCGTGGATCAAGCTCGGCACGCTCACCACCGCAAGCTACAGCGCGCCAACCACTCCAATCGGGCAGGGCAGCGTGGCGTAGCTCGGCGTGAAACGCGGGAATCGTATCCGCTAGATTTCCGATTACCGGTAACTCGCAAGCTCGCACGCGATCCAACTGCGCCGGATCAATTTCAAAGTGGACGATTCGGGCATGAGGCGCAAAGCGTGTGGGATCGCCCGTCACGCGATCGTCGAGACGCGCGCCGAAAACCAGCAGCAGATCGGTCTCATGCAACGCCATATTTGCCGCGCGAGTTCCGTGCATGCCCACCATGCCCAGGTAATACAGTGATTGTGGCGGAACAGCTCCCAAACCGTGCACGGTGGCGAACGTGGGAATATTCAGGTCATCCAGCAGACGGCGCAACTCCGGAATCGCGCCGGAAAGTTTTGCTCCCGCGCCGACGAGCGCCACTGGCCTTGCGGCTCGTTGCAGCAGGGCAACAATCGTGTCGCTGAATGCGCCTTCCGCGTTCGCGTCGGCAGACCGCGCGTGCGGAGCGAACTTTATCGGAGCAGAGAATTCTTTCTTGGCCTTCAGCAGATCGGTAGGAATATCGATGACCACCGGCCCCGGCCGTCCACTACGTGCCCAGTGGAATCCCTCTGCGATCACTTCTGGGATCTCGTCGATGGTGCGCACCAAACGGCTCCATTTCGTGAGCGAGAGAGTCACACCGAAAACGTCGGTCTCCTGAAATGCATCGCTGCCGATCATCGCGCTGCGCACCTGGCCGGTGATGCATACCAGCGGAACCGAATCCATTTTTGCGTCGGCGATACCGGTGACGAGATTGGTTGCTCCGGGACCACTGGTGGCAATCGCTACGCCAACTTTTCCGGTCACGCGTGCGTAGCCTTCCGCGGCAAACACCGCGCCCTGCTCGTGGCGCGTGAGAACGTGCCGGATGCCGCTTCCATCCAACGCGTCATACAGCGGCATGATGGCGCCACCGGGGTAACCAAAGGCGAGATCGACCCCTTCGGCGCGCAAGCACTGCAAAACGATTTCGGCTCCCTTAAGCATTCACGACCTGTTGCGGCTCAGGCTTGGGCATCTCCACCGGTTTTTTCGCTTGCCTGCCGGGCAGCCAACTCATCATGCCGCGCAATTGCGCGCCGACAATCTCGATGGGATGCTGCTGCTCGTGCTGGCGCAACTCGGTGAAGTTGTAGCCACCGTCCTTGTTTTCCTCGATCCATTCGCGAGCGAAAGTTCCGTTTTGAATATCGGCCAAAGTCTTTTTCATCGCGGCGCGGGTCGCATCGCCCACCACTCGTTCGCCACGAGTCAGGTCGCCATACTCGGCCGTGTTCGAAATCGAATGCCGCATGCGGCTCAGGCCACCTTCGTAGATGAGGTCGACGATCAACTTCATCTCGTGCAGGCATTCGAAATAAGCGATCTCCGGCGCGTAGCCGGCCTCGACCAGGGTTTCGAATCCCTTCTTGATGAGAGAAGTCAGACCACCGCAGAGCACGGCCTGTTCGCCGAAAAGATCGCTTTCGGTTTCTTCCTTGAAGGTGGTCTGGAGCACGCCGGCGCGAGTCGAACCGATGCCATGCGCGTAGGCCAATGCATATTCGTGAGCGTGTTTGCTCGCATCCTGCTGGATCGCGATCAGCGACGGAACGCCGCGCCCCTCGGCGTATACGCGGCGCAGCAGATGGCCGGGACTCTTCGGCGCGATCATCACCACATCCACATCGCTTGGGGGAACGATCGTCTGAAAATGAATGCTGAAGCCGTGGGAGAAGCCGAGAATCTTTCCGGGATGCAGATACGGTTTGATGTATTGCTCGTACACCGCAGCCTGGGTTTCGTCCGGGGTGAGCACATGAATCCAGTCCGCTCGCTTGGCGGCCTCATCCGGCGCCACCACAACCATGCCATCGGCGCGAGCCTGCTGGGCGCTGGGACGATGTGGTTCGAGCCCAACGATTACCTTGCAGCCGCTGTCGCGCAAGTTCTGGGCCTGCGCGTGTCCCTGGCTGCCGTAGCCCAGGATGGCGATGGTTTTGCCCTTCAGGGAATTGGGATTGGCGTCGTGTTCGTAGAAAATAGTAACCACCAGTGTGCTCCTCTCACCGCACTTGTCTCGTTCGAACCAAGGAAGGAAAGCTGGTCTTGCCTCGCCAGATGAATCGTGTTCCGAACCGACCGGTCGGTCGGTATCTGAAGATGCTACCTTTGACCGAAATTGGTGTCAAGCGGGAAGTTGGATTCCGGACTCGGTTTTCTAGGATCAAAACCCCCGCCCCTTCGGCTGCGCTCAGGGCAGGCTCTGTCTCTGCAAAAAACGCAGAGACAAGGACGGGGCACCCGCGGCGGGGGAAATCCTTAACGCGTTGGCATTCCCTTCGGGAACTGTTTACCATGTCACCCGATGGCCCGCGAGACTGTGGTCGACTCCCGGCAGGAAATCCTGCGCACCGCCGCACGGTTGTTCCAGCAGCGAGGATACGACGCTACTTCCATGAACGATGTTGCGGCCGCGCTCAAGTTGAGCAAGGGCGGGCTCTACCATCACTTTCAGAGCAAAGACGAAATCCTTTTCGAGATCATGGACCACGCCATGCAGATCACGGAGGAACGAGTGCTCAATCCGGTGCGCGGCGTGGCCGATCCGGAAGAGCGGCTGCGGGCGCTGATCCGGCTGCACATCGAAGTGGTGCTGAGCCCGCGCGATCGCGAGATCACCGTAATGCTGCATGAAAATCATCCTCTGCCGCCGTCGTTGCGCAAACGCATCAACGCCCGAAAGAAAGATTACGTCCACTTTCTCGAAAACCTGATGGCGGAGGTGCAGCATAAGTCCCGGCACTCGCATCACACAACAGCAAAAGTCAGCCCCCGCGCTGCGGCTTTTGCGCTGCTCGGCATGATCAACTGGATTTATCAGTGGTACAAACCGGAAGGAGATCTGCAGGCGCAGAATCTGATTCCGCAGTTTACCGACCTGATTTTCGGAGGGATCTTCGCGTGAAAACGGTATTTGCCAGCCTGGCTGAAGTGGCCGAGCAGCGGTTGGAGAGTGGCAAGTCGTATCGCGAATTTCTGCGGGTGCCGGCGATGAGCGCGGGACTCTGCGTCTTGCCCGCGGGAGGGACGGACCGGCAGAAGCCGCACCGCGAAGACGAGGTTTACTATGTCATCCGCGGACGCGCCCGCTTCAAAGCGGGCCCGGAAGACCGCGAAGTTTCAGCAGGCAGCGTGATTTTTGTCGCGGCAGAAGTCGGGCATCGCTTTTACGATATCGCGGAGGAACTCGTAGTCTTGGTGATCTTCGCGCCTGCCGAAACGTAAGACAGTGCTACTTCGACGGAATCCAATAAATCTCTTCCTTGATCGCGGTTCGGTCGACGAAGCCGCGCCGCTTCAGGATTGCCTTGCTGTTCGCGATCATATCGGGATGACCGCACAAATATGCGGTGGTATTGGTGGCGTCGAGTTCCCAGTGATCGGCGTACTTGCGCAACACGTCGTCGGCGCGTCCGATCTCGCCCGGCCAGTCGGCGTGATCCCACGGCCGGCTCACGGTGGGGACATATTTGAACCAGGGAAGTTCCGCATCGAAACGATTTAATTCCTCTTTGTAGCCGAACTCCCAGGGACGGCTCGCGCCGTTGAGCAGATACAGTTGGTGGCTGCCGTCAAAGCGGCCTTCTTTCCAGTCCTTCGAAAGAGTGCGGACGAAACTCACGAACGGAGCGACTCCGGTCACCGTTGAAACCAGCAGATGATGCTTGCGACCGCTCTCGGTATCCAGCGTGAACTTTCCCTTGGGTATTTTCCGCATCAGCAATTCATCGCCGGGCTGCAGTTTGTAGAGGCGTGGCGTGAGCGCTCCCTCGGGCACCAGCTCAAAGAAAAACTCAATTTCATTTTCGAAGGGCGCGGAAACAATGGAATACGGACGCTCCGTCCGCTTGCCATCGTGCTCAACCCCGAGCGTGGCATATTGTCCCGGAGCGAAGTTGAATTCCCCGCCGGGATAAATGCGAATCATCCACAGGTCCGGCGCGAATTCCTCGCGCCTGGTGACCCGTGCCCGGTAAAATTTCTCATCCCCAACCGTCATCTGCAAATCCTCGGAGACACGCATGCAGCCGGCATGCCGATTTTGAGCCAGCTTCGCGGGTCGTTAAAGTTTTGAGATGATACATGGAGGATTCAAGTTTGACAACCGAACGGTCGTTCTAGCCGTTGACGGGAAGCAGGGGAACGAAATGCAGAATGCGAAATCGAAAGCGTATGTGTTTGTGTTTGATGGACTGGCGGATTGGGAGCCGGCGTTGGCTTTGTGCGAGATTCGGAAATCCGGCAAGTACGAAGTGGTGACCGCGGGACGTTCGCGCGAAGCCGTGGTGACGATGGCGGGATTGAAGGTGCTGCCTGACGTCGCCCTGGATGAGATCGATCCGCATGAAACTGCGATTTTCATCTTGCCCGGAGGAGATCGATGGGAGGATGGGCCGGACCAGAAGATGGATGAACTTCTTCAGCGCCTCCACGCGCAAAAGGTCTTGATCGGCGCGTTGTGTGCCGCGACGCTCGAGATTGCCCGCGCAGGGCTGACCGCGGGCGTACGCCATACCAGCAACTCGAAAAACTATTTGAAGAAGATGGTTCCGGCATACCGGGATGAAGATCTTTACGTGGACGAATTAGCGGTGACCGATGACAAGATCATCACGGCCAGCGGACTGGGATGCGTGGAGTTCGCACGGGAGGTAATTCGCGAGTTAGGTATCTACAACGAAGCCGACACGCGAATGTGGTTCGACATGTTCAAAAAAGGCCTGATTCCAGCGAGCATGCGGTAGGGCAAGCTTGCCGATTGTCTGCGCCAGTCGCAGTTGGCGGAGGACTCGGGAGCGTACGAAGTCTCTCCAATTCGTCCTGCGTTTTTTGCCAAGCCGCTGGTTTTTTCTTGGTAGCAATGGGCGCGTTGGGATGGCTGTAGAAGTCCAGGATGTTCGCCCGCAACTCCGGACTGATCCGGTCAAAGTTGTGCCCAGCTAACTGGTCGAGCAGGCGGGCGTAAGTGTCATCCGTCAGCCGGTACTCGCCCGCGCGCGTATCGTGCCCCGTATCAAAATCAGTGTTCGGAAGCTGCAAATCTCCGGCTGAACTTTCGTGGAGAAGCTTGGTGTAGTTCTCGATCGTTTTGTCGACGCTGGCAATGTAGAGGTCTTCGGTTTTCTGGGTTGGGACCTTGATGTCGAGTGCCTTGAATGGCCCGATTTTGGGTACGAATCGAAAGAGGAAGGCCAGCAGGCGCGTTCCGAAACTAGGGCGCTTGTAGGTGCGTCCCCATTCTTTTTGATAACTCGCGCGCGATAAGTAGTAGCGGAATTGGCGTGCTCGGAAGTTTGGCGTCTCAGAGACAATCTCCTTGCGGCGGGTTACCAGAGCCACGCGAGTCATCTCCGGAATCACGCTGCCGATGGCGCGCCGGAAGGTTCCGACCGCCAGGTCTTCATTGGAAATTACATCGCTGAGCGGAATTCCGTAAGTATCCTGGAAAGCCCGCTCCAGCACCGGCTTCGAAATTTCAAAGCCGATGAAGTCGTGATAACTATCGGAGGTGTAGCGATTCTTCGCGACCTGCGTCACATCGAAGCCAAATTCTATGCGGATGTGGGCTTTGGGATTATCCTCGTAGGTCACCACTTTTCCGTACTTCTTTTCGAGCTTGGGAAATTCGATGCCGACGGCTTCGTTCACCGTGGGATGCCCGCAGTTGTCGGCTGAATAATGCGCTAGCGCGCCCAGGGCGAAAGCATATTCGTCCAGGTCGGAAGATTCCTTGAGAAGGTTCCCGACAAAATCGCCGCTGCGAACATAATGCGTAAGGTCACTGAAATATTTGTTGCCGAACGGGTAATAGCCCATGTCCTGCATGACCGAACCGCCGTAGGCAAAGGCGTGCGCCTTCTTCAAATCATCATCGGTGGCAGTGGGAAAGCGCTTCTTCAGCATGGGCAAGATATTGTCTTTCCATGTCAGATCAACGATCTCTTCGTGAGTCAGCACGGAGTACGCGGCGCAAGTCTGCACTGCACAGAACTGCGCCAGGACAATCGTCAGCCCAAACCAAAGAGCGGCTCGCGCGGAATAAAAGCTTCTCGTCATTTGGCCACGACAAGAACTACGAAGGTGTCGGGCAAGATGTTGTGGGCATGTGGATTCTCGGGCGTCGCCGGCGGAGGCGGACCGAATTTCGCGGTGACCACATAAACGTTGTGCGTCTTCGAATCCAGTGCCAGTGTCCGCGCGCCTTGTTGCGTCGGAACATTTTCCGCCACACTGAATTTCTCCGGCGACTCTTCCCGCACCACCGTCAATACGCCTTCTCCGCAGGAAGCGAATGCTAACCCAGTTTCGTCATCGAAGGCGGTTGCATCGACGCCATCGCCGATCGCAGGCGTGGCCAGAACCTTGCCCGTATCCGCATCTACGACGGCCATCATCTTGTTATCGCAGCCGACGAATAGACGTCGATTCTTACGGTCCATCGACAAACCTGACGGCGATTCGCAAGGTGCAAGCGGCCACTTCGATTTGATCTCAAGTTTGCCGGGATCGATCGCCACCAACTCACTCTTGTCTTCAATGTTGACGAAGATCTCTCCCTTGCCGTCACTGACCGAGAACTCTGGCTTGCCGTCAAGTTTGATGGTGCCCAACACTGTACCTTTCTCGGCATCTACGGCGGTTGCATCCTGACTTCGGCCGTTGAAAGTAAAAACCCGCTTGGTCACGGAATCGTAGAGGATCGCGTCTGGATTGTCCCCGACCTTCACTTTGCTGCTGGTGGCCAGAGTCTTAAGATCGAAAATACTGACGGTGCCTTCGCGCCCATTGCTGGTGAATCCGCGTCCCAGCTCCGGAGCGAGGGCGATGCCGTGCACTCCAGGAGTATCTGCTATGTCGCCAATACTCTTTCCCGAATCCAGGTCCAGCACGATGACATGGGTGGCTCGCGAAATATAAAGACGCCGAGCGGAGGAGTCAGCGATCAGATAATCCCAGCCGCCTACGCCGCCAATTTTGTAGGTCTTCACCACTTTGTATCCCGGGCCAGCAGCGGCGAGAGCGGCGACGGTGACCATCAGAAGCAGCGACGCTGACATCCAACGGCGCAACCAATTTTTCTTAGCAGGCATTCTTCCTCCGTCAACTTTCCGAGCACGGCGTCCCTTGGATGCGGAATTCCGCGCAAGTGGCCGCGCTCTTCGATCGAACTGGTGGGCGGGACCCCGAAGTAACTTTACCGCATTCCGGCCCCCTGCCTAAACTCAGGCTATGGATGTCTTCCCACGGAGTCTGCAGGGGCAAGGCGGGGACGGAGTACTGCTCGCGTCAGACCCGCGCCTGCAGCCGACGCCGGATTACGGTGCGCTCGGTCCGGGCTCAGATATTCCGCCCGCGGCGGTTTACGGACGCTCCGATTCTGGTCGGACCCGAGCCTCCAGCCTGCGAGGGTTGCATATGGCTGCGATGGTGGTGGGCATCGGACTTGCGCTGGCGGTGTCTTCCGCCGGAGGAACGGCGGCGGTGTGGGGAAAATTATCCAACTCGTTTTCGTTGCGAAAAAATCTCGCGGCTTCTGTGCAGCTATCCGATTATCGCGATCTGGATCATCAGAAACCGCAAGAACAGGCCGAAATCCTGCTGGAGCGCGCCATGGCTCGCTCCGACGGAGCTACTGGCCAGATTGAATCACGCGTCGACGGCTGGCGCGGAAAGCTCGTGTGGAATGCGCGCCTCGGGGAACTAACCACCGTCGCTCTGAATTCCAATGACAGGGACGTGCGGGATTCCGCCATCGACGTGCAACTTGCGGCCTACGGGTTGCCCAAGAACGAAGCGACTGTCGATGCATTGGTAATTCAGGCCAACTCTACGGATCACGCGAAAAAGATTTGGGCTTTCTGGGGTCTGGGCCTGCTGGCAAACCGCGGCATCGAGAGCGATCGGGTCGTCCAGGTGTTGAGTGCGCATCTGAAAGATTCTCGCCGCGACTCGGACAAGTCTTCCGCGGGCAAGGCTTCTTCAGACAGTTCGTCCGAAGATGCGCGAGGCTGGGCAGTCGAGGCCCTGGCCGTGGTGGGAACCACTCCCACGATCGCCCCGCTACTGGAAGCCATGCACGATGATCCGTCTCCACGGGTGCGTGAGCGGGCAGCATGCAGCCTGGCGGAATCCGGCATGCTCAGTCACGACCAGCGGCTCATCGCTGTTCCGCAACTCATCCAATACTCGGACGATCCTGCGCTCGATGCGCAAACCCATGCCTGGGCCTTCCAGGCGCTAGGGGACATCACACAGCAACGCTTGCCCAATGACGCGGGCGCTTGGCGAAATTGGTATCAGAACAACAACGCAAACAACTAGCTTCCCCACCCAAGCCCGGCGACACAAATCCAACAAGAGAAACGAAAAAATGGTTCATCCTTGCAGCGAAAATTATGCTCGCAAGCGTCTAAGGAACTAGTAGCATCAATTAGGGTTTTCTCGTAGTCTCTCCTTCTGCATGCGCGCCGGCAAACCAATCTCCGCTCTCGTGCAGTCCGCAGTCTCCGAGCTGTTGCCGGATCTGCACGCCAAGAGCGGTTGCGAAAAAATCGGGCTCACGCGAGAATCCTTCGGGGAGATTCTCGCCGATGTGGTCATGAAGTATCTGCCCGCGGAAGCCAGTCCAGCCGAGGCACGTACTCTTCTGCTAAGCCTGCGAGTTGACGAACTTGCGCTGGCCAGGGCCTGTGCTGCCGGCCACAATTCCGCCTGGGAACTTTTTCTGATTCGTTACCGGGAAAAGCTCTATCAGTCGGCCCTGCGCATAGCCCGCGAGGACTCGGCTGCCCGCGATCTCGCCGATACGCTGTACGCCGAACTCTACGGCACCGTTACGCGAGACGGCGAGCGCATCTCCAAGCTGGCATCCTTTACCGGTCGCGGGTCGCTCGAGGGCTGGCTGCGCACCGTGCTGGCGCAAGAGTTCGTGAATCGCTACCGCCGCACCCGGCGTCTGGTCAGCCTCGACGAAGAAGGGGAAGAGGGCTCCCAATTTGCAGCTCCCGAGCCGGAACCGGTTTCGTCTCCGGATACGCGCCTGGAACTGGCTACCGACGCGGCCCTGGCTTCGCTTTCCAGCGAGGAACGCATGGTGCTGGCAGCGTATTTTCTGGATGGTAGTACCTTGGCCGAAATTGCCCGCCTGGTGGGGGTGCACGAATCCACCATCAGCCGAAAAGTGGACAAGCTGGCTAAGGCTTTGCGCAAGAAGATCCTGGCTCATATGATCCAGCAGGGCATGGCTCGCCGGCAGGCGGAGGAAGCCCTGGAAGTGGACGTACGCGACCTTCGGCTGGATATTCGCCGTAGTTTGACGCAAGATTCGTCCGGACGAGCGTTCTCTGAAGAGAGAGAACCGAGAGTCGAGGCGCGGACCCCGGGCGGTCCGCGGGAGATCGGAAACTAGAAGCCCGATAGAAGAGGCAATGCAGAACGTACCAAAATCCGTCCTGAAGCGGCTGCAGGAAACCCGGCCAGACGCCGGGCCGCATCCCGACGCCGATCTTCTGACCGCGTTCGCCGAGCAATCTCTGGCGGATCGCGAACGCGTCCTTGTGATGGAGCATCTTGCGGCTTGTAGCGATTGCAGGGAGGTAATTGTGCTGGCGTTGCCGGAGACGGCAACCGAGATCGTTGCTTCGCCCGCCTCTGTGGGAGCTGCTCGCGGCGGCTGGCTGACCTGGCCTGCGCTTCGTTGGGCGGCGCTGGCTGCGGGGATCCTTGTTATTGCCTCGGTCGGAGTTTTGCAGTATTCGCATCGCAATCAGGATAAGACGATTGCCTCGAACTTCATGGTGAAGGACGCCGCGCAAGGGCCTTCGAATGAGCCTCCGTCCAGCCAGGTAGCAACTCCGAAGGAGGAGATGCAAAGGGCGCCCTTGTCGGCTCCCCGCTCTCAGATGTTGACGGCGCTCGAGCCCGCCCCCAAAGCCAACGGCAGAACGCAGCCGCGTGGCCTCGCAGCCCACTCCGGCGGAAGCGATGGTGGCATGGCACCGCGCGCACTTCCGCGTCCGACCGAGCCCGAATCAGCGGCGATCAGCGAGAACCAGCTCGCGCAGAATCGGGCTGATCTTCCGATGCAAGACCGCAACATTAGCAATGCAGACGTAGTCAAAGCCAAAGATCCCGTCCCCGCGCAAGCTGCGTCCGGTTCCTCAGCGGCGCCCGCATCGGCGCCTCCCGGCCTGCCTCTGCAGACTTCTCCGTCTCTTATGCTGCGCGTGCCACCGCGCTGGACTATCAGTCCTGCGGGCACCTTGCAACGCTCTTTCGATGGAGGAAATACCTGGGAGACCGTAAATCCGAACATGAGTATCGTCTCGTCCGCCGATGAGAATTTGGGTCAGAATTCGGATACAGGCGGAGCCGGGCCTGACAAGAAAAAAGAGGCTGCGCCCAATTTCAGTCCCGTTTTCCGCGCTGTGGCGGCAAGTGGACTCGAGGTTTGGGCCGGAACTCTCGCCGGAGTTCTCTACCACACCTCGGACGGCGGCAGTCACTGGGCTCGCCTAGCTCCCTCGGAAGCTGGCGCGACAATAAGCGGCGACATTACCAGCATCCAGTTCTCTGACCCGCAGCAAGGAAAAGTTTCAACCTCGACCGGCGAACTCTGGACTACTTTCGACGGCGGCCAAACCTGGCACAAGCAGCCATAACTCCCTTCTGCTAATCGCCCTGCTCAATTCTTTGGCGTAACGCCGACTAGCTAAACTTTAGATTCCTAGATTTACTCTCTGCATAATCGGCAAAAACTCCATTACCAAAGTGACGTTTACATTAAAAAGGGAGAAACCTAGTATCGAGTAGTGGTTTGGCAGTTCTGGGGGAGGGCTGCCGAGGCGTCTTGGGCTGAAAAGTCCGAGGCGCTTTTTTGTTTGCAGCAGAGAACCTGGAAGTTGTTTATTTGGAACACGCAGCGCAATATCCGCCGATTTCCAATCGCGATACCACGATGCGGAACCGGCAGTCTTTCTCCACTTGCCCCTTGAGGGTCTCGAAAATATCGCTGACGAATTCCATGATCTTGCCACAGCGCAAACAAGCCATGTGGATGTGGTCCCGGTTCAGCTTGCGCTCATAATAGTGACCCTCGCCGTGGATGTGCATAAGGTCGAGCTCGTCAATCAGCCCGTGCCGCTTGAGCAGTTGCAGGGTGCGGTACACCGTGCTGCGATCCACGCTGGCATCCAACTTCTGGGCCTTCCGTAGAAGTTGGGAGGCATCCAGGTGCTTGGTTGCGGTTTCCATCACGCGGAGGATGGCGCGCCTCTGCTGTGTCATCCGGATTCCGCGCTCCGCGAAGTGGGCCTGCAAGCGGCCCGGCATTTCAGTTTGAGGTAATGGCATAAGGCATCTCCCGGCCGTCGCAACTGGTCGCAACCACGCTGCGACGGAATCTTCTGCTCGGCCCTTGACGGGTTCTGAGAACATCCGTCAAGCTTATCTAGTTGCGACCCGTTTGCAACTGATGACAACCAGCAATCGCTAAGCAGCACAATCATAAAGTTAGTTGCGACTGATTTGCAACTAAACGGAGCGTCATCCCCGAACCATGCGAAGCTTTCTACAGTTGCCGTTGTTCCTGCTATGCCTGCCCTTCTGTTTGCTGGGGACGGCTTGGGCCGGGGTGGGCGGCAGCATCTCGGGCACGGTCAAGGATCCATCGGGCGCGGCCATTGCTCAAGCAACGATCAGTTTGGTCAATAAGGGTACTGCCGTCCAGCGATTTGCTAGCAGCGACGGCCGGGGCACTTACACTTTCCCTGTGCTCCCTATTGGTGAATATGTACTTGAAGTAAACCACGCGGGCTTCCAACCGTACCGGCGCACCGGAATTTCACTCGACGCCAACAGTGCGCTTCTCGTGGATGTGGTGTTGCAAGTCGGGCAAAGAAACGATGCCATCACGGTTAGCGACAACGCAGCCCATGTGGAAACTTCCAGTTCCCAGATGGGCGAGGTGATTACTGGCTCGACCATGACCGGCGTTCCTCTGAATGGCCGCAGTTATACCGATCTGCTTGCGCTTCAATCCGGCGTTGCTCCCGCCACCTCCATCACCTCCAGCACGGTTCAGGATGTGGGTGCCAGCGCCTTCTCGCCCTCGGGTGACTTGAATTCCGGCAACATTTCCATCAACGGCCAGCGGGAGTTCGCCAACAGCTTCATGGTGAACGGCAGCGATGTCGAAGAAGATGTGAATATGGGCACCGCCATTATCCCTAATCTGGACTCCATCTCCGAGTTCAGGATTCTCACCAACAATTTCGATGCCGAATACGGCGAGTACAGCGGCGGCCAGATCAACGTCATCACCAAGTCCGGTAGCAACGCATTCCACGGCGATGTTTTTGAATTTCTCCGCAATACCAGCTTGGACGCCCGCAATTACTTTTCTCCTACCCGCGGATCTTTCGACCAGAATCAGTTCGGCGGAACATTGGGCGGCCCAGTCAGACAAAATAAGATTTTCTTCTACTCGGATTATCAGGGCACGCGGCAGACGGAAGGCGTCGATACCGGACTGATTCCCGTGCCCTCGGTACAGGATCGGTCCGGGAATCTGTCGGACCTGTCACGTTCCCTGGATACGACGGTGAGCGGTCCCGCATGGGCAAGCGCACTCTCGAGCAATCTTGGCTATCCAGTCTCCGTGGGCGAGCCGTATTATTTCTCTGGCTGCACGAACACAAATTATTCCGCCAGCAGCACCACAGCATGTGTTCTTCCCACGCTGCAAATCCCCACCCGCAAGTGGTCGGCTCCGGCGCAGCATCTGTTGCAGTACATTCCAGCGCCGAACCAGCCTGGCAACGTGTTCTCCACCTCCGCGTATAACGAGACCCTCCATGACAACAAGGGCGCTGCCCGCCTTGATGCCAACACGCGATGGGGTCTCATTTCGACTTATTATTTTCTCGACAACTTCACGCAGAACAATCCTTATCCCACGGCGCAGGGCGGAGCCAATGTGCCGGGCTTCAATGCGCTGAATCTTGGCCGCGCTCAGTTATTCAACATGGGCGACACCAAGACCCTGAGCGCAACCGCCGTCAACGAATTCCGCTTCAGCTATCTGCGCGATTCGAACGACCTCGGCCGTCCCCAGGGTGGACTCGGCGTCAGCCTGGCGTCTCAGGGTTTCCAAGTCGGAGCAGACACTCTGGGCATCGTGCCTCTCTCGCCGGAAACCGAGGGAGTGGAGAGCATCGCCTTTAACAATTGCTCCATCGGTACCAACACGAACCAACTGCGGCAGAGCAATAACACGTTCCAATGGCTGGACAACTTTTCCAAAGTCGTGCGTACGCACACCATCAAGACCGGTATCGAATTTCATTTCGATCAGGTCAATACTCACGCCATCGCTCAATTCAACGGCAGCTTCCTGTTTTACGGCAGCCAGACTGGATCTGATTTCGTTGATTTCCTGCTCGGGGCTCCCACGCAGTACAACCAGAGTCAGCTGCAGCCTTTTTATGGACGCAACAAATATGTCGGTCTTTACGCGCAGGATAGTTGGCGGCTGCGTCCCAACTTCACGCTCAATTACGGTTTGCGTTGGGACCGGATCGAACCCTGGTATGAGAAATACAATCAGGTTGCGACGCTTGAGCCGGGAAAACAATCTGTGGTCTTTCCTGGCGCTCCAGCGGGGATTCTTTTTCCAACCGATCCGGGCGTTCCGCGAACACTCGCTCCGCCGGGCAACAAAGATTTCGCGCCCCGCGTTGGCCTCGTCTACTCGCCCAGCGCCAGTTCGGATTCTCTTTTCGGCAAGATCCTGGGAGGTCCCGGACAAACCAGCCTGCGCGCCGGTTTCGGCATGTTTTACACGGCCATCGAAGCTCTCACGGTTGGAGTTCTCAGCGCGAACGCGCCTTACGGCACAACCTATACCAGCCCCACGCCGCCGTTGTTTGCCACGCCATTCGTCTCCGCGTCCACTGGCAAGGGTAGCCAGTATTTCCCGGTGCAACTCGCGCCGCTCAATTCATCGGCGAGCCATCCCGACCCCAACGTTGATTGGTCACAGTACGAGCCGATCAGCGGACTCCCCGCATATCCCACCACGAACCGGATTCCCTATACCGAGGAATATATGTTTTCCGTCGAGCGCCAACTGACCTCGAATACCGTACTCAGCACGAGTTACGTGGGCACCCAGGGACATCGGCTGCTAGCGCTCGTGGAAGCGAATCCCGGCGATCCCGCGCTCTGCCTGCGACTCATGAATCCCGCGAACCTGGCTCCTGGCCAAACCCCTTGTGGACCGTTTCTCGAAGGCAACACTTACATCACGGCGTCGGGGCAGACGATCAATGGAACCCGCGGGCCGCTGGGAGCCGATTTTGGCAGCGACAGCAACCAAGCCACCGTCGGCAATTCCAATTACAACGCGCTCGAAGTTACCCTGCGCCACAGCAGCGGTCCTTTGCAGATTCTTGGCGGTTACACATACGGAAAATCGCTTGATCAGGCTTCCAATCTTGGCGAAGAAATCAATCCCATCCATCCGGCGCTCAGCAAGGCGTTGTCTGCCTTTGATGTGAAACAGAATTTTGTCGTGAGTTATAACTATCAACTGCCTCTCGATCACCTATTTGGTGCCTCCAATCGCTGGACACAAGGCTGGGCGATTTCCGGGATCACACGCTTCAGCACTGGTTTTCCGGTCACCCTTTACAACTACGGCGACAATTCCTTGCTGGGAACTGAGCCGAATGGCGTGAACAATTACGGCGTCGACGAGCCGCAGTACACCCCCGGCGCGCTCGATCTGAACCACAATCCTCGCAACGGCCAGCCCTTTTTCAACACCAACCTTTTCAGTCTTCAACCCCTCGGGCAGCCCGGCAACGCCAAGCGCCGTTTCTTCTACGGACCGGGCATCGATAACTATGACATCGCCCTGCTGAAGAGCGTTTCTCTGAGCGAATCCAAGTCGGTACAGTTCCGTTTCGAAGGATTCAATGCCTTCAACCACGCGCAGTTCTACGGACCGGCATCCGTAAACGGCAATATCAATAGCTCCACTTTCGGGCAGGTGGTCAGCGCAGCAGCGCCTCGTCTGATGCAGATCGCGGTGAAGTTCATCTTCTAGGTACCGATGCTTCAGGAGCGCGATCTTGACCGCAGGTCGCTTTTGCGACTTTCGCGACTCCCCGGCATCCAACGGAAGTGCGATAATGGATGCGCGCCCGAGAGGGCATGCACTTATTCGATATAGATCGCCGGACCGGCTAGACCGCTCGTTGTTTCCGAAACACGGAGCGTCCGCCGACAGCGCGACGATACAACGAGGAGAAACGAAAATGGCAGGCAATGGAATTGTCGAGGTCACCGATGCAAACTTCGACCAGGATGTTTTGAAATCAGATACACCCGTGCTGGTGGATTTCTGGGCAACATGGTGCGGCCCCTGCCGCGCCCTCGCTCCCATCGTGGACGAGCTCGCCAAGGACTATCAGGGCAAACTGAAAGTCGGCAAGATGGACGTCGACGCCAACAGCTCGACCCCGATGCGATACAAAGTGACCGGCATCCCCACGCTACTGATCTTCAAGGGGGGACAGGTCGTTGAGCAACTTGTCGGTTATCGGCCGAAAGATGCCCTCGCGCAGGCGATCGACCGGCACGTTGGGTAAGGCAGCTTCTAGCTCCTGGCTTCTAGCTTAAAGTTCAAACGCACGCGGACTCCCGGTGGGGCGCGTGCGTTTTGTTTTTTCAGATATTTCCTGCAAGCTGTCGTCCTGACTGGTTTAGACTCGCGGTCGATCTAACTCCGGCCCAACTGAAATTGCTCGAACTTGTGTAACGCGGCTTCCACCTGCTGCTGACGAGAGCGGGAAGCGCGGCCAATCCAGTTCCAGCGCTGCACCAGAAGTTCTTGCCGAGACCGGTCGGTTTTGAGGTCGAGGGCGGCAACGATCCGATCCCCGATCAGAACCGGGCAACAGAAATACCCAAACACCCGCTTGTGCTTAGGAACGTAAGCTTCGAAGCGATACTCGTAATCGAAGAAGAGCCGCAGCCGCTTGCGCTGGATGATTAACGGGTCGAAGGGGGACAGGATATGGATCTGTTCCTCCGCCGGATCGGGCATGGCATCGAGCGTATCCGGACGGACCCAGTGCAGCGATTGGCCCGCTCCTGCCAGTTGCACGGGGATCAGCTCTTTTCGACGGACGCGCGACTCCACCAGACGCTTCATCGCCGGTTTGCGAGGAGCGTCCAGATGACAGATCGATTCCAGACTCACGATCCCCTGCGATTGCAGGGCACGATCCAGCAGGTAGTTCAAAGTTTCCTTTTCGGTGGCCGCGCGGGGCAGACGTTCCCAACCGAAATGGCGAGTCATCAGCTCATACGTCTTCAGCATTCCGACCCGCTGGCTAATCGTCACCAGGCCCTTGTAGAAGGCCAACTCCAAAACGCGCTTGGAAGGCTTGCGGCTGGCCCAAGCATGGTCTTTTTCCGCCGGCTCGTCCTCGATGTCGCGGATGGTGAGTGCGCCATGTCTACGGATGCGCGACAGCACTCTGCGCAAGTCAGCATCTGAAACCGTTCCGAACCAGCCGTTGCGACGCTGCCACTCCTGGTGTGCCTCGCGCATATCGCGCACGTAAAACCGCAGGCTCTCCGTCGGCACGTACGATAGGGCGTGCGTCCAATATTCGAAAACAGTCTTGTCGATGCTCTGTGCCTGATGCAGATGCTCACGCCGATACGTAGGGATGCGCGTGTAGAGGATGTGGTGATGGCTGCGCTCGATGACGTAGATAGTGTCAATCTGCAAGTAGCCCAGGTGCGCCACCGCTGCCGGCGTGGCCTGCGGGCCGGAGCCGAAAGGTTCGGCGGTGTCCAGGCGCTGGGCATGCAGCCAGATTCGGCGGGCCTGGGCGGAGGTGAGTTGGATGGGCGGAGTATTCAATAGCGGTCTCTGGTGACTCAGAGGCAGCGTGGGTTTTGTTTTTTCGTCGTGAAACTAGAAACTCTAGTACTTCCTCAGCACCCCAATTACGCGCCCCTGCACTTCCACCGAAGCTGCCGGCACGATGATCGGCTTCATCGTCACATTCGAGGGCTGCAGCCGGATGTTGTCGCCTTCACGGTAAAAGCGTTTCAGCGTGGCATCGCTCTGCTCCACCAGCGCCACAACAATGTCTCCGTTGTGCGCGGTCTTCAGCTTTTCCACCAGCACGTAGTCGCCATCGAGGATGGCCTCATCCTGCATGGAATCGCCGCGCACCTCGAGCACAAACACTTCTTTCGACCGGACGAAATCCGCCAGCGAGATCGTCTCATTGGTCTGCATCGCCTCGATCGGCTGGCCAGCGGCGATGCGCCCCAGCAGCGGCAACACCAGGCCGGTATTTACGCTCATGGCCTGCTTCAGCCGTCCCTTGGGCGGCAGCAGATCGATCGACCGGCTGCGGTTGTAGTCGCGGGTGAGCAATCCCTTTTTTTCGAGATTCGTGATGTGCTTGTGCACGGTTGCCAGCGACGTTAGCTCGAGGCCCGTGCCAATCTCTTCAAACGACGGAGAGTAACCGTGCTCGGCCACAAAGCGGGAGATGAAGTCATACACTTCGCGCTGCCTGCGTGTGATCGCCATGCCGCCATTTTTGGCGAATATAAAGCGAATGTCAAGGGGAAACAACTTCGAGCCCTCTAGTTCTGGCTTCATTCGCAACTAAGTCAATGAGTGCAAACGCCTCTTAGCAACGGTTAACTTCCGGTTTGCCCGTGACTCGGGCAAGGCCTGTCAAGCGTTGATCCTGCCCCGCAAGCAGTAGGACCTACCCCACCATGGGTGCGATAATTTCGGTAACGAATCCTCCTGCAACTTATGAAGCGCCACGTCCTCATGTACGGGTTGATCGGCGGAATCTTGATTGCTCTGCTCCAGTGGACCGAGTATCAGTTCCTGGTCGTCGAACATTCCATCGAAATCTACGGCGGACTGATCGCCGCGACTTTTGCCGTTCTTGGCATCTGGCTTGGCCTCAAGCTGACAGCAAAACGCCAGACAATTGTTGTGAGGGAGGTCCCCGTCGCTGCCGAGGGACCGTTCATCCCTGACGAAAGAAAACGTGAGGACCTCCATATCACTCGCCGTGAGCTTGAGATCCTTGAACTGATCGCCCAGGGCCTGAGCAACCGCGAAATCGCCGAGAAGCTTTTTGTGAGCGAGAGCACGGTGAAGACCCATTCCAGCCGTGTTTTCGACAAACTCGGGGCGAGACGAAGAACGCAAGCGGTGCAACTCGGTAAGGAATTCGGCCTTCTCCCCTGATTTACTCGTGCACGAGCACGGTTCGCGCCAATAACCGCTCCCCCAAACGAATGATTTTTCTCTCCGCCGCCAAAATCAGCCAAAAGGATGACGACACCGACCCCGCCTCATGCGGTATGTTGAGCGGCGGCTCAATACGAGCGGCACGAAGTTTATGAAAACATGAAGTTTGTGAAAACATGAACTTCTTGAAAAAAGGAGCGAACATGAAGTCTCTGAATTCGATGAAGGTCTTTGTCGTGGGTCCTCTGTCGATCGGCTTGTTTTCAAGCGCTGCGCTCATTCCCGCAACCGCCCAGGAACTTCCCCGGGTCTACGACGCCTCCATGCCACGTGACCAGCAGATCACACTCGCTGAAAGCGCCGCCCCGGCCGAGGTATCCAGTAAAGCCACAGTTTATGTTCTCGGCCCCAAAGGCTACGAGAAGGCGCGCGAAGGCACCAACGGCTTCAGCTGTTTTGTTGGCCGGCATTTCGTAAAGCCCGCAGAAACCACCATTGAGCCGCAGTGCTTCGACGCCGAAGGCAGCCGCACTCTCTTGCTTGTCTACATGCACGGTGAAGAGCTGCGCACAAACGGCAAGTCCGAGGCCGAAATCAAGGCAGACGTCGCCAGCGGATATAAGGAAGGCCGTTACCAGTATCCCAGCAAACCGGGGTTCCTCTACATGATGTCCAGCCAGAACCGCTTGAGCGCCATCCCTGAGCACGGCACTGGCATTTTCCCTCCGCACTTGATGTTTTACGCGCCGAACATGACAACGAAAGACATCGGGTTCGACGCCCAATCGCTGGAGAAGCTCGATTATCTTGGGATGACTCACCCCGGAGCAGGCGATAACCTGATCGTAGTTATCCCAGCGGCATCCAAGTCGCCAGCTGACGTGGCTGGTCGCTGAGCCCGTATGACCATGGGGCCGGCATCATACGTGGAAAGGTCAAGATCGGATAAAAGACATAAGAGAATATGAGAAAGATCATCGTCACCTTCGGGCTGATTTCTGGCGCTATCTCCTCGCTGATGATGATAGCGCTGGTGAGCTTCGGCGGCAGGATTGGCTTCGACCGCGGCGCGATCATCGGCAACACCTCGATCGTGCTCTCGTTCTTGATGGTGTTTGTCGGCATCCGAACCTACCGGGACAACATTGGCAATGGTCAGATTACCTTTTCAACCGCTTTTGCCGTCGGCATCTCCATTACTCTGATTTCCTGCATCGTCTATGTCGTAACCTGGGAAGTGATCTACTACAACTTCCTGCCTGGTTTCTGGGACGCATATGGCGCTCATTTGGTTCAGAAGCTCACCGCCTCCGGCGCGAGCCCGGCAGCCGTCCAGGAAAAACTCCAGCAGGTCAGAAAATACAAAGAGCTGTACAAAAACCCATTCTTCAATGCAGTGCTCACGTTCATTCATCCCTTCCCGATTGGGCTCGTCATCACGCTGTTCTCCGCATTGGTCCTAAGGCGAAAGCCGCAACCGCAACCCGAGCGATCACCCTTGCCGGAATCCTGAAGCTGTTCCGGGGGCTTCGCCCTGGGGTCGTCGTTGGCACTCGTGAGTAAACCGCGATAGCCGATCTGTCCGTCTTTGTAGTGCCGGTTTTGTTAACGTTCGCATGGTGACGTTTGCGCCATGGCAGCCGCTCGAATTCACCACAACCGGACAACTTCCCTGTAGTCGGCAATCCGGAAGTTACGGACCGCCGCCCCGTGGGAGCCGTTCAGCTGTTGTTAAATTCCGATTACACTCATTGATCCCCAGACGGGGAACGGTCAATTCTCAATGAGTGAAATCGTCTGATTTCGTCAGTTATGCCGCGGCCCTTCATTGTTTCGCTAGACTGGGACGAGAAGCTTAACGCATGAATCGGCTTTCGAATGTGCTCCTAAAGCCTCATTGGGTGTACGTCTTGCCAATTTTACATTTGGCGGGATGTGTCCTGACGGCGATCACTCACTTTGAGTGGCTGCCGGTGCTTCTCAGTGAGTTCCCGGCTGGGATTCTCCTTGGTGCAATCGCGTGGCGTTTCGATCATCCGCTGTTCTGGTGCGGAGTATTCGGCACGCTTTGGTGGTGCTGGCTGAGCCGAATGTTTTTCAACTATTTATCGAGGTCGGATTGAATCCTCCGACTGCCCGCGTAGTTGTTGATACATCCCGATTTCACTCATTGACTCTGGTCGGCCAATTCTCGATGAGTGCAATCGCCTGATTACGACACTCGAGGTCCGACAACCCAATGCAAGGATCAAATCGTAGCGGTCCTTCTCGGCATACGGGGGCGTCCAGAGCAGGAGCAGAAATACGGCCACCACGTAGAATATTGACGCCTGCCACAGTGTTCCGTGAAACACCATACGTACTACCAGTCCCCACAAAGCAAGGCTTTCCGCTCCCGCCAAGCTGAATATCTGTCCCGCCTCCCACTGTCGAGCGGCTTTCGCGTCGGTTGCATCGCTCATCAGCTTCTCTACAGAGCGTCGCGACAGCCCGCGCAATCGAAATGCGCCTGACACTGTCCAAACACCAAGGCCTGCAACTAACCAATACCGCCAAGTCCAGTCGCTGCTGCCGCCGCCGCATACCATTTCCGCCACCCAGACAAACAGCGGAATACTAGCTAGTAGCACCCACCAAATAAGTCGAACCTTTTTGAACGCTGACTCCATTAATGGGAACTCCCTCGAAGATCATAAGCTTTCAAAGCTATACTGGTCGACGTTACGTCCGGCTTTGAACAGGGCGGAGTAGGAGTCTCCGCATGGTTGGCGTAAGATCCCGATTACACTCATTGATCCCCAGAGCGGGATCTGAGCGCTATCGCCTGACCACCGTACTTACCACCCTCTGCCCTATCCCAAGATTCCACGGCTGATCGTGCGCCACCAGAGAGGATCGATGCGCCACATGTATATCGCGAGGCTTTGACCAGCGATCAATGCGGGCAGCGCATAGCCATATACCTTGTGTACGCGCCCGTCCACGACAAGATCGCGCACCACGCCGAGTGCGATCAGCAGGTCCAGGCAAAGGTAGAAGAGGTTATGGTCGAATAAAAAATCAAAGCGGGCAAGGGGTGCGCCCATAAGCGCGCAGGTTCCGACGAACAAAAGCCGGCGATGGAATTCAGGTCTTTTCCGCCAATAAATAGCAAGCGCAACGCTCGCTCCAAAGACGATCATGTCAAAGAACGGGATCGACAGAAAAGCATCTGCACCGCTCTGATGGAGTTGAACTGTGTCGAAGCGCGCCATGATGATGGCGATAACAACGCCCAGCGGAACCATCACCGTGGCCAGCGCTGCTCCAAACCAGCCGAAGAAGCGATGCCAGCTCACTTTTCGTATGCGGACCAACGTGGACTGAGCGATGAAGAAGATGACCCAACCGGAGAATGCGGCGCCGTGAATCCAAAGAAGGGCGGGCCTGGGTATGGCGGCGTGAAAAAGATTGTCGTTGACTGTGCGGCTGAAGCCCCACATCACAAGCGTGGCGAACAGCAGTGACATACAGAAATAGAAATATCTGTTCACCAGCCCTTTAATCTGGGCCGTCTTGATCCGGGTCGTGGTGCTCGTTTCTTTTTCTGGGACCACGGTTGTCCCGGCATGTTGCGCTTTGACGAAGGGGATAGTCATAAACATCCTTTCTCTGGGGGCGGAATCGTTTTTGCCCCGACTCAATTCAAGCCGCGCGATCTCCGCCTGGCCAGCCTCGAGCTCGCGGGTAAGTCTCTCCTATTGTCCGTGACTTCGGAAACGGCAGACGCAAGCGGTAAGGACCGGTACAAAATCGCGCCCCGGACCGGCGCCACAGTTTAGCCTAGACGGGTTTCTAGGTCTCGCAAAATCGCTGTCGCCGAGTGCGCCACGTTTCGCGTTCTTTGCGAAACAGCCCTACCCCGCGCAAAAGCCAAAGGGTCGGATTCCACAGGGACCATCCCCACTGGGCTTTTCGATATCCACACCCACCCTGTGACATCTAACCTTGTCTCCCACCTCAAATCGGCTCATCATCGTCAAGGCGAAGGCAGTATAAACAAATCCGGCAACAACGACCCTAACTCCTTTGATGTCTATATTTTGACCTCTAAGTGGTTTGTGCACTAGATTTTGCAGGCACCGTATTGCGAACGCCGCGCCCAGTCGGATTTTCCGGTTGGGAGGGGGGAGGGGTACCCACCAACCAAACGATCTTTTCACCCGCCTATTTGGCGCCTACCAAGAGGGATTCGAACTATTTTCACCCACAAGAATCCACAGGCCCACTTCGATACTGGCATCTGCCGACATCCGAAACTTCCCCGAGACTCGTAACTCTAATGGGGAAGACAGCAGCGAGTGGGGCTGCGGAGGGTTTATGTCCAGAGCTTCGATGCGGGTGGTTGCGATGATGTTGACGGTGCTGGCGGGCGCTGTGGCCTGCCGGGCCGGGAGTGGAACGAGTTCGGCGGTGCCGAGTCCCGTGGCGGATGAAGTAAGAGCGACGGCTCCGGCGCAAGAGACGGCGGTGGTAGCTGGGGGATGTTTCTGGGGAATCCAGGCGGTGTTTCAGCATGTGAAAGGCGTAGTCAGCGCGACTTCGGGATACTCCGGCGGGACGGTGAAGAATCCAGATTACGAAGCGGTAAGCAGCGGCGAAACCGGGCATGCGGAAAGCGTGCAGATTGTTTACGATCCCTCGCAGGTGACCTATGGAGAGTTGCTGCGGGTGTTTTTCTCGGTGGCGCTCGACCCAACGGAAGTGAATCGTCAGGGGCCGGATGAAGGCACGCAATATAGGTCAGTGATTTTCTACGGCAACGACGAGCAGAAACATATTGCCGAGGCTTACATTGCGCAGCTCAACCAGGCAAGAATTTTTCGCAAGGCGATTGCGACGCAGGTGGTGCCGCTGAAAGCGTTCTATCCGGCGGAAAATTATCACCAGAATTACGCGACGCTGCATCCGAATAATCCTTACATTGTTTATAACGATGCGCCCAAAGTGGCAAATTTGCGGCGGGAGTTTCCGGATCTGTACACGGGAAAATAGGCAGTTCTCGGTTCCCAGTCGCGCAGCGAAGGTCTCCTGCTGAGAACTAGGAACTGAGAACTCGCTGAGGAGGCAGTTATGTTTGAGTCGGGCAGCAGGGATGGGGAAGTCAACTTGGGACGGCGCCTGTTTCTGGCGGGTGCGGGCGCGGCGCTGGGAGGGGCAGCGTTGTTTTCGTTGCGGCCGCCGCGTGTGATTGAGGCTGCGGCGAATACGCTGCCTGCGGAAGTTACGATTGTGCAATTCGACGACGCGGGCAAGCGGCTGGGGACGGTGAAGGTCCCGCGCGTGGTGAAGACGGAGGCCGAGTGGCGAAAGCAGCTTCCTTCCGGAGTGTTTGATATTACGCGGCACGCCGATACGGAATTTGCCTACAGCGGGAAGTATTGGAATCTGCATGACAAGGGGATTTTCCGCTGCATCTGTTGCGACAATGCGCTGTTCAGTTCGGCGACGAAGTTTGATTCCGGCACAGGCTGGCCGAGCTTCTGGGAGCCACTCGCGAAAGAAAATGTGCGCGAGACTACCGACAACAGCATTGGCATGCAGCGCACGGCGGTTTCGTGCACCGAGTGCGACTCGCACCTGGGCCATGTGTTCGACGATGGTCCGAAGCCCACTGGACTTCGCTACTGCATGAATTCGGCGTCGCTGCGCTTCGTGAGAGCGACCTAAGCTGAAGTTCGACGAGCAGACTCCGGCCAGAAAGCAAGATATGGAGGACGGGCGATGGGCCTGTGCCTCCATCCTTGCGTAATGCAAAGCGTATGAGGGGTATGAAGTGCTTGGTTAGTTGCCTTGGTGAAGCCTCACGTTATTGCTGAGGCGCGAAGTTCAGTGCGACCTGCTGCCCAGACGAATGCTGTGCCTTTGCCATTTCGATTTCGACGGGCGACATGATCAATTGCTGACCGGACTTCTCTTCTGCCTTCCAGATCTGCGCCAGGAAAAAATGGCCGCCGTATCGGTGGAAGAGCAGCTTCCCTGAGTTGGATGCTGCACCTGTTTCTACGGAGTAGGTCAGGATGAGGGACAGGACTTGACCTTGCTGGTTCCGAAGCACCATTGCGCGCGAGATTGGATCCTGGTTGAAAGTGTATTCGCCGGCCGAAAGGTTTTGTCTTCCAACCGTGAAGTTGAACGGGATTGTCACCCTGATCGTATTCTGTGCCTGTGCAATACCAACGGACAGCAGTACGAGCATTCCCAGCATCATCTTGTGCAGGATGTAAAGCGGTTTTTTCATATGACCTCCTTGTGAGTGTGAAGCGGCTGGCGAGTGGCCGTCCGCGGTTGAATTTCGGAGAAATTTGAACGCACTAATGATCGTCGGTGCCGTGATCGACATTGCCGGTGCTTTTCAGCGTGACAATGTCTGAGGGCAAGGGAGTGCTTGTGTGCTGCGCGGGTTGAGTTTTTTGGGGGACGGCCGGTTTTGGGGCGTCGTTGGCGTGGAGTTGGTTAGTACTGCTGACTGAATCGACCATAAGTGTGTAGATCGGCGAGGGGGGCGGGAAACTTTAGGGAGGGGCGTAAAGAGGGGATTAATTCTCACTAACGTTACGGTGATCAGCGGGCGACTAAAAGGATCGTAACCAACGCCATGAATACGAGCGCAACGATGTAAATTCCGCCTGAGTTTAGCGGCCTACAAAGTCCTTGGCCGTTGTTGCCTCTCGTCACGGGGCTGAAGGGCGGCGCCAATCAAAGTCTGGAGATTTTCTCGAGCGCTCTCTATGCCCCGGTCACGAAGAACTCCTCGTCGGGCTTTTCGTCAGGTTTCTTGAGTACAGTGGCGGCGGTGACATCTTGCACGAACTCACGCCGGCGCTCCGGGCCTTTGCGTTCGATCACGCGCACGCGGCGGGCGGGCATGTTGCTGGGTTCGAGGCTGAGGATGCGTCCGTCACGTACCTGTATGTGGGAGCGAAACCAATCGGTGCGGAACATTCGTCCGGCGCAGTAGAAGGTCAGGGAGGCCGCGATGGGACCTTCAAAATCTTTTCCGGTGCAGGCCAGGATGCGCTTGCCCATCGCCTGGGTCCAGGTCATGCCCCCGACCAAGGGATCGTTCAAGCGGCAACGGTCGAAGGGAACGGCATGGGTGAGTTTACGGAGCTGCAGCAATTGCAGCAGGACAGAGCTTTTGGCCAGGTTGGTGACGATGACGTTGGCTTCCGAGGCTGAGACGCGCTCGAGCTTGATGTGCAGATCGGGCGACCATTCGCGCTCGAAGCCTTCGCGGGCAAGGGCTAGGCCCTTGTCGGTCGCCTCAACATAGCGCAGAGTCGCGCGCGCCAGAATCACGCTGAACAGGCAGGTTACTACCGTCGCGATGAGCGGAATATAGGTGACAAGCGTCGTGAACGAGATGCGGAACGAGTTGATCGCCTGCACGGGCATGCGGGAAAGTCTAGCGAGGGAGGGGATGCAACCCTAGATGCGTTTGGTGAGCGGTTGAAAACCTCGCAAGGTCAGCGACTTTGGTAATTAACATAAGGGCTTTTCACCACAGAGGCACAGAGACACAGAGAAAATAGGGAAAAATCGGGTCAAGTTCTTCTCGCGCTGTGGCTCTACGGTGAGTCGAGTCATTCCAGGACACTGTCGTCGAGCTTCTTGCGTTCCCAGTCGGCGGCGGCTTGGACGAAGGCCAAAACGACGGGATGCGGATTCTTTTCCGTCGACGAAAGCTGGGGCTGGAAGAGTGTGGCGATGAAAAAGCGGTGAGTGGGAGACTCGATGGCGCGAATCTCGCCTTGCGCGCCGCGGGCGACTACGGGGAAGCCGGCTTCCATGGTGGCCCATTCAAACTCGGGGTTGACCTCAAAGTTGCAGAAGAATTCTTCGCTGACGATTTCTTTATCTTTTCCGTAGAAGGATTGCAGGTAAGAGCCGGGACGGAGACGAATTTCCGGCACCATGCCGGATAGCTTGGGAGCGTCGCCCTTGCGATCGGGAACGGCGCAGGCCACGGGATAGATCACAACGTTCTTCGATCCGGAATTATTTTCCGCGCTGTCGGCGTCCGCGATGCCGAGAACATTGCGGGCGAATTCAATGAGTGCGTACTGAAAGCCCGCGCAGGTGCCGAGAAAGGGCCAGTCACGGCGGCGGGCGAACTCGATCCCCTTGAGCATGCCGTCAAAACTCTTGAAGGGACTGCCGGGCGAGGCCCAGAGGCCGTCAAAGCTCTCCAGAATTTTCTGGGCGCCGGGAGTGACAAGTGTGGGAGTCGGAATCCATTCGGATTCGAGTTTCAAATCCAGTTTGTGGGCGGCGTGCTGCAGGGAGTCCGGAGTGGCGTGGTGGGAGCGGAATTCCGGATTGAAGTCGCCAAGGATTCCAATGCGAACGGCATTACTCACGGGAGCATTGTACTAGACGAACAGTTGGTTTCTGACACTCGGTCTAGATCAGGTGGGTGAGCGTTAAGAGGCCGTAGAGGCTGAGCAAGGTGAGCACGGGACCTCCCCAGATCATGAGCGTGCACTTCCATCCCAGCGAGCGGGCGACCTCGCGCTGGCTGCGCCAGGAGATCAGGAAGGTGGAATTGTTTTTTCCCTTCGTCAGTACGACGGGAGGATGTGGGTCGAAGCCGTCGGTTGGGCCGGAAGGGTTCGCATTCGAGGGATCATTGGGGTTGACTTGCGGGTTTACTCCGGCCGCGCACCAAGCGGCGGGATTTGCAATGCCGGCTTTCATGAGGGCGGCGGCGACTTTTTGTTGCTGGGTCATGTCTGCTGCCCTGTTGGGGCTGGGATCGGGTGAGAGGCGGAGGACTCGCGCCGATGCCGCGGCCGTTGCCTGGTCGTAAATCGGGTCGAAGGCTGGATCGTGCTGGAGACCGCCGTTCAGGGAAAGGCTGTTGACGCCTTTCGTCACAAGCGACATCGCGGTTTGCCCCACGGAAGTGCGGCTCAAGGAAAGAGATGCATTCCACACATTGGGCGAGGGGGCTTCGTCATCCGGGATCGGCTGCGAGGTGAGCTCAAGACCGGGATTTTCGCCGAGTGTTCCGAGCACGAAGAGGGCGTTCTTGGGCTTGATGCAGAACTCCTCGACTTTGATCTTGTTGGTGGTGCTGATGCCGTGGCGCGAAAGGATCATGCGTACATTCGGGGGAACTTCCTCTTTGGTGGTGAACAAGGAGTCGCAGAATTCTTGCTGAAAGTCGCGATGCAGGTCGAGATCGGCGCCGCACGGATCGATCATGACCTTGCCGGTGTTGTCGTCGAGAAAAAAGGGCACATGCATGCACTCCGCAGCCACTTTCACCCATTGCTTGTTCTTGCCGGCCTGCTTTAGCTCCCAGACGAAGGTGCGGTGGTAGTAACAAGGTTTCGCAGTGACGGGGGCGGTCAGGGTGTAAGGGCCAACGGCGAGACCGCTGAGTTCCACCATTCCGACCGAGGCGCTGCGAATTTTGGAAGCCGGCGTGTCGAGAATGAGGCGGCGCCGCTGCAAAAGGCGGAAGCCCTGATAGAACAGGTAAATCCCAACGCCGATGCCGACGATGCAAGCAGCGATGGGATGCGAGTTATCGCTGGAACGAAGTAGTAGAGCGGCGATCATCAATTTGGCCAGAAGCACTGGTTCGATCCGGAGGGGTCTTGTGTGGTAGACGCACCCCATATCAAGGCTAGCGGAGGCGAACCGAGCGGGCAGCAGAAAAGGTCTGGGCTGGCTTACGTTGGTAATTGCGCTACGAGTTTTGGCGCCGCCGCTGCAGAAGAAAATAAGCGATGGTGAGCACAGCAAAGAAGACGAGGCCGCCAATTTCGTTGATGCGCGAGGAGCGGAGAGTCTGGATAACGGCGGCGGACACCAGGACGAAGCCAAGCATGGATCCCCAGATGCCGAGCGGCGAGCGCATGGGCAACGCGGCGACTTGGTGGGGAGTGAGCCGCCAGCGGAAGCTGACATGAGCGGCCAGCGATACGACCCAGGAGAGGATCAGTCCGGAGAATGCGGCTCCCATAATGTACAGGAAGGCTTGCTGCGGGGCCCAGTTTTCGATGATCAACGCGGTAACGATTCCGTAAGAAGATACGAGCAAAGCGAGATGCGGTGATCCGGCGGCATTCAACTTGCCGAGGCTGGCCGGAGCCCATCCGGTGCGGCCCATGGAAAACAGAAGGCGTGAGGCAACGTAGAGTTTGGCATTGGCTCCGGAGAGCGCGGCGGTGAGGACGACGAAATTCATGAGGAAGGCGGCGGCTGGAATTCTGGCCCGGCTTAATACGGTGACGAACGGGCTCTCCGAGGCGCCCACGTGATTCCAGGGCATTACGCCAGCCAGCACGGTGATGGCGGCGAGGTACAGGGCTGCTAGCAGGAAGAAGGCAAGGCGCGCCGCGTGAGGAATGTCTTTCGACGAACGGGATTCGCCGGTCGTGACGGCGAGCATCTCTACCCCGCCGAAGGTGTAGATGGCGATGAAGACGGCGAGCAGCGGGGCGATGGGGCCTTTGGGGAAGAATCCTCCATGAGCCGTGTATTGCGGGGCTACGTGGCGGCTGAAAAGGAGGGCTGCTCCGGCCAGAATGAAGAGGACGATGGTGGCGAACTTGATCATGGAAAGCCAGAATTCGAAGCGTCCGAAGGACCCCACGCTCAGCAGGTTGACGAGCACGAGCACAGCGGAAAACAACAGCACCCAAAACTCTCCGGGCACGCGTGGAAACCAGTAAGTCATATAAGTGGCGGAGGCGACGAGTTCGGCGCCGATGGAAAAGGCGATAGAGGCCCAGTATCCGGCGCGGCAGAGAAATCCGAGGTACGGGGTGAGATAGAGTTCGCCGTAGATGCCGAAGGATCCGGCGGCGGGATGTGTGCTGGCCAGTTCGCCCAGAGCCATGGTGACGGTGTAGGCGACGAAAGCGGCGATGATGTAGCTGAGAATGACGCTGGGCCCGGCAATCTGGAGAGACGCGGCTGACCCGAGAAGAAGTCCAGTGCTGATCGAACCGCCGAGCGCGACCATGGTCATTTGTCCAGCGGTGAGTTGATGGTGGAGGCCCTGCTCGTGCGCTTCTTCCTGGACGATCTCTGGATGAGATTCGGCGAAAGGCATGGGGCACGATAACAAATCGGCCGAAATTCTCCCAACTGCGGCTCGGGTCTTAGGTCATAGGTCCTAGGCGATAGGTCTTAGGCGTTTGGGTTTCCTAAGACCTGAGACCCAACACCCAGCATTTGAAGCTTTGTAGATGACTTTCGTAATCCTTAACCGACCCTTGCGGATTGCTGGCACCAGGGGTGGCTCCTAGAATCGAAGCAGAGAGTAGTCTGCCCGAAGCCAACCTATGTCTGACACGCCAACACGTCCGGACCGAGCCGAAATAACACGGAGGGTGGAGCGTGCCGAAAAACTTCTGCAGAAGGGCAAAGCTGCGGAAGCATTAGAAGAATACCTGCTGGTCCTGCGGGACGATCCGGAAAACGATAAGGTGCGGGAGTTGTCGGCGGACCTGTGTTTGTCACAGAGCCGCGGGCGAGATGCGGTTCGGTTGCTCGGCGAACTCTTTGAGCGCCAAGTGAATGCCGGAGATGCCACGCGGGCCAGCCTAACCTACAAGAAATTAGCGCGGCACGGAAGTCCCAGCTGGGACCAGAAATTTCGTTTTGGACAGCTGCTGGAAGGATCGAACAAGAAACTGGCAGTGGGCACTTATGAGTCGGCACTGAGCGATCTGGCAAAACTGCCAGACAAGAAACAGGATGCATTACAGGTATTGGCACGGGTGGTGGCGCTGGAGCCGATTCAGGCAAATTTTCTGCGGGTGGCGGAGCTCTCCTCTGAGATTGGGGACAGCAAGGCAGCGGCGGAAGGCTTCAAGCGAGTTGCGCAGCTGACGGCGGAAGCCGGTGGTGATCCGGCCCAGTGGTATGAGCGCGCTTATCAAGAAGATTCGTCCGACGAAGAAATTACGCTGGCCTACGGCAAAAGCCTGCTGGGGCAAGGACAGATTGGGGCTGCGATTTTTATTCTGGAACCGCAAGTGAATGCGGGCAAGACGTCACCCATCTTGCGGGATATTTATGCCGAGGCTCTGCTGGCGGCGGGACGTTATGCGGACGCGGAGCCCTTAGTGTGGCAATTGTTTGAACAGAATCCGAACCGAATGTCGCAGGTGACGGCGCTGATTGGACAGCTGGTGGATGCCGAGCAGGATGAGGCTGCCGTGTCATTGGCTCGCAAACTGGGGCAGTTCCAGGCAAAGCGTGGCGAACGGCGGCAATTTGTGACCGTGATGCAGGACATCGCAGCCACGCGACGTGCGTCGCCGGGAATGCTTGAGTTCCTGAGCGAATTGTTTAATGCCTCCAATCGCGAGGCCGATTACTGCCAGACACTGTTGAAGCTTTTCGATCTGTATTGCAGCACCAGCGAGTTTGCCAAGGCGGCCGAGTGTCTGGACCGGGCGGCGGAAGTGGATCCGTATGAGGCCGGCCATACGAAGCGGCTCGAGCTGTTGAAGGGAAAGATTGACGAGAAGAAGTTCGATGCGATTGCTTCCCGATTCACGCCCGTAAGTAAAGCCGCAGCGGAGCCGGCGACGGAACATGCTGCGACGCTAGGGGCTTCCACACTGCAGGATCTGATGCTGCAGGCGGAGATTCTGGTGCAGTACGGCATGCGTAACAAGGCAGTGGAGCGGCTGCAGAGAATTCAGGAATTATTTCCGCGGGAGGAAGAGCGCAACGAAGATTTGCAGCGGCTGTATCTCTCCGCGGGAGTAACGCCGAGCTATGCCGGATCCGCCCCACTGGTATCCGCGGCGCCGGTTGCAGCTTCGACGCCGGTGGCGGCAATCGCTCCGCCCGTGGCTGATCCCGCGGCGGAGATGCGCAACGTAACTCGGGTCGCGGAAATAACGCGCAAGCTCTATCACCAGGCGACGGCGGCTGCGGTGTTGACCACAGCGGTGAACGAAATCGGCGGACACTGGGAAGTATCGCGATGCATAGCGGCGATGCGCACGCCGGGTTCGGCGCCATCCGCGGTCCAGGAGTTCTGCGGCAAGGGAGCGAAGGCGGGTAGCAGTGCGGCCATCAAGGCCGTGATGTGCGCACTGCAGGATTTATCTTTAGCTTCATCTTCTTCTGGCGAGCCCGTCATCCTCGCTGATGCGCAAAAGGCGCCGGAGTTACAAGCGGTGCGGAGTGCGTTGGCGGAGTTGGGAACTTCTGCGGTGATGGCCTTTCCGTTGAGCAATGGCGAGGACTCAGTGGGCGTGCTGGCGTTGTTGCACAACAAGCCGCGAGCGTGGCCGCAGACGGACGCGGTGGTGCTCAAGACGCTCGCGGATCAGATGGTGATCGCTCTGAACAACGCGGGCCTGCGACGTCTGGTGAAAAATCTTTCGGTCACGGATGAGAAATCGGGATTACTGAAGCGGAGTTCCTATCTCGATTTGCTTCTGGCCGAAAGCAAACGTGCGGCGCAGAACGCGTCACCGCTTTCGGTGCTGCTTTTGCAATTTGGGCGAAGTGCAGCGCTGCTCAAAGAATATGGCGAGGCTGCGATTGAAAGTGTGATGGAGAAGATCGGGCAACAGTTCGCCGCCAACATCCGGACGAATGATTTAGCGTTCCGCTACGATACGACGACCATTGCTTTGATCCTGGGGGATACGGCAGAAAAAGAAGCGCTGCTGGCGGTCGAAAAGCTTCGCAAAGTGATCGCAGAAGTGCGGCTGCCGAGCAAGGATGATTCCAAGAAAGGCCAGGCGCTGGAGTTTTCCGCGGGTCTGGCCGAGGCCGTGGTGCGGGAGAGCTACGATCCGGTGGACATTGTGACGGAAGTGATCAACCGCGCGGAATTCGCGTTAGCTGCTTCATTGGGCCAGGGGCCGGGGAAGGTTGTGGCGTTGGGGGCGGCGCTGGCTGCGGGGGCGGTAGCGTAAATACATTCCCTGCTTGAGCATCCGTCGGGGCTGTGGCATGCATCGACCAAGCATCGCGGAGCGTACGGCAGGGATCGTTCTGGGCGCACTCTGCATCGTTGGGGCCGTCGTGTTCGCGGTTTGGTCCAGATCCGTGTTTGCCATTCTGTTCGCTGTTTTCATGATGGTCCTTCTCCCCATCTCTTTCCTGAGATCGCGCAGGTTGGGCGAAGAAGAAATGATGCGTCGGCAGGATAAAGCGATGAAGATAAATGACGATCCGAATGAGATGGCCCGTTGGATTCCATAAATTCAGGACAGTTCAGTTCCCTCTTCTGTTGATGGTCAAATCTCCTCGCGCGCTGCTACACTAACCAGTTTGATCATCACTTTTGATCCGCTCTGGGGCTGGGTCTGTAAGGAAATTCTGTAAGGAAATCATGCTGAAACCGGGAGATATCGCGATCGTCAGTGGGGCGCGCACGCCCTTTGGCCGCTATTGCGGCAAGTTGAAGGACTTCACGGCGCAGGAGTTGGGCGCAGTTGCGGCGAAGGGAGCGATCGAGCGGTCGGGGATCGATGCCAAGGAATTTGATCATGCGGTGTTGGGCAACGCGCAACAAACTTCGGGCGATGCGCTGTATGGGGCGCGGCACGTGGGATTGCGGGCGGGGTTGCCGATTGAGACTCCGGCGCTGACGGTAAACCGGCTGTGTGGAAGCGGGATGCAGGCGATTGTTTCGGCGGCCCAGATGATTCAGACGGATGAGGCGAAGATTGTGCTGGCGGGCGGGATGGAGGCTATGTCACAGGCTCCGTTTACGATTCGCGGGCGTGACGGATTTACGCTAGCTCCGGGCGGCAAGATGGAAGATTCGCTGATGGTCGCGCTGCTCGATAGTTATTGTGGCCTGTACATGGCGAACACGGCAGAGTTATACGGCGAGCAGCAGGGCATCACTCGGCAGGCGCAGGATGAGTTCGCGCTGCGCTCGCAGCAGAAAGCGGACGCCGCCTACAAAGAAGGACGCATTCAGGAAGAGCTGGTTCCGGTGGCGCTGCGGAATGCGAAGGGTGAGGGTACGGGAGAATCGCTCACGGAAGATGATCACCGGCGTCCGCAGACTACGATTGAGGGGCTGGCGAAACTGAAGGCGGCTTTCGGAAAGAATGGGACGGTCACGGCGGGGAATGCTAGCGGGATTGTGGATGGCGGCGCTGCGGTAGTGGTGATGTCGCTCGAAGAGGTTCGCAAGCGGAACATGGAGCCGCTGGGAAGAATTGTGAGCTGGGGCGTTGCAGGAGTGGAGCCGAAGTTGATGGGGCGCGGTCCGGTGCCGGCGACGAAAGTGGCGCTGCAGAAGGCTGGACTGTCTCTGGACTACATTGATCTGATTGAAGTGAATGAAGCGTTTGCGGCGCAGTATCTGGCCGTGGAGAAAGAGCTGGGTCTCGATCGCGAGAAGGTAAACGTGAACGGTGGAGCGATTGCGTTGGGGCATCCGCTGGGGGCGACGGGGACGCGGCTGGTGATTACTTTGTTGTATGAGTTGCGGCGACGGAAGAAGAAGTACGGGCTGGCTACGGCTTGCATTGGCGGCGGGCAGGGGATTGCGATGATTGTGGAGAGTATGAGCTGATTCTTTCGCGGATTGGCACGGATATTCACGGATTAATGCAATGTTGTCGTCCTGAGCGGCGCGTTTTGCCGCGAAGGACCTATGCAGTTTGCTGGCGGAGGCAAAATGCATAGGTTCTTCGCTTCGCTCAGAATGACAAGCGATATTTCGAAGGAAGCAAATCATGGAAATTAAGAAAGTTGGCGTACTCGGTTGCGGGCTGATGGGTTCCGGCATTGCGCAGGTTTGCGCTACGGCTGGATTCGATGTGACGGTGCTCGAAGTCGAGCAGAAGTTTCTTGACAAAGGGTTTGCCGGGATCGAGAAATCGTTGGCGAAGTTTGCCGAGCGGCCGGTGGAGAAGGGCGGGATCACGGCGCAGCAGAAGGACGCGATCCGCGCTCGGCTGAAGGGGACGACCAACAAGGCCGACTTGGCTGATTGCGACATTATTATCGAGGCCATCATCGAGAACGTGGAAGAGAAGAAGAAGATGTATGCGTCGATTGATGGTGTGGTGAAGAAAGATGCGATCTTTGCTTCGAACACGTCTTCGATTTCAGTGACGGAGCTTTTGACGGCGGTGAAGCGGCCGGAGCGGTTTATCGGGCTGCATTTTTTTAATCCCGTGCCGCTGATGAAACTGGTGGAGGTGGTGCGGACGATTGCCACCGCGGACGATGTTTACGAGACGGCTTACGAGTTCGGGAAAAAGCTGGGCAAGGTTCCGGTGCGCACTTCGGACAAGACGGGATTCATCGTGAACCGGCTTCTAGTGCCGTATTTGCTGGATGCGATCCGCGCGTATGAAGAAGGCGTGGGTTCGATTGAGGATATCGACAACGCGATGAAGCTGGGCTGCGGCTATCCGATGGGGCCGTTTACGTTGCTGGATTTTGTCGGGCTCGATACGACTTACTACATCACGCATGTGATGTATGACGAGTTCAAGGAGCGGCGGTTTGCTTCGCCTCCGCTGCTGAAACGGCTGGTGATGGCGGGATGGTACGGGAAGAAGACGGGCAAAGGGTTTTACGATTATTCGGACCCGAATCAGCCGAAGGCGAATAAACTGTAGAATCGAAATCCTGAGATTGAAGCGCCATGTTTAAACGCAGAAAAACTGATCGGATGCCGGATGAAGGCAGTCCCCAGGACGTCGACATCTATCGACGAGCCTGGCACAGCTACGTGGCGCGACGGAATCTAGTGGTGGTGCTCTTCCTTAGTTTTATCTTTTTAGGCTTCATGATTGGGAAGCTCAAACTGGGAGAACCCGCTGATTTCGCCATTTTAATGGGCTGGATCGGCGTGTACCTGGCGGGCGGGTGGTGGTTGACGGAGTGGAAGTGTCCGCGGTGCGGGAAAGTATTCGGGCACCGGATCTGGACACAGCGGTGCATCAGTTGCGATCTCAGCAAGGATGACATTGCGGCGGTAGTGCGGGCGAAGTGAATTCTTCGCCACGGATTTTCGCGGGTCGCATGGATCTGGAAGCTTTCACCACAGAGTCACAGAAGCACGGAGAAAATCCTCAACGATTTTCCCCTTCTCGCTTTCCCGGTGTCCGTGGGCCTCTGTGGTTAGAGCTGATTTGATCGTCATGCATTTATGAACAGGTTTGATTTTATGAATTTTGAAAACATACTTCTGGAAAAGAAGAACGCGATTGCCTATGTCACGGTGAACCGGCCGAAGGTGTTGAACGCGCTGAACATGGCCACCATGGAGGAGTTGCGGGCGGCGTTTCATGACATCAAGAATGATGCGTCGATCCGCGTGGTTATCTTCACGGGGTCGGGCGAGAAGGCGTTCATCGCCGGAGCGGACATTGCCGAACTGGCCAAGCACGATGCGGTTAGCGGAAAGGAATACACGCACCGCGGTCAGAATGTTCTGAATCTCATCGAAAATCTGGGCAAGCCGGTGATTGCGTGCATCAATGGCTTTGCCCTGGGCGGCGGCTGCGAGATTGCTATGGCTTGCACGATGCGGCTGGCCAGCGAGAATGCCAAGCTGGGACAGCCCGAGGTGAAGCTGGGGATTATTCCGGGCTATGGTGGAACGCAGCGGCTGCCGCGGCTCGTCGGCAAAGGGATCGCCATGCAGATGGTGCTAGCAGGGGAGATGATTACGGCGCAGGAAGCTCACCGCATTGGGTTGGTGAATGAAGTCACTGTCGCTGCAGAGCTGATTCCGCGGGCAGAAGTGATCGCGGCGAAGATTATCGCCAATGCGCCGCTGGCGGTGCAGTATGCGATGGAGGCCGTGAACAAGGGCATGGAGATGACTTTGAGCGAGGGATTGTATCTGGAAGCGGTTTTATTCGGCGTGGCCTGCGCGACCGAGGACAAGAAGGAAGGGACGTCGGCGTTTCTGGAGAAGCGGGCGGCGCAGTTCAAAGGGAAGTAACGCTTGCCACGGATTTCACGGATCAAGAGTGAACTCACCACGGAGACACTGGGTCACGGAGAAAAAAAATACAAAAGATTTTGTTGCGGAGCCTCTTCCCGGACGGGAGTTCCATGCCCTCGAGGGAAAGCTGAGTGCGTCAGGCAAGCGTTTCGCGATTGTCGTTTCACGATTTAACGCGTTCATTACGGAGAGGCTGCTGCTGAGTGCCGTCGATGGACTGGTCCGCTCCGGAGCGAAGAGGAGTGATATCCATCTAGTACGCGTGCCGGGTGCGTTTGAGATTCCACTCGCAGCGCGGAAGTTGGCGGAGAGCGGAAGGTACGACGCGATCCTTTGTCTCGGGTGCTTGCTACGGGGGGATACGGCGCACTATGACGTGATTGTGAACGAAGTGACGCGCGGGATTGGGCAGTCGGCGCAGGATACGGGCGTGCCGCATGCTTTCGGCGTGCTTGCTTGCGAAACTCTGGAGCAGGCTATCGATCGCGCCGGACTGAAGATGGGGAATAAGGGATTTGAGGCGGCGCTGGCGGCCGTGGAAATGGCGTCGCTGAAGGAAGCTATCAGCAAAAAGCAGGTTCCTCGCTACGCTCGGAATGACAAACCTAATGGACGGAATGACAAATTTAGAAAGCGGAATGACGAGCTTGAAAAGCGGCATGACAAAGCAAAAAAGCGGCGTAACGACACTTCATCTCGAAGTGTGAAGACCAAGCGCAAATAATCACTCCTGTACAGTAAACTGACAACTAGCGACCGAAAACTGGCAACTCTCTCTATGGGGACACGTCGTAAATCGCGCGAACTGGTGTTGCAGATGCTGTTTCAGGCGGATATGGGCAAGCAGACTGTGGATCACGTGCGACAGACATTCTGGGCGGAACATGCCGGGACCAGCGCCGACATACGCGGGTTTGCTGACGATCTGTTTCGTGTGGCAACGGACCGCGGCGCTGAGATCGACAAGTTGATCGAGCGCCACGCAGAGCATTGGCGCATGGAGCGCATGGCGGCGGTCGACCGCAATCTGCTGCGCGCGGGAGTGGCTGAGTTTCTGGCCTATCCGGAAACGCCGCGGGCCGTGGTCATCAATGAATCGCTCGAGATCGCGCGAAAATTCTCCAGCCTGGAATCGGTGCAATTCGTCAACGGCGTGCTCGACAGCGTGGCGAAGGAACTGCAGAAGCCGGCGTAGGAACTTTCGTAATTTTGCCGTTGAGTTTCGGTGCGTGAACTTTTTAATCGCCCAATCTGTTTCCGCGAATCACTCAATCCTACATTGTCCTCACGGTTTGACCGCCACCAAGTTCAGCGCGCAAGAGTAGGACGAGTAGCAGAAGTTGTTGGAAGAGTCGGACAGTTGCAAGAACTGAACATCCATTTGGTCCAGGGCCAGGAGCGTGTTTAATTCGTGCAGTAATCCATCGCTGCCGGCGACGTAAAGCAACGTTCCGTCGACGGTCATGTCTGCGGCCAGAGGAACCGCATTGCCGTTGAGAGGGATCGCGCTTGTCGTCTGCGTGCTGAAGCTGTAGACCAGGACGCCTTGGTCGCTGGTTACGATATAGGCCTTCGTCGCGTCGGGTGAGAGAAAAAAACTGAGTGGATGGAAGGTTCCCCTTTGCAGATCGATGTGGATGGGTAAGGGGGGAGTATTCGTCGCCAGGACGATCTGCTGTTGAGGACAAAGGCTCGTAGTCGGGGGCACGGTGAGCGAAGCGCTGGATATCGTCGCAATCACGTCAATGCCAGTGTTGTCGACGCCGAAGAAAACATCGAGACCTTCAGACGGCAGTGGCGTGGGGAAGATCGCGTTGCCCATGGGAACGTTGCCCGGGGGGACCATCTTCAGAAAAATGGGCGTAGCGGGGAGTCCGGTGATCGAAAAAGTTCCTGTTGCAGGCGCCGGAGACGTGGCTGGCTGATTATTGCAGGTGTTAAGGACGGTGACGTTGGAACCGGAAGTTCCACCGGCGACGAAGGCGAACGCTCCAGAAGAAGAAAATGCGATGGCATCGGCGGGCGCGGTCAGGGGATAGCTTTGTAGTGCCTGCAGCGGCGAGTACACATATAAAGTGTTGCCCGCGTTCCCCAGGATGAAGGCCTTTGAGTTATCCGGCGAAAATGCGGCGGTGGTTGCACTGTTGATGTTCAGGAAGGTAGACGCCGACGAGGAAGCCGTATTGACGACGTAGACCTGATTGGGAGTCGAGATGGTGTCGGAGAAGACGGCGAGGTTTCCGTTCGGGGAAACGGCGAGGACTCTGCCGGTTACCAGGCCGAGGGGCGTGGCTGCAGCGGGCAGAAATGTAAAGGGACTGGTCGAGGCAGATCCGATGTTGGCGGTGGTGATGAGGAACGAACCATACTGGCTGCCGGCATAGGCCTTGTCTCCGCCTGGATCGAACATCAGCGAGTTGGGGGGAGTGGGCATTGAAGTCGGCGTGCCCGCGACATTGGTGGCTGTCGAGACGTCATAGAGCGCGACGGAACAGACAGAGTTGCTATAGCAATCCTGGCTGGATGCCAGAACACTGGCCGCCGTGGTGGCTCCGCTGACCAATCCGGAAATGGCGGTGACTGGAAAAATCGGTTGGGGGAAATAAAGCGCAGGCAGGCCTCCGGCGTTCTGCGGATTCAGTGGGAAGCCGACATTGCAAGTGGGCGGTGTACACGACGCCGTAATTGCCGCAGCCCCGGGCTGGGTGGTGGCGATGGTGCAAGTTGTCCCTGCCGTGCATCCGGCGGTGACGCTGCCTGCCGTCGCGGCAGCGGGCGCGGTGGATGTCCACGTCAGAGGGGGCTTCGGAACGATGCATCCCTGGACGTCCACGGCCGTCGCGGTAATGGTTTCCGACGTACCTTTGTTAGCGACGAAACTGGTCGTGCCGATATTTTGCGAACCGTTAGTGCCCAGTTGCAGCGAGATGCACTGGACCGGGCAGGTTTCCGCAATCTGGGGCGAACTGGAAACTCCTGAAGCGGACGCGATGACCTGGGTTTCGCCCGGCGTGTTCGATACCACCGTGGCCTGGTTGGTGGGAACATTGACCGAAGAACTGTTGGCTGAGGTTACGATCGGCGTAATCGTAACCACGTTCAAATTGGTTTGGCTCCAGGTGAAAGGTCCGACGGTGGCGGTGATATCGACGCCGTTGCTGTAGGCCGTCGCCTGCAAAGTCTGAACCTGGTTTTGCGAGACACAGTAGTTGGCGGCACTGCTGTTGAAGGCGATCTTGCACTCGGCCGGAAGTTCCGTCTGACTAGGGCAAGCCGGGGGCGGAGGATTGACGGGCGGAACGACGGTGACCGTTATTGCATCGATGGGGGGATGCACGAATACCACAGTAGGGGGACTGGTGGCCCCCAAAGCCGAGGCGGTGATCTCGGCCTGGCCAATGCCGGCCGGTGTGCAAACACTATAGTAGGGAGCGTTCCAGCTGCCGGCGCAGGCGGCGCCGGCGGGAGAAATGTCAACCACCCCGGGATTGCTCGAGGTGAAGGTGAAAGTTGGCGAGATGGCAGCGTTCGTTCCGTTTTGAGCGCTGGCGCTGAACACCATGGTGCTTCCGGCTTGCATGGAGGCGCTAGTGGTGGGGTTTAGAGTAATTTTTGCGGGAAAGGGATTCGAGCCGGGCGGCTTGTGTCCTCCACATGCTGGCAGGAGCGAGAACAAAAAGATTGTGACGGCGACAAACCCGTACCGAACCCAATGCAACCTTCCCATGCACCCTCGTGTGGCGCGCCCTGATGTTCGCTGGGCGAACCCTTATCCTGGAAAATAAATATTGAATGGAAAACTTGTGTAGTGTAGAGGCTGGAAGCGGATTCAGCAAGCCGACGACGCGTGCCTCCTCGCGATCCTGCCTCGTTTTCAGTGGGATGCAAAAACATGAGTTGACGATGTTTCGCCGGAGTTGCTATAGTAGTTTGGTTCCGCGAGTTAATCCAAGCTTGCTGTAGGCCGTGAGTTCTGCGAAATATTGCGTGGACTTGCGGTTGAGCTTTTGAGAAATGCGTTTTCGGCTAGCGTCTGAGTCCGAGAACTTTCCTCGCTGAAATGTTCCTGCGCTGCCTTTCGCCCTCGGGCGTCCGCTACGATTGAGTCACTCGTGCCGGTAGTCTGCGAAAGGATATGCAGGACAGAGCTGGCGATACGGAGTACCCCCGTAGCTTAGGCCGGGTGCCACCGTCGACAGCGCAAATCTAGAACGGGAACCCAGAATCTCTCTCCGCGATTTGATGCGCGGCGAGAAGCATGGCTGGCCACTTGAGCCCGCCAGCCCGGATCGTGAGATTAGAGACCGGGAAAGCGGATGACGCTGTGCGCTGCCCGCCTGCGAGGGCAAACTGCGGTGCGCGACGTTGCTGAGTGATAAGGAGCGGCGAAGAGTGCCTACTTTTAATCAATTGGTGGCGAAGGGCCGTAAGCGGCCACGGTATAAGACGGCGAGTCCGGCGCTGCAGGGATGCCCGCAGAAGCGTGGGGTTTGCACGCGCGTGTATACACAGACTCCGAAGAAGCCGAACTCAGCGCTGAGGAAAGTGGCGCGCGTGCGACTGACTAATGGGATTGAGGTAACGACCTACATCCCCGGAGTTGGCCACAACCTGCAGGAGCACTCCATTGTGTTGATCCGCGGCGGCCGGGTGAAGGATCTGCCGGGTGTGCGTTATCACGTGATTCGCGGCACGCTGGATGCGGTGGGAGTTGCGAACCGCCAGCAGGGACGTTCGAAATACGGCGCCAAGCGCGCGAAGAAGGGGTAAGAGGAGTTGAACCGGAATGCCTCGTAAAGGACATACAGCAAAGCGGACTGTGCCAGCCGATGCAGTGTACGGCTCGAATCTGGTAACGAAGTTCATCAACTCGATGATGTGGCAGGGCAAGCGCTCGACCGCCGAGGGCATTTTCTACGAGGCTCTCACCAAAGTGCAGGAAAAAGGCGGAGACGAAGCTTTGAAGCTGTTCACGAAAGCCGTCGAGAACGCGAAGCCGTTGCTGGAAGTGAAAACCCGTCGAGTGGGCGGCGCCAACTATCAGGTGCCGGTGGAAGTGAATGCGGACCGGCGTACTTCGCTCGCGATCCGCTGGCTGCTGACATACGCTCGCGGCCGCGCCGAACGAGGCATGGTCGACAAGTTGAGTAATGAATTGCTGGACGCTGCAGCTGGAAAAGGCGCGGCCATCAAGAAAAAAGAAGATGTTCACCGCATGGCCGAAGCCAACAAGGCGTTCGCGCACTACCGGTGGTAGGAAGAATGCATAGGTCCTTCGCGGCAAAGCGCGCCGCTCAGGATGACAAGAGATAATTCGGAGCCCAGAAAGAGTTCATTGTCGTGCCCAGAACAGTCCCATTAGAACGCTGCAGGAACATCGGCATCATGGCCCATATCGATGCCGGCAAGACCACTACGACGGAGCGCATCCTGTTTTACACGGGAAAGACGCACCGCATCGGAGAGGTGCACGAAGGCACTGCGACCATGGACTGGATGGAGCAGGAGCAGGAGCGCGGCATTACGATTACGTCCGCGGCCACGACCTGTACCTGGCGTGACATTCGCATCAACATTATTGATACTCCTGGCCACGTGGATTTTACGGCGGAAGTGGAACGCTCACTGCGCGTGCTTGATGGCGCGGTCGCAGTGTTCGACGCCGTGCATGGGGTGCAGCCGCAGTCGGAAAAAGTTTGGCGCCAGGCCGATAAGTATGGAGTGCCGCGTATTTGCTTCATTAATAAGATCGACAAGATGGGTGCAGATTTTGAGCACGCCGTCGATACCATCCGCAAGCGCCTCAGTGCCAAGCCCGTCGCGATTCAGATTCCCATCGGCCAGGAAGATAAGTTCAAGGGCGTCATCGATCTGATCAACATGAAGGCGATCGTGTGGAAAGACGACACGATGGGCGCTGAGTATGAGACGGAAGAAATCCCCGCCGATCTGAAGAAGAAAGCCGAAGCGTTCCACGCTCAGCTGGTCGAGAGCATTGCCGAGAACGACGACGAAATCCTGCACAAGTTTCTGGAAGGCGAAGAGATTACCGCCGATGAACTGCGTGGGTCGTTGCGCAAGTCAACGATTGCGCTGAAGGTATTTCCGGTCGTGGTGGGAACAGCGTTCAAGAATAAGGGCGTGCAGCCGCTGCTTGATGCGGTGGTCGACTATCTGCCATCGCCGCTTGATGTGCCGGAAACGCATGGCATCGATCCGGAAAACGGGGAGAAGATTTTCCGTCACGCGGACGACAAGGAGCCGTTTTCGGCGTTGGCATTCAAGATCATGGCCGATCCGTTTGTCGGCCAGCTGACTTTTATCCGCGTCTACTCCGGCCAGCTCAAGACCGGGGATTCCGTACTGAACACGGGCCGGCGCAGAACTGAGCGCATTGGGCGGCTGCTGAAAATGCACGCCAACAAGCGGGAAGAGATCAGTGAAATTCTGGCAGGCGATATTTGCGCTGCGGTTGGCTTGAAGGGCGTGAGCACGGGCGACACGATTTGCAGCGAAGATCATCCCATCGCGCTGGAAAATATTACGTTCGCGGTTCCTGTAATTTCGGTTGCGGTTGAGCCGAAGACGAAGGCCGATCAGGAGAAGATGGGCATGGCGCTCGGCCGCCTGGCTCAGGAAGATCCCACCTTCAAGGTTCACACCGATCCTGACAGCGGGCAGACCATCATCAGCGGTATGGGCGAGTTGCATCTGGAAATCATCGTCGACCGCATGATGCGCGAGTACAAGGTCGAAGCGAACGTCGGCAAGCCGCAGGTGGCGTATCGCGAGACCATTCGCAAGCACTCCGAGGCGGAAGGCAAATACATTCGCCAGACTGGCGGACGCGGCCAGTACGGGCACGCGAAGATCAAGCTGGACCCGCAACCACCGGGCACGGGCTACGAATTTGTTAACGACATCGTTGGCGGTTCCGTGCCGAAGGAATTCATCAAGCCGATCGATCAGGGAATTCAGGAAGCGCTCGAAGGTGGAGTGCTTGCTGGTTATCCGATGGTCGATGTGAAGGCTACGCTTTACGACGGCAGTTACCACGACGTCGACTCCAGCGAAATGGCGTTCAAGATTGCGGGATCGATGGCGTTCAAGGAAGCTGCGCGGAAGGCTTCGCCGGTGTTGCTCGAGCCGGTGATGGCGGTTGAGGTGGTGACGCCGGAGGATTATGCCGGTGTGATCATGGGCGATCTGAGTTCGCGCCGCGGACGCATCGAAGGCATGGAACACCGCGCAGGTTCGCAGGTGATCAAGGCGATCGTGCCGCTGGCCGAGATGTTTGGTTATGCGACCCACATGCGTTCGTCGACGCAGGGCCGCGCCGAATACTCCATGCACTTTGCGCGTTATGAGGAGGCTCCGCGATCGGTGGCGGAGGAAATCATTGCCAAGGTGCAGGGGACGACGAAATAATCGCGCTTCGCGGGCGTGAGCCCACAGCGATCATCCTGAGCGATTTTTGCGAAGGATCTGATGGAAAAAGTTGCATAGGTCCTTCGGCGCAAAATACGCGCCTCAGGATGACAAGCTTAAAGTTGAGGGAACGGAAATGGCGAAAGAGAAATTTGATCGAAATAAGCCGCACTGCAACGTAGGGACGATAGGTCATATTGACCATGGCAAGACGACGTTGACGGCGGCGATCACGAAGGTGTTGCAGAAGCATAATCCGAAGATCGTGTTCCGGTCTTTTGATTCGATCGATAACGCGCCGGAAGAGAAGGCGCGCGGGATCACGATTGCGACGGCGCACGTGGAGTATGAGACGGCGAACCGGCACTACGCGCACGTGGATTGCCCGGGGCACGCCGACTACATCAAGAACATGATCACGGGCGCGGCGCAGATGGATGGCGCGATCTTAGTGGTGGCGGCGACGGATGGTCCGATGCCGCAGACGCGCGAGCACGTGCTGCTGGCGCGGCAGGTGGGTGTGCCATACATCGTGGTGGCGCTGAACAAGTGTGACGCGGTGGATGATCCCGAGCTGCTGGATCTGGTGGAACTGGAAGTGCGCGAGTTGCTGAAGAGCTACAAGTTTCCGGGCGACGATGTGCCGGTGATTCGGTTGTCGGCGCTGGGCGCGTTGAACGGCGAAGAGAAGTGGGAGAAGCAGATTGATGCGCTGATGGAGGCGGTGGACAAGAGTGTGCCGCAGCCGGCACGCGAGTTGGACAAGCCGTTCCTGATGCCGATTGAAGATATTTTTTCGATTCAGGGACGCGGCACGGTGGTGACGGGCCGTATTGAGCGCGGCAAGGTGAAGGTGGGCGAGGAAGTAGAAATCGTCGGCTTCCGCGACACGCGCAAGACGGTGGTGACGGGCGTGGAAATGTTCAAGAAGCAGTTGGACGAAGGCATGGCGGGCGACAATGCCGGACTGCTGCTGCGCGGCATTGCGAAGGAAGATGTGGAGCGTGGCATGGTGTTGGCGAAGGGTGGATCGATCACGCCACATACGAAGTTCAAGGCGGAAGTCTACATCCTGACCAAAGAAGAGGGTGGACGACATACGCCGTTCTTCAAGGGATATCGTCCGCAATTTTATTTGCGAACGACGGATGTGACCGGAGTGGCGGAGTTGCCGGCGGGTACGGAGATGGTGATGCCGGGAGACAACGTGAGTCTGGTGATCGAGTTGATCACGCCGGTAGCGATGGAGAAGGGCTTGCGCTTTGCCATTCGCGAAGGCGGACACACGGTCGGCGCCGGAACCATTGCCGAGATTGTGCAGTAGAGGAAGCGCGCCGAACGCGCCCTTCGGTCGCTTCGCTCGCTCAGGGGAGGCTCCGAGGAGTTCGCGCAGCGCGCCCAGGTCCTTCGCGAGACAAGGCGTCTCGCTCAGGATGACAACTTAGTAAAGCGGCTTGCAGCTTGCCGCCAGTTCTTTCCTTCCGGAGACGCCGGGAGGGGCAAAGAGAGTGAAACGTGATTGGAAAAGAAAGAATTCGCATCCGGTTGAAGGCTTACGACTATCGCATTCTGGATCAGTCGACGGGCGAAATTGTGGAGACGGCGCGCCGCACCGGAGCCCAGATCGCGGGACCGATTCCACTGCCCACGATGAAGAACAAATACTGCGTGCTGCGTTCGCCGCATGTGGACAAGAAGTCGCGGGAGGAGTTCGAAATCCGCACTCACAAGCGCTTGCTTGACATTCTGGAGCCAACGCAGCAGACGGTGGACGCGCTGATGAAGCTCGATCTGCCGGCGGGCGTGGATGTGGAGATCAAGGCATTCGGAAAAGAACATAAATAGCTTCTAGCTCATGGCTGCTAGCTTTTGCCTGCAGCCCGAGCTCTCAGCCAATAGCCGTGGTTACGACGAGCCAAGCTGAGTGGAGATAGAGATGGCGATAAAAGTTACGGGCATTCTGGGCAAGAAGGTCGGCATGACGCAGCTGTTTGACTCGAAGGGCGACGTTCGTCCAGTCACAGTGCTGCAGGCTGGCCCTTGCGTGGTGACGCAGCACAAGCTGGCAGTGAAGGATGGATACGAAGCGGCCCAGATCGGCCTGGTCGAATTCGTAAAAGAGTCGCGCTTGACCAAGCCGGCGCGGGGACATCTGGCGAAGAACAACCTTCCGCCAGTGAAGTTCATGCGCGAAGTACCGCTCGAGAGCGACGGCGACGGCGACGGAGCGGTGAAAGTTGGCGACCGGGTGCTGGTCGAAATTTTCGAAGGCGAAAAGTTTGTCGACATCGTGGGAGTCAGCAAGGGAAAAGGTTTCCAAGGTGTGGTGAAACGGCATCATTTCGGCGGTGGTCCCAAGTCGCACGGATCGATGTTCCAGATTACGGGATCGATTGGCTCGTCGGCGTTTCCTTCGCGCGTATTCAAGGGAATGCGCATGTCGGGACACATGGGTCACGAGCGGGTCACGCAGCGCAACCTCAGAGTTTTAGGTGTCGACAAAGACGAGAATCTGCTGGTGGTGGAAGGCAGTGTGCCGGGACCGCAGGGCGGGTACATTGTGATCACCAAGGCGAAGAAGCCGCCCAGAGAGCGCCGCGGGTTTGCGGGTTCGGCTACGGTAGATCCGTTGAAGGCGGCGAAGAGAGCAGCGAAGAAAGCATAACCCAGTGGTCAGTGGTTAGTGGCCAGTGGTAAGAGCGAAAGCAATATGGCATCCATTGATATTTACAATTTGAGCGGCGCGAAGGTCGGGACGTTCGATCTCGCCGATGAGATTTTCGGCGCGGTGAATGAAGACCTTCTCTGGGAAGCGGTGAAGCACTACCGCGCCGGGCAGCACCGCGGCACGCATGCGACCAAGGCCCGCTGGCAGGTTTCCGGTTCGGGCAAGAAGCTGTGGAAACAGAAGGGCACGGGGCGCGCGCGTATCGGCTCAATCCGGTCGCCGCTGTGGCGCCACGGCGCCACGGTACACGGTCCCGTTCCGCGCTCCTACGACTATGCCTTTCCGCGCAAGAAGCTTCTGGGCGCCTTACGTTCGGCGCTGGCGTCGAAGTTTGCGGACGGCAAGTTGACCGTGGTGAACGCGTTCGACGTGAAGGAACCGAAGACCAAGGAATTCCGGGCGGCGCTGGAAGCGTTGAAGGTGGAATCGACGGTGCTGATTGTCGAGGCGCCGAACGCGGCGAATCGCAACCTGGAGTTGAGCTCGCGCAATATCAAGGGCTTGGAGCTGATCCCGGGTAACGAGGTTCATCCTTATCATCTGTTGCGCTACGATCGCGTGATTTTTTCTCATCCCGCGATCGAGAAGCTGCAACTCACGTTGAAAGATACTTTGCCCAAGCGGCAGCGCAAGCCGGCGAAGGAAGAAGAGGAAGGCGCGAAGAAGGCCTCGGCTTCTCCGCGGAAACGCGTGCGGCATGAAAAAGCGGCGGAGGTAGCCTGATGAAATCCGCATACCAGATTATTCGCCGTCCGGTGATCACCGAAAAAGGTTTGGCGATCAAGGAAAACCAGAACACGCTGGTTTTCCAGGTGGCTCCGGGAGCGACGAAGACGGAAGTGAAGCAGGCGGTGCAGACGATTTTCAAAGTCAAAGTGCTTTCCGTCCGCACGGCGATGTATCCGGGAAAAGAACGACGCCGCGGGAAGTTTGCCGGGTATCGTCCCGACTGGAAGAAAGCGTATGTACGGCTGCGGGCGGGCGAGAAGATGCCGGAGTACGCACAGAATTTGTAGAGGAAAGAAACAGATTCCTCACCAGCAAAGAACGCTGGTTCGGAATGACAAGACTTTAAAGAGCTGATTATGGCAATCAAGACATACCGACCGACGACGCAGACGTTGCGCTACCGCACGACGATCGTCAACGACGACATCACGACGCGGAATCCGCACAAGCCGCTGATCGAGCCTAAGCCGCGGACGGGTGGACGCCGTAACTCCGGCGACATGACGATGCGGTTCATCGGTGGCGGGCACAAGCGCAAGCTGCGCATCATCGATTTCAAGCGCGACAAGACTGGGATTCCGGCCACCGTGGTGAGCATTGAATACGATCCCAATCGTTCGCCGCGCATTGCTCTGCTGGCCTACGCCGATGGAGAGAAGCGTTACATTCTTCAACCGGAAGGGCTGAAGGTCGGGCAGAAGGTAGTGAGCGGGCCGGACGCGGACATTCTGGTGGGCAACGCGTTGCCGCTGCGCAATATTCCTCCTGGCACGCAGATCCATAATTTGGAACTGAAGCCCGGGAAGGGCGGCCAGATGGTGCGCTCGGCGGGCGGAGCGGCGCAGTTGGTCGCGAAAGAAGAAGAGTACGCGCTGGTCAAGTTGCCTTCCGGAGAAACCCGCAAGATTTCGCAGGACTGCATGGCGACGATCGGACAGGTGGGCAATCTCGATCACGAGAACATCACCATTGGCAAGGCGGGGCGCTCGCGCTGGCTGGGAAAGCGTCCTCACAACCGCGGCGTTTCCATGAATCCGGTGGATCATCCGCACGGCGGCGGTGAGGGTAAGACTTCGGGCGGACGACATCCGGTGACGCCGTGGGGTCAGCCGACGCGCGGTTACAAGACGCGCAACAACAAGCGTACGGATAAGTTTATTGTGAACCGGCGGAGTAAGTAGAGCCGACGAAAAGCAGGTTCCTCCAGTTCGCTTTGCGAATTGTCGGAATGACAAGATCTGAGTAGAGGCTAAGAATTTATGGCACGTTCAACCAAAAAAGGCGCGTTTGTGGATGCTTTCCTGATGTCGCGGGTCGAAGGCATGAATTCGCGCAACGAGAAAAAAGTCTTACGCACGTGGTCCCGGCGTTCCACCGTGGTTCCGGAGATGGTGGGTCACACCATCGCGGTGCACAACGGCAAGAAGTTCATTCCGGTATACGTCACTGAGAACATGGTGGGGCACAAGCTGGGCGAGTTCAGCTTTACGCGCAACTTCAAGGGCCACTCGATGCGGGCGGCGACGGAAGTGGCAGCGAAGCCGGCGGGTATCCCGGGCGGTCCGGGAGCGATTACTCCAGCGGCAGCGCCGGCGGCGCCGAAGGCATAAGGGGAGACGCGAATGGAATTCCGAGCGGAAATGCGTTACTTGCGAGTCTCGCCGCAAAAGGCGCGCCTGGTGCTGGAACTGATCAAAGGGCGCAAGGTAGAAGAGGCGCGCAACACGCTGCTGTTCACCAAGAAGCGGGTGGCGGCGCATGTGGGCAAGCTGTTGCAGTCGGCGCTGGATAACGCAAACTTTCTCAGCGCCGAAAAGAATCTGGATATCGAGCTCGATAACTTGTATGTGAAGAGCGCGATTGCGAACGACGGGCCGCGCATGAAGCGTATCCGTCCGGCGCCGCAGGGCAGGGCGTTCCGTTACCAGAGGCGCATTTCGCATATCACGCTGGTGCTGGCGGAGCGAGGGAATGGCGCGGCGCATGTTTCCGGGGAGGCGCGGTCTGCTGGCGCTGCGGCTCCGGCGAAGCGGCGGGCTCCAGTGGCGAAGAAAGCTGCTGGCAAGACCGGCAAGAAAAAGTTGGCTGCGAAGTGACCGCGTTTTGCGGGCGTTAGCCCGCAGCGGTCATCCTGAGCGTTCTTTGCGAAGGATCGGTAGTAACGGCAGGTTCCTCCGACTCGCTTTGCGAGCCGTCGGAATGACAAGTGAGCTTGTTTGGAATGACGGAAGGTTAGGGTCGGTTTAGGAGAAGCAATGGGACAAAAAGTCCATCCTTATGGTTTTCGCCTCGGCTACACCAAGCCGTGGAAGTCGCGCTGGTTTGTGGAGCGGGACTACGACAAGCTGTTGCTTGAGGACGTCAAGCTGAAGAATGAGCTGAAGGAAAAGCTCAAGTCGGCGGGCGTGAGCTCGATTGAGATCGAGCGGCCAGGCAACAAGCTGCGGATCATTATCAAGACGGCGCGTCCCGGAATCATTATTGGACGCAAGGGCGCGGAAATTGACAAGTTGAAGGCAGATCTGCAGAAGCGCACGTCGCGCGAAATGTTTGTCGATATCCAGGAAGTGCACAAGCCGGAACTCGATGCACAGCTCGTGTCGGAGGCGATCGCGCTGCAACTGGAAAAGCGTGTCGGATTCCGGCGCGCGATGCGGAAGGCGGTGGATTCGGCGCTGCGCTTTGGTTGCAAGGGTATCAAGGTGCGGGTGAGTGGACGATTGAACGGTAACGAAATCGCGCGCTCGGAATGGTACCTGCAGGGACGCTTGCCGCTGCACACGCTGCGTGCGGACATCGAATACGGATTTTCGGAAGCCAGGACCACTTATGGTGTGATCGGCGTGAAGTGCTGGGTATACAAGGGCGAGATTTTGCCGACCAAGAAGAAGGACCAGCAGCAAGGCGTGGGCGCGTTCTAAGGAAGGTTCGATCATTCGGGCGGATTCCGTGGCGTCCGAGATCCTTCGCGAAACAAAAAGCGTTTCGCTCAGGATGACAAGATCAGGATGACGGGAACAGTGAGCTGACTTATGTTGATGCCAAAGAAAGTAAAGTACCGCAAGCAGCAGCGCGGGCGCATGACCGGTAAGGCGTGGCGCGGAAGCACGCTGGCGTTCGGCGACTTTGGACTGAAGGTGCTTGAGCCCGGCTGGATCACCGACCGGCAGATTGAGGCCAGCCGCGTGGCCATGACGCGCTTTGTGAAGCGCGGCGGAAAAATCTGGATCCGGGTATTTCCGGATAAGCCCGTGACCAAGAAGCCTGCCGAAACCCGTATGGGTAAGGGCAAGGGCGCGCCCGATCACTGGGTTGCGGTAGTTCGCCCGGGAAAGATTCTGTTTGAGATGGAAGGGGTCACGATCACGGACGCGACCGAGGCGATGCGGCTGGCCTCGCACAAACTGCCGCTGCGCACGACTCTGGTCAAGCGCGAAACGGCGCACTAGAAACTGGAAACTGATTATGAAATCCGACAAGATTCGCAACTTAACTGACGACGAACTGCAGCACCAGGGGCGAGACCTCGCGGACCAGCTGTTCAAGCTAAAGTTCCAGCTGAACATGGGTCAGACGGAAAGCCTGAAAAAGATTCGCGGGCTGCGCAAGGACATTGCGCGCGTCAAGACGATCCAGGGCGAGCGCACGCGCACAGCTGCAACGGAGAAACGATAATGGCGGAAACCGCAAAGGCTACACCGCAGGCCGAGCACGTACAGGGCCGGCGCAAGGAAGTGGTGGGAGAAGTGGTTGCCAACCGGATGCAGAAGACGATCGTGGTCAAGGTGACGCGCAAGAAGGCGCATCCCTTCTACGGCCGCGTGGTGGCGCGCAACAAAAAGTTTTATGCGCATGACGAAAAAAACGAAGCGCATGTGGGCGACGTGGTGCGGATTGAAGAGACCCGTCCGCTCTCCAAACTGAAGCGCTGGAAGCTGAAAGACATTGTGCGGAAGGCGGCGCTGGTTCCGGAAATCGCGGTTGAGCTCGAGAGCAAGTAGGCGCATCGGGCATCGAGGGAGATGGAAGACATGGCTGTGATGATGAGAAGCATGCTGGAGGTCGCCGATAATTCCGGCGCCCGCAAGCTGCAGATGATTCTGCCGCTGGGCGGTTCGACCGGACTGAATGCCGGTCTGGGCGACATAATCACCGCCGCCGTGAAGGAAGCGGCTCCGGACGGCCAGGTGCAGAAAGGCAAAGTGGTGAAGGCGGTGATTGTGCGGACGCGCAAAGAACACCGGCGGCGCGACGGCACCTATATCCGCTTCGACCAGAATGCCGCGGTGCTGATCAACGATGCGGGCGAGCCAGTAGGAACCCGCGTCTTTGGTCCGGTAGCGCGCGAACTGCGCGAGAAGAAGTTTTTGAAGATTGTCTCGCTGGCGCCGGAAGTGATCTGAGCACCGCGTACTAAGGTACTGAGTGCCGAGAAGGAATTTAGGGACTGAGAATGAGAACTGTAAGCACAGTACAAAAACAAGTGGATATCCGCCGCAACGACAACGTGAAGGTCATCACGGGGCGGGATAAGGGTAAGGAAGGGCGCGTGCTGCGCGTGTTTCCGAACGATAACAAGCTTCTGGTCGAGCATGTGATGATGGTGAAGAAGCACGTGCGGCCGAATCCGCAGCGCAACATCAAGGGTGGCATCGCGGAGCAGGAGAGCCGCATTGCGCTTTCCAATGTGCAATTGGTTTGTCCGACCTGTGGTCCGGTGCGGATTGGGCACGAAGTGCGCGGCGATCGAAAAGTTCGGGTATGCAAAAAGTGCGGAACTACGCTCGATAAGTAGCGGCAAAATTGCGTCACCAATTCTTACGAACCGGTAACCACTCCGAAACCGTGAGAGGAAGTTGAAAAGCGAAAATGGCGAAGGAAAAAGAGAAGAAGGCATCGAGAGATTCGGCGCAGGAGCAGAAGGCTCCGGCACAGGCGCATCACAGCGCCAAGGAGCGCCCGCGGCTGCGGGCGAGGTTCGAGAAGGAAGTGGCGCCGGCCTTGTTGAAAGAGCTGGAACTGAAAAATGCCATGGCGGTTCCACGCCTGAACAAGATCGTCGTCAACATGGGCATGGGCGAGGCCACGCAGAACTCGAAGATCCTCGATCCGGCGGTGAATGAATTAGGCCAGATCACGGGCCAGAAGCCGATTGTCACCAAGGCCAAGAAGTCGATCGCGGCTTTTAAGGTGCGCGAGGGCCAAGCCATCGGAACCATGGTGACTCTGCGCGGCGATCGCATGTACGAATTTCTTGACCGGCTGGTGAACATCGTTCTGCCGCGAGTGCGCGACTTCAAGGGAGTATCGACGAAGTCGTTTGATGGCCGCGGCAATTACACCATCGGTCTGCATGACCAGTTGATCTTCCCGGAGATTTCCTACGAGAAGGTCGACAAGATGAAAGG
>CAVZCG010000009.1:0-92500 GCA_963773675.1 uncultured Acidobacteriaceae bacterium
TGCGGCCTCCCTTCAACACGCCAGTCGTCGTAATTGAGCAAGCGGCGGAAGAATGTGAATTGTCCTTGTTGATTTAAGATCTCGATTTGCATGAAGTCCGCGAGCTGTCGAGCGAATGCCTGCACGCTTTGGTCGAGCCGTCGAAGATCGTGCTCAATATGCGTGCGCAACAGCGTCTTCATGCTGTCGTTGGTGAACTGCACTTTTAGTTCGCCAACGGCGCCCGCGGGATCGCGCAAGATTCGAGCGATTGCCGCGCCCACGCCGGTCTTCGACCTGGCGCCTTCGAGCAAAATGCAGTAGAAGATTTCAACTTCATAAAGATGGTGGCGCTTCGCTTCAAAGAACCTCCTCCGTTGGTCGATAGCCGCTTGCACAATCGGGTCGTCATACTTTGCGAACGGTATATCGGGGCGGTTCGATTTGAAAAGGTACTGGTAAACATGGAAGCCTGGGCCAAACGCTTTGAGGGCTGCTTCCAACCGCTTCACCGCGTACTCTTGTTCCGAGCGGTCCAGACTTTCGTAGTCCACGCCGGGAACACTCAGAACCATGCCTAGATCGCCACTTTTGGTAAGGAAAGCCGTCTCGTTCCAGAAGCCGTACAGGTTGATGTGGTCGTTGAGAGACGCACTCTCTTTCCACGGCTTGATGACTTTATCGAGGCGCAGCATCAAACGACCTCCACAAGTGGGACTTGCTGTTTGGCCGCGTCGTAGCGCAGCTTGTAGCGTTCGGATTTCGCGAGGATGCGGAGGAAGGCCGGATCGCTGTTCGTTACCCAATGCCCGAAAGCAAAACCCCCGATGAATACGGCGATACCGGCGAGGATGGAATTGAAGAGGTTGAAGGCCCCGACTGCGCCGACGCATACGAAGTAGAACAGCGTCCGTTCGACGCCCAAGTAGGTGAGAGGCTTGTGCAGGCTCTTGAAGACTCGATTTGTGCGATGCTTCTGCTGTGGTTTGTCGGGCATAAGTTCCTCGTTGCAGGCGCTGGTTGAAAGTGGCGCTATACGCCCCAGAGCCAACTCAGGACATTTACTGCGAGAACGGCGATGCCCGTTCCAGCGGCAACGCCAGCAAGCGCCTTTTTTGCGCCGGGTTCGCCATGCGCGAATCCGTAGCCGCCGATCACGATTGCGACCAGACTTGCAACCTTCGCGATGGTGCCGGTGAAAAGGCTTTGGATGGCGTTAAATCCCGTGTCGAACGGTGAACCCTGTGCCAACGCGGCCACAGGCAGGACCAGAAGTAGGGTGACAAGAGCGGCGGTTTGACGCGCCCACTTCGACCGAGCACCGAGCTGGACTTGACGGACCAAAGGGACTTGAGACCAACGTTGCATATGCACCTCCGGCAGCACCCTAAAGCGGCTGCTTTTGGGGCAAAATTAACCTCACTTAATCACCAAGTCCAACGGCCTTTCGGCGGTCAGTTATCCGTGGGAGGAAGGCTGGGGCATATTAGAGCGATTCGGTCGGTAAACTTGTTGTCGAGGCCGGCATGAGAAAGCTCGGTAACCAACTCGCGATAAAGGACAAAGGCATGTGAGATCGTTCGCCACGTGCTCTTCGTGGTCGCCAGGCAAACCCCCACAGCTTTTTCCAACTGAGAACAATATGGGTGGTGACAGCGGCGCGAAAGCGTGTGGCGAAGGGAGAACACCCACAGCTTTTTTCGACCTGAGAACAACACGGGTGGTGACACACCTGCGGATTTGCCGGCACGTCCCTCCGAAGGTGAGAGAGACCGTTAGACGGTTGTCCGGGCGGGTAGAGTGCTAACAGTGCGTTGCTAGGTTTGGTCTTTTGCGATCAATCGACGGTCGCGATGCGGATCGGTGCGCGGCTGACCCGCGCTGAGTTTGCATTTCTCTCCGGGCTTGGCACCACAAGTGGGACAAGGGACAGCGAGTACCTGCTTTGGGCTGAGGACTTTCTGCATGGCCCAGAAAGAATAGCCCAACTCCCCGTCTGCTGGACTGGTCAATTTTGATCAGTGTATTGCGAGGCTTCGGCCCTAGCTGGTTTCGCTCCCATCAAGCCGCGCACGCTTTCCATGAGTTGCGCATCCGCCCTTAGGACACTACCCTCCGGGTGGTCCCGCTTGACATTTCGTAGCAGCCCGCACTACAACACGGCTCGGGGTTGACTTCTTGTTTTCCGCGCGGATCGTAGACTAAGCTGTCTCTTTCAAAAGACAAGTTTTCGCAACAAAATCACGAGAAGAGGTTCGCGCACGTGAGGCGATCGAAACAATTAGGAAAGAAAGAGCGCCGACGAGCGGACAATTCGGTTTACAAGATTGAGAGAGCCGCGCGCGATCGTGCTGATGACCAAGCCCGTCGTGTCCCTTGGCAGTTGCTTTTGGAAACTCGAAATCAGTACGTAGAGATGCAGGAGTTCTACTTTTGGGCTCGGTCCGTCATTGAAACCGAGGATGGTATACCCGGCTGGCTGGCCAAGATGCTTGACCGGCGCTGCCCAGGATTCATCGAGGACCAGCAACGATGTGAGAGCGATCGTTCGAGGACCTATCCTCCACTCTCCGTTCGACTTCTCTTTTGGAGTCAGGAACACATGTTTGGCCGTGCAAAAAATGAGGGTTGGTTTGATGCGGTCCAGTTTTACGCCATCCGCGATCCCCGTTCTAAGAGAGCGGAAGTGTATTGGTCCGAATGCGTGAAGAAGTGGAGAAAAGCGAAACCGCAGAAGTATCCATCATTGAAGCAGTGGCTGAGCGATGCTGCTGGGTGCGACCCTTTTACTCACCTAACCCCAGGAGCTCGCAAGGCCAGGGCGTCGTACAGGCTGGTCGAACCCAAGCGCCTCACCGAAGCTGTTGCTCGCTACATAGACTGGGAGGCCCTTGCATACTGGGCTCGGCCGGCGCTTGAAGCCTCGCCTCCACTCGTTCACAGCGTTGCCCGAGAACTCGCTCGTCGATGTCGTGGGTTCTTGGAGTTCAATGCGAAAGCGCGGAAGGCCGATCACGTAGAGCTTCCGCAAGATTGGCATCGATTGATGCTCTGGATAACGGACCACTTCTTTCAGGACGCCAAAACGGGCGGGTGGATGGATGCGATCTTGTCGTCTGCCAGGAGTCATCCTCGCGCGATACGCACGATGGAGTACTGGGAGCAGTGTGATGAGATTTGGGCATCGAACTTACCCGATCCCTACCCGTCATTCCGGAGCTGGCGTAAACAAGCTGATTCGTACGTCGTCTCGATGCCCGATGAGACGGTCTCAACTCGCTTGCTGATTAACGCCTAATCGTCCGTCACCGCTCTGTGACATCGCTCCACGGCATGATCGGACGTGCCGAAAATACACGTTCCCTCGAATATCACGTTTGCACTTTGGGCATAGTCTGACGACAAGTGCCTGTTTCTGCGAAGAAGGTACTGAGGTTAGCTGCGGCGCCACTACTTTCAGACCATACTCCGCGACGAGCCATCTCGCTACGTCTGGGTCCATGAGTTGCAAATTCAGTTCCGCGCCGTGCTGGCGACAGAACACCTCAAAGGCTCGGTCGGTCACGGAAGGGTCTACTACCTTGAGCTCTCCGCTTGCGACCCATTTCCCCACTTCGGCAGCAGTGACACCCAAGAGCTTCGCAACTCGGCCCCAGGAGTGCCCTTTCTCTTCTTTCCACAGGTCTGCGGCAATTTTGTCCTCTACTCCCGGTTGCAGTGTAGCCCTGTGTTTCTCACACCATTCCGCCAGTGAGATCACGGATACCCTTGGGTCGCGTACTTTCAGGAAACCATTCCCGATCAAATGCTGAAGCCGGCGATAGCTGACATGCAACGTTTGTTGGAGTCGTCGTAAGGACCATCCATCCGTAACTCTGGCGCTTATCGACCGGCCCTTAAGGCGGAAGCGAACTGATTGTTCCGAGCGGCGGAGCTTCCGAGCGATCTCCTTGACTGAATCGTAGCCGGCCCGCACAAATAGCTCCTGTTCCTCTTCCCTTGTCCAAGGTCGGCGGCCGTCGTTCTTTTTGGTTCCCCGTTCTCCTTCCAGCCAACCTTGACTCCGGGCAAATCTGGACACGGCGTATCCCGACAATCCCGGATAAAGTGCTCTGACTGTCTTGATTGCCGCGGCCTTTTTTCGCCCCCCACTCCGATAGCCATCTCGAAGGGTTTCAATGGCCTCTTCGCTCCAGTCGATGGGTCCGGTACGCTTACCGCGATCCTTCTCCCGCAGGTGTCGCATCCGATGCCAGATTTGGGCGGGGGAAAGTTCTGGAGCGAGCTGCCGTAGCTTCTTGACTGCCTCATGCGTCCCTTTGGGACCATACTTCATCCCGACGACCAGAACCTGGTCAATCTGCGGCAACCAACTGAAGGGTTGGTTTGCCTTTTTGCCCTTGGGATCGGGACCTTCTTCCATGAGCACATCTCACTGCAAATCGTCCGCTTTGAGCAGCTGCGATCACGTTCCGAACTCGTGGGCCCCTGCGTGTGATTGCGCCAATCAAAGTAGAGGGACTGCTTTTGTAAGCGCCAGCTGTCTTCCGAGAAACACGGCTGCGGCGACTGCGGACACTCATCTTCTAGTCATCTCCGTAAAGTGATATCCGCGACACGAGCGCCCGCATGGGCATCTCCAGCGCCAGTTCTACTGACGAACAAGACGAAGTTGCTGCATCTGATTGAGTTGAAGGACTACCGGGTCAAGGCAGGACGAAGAAAATGCGCGCGCGGTTATGCTTGCCCAGGTTTCGCGGGTAGGAGAGTTCCGTTCGGCAAATCGCTGAATGGCTGGCCAGGTCCCCATGTTGGTTCACCACTGCCGACGCTGACCATGCAGCAAGGAGAACGACACCGTGTCCAGTCAGTCCTCGCCCCACGCGTCGGATGTCGCTTAGGTGTTTCGGTTGCTGCTCATGCCAGCGCCGCAACCTGTTCGTACAATTCATTGCTTCTGTCTCTTCGATCCTTAACCTCCGAAACGTTGTACCTGTTTCCCCTCGCACCAAAGACAGGGCACTTGTAAACTCTGAAACCCGCAAATCGTAAAAAGTTGTCTTCTTCAAGAGATTTAATTTCCCTGAAACGCCGGTCCGAAGCCCGTTCTGGCCGCGAGAGAACGCTGCAGGGCTACCGGGATTACGTCCGGATTGCCGACAATTCGGGCGTTGATGGCGACTAGCGCGTTTCCAGGGAGTAATCCTGAAGATCGGGTGCAAGCGGCTCTTAATGAGTGATTTGGCCTGTTGGCAGCAGTTGAGAAGTGCAAACGCTTGTTCGCGATGAATTCAATGCGAGTCCAGCAAGGCGCTACCAGAAGGTTCGCCCACCCTTATCAAGCCCCGGAAGACCGGATATTCGATTTTTTCCTTTCCGATACATTCAACGCTGTCATGAGTGTGTCGCCGGAAACCGTCCCCGATACGCGCTCGGAGCAATTCCGAAGGACCGTTCAAAGGCGCGCCGGAAATTATCGCTGTCGCTAAATCCCACCGAACACGCTACACCCTCCACAGTACACTCCGGCGCGGAGAGGCGCCGCCGCGCTTCGTCCAGCCGCAGTCGCCGCACAAACGAAGCTGGGCTACTCCCAAACTCTTGCGTAAAGCGCCGGGAAAATTGCCGTGGGCACAACGAAACTCGCGCTGCAAGTGCCTCGACCGAAAGATCGTGCTCCAGGTGCGCCAGCATCCACGGCAAAAGATCCGCAAAGCGACTGCGCGATTGTACTTGAAATTGCAGCGGCTCCGAATACTGCTCCTGCCCTCCATACCTCTTCATGTACACGACCAGCTCGCGTGCGACCGAGAGCGCTACCTCCGAGCCGAAGTCCTCCTCGATCAGAGCAAGAGATAGATCGATGCCCGCCGTCACTCCCGCAGCGGTCCAGAACTTCCCATCCCTTACGTAAAGCGAACCGGAATTTACTAACAGCGTGGGATGGCGCCTCGCCAGATCCGCAGCAAACCTCCAGTGCGTCGCAACATTTCGGCCGTTCAACAATCCCGACGGTGCGAGCCCATAGATCCCCGTGCAAACCGACGCGATCCGCCGGACCGAGCCCGCGTTCTGCTGCAACCAGGCAGTAAGCTTCTTGTTGCCGTTCGACTCGCGCAAACCTTTGCCGCCGGGGATAAGCAGTGTGTCTACATCGCGAATGTCGAAGAGGCTCTTTTCCGCCGTGAAGGTTAGCCCGAATTCGGAGCGAAACGTTTTCCCCTCCAGCGCGACTATGGTTACTCGATAACAAGATTCCCTGCCTGCCTTTGGCGAGTTCACGTGCGCGCTCGCAAATGCCTCCATCGGCCCCACGAGGTCCAGGCCCATGATTTGGTCATATCCCAGGATTGCGATGTGTCTTGGTTTCATATGTGTTCCCAGACGGAACGATAAATCACTTCAAGCACGTCTTTCACGAAATGTCTCAAAAAGACGGATAATTGTCATTTGAGACATCCCAGTGTAGCCGTAAACTGACCCTGTTCGCAAACTTTTCAAGCAGGAGGTCCACCAATGACCAAAGGAATCCGCACGGTTTCCGCTCTCATCGCGCTGTGCGGTGGGCTCGCACCGGCTAGCCACTTCCACCCGGCAAATGCGCAACCTGGCTCTACTCAGTTGCGAATCCTCAAGCCGCCCGCCAATGGAGTGATCAACGTCGCCTTCATCGTCTCTGACCAGATCGCTCTAATCGATCTCGCAGGGCCATGGGAGGTTTTTGGCGATGTCATGTTCACGCGCGACGGCCGGCCCTGGCGCGGGGGCGACGACATGGTCATGCCCTTCAACCTGTACACCGTTTCCGACTCGCAGAAACCGATCTCTGCCGCCGGCCTTCAGGTGGTACCCAACTACACCTTTGAGAACGCCCCCAAGCCCCAGGTGATCGTCATTCCCGCACAGGGCGGGCGAACCGAGGCGCAGAAGAAATGGCTGCTGGATAACTCGAAGACGGCAGACATAACCATGTCGGTCTGTACCGGGGCCTCAATGTTGGCCGCTTATGGCCTGCTGGACCATCAAAGAGCAACCACCCACCACATGTTCGTGGATGACATGCAAAAGAAGTATTCTGCGGTGCATTTCGTCACCGGATTGCGCTACATCGACAATGGCAATGTCGCCACTGCGGGAGGCCTGAGTTCCGGAATCGATCTCGCCCTGCATGTGGTTGAACGGTATTACGGAAGCGAAATTGCGCAAGCAACTGCCGACTACATGGAATACACAGGCGTGCTGTGGAAGAACCCGCAATACGGAAATGTTAAGAATGTCTCGGCGGTAGACCACTGACGATACAGCAGTATCTTCACACCGGCCTCATCGACGAGTTACACATCGCAATTGCGCGGGTAGAACTAAGAAAATCTGGGAGATAAAACTTCCCTGACGGCTCGTAGAATTCCGGCGTGGCCGTTCGTCGTTGTAGTGAAGGCAAGAGTGCACATTTCAAGCCTGGAACACGGAGACGCAAATGAGAAAGCTCAGAATCATGGAACACATCTCGCTGGACGGCGTGATCCAGCACTCCGCCGATGACGGCGATTTCCCTTACGGCGCCTGGACCGTGCCCTATCGGACCCCCGATGGGCGGGGCGAGATCACCGCGGCGTATAGCGGGAGCTACGCTCTGCTGCTTGGCCGTCGCACCTACGATATCTGGTTGGGCTTCTGGCCAAAGGCGCCAAGCAGTCCATTGGCGGATGGCATCAATGCGGCAACAAAATATATCGCTACCCACCGTCCCGAGAGTCTCGAATGGGGCCCGTTCGAGGCCCTCGGACCGGACATTGTCGAGGACATTCGCCGCATCAAGTCTCAGGACGGCCCGGACCTTATCCTCTCGGGTAGCTCCACGCTGACATCGACGCTGCTCGAACATGGGCTTGCGGATGACGTCCTGCTCGTCGTCTATCCCGTCCTGTTGGGCACGGGCAAGCGCATCTTTGCGGATGGAACCCCGCCGCGCTCATTCGAGCTCGTCAGCACGAAAGCACTGCCGTCCGGCATCATCCTCAGTTTGTACAGGGTCGCCGGGCCTTTGAAGACCGCATAGTTCGACGGCGCGACATCGGCAGTGAATACCGGAACGCCGTGGTCGAGCCGACATGAACGATGTGCCTAAGACGATTGAGGCCGTGTGGAAGATCGACGCCACACGGCTGGTCACCGCCATAACCCGAGTAACCCACAACATCCGCATCGCAGAAGAACTGGCCCAGGAATCCCTGGTCAATGCGCTCCCGCTCTGGCTCGTAGAACGGATCCCCGAAAATCCCGCGCCTGGCTGATGAACCCAAGGGAACAGAAACTGCGGACTAAGAGGGTGAAGCAGATTCAGAAGGCCGTCAGACTAGAGGTACATGAGTTCTCTAAACGCGCATTTGGCAAGGTACGGCTCTCGTCTAACGATAAATCGTCAATGCGCTCACCGACACCGGATTAGTACTGATAAGTCGTCTTGTGTAAATCGATTGCGGAAACTCCCGCGTAACGGGCAAACCTTCAATAATCCAACGTGCCAGCGTTGGCCGGCAATTTTCTGGCCGGCTACACCGGAAGAGGCAGCGTGCCGCGAGCTGCTCTTTCAAAATGATCTCTTTCTCAAATATCAACAAGCAGTATGGCAAGCAGTTGCTCTTCGTGGATGGCCCCATTGGGGCCGACCAGCCCGACTTTTTCGCCGGGATTCAACTGAAACGAAGCCGGGCAAGACAACGCTCTTCCGGATGGTGGTCGGCGAGGAAACACCCGACGAGGGCCCGGTCTCTGTCCCCAAAAACTTGACGATCATCTCGGACAAGGGCCGGCGAAGGCATGCTCGGGAGAATCAGTAGTGAACCCGGCTTGTGTGAATCGATTCCAGAAACTTCCGGATCACGGGCGAGGGGGAAGTCCCCGAAAAGAAGGCATGTCGACCAACCATCCAGAATCGCCCTTGTGCGCTCAGAATTCCACCCGCGCCTGGAAGGCGATCATGCGTGGACTGCTATCGCCACCCAGCCCGACGCCTAGCAAGCCGGTCGGCGGAGCAGTCGTGTACGTAAGCGCTCCAAATCCACTTTGAGTGGAAGGATTTCCGGGAATGCCGGCCTGGACCATGCTTGGCAGCGCAAAATTCGGATGGTTAAAAACGTTAAAGAACTGCCCCTCAAACCGCAGCTTCACATGCTCAGTCAGGGTAAAGAATTTTGTCAGGTAGAAGTCGCTCCAGAGAAAATCAGGACCACGTAAGGCATTACGGCCGAGGTTTCCGAATTGGCAAGCCTGCGGGCTGTCGCCGCCATAGCACTGCCCTGTACTCGGATCGACTGCCGACACAAACGCGTCCGGATTAAGCCACTGCAGCGTTCCTGCCTGCGTCACACCCGGAATGGGATGATGCTCATACAGCGGAACGCCGGGAACGACACTGGCAAACTGCGGTCCACTGCCCTGCACGATTCCGTTTCCGTTTGCTGAATAGGGGCTGCTCAGCACCGAGAACGGAACTCCGCTGTGCCAGAACGCTGTTCCGGAGATCTGCCAGCCGTTGAGCGCGTAACCCAGGAAATGACTGCGCACTTTGACGGGCAGCTGATAAACATACTGCGCGTTGAGATTGTGCCGGATGTCATAGTCGCAAGGGCCATAGTCGCGGGCCAGGTCTCCGGGCAGCGGCGAGAGAATCCCTCCTGCGGAAAACGAAAGGAAGCCTCCGTTCGAGACCGTATCCATGCAACGGCTCCAGGTGTAGTTGACCTGCCCTTGCAGACCATGTCCGAGGCGTTTCATCGCCGTCAATTGAAGGCCGTTGTAGTGGCTGTTCGCGCCCGTGGAGAACTGCGTCACCGCGCCGAATCGTGGATCGGTTGATTGCAGGTAGGGAAAAGGCGCAAAACAGCCCTGACACACGGTTTGATAACCGTTGACTTGGGTTGAGTACGGTTGATTCACGGCTCGCGTGCCTACGTACTGCGCTTGCACACTAGCCGTTGTTCCAAATTGATGCTCCATTCCCAAGCTCCACTCCATGAAGTAAGGTGCGTGGAGTTTGCCATCAGGGACGGCGGTGATCGCGACCGGTGGAATACAGCTTCCGGGACTTGCTTGTGGAGATGCGCACGAAAGCTGTCCCTGGGGAAACCCCGACGTAAAAATCTGATTAGCGACAACAGTTGCGTCGACGGCACTGTTCGACGCTCCCGGCGCAATCGCTGTACCGCCCACGGTGCCGAGGAGACCTCCCTGAAACGTTTTATCGTATGGAGGATTGGCACCGATAAGGTCGGCGACGCTGCCCGGCAGGAGATCGCTGAAGATACCAAAGCCGGTGCGGAGCACGGATTTTGGCTCGAACTGCCACGCGATCGCAGTTCTCGGTTGCAGAATTGCCAGCGGTGTCGATGAAAACAGATTGCCGAGATGAGTCTGGATAGCCTCATTCAGCGGTTGATTGACATCGTGCGAGATGGAAAGGAATGAACCGCGAAGGCGGGCGACTTGATCATGAGGATTCAGCGGATTGGAATTAAGTGTGTCGCGCAGACCGAACGTCCAGGTCAGTTTGCGAGTAACTTTCCATGTGTCTTGCGCGTAGACATCGAGATTGAGAAAGTTGAAGGGTTCATTGGCGTTTGAAGGGAATGCTTTCGATGCGGTGTTCGCGACTCCACTAATGAATTGCTGCAAATTCGCATAGGTTACCGTTGGAACCGTGCCTTCTTCGAAGTCGTAGTCGTTCAGGCGAAAGATACGGATGTTGGTTCCCAACCGCAGTTCATGAGCACCGCGACTCCAGGCGAGGTTGTCGTTGATGAAAAAGCGAGATGCCCGCCGGCCTTGAATCCAGGTGTTGTCGAGCCCCCCGACGGGCGTAAAGGCGTTCGCGCCAGTGCCTTGTAACACAATCGGAAACGCCGAGAGCGTCCGCTGCAAATTACTTGGCCCAAACAAGCTCTCGTACCAGGAGAAGGCCGGATTGAAGTAGTTCACCAGGTTCTGCGAGAAGACGTGCGTGTATCCCGCGGCAAACGAGTAGAGAGGCTGCGATGACAGCGCATCAAACAGAGAGTTGATAGGATCCGTATAGGCAGCTTGCACGCCGGTGTCGGCCTGAAAGCGAAACCAGGCCGTATCTCTCGGGTTGATGTTGTAGTCGACACGGACCGTCTGCACCTGTTCGTGGTCGTCGCTGGAATGAGAGACGCTCTGCCGGTTGGCACAACCCTCCCCGGCCGCGCCGAGCGGGCAGCCAAGTATCGCGGTCGGTGTGCCGCTGGTGTTTCCATACAGTGAAAACATCTGCTGATAGAAGGGGACCGACGCAGAAGGAAGTTGCTGCAGCACGTATTGTTGGAAAGCCGGGCCGGGAACAATCGTGGGCGTGACGATGGGCAGTGCGATCCGCACCCACTCGCTGTCGAAGAAGAAAAAAAGCCTGTCGCGCGCAATCGGGCCGCCGAGACTGCCGCCAAAGTGATTCACGGTCGATCTGGGCTTATGGTTCCCCGGAGTCGCATTGGTGAAGTAGTCCGCCGCATTCAGTAGCGATCCGTTCCAGAGCTCATAGAGGTTCCCGTGAAACTGATTCGTCCCCGACTTGGTGACATAGTCGACTTGCGATGCTCCGTACCGTCCTTGATCCACGGAATAAGAAAGTGTGTTGACGGTCACTTCCGAAATCGAATTCAATCCCAGTACGAGGTTGGTGGAGAGGCCGCTGTTGAGGTTGGTGAGCGGGTCGTTCGTTTCCAGTCCGTCCACGATGTAGCCGTTAGAGAGAGCGGGGAGTCCGTTGAATTCCACGTTGCCATACCCGTTGCTGCCACCGACAAAATCGTTACTGCTCCCCGCCGTATTGATCAGGGCCCCAGGCGCAAATTGCAGAGGGTAGGTCAGATCACCTCCCGGATTCGGCAGGTTCTCCAACACAGGCGCAGTCAGGGTTGTAGATGTGTTTGAGTTTTCCGGATTGATGAGTGGGGCTTCGCTGCTTACCTCAACCGCCTCATTGGACCGCGCCACCTTGAGCATGAAATCCACGGTTTGCTTCTGGCCCAGGCCTGAGATGACGTTGTCATTTTGCCCCGGATCGAAGCCCTGCGCTTCGGCTCTAACCGAATAGGCGCCCGGCTTTAGCTGTGGAAAGTTGAACCGTCCTGCGTCATCAGTCCGGGCAGTACGCTTCAGGCCGGTCTCTTGATTCGTGATCGTCACAGCGGCGCCCGGCACAACCGCGTCAGTTGTGTCTCGCACTTGGCCAACGATGGCACTGGTGGTTTCCCCTTGTGCCAGCGCTTTCGCGGGAAGGAGACACGCCATCATCATTACAACAAAAGCATAATTCGCTGCCCGCGCCATGAATACCCCACTTGTCTGCCCCGGAATGGCAAAGTGCCACTTGCTGTCGTTCTATTAACCAAGGATTATTTCTCATAGTTAACCACAGTTAATAGAAACAGGCAAGGACGAAGGAAAAAGCTGACAACCTCGGCAACTACGCCGAGTGACCGGCAAACCGGAAACTAGCCATCAGGTTCGGTCGTGGTAGGGGAAGTCCGCCGTGCCCACTTTTGTCACATTCTCCTCGGCGAACTCGCAGACGCGATCGAGAGCGGCTTGGAGTTCGGCGGTGTAGCGCTCCAGGTCTTCCTCACTTGCATCCGCCGGGACTGGGATCAGTTTGCCGAAGCGCACCAGAACGCGGGAAAAAGGCTTGGGGATGATCAGGCGATCCCAGGTGTTGAGGACCCAGGCGCGCTCGACGGCCATGTGAAACATGCTGAGAGGAACTCCGGCGGAGCGTGCGAGGGCGGCGGGACCGGGCTTTGCTTTGCGGCGGGGGCCGCGCGGGCCGTCGAGAGTGAAGGCGACAGTCCAACCGTCCTGCAGAGCGCGGCGCAGGCCGAGCAGGGCGCGCACGGCGTTTCGGCTGCTGGAACCTTTGACGGCGACGAATCCGAATCTGCGGATGATGCGTCCCATATATTCGCCGTCATAGCTGTTGCTGCTCATCACGCGCACTCCGATATCGCGACACACGTAGGTCGCTGGAATCTGGCAGGAGTGCCATAGGGAAACGATGAGCGGGCGCTGGTCGATCGTTTGCTGCGCGCCTTCTTCGCGGGAGACGCACACGCGCAGGGTGGGGCCGATGAGGCGAATGAACCAGTATCCGGCAGCGATGATGATGCGGAGGACGATGCGTTGGCGGAGCGTGAAGCGGTGACGTCCCTGCACAACTTCGGTTGCGGCAGGCGCTTCGGGGGTGCTGGCTTCAGGCACGGGAATATTGTAATGGTGTCGAGGAGGGCGCGCCTCGCTTTGCAAGGCTGGACAGCCGAGGGCGGCTGTCCCTACAGGGGCTGATGCATGGAGTGACGCTAACTTTCCAAATACGCGTCGATCCACTCTTTGACTTTTTGCCGACGGTCGTCAGTGGGGTCGAAGCGGAGTCCGAACGATTTGGGCTTGCGCCAGGTCACGACTCCACGAACGTTCACGCGCGACAGAGTGAGCAGGGAAAAGGAAATTTCCACGTTGGTTCCGGCAGCCATATCTTCGGAGCTCTTCAGCGACATGCCACCAGAGCTGACGTCGATGCTGGAGGCGCTGAGGCGTTGACCATCGGAACTGATGACGGTAACTTCGGTCATGATGGGGATGCGCGCGTAACGGCGGAATTCATGGCGGACCAGCATGTGGGTAGCGCGCACGAGTTTGAGCGCGGAAGGACGCTCCAGGGGTGCCTGGAAAACGGCGTTGACCCCGTACTTCGAGTAACGCATCGCTTCCTGCGCGTTGCCGCCGACCACGTAGAGGATGAGACGGCTGTTGGAAGGGGAGGTTCGGGCAGCCTCCATAACGGCTTCAGCGCCCGGCCCCAGATTGATGACACAGGCTTCAAACTTCTCCTGATGCAGGCGCTGGGCGGCGATCAAAGATACGGGGGCGGTCTCGATGCCAAACTGCCGGAAACATTCGGTTAGCAGGGAGGTAGAAGGTTCGTCGAGGTCGACTAAGGCGGCTCGAGCGGCTGCCTTCCTGGTGGGTAGATCCGGTGCCAGAGCCGTGCCAAGAGCTTTTTGCATAAGGGGTTAGGGATGATTTCCAGTGCGAAAGTCTATTGTGACGCGTCAGGGAAGGAATTCAAAGAACCCTAAGGGGTAAGGCGGGAAGCATAAAAGGTTCATTACCGGGGGTGGACTGGCGAGTGGAAGTAATGCGCTTTCGGTAGACCGGCTATTTCTTTAGACTGACTTTCTTCTCCAGGTCTTTGAGCCAGCCTACCTGAAACTCGGGTTCGACGGTCTTCGCCAACATGAGCGCCTTTTCGTAGGAAGCATGTGCTTCCTCGGGTCTTTGCATCGCTGTGAAGATGTCCCCGAGGACCGCATTGGGTTTCACTGCGTCGGGCGCGAGCGCTACAGCCTGCTCAGCTTCTGCCAGTGCTTCAGGCAGACTCTTGGCCTCGAGGAGAGCTTGCGCTTTCTGCGCGTGGCTGATCGAAGCCGCGAGAGGGATCGCGAAGTGTCCATCATAGACAAACACTCCGTAATCGATCACCGCGACCGGGCGCAAAGATTTGAATTGCTCGTAGGGATTCAAAGTGCCAGGTCCGAACTCAAAGCCGGAGAGGTCGCCCGCGCTGACAAGCACCGTCCCGTCGATCACAGGCGGAGCGTTCGCAGGTTCGTTCACCCAGAGTGAGTCGGCAGTAGGCAGGGGCCTGCATGGGATGCCGTAATACGTGGCGTCAACCACGCCTTCGCCGAAGTAGATAAACCAGCAATCCTTAACGCCGCGCTGGTCGAGGTAGCGCTTAACGTCTTTGAGTTGTTGTCCCCAGTCGGAGTTGGAATCGCTGAGCAGCCTGTAAGCATGAGATGGACCTCCCCAGAGTTCGTTGGCGTAGGCGATATAGGCAGGATAGGTGCGCGAGGTTGAGATGATCTGGAACACAAGAAGCGCCACAACAGGGTAAGTCCAGCGTCGATTGTGCTGGATCAGCGTATAGGCAGCGCCTGCGATGAGAATCCAGAGGAACGGATACATCGGGAGGATGTGGCGGACGCCGATGTTCATGCCGGAACTCATGGCAACGATCAAATAAAAAACCGGCGGGATGGTGAGGACGAGGATCTCCCGCCAGGCGGTGAGACGGCCGGAGGCGACGGTCCACAGCGCGATGAGAAGCAGAATGAGAAACGAGAGACTCGATTTGATCGCAAAGGCGACTGGAAAATAAAACCAGACCCCGTGGGGATAGATTCTGCCAAGCAGAAAACTGGTGTAAAAGTCCGACATGATGCGAACATCGGCGAGGCCGTAAATGTAAGACTCGGGCAGAAGATGGAAATGGGCTACGGTTTGGAGCAAGCGAACCTCGCGAGGGCGCGAGAGAGTTTGGACAAAACTGGAAAGCGGTGGATTGAGCTGCCGGCCTTCGGCTCGCGCCGCGTAACGAAATCCGTAAGCCGACCACAAGATGGTAAGGGCGATGGCGCCGATGGCCGCGAGGGCGATGGCAAGTTGCCAGGCGCGTTTCCCGGTGGGAACTCGTATCGCGTCCTGGTTTCCAGAAGTGCGTTTGTTACGCAGGAGTTCGCAGATTGCCAGCAGCAAAAGCATGGGGAGAACCAAAATGCCAGTGTGCTTGGAGGCGAGCGCTAGTCCCGTCGCGATGCCGGTGATCAGGAGACGCCAGGCAGACGGCGCCTTCGTATAGCGATAGAACGCATAGATGGACGCAAATGTGAAGCAGGAAAGACCGACGTCGGTACCAACGACCGCCCCGTGAGCGAGAAGATTTGGATCGAATACCAAAAGCGTGAGAGCGATGAACGCAGCCGCGGTTCCAAACATTTCTTGAGCGGCCAAAAAGACCAGTAACCCAAGCAGGAGGGTGAAGATGGACACGGCCATGCGGGCGCGGAAGAGCATCGCGTTGGCGTTGTTCTTGAAAAGGAAATCTTTGCCGCCCAGGAAAGCTTCGTGCTTGAAGAAGCGGTCCTGAAGGACTGGCATTTTGAGTTGCATATTCAGCAGCGGAATGGCCGCAACCAGCTTCACCAACGGGGGATGCTCGGGGTTCAGGCCGAAATCAGCCTGCTTCCACGACATGTAGCCTGCATAGATGTGATCATCCTCGTCCCAGGTGATGGAGTTTCGGCGGGTGGAAAATGCGAGTTGGATGAGGAGAATACCAAGAAGAAGAGCAACACCGAGAGCAATCCACAGACGGCGGGCGAGAGGCGTGAGTTGGGCCAATTTTCCCTCTGAGCGACAGTCTAGTCGTGCGAGGTTGGTCTCGCCTGACAACACAGACGCCAGCCGCTATTTTTCCCGCCGCGATGCCAGGCTGACTGTGCTCGAAATCACACTACCGATTCGTTACGAGCGAGTGCGGCAATTTATTCCGACCAGCGCCGAAACAACAACGCGCCGTTTGTCCCGCCGAAGCCGAAGGAGTTTGACATGGCGTATTCGAGCTTGGCTTTGCGGGCATGGTTGGGGACGAAATCCATGGCGTTGGTTTCCGGGTCCTGGTGGAAGAGGTTGATGGTGGGCGGCAGAATCTGGTCGCGCAGGGCGAGGACGGTGATTCCGGCTTCAAGACCTCCGGCGCCGCCGAGAAGATGGCCGGTCATGGACTTGGTGGAGCTGACGGGAATTTTGCGGGGGCCAAAAAAGTTGCGGATAGCGTGTGCTTCGAGCGTGTCACCGATGGGCGTGGAAGTTCCGTGGGCGTTGACGTAATCGACTTTGTCGGGGCTGATGCCGGCATCGCGAACGGCATTGCGCATAACGCGGAAGCCGCCTTCGTGCTCGGGAGCGGGCTGAGTCATGTGATAGGCATCGCCCGACATGCCGTAGCCGGCAACCTCAGCGAGGATGGTCGCGCCTCGCTTCCTGGCATGCTCGAGTTCTTCCAGCATCAGAATGCCGGCGCCCTCGCCCATCACAAAGCCATCGCGATCCTGGTCCCAGGGACGGCTGGCTTTTTCCGGGTCGTCATTGCGAGTGGAGAGCGCGCGCATGGCGGCGAATCCACCGACGCCCATCGCGGTGATGGCGGCCTCGGAGCCGCCGGCGATCATGACGTCAGCGTCATTGTGCTGAATGATGCGGAAAGAATCGCCGATGGAGTGGGCGCTGGTGGTGCAGGCGGTCGCTGTGGCCTCGTTCGGTCCCTGGGCGCCGAAGCGCATGGAGACGTGCCCGGCTGCAAGATTGACGATGGCGGCGGGAATAAAGAAAGGTGAGATCTTGCGTGGTCCGCCTTCGAGAAGAGCGGCGTGTTCGCGTTCGATGATATCGAATCCGCCTATGCCGGAGCCGATGTGCACGCCGACGCGCTCGGCATTTTCCGGCGTGATCTTCAAGCCGGACATTTTGAACGCTTCATCCGCGGCGGCCAGCGCCAGGTGGATGAAGCGTCCCATCTTCTTGACTTCTTTTTTTTCGATGAAGTTGAGGGGATCGAAGTTCTTGACCTCGGCGGCGATCTGGCAGGCGAAGTTGCTGCAATCGAATTGAGTGATGCGAGCCACGCCGCTCTTGCCGGCGAGCACGGCCTGCCACACTTCTCCGGTGGTATTGCCCACGCCACAGATCAGGCCGATGCCGGTAACTACGACCCTGCGTCCCAAACTACTTGCCGCCTTTCGAGTGCTTGGAGATGTAATCGATAGCGTCCTGCACGGTGCGGATTTTTTCGGCGTCTTCGTCGGGAATCTCAATGTCGAAACCTTCTTCGAAAGCCATGACCAGTTCGACGGTGTCCAATGAATCCGCGCCCAGGTCATCCACGAACGAAGCGCTGGAAGTGACCTCGCCTTCGTCCACACCCAATTGCTCCACGATAATCTGTTTTACCTTCTCGTCAACGGCTGCCATGTTTCTCCTCGCTTAAACTTGATTAGATTTGAAATTCGATATCCTGGACTCACGGTCGCCCAAGCCAGATCGCCAAATTAAGATCGCCGCCTTCTCTTTTCGGCCGGCGTGTCAGATGCCACGGCAACGGAAAAAGGCGAACGTGTAGTGTAACGGTCCCGGCAAATGGCTGTAAAGGAAGCGCCGGACTCATCAGGCCGAAGCTGTGGTATACCTTCAGCATCCTAAACGTGGCCGCTCGTAGCGGTCAAACCACATGCGTGCAGTTGTGCAGCGCGTCAGTCGCGCCCAAGTTTCGGTGAATGGTGAGATTACAGGCCAGATCGCCCTCGGACTGCTGGTTTTGCTGGGCGTGGGCCGCGACGATACCGAAGCCGATGCCGTCTACCTCGCGGAAAAAATCTGTGGTTTACGAGTGTTCGAAGATGCCGAGGGAAAGATGAACCTCAGTGTGGAGGAAGTTAGCGGAAGCGTGCTGGCAGTCTCGCAGTTCACGTTGTATGGAGACGTGAGACGTGGCAAGAGGCCGTCGTTTGATGCCGCTGCACCGCCCGAAAAAGCGCGACAGCTTTACGAGTTCTTTGTCGAGCAAGTTCGCGCGCACGGATTGCGCTGCGAGACGGGACGCTTTCAGGAAATGATGAAAGTGGAGCTGGTGAACGAGGGACCGGTGACGATCCTGCTGGATTCGGGGAAAGCGTTCTAAAGCTCAAGAGCGCGCCTGCCTACGCCCCGCTCGTTTCGAGCAGAGGATCGGCCTCTTCCCGCGCCAGATCGGCCAGCTCCAGTTGAAGATTACCTGGGTTGGTGGCGTAAGCCAGTCCGGTGTCGAGATCAACAACGCCTTCGCGGATCAGCCGATCGATCTCGCCATCGAAGTGCTGCATGCCGTCCTGGCTGCCGACGCGCATCGCATCCAGCAACGTCTTGCCCTCGCTTTCGCCTTTTTCCACGTACTCGCGAGTGCGTAGAGTGGACTTCAGGATTTCAATAGCCGCCACCCGTCCGTGTCCATCCTTACGAGGGATAAGTCTCTGCGAAATGATGTAGCGGAAACTTTTTGCAAGGCGGTTTCGAACCGTGTGTTGTTCCGCCAGGGGAAAAACTCCGGCGATTCTCTCCACGGTCTTCGACGCGTCGATGGTGTGCAATGTGGAGAGGACCAGGTGACCCGTTTCGGCAGCCTCCATAGCGATCTCGATGGTCTCGCGGTCGCGCATCTCGCCAACCAGAATCACCTTCGGAGCCTGGCGCAGCGCGGCTCTTAGGGCGAGAGCAAAGCTGGGAGTATCGGCGTGTAATTCGCGTTGATGAACAATACAGTTCTTGTGAGGATGCAGGAACTCGATGGGATCCTCGATGGTGAGCACGTGATAGAACTGCTCTTTATTGATTTTGTCGATGATGGCGGCCAGGGTGGACGATTTGCCGGAGCCGGTCGGTCCCGTCACCAACACGATCCCGTTGCGCAGATCCACAATCTTCGTCAATTCGGACGGCAAGTTCAGCGATTCGAAGTCGGGTACCTTGCCGGGAATGACCCGCATCACAACAGCACAGGTGCCGCGCTGCATGAAGACGTTGACTCGAAATCGATTGGAACCCGGCAAGCTGAAGGAGACATCGCAGGAGCCGAGTTGCTTCAAATTCTCGGTGGCGTGCTGATTATTGCCGATCAAATCAGTCGCAATGCGCCGGGTATCGTCGGTGGTAAGAGGACGTGATGCTCCGGCGGGCGCCAATTTCCCATTGATTTCCACCAGCGGAGGTTTTCCGGGAGAAAAGAAAAGATCACTCACCTTCGCCGAAGTTTTCAGCATCGAGGCCAGGAGTGCCGGAGTGGAAAACGGCGCAGCAGCAGGGGCGGCGGCAGCAGCAGCTCGCGCAGCAACAGGGGCAGCTGCGGGTCGCGCAGGAGAAGGAACGACATTCGGTGGATTACTTCCGGAAGAAGACATAGAGGAGGTCCAAATTTCCCAACAGTTTTCCGATCCTATAACAATCCTGGAGAAGTTGAAGGAGAATGCGGGCTCACCTGCGTTACCGAGGTCATGCCGCTATCAAGAATGGATTGAATCCAGACATCTGCCGGCGAAAGCGCGATTTGGCAAGCTAGAAGCAGTGACTCAGGGTTGCGCGTAATATCCGGTGCGGGTGCGAGCTGTGACCCCGGGTTTATCGACATTGATACCGATGGCGTGATATTCGTTTGCCCGGTCGGCTCGAGCGGCGTTGAACGAGAGGACATAAAAAGAAGTCGCATCGGCGGCGCACTTTGCGATCTCGGTGGTGAGGTCATTGCTCGAGTTCAGCACGCGGCCGCCGGTTTGAACGGCCAGCACCTGCAGGCTGAGGTTGCCTATGTTGAGCTTGGAAGGCGAGGATACGCCTTTTAAGAATTCCTGATAGTAGCTAATCCGGATTCCACCTGCATCGGCCAAACCGAGTGGATCCACGGCGTAGACAGTAATGCGAGAGTCCCGCAGGCCGGTCGAGAGTCCCACGACCGTGTTGAACAGCTGTTCAGATTCTTTATAGGTCAGCTGAACGTTTGGTCCGGAGAGCAGGGGCCATCCGGGGCTGAACCAAACCATCAGCTTTCTGCCCGGCTGCGTGTGTTCGTATTCGATGAGTTGCTTCATGGTTTTGAGCGAGAGGTCAAAACGCTCGGTTGCACCGTAGAACCCCGCAGAACGGTTGATAATCCGCAGGCCGGTTTCGTATTGGTCATAGAGCGCCGCCAGGGCGTTGCCATCGCGCGAAGAACCCTGCTGCATCTTGGCCCCGGTGTCGGTAAAGATGACGAGGGACACCGGCTGGGCAAGTTTGCCGCGATTTTGCAGCAAGAACTTCTTGAGTTCGTCTCGCGCGTACGCGATGGAGTTGTAGCCGGTGTTGACGGCATCCACCACGAGCACAATTTGCACCGGGTCGGTGGTGGAATCGCCACCATTATCGACGGCATGAAAGGAAACAATATTCTGCGGTCGCTTATCGTCGAGAACGGCGAAGTATTGCTGCTGCAGACCTCGAACCGGGGCGCCAGATTTATCCGTGACCTGCACGTCGAGCGAGATTTCGCGATCCGGGCCGCTCGGCTTGGCGGGCTCCGCGGTGCGAGGTTGAAGCTGGGGCTGCGGGTTGTTTTGCCCGGATGCGGCGGAGAGAAAGAGAAGCACAAGCGAGACTGGAAGGGAACGAAGAAGTCGACGCATGGAACGCACCTCAATCTGGACCCTGCCGGGCGGCGGAGGGGCAGTGCCTGATGATCAATTCACAAGAGTTTAGGCGCAGGTTGGCGGGAAATCAAACGCTACACGGCGTGCGTCGATGATCCGGGCTGCGGGCGCTCAGGCTGAACCGCGGCCGACTAAAACAATTGCCGGGAAAGATTTTGCTGCATGTATTTTTTGCTGTCGAATTTTTTCCCGGTGCTGGCGCCGGACATGTAGCGAATCTGGCCGAAGATGGGGCGTTCGAACCAGGGACGATCGAACTTGCCTACGATGGACCAGGCGATGCCGGCGTAACCGTTGGGATCGCGGCCGTCGAGTTCATACTTGTCATTGAGGAGAACGGCGATGCGGTAAGCCTCCGCGGGAGACGGACTCCACTCCAGAATTTTCTTCGCCCAGTACATGCGCATGTAGTTGTGCATCCAGCCGGTGTTGACCATCTGCATTTGAGCGGCATTCCACAGCGGGTCGTGAGTTTCCGCGTTCTGCAATTGCGCTTCGGTGTAGAGGACGGGACGAGGATCTTTGGCATGTTTGGCGAGCGTGCGATGCGCCCAGGGCTCGGCGCACTCGAAATTGTCATAATCCGGATTGAAGCGCACGAGGCTGATGGAGAGTTCACGCCAGGTAATGAGCTGATCCAGGAAGGCCGCTTTGTCCGCCTGAGGTGCAGCGGAATTCTTGACGGCGAGTGCTATGGTGGGCGGGCCGATGTGCCCGAAGTGTAGATACGGAGACAGGCGGCTGGTATGGTCAATCTCCGGCTTATTGCGCCCGATGGCGTAGCCGGTAAGCTTGCGGTCGATGAAATCCTTGAGCAGGCGCAGGGCCTCTCGGCTGCCTCCGCGCCACTGGGAGACAGGGGAGACGGAGCGATCGAGTTGCCAATCTTGTGTGATATCGAAATCGGGTGGGAGCGAGGCGAGGTTCTTGGGTTTTTTCCAGGGCACTCGCGCCGCTGGGTTTTCGGGAGCGACGAGAAACTGCTGCAATTTGTCTCTCAGTCGAGGCCGGATAATATGCGCGGCATATTGCGCCTTCCCTAATAATTTCGATGGGACGATCACATCGGCATCGACGGTCCAGAGGGTCACGCGTAATTTTCTGGCAGCTTTGAGACGCCATGATTCCGGCTCGTGCAGGGGATTCTCGTCGCCGACCACCAGCGCTGGTTTCACTTCGTCGCAAAATCGCAGCAGGCTGGATTCGGGGAAGCGGCGCAGGACGAAGCCGACGTTTCGTTTCTTCAGAGACTCGGCGGTGTCGGGAATGCCTTCCGCCAGAAAATGGTAGTGACGAAGATTTGCATTCGGATAAAAGGGAACTGGCGCGAAGAACACGACCACAGGCTTGTGCAGCTCGTTGCCGGCCGCAACCGCCGCATCCAGGGCCGGATTGTCGATACCGCGCTGGGCGCGTTGCATCCAATAGACGACGCAGGTGCCTTCCGGATCGGGCGCACCGGCACGGCGGACGGTGATTCGTGGGTTCTCGGTGAGCTTCAGCAGATCGGACATACGATTCAGCGAAATAATTTAATGAGAGGCGAGGATAGCGTCGGTCACTCGCGCGGCTTCGACTGCTGCCTGCGCATCATGCGTGCGCAGGATGTGCGCGCCTTTCAGAACCAGAATTGTGTGAGCGGCAAGATTTCCGAAGAGTCGGTCGGCCGGGGTAGCGTCGTTCCCGTCTTTCGCCAGCATGCGGCCGATGAATGACTTTCTCGATGTGCCTGCCAACAGAGGGAATCCCAACGATTGCAATTCCTGAAAACGCGCCAGTAGCGGATAGTTCTGCTCGAAGTTTTTTCCGAAGCCGAAGCCGGGATCAAGCACGATTCTTTCCCGCCGCACGCCCGCCAGGATAGCGGCTTCTGCCCACTCGCGCAGTTCGCGTTTCACCTGGAGAACGATATCGACAGGCGGAGGCAGAGTGCGCCACTCCTCGGGACGGCCGCGCATGTGCATCAGGATGGCGCCACATTTCAACTCGGCGAGCGTACTGGCCATCTGCGGATCCCAGCGGAGGCCGCTGACATCGTTGACGATTTCAGCGCCAGCGGCGACGGCAGCCCGCGCCACGCTGGCTTTGTATGTATCAATGGAGAGGACCGCATCGGGGCGCTGCTTTTTCACCTCCGTGATCACGGGCAGCACCCGGCGCAACTCTTCTTCAACGGTAACGGCGACCTTTGGCGTGCGACCTTCCTGCCTTAGTTTTGCTTCCTGATTTCGATTTTCCCCCAATGGAGATGCTGCGGCGACGCTGGCGCCGGGGCGGGTCGATTCTCCGCCGATGTCAAGGATGTCGGCGCCTTCCTCGAGCAGCTGCATGGCGTGGGCAGCGGCTTTTGCAGAGTCCAGATATTGGCCGCCGTCGAAGAAAGAGTCGGGGGTCACATTGACGACGCCCATGATCAGAGTGCGCTTGCCCACTTCGAGCGCGCGCTTACCCAGGCTCCATTGAAAGACTGTCCTCATCGGGCGATTCTAATTGAAGGTTCAACGCCAGCAGTGGCAACGCCTAGCGACGTCGAACCGCCGCGTCGCGCGTGCGCGCCGATCGAAGCGCGGCTGGCCCGGTACCGGTGGGAGGCTTGCGCATTCCATCGAGCAGATCCTTGAGCACGGTCGCATTGTTCTGGGTTTCGTTCTTCGACGCAAACAGAAGCGTGAGGCGCTTTCTTTTGTGGGCCAGGCGATAGAGCGTCAGCAAATCTTTTTCGGCTTCTGGACGAGCCAGCTCCTTCAAGTAACGCTTGCGAAAAAGTTGCCAGTTGTCGGGCTGGGCGTGGAACCATTTGCGGAGCTCATTCGAGGGGGCGAGATCTCGCAGCCACTCGATGGCGGCGACGTCGGACTTGCGCAGGCCGCGAGGCCACAACCGGTCTACCAGGACGCGGGCACCGTCAGAGGGCGCTACTGCTTCGTAAACTCGCTTCACGGCGACTGGCATGGCTATGCTCTATCATTATCATTGTAAGTGGAGCGACGGCGCGATGTCTGTGGGAAAGCCGGGCGAAAATAAATACGACCGTATGGGAACGAAAAAATTGCGAATCATTGAACCGCGCCACAGGCGCGGGCTCAGCGTCGTCTGGCTGTTGGTCGCGACTTTTGGCGCATGGCTCGGATTCGCATCGTTGACGGGTTGCGATGTCGAGCGTCGTAAATCAGATGCCGAGCTTCGCCTCAATCCGCAACAAGCCACGGGGCGCAAGATCTACGACAACTACTGCGACCGCTGTCACCGGCCTTATTCCACGAAGGGAAAGAAGGGGCCCGGCCTGAAGGGGATCTTTCAGCATCAGTATCTTTCGCTTAGTGGGCTGCCCGCGAACGACGATCGCGTCAGCGACATCATTCGCAACGGCCGTCCGGATATGCCCGCTTATGGTCAGACTCTGAGCCAGCAGGACATTCAGGATTTGCTCGCGTACCTGCATACGCTGTGATCGGGGGAACGATGATGCGTGGCCGATTCCTTCATGGGATAATCCTCCGGTGAAAAACCTCGCGCGGTCAGAGCTTTTTCGCAAGCTGCCTTCGGTCGATGACGTGCTGCGCGCTCCGGCGGTTACATCGCTCGCGGAGAACTACGGCCATGACGCCGTGGCGGACGCAGCGCGCGCCGTGCTGGCCCGGTTACGGCAAGAAATCACATCCGGATTACTGGACGACGATGCGCTGGAGCTTGCGCTCACGGGTCTGACGGAAGCGGTGGAGAAGCAACTGCGCAAAGCGATGGGCTACTCCCTGCGGGCGGTGATCAACGCCACCGGGGTAATTCTGCATACCAACCTAGGCCGCGCTCCGCTGGGAGATGCGGCCATCGAGCATATTCGCGAGACGGCGGCAAATTATTCCAACCTGGAATTCGATCTTGCCGAGGGTGTGCGTGGAAAACGGGACGTGCATGTGGATCGGCTGTTGCGGCAGTTGCTGAGCGAAGAGACCAAGGGCGAGGCGATTTCCACAATTATCGTCAACAATAATGCGGCGGCGGTGCTGCTCGCGCTGAACACGTTGGCCGATGGCGGCGAAGTTATCGTCTCGCGCGGCGAGCTGGTGGAGATTGGCGGCTCGTTCCGCATTCCGGATGTGATGGCGAAGTCGGGTGCGATCCTGCGCGAAGTTGGGACGACGAACCGTACCCGCGTTTCTGACTATGAAAAAGCCATCACCGAAAGGACGCGGCTGCTGCTGCGCGTACACCGCTCGAACTTCGAGATCACAGGATTTACCGAGCAAGCTTCTACGGCGGAACTGGTGGCGCTGGCCCACAAGCGTGGTGTTCCACTGATGGAGGATCTGGGCAGCGGCGCACTCATCGACCTGCGCACGGTCGGAGTTGAAGGGGAGGCGGGTGTTCTGGATAGCCTGCGAGCGGGCGTGGACATCGTCACCTACAGCGGGGACAAGCTGCTGGGCGGTCCGCAGGCGGGGCTGATCAGCGGCAGCGCCGGGCTGATTGCGCGTATGCGGTCGAACTCACTGTTTCGGGCGCTGCGCGTGGACAAGCTGATCTATGCCGCTTTGGAAGCAACCCTTCTCGCCTATATCCGACGCGATCACGAGGCGATTCCCACGCTGCGGATGATGCGGCTTTCGAAAGAGGAAATCGGCAGTCGGGCAGAAGCTCTTGTGCGGCACATTGCCGGCGCGAAACTGAAGGTCGAAATCGTAGATGGCGAGTCGATCCTGGGCGGCGGTGCGGCTCCATCTTCTGTTCTGCCTACATGTTTGTTGGCGCTGACTTGCGAAGGGCTGAGTGCCGACGAACTTACTTCGCGCCTGCGGACGTCAGAGCCTTCGATCATTGCCCGGGTTGACGAAGGCCGCGTACTGCTAGACTTGCGAACGGTTTTTCCGGAGCAGGATTCCGCGATCGCCTCTGCGTTGGCTCGCATCGCAGGGTGATAGTTTCGCATCGAAGCGGTGTTGGCTACTCTTTACACCGTCGGACATTCGACTCGCACTCTCGGCGAATTGATCGAGACGCTTCAGGCGCACGCTATTCAGACTCTGGTAGATATTCGTGCGTTCCCTATGTCGCGGCGGCTGCCGCAATTTAACCGCGAGGCGCTGGCGAAGAGTTTGCCGGAGGCTGGAATTCAGTATGTCTGGATGGCGGCGCTTGGCGGCTATCGCAAGAAAATTCGTGGGGATTCTCCTCACATCGCTCTGCGCAATGACAGCTTCCGCAATTACGCCGACTACATGCTGACCGGGGAATTTCAGAGTGCGATGGCGGGACTGGTTGCGCTGGCTGAGAGTTCGCGCACGGCCTATATGTGCGCTGAGCGCGTATACTTCCGCTGCCACCGCATGCTGGTTTCGGACTGGCTGGTGGCGCACGGTCATGAGGTGATGCATATTGACGGGATTGGCCCGGTGAAACCTCATCGCCTGACCGTGGAGGCTCGCATGGTGGAGGGAGAAGTGATTTACCGCGGCGACCGCCTGTTGTAGGGGATCGATACCATATCCATCACATCAAAATCCCCGCCCTGTCTCTCCAAAAGGCGGAGAGACAAGGGACGGGGCACCCTCTAATGAGTGAAATATGATCGTGGGCACAGGCATTGATATTGCGGAGGTTCCGCGCATACAGCGTTCGATTGAGCGCTTCGGCGATCGCTTTCTGCAGCGCATTTATACGGCAGGCGAAATCCGGTATTGTGACTCCAAGGCCAATCGCGCAGAGCGCTACGCTGCCCGCTTCGCCGCCAAAGAAGCGGCCATGAAGGCCTTGGGCACGGGTTGGAGCCATGGTGTGCGCTGGCGCGATTGCGAAGTTGTACGGCTGCCGGGCGGACGACCGAGCATTTCTTTTCATGGCAAGGCCGGGGAATTTGCCGCCAAGCTGGGCGTGAAGAATGCCGCCTTGTCACTCTCCCATACCGCGGAGCAGGCGATTGCGCAGGTTATTCTCGAGAGCTAGGTAGCTCGAAAGCTAAGGTCCGCCGGCAAAGCCTTCTGCTAGACTTTGTCTGTCCCACTCAAATTATGTCTGCCACGATTCAGGCTGCTGCCCCACCTCTATCGAAGGAAGTTTCTGAACCAATTTTGCTGGCTGGCCTGGGCCTGACGAGTCTCGCGGCCCTCCTGCTGGAACTGGCGCTGACGCGACTGTTTTCGGTTGTTCTGTTCTATCACTTCGCTTTCCTTGCCATCTCGATTGCGTTGCTTGGACTGGGCGCGGGCGGGGTCTTCGCCTACATGGGAAAGCGCTGGCTTGGCCAATTCGAGACCCGCTCTCTGGCCGCCGGGCTTTGCATGGTGAACTCGGTGACGGTCCTTCTGGTGCTGGAGATCGTGTTGCACGTTCCCGTGGCGCTCGAAGTGAGCGGAATGAATTTTTTGCGGCTCACGATTCTTTATCTTGCCGCTGCCGTACCTTTCTTTCTGACCGGCGTGTTGTTTTCCGTGGTCTTTGCGCGCGAGGCCCGGCGGATTCCGCTGCTCTACGGCGCCGACTTGGGCGGCGGTGCGCTGGCCTGCCTGGCGGTGGTGCCACTTCTCAACTGGATCGGGGGGCCGAACACGATTCTGATGGCCAGTGTGGCGCTGACCGTGGCGGCTGCGGTTTGGGCGCCTACGCAAACTGGACGTAGAGTCGCCGTCGGTTTCCTGGCCGCTTTTCTCCTGCTCATCGCCGGCAACCTTTCGGACCGCCTGATCGATGTGGTCTATGCCAAGGGAATGTTCCGCAATCCGGCCATGGTGGAGTTTGCCCGTTGGAACGCTCTTTCCCGGGTGGAAGTAGATCTATGGGGGCAGTCCAAGGCGGTGGTGATTGACGCCGATGCGTCCACCTACATCATGAATGTTGAGCCTGAGCACGTGAGGGGCACGCCGTGGGAGGGCATTCTCATGTCCAGACCGCCAGCCTTGGCGAATGTTCTGAGGCCCCATGGAGAGTTTGCCATCATCGGCCCGGGCGGCGGGATTGACGTGCTGAGCGCGCTGGCCAACGGTAGCCCCAGCGTGACCGGCATCGAGATCAATCCCATCATCGCCGATACCATCATGCGCGGCCGGTACGCAACCTACTCCAAACATCTTTACGAGCGCCCCGACGTGCATCTGCATGTGACCGACGGCCGGTCTTATCTGCGATCCAGCCAGGAGCAGTTCGATGTGGTGCAGATGACCCTGGTGGATACATGGGCTTCGACCGCCGCGGGAGCTTTCGCGCTCAGTGAAAACAACCTTTATACGGTCGAGGCTTTTAGCGAGTACTTCCAGCATCTGCGACCGGATGGAATGATCGCCATCACGCGCTGGGAGTTTCACGAGCCGCGGGAAGCCTTGCGCGTGGTGGCCGTGGCCATGGACGCGCTGCATCGCCTGGGCGTCGCCAATCCAGCGCGCAACTTCATCGTAGCCTCCCAGGGAGCGCTCAATGAAGATGGTATCCCGGTGGTGGTGCTGGCGAAGAAAACGCCTTTCACGGCTGAGGAAGAAGCCGAAGTCACAACTCACTTGGCGCGCTACCCTCAACTACGCCCGCTGTACCTTCCTTCCCAGCCAGGCCCCAATCCTTTTAGCGATCTGATTGCCAGCAACGATCCGTATGCTTTTGCCAGGCAGTACGCTTACAATGTCGCGCCCGTCAACGATAATGCTCCGTTCTTTTTCTTCACATTGAAACCCGGCCAGATTCTCGGGCAACACAATTTGCGGGCCGGTGTTGACTGGAAGGTAAACCTTGGAGTGCTGGTCCTGCTGCTGGTGCTGGTCATCTCTCTGGTTGCCGTTTCCGTGTTCCTGATCCTGCCACTCGCCTTGCACTCCGGCCGAATGCGCCACTCGGCTTTGCCCCTGCTTTATTTTGTTGCGGTTGGGCTGGGCTACATCCTGGTGGAGATCGCCTTCATACAAAGATTCGTGCTTTTCCTGGGACATCCTACCTACGCGCTGACGGTGGTTATTTTTCTACTGATGCTTTCGAGCGGCGCGGGCAGCTTGTTTTCCCGGAGCTGGCTGCCTCGCACGGAGCTGGCCTGGATGCCGATCACGCTGGTGATTGTCGCACTTCTGCTGGATGTGGTTTTTCTGCCTCACTGGCTGGCGGCCTGGGTAGGATTTGGCTTTTACTATCGGCTTCTGGTAAGCGCCGTGTTATTAGCTCCACTTGGATTTGTAATGGGAATGCCGTTTCCCACAGGTTTGCGCGCCGTAGCAGCGGGCCCGGGTCTTCGCGCAGGAGATCTAGGCATCTCTACCGCCGCGGCCAGCGACGACAATGCCGTGGAGTGGGCGTGGGCGATGAATGCGTCCGCCAGCGTGCTGGGTTCCGTGCTGGCAATGGTCATCGCGATACAGTTTGGTTTGACGGTGACCCTGGCCTGTGGACTGGTCGCCTACGTCCTCGCTCTTGCGCTGTTGCCAGTTCTTCGCCCCCAACGGCCTTAACCGGCTCCGGTTTGTTATTATGCTGCGAGGGGCAGCGGGCGGCCGTGCTCGGTCTGTTGCCTGAACCTCCGAGCAAATACTGGTTTGAGGGAGTCATTTGCCGAGTCAGAAGCAGCTGAAATGGTCGCAACTGCGGGTTGGCCTGACGGTAATTTTCGCCAGCTTGATTCTGGCGCTGCTTCTGTTCCTGATGTCCGGGACGGGCGGCTTCTTCTCGCATCGCATCACCCTGGTCTCCTTCTTCGACAATGCCAGCGGATTGCGCATCGGCGCGCCCGTCCGCCTCAGCGGCGTGGATATCGGCAACGTTGCGGCTATTCGCGTGGTGCCCGATAAAGATAAGCAGATTACTCCCGTCGAAATCGTCATGAAGGTCAGCACCAAGTACGGTTTTAATCTCCGACGCGATTCGGTGACCTCGCTGGATACCGCCGGAGTGCTCGGCGAAACTTATCTGGACATCGACAGCGCGCAGGCCGTAGGCCCACCGGCGAAAGATGGCGACACCCTTCCCACGCAGGTGCATCCGGACTTCAACGAGGTGGTGCGCTCCAGCCAGAGCACGCTGCAGAACATGGACGCCTTGCTCAAGCGCGCCGACCGCATCCTCGCGTTCGCCGAGAGCGGCAAGGGGTCGATCGGAAAATTGATTTACGATCCCACGCTGTACAACCGCTTCTCAGATACGGTCGCCGATTTTCAGGGCATCGTAAATCAGATTGCCAAAGGCCAGGGCAGCCTGGGCGCACTGATCAACAGCAACGACGCCTATAACAAATTCCTCGCGACGCTCGACAAGATCAACGGAGTAGTCGACGACATTCAAGCCGGTAAAGGCACGGCGGGAAAATTCCTGAAAGATCCGACTCTCTACAACAATGCCAACGACACGATCGCGAATCTGAAGAAGGTGACGGAAGATATCAATGCCGGCAAAGGGACTCTGGGCAAGCTGACCAAGGACCAGGAACTGGCAGACAAGATCAACACGACGGTCACGAAGCTGGCGGCGCTTACCAGCGATCTCGAGGCGGGGCGCGGAACCGCCGGGAAGCTGTTCAAGGACGACGCGCTGTATAACAACGCCAACCAGATGCTGGTCGAGTCTCAAGGCCTGATCAAAGCCATCCGCGAGAATCCCAAGAAGTATCTGAGCATCAAGCTGCACATCTTCTGATTCTGAGAGCGTAGCCCGTCAGGAAGCGTCGACTAAACGACGCGAGGGGCGGATGTGGACTCCGCTTGTTCGTGCGCATGATAGCTGGAGCGCACCATGGGGCCGGACTCAACGTGGCGGAAGCCGAAGCGCAGTGCCTCGTTTCGTAAATCGCGGAACTCTTCCGGCGTATAGAAGCGAGCGATCGGCAGATGATCGCGTGAGGGCCGAAGATACTGGCCCACCGTGAGAATATCCACGCCGCGGCTGCCGAGATCGCGGAAGACTTCAACGAGCTCGTCGCTGGATTCTCCCAGTCCCACCATCACGCCACTTTTGGTCACCATTCCGGGTGAGAACTTCTTGGCATTTTCCAGCAGGGTGAGCGTGCGCTGATAGCGGGCTCCGGAACGCACGGCGCGATAGAGGCGCGGTACGGTCTCGGTATTGTGATTGAGAACGTTGGGTTGTGCTTCGAGCACAATCTTCAAGGGATCTTCCAGACCTTGAAAATCCGGGATCAACACCTCGATGCGGCAATCCGGAGTAAGCTCGCGAATCTCACGAATGGTCTCGGCGAAAATTTTGGCGCCGCCAACGTTATCATCGTCGCGATTCACGCTGGTCACGACCGCATGCTTCAGTCCCAGGGTCGCGACCGCCTCGGCCACGCGGCGCGGTTCGTCCCAATCGATGGGCTCGGGACGGCCTTTCGGTACGGCACAAAAGCCGCAGCGCCGGGTGCAGATATCGCCCAAAAGCATGAAGGTCGCAGTCTTGTGGTTCCAGCACTCGCCGATATTCGGACACTGGGCTGATTCGCAGACGGTATGCAGACCGAGCCCCCGGGCCAACTTTTTCAAGTTGTGAAAGTTATCGCCGACGGGGGCTTTGGCGCGCAGCCAGTCGGGCTTCGGCACGCGGAGCGGCGGAGCGAGTTCGATCTGAATCAGTTGGGAAGTACCAGCCATCTTCTCGATTCTACCAGCTTGACCCTTGAGCTTGAGCGATTGTCCGCTGCCTAATACAATGCAGTCCGACCCCTGGGGGCGGGCATCGATGAAGAGACTCTCAAGATGGCTGAGCCTGGGGTTGGTGGTTCTTCTAGTTGTTTTGGGTGTCGCCATCAGCCTGACTATCGGCTGGAGGCCCTTTCTTGGTCCGCGGGCGCGGGCGGTCACCGGTCGGAAGTTCGAGGCTACGCCGGAACGCCTGGCGCGCGGCCGCTATCTGGCAAACAGCGTGATGGGATGTATCGACTGCCATTCGGACCACGACTGGAAGGCCCCGGGAGCGCCGGTTCTGGAAACCAAGCTAGGAGCCGGTCAGATATTTCCCGCTGCCGGCTTGCCGGGAACGGTGGTGGCTCCGAACCTCACGCCAGATCCCGAAACCGGTGCGGGAAGTTGGAGTGACGACGCACTTGCGCGTGCGATTCGAGAAGGGGTCGGCCATGACGGACGCGCTTTGTTTCCCCTCATGCCCTATGAGGATTACCAGGTCTTGTCCGACGAAGACCTCGCTTCCATCGTGGTGTATCTCCGTTCGCTGCCGCCGGTCCGCAATCCGCTGCCCGAGACAGAAATCATCTTTCCGGTGAGGTACCTGATCCGCAGCGTGCCCCAGCCAATTACCGCACCCGTCCCGCCTCCCGATCAGTCGACGCCGGTAAAGCGAGGAGAATATCTGGTTCGACTCGCGTCCTGCCGGCACTGCCACACGCCGCAGCAGCGCGGAAAATACAATATGGCTCTGGCGTTCGCCGGTGGCTTTGAGTTCAAGGGTCCGTTGCCCACGGTAACCAGCGCCAACATCACGCCGGATCCTTCGGGCATTTCATATTACGACGAGAATCTTTTTCTCCAGGCAATGCACACCGGTAAGGTGGGAGCTCGCGAATTGAGTGGCGTCATGCCGTGGATCGCATACGGCAAGATGACCGACGAGGACCTCAAGGCCACGTTCGCTTACTTACGTACGCTGAGGCCGGTCCGCCACCGCGTGGACAACACCTTGCCCCCAACTGCATGCAAGATTTGCCGGGGCAAGCACGGGGCGGGCGATCAGAACTGACCGGACTTGCTAGCCCACTTCGACCAGACCGTAGGTATGCTGCCAGCGCGTGCGTAGCGCAACCAGCGCTCGACTGATTTCGACCTGCGTGATTTCAGAATTGGGGCCGGCGATCACCGCCGCGGCCTCGCGCTTGGCGAGTTCCAGTAACTGCCGATCGCGAATCAGGTTGGCCACGCGAAAGCTCGGCATGCCGGCCTGGCGCGTACCGAAAAATTCTCCCGGCCCACGAAGTTCGAGATCGAGTTCGGCGATCTGGAAGCCGTCATTGGTGCGGACCATGGCGTCGAGCCGGCGTTCGCCTTCTTCCGTGACCTTGCCGCCGGTCATCAATATGCAAAAAGATTTCGCGGCTCCGCGTCCGATGCGGCCCCTCAGCTGGTGAAGCTGAGCCAGACCGAAACGTTCCGCGTGCTCAATCACCATCACGGTTGCGTTGGGTACATCGACGCCAACTTCAATAACCGTAGTCGCGACCAGAATCTGTAACTCGCCTTTCTGGAACATGCGCATGACCTGATCTTTCAAATCGGCGTCCAGCCGGCCATGCAGCAGGCCAACTTTCAGGTCGGCAAAGATTTTCCCGCTCAGCTCGCGGTACATCTTGATCGCGGCTTTGAGTTCGGTCTCCTCGCTTTCCGCGATCACGGGATAGACCACATACGCCTGATGCCCGGCTGCGACCTGCTTGCGCACAAAGTCCCACACTTTGGGCGATTCGTCATCGCTAATTCTGCGCGTGACGATCGGAGTGCGGCCGGGTGGAAGTTCGTCGAGCACGCTGATGTCGAGGTCGCCATACAGCGTAAGCGCGAGCGTGCGCGGGATCGGCGTGGCCGTCATGACCAGAACGTCGGGCTCGGCGGGATTCTGATCGGTACCTGTGCCTTCACCGGATTTCTTCATCAACTTGAGGCGCTGCAAAACGCCGAAGCGGTGCTGCTCGTCGACGATGACGAGGCCTGGTTTCGCAAACTCAACTTTCTCTTCCAGCAGGGCATGCGTGCCGATGACAAGCTGCGCGTTTCCCTGCGCGATATGGCGGCGGATTTCGCGCTTGCGGTCGGCCTCCAGAGAGCCGGTCAGCAGAACGATGCGGTAGCCGGCATTCTCCAGAATTCGGCGCGCAGAAAAATAATGCTGTTGCGCGAGAATTTCCGTGGGCGCCATAAGTGCGACCTGGTATCCGTTTTCGATGGCGACGACCGCGGCTTGAAAGCTGATGATGGTTTTCCCTGAGCCTACATCCCCCTGGAGCAAGCGCCGCATGGGATAAGGCTTTTGCATGTCGTCGGCGATCTCTTTCAGAACCCGCTTCTGCGCGGCCGTGGGGTGGAAAGGGAGAATCTTCTTGATCGCCTGGCGCACGCGATCGTCCAGGCTGAAAGCGATTCCGGTCTCCGTCTTTTGCTGGCGGCGCTTGAGTTCCAGTCCGAGCTCGATGAAGAACAATTCTTCAAAGATCAGGCGGATGTGCGCGGGCGTGCGCGATGACTGCAAGTCCTCGAAGCTCTCGCCGGCCTCGGGCCAGTGCACTTTCCACAACGCTTCGCGCGGCGAAAGCAGTGCCAGACGACCGCGCACGGCAGCGGGAATGGTTTCGGCGAGATCGGGAGTGAGATCGTCCAATGCTTTGCGAATGACTCGCCGGAACCAGCGTGCGGTCACGCGGCCTTGTCCTGCCGATTCGTAGATGGGTACGATGCGTCCGACTTCGAGCGACGCCGCGGCCTTATCGTCGGCGTCTTCCGCGGCAGCATCGCCCAGCATTTCAAACTGTGGCTGAATAATCTGCAGCTCGCCACTTTTCGGATCCTGCTCGACCTTGCCGTAGAGCGCGATCAACTCACCGGCCTTGAATTTATCCTGCAGGTAAGTGGCGTTGAACCAGAGACATTTCAGCCGCGATCTCCCTTGCCCGACGGTGAGCTGGAATATAGGCATGCGCCGGGTGCGAAATAGTCCCGAGTTGCGGACTTCCGCGATCACAGTAGCCATTTCGCCGGGACGCAATTCCGCGATCCCGCGCGGATTCAGCCGGTCTTCATAACGAAAGGGTAGATAGCTCAGCAGGTCGCCAACCGTCGAGATGCCTTTGGTGGCAAGGATCTCCGCCAGCTTCGGACCGATTCCTTTGACGTACTGGACGGGCGTGGTGAGTTCAAGCATTGGAGACTACGAAGGAATGTTAGCAGCAAGTTGATGTATGACGGCCTAGAGCGGAAACCACCCGGCGATGATTGCTCCAGCAGCCATCATCGAGATACCTCTTGCCCAATTGGGAAGTGTGTGGGTCCGTAGGACCAAAACAAGGAAACCAGCTCCTGCTAAGGTGAAGAAAGCCATCATGAGGCTGTTTAGACGCTGCGCTCGACGTTCGGCGGCACTTCTTGCACTTTCACTCTCGTGAAACATTCCAAAGGGCCATTGCTCTTCGGCGCACTGCACCTTTAGGGCCTGCACGACCTGCAGGTCCAAATCGCCAAGAGTCGTGACAGCCTTTCGAAAGCTGGTCGCCTCCTTTGGAAACCCGCGACGGCTGCCGGCATCCATTTGCGTCGCGAGCGACATTACTGACTCGAAGGCTTTCTGCCTCTGGTTTTCCAAGAACTGCATAGTGTCCATGGCCGTCTGCTCCATTATCTTAAGGGCCCCGGGGTCCAGTACCGGCGGCACCGTGCTTCTGAGGTAGGCCTTGCCCATATATGGCGCGCCACCGAGAAACACGGCGATGACTGCGACGAATACGCCGAGGCAACGGGATCTGACTTGGAGGGGTGAATCTTCAGGGATCTGCGCCATGACGAGGTCCTCTCTATCGAGCACTGGTAAGGCCACCAGTAGACCACAGCTGACAGGAGTTGCAATATGACTTCGCTCACCAAGAAATAATCCATAGACCTCCTGATGGCCGTGGACGTATAGCCTAGCCGCAGAGGGCCAAACCGGCGTCTAATCTAGTTATGCTGGTCAATTTCCTACAGGCTTTCTTCGCCGTCGTATTGGGAAACGTGGCCTACTTCCTGCTTGCGCCATCCCTGCACTTGCCGCGGCACAAGCCATTTCAGGCGGATTGGGGGCTGATTGTCGACTTCTGGTTTTGTGCCGTGGCTTACGGATTGATCCGTACCGCCAGGAAGTGGAAGTAGGGCACGCCCAATTCCAGGCGGAAATTCTAGTTACTTTCGGAACCTGTGTAACCAGCGTCGGTCCATTACCATATCCCCTGAGTTATGAATAAAATCGCAGTCCTGTACGACGCCGGACAGGCGGTGCTTTCCACCTTTGATTTGGACGAGGTGTTGCAGCGCATCCTGGCGATCGCGCGCGACTACTTTCATGTGCGCAATGTGGCGATTGTGCTGCTCGACGAGCAGTCGAAGGAGTTGTACGTCCGCTCGCAGATTGGTTGGGATGAAGGCCAGGACAAAATTCGAATGCCTCTCGGCCAGGGGATTACCGGAGTTGCAGCCCTCAAGAAACAGCCTGTGTATGCGCCCGATGTCAGCAAAGATCCGCGCTATTTCTGCTCCGCCAAATCCACGCGCTCCGAAATCGCTATCCCGTTAATGGTTCAAGATGGGGTGGTCGGTGTGCTCGACTGCCAAAGCGATTGCCTTGACCATTTCGATGCGGAGACCATCGATCTGCTGACGCTGTTCTCGACCCAGGCTTCGATCGCGTTGCAGAACGCGCGGCTCTACTCGCTGGAGCAGCAGCGCGCGCGGCAGCTGCAGGCGATCAATGCGATTGCCCAGCAAACTACTGCGGTTCTGGATCTGGAACAGTTGCTGGGCAGAGTATGTGGGCTGATTCAGGACGCATTCCGCGTATCGCACGTCTCGCTTTTCCTGCGGGAAGATCACGACCTGGTGCTGCGGGCTCACCACGGAACACTCACGCCCTGCATTCCGGAAGGTGGCCGTTTTTCGGCTGACACCGAACCCTGGGCGAAGATTCTCTCGGACAGTTGTACCGCGACGGAATGCAATCTTTGCCAGGAGCCGGACCGGGTAAAGTTCTTCGCAGAGACAGCATCGCGCATGTGCATTCCCCTGATTTCGTTCGGGCAAACGCTGGGCGTGCTCGCGCTGGATAGCGCGAATGCCGATGCTTTTCGCGACGGCGACCAGCAGTCGCTGGAATCGGTTGCGGATATTTGCGCAACTGCCATACAGAATGCGCATTATGTGGACCGCGTGAAGCAGTTGGCCTACGTGGACGGTCTCACGGGAATTTTTAATCGGAGATTTTTCGAGATGCGCATCCTGGAGGAAATTGAACGCGCCCGCCGTTACGGTGCCGGGATGGCGGTCATCATGGCGGATATCGATCAGTTCAAGCGCTTGAATGACGAATTCGGGCACGTGCTGGGAGACGAAGTTCTGCGGCAAACTTCCTCGCTATTTAACCAGCAGGTGCGCAAGATAGACGTTGTGTGCCGCTACGGCGGCGAGGAATTCGGAATCCTGCTGACGCAAGTCAACGCCCAGCAGGCTCTGAGCGTGGCGGAGAAACTGCGGAAGATGGTGGAAAGCTGGCAGTTCCCGGGGGTGCCGCGAACCGTGACGATCAGCGCCGGAGCCGCCGCCTTGCCGGAACACGGCACCTCGCGCGACGAATTGGTGAAGGCCGCTGACTCGGCACTCTACGCGGCGAAACAGGCGGGACGCAACGCTGTTCGCCTGGCGCAGGCAGCTCCAAAGCTCGCACGCGGCCACGCTGCAAGCTAGATATCGAGCCAACTTCCCTGCATCTGCTGGCGCAATCGTTCCATCTCCTGCTGGAGTTTCTCGCGGCATTTTTCCAGTTGCTGCTGGACTTGTTGATGGAGCTTCATCTTCTGCGCTTGCTCTAACATCTGCTTATGCTGGTCGCAAAGAGACTTTTGCATTTCCGTCGACGCTTTGCGGACTTCTTGCTCCGCCAGCCGCATCTGCGGCCGAAGCTTGGCAACTTCGTCGCGAATTTCAGTTAATTCGTCCTGGGCATCGGCGTCCAGTTCCGGCAGGTCGAAGCTTTCCTCAATCATCTCGCCGGATTCTCTTCGGCTAGGCAAGGTAAGCGTAAGAGTCAGCTCTTTCCTGTCGCGGATCACGCGCACGCTCACCGATCCGGTACCGCGAGAATGCAGGGCATGACTGAAATCGCTGGTGTCATGGATCGTCTGATCGGCCACACGGACAATTACGTCGCCGGCGCGCATCCCGGCCTTTTCCGCTCGGCTGCCCCGTTCCACCGACCGCACCAGCACACCATTTCCATCCTTGGCGCCAAAAAACTCACCGAGCTGCGGCGTGAGATTCTCCACCATCAGGCCGCTTCGCGCCGAAGAGTGCGCATACACCACGCTGATGTTGGGAACGTCAAAATCCGGCATGCTTGGAATTGGCGGAACGCTGGGGACGGGCGGAATTTCGACATGCGCACCCTTCTTCTCCATCGGCCATTCCTTGCTGCGATCGGCCAGTTGCACCTTGATGGTCAGGGGCTGCCCATCGCGGCTTAGACCCAACGTGACCACGCGTCCCGGCGGCGTTTCATGGATCATCCGGTGCAACTGCGTCTTGCTTTCGACTGGGGTTCCATTCATCGTGAGAATGACGTCGTGTTCCTTGATTCCGACTTTGCCGGCGGGAGCGTCCTGATCGACCATGGTGACTTCCACGCCTTTTTCTTCCTTCAGCTTCAGGACGGCCAGCCGGTCGGAGGTTATATCCGCGATGTCCACGCCCAGATAGGAACTCGCACCGGAATCTTCACTGGGGATGCCGAATGGTTCTGAAGACTCAACCGTCCATCTTTGCAAACTTTGCGCAGCATAGGACAAGCTGAGCAGCAGCGGCAGTAAAGAAAGAGTGGTCAAAATCTGTCTGCGCATAGCCCCCTCCTCGATCGATCAATTTGCGCGCTTGAACCAGATATTGCCGGTGGTTGTCCGAACTTTCAGCACGGGACCACCTCCATTCAAACTACCTTCAGCAGTAAGCGACCTCGGACCCCACTGATCACCTTCGCTGGCTACATGAATGTCAGGGAACTCGGACATAATGTGATGTCCATTGCCCAGATCGACGCTGGCGCGCACGGAAACGGCAACATCCGACGCAATGTAAACGGTAATGTCTCCGGCAGAAGTTTCAAGCCTGGAATCGACGGCCGGAGCGCCGGTTTTTACCAGCTTCACGATGATGCCGCCAGCACTGGTCTCCACGCGAGCCGAGGGAACTCCGTAGAGTTCGATCCCGCCGCCGCCAGTCTGGGCGTGTACATTGCCTTTGGCCGATGCGAGATGAATGCTGCCGCCGCCGGTGTCAATTTCAGCCGGGCCGCCAATATCTCCCAAGTCAATGCTGCCGCCACCGGTTTGCGCCTTCACCTTGCCGGTGCACTGACGGACCTCAATGCTGCCCCCACCGGTCTCGATGCTGGCTTCCTGACTGGCTGCCATTATTTCGACGCTGCCGCCGCCAGTTTCCGCAATGATTTTTCCGTTGGCATGGTGCACTTCGATGGAGCCTCCTCCGGTGTGCAAGCCAATCTCGCCGTTAATGGTTCCAACATCGATGGAGCCGCCGCCGGTATCGACGTGCGCGCCTCCACCGATGTCATCCAGGTGCATACAGCCGCCACCGCTTTCGGCCTCCACGCGGCCGGCAATTCCGGTGGTGTCGATGTTGCCGCCGTCGGTTTCGATCTTCACCAGGTTAATCTCGCGCGGCACTTTAATCACAAACTCGCCGGAAAACCTGTGCCCCGAGCCTTTTTCAATCCTCACGTACGCCCGGCCGACATGAACACTGTGACCTTGCCACTCCCCGACCACCCAGGCCGTGTCTCCCTTTACATAAGCAGTCACTTTGTAGCCTTCAAATTGGCGGCGCGCATCTTGTTCCGAGGACGCTTGCGAACGCATATGAAACGTATAATCAATACCCGACTGCTGTGCGCCTCGTACCACCACCGAGCCCATGTCCAGCTTGACTCGCAGGTTTTTGACACCGGCCAGCGATCCCGTGAGCACCTGGCCCCATGCCCCGCCTTCGCGCGATATCTGTGGTTCCTGAGCCAGCGCCAGGGGTGCAAGTAGGGCCAGCACGCCCAGCAGGCTGACGAATTGTAGCGACCGTTTCAAATAAACCACCTCAGTTTCTCTAGTTCTATCAATAACCTACGGCTCAATCAATCTCGGGCAACTGCGCCAGCATGGTGCGAGCTTGCGACTTGATGTACTGGCTTTGATCTTTCGCGGCCAGCGTCATCAGCACCCCGCGCACGCTGCCGTCGGCCTTTACCGGCTCGATCAGCCGCATCGCCTCGGTGCGCACGCCCGGATTCGAATCGCTTACCAACGCCTGCAGCACGGCGTCGCGGACCTGCACATCGTCCTTCACGAAACTGCCGAGGCCATCGAGGGCCTTCAACCGAACTCCGGGATTGGTGTCATATTGCAACGCGTAGATCAGGGCGTCGCGCACCTGCAGAACATCCGGCTTCTTGGTCAGCAAATCCACGGAGTCCATGCGCACGCCGGAATTGTAGTTGTTGCGGGCGGCAAATAGCAGCAGCTGCTGAATGCGCTGATCGTTCAACGATCCCTGCGTTTCCAGCGTGGAAACCGTGTTGTATTTGATGTCGATCTGATTGGTTCCCGGCTCTTGCGTGATGGACTGGATGCCGGTGATGGAAGCTTCGGCGGGAGAAGGAGTCTTGGTGGTGGCTACGGGAGCGCCCGGCTGATGATCGAACACTTTGTAGGCTGTTCCCATGCCTCCGGCGAAGCCGAGAATCAGAATTGCGGATGCCAGCGCCGGCGAGAAATTAACTTGCCGCAACCAGTTCGCCGGATCGAAGGCCAGCCGCCGCCAGAACCCGCCCTGCTCGGCCGTTTCCAGCGCTTCCTGCAGCTTCATGCGCGAGGCAGCCAGCAGATTCGCTGTCGGGTCGGCCGCCCGCTCCTGTGACAGGAGAGCGTGAAATTCCTGCTCCGCCTTCAGTTCCGCGGCGCAGTCGGCACAGCGCGCCACGTGCTGCTCCAGTTCGTGACGAGCGTCATCGGCCAGCTCGCCATAAACGTGCAGCGTGATGTTTTCTCGTACCCATTCGCACTTCATAGTTCCACCTTTAAATTCTGGGTCTCAGGTGCTGGGTCTTAGGTCTTAGGCCTAAGACCTGATACCTAAGACCCAAGACCCTGATTCCGTTAAGACCTATCTCATATCCGCCAACTGGCCGCGCAACTTCTGCGTGGCGCGGAAGAGAGTGTTCTTCGCGGTCTCTTCCGTCGTATGCAAAATTTCGCCCACGGTGCGCAGCTTCAACCCGTGATAATGCTTCAACTCAAACACCATGCGTTCGCGCGGAGTTAACTTTTCCAGCGCACCGGAGATCCTGGCTCCCAGTTGCCGCCGCATCAAATCGCGTTCGGGATTGGCTCCGGCGCGCCCGTCCGGCACCTGATCAAGCAGGTCATACTCTCCGCCGTCGCCATCCTTCACCACAGGCGCATCTTCCTTGCGCACATTGCGCTTGCGGAGGTGATCCAGGCAAAGATTGGTTACGATGCGGTAAATCCAGGTATAGAACGAGCACTCGAAGCGAAAGCTTCCGATGTTCTTGTACGCCTTGAGGAAGGCGTCCTGATAAACATCCTGCGCGTCGTGCTCGGTGCCGGTAAGATGCAGGGCCAGCCGCAACACCGCCTGATCGTAGTGACGCACCAGTTCCTCGAAGGCGGCACGGTTGCCGTGTTGCGCCTCGCGGATGAGGATCGTATCGTCTATGCGGCGTTCTTGCCCAGCCATGCGGTCCCGCGTGGGGTCCCGGTTCTCGCCGACTCTCCCCACTCTGTCGCGCTCTGTTCTCGAGTGGGCGTGTGTACCAACCGCAAGTGTGACTGCCCAAACATCGGCCGGCATGTTCGTGTCGTTTTCCTGTACCGCCCGGTGTCAATGCCGTACCCGGGCTTGCACAGGAATAGACGGCGAATCAGTGGAACCGTGAGCAGAAATTATAGGCTGGATGGGAGAATTTATGGGGCCTAGGTGATTCTTTTGGAATGGGTTAGCGGGAGACAGAACAGGCGCACAGCGGCAGGGATGCCAATTTGGCATGCCAGATGCCCTACGTTTCGTGCAACTGTTCCAGCGCGTCCATCTCGCGAGTGACACCCTTTGACGGAGAGACGGTGTCCAATACCTATATGGGACTGCTCCCGTCACGGGGCCTGGGTATCGGATTCAAGGTTGCAGCCCTCGCCATCGTCGTATGCGTGGGGGCTGGTGTTGCGCGAAGGCTATGGCTGCGAGGTCCCGGACACAGAATCGCGGACCGGGAGGTCTTACGGGAAGCGGTCGCAGAGTGGCAGCGCGCCGGAAGACCTTTTGACCAGGGAGCCTACCAGATATTTGAGCAGCAGGCGGCACAAGGCTACTACGACGACGCCGCAGCCACGGGGCGTCTATTCGGGCGGCCGGACGATGTGCGCTGGTCCGTAGTAGAGCTGGCGAAGATTCGCGCCGAAAATGGGGACATCCAAGGCGCGAAGAACCAGATTAACAAGCTAGCTGGATCGGGCGTGGGCGCCAGCGCTACGGAGATGATCGCTCTGGTCCAGGCGCACAACGGCGACCTGCCGGGCGCGCTCGAAACCATCGGTCCCCTTGGAGATTCGAATGAGATGATGGGAGCGTTTGCCCGACACCAGATCGCGCAAGACGATTTTGATGGAGCGCTCAAGACCGCCGAGCAGATGGACTCCAAGTCCGCGGTTCAAATGTTTTACGCAGTAGCCGACACTCTGCGCGACCGAGGCGAGCAGAAGCGAGTCCGCGAACTCGCATCCCACATGAGCGACCGCAAACTTTCCGCTCTGTTCGTGGAGTTGGCGCGATTTACGTTCCGGCCTCGCGAAATTCCAACCATTGAAATTGTCCGGGCAAGTCCGTGTGAACTCGCATACCATGGTCCCTCCAATGGAAACTTCGCGGAAGTTGACGCCCTGATTGAGCAAAACAAATGTTCGTACGTCTCTTTTGTTGCTACCCAGCAGTATGCAGTCGACCCGGCGGGCGCGGAACGTCTGCTGCGCAAGAACGCGAATCCGCAAGATTTGATCGTTGGGCTGGGTGAGTTTGCGATGGCTGGCGCGAAGAAATCCGACATCAGCGCCGCCCTGCGATTCCTCTCTAACATTGAGACGCTTCAGGGGCCCGGGAATGCGTGGAACGCAGTCCGCGAAATTGCTCGCTGCTGGACTATCAGAGACGGCCCCAAGACTGTCCTGAAATGGGCGCGTTCCAGACCGAACGCCGACGAACGCATTTGGGCTTTCATCGGCGTTGCGGAGGCGTTAGGGCATGCGCGGCCACGCGCATAGTCCAGGAACAGACGAGCCCGGCATTCCGCCCACCCCTGCCAACAATTAGGTGCAATAAGAAAGCCCGGGCAGAGCTGCCCGGGTCCCAAATCACTTACGACTACTGCGCGACCGCTTCCTTCTCGATGACCACCTTCAAGTGCGCGGTCACGTCCTTGTGCAGCTTTACCGAAACGGTGAACTCGCCCAGGGTCTTCAGTGGCTCGTGGAGCTGGATCTGCTTCCGATCCAGGGTGATTCCTTTTTTCACCACGGCATCGGCAATGTCGCCTGAAGTGACCGAGCCGAAAAGCTGATCGTTCTCGCCTGAGCGGCGAGCGAAGGAAACTGCGAGCCCTTCAAACTGCTTGGCCAATTCTTCGGCCTGCGATTTCTCCTTGGCGGAGCGGCGCACCGAGGCGGCCTTCATCTGCGCGACGACGGCTTTGTTGCCCGCGTTGGCCTCGATGGCCAGCTTGCGCGGCAAAAGAAAGTTGCGCCCATATCCTTCGGCAACCTTCACCACGTCGCCGCGTGCACCCAGCTTGCTTACATCTTCTTTGAGAATGACTTCCATGATGGCTCCTAGCTCTTAGCTTCTAGCTCCTAGCCAACCCACACTCCCCGCCCCGGTTTAGCTAGAGGCCAGAAGCTAGTAGCTAGAAGCTGCTTTAGTTACGATGCCCGCCCGGCAAACGGCAGCAGGGCGATGTTGCGGGCCTGCTTGATGGCCGAGGCCAGCCGGTGTTGGTGCGGCGAACATACGCCGGTCAAACGCCGAGGCACGATCTTGCCGCTCTCCGCCACGAACTGGCCGAGCAAGCGGTAATCCTTGTAATTGATGTCGGCGATTTTTTCCGTGCAGAACTTGCAAACTTTCTTGCGCCGGAAAAACTTGCGTCCACCTTCGCGCGGAGGACCGCCGGGGCCAGAACGCCCGCCGCCACCGCCGCCGAATCGCGGACGATCTCCTCCAGAACGCGGTCCGTCGCCGGAAGGCCGCGATGGCCTCTCCGTTGTTGCTACAGGTGCTTTCGTCTCGTCAGCCATAACACTCCTTCATCCTGCATCTTGCTCAGTTCTCGGTTCTCAGTTCTCAGAAACGGCGCGCTTCGCCTCGCTAAACCGTTGCTGCCGGGACGTCGGCGGCAGGTGCTTCCGCGCTCGCGGCGGGTGCTTCTTCTGCAGCCACGGCCGCGGGTTGCGCGCTCACCTTCTTCTTCGCGTCGCGAAGCTTCTTGATCTTCTCCAGGCGCTTCTGTTCTTCGTCGATGCGCACGGTGAGGAACTTGATCACCTGCTCGGTGACGCGCAGACGGCGTTCGAGTTCGTGGATCACCGTTCCCGCGCCCTCGATGGTCATCAAAATGTAGATGCCTTCACGGAACTTGCGCACCGTGTAGGCGAGACGCCGCTTGCCCATGCGGTCCACACTTTTTACGGTGCCGGCGGCCGAGGTCACGGTGGTCTCTAAATTCGAAACCAGCTTGTCCAAATCTTCATCCGCCATATCCGGCCGGACAATAAACATCAACTCATAGGTGCGATTCATTTCAGTCTCCAAGCAGTGGCCAGAGGTCAGTGACCAGTGGCCAGCAAAATCTGTTTGCGACATCTGGCCACTGAACACGGATCACTGGCCACTACTCTTCTTCTTCTTTTTCTTTCCGGTTGAAGCGGTTCATCGCCGCCGCCGGACCTTCGGTCAAAATCACTTTCACCGCTTCTTCCGCGGTATCGAGCACTCCATCCAGCACCGCAAGATCCGCTTTGCGCAGCGGCGCCAGCAGGTAGCGCTGGCCGTCTTCGATTTTGTGCTCCGGAGCTACGCCAATCCGGACGCGCAAAAAATCCTGGGTGCCCAACGCCCCGATGATTGACTCGATCCCGTTATGCCCCGCCGAACTTCGCCGCGTATGAATCCGCAGCGTGCCCAGCGGAAAATCCAGCTCGTCCTGAATCACGATCAAATCTGTCTCCGGCTTTGCCTCGTACTCCGCCAGCAACTCCCGCACCGACATGCCGCTAAGGTTCATGTAGGTCTCAGGCTTGGCCAGCAGAACCGTCTCGCCGCCAATCACCGCCCGCGCGGTAAGCGCCCGGCAGTTCCGGTTTCGAACTTCAACGCCCAAATTGCTGGCGATGCGATCCACCGCAAGAAAGCCTGCGTTATGCGGCGAGAACTGATACTCGATGCCAGGATTGCCAAGACCGACGATCAGTTTCACGCAGTTGTCATCCTGAGGCGGGCGTTGTTTGCCCGCCGAAGGACCTGGGCGAGCCGCGCGATGCGTCGCGCTTTTTGCGACGCAATGCTGGCGCGTCTGGCTCGCTTCCCTATTTCTTCTCCTTCTTCTCGGCCTTCTTTTCCGGCTTCTCGGCAGCAGCTTCTGCGCCTTCTTCCTCGGTCTCCGCCTTGCCCTTCTTGATGACCTCGGGCTCGGCCGGTGCAGCTCCTGCTTCCGCCGCCACCGCTTCGGGCGCAGCCACCACTTCTTCCTTCACGCTGGTGACGTGAGCCACCGGCTGGTTCGCGTCCGATAGAAATTTCAACTTTTCGTTGTGCGGCAAATCCGATACGCGCAGCACTTTGCCGAACGTCAGATGGCTGACATCGACATCGATGTGGCCGGGAATATCTCCGGGCAAGCACTCGATCTCAACCTCGCGCAGCATCTGCTCGAGAATCCCGCCCTCGGTTTTCACACCGGCCGCCACGCCCTGCAGCACCACGGGAACGCTCACCCGCAGAGCCTTATCCATGGCGATGCGCTTCAGATCGATGTGCAACAGGTGGCCCTTGATGGGTTCATATTGCCAATCCACAATCATCGCCTTGGCCGTCTCAGCCTTGGCGTTCTCGCCGCTGCTGAGGGCGAGATCAAAAATCGTATTGTGGCCGCTCTCCGAGCGCAGAATGCGCAGCACGTGCCGAGGATCCACGGTAACCGGCACGGCATCCTTGCCCGCGCCATATACTACTGCGGGAATTTTGCCCTCCCGCCGCACGCGCCGGGCATGATTCTTGGTGCCCGCTTCCCGCGTCTGCGCTTCCAAAATGTTTTGTTCCAATGTAGTTGCCATAATTTCAATTCCTGCCTTACATGAATAATTTGCTGACTGAAGTCTCTTCGTGAATGGACTGAATGGCCCGGCCAATCAATCCCGCAATCGAAAGCACCATGATCTTGGACTCACCCTGCGCCTCCGCGGTCAGGGGGATCGTATTGGTGATCACGACGTGCTGGATGGCGGAGTTGTGAATATTTTCTACCGCCGGACCCGAAAGCACGGCATGCGACGCGCACGCATAAACCGAGGTGGCTCCATTTTCCAGGAGCGCCGCCGCCGTCTTCACCGTCGTTCCCGCCGTATCGATCAAATCGTCGATGATCAAACAGGAGCGGCCGTTCACGTCGCCGATCACATGCATGATTTCGGCCACGTTCATTTCCACGCGCCGTTTATCAACGATGGCCAGCGCCGCGTCCACTTTCTTGGCGAAAAACCGCGCCCGCTCCACGCCGCCTGCATCCGGTGAAACCACGGTCAGGTTCGGTAAGTTCAGCTTCTTGAAATGATCCACCAGCACCGGCGATGCAAACAGATGATCTACCGGGATATTAAAAAATCCCTGTATCTGCGGCGTATGTGGATCGACGATCAGCGCCCGGTCCGCACCCGCTGTGGTCAGCAAATCCGCTACCAGCTTCGCCGAGATCGGCACCCGCGGCTTATCCTTGCGATCCTGCCGCGCGTAGCCAAAGTAAGGCATCACCGCCGTAATGCGCCGCGCCGACGCGCGCTTGAACGCGTCAATCATCAGCAACAACTCCATCAGGTTTTCGTCGACGGGCCGGCAAGTGGGCTGCATCACAAACACATCGCAGCCGCGTACGTTTTCCTGGATCTGGATGTACACTTCACCGTCGGCAAAACGCTTCACCATCGCCTGGCCACGCGGCATACCGAGAAAATTACAGACTTCATCGGCGAGGGGCGCATTCGCCGTGCCGCTGAAAATCTTGAACTTCTCGTCTACGCGCGCGCGCGGCTTGCGTTCCGGTTTCTCCTCGGGCGTGGGAGGGGCCTGCTTCTCGGCTTTTTCCGTCTTTTCCGTCGGCGTCACCAAAGTGGCCATAGGCAGTTCTCGGTTGACAATTCTCAGTTCTCAGTATTGAGGTCCAGTTCTTACTGAGAACTGACAACCGCGAACTGAGAACTGTTTTTCTGGCTGGGCCGCTAGGATTCGAACCTAGACAAAGTGCTCCAAAGGCACTTGACCTACCATTAGTCGACGGCCCAGTATCTGCACTCTGCGCGCCGACCGGGTAAGAGAGATCCTTCGCTGCGCTCAGGATTTCGGCTGCCGGGCTCCCGCCCGCAAAACGCCTCAACCTACCATTAGTCGACGGCCCAGTATCTGCACTCGTCCGCCGATCGAGTAAGAGAGATCCTTCGCTGCGCTCAGGATTTCGGCTGCGGGCTCCCGCCCGCAAAACGCCTCAACCTACCATTAGTCGACGGCCCAGTATCTGCTGCATCAAGTTTCCGGTTTCCAGTTTTCCGCAAACCGGGTCGGGTGAAAGAGTGATCCCCCTATTAAACAACCAGAAACTAGAAACTGGGAACAAGAAACTTTGCCCAATATTTCTGCCGGGTCAGGGTAACCGTGGCCTGCGCCGCCCACCCCTGCCTGCGGAGCTTTGCCGCCGCCGTCCGCGCCGCCCCTTTCGAAGCGAACAACCCGTATAACGTTGAGCCGGAGCCCGACAACGACGCGTACTTCGCGCCTGCGCGCTCCAGCGCACGCTTACCTTCACTCAGCTCGGGATACTCAGGAAAGACGACTTCTTCAAAGTCGTTCTTGATCCCGGCCCGGACAAGCGCGAGAAGCGGATTCTCGGCCCGGCCCCTTCGAAAAGGAGCACCGGAGTAACTTTCACTCAGCCACGCGGAAAACTCATGGCCAAGCTCAACCATTCTATCGGATGGCCCCGGGAGCGTCAATTGAGGCCGCTTGCCTTTGGCGGCGGCGCCAGACAGTTCCACCAACGCGGAGGCTCCAGCGCCCTGGGTTCTTCGATCCCACTCCCCAAAAGCGTTGGGGGTGGAGACTCCCACGGCGGGTGTTACCACCACGCACGCCGTTTCTGGTAAGTCTTCCAGCGGATAGACTTGCTCCCCGCGTCCTACTCCCAAGACTGTCCCGCCTACTAAAAACAGCGGCAGGTCGGAGCCCACTTCCGCCGCAATCCGCAGCCGATCCGCCACGGACAAACTTTTCTTCACTACCTTCTCTAATGCCAGCAAAGTTGCTACCGCATTCGCCGATGCTCCACCCATACCGCCCTGCACCGGCAACCGCTTTTCAATCTCGATGAGAATTCGTCCCTTGGCCTTCAGCGCCCGCATCGCTTTCTCGACAACGCGATAGCAAGTGTTCGATTCATTCTTCGGAACTCTCGGGTCGGAGCACCGAATCTCGATCCCATTGCCGCGGCTCAGACTCACACGAATCAAATCGTGCAGGCCAATCGTCTGGTACACCGTCAGCAGCTCATGAAAGCCGTCCGGCCGCGCTGCGCCTATACGCAGCCCAAGATTGATCTTGGCGAACGATCGTACTCGCACTGTCATGGAAGCAAGATTGTAAGCGATTTCGCCCCCGGTCCGCCGATCCGCTCAGCCCGTGGGTAAGACTTTGAGCGTCTCCGGACGCAGCTTCCCCGACAGTCGCACCACCTTGGTAATCTCGACACGCGGTTTCGATTAGCGCACCTTAATTTGGTGAATTTGTGATTCCAATCACACGAACCGTCTAACCGCGGTCCTCCCCACTTTGGAATCGCGCACGGCCCCAAAACACGAGGGCTCTCCCTGGCTAGGCAGAGCGCTGTCCTGCAAGTTGGATGAACGTTGTTGCCTGCGGAGGAAAATCGACCCAGATTAGATCGACCCAAATTTCGGCCCGCGTTTCACGTCGAGCGCCATTGGGCCGCCGTAACTGGCGGTGGGCCATCAGGGGTTTGTATGCGCAGTTCAATTTGTTCCCTTTTGCCGGCTCTGGTTGTGGTTACAACCCTGGCCGCAGCTCAAAGCAACACCTATAAAGTTATCCCCGTCCCTGACGGTGGATCCATCTCCGGGACCGTCAAATGGTCCGGTCCTGTTCCGCGCCAACTGGAGTTCCCGGTTACCAAAGATCCCCAAATTTGCGATCCGGAGGGCAAGAAAAACGTCAGCCTGGAGCGCCTGATCCTTGGCCCTGAGGGCGGCGTGGCGAATACTGTCGTCTATCTGAAGAACATCTCCGCCGGAAAAGCGATGGACTTGCCCGAGCAGAGACGGCACCTCGACCAGAAGCACTGCCACTACATTCCTCACATTCTTCTGGTGCCGCAGAACGCCGAACTCCAGATGCAAAGCTCCGACGCCACCCTGCACACGATCCACATGGACGGAGCAGCCAGCTATAACCTGCCCTTCCCTTTCCCCAATCAAATCAGCTCCCGCAACATGGGCACCCCCGGCTTGGTCAACCTGCGCTGCAATGGCGGACATGTCTGGATGAACGCGGAAATGATGGTGGTGCAACATCCCTACTATGCAGTCACCGACGAGAGTGGACGCTTCGAATTTACCGGCGTCCCGCCCGGCACGTATCAGATTGTCGCCTGGCATGAAGGCTGGGGACTGGCAGGCAAGGAACAGGCCTTCGACGTACTCACGGAACGCACCGTCCAGCGCCCCATCTTCACCGAACCGAAAACCTGGGAGCGATCCGTTACGGTGAACCCAAATGAGCCGGCGACGGTTAACTTCGTGATCGGAAATAAATAGGGGTAGCTTGGAAGAGTTCAGCGGGAAGTTGAATGGGTGTTGATCCGTAGCAAAGATTTTCAGCCGCGGCGCTTGTACAATACTGCAAACTCATACCCGGCATTCGCTGGAAACAGCTCCGCCACTTTGCGCAACCGCTCGGCGAGCGCCGAAGGCGCCAGCAGCGGGTAGTCCCGCTCCCGCAGATCGTGGTAATCCACGTCGAGATACAAAGACAACAGATAAATGGAAATCGTGTCGGCAAAGGTGGCTTCGAAGTATTCGTTCTTGAAGCGCTCCGCATCCGGCCCCCCGGCCGAGGCCAGCTTGCGCGCCTCCCACGCATCCAGCGACGTTTCCCCACGCGTCCCCGCCTCCACCTGCTTCCACGCCAACTCGCTGAACTCCTTGGAAACGCCCGCCTCTTCGACCAGCGCGTGCCCCACGTTGATATAGAACTCGAAGGCCACGGAAAACTTGTCGTCCATCAGCCGGGTGGAGATGAAGACGCACTGCGAATCGCCGAGGTTCAGGTTGCGATGGCAGACTGCATTGTCGCTGAGCGCGACATCGTAGCGGTCGGCAATCAGAATCTCGTCACCCTGCGTCACCGTCAGCGGGACAAAGTAATAAGCTTTGCGCTTGAGAGCCGCCGCAGCCTTGGTCGGAACCGCCGCAATCATGCGTTCCAGGTCAAATGAGCTCATGGAACTCTCGCCCGCCGCGGCGTAGCACACCCCGTTTGTCGCCTGCGAAACCGGCGTCATCCGGACCACATCCGCGGGGCTCCGCGTAATAGCTGGCGCTGCCTGCGACATAACTTTATCTTTTATACACTAGTGGCGTTCCAACCCCGGGGCTCGATTACCAGCCCGAAGTTTTAGAGTATCTTGCAGCGTTGAAGCGAAGGATTGACGGGTGTACGATTACCCCAGATAGTTCTACAAAACGTAAAGCCCGCCTGCCAGCGGGCTGTACGTCCTTTCGTGAAAATCGTGGCCACTGCTCTGTCCGCGCTATCGGACGGCCTAGCCGAAGTGTATCATAGGAGGCCGCCGTGCCAAAGAAGATCCCAACTATCGACTCTCCCGTATTTACCATCAAGCTGCAAAAGGGCTTAGCAGATCTGCACAGGCTGCCGTTCGCTGACGTCATCACGGTCCTCGAAGAAGTGCGCCAGATGATTGCAGATATGGGCCGCGACATCGAACATGACCTCGGAATAGAAAATCCGATCGGCGAGTTTGGGCTGCAACTGCTAGCCAGTCCACAAGGAGTCATCTTTAAGCGGGGTAGTATCGAGGCTCAGGTCGCGATCACGAGCAATGTCGACACGGGCATACTCGCCGCGAAGCGGGTCGTAGACGTGATTAATTCCCTCTCAAATAAAAAAGCTGCCCTCGCGAGCGACGCCGAACGCAGCGTGGTACGCCGCCTCAATCGGATAAATAAAATCAGCGAACGGGACAAGACCGAACTGCACCTGGTCCTGACGAAGCCAGGAGAGAAAAAACCGCTGGAGGCCACATTCAACGCCGCGGCTGCGGCTACAGCGTGGTCCCTGCAAGCTCCTGTTTTTGAAATGGAAGGCACGACCATATACGGCAAACTCTTCGAGTTGAGGGACACTGATTTCGACGGCGATAACGAAAAGGGGTTCTGGGGCGAATTGTGCCGGGAAAACGGAGAGAAATGGCGTATTCACTTCAAGACAGACAGCACTCAGAAGGCGACAGCGTTGTTCCGAAAGCAGGTTGCCGTAACGGGGACGGCAAAATATTATCGGATTAGGGCTCCGAAACTTATCGCCGCTGATATCACTGCGGATGAAGAGCGCGACTATGAAAAGGCATTCGAGGAACTCTTCGGCCGCGACCGTGACATCTACGGCGATGATTTCCAAAAGGCGCTGAAAGAAATGCGGGGAGAGGATTGAATGCCAGCCCCGGTTTATTTTGACAGCAGCGTTTTTCTGTCGATCTTCATGGGAGAAAGCAGTGGTCCGTCCATCAAACAGTTGCTTCAGGAGCTAACACGGGACAAAACCAAAATCTACACATCGATCATCACGATTCAAGAAGTCTCCGTCCATGCCTTCCGAAGAGGAGCACGCCCCACTGATAACTATAGCAAGGTCAGCAAACTCGCCAGGATTCACGGTCTTACAAAGGAAATGGCGCTGAGCGCGGCTAAGTTTGAAGCACAACTCATCGATCGCACGCCTGCGAAGGAACGCGAAGATAACAAACGGCGTAAGTGGGACTGCTTTCATATTGCGACCGCTATGGAGCTGGGGTGCCGTACCTTCTATGCTACGGACGAGAAAATGCTGAAGCGTAAGGAACATTTCGGCATCACCGGGATGGACTTTTCAAGGCCATTTCCAACGACTGGTTTGTTGTTCCCGGAGTGACTAACTCTCACTCCCTTTCCACCCCATCCAATCCAGCATCCATCTCCAAGTCACCTCATGATCTCGATGCACTGGCGGAGCCGGCAAAGGCTGCGCAGAAAACTTCACAGTCTTCCCCCGATACGCTTCCGCGAGCTGCTTGAACACCCGCCCTTGTTCCTTCACCTTGCCATCATTCGTTAGCAGCCCCAAGCTGTATTCGAGCGAGTTGAATTCGAACTTGCGGTCCACATCGTGGCTGTCCCAATAAGTGAACCAACTCACTCCTGAATCGATCGCGGCCAGCACCGCTTTCTCCAGCCACTCCGCTTGCTGTTTTTCGTTCAGCGCTTCGATGCAGGTGTTGAACTCCTCTGCCCACAAGGGTTTTCGCGGGTCGGCGGCGTATGACCGGATCAGGGTTGCGTTAGCCGCCATCAGCTTGATGCTCGGCGGATCCATCGCCCCACCAAACTTCAGCGCCCCCGACCAGTAGGGATAACAATGCATAGTCGGCATCGGCCGCGCCGCCAGTGCCTGCGGAGAAAATGTAGTCGATTCAAACCACGGCAGTTCGTCCACTCCATTCACGTGAATATGTTCGGGAGAAACGCTCTCCATGAGCGAAAACATTTTTTTCATCCAAGCGTCGCCCACGCTCGGTTCCGCGGCCCAACACGTGTTGATCTCGTTTCCAAAGTCGAAGCCGATGACGTTGCCCTTTCCATTTATCACGCCGGCCAACGCTCGAATGAAAATTTCCTGCGCGCTCCACATTGAATCGTCCGAATAGAAAGCTGCCCCAGCTTTATTGAATGGAGGCAGAAAGAACCATCCACTCAACTGCCCGGTGAGCGCCGTAACCACCGCATCCAGATTGCGCTCGCTCATCAGCGTCAGCAGTTGCTCTAGCCGCTCCAAATGCAGCGGACTTACCCACTTTGGATTCGGTTGAAAGTATGGCCAGATCAGCAGAATGCGCAGATGATCCGCGCCTAGAGCCGCGATCGCATCCAGGTCTCGCTTGATCGAATCCGCGTCCCATTCATTCCAGCAGAACCACCAATTCTTCGATGGCGTATAGTTCACGCCGAAGCGATGTCGATCCAGCGCCAGACTCGGCCTTAGCGGGACGGAGTGCAAATCGGCGATTCCCATCGCTCGCATCGCTTCGAGATGCAACCGGTTCGAAACTACAGATGCTTTGGCAGCGAGTGATCCCGCGACCGCGGCGCTCATCGCGCTTGAAATAAAGCGGCGTCTATTCATAACTGACCGACTATACGCTTCCTCAAACACTGCGCCGTACAAGCTTGACCAGTTCGCGCGCCCATCCTAAACTTGCAGGCCACAGGACTCGTCGCCATGACCTTCACTCGGAACATGTATTCCGCCACTTTGATTCTCGCCTTTATTCTTGCCCCCACACTGCACGCCGCGGACGCCCGCCTTCTCGCCTATTACGAGTTCAGCGACAAGTTCAACGTTCCTCCCTACGATTCTTCGACTATTCCATATCACGAGCTCACGCACATCGTGCACTCAAACATCGCGCCTTCGTGGAAATTGGATGGTTCTCTAATGATCCCCAGTGGATTCCTCGAGCCCACGCTGATTGCGCGCGCCCACGCGGCAGGGGTTAAGGTGGAACTTTGCGTCAGCGGCAATGCAGGCCAATTCGTTTACATCGACGCCGATCCTGGGCTGCGCGCCACTTTTGCGCAGAACATCGCCAGCTTCGCCATGGCCAACGGCTACGATGGGGTGGACTTCGATTACGAAGTCCCCAACAACGATAAGCAGGCCATCGAGTTCACCGCGCTCATCCAGGATTTGCGCGATCTCATGCCCGCCGGCCAATACCTGATCTCGGCCGCTGTTTCCTCCACGCCCGGTTCTTACGGAGTCTACGATTTTGCCGGCATGACTCCACTCCTCGATTTCTATAACGTGATGACCTATGACTTTCACGGCGCCTGGACGAATCACTCCGGCCACAATTCGCCGCTGTACCTCAGCCCGCTTGACCCCGGCCAGGAAGGCAGCCTCGATACTTCGACCACGAATTTTCTCTCCCTCTTTCACGTGCCCGCCGAGAAAATTAATCTGGGCACCGCTTTTTACGGTTACGCCTTCGATGTCTACGGCCTGTGGTCGTTCTGCGCCCACGATAATCTCTGCGGCAATGGAGGCGCTCCCACCGTCCTCTACTCGCAGGTCGAGTCGCTTCTTAAAGCCGGGGACTGGATCGAGAATTTCGACGACCTCGCCGCCGCGCCCTATCTGCTGAATGCGGATGGACCGAAGTTCGGCTTCATCACCTATGACAATCCTTCGTCAACGTCCGCCAAGGTTGACTATGCTCTGAGTAAACGTCACCTCGGCGGCGTCTTCATGTGGGAACTCTCCCAGGACTACAACGGCCACAGCCAGCCTTTGCTGAAGGCGATGCACTCCGCCTTGGTAAAGGCCTCGGCCGGTGCGCCCGCACAGTGATCGCATAGCGCCATCTGGCAACGCCTAAAGCCGGCTGGTTACCTTCGTGCCCCGAACATCCGTGCTGCCAACACCGCACATCGGGGCCATTCCAGTTTGTTCACGCTTGCGGCACACTGTTTCTGAGCAAAATTCCATGCGACAAAAAGTGAAAGTAAACAGGCGTCAACAGAATCGCATTCAAGGAGTGCTGCCGGTGCGCGTGCGTGGAAGAGACGCTTCCGGAGCGCTGTTTGAAGAACTGGCGCATACGCTCGACCTCACGGCAACGGGGGCGCGGCTGGGCGCGATTCGTCACAAACTGAAAGCCCCGGATACCCTGGTCGTTCTCTTCCGGCAACGCCGCGTTGAGTTCAGTGTGGTGTGGACCAGGCTGCTGGATGAACGTGGCGAGCATCAGGTTGGCCTGGAGATGGTGGCGCAGGAAAGCGATCCGTGGGGACTGGGCGTGGGTCACGCTGATATGCAGCCGGGTGCGCATGCCTCTGCAGTCTCGGGTGCGGCATAGATCAAGGGGGAATTATGAATAACTTTTTGATAAAGCTTTGGACAGACGAAGAGGGTCAGGACATCGCTGAGTATTCGGTGATGCTCGCCGTGATCCTTGTCATCGTAGTCGGCACCGTGCGGCTGATTGGGTCGAACGCCAACAACGTATTCTCGAACGTCGGCAGCTCGATTCAGTAGCTCGGAATTGCTGTAGCTGAGCACGTAGCAGCTGTCGACGCGAAAATCCACAATTTCCCGCGCTTGTCATCCTGAGGCCCGCGTTTCTTGCGGGCCTGTTTCTTTGCAATAGCTCTGGGTAAATGAAGTTTCGAGATAGGCCAGCCGGAGCCGCCGAAACCTTCAGGCTACGGTTTCAGGGTTTCAGGGAGTTGCTCATCATCAAGGCAAACAGGAGAGGAAGGTAGATGACCGTGGCTTGCAGAACATGGCGAGCCAACATTTTGGATCGAGGGCTGTTGAGCGGCAGTTTCAGAAAGGCGAGACGCGCGCCGAAGTAGAAAAGAGCAACCCCCAGGACGACGGCTCCTACCATATAAATCTTTCCCGCCATGCCGAAAACACTGGGCAGAACGCTGAGCGGAATCAGGACCAAAGAGTAAGCGACGATACGGCGCGCCGTCGACCGTCCATCTTCTTCGACGACCGGCAACATGCGAATCCCACCCGCCGCGTAATCTTCGCGGTAGAGCCATGCGATGGAAAAGAAGTGGGGGAACTGCCATACGAACAGGATGCCGAACAGGATCAACGTGCTCCATTCCAGTTGGCCACGGGCCGCTGTCCAGCCTAAAACTCCGGGCATAGCTCCAGGAAAAGCGCCGACGAAAGTGCAGATCGGTGAGACCCGTTTCAGGGGTGTGTATGCGGCAAGATAGACGACCGAAGTGAGGAAGGTCAGCAGACCGGTCAAGGGATTGGTAAGAATCGCCAGATAAATGGATCCGCCCAGGGTCGCGACCAGACCCGCGATGGTGGCGTGAAGCAAACTCATGCGGCCCGTAGGCAGCGGGCGTTGCGCGGTGCGCCGCATGTGCCCGTCCACCTTGTATTCCATCACTTCATTCAGCGCGGCGGTTCCACTGGAGACCAGTCCAATTCCCAACAGCGCGTGAAAAAGTCCCCACGAGAGCGACGAGACGCCGGCTTTCTGGGCCCCGAAATAATAGCCACACCACGCGGTCATCACAATCAGCGTGGTGACGCGGGCTTTCATCAATTCGGCGTAATCGCGCAGCAGTGAACGGGCCTGCCTGCGAAGGAGCAATAGGGGTTGGGTCATCGCGCTCATGGCTATCAGTGGTGTAGTTGTCGTACCGCTCCTGCAGGCGCTCTCCCGGCATTCCTGTGCACCACTGAGAAAGGCTTTGCGAGACGAGCAAAAAGGGTGGACCCACAAGACCACCCAAGAATTGCATAGGTACTCTTTAAGCTTTCGAAAGTCAAGCCCAAACTCCGGCGGGAACCGCGAGGCGGCATCCACCCGGCATACGAAAACCGCGTTACTGGCCGCCCGCAGCCCCGGATTGCGTGAAGGTTTCCGGCGGATCAAAAAAACATTGATGCCACAGAGCGGCGTCCGACAATGTGCCTGCCTTCCACTGTTGCAGAGTCGGAAGAGTGGCGGCGATCATGCCTCCGTCGGCGGAGTCAAAGATTACGACGATTCCCGCGAGCTCCTGAGATTTCTGCGCGATCTCGGCATAGTCCTTATCCAGCACCGACTTGACGAATTCCAGTCTGAGGCGGGGACCAGAATCCTTCGCGTTCTCGTCGGTCTGCTCGACCGAAACGATCTTTACCCGCTGTCCGCGAAGCGGAGCCCAATCACCGGGGAAAGGCGCGATTTCCTCCCGAGAGACGTGGAACACCTCCGCAGCGGTGGGCACAGCCGCTTCGTTCGGGGGAGCGTCGCTGTCCGGAACGCTGTCCGGCAATTCGAGGTTATCGCGCCAGATCCAGCCGCGCGACAAACCAGAAATCCGCACGTGCACCCAATCCCGGTTGAAATCCAGCATCTCGAACTCATCGTGCGCGCTGGCGAGAAACAGGACTTTGGCGGTCAAACTCGCCTTCGCAACTACCGGAGTGCCGGACTTCTTTACGGCGACAAGATTCTTGGGGTGAGCCTGGTTCTTGAGAATCTCTTCCAGGCTCTCGGCTTCGGTTTGCAGCGGACCGCCGTCCTTCTCCTGAACTTTTTTCGCGCCGCTTTGTGATGCAGCTTGTTCCTGCGCTGCCAGGCTCTGAGCCAAGGACGAAGAGTAATTGCCATTGACTTCCGGAAGCCTGGGGACTGGAGCGGAGATTGCTGCCTCCTCGGGTGCTGGCGCTGGCGCCTTTGGCGGCTTCGCCTCCGCGTTTACTGGAGCGTTCGGGCTCGCATGCGGAGCAAGCGCGGCCAGTTGATCCGACAGTTGGTCCAGCAGGTCCGACTCGAGACGGCCGTTCGAGGGGAGCAGCTGATATCCCGATTTCGCCGCTACCGGATCGGCATACCAAGCTGTAACCTGCACGCTCACGCGCACCACGGTTCCTCCCGTGGGCGCTGCACTTACTTGAAACTTGGACTGGTAATAGCCGCGCCGATAGCGGTCCAGGGGATGATCCGCTGATGCCGATGTCGCAAAGCCGGCCAGCACCGGTAGGCGTCCGGCGGTTGCAGCCTGCATGTCATTCAGAATTTTTTCGACCGTGGCTTTCGATTGCGGAAAGGTGCGCTCGTATGCGGTCGCTTGCGCCTGACTGGCAACAGCGCAGCAAGAAATCGCCATGGCCAACGCCACTGGCAACCACGCCCGCGGGCTCGAAGCGCGTCGAAAAACTGGAGCGAATTTCGTCATGGCAGTTGCTCCAATTGATCGCGTTGCATCCATCCGTGCTGCCCTTCGCGGGTCTCCACCCCGTACCAGTAAGGCGTGGAGATGACGATCAAGACTTCCGTGCCGGTACTCAACAACTGCAGCGTACTAGCCGTATGAAATGGCGCCGACTTCAGCGGAGCGCCCGGTGATTTGACCAGCCGCTCGACCTGCTTGCGCAAATCCCTCACGCGTTGTTCGAGCGTCTGGCCTGCCGGCCCGTCGCTCGACACGGTCAGTTCCTGCGGCGCTGGCGACGGAGTTGTCTCCGACTCACTCACCACGGCTGAGGGAATCGGTTGGGATGACGACTGGCCCATGACCTCCGCCGGCGGCGCTTGAGTATTCTGCATCGCCAGATTCTGCTTCTTCCGTAATCGTTCCAGCCGCTCTTCAGCAGCCTCGGCATTCTGGGCCTTCATCACCTCGATGGTGTCGAGGTGCTCCCGAATGTCCTTGTACTCGGCATTTTCCACCGATCCGTCGGACTGGTGCACGGTTTTGCGGAAGTCTTCTTCAAAAAGGGCATTGATGCGCAGCACTGTGTTCTTCTCGCCCTGCGGCTGCACTACGTATCGAACGGCCAGCGTGCCCACGTCGCCGCTGTCTTTAAAGTTGCGTGGGTCGATTGCTCCCATCCGGACTTTGTAGAAAACCTTCCCGCCCTGGTCCCAGGGTGGAAACACATGCGAGGAATCGGCGGGCTTCGCGCCGGCGATGAATTCGTCCTTGTTGTATTCTCTGGTTCCCCGGATCAGACCGTTCCCGGCGACGTCTTCGACTACTTGCTCGACTTCGCTTTCCGGCATGGGGATGTTGATGATGAGACCTTCGCCATACGTGATTTTTTCTTTGGTCCGCGCCGCGAGAGGAACGGTGGTTGCCGACAGGAATAGCAGCAGGGCTATGAAAGCTGGCGCGACCGAGGCAAGCCGCACAAATACAAGCCAATCGTATCCAGCGGCACGGTTATGAGGACTCTCACACTGCATGGGCCACAAAATCAACCGGCGCCTTCGAAACCCATCCGCCAAGCCACCTGGTCTCCGATTCCTGCACCGAGTCTCGTACGAGGGACACAAACCTGTCAACCCTGCCGCGCGATTTGGCATCCCAGGAAGAGTTGGTTTTGACAATGTAAAAAAAATGTAAAAAAAAAGATGGAAGCTACTTGAATTTTTTCTAAAGGCCGTAGTAGGATTCATCCCCGGTACGATGGTAGGACCTTAAATTTTAGTCTTGCATCGCAGGCGGACACAAGAAAGGGGTTTCTTGTTCTCGCCTTTTTCATCTCGTATTATCTGCGGCTTATCGCTTTTTGTGGGAATGCGGTTCAACAAAAACTGATCTCGATTTGATGCCGAGGAGTCCGGCCATGCGCGTTACGAGGCGTTTGCAGATTCGAAACCTCGCTCACTTTGCCACGTCCCTTTCTGCCCTCTCCCTGCTTTTTGTTTTCCTCGTTGCTACTTGCAGCCAGCCTGCGAACGCGCTTCCCGCCTTCGCCCGCAAGTACGGCCTGCGCTGCTCGGCTTGCCACGAGTCGTGGCCGATGCTGAACTACTTTGGGCAGAAGTTCAAAGATAACGGCTATCAGTTGATGAACGACCGGGACGCTCCCATCTGGCAGAATCCTGGCTATTGGCCGGTCACCTTCCGAATGACGCCGTTCTGGCACCGCGTGAGCACCGGCAAAGTGCTGGTGGATACTTACTCTGGCGGTGCGGTCACCGGGCAGGCCGTCCAGCGCTTGACTACTTCCGGCTTTGATCTCAGCGGTCTGGATCTCCACACCGGCGGCACGTTGGAAAAGAACTTTTCGTTCTTCCTTCTTCCTTCTTCCGACCCGACTGGAGCCTTTCACTTTGAAACCGTCATGGCTCGACTTGACAACCTCTGGGGCAGCCCTTGGCTGAACGTTAAGCTGGGCAAGTTCGAACTTGACAATCTGCTTTCTGAAAAGCGCATCCTGACGCTCACCGGAAACGGCGGCATCTACCAGCTCTACCACTTCATCCCGGTGGGCGATGGCAACATCTTTGGCCAAATGGGCGACAACCAACTTGGTCTCGAAGTGATGGGCCATTCCTCGAACGATCGCACCCGCTACTCTGCCGCTTTGCTCAGCTCCAACGATGGCACAACCCAGCTTCCCTATGGCAATGCGTACACAGGATTCTTCACCGGCAGCCAAGCCTTCGATACTGGCAGGGCCGGCGTGCAGAGAATCGGCTTCTACGCCATGGTGGGCGAGGCTCCAACTACGTGGCGCACGCAAACTGGTCCCAGCGGTGCGACAATCATCCCTGGCTCCGGCATCGGCAACAAGAATTTCAGTCGTGAAGGCTTTGTTGGCCTGTTCTACTTCGGCCAGCATGTCGACCTTCAGGTTGTGACTCAGCACGGATCGGATAGCGCTTGGTTTGGCCAAGGCTACGGCGACTTGATCGATGGCATCGCCACCGGCAACAACACCACTGGAACCACTCTTCCTGCCGGAGCGCGAAACCCAACCTGGAACGGCGTCCTCGTCGAACCGCACTACGTTTACAGTCCGCAACTCATCTTCATCGGGCGATTTGAGACGATCCGGATGTCGCAACAGTCCACTCCGGGAACGGCTTCGAACTTCGGCAACATCTCCACCTACACCATCGGTTACCGCTACAACCCGTTCATGACCAGCCGCGCTGGTTTTGCCTGGCACAACGAGTACAACTGGCTGCATCAGGATGGCACCGGCCCGACTCTGGGCCTGAATGCCGCCAACATCAACACCAGCGAACTGCTGCTCGGATTCGACTTTGATTTCTAAGCTGTAATTTTGCGAGGGATCGATATGCGGACAGGATTGCAAAAGTGGTCGCTTTGGTTGGGTGCGGCTGCGTTTTTGGCGCTCCCGCTGGCTTCATGGGCGCAGCTCTCCACCGATCAGCTGAAGGCGTGGGAGACTGCGCCGACCGCTGTCAGTCACATCGGCAATATCACCGGCCACGCCCAAGATGCCAAGGGCGACTACCGCCGGTATTGCGTCGGATGCCACGGCGAATTGGGCGACGGAAACGGCGAAGTGGCACAGTGGCTGGCACCGCCGATGTGGCCCAAGCCGCGCAACTTCCAGTTGGGCATCTTTAAGTGCCGTTCCACCCCGAGTGGGACATTGCCCACCGATGAAGATCTTTTCGATACCATCGCCCGCGGCATGGACCGTTCTGCTATGCCGCAATGGAGCACCTTCACCAAGCAGGAACGCGCCGACTTGGTGGCCTGGGTGAAGCATTTCTCTCCGCGCTGGGCGAACGAAAAGCCCGGAGATGCCATCAAGATTCCTCCCGAGCCTGAAGTTACGCCGGAGCGCATCAAGGCCGGACGCGACGTCTTCGCCCGCGTCCAGTGCTGGAAGTGCCACGGCGTGCAGGGCATGGCCAACGGCCCTTCCGCCGCCACTCTGACCGACGACCTCGGTGCACCCATTGCGGCCTTCAACTTTACTGAAGGTGCGCGGCCCAAGTGCGGAGATACGGATCAGGACATTTACAGAATCTTCATGACCGGTCTGGATGGCACTCCTATGCCGTCCTTCGCCGACAACATCAAGCCCGAAGAGGCCTGGGATTTGGTTTTCTATCTGCGAACCTTTATGCAGCAGCCCAGCAAGGAAAAGCAGATGGCGAAGCAGCTCGGTCTGAAGCCCGTCGATCCGAATGCGCCTGCGCCATCGGGCCAACAGTAAGACTAGAATTGGCATCGCAGAAACGGTTTTCAGTTTGCTTTGAGGAGAAAGACCTATGAGAAGTCGATACAAATTCGCGGCTGTACTATCGGCAGTAGTTCTGCTATGTTCTGGCGCACTGCTTCTGAATCCGAAGGTTAGCGCCGCTGGGGAAGGCAAAATTACCGGCACAGTGAAACTAGATGGCACCGCTCCTCACATGCGGGGGATCGACATGTCGAAGGATCCTTATTGTGTCAAGGCGAACCCGACGCCTCAGCACTTGGAAAACGTGGTGGTCGGCACCGGTGGTGGACTGGAGCATGTGGTGCTGTACATCTCCGATGGCCTGAGCGGTGGCGCGCTGACTGAGGTGGCCTCCGGCGAGCCCGTATTCGACCAGAAAAATTGCATGTACGTGCCGCACGTGCTGGCCATGGACGTCAATCAGAAATTCAAAGTCGTAACCAGCGACCAGACCACGCACAACATCCACCCGAATCCCAACCCCATGACGGGTAACATTCCCTGGAACCAGTCGCAACCGCCCGGAGCGGCGCCGGTTGAGAAGAGCTGGAAGGCAACGGAGTGGATTCCAGTGCAGTGCAACATTCATCCCTGGATGCACGGTTGGTTTGCGGTGGTCAAAGGTCCGTACGCAACCTCCGATTCCAGCGGGAACTACACCATTAACAATGTTCCGCCCGGAAGCTATACGGTGACCGCCTGGCAGGAAGATTTAGGAACGCAGACGGCGAAGGTGACCGTTGCTGCGGGAGCGGCAGGATCTGCGAACTTCACCTTCAAGGGCAAGTAAGAAGTCTTAATTCTGCGCGCTTCAACTTGTTGCATAAATCAGCGAATCGCCGCAGTGAAAACTGCGGCGATTCCGGCATAGGCCGGATTCAACGGCAAAGGCGGGGAGCATGGCGAAAATCTTCGCGGTAGTTATTGTGCTGATTGCGATTGCTTCGGCAATTCCCATTATCATGCACACGTGGCCGTTGCCACAGGATATATCCCTCCACGGTCATCTCATCGACGAGCAGTTTACCGACACGATGGCCGAGGCGGGAATTTCGTTCCTCGCCTCCCAAATTCTCCTGGCTTTCTTCATCTTTAAATTTTCCAGTCCCAAGCCAGGCGACAAGATTAAGAGCTTCCCCGGTGGCGCTTCAGGATTGGTGATCGCGGCCTTTCTGTTGGTAGGCACTGAGTGCCTGGCTTTGGGTGTGTTCGGCGTGAAGGCGTGGGCCAGCGTATACCTCACTCCGCCAGCCGCCGACGCCGTGCCGATTCAGGTGCAGGCGGGACAGTTTGCTTTCTATTTCCGATATCCCGGACCGGACGGTAAGTTTGGCCCCATTCATCCCGACCAGATCAACGAGGCGAACGCGAACTTTTTCGGTATCGACACGACGCACGATCAGGACGCAAAAGACGATATCGTGACGGCGGAAATGGCGATCCCGGTGAACAAGGAAATTCACCTGTTGATGCACTCCAAGGATGTTGGCCACTCTTTCTATGTTCCGGAGTTGCGCGTCCAGCAGGATTTCGTTCCCGGACTCGATGTCTCCATTCACTTCACCGCGACCAAGGTCGGCAAATATGAAATCGTCTGCACGCAACTGTGCGGCCTCGGGCACTACAACATGAAGGCTTACCTCGAAGTGAAGTCTCAGGACGACTACGACGCCTGGATCAAACAGCAGGCGGCGTTGCAGTAGCTTATCGGTACTTACGATTTGAGCGACGCAAGAAAACATCGGGTTTGAGGTGAACACAATGCACGATATGTCGGCCCACGCAGCGCAGCACGGAGCCCCGACCAGCTTCATTCGGAAGCATGTCTTCAGCATCGATCACAAAGTGATCGGCAAGCAGTATTACGCGCTGGCTCTGGTCGCGGCGGTCGTGGGAATGTTCCTTTCCTGGCTCATGCGTATTCACCTCGGCTGGGGCAATTTCGCGATCCCGGGCCTGCATCTGCTCTCCAGCGCCGGTGCTCCCGGCGACGTAATGACGCCCGAGTATTACCTGCAGCTGATGACCATGCATGGAACCATCATGGTCTTCTTTGTGCTCACTACTGCGCCCTTTGCGGCCTTCGGTAACTTCTTCCTGCCCATTCAAACTGGCGCGGAAGACATGCCCTTTCCGCACTTCAACATGATGTCGTTCTGGGTTACGTTCGTCGCCTTCCTGGTGATGGTCGCTGCGTTTTTCGTCCCCGACGGTCCGACTCTCGGTGGTTGGACGCAATATGCTCCGCTGAGCGCTGTCGGCGCAGTCAGTGGCCCGGGACAAGGTCTTGGCGTGGTTCTGTGGGCGGCTTCGATTGGAATTTTCTGTATCGGCCAGCTGCTTGGCTCGCTGAACTTCATCACCACTACGCTCGACATGCGCTGTAAAGGCATGTCGCTGATGCGCCTTCCGCTCAGCGCCTGGGGATGGTTCATCACTTCCATCATGGGCTTGACCGCGTTCGCGGTTCTCATGCCCGCCTGTATTCTCCTCATTCTCGATCACGTCGCCGGCACCAGCTTCTTCGTCCCATCGAATCTTGTAATCAACGGTCAGATCCTGCCGCACTCGGGTGGATCGACTCTGCTCTGGCAGCATCTTTTCTGGTTCTTCGGACACCCCGAGGTTTACATCGCGATCGTCCCCGGCATGGGAATCGTCTCCCACGTTCTGATCACCAACATGCGCCGGCCCATGCTCAGCCACCGAGTGCTCATTTATTCCATGGGTGCCCTCGCCGTCCTCAGCTACATGGTCTACGGCCATCACATGTTCGTCAGCGGGATGAATCCAGTTTCGTCGATCGCTTTCTCCTTCCCCACGCTGGTGATCACCATTCCGTCGACGATCGTGGTTCTGATCTGGCTGGGTAGCCTGTATGGCTCGAAGCTGCGGATCAACTCGGCGTCACTGTTCGCGCTCGGCTTCATCTCGATGTTCATCAGCGGCGGCGTCAGCGGATTTTTCCTGGCCCAACCTTCACTGGACATCATGATCCATGCCACCTATTTCGTGGTTGGCCACTTCCACCTGGTGATGGGCGTGGCGGCGATGTTCGGCATCTTCGCCGGAACTTATTTCTGGTTCCCCAAAATGACCGGCCGCATGATGAATGAAACCTTGGGCAAGGCTCACTTCATCCTCAGCTTCATCGGCGCCTACTGCATCTTTATGCCATTCCACTATCTGGGAATGGCCGGCAACGTTCGCCGCTACCAGGCTTTCACGGACGATTACCTGATCCCGCTGATCCCGGTGCACAAGTTCATCACGATTGCTGCGCTGTTTACCGGCTTCGCCCAGCTAATCTTCATCTACAACCTGATCTACAGCCGATTCAAAGGCCCACACGCTCCGAACGATAACCCGTGGGAAGGCACTTCGCTTGAGTGGAGCACCGCCACGCCACCACCGCATAACAACTTCGGCGACAAGATGCCGGTGGTTTATCACGATCCCTATCAGTACAGCGTCGAAGGCGCAAGCGCGGACTACATCATGCAAACCTCGCCCGAGAAAGTTTCCAGCCCGGACGAAGAGAAGTAAGAGTTTTTCGGTAGGGCACGTTTTAGGGTAGGGCACGGCTTTAGCCGTGCCATCAACAGCAAACAAAAAAAGGGGCTTTAGCCCCTGAGGGCCTTAGCAGTATGGCAACAACAGTTCACGAACCGCCGAAAATCGATCTCGATCGCGTACCGAGCCAAGGCTCCGGCAACGGCGGCTGGCGAAATCTAGGTCCCGCGGGCGGAGATTTGCGGCGCGTCAAGCCTTCCTCTCCACCTCCCGCAAGCACTGGCATTTGGGTCGGCCTGGCGGCCATCACCATGACCTTCGCCGCCTTCACCAGCGCCTTGATCGTTCGCCAGGGAGCGTCGCAGGATTGGCAGCACTTCACACTGCCTTCCATCCTTTATCTCAATTCGCTGATCATTATCGCCAGCAGCGTCACGCTGGAAATGTCGCGCCGCCAGATTGCCGCCTTCATGGGCGGCGAAACCACGCAAGGCCCGGCTCCGTCGTGCTTCCTTTACGTGACGCTTGGCTTAGGACTTCTCTTCGTCGCGGGCCAGACGATTGCCTGGCTGCAGCTCCGATCCCAGGGATTCGGGCTCGCCACCAACATCAGCTACTCCTTCTTTTATGTGCTGACGGTGGCTCACGCCATCCATCTGCTCGGAGGGCTCGGCGGCCTGGTTCGGGTGATCGGAAAGCTGAACCATTCTGTTCTGCGACGCAGCACGTTGAATGCGACGTCGCTTTATTGGCATTTTATGGGTGCGCTGTGGCTGTATCTGTTATTGCTGCTTTGGATGAAGCTCTAACCTAATCAAAGGTAGGAGGCAAAGTGAGCCAAGCTGATCTTTCGATTCACGGGCAGGTGTCGCGAACAGGCGCGACAGAGATAATGACCGCGCCCACATTCTCGGTCCCCGCGAAAAAGATGGCGATGTGGCTGTTTATTATTGCAGACACCGCGACCTTTGCCGGTTGTCTGGTCGCCTACGGATTCATCCGCAACGCCACTCCCGACTGGCCGCGGCCCTTCCACAGCATCACCAACGTCGCCATCATGACCTTCATCCTGCTGACCAGCAGCTTGACCATGCTGATCGGCGTAAGATCCGCCCAGAAGGAAGACAAAGCCGGCGCCTTCCGCTGGATGATGATCACGGCCGTTCTCGGAATCCTGTTCGCCGTGCTCCACATTCGCGAATGGCTGGGAATGATCGGCGAGGGTGCTACGCTCTTCCACAATCCATGGGGCACGCCGCTGTTTGGGTCGGCCTTCTTCAGTATTACCGGCCTGCACCTGCTGCACGTGAGCGGCGGCGTGGTTGCTCTCATCGCCGTTGCGATTCGCTACCAGGGCGGCCGCTACGGAGCCGATGACCTCGAGGTTACTGGCCTCTACTGGCACTTCGTCGATCTGGTGTGGATGTTCGTGGTTCCGCTGATGTATCTCATGAATTTGAGTCACTAAGATTAAAGAAGCCGGGAGGAACTATGGCTGCAGCTGAAACGCACAACACCGGAGGTATCGGGAAAGACGTAGCGATCTACGTTCTGCTGCTCATTCTGGCCGGGATCCAGTTTGTCATTGCCTACCAGGACATTACCGCGTCGCAGATGTTCGTGCGCATGCTGTCCGTCGCCGTCATCGAAGGCGGGCTTGCGCTCTTATTCTTTATGCACCTCTCGGAAAATCGCGGCCTTATGTGGTTCGTCGCGATTTTCACGGTTGCGGTACTCCTGGGCCTACAATATGGCTGGACCGACAGCTACCGTCTGCTGGATGGCGTAAGGTGGTCGCACTAACATTGAGTGTCTGTGTGGAGAAATCGGGAAGGGCCCGATTTTAGTCGTGCCGATTTAGTTCTGGATCGACGAAAAGGCTTGGATCGACGAAAAGGCCTTTGCCGCTGAGGGTCGCCGCCGAGGAAGTTGAATATGAATTGGAAATCCATCTCGATACTGGTCCTTGCAGTCAGCGCGCTTTTCCTGTTAACCCCATCCGCCTCGGCCCAAGGTTGCGCTCTCTGTTACACCCAGGCCGCGTCCTCCGGCGCTCGCATGATTCAAGCATTGAAGAGCGGCATCCTCATCCTGATCGCTCCCCCGACGTTGATGTCCGTTGGCGTCATCTTCGTCTGCTACCGCAAACGCAATCAGACCATGAAAGATGATGGCGACGAATCGGACCGCGATTGGAAGAACGATGGTGAGAAAGACTCTAGAAAAGATTCAAACAAAGACTGGTAGAACAGAAACAGCTTTGTCATCCACCGCGGTCACTTCTTGTAAACCACCCCGCCCTTCATCACGAACGACACATTTCCCAGCACGCTGATATCCTCGAGCGGATCGCCCGAAACCGCGACTATATCGGCAAAATATCCGGGCTCCAGCGCACCAATCTGACCTTCCCAGCCCAGCAGCTTCGCTCCATGAAGCAGGTCCGCCTGCAGCACCGCCAGCGGGGACATCCCATATTTCACCATCAGCACAAACTCCCGCGCCTGCGTGCCGTGAGGAAACGGCCCCACATCAGATCCCACTGCCATGGGAACGCCCGCCGCAACCTGTTTGCGAAAATCCTGCACCTTCGCATCGAGCATCTCGCGTTCGTGCGCTGCCCGCGCCGGCGTTTCTGCGTGCTCGGCGAAATATTCGAAGATGGTGAAAGTCGGTACCGCGTAGATTTGCTTCTCCCGCATCAGCCGCATGGTTTCATCGCCAAGTTGATTGGCATGGTCAATCGATGCGACCCCGGCCTGCGCCGCAAATAAAGTTCCCGGCTCACCCGTGGCATGCACTGCCACACGCTTGCCGACTCGCGCCGCTTCCGCCACCGCCGCACTCAACTCCGCTTCCGTGTACTGATACACCGTGGAAAACTTGCCGTCCTTCACCGTGTCCGGCCCGGTTTCATAAATCTTGGTGAAGTCCGCGCCTTCCTTATATTGCTCGCGCATCACCGCTACCAACTCGGCGCTATTGTTGGCATAGTCGGCATTCGCAAGCACATGCTGCGCGGGATTGAAGCCGATTGCGTCCTCATGCCCGCCCAGGATGTTAATGGCGTTCCCACTGATCCGCATCCGTGGCCCAGGGACCAGCCCATCATCGATCGCATTGCTCACGGCCGTATCGGCCGACCCGGCACCTTCCGTCCCCATATCGCGCTCCGCCGTGAAGCCGGCCATCAGATCATCGCGCGCCGCGAGCAGCGCTTGAATCGTGCGCTGCGGCACGGACTCCTGCACAGTCTGCAAATCTTCCGCACCGGGGTGCAAGAAGAGATGCACGTGCGCGTCGATCAATCCCGGCAGCAGCGTCCGGTCTCCGAGATCGATCACCTCAGCCCCGGCCGGACGCTTCACCGCGGAACCCACTTCCACGATTTTCTCGCCCTCGACCAGCACCTCGCCCGGTTTCAGCATCCGCCCGTTCTTCACATCGAACAGACGAGCCGCGTGCAGAACGATCGTGTGCGGAGTGGCCGGGTGGGCTTGCGTCTGCGCCGCGGAAGTCAGCCCCAGCAGCACAAAGAATAACAACGGCAAAGATAAAGATAGGGCCAGCCGATGCCTGATCATATTTTCAGTACGGGATGGTATCACCTTGGACGTGCAGAGACTACACGGATTGAACGTGGATAAGAGGAATCGCCTTTACTTCGCCTTCGAAAAATCTTCCACCGCGAATAATTGCCCGGCGCGCTCGACGACTCCCACTCCGACGGAATCCATATCCGAATCCAGCATATTGGCGCGATGGTTGGGAGAGCGCAGAAACTCAGCCTGAATGGCTTCGATACTGGAAGCCTGTACTACGTTTTCCGAGAGCCATACAAACCGCGCGCCCGCCTGCGTGACTCGCGAAGCCAGTGCAGGCTCGCCGGGGAATCCATGCTCCGCCGCGCCATGCTGTGCCATCAACGCGGCATGACGATGCGCCGCCACCGCCAGGGCTTCGTTCCACTTCAACGCGGGCAGTCCCTGTGCCCGGCGCGCCCGGTTTATCGAAGCAAACAATTCCTGTTCGGCACTGCCGGTTTGCGCTTGTGCCACGGAGAGCGCTGCAAGTCCAATGATCAAAATCGCCGCTAGCCGGAGCATAATTCGCATGTTGATCCCTCGCTGAATCTTAACCCGTATCTTTTCGTTTTCTCTCGCCTAAAGCCTATCGAAAGTTCGCCGGCGACGCGGCACCGACGTAACTGTCATTGGCCGGTCCCCCACTCACTTCGCCGAGCCTTTCTGCTCCTGCGGAGGCGGCGCCGGCTTGGTGAATTTTGCGTCATCGACCGGAACATTCTCCTTCACGTCGCTCACCTGAATGGTGAACCTGCCGCTCGGCCGCGCCAGCGTCCAGCGAAACGGAATCTTCACTCCCCCCGCTTCCCGGTAATCCGCATAGTCGATCTGCGTTGGCAACTCTCCCAGCGGCGTTTCTCCCAGCCGCACCAGCCGGACCAGCAGCCCCGATTGCTCGTCAAAATACAATCGCAGCGGAGTCTTCCCCGGCCGAGGCCCCACCACCACGTAAGCGTCATGGCCGTCGATCTTCTGCCTCCCTTGCACCTTCGCCTCGCTGAACATCGCGTTCAAATGCTCCGCAAACTGAAGGTCCGCATCCATCGAAGCTCCATCGATATCCGGACCGTGCATATCATGCAGCGGATGTCCCAGAATGCCCAGCCAGCCTTCATGTCCATCGAACGCCGTAATGCCGTCTCCATCGGGCGTGTGAGTAACGGATACCCGCTTGTCCGGGTCTTTCGAATAAATCTCGATCGGAACATTTCTGTCGCCGAAGGTGATCGTCCCCTTCATTACCCGGCTGGTAATTTTCTCGATCGCGGCGGTCCCACCCACCGCCTTGACGTATTTATCAAACCACTGTTCGGCGGTCGGTCCGCCAGTCTCCTTCGCCTGCGCCTCGTCGATCTCCTTCGGCTCCGCTATTTCCGGTTTCGAATCGGCAGTCATCACCAATGGCGTTGCCACCGGATTGGTGTTGCCTCGATGGCAGGAGTAGCAAGTGACCTCTCGCTTCCCGTCGAAATTCTCCTGGTTGATGGTGATCATCATCTCCATCATCTTGCGCGCAATCTGCTTGGGCTTCTTGTCGTCCTTCTCAAACGCCCCCTGCACGTGGCAGAACTCGCACTCCACGCCGAGCGACGCGGTAATGAACTGCATCGCCGGAATCAACTGGTCCGCCGGGATGTCTTTCAGTACCTGGATATTCTTGAACTGCTGCACTGCCGTCGTCGGCCCCGAAGAGGCCGCGGATTGCGCCCTCGCGCCGCCCATCACGACGCCGCAAATTACGAAGACTGCCGCGAGCCAAACAACAAATGTAGGGACAGCGGCCCCGGGCTGTCCATTCGAACGCACCTCGATGCGTCGTTCTCCACTCATAATTGTTTCTAGCCTCAGTTGGAATCTCGGAAGTCTAGCAAAACTCGCGCCGCAGACAGTTCCGTAAGTTTTTCAATCGCCCAATGACCCGATCCCCAGATCACTCAATTTCCTTGCGCCGGATGAAGAACTGCCACTTGTCCATGCCCGCCGGAATCGCTACGTCGAAAAATCCCACCATCATTTCCTGCGACGTTTGATCGCCCCACGTCACCAGCTTGTCCGGATCGGGATTATGCGGATTGTTCTTCGAATTGTCGTACCATGCCACTGCGCGCAGCTTCGTCCCCGCCCTCAGCTCCCGCGGCTCCGCCAGCCTGTAACTCAACTGCCAGTGAAAGTGATAGTTCACCCGCAGCAACGGCTCCACGCTGCCATCGTCGTGCACAATGTCGTATTCGAAGCGCTTTCCGCGCAGGTGCATATGGGGAAACAGGCTCAGCAAGAGTGCATCGTTCGGTAACGTTCCTTGCACTTCCACGCGAAAATTATCCGCTCCGGGCGGAATCATCAACGCATGATTATTCAGCTGCAGCGTGACCACCCTCCGCTTCGGTGGACTCTTCGCGAACACCAGCCCCACGCTGGTCTCGTCGCTCGCCGCCTCGCCATTGGTGGTGTAGTGCATCTGAAAAACGAGGTCCGATCCCGCGGGAACGAATTTCGCCATGCCCTCCGCCCACCGGTCTGGCGCACTTCCCGGCGCATACACCAGCAGCAGATCGCTCGTCGTCTCGTGCGCCTGCCGTCGCTCCTCCGGATCGCTCAACATCGACGCCGTGAAAGCCTCGCCCACCGGCGCATGCCGCAGCCACGTCGAATCCGGAGGCCGTATATACACCACCGCGTGATGCACGTGCGCCGGGCTGGAAGGCCGCACCTCCACCATCTGCACCCACTTATCCTCGACAAAATGTGTGGGCACAATTTCGTACGTGTATTCCACCTCGCCATGCGCCGGAACCGGCACCGGCTTCGGCATCTTCACTGCCACATCCGGCTGCGGAATATTCCAGCCTTCACTCCATTTCGGTGGCGCAGACGCGTCGCTCAAATTGCCCGCAGGCGCTCCTGCATCAGCCCACGCCCCGATTGTCTTGATCTGCTCCGCGCTCAACGACGGATCGTTGGCAAACTTTCCGTACCGCGGATCGGCAAACCACGGTGGCATCATTTTCATATCCACCGCGGCCGCAATTTTTCCCGCCCACGGTCGCGTGTCCTCGTAAGTCACCAGCGGCATCGGGGCCGGTTCGCCGCTGCGATGGCAGCTCTGGCATTTATTTTGGAGTATCGGGAGAACGTCCTTATAAAAGGTAGGCGCACCAGCTTGAGACTTGCTCCCTTGTGCGGCAGGAACGGAAGCCGTCTGACGTGCCGCTCCCATCAAAACGAGAAGAAGGCCGGACGCGATGAAAATGGCGGCCTTCCTCACGACCGCAGAAACTCCAACGTCAAGGCCCACGCCTGCCGTGCCGAGTGCGGTTCATACGCCGCCCGCTCGTCGCAAAAGAATCCATGGTCTGCACGGGAAAACTCCGCATTCACATAAATCTTTTTCTCCGCGCTCAAAGCCTCGGTCACGACTCGCCGGTGCTCCGGCGGAATGTGCTTGTCCAATCCGCCCCATATAAATAAGGAGGGAGCCTGCAACTTTGCCGCCCGCCCCAGTAGCCCCGGCGCGATTCCTCCTCCATAAAACGAAGCCGCCGCCCGCAGCCGGACCGCGCTGTTCGCAATGAAGGAAACTTTCCCGCCCATGCAGAATCCCACGCACGAAATCTCGCCCGCCTTTACCGCCCCATTCGACCCCAGCCAGTCGTACGCCGCCCGTATGTCCGCCTCCGCAGTCTCCGTCGTCACCGCCTGCATGTGCGGCATCACGGAAGGAAAATCTGTGTAACTTACCTCAAATCCCGGCGGCGCCGTGCGATGAAACAGCTCCGGAGCGATCGCCACATATCCCTGTGCCGCAAACCTCTTCGTTACATCGCGTATGTGATGGTTCACGCCAAAAGCTTCCTGGAAGATGAGTAATCCCGGATGCTGCCCACCATCCCCAGGCCGCGCCACATACGCCGCCATCCGTGTTCCATCCACAACGGCGAGCTCCGCCTTCTCTTTTATGATTGCTGCTTCGCCCATATCGACGCCTCCCTCGTATCCACAGTCTCGCACAAACACCGCTTCGCCGCGGGCACGCCTTTCCGCAAAAATGCTAAAGTAGTCGGTCTATCTTATCGATCATGTCCGCACCCAACTCCAGCTTCGTTCGCGCCTGTAAATCCCAACCTGTCGACCACACTCCCGTCTGGTTTATGCGCCAGGCTGGACGCTACATGCCCGAGTACCGCGCCGTTCGCAAGCAGCATTCTCTGCTCGAAATCTGTAAGAAGCCTGAACTCGCCGCCGAAGTCACCATCACCGCCGCGGAATTTCTCGGCGTCGACGCCGCCATCATCTTCGCCGACCTCCTGCTCCCGCTCGAAGTCATGGGTCTGCCCTTTCATTTTTCCGCGGGGGAAGGCCCGGTCATCGAGAAGCCCGTGCGTACCACGGAAGATGTGGCTCAACTGCGCACCGACCGCGCCGCCGAACTCGGCTATGTCTCCGAGGCGGTGAGCCTGGTGGCAAAACATTTCGCCGGGAAAATTCCCGTGATCGGTTTCTGCGGAGCGCCTTTCACTCTCGCCAGCTACATGATCGAGGGCGGCGGCTCGCGCCACTATCTCCATGCCAAGAAGATGATGTACAACTCCCCCGCCAACTGGGATGCGCTGATGCGCAAGCTGGTGGATGTGACCGCCGAGTACTCTGCCTCCCAGGTGCGCGCTGGCGCCGATGTCATACAGATTTTCGATAGCTGGGTCGGCTGCCTCAGCGTGGAAGATTATCGACGCTACGTTCTGCCCCATGTCAGCGTTCTCGTGAAGCGCCTCCAGAAAACCGGCGCGCCCATCATTTATTTCGGCACCGACAGCGCCACCTTGCTTCCCGCGATGAACGAAACTGGAGCCGAAGTTATCGGCCTCGACTGGCGCATCCCGCTGGATAAGGGCTGGAGCGATCTCAACCATCGCTGTGCCGTGCAAGGAAATCTCGATCCTGTTCTCCTCTTCGCGGATTGGAAAGAATTGAAGTCTCGCGCGGAAAATATTCTTCAACTGGCTGCCGGGCGTCCTGGCCACATCTTCAATCTCGGCCACGGCATATTACCCGAAACGCCTGTCGACAACGTGAAGAACCTGGCGCGCCTGGTGCAGGAGTACCGTGCAAGGCTCGGTAAACAGCAGGAGTGAACGTGAACGCAGGGCGATGGCCTCCCGGTTTGATTTTGGGTGGCGCAGCGCTTCAGCGCTGCGATGAACCAGCTTTTTAGGAAAGAGGCTTTAGCCGCTGAGGTCAGCACCTCACATACATGACCCGCATCGCGATCATCGGCGGCGGCATCTCCGGACTCTCCGCTGCCTTCGCGCTCGAAGAACCCCGCCGCGCCGGAGCAGTCGAATACGTTCTTTACGAATCCGCGGCGCAACTCGGCGGCGTACTTCGCACCGAGCATATCGACGGCTGCATTGTCGAAGCCGGCCCCGATTCCTTCATCACCGAAAAGCCCTGGGCCGCCGACCTCTGCCGCGCTCTTGGTCTGGGCGATCAGCTCATCGGCTCGAACGATGCCGACCGCAAAACCTACATCCTGGTTCGCGGCCGCCTCATTCCCATGCCCGACGGCCTCATGTTCATGGTCCCAACCAAAATCCTGCCCACCGGATTCTCGCCACTTTTTTCCTGGACCACGAAGCTCCGCATGGCGCAGGAATTATTCCATCCGCCCAGCGCCGCGAATGGCGACGAAAGTGTCGCGTCTTTAGTCGAGCGCCACTATGGCATGGAGATGGTCGACCGCCTCGCCGACCCGCTGCTCTCCGGCGTATACGGCGGAGAAGCCGCTAGCCTCAGCGTGCGCGCCGTTCTTCCGCGCTTCGCCGAGATGGAGCGCACTCACGGCAGTCTCGGTCGCGCCATGCTCGCCGCTCGTAAGAAAATGCCGCGACCCGCGAACAAACCTGCCCCGCCGCTCTTCACCTCGCTGAAAAACGGCATGCAACAGCTCGTCGAAACCCTGGTCCCGCGCTTGAATCAGGCTTCTTTAATAAGCAACGCGCCGGTGCAATCTATTCAGAACGAGGCCGGAGGGTGGAACGTCGTCACGGCATCGAAATCCGATCGCTTCGACGCCGTCATTCTTGCCCTGCCCGCCCTCGCCGCAGCCAAGCTTCTCTCCACATGCAGTCCCGAGCTCTCCGCCGAACTTGCCGCCATCGGCTACAGCTCTTCCATCACCGTCGGCCTCGGCTACGGTCGCGACGTCCGCCGGTCGTTGCCTCCCGGTTTTGGATTTCTCGTCCCGCGCAGTGAAGACAAACGTCTGCTGGCCGCCACGTTCGTCCACAACAAATTTCCTCACCGCGCCCCGGAAGATCGCGCTCTGCTGCGCTGTTTCTTCGCCGGATCGAACGCCGAGAACATCTGGCAGCTTTCCGAGGACGCCATTATCGCGATTGTGCGCACGGAACTGCAGCAGATCGTCGGTCTCCGCGCTACGCCGCTCTTCGCCCGCGTCTATAAATGGAAATCCGCCATGGCGCAGTACGGCGTCGGCCACCTGGAACGGCTCGACCGCATCGAGCGGCTCCGCCAGCAGTTGCCCGGACTCGCCCTCGCCGGCAATGGCTACCGCGGCATCGGCGTCCCTGACTGCGTACGGTCCGGCCAGGAAGCCGCGAAGCAAGTTCTCGCGCCTTAAGAAACTTTTGTGGAGTCGCTGTCATCCTGAGCGGGGCGAAAGCCTGCCCTGAGCGCAGCCGAAGGGGACCTATGCAATCTGCTGCCCGGGTAATCTCTACGCCGAAATCGTTTTTCTCAACCCCTCTTCCCGCCGCATCTTTCCAACTATCAACTTGATCTCGTCATAAGTAATTTCCGGCGGCAAGATATCTTTCAGCGCTTTGAGCCGATCCATTCCTACCTTCGCGCACGCCGCTTCAATCACCGACTGCTTTTCCTTGCTCACCCAGGCAGACTGAAACTCCACCTGCCCCGTCTCCAGCAGATTCGCGACCGCACTCACGATCGTTGAAACTTGCCTGCCGCGCGCCTGCGCAATCTCTTCCAGCGTTCGCCCCTCGTTCAACAAACGAAGAGTCTCATCTCCAGGCTTGGCTGCTGGCTCAGAACTGCTGGCCCGCTCTCCTCGCCGGAATCTTTCCAACGCGTTTAGAATTTCCTGCCCATATACCTCCGCCTTCCGCTCTCCGATTCCCGGAATCTCTAGAAGCTCCGCGAGCAACTTCGGCTGCCGGCGGCAAATTTCTTCGAGAGACGAATCGTGCAAGACGATGTAGGCGGGAACGCTCGTGTCCTTCGCCATCGCGCGCCGCCACTCGCGCAAATACTCGCGCAGCTCGTCCAGGAAAGCTTCTCCGGATTCCGAGCCCGCTGGCGCAGCATGAACTGTCTTCAGCGCCGACCGTTTCTTGCCCGTCACCGCGCTCTTTCTGGACGCGGCAGGCCGAGCCATCCACTCCGCCACGCTCCCGCACACATCACACGAGCCGCAACCTTCCCACTTCGGAGTCTCCCCAAAGTGCGTGCAGATCTGCCGATGCCGGCAACGCTTCGACTCTACAAACTCACGGATGATCCGATACCGCTCCCACGCCCGATTCCGCTCTTCCGCGTCGGTAATCTGATTGGCAAAAAATCCCAGCAGCCCCGCATCTTTTTTCTGCCACAGCAAAACGCAATCCGCGCTCGCCCCATCGCGCCCCGCCCGTCCCGCCTCCTGGTAGTACTGCTCGATAGATTTCGGCAGCGACAAGTGAATCACCGCCCGCACCGCCGCCTTGTTGATCCCCAATCCAAAAGCAATCGTCCCCACCAGCACCCGCACCTCGTCCGACATCCACCGTTCCTGCGCGCGCCGCCGGTCCGCGCCCTCCATCTTGCCGTGATATCCCACCGCCGCAATGTCGTGATCTTCCAGAAAATCCACCGTCTCCTCCACGCGATTGATCGTGGGAGAATAAACAATCACGTTGCTGCCCGCGTAGCTTTCCAGCGCTTTCAGCAGCATCTCCATCTGCTCCCGCCCTTCGCACTCGCGCACCAAATAGCGCAGATTGGACCGGTAAAAGCTGGCAATATATTTGTCGGGATTGCGCAATTGCAGCTGCGCCAGAATGTCGTGCCGCACGTGCCGAGTCGCGCTGGCCGTAAACGCCGCAATGGGACGATCGGGAAACTTCGTCCGCAGCCGGTTCAACTGCCGGTACTCGGGACGAAATTCATGTCCCCACTCCGAGATGCAGTGCGCCTCATCGATTGCGAAAAACGTCACCGGCACCTGCTGCATCCAGCCCATGGTGTCTCCGCGCGCCACGCGCTCCGGCGACACATACAAAAGCCGGTAAGCCCCCTCCCGCGCCTTCGACATCACCTTATTCTGTTCGGCCTCATTCATCGTGCTGTTGAGCACGGCCGCCGGAATGCCCATCTGAGCCAGCTGCGTCGCCTGATCCTGCATCAGCGCGATGAGTGGCGAAATCACCACCGCCGTTCCGCCCGATACGACCGCCGGCAGCTGATAGCACAACGATTTGCCCCCGCCCGTCGGCATCACCACGCAGGTGTCGCGCCCCGCCAGCAGGCTGCGCACAATCCGCTCCTGCAGCGGGCGGAATGTGCTGTACCCCCAGTAGCGCCGCAACGGCGTGTGCAAATCGGTTTCCGGGATCATTCCAACGAGTATAGGCTGAGGCGAAGATTAGGAGAAACCAAAATCGCGGATTCTTGCGTTGAAGTTTTCAAACCGGGATCTACCCTGTGATCCCCGGTGTCCTCTGTGTTAAAGATTTTCCCATTTGATACTTCACTTCCGGATATGCCCGCGCGAACGCCATCCACGTCACCGCGATCACCAAAAAGCAAAGCACGCTGCCCTCCGGACCAACCATCCCCCCGGTGAGCCAGCGCGGACCGTGAAACGACGACTTCAGCAGATGTCCCGGGAATAGCGTTCCGCTATCCGGCACGGAATAAAAAAATGTTTCTCCCCAATCCCACGCCATATGAAAGCCCACCGCGAACCACAAATTTCCCGTACGGCGCAAGGTCAGGCAAAAGAAGAAACCGATCGCCGCCGCTGCCGCCAATCCCGTCCATTGCTCCCCCGCATTTTGCAAATGGATCAGACCGAAGGTGCACGAGAGCACTACCGCGGACGGCCAAAAGCCAATCAATCGCGTCAGCGTAAATTGCGAATATCCGCGCAACAGGAATTCTTCAAAGAAGCCTACGAGCAGGAAAAATACTGCCCAGAACAATGCAAACCTCACGATTCGGCCGCCATGTATCGCCAGATGTCCCAGCTCGAAAACCCGCAAGCCATACATCGCCGCCAGCAGCAGCGTAATGCTGGCGAATCCCCACGCCGCTCCCACCCAGAACAATTTTCCAAACACCAGCCGTCCCGGCAGACCATATGTTCCCCACGCCCGCTTCTCAACTCTTCCCAGCACGACTGCCGGAAGCATCGCTGCCAGAAGCATTCCAAGCTCCTCCAGCATCATCGACCACAGCCCGCTCGCGCCCAACTCCAGAGACCCAATCCACCGGCTGACTACAAACTGCAGCGGATAAAACATCGCCACGTAGAACGCGAATCCCCATCCCGCGCGCAATCCGTCCGGCCCAAGAAACACCGTCCGCACGTACGAGGGCTGCACCGCAAACTCCGGAGCGGCGGGCCGCACCGTTTCCGGGTTCGCCGGCGTCCGCTCTCCACCGGCCGCGTTGGTTGCGTCATCGATTCTGAAATCGGTCACACCGTTTCCTCAAACAGCCCCGCTCATGGTAAAACACTTCGTCCCGCCTCATGACCCGATTTTTCACCCGCGAACGCTTTGGCAGGCCCCAATTTCTGGCCGGAGTCTTGTTGCTCATTTTCTTGGCGCAAGCGGTGTGGCTCGTGCATTCCGAACTGCGCGAGCCTGAATCGACCGGGCCTTTGGGTGTGAGCGCGTCCGAACAAGTTCGCATCGCCGCCGGCTGGAGACAAATCCACGGCGGCGGCATTGCTGGCGCTCCGTTCCCTGACGCATCAGGCTCGCTACCCCTCGAAGTCGCCCGCGACGACGCGGGCTTCGATACCGAACACTCCCCGCTGCTTTCCCTGGTAACCGCCGCGCCCTTGCTTGCTTGGCCTCAAGCCCTGGCCGGTTCCGAATCTTCCCCGTACTGGCGCTGGCTTCCGCGCATCCCGTTCCTCGCCTTCGGCGTCTTCCTCGGCGCATCGCTGTGGTATGTCTCCCGCCGGCTCTGCGGCAATTCTGGCGGATTCCTCGCCCTCACCCTCTACTGTTTTTCTCCCGCCGTGCTGCAAGCCACCGCCGTCTGGCACGTCGAGCCGGAAATCCTCGCGACGTGGGGATCCTTCGGAGCCATCTTTACCGCTATCGCTGTGGCCCACACTCTGTACGCGCCGCGCGAAGTCGTTCTCTGGAACTGGCGCCGCATCGTGTTGCTCGGGATCTCTCTCGCGATTGCTGTGGGCTCCCAGTTCTCCATGATCGTCGTCGTCCCCATCGCTCTCGCCTTCCTGCTCTATCTCGCGCCCATCCGCCGCGGAGCCGCCATCACCATCTGGTTTGCTGCCTGTCTGGTGGGTCTGCTTCTGCTTTTCGCTGCATATTTCTTTCAACCAAAAGCCTTTGTACAGGGAATGCAGCACGCCTCTTTTTGGGGAGCGACCTGGCGCAGCTTCACCGTGCTTGCCGTCTATCGGCGGGTTGGATCGCTGATACTGCGTGCCTGTCCGGCGTTCGCTCTCCTGCTTCCAGCCGCGATCGCGACCTATTTCGCCTGGCCGCGCACCCGCTATTTCGGCAACACCGCCCCGCTGCTGCTCGCGCTTCTTTTCATTGGACTTGGCATCGCCCACCCGCGCGTGGCGGGCGCCGGCTTCCTGCTTGCTTCCGTCCCCTTCCTCTTTATTTTCGTCTCCGGCGTGCTCGCCGACCTCATGGAAACTCCCGCTCGCACGCTCGTCACCGCCTGCGTTTGGGCACTGGTCGGCGCCTATATTCTCTGGAGTCTTTCGGCCCTGATCCAGGTTCCACGCGGATGAGTTCGCAGATGTACTGCGCTAACACTTCTGTACAATTCCCCACGCATCTCTGCTCGGGTTACTGCGATCTAAACCCGTAAGGGATCCTCTGAGGAGGTGCGCCATGACGTTCCCTTTGGGGTATCATAAAGTCGTGAATCGCCTGTCGCGACGCTCGATTCCGGCTTCACTTGCTGTCTTCGCGCTTCTTTTGGCTTCCAGCGGCTTCGCGCAGACGAATGGCTCTTCCGGCTTCGCACATTCTGCCAGCGTAGCTCCTCCCACTGCTATCCGAGTAGCTCCCCCAACGGCTTTCAACGTGCCGCCCCCAACTGGCTCAACTTCTGTGCATCATGGCTTTGGGTCGGTGAGCGCGAATCATTACGGCCCGCATTCACCTGGCAGCTCGCACAACGGCCAGCATCCCTCTCATCACATCGCTAACGGCACTGCCTATTATCCGTGTGTGTACGCTCTGCCCGTGCCCTACGCCGTCGATGTCAGCGATGCTGACACTACCGGTGACGATGACGACGCCGAGTATCAAGGCGGTCCCACGATCTTTGATCGGCGCGGATCAGGCCCGGACTCTTACGTTCCGCCTTCGTCGACTGGATCGGAAGAGACTGTCCAGATCGATCCCGAGCCGCCGCAGCCTCCGACCACCCTCGTTTTCAAAGATGGTCGTCAACTCGAGGTGAACAATTACGCCATCGTCAGCCAGACGCTGTACGATCTAACGCCAGGCCATCCGCGCAAGATTGCTCTAGCGGATCTCGATCTCCCGGCGACACAAAAGCAAAACGACGATCATGGTGTCGTCTTCCAATTGCCGCCATCGGCGCAGGCCAACTGACCATGCGATTCCTCGCTCTCATCGCCGCGCTCGCTCTTGTCCCTTATGCCGCGGCGCAGCGTGCCGCATCCGGAGGTCACTCCGCTGCTCCGGCACACGCCGCAACTCCGCACCTCCGTTCACCCGCCGGCAATTTTGGCCTTGGTTTTGGACGCAACGGCCATGGAGCTGCATTCCGCCGCTCTTCTCCGTACTCTTCTTACGCTTCCTTGCCGTTCCCGTTTTTCGGCGACGCCTTCGATTCCGGCGACATTTATTCCACCGGCTACCCCGTTGCCTCCGAGCCGCCGGCCTACTTGCTGCAGGCCCTCAGCCAAATGGCCGGTCCCGGCGCCAATTTCATGGGACCAGCCATGAGCTCGATGAACAGCACTCAGCCTTCGTCGAGCGATGCGTTGCTGATCGAACTCCAAAACGGCCGTTACGTCCGCGTCACCAGCACCGCGGCCAATGACGACCCTCGATTGCTGAACGTGACGCCCAACCACGCCGCATCGAATTCCGCTACGTCGAGTTCGGCCCAGGCGCCGCTGGTCGCCACTGCAACGCCACAATCCTTGCCGCCCGCGATTCTCATCTTTCGCGACGGGCACAGCGAAGAAGTCCACGACTACACCATCGCCGATGGCATGCTCTACGCCCGTGGCGATTACTACACCGACGGATACTGGAACAAGAAAATCGATCTCGCGGCTCTCGACGTTCCTCAAACTCTGCGGGCGAACGCTGAACGCAGCGTGAAGTTTGTTCTGCCTTCCTCGCCGAACGAAGTGATCACCCGCCCGTAGAATCGAGGAATTTCTTAATTCTTTCCCAATACCTCTGCACCACAAATTCCGTCCTCAAGTGCCCGCCGCGCCTCACTGACTTCAGCAATACTCCCGTCTCCTCGGAAAACCGCACGCTGCCCTCAAACGGCACATGGGGATCATCCATCGCATGAAAAATGATCACCTTCGTTGCATCGATTTCTCGCCTACGGTGCCACGGACTGTAAAAACTCCCGCCCCGCAGCTTATCCCAGTTCGCGTCCGAAAGACGATATCCGTTGCCGAACGCCTCGCGGATATACTCGGCGTAATTTTCTTCGGAGGTTTCCACTTTTTCCGAACGATCCAGAATCGTCCAGTCCGTCACCGGGCAATTCGCCACCACTTTATTCACCCTCTGATCCAGCGAGGCTAGAATCGCGGCTACCCCGCCAAAGCTTCCTCCAATCACAAAGATCTGATCGGGCGTGAGCGAAAACCGCCGGCCAAACGCAATCTCAACCAGCCCTTTTGGCAACTCGTCGACTACATCCAGAATGTCCTCGTCCGGCGACCGCTGCAGAAACTCCCCGCCGCTTTCCCACGCTCCGCGATACCGCGGATACACAACCCAGAATCCTTTTCCCGCGAGAAACTCCACCAAGGCCTGCTTGCGCGGAATGGACGGCATCCCATCGCACAAAATGATTACCCTGTGTTTCTTGCGAGCCCGCGCCGGCGGCAAGAATTCGGCAACAATCTCTCTCTTGATCCGAGTTCTGAACATGATTGTTAACAATCCTCTCTATTTCCTAACCGGCTAATTCCACGAAACACGACCCACGAAACCAGCGACACGATCAGAACCGCCATAAGCAACAAACCTCCTGATCGGAGCCCACAACAGGCCTTTGCCGTGCTACAATATTGTTCAGCAACAATCCTACTAACCTACTGTAAATGCAGCCGTTTAGCACAGCTTCGAAGCGTCGCAAGATCGACAATATCAGAGAACAAATCCTAAGACCTAACACCCAAGACCTTACCCATGCCTGACGATCAAAATCCCGAACTTCCCCTGACCCCACCGCCCGGCGGTGAAGGTCCCGGCGCTCTGCACATTCAGCCCGTCAACATTGAAGACGAGATGCGCAAGTCATATCTCGACTATTCCATGTCGGTTATCATCGGCCGCGCCTTGCCCGATGTCCGTGACGGACTCAAGCCCGTGCACCGCCGCATTCTCTACACCATGCAGCAGATGGGCCTGCAGCCCAATCGCGCCACGCGCAAGTGCGCCCGCATCGTTGGAGACGTCATGGGCAAGTACCATCCCCATGGCAATCTCGCCGTGTACGACGCTCTCGTGCGCCTCGCGCAAGACTGGAGCCTGCGCTACCCGCTGATTTTCGGCCAGGGAAATTTCGGCTCGGTCGACGGCGATCCTCCCGCAGCCGATCGCTACACCGAAGCCAAGCTCGCGCAAGTTGCCACCGCCCTGCTCGAAGACCTCGATAAAGAAACCGTCGACTTCCGCCCCAACTACGATGGCAGTGAAGTCGAGCCCGACGTTCTTCCGGCGCGCATTCCGAATCTTCTGGTCAATGGCTCCGACGGAATCGCCGTCGGCATGGCCACAAAAATTCCGCCACACAACTTAACCGAAATTGTCGACGCTACCATTACTCTGGTCAACAACCCCAATGCGCAGCTCCCGGAAATTTTAAAGTTCGTGCAGGGCCCAGACTTTCCCACCGCCGGCATCATCCACGGCCGCTCCGGAGTCTTTGAAGCCTACCGCACGGGCCGCGGCCGCTTCATGATGCGCGCCAAGGCGTCGATTGAGACCTTCAGCAAAGATCGCGAAGCCATCATCGTCACGGAAATTCCGTATCAGGTAAACAAGTCCGTCCTGATCAAGCGCATCGCGCAGCTGGTCAACGACAAGGAAATCGAAGACATCTCCGACGTGCGCGACGAGAGCGATCGCGACGGCATGCGCATCGTAGTCGAACTCAAGCGCGGCGCCGAGCCGCAGATCGTTCTCAACCAGCTCTACAAGCACACCGCCATGCAGGAAGGTTTTTCCATGATCTTGCTCGCGGTGGTCAACAACCAGCCGCGCGAAATGGGCCTGATCCAGGCCATCAAGCACTTCATCAACCACCGCGTGGAAGTTGTCCGCCGCCGTACCGCCTTCCTGTTGCAGAAAGCGAAGGATCGCGAGCACATTCTCGAAGGCTACCTCACCGCCCTCGATCATCTCGACAACGTCATCACTATCATTCGCGCCAGCGCCAACCGCGCCGAGGCCCGCGAGAACTTAGTCGCCTACTTCGGCGGCAAGAAAATCGACATCAACACCACCGGCCGCGCTCCCAAGCTCGATCCCGAGAAGCCGTTCACCGCGCGCCAGGCCGAGGCCATCCTCGAACTGCAACTGCACCGCCTCACCAAGCTTTCCATCGATGAAATTTCGAACGAGTTGAAAGATGTTCGCGCCCGCATTGCCGAGTACGAATCCATTCTCGCCTCGGAGAAAAAACTTCGCTCAGTCATCGTGAAGGAGCTCGAAGAAGTAAAGGAACTCTACGGAGACGAGCGCCGCACCCGCATTGAAGACGAAGCCGCAGAAATTGTTCTCGAAGATCTAATCGCCGATGAACAGGTCGCCGTCACCTTCAGCCATTCCGGCTACATGAAGCGCACGCCGATCTCCACCTACCGCATGCAGCGCCGCGGCGGCACCGGACGCACGGGCATGAAGACTCGCGAAGAGGATTTCGTCGAGCACCTCTTCATCGCCTCCACCCACGCCTACATTCTGATCTTCACCAACAAAGGCCGTGTCTACTGGCTCAAGGTCTACGAAATTCCCGACGTCAGCGCAGCCGGGCGCGGCAAGCACATCGGCAACCTCATCGGCCTGCAACCAGGAGAGACCGTTCGCACGATGCTCGCCGTGCGCAATCTCGAGGAAGAAAATAAATACATCTTCTTCGCCACTCGCAACGGCCTGGTAAAAAAATCCGAGCTTCGCGAGTTCATGCACGTGCGCTCCAACGGCATCAACGCCATCAACATCGAAACGGGGGACGAGCTGGTCGCCGCCCGCATCACCAACGGCAATCAGATCGTGTTCATCGCTTCCCACGAAGGCATGGCCATTCGCTTTGACGAGGATCATGTCCGTCCCATGGGGCGTGCGGCCTACGGCGTCAATGGCATCAATCTGGACGAAGGCGATTACGTGGTAGGAATGACGGTAACCCCCAAGCCCGGCGCCGAAAGTGTGGGGACAGCCGCCGCGGCTGTGCAGGATGCGTTAGCGTCCGAGGGAGAAATTCCGGCAGCCGAAGCCGTCGACCTCACGCAAAAAGGCACGCTGATTCTCTCCGTAACCGAGAACGGCTACGGCAAGCGCACTCCCGCCGACGAATACCGCCTGACCAACCGCGCCGGAAAAGGCGTCATCAACATCAAGACCACCGAACGCGTAGGCAAAGTCGTCGCCATCGCGCTGGTCGATGAAACCTCGCAGGTCATGCTGATCAGTCACTACGGCAAAATCATCCGCATGGATTCCAAAACCATTCGCGAATCCGGCCGCAACGCCCAAGGCGTCCGCCTCCTGCACATGGAGCCGGGCGATCGCGTAGCCGCCGCCGTAGTTCTGGCGCCAGAAGAAGAACCCAACGGCAACGGAGGCACGCTGCTGCAATAGCCCTTGTCACACCCCGTGTCATCCTGAGCGAAGTAAGATCGTCCGCAGGACGATCTCACGCGCTACCCTTGTCATTCCGAACGAAGTGAGGAACCTGCTTTTCCCCGCCATCACCACGATCCCGACCCGCCCCGAAAGCCAGCCTTTGGGTGGCGCAGCGCTTCCAGCGCTGCGGACAGTTACCGTCGTAAGCCGCAAGTTTGGCGTTGAAATGCTCTAATCTTTAAGTCACGAACCTGCGAGCGGCTACAATTGCGTGGCGAAGACTCTTTGCGAGGCGGTGACTCGAAGGAGAGTTTTGAAGAGACTTCCCAAGATCTTGCTCTATAGCTGCCTCTTCTCCGTGGGTCTCTGCCTGCTGGCTCCGATTAGTTTCCTCTTATGGCTCAAGTACGAACATCATCTTCCGCCTGATCTTCCGCCTGAGCAAGATGTGCGCAAACAATTTGAGAGCAACCGCGCTGATTACATCCAATTCGTTACACTGCTGCAAAGAGATCAATCCGCACACGTTATCGTTATCGACAGTGACGGCAAAGTTGATATCGATGGATTGCACCGACGGCTAGTCCCGGAGTACCGGGACCTCATTCGCAAAATTGGAGCCAAGTACGTGCTTATCCGGGAAGATGGCTCCATCGAGTTCTCGCTTTATGGGTCCGGTTGCGCAATCTGTTCGGATTCCTACATGGGCGTGCGCTATTACCCGAAGGATCCCAAGACGGGTCCCCCCGGAGGGTGGCGGCAGACTGTGGTTACTTCCTTAGAGAGCGCGAAACTTCCTCAAGAAAAAGGGGCAGTTGCCACCGGTCTGTATGTCGTGCCTATCGAGCCAGAATGGTTTATCTACCGGTTCGAGTACCAAGAATGAAGTAGAGCACAGCCCGAGCGAAAGCCAGCCTTTGGGTGGCGCAACGCTTCCAGCGCTGCGGTAGGCTGTCTTTCTTTCGAAAGTGGCTTTAGCTGTCGGACCGAGAGCCAAACCCTTCGGCGGAGATTTTGAGCATCTCACGGCTGGTTACGACAGTCATGCTGTGCCTGCCCCTGCCCTTCGCTAAACTGTCCCGTTAAAGCGCGAGGTAAACGGTGAAGGCTCTCTTGCTACGTTCTCTGCTCGTCGCGGTCCTTCTTGGTCCCGCAATCAATCTTCTCAGTGCATTTACATCGTTTCATGGTGGGATTAAATTCGACCCGCCAGTGAGCGAGGCTGAACGTCATCAGATGGGAAATATGACAGTCAACGAGGTGGAGGCTGCGCTCGCCAAAAGGCGCACTAAGATGACTCGGTGGGACTGGCTGAGGGACTCAGTTCAGTATTCGTATTTCTGGAAGCAGGTCGCGCGTGACGCCATCGTGCCTGGTTGTGGAGTGTTCCTAGCTTGCACATGGGTCGGCTGGATGGAAAGAAAGTACTTACATAGGCTGAAGACCGCCGCATAGTGGGCGTAGTTCGGCGAGAAGCCTTTCGCTCGAGAAAAGTACCGCTTCCCAACGTCTCCTGTCCACAAGAAGGTTTTTTGCGAACTGTTCACCAATAGTCAGTCCTCCCCCTACTTCACTCCCTGCTTCCGATTAATCTCCGTCCCGAACTCTGTAACTAAATTCACCAGCGACCCATACGCCGCCTGCCCCAACACCGCCCAGCCACCATTCGCCCAGGCATTCTTCGGACTCGGCTTCCAGGCCGTAGCCATCAACCCTCCGCCAAAGGCCCCGCCATACAATGCCCACTGCGGACGCAAATTCTCCTCGCTCCGGTCGTAAGTCACAAAGTTCCGCAAAATAGCATGCCGCATCCGATGGCGAAAATCAGAGCACTTGCACTTGTCATAACGAACCTCGTACCCCAGCTTCGCATTCCCCAAAGCGGCCAAAGAATTCGATGTAAAAAACTGTCCTTCGCGCGAAGCGAAGCGCTCCGCGTACCCGGCCAATCCATCGTCCCACTGGTAAGGCACCCCGCGCGCCTGATCGACCCCAGCCGCAAACATCCTCTTCATATAGGCCTCAGGAGTAGTGAACGTCTGGCGCAGGTAATAATCCAAGCGCTGATGCCCATTCATCGGCACCAGCTTGCGGTTTTTCCCCACATAAATTCCCGAGATTAACCCCGACTCCCAATCTCGGGCCTTCAGCAAAGTGGTCTTCGCCGTGTCCGTGGTCTGCGACACAATCTGCTTGGTCTTGTCCCGTATCTCCTGCACCGGATTCGCGCTCTCATCTTTCTTGTTTTCCCCCGGCGCATCCGGAAGCTCTTTCCCCTGCGTCTGTCCCGTGTCTTGCGCCGGAGCTGGAGGAGGATTTTCAGAAGAATTCTGAGGAGGATTCGCAGGAGGGTTCTGCGGAGGATTCGGAGAAGGTTCGCTGCCCTGCGCCCACGCCGCTCCCGGACACAACACCGCCAGCAAGTACAGCATCACGAAAGCACCGCAAGCCCGATCCCGGGCCCGAGTAGACCTATGTCCCATTCTGCTTCCTTAGTCTCGGTGTGCCAAAGAACCCAATGCTAAACTCCCTTGGATGCACTCCCTGTACAACCGCGTTGCAGGTCAAAGTGTGGAGCGCATCGCCGCCCTTAGCGACGGCATCTTCGCCGTAGCCATGACGCTCCTCGTCCTCGACCTGCGCGTCCCCGCCGCCGAAGCCGTCCACTCGGAGCACGACCTTCGCCGCGTCCTCATCGCACTCTCCCCGCGCCTGCTCGTCTTCCTCATGAGCATCATGACCAACGGCATCTTCTGGGTCGGCCAGCAAACCCAACTCAACTACTTCGCCCGCTCCGACCGCAATCTCGCCTGGATCCACATCGCCTTCCTCTGCGCCATCTGCCTCACGCCCTTTTCCACCTCGCTGCTAGCCGAGTTCATCCACTACCGCACCGCGCTCCTCGTTTATTGGAGCAACATCCTCCTCCTCGGACTCACACTTTATTGGAGCTGGAACTACGCCACCCGCGCCCACCTCCTCGTCGACGATCTCCAGCCCGAAATCCATCCCGCAGTAATCCGCCGCATCGTCATCGCCCAATCCCTCTACGCCGCCGGTGCGGCGCTCTGCTTCATCAACACATACTGGGCGATCGCTGCCATCGTTCTCATCCAGATAAACTACGCCATCGCCCCGAGATTCTGCTGGGGATTGTTTTCGCGGAAATCGTCACAAGAGTCGTAGACGTTAGATGTACTCAGGTGGGAGCGTGACCGGGAAGGGCACGACTTTAGTCGTGCCAAATCAGAAATCTTAGAAGGAACCGGCTTCAGCCGCTGAGGTGCGCTGCACGCCGCTGCAACCGAACAGACGCCAACCACTGAAATGCATGCAGAGAAAGAAGTGTAGCCAATACAATGAAGGCAAATACTGTCCAAGCTCCAAATGGCCAGACGCAATCGCCGCATGGCGATTGCAAAAAACGAGCTGCGCGAAGCCAGGTGAACGCTTCGTTTGCGACGGTCATCCCAAACAGAAGCAGAAGTAACAAGATAATCTGGCGGACGTTCGCGATGCGGCGTTCGGCGCAAATCAAGGTGGATTTCTCGTGTAAATTACCGAGACCGGCAAAGACTCGGACCAGAGAATAGCTTGCATACCCTCCGAATACCAACAGAAAGACTGCATAGAGTCGCGCCGTTCGCGACATCAGTTTCCAAATCATTATGACGTCCCAGTGCGCCGACAAAATGTCCATAACTAATTTAGACAGCAGGGGCGGAAAACCGACCAACTAACCGCTTACGGAGGCCGAACACCGATTGTCGCTCCCAAGAAGCGAGGAAACTGCCAACGTTTTCAATTTTAGCTGTGCCCAACCTGCGCTAGAATGCCTCAGCCATGAGCAAACGACATTACTTCTTCAAGCTCGTCCCTCCGCGCTCCACGTTCCCCCAGGATATTACGGACGACGAGAATCAACTGATGAAGGAGCACGCGCGCTACTTTCAGCAACATTTCACCGAGGGCAGAATTCTTGTTTTTGGTCCAGTCATGGTACCGGGTGGCGCCTTCGGGCTCGCTGTGCTTGAGGTCGAGGATGAGGCCGAGGCCCGGCAATTTGGCGAGAATGACCCTTCCGTGCGCGCAGGCCTTAATCGATTCGAGATCTACCCCATGCAACTCAGCGGCGCACAAGGTAAGCGAGCCTGAAGATTTCTATACTCGCCTCTGGAATTTTCCGGGATGCTCGCGGAACTCGGTGCTCGTTACGATCATCCTCGCTCAAACGCGTGCTTCTTCTCCAACTGCTCCACCGCCGTCCGCATCGCCGATTCAAATCGCTCCGCCTGCCCCATCAATCCCGGAGTCGCCTCCGCCCAGTCGCCGTCCATCCGCACTAGCCCATCCCCCGCCACCAGCCGTCCCGCAACCTCAATCAAATGCGCCGGCGTCGTCTCCAAATACTGGGCCTCCGTTGGATCGGCAATCCAAACTCTATTCTCGACCGCGGGTGCCCCATCCTTCTCGCGTTCTGTGCGAGAGAGCCCGCCCTGAGCTTGTCGAAGGAATGGGGAATTTGACCTCACTTTCGTCTCCCAATAAACCTTGCGCTCTAGAAACGTGGCAATGACCTCATCCGAGGCTTTTCCAAACACCCACTTTTGCCGCTTGAAGTCGTAATACCGGCTGGAAAACGCCACCGGCACCAGCTTCCCCGACTTCGCAAACTCAATCTGCCTCCGGTCCACTTCCTTGCGCAGCGCGTTGATCACCGGAGCCTCCGCATCCTTCGGCTCCAGCGACGCCAACACCTCCCGCACCGTCGCCGATAGATTCACCGCCACCGGCGCATGCAGCCCCTCCGAATTCTCCAGCCGTATGTCCCCGTGCAACACCCAAAAATCCGCCCCCGAAGTCGACCGGTGAAACGGCCACTCCAACGCAATCGACAACGGCAACTCCGTCAGCGTCACCCAAATCTTTTTCTGCTCGTCCTGCACCATCTAGCAACTCACCTCATGAAGAATGTAAGACCGCTTGTCATCCTGAGGGCCGCACTTTGGGCCCGAAGGACCTATGCAACTCAACTCGGTACTCGCAACTCGCTACTTCTTCTTCCCGCTCACCTTCGCCCCCATCCTTAACAACTTCCTCACCGTCCCCGTCGGCAGACTCTTCATCTGATCATGCAACTCCGTCACCGCGTCAAAAAATCCCGCCATCGCCGCCAGCCGCTCGCGGGTAAACTCCGCCCCCGCTTCCTTCGGATCCAGCTCCTCCAAACTCCGCCGCAACATCTCCCGCGTGGGATCGATCTCCCTCCGCTTCCTCTGCTCAATCACCAGCCGGAACATCTCCCACACATCTTTCATCGACTCATAATGTTCCCGCCGGTCGCCCAGCACGTGCACCGCCCGCACAATCCCCCAGGTCTCCAGCTCCCGTATCGACGTGCTCACATTCGACCGCGCCACGCTCAGCGTCTCCGCAATCTCCTCCGCCGGCAGCGCCCGCGGCGACAAATACAGCAGCGCATGAATCTGCGCCACCGTCCGGTTGATCCCCCACCGCGTCCCCATCTCGCCCCAGTGCAAGATGTACGCCTTCTGCACGCCAGTCAGGTCGGCCATATCGATACTTTCAGTTCAAACAGAATCTACAGAACGCATAGCCGCCACGTCAACCCAGGCGTTCTCTTGCATCAGGACTTTTAACTAGGACTTTGTCATTCCGCACGAAGTGAGGAACCTGCTTCTACCCGCCTGCACCACGAGGATCTCGAAGCGGACGTCGCCCGCCCAGCCTATTCGCTGCCAGGTGCTCGGGACTCGCCACTCTGTTTTTCAGATTTCTCGCCCACCACTTTCTTGGGCGCGGCTTTTTTCGCCGCCTCCGCCCGCTTCCGCTCCTGATACCGCCGATCGTGAAACGACTGGTCCGACGCCTGCTTTTTCATACCTCCCAGCTTACACCCCGCCCGAACTTAGCCAGTCTGTGATATCCGACTCTGATGCCAAACGTGACACCGACCGCGCCACGGCTCTTGAAAACTCCACCTCCGCGGAAAAATTGCGGGTATAATTTGCGCGACTCCAATGACTGCGGAAGTAGCTGTTCTAAACCGCAATGCCGTCGCCCTTGCTGCGGATAGCGCCGTGACCCTCCAACTGCCGGAAGGTCCCAAAATTTACCAAACAAATAAACTGTTTACGCTCTCAAAGTATGAGCCCGTCGGCGTCATGATATTTGGGAACGCCGATTTTATGAATGTTCCGTGGGAGACGATTATCAAACGGTACCGCGCCGAACTTGGCTCGCGTCGCCTGCCCCGTCTTGAGGCGTACGGTCAAGACTTTCTTGCGTTCCTCGAGCGGAGCTCGAGCCTGTTCTCCCGGGCCCGCCAGGAGAATTCTTGCTACGCATTTGTCTGCAACTGGCTCCGGATACAGAAGGATCGTCTACGGATGGAGGCCGAGGAGATAATCGAATCCCGCGGTTCGATCTCCGAAAGGCAGGTGAGGTCTCTATTCCGCAGCATCGTGAAAGCTGACGTGCAGCACCTGCGTAAACATCCGAGCCTTCCGCGATTTGCCCGAGTCCGCTCAGGATCAATAGCTCGACTGTGCAGACGGGCCATCCGACGGGCTATCGAAGTTGAGCTGGAAAAACTCTCGACAGCGGTGCCAAGGTCGCTACTTCCGGACTCGCCATCAGCCGCGACCTCTATTGGAACAACGAGTCGGGCATAGTGATCGCGGGTTTCGGCGCTGCCGAGTTCCTACCAAGCCTGCGCTGCTACACGATGGACATATTGGTGCAAAATAGGCTCCGAGTTTTCGAGAATGAAGGGAAAAGAACCGATATTAGCGAGGCGGAATCGGCAGCCGTGATCGCGTTCGCGCAGAGTGAGATGGTTTCCTTGTTCATGAACGGCATCGACGACGAGTACGCAGGTTTTCTGGCGGGATTTGTGCGCGAGTTGCTGCACGACAAGTATCCGGCAGCACTGATAGATCTCCTCCGGCGGAACGTCCCGCCCCGGGCGAGAACCAGATTGCTAAAGCGGCTCCAGAAATTGGGAGGGGGTTTGGCCAGCGATTTGGATTCGAACGTGAGAGAATACGCCCGCATGATGCACTCGGACCCGATTGTCGATATTGTTAATCAACTACCGAAGGAGGAATTGGCCGCTATGGCCGAGGCCCTCGTAAACCTCACGTCGTTCA
>CAVZCG010000009.1:95000-198396 GCA_963773675.1 uncultured Acidobacteriaceae bacterium
ACACACCGCCCGTCACATCACGAAAGTGGACTGCACTAGAAGCCGGTGTGCTAACCGCAAGGAGGCAGCCGTCCAAGGTATGGTTCATGATTGGGGTGAAGTCGTAACAAGGTAGCCGTAGGAGAACCTGCGGCTGGATCACCTCCTTTCTAAGAGAGAACGTCATGGCACTCGCGCGTCCCATAGCCTCTTCGAGATTGATTTCGTAAGATTTCAGTGCTCGAATGCGAAGGGGATTAAAAATGCGTGGGACGTTGCCATGTACCCCAAGCCAAGTCCACCACTAACCTGAGGATGCGGCAAGGGAGTCTCGTTCGGACCTCTCTTTCTCGAACCGTAATTTCCATGATGGTCAGCTCCGGCTTAGCTGGAGCGCACGTTCAACCTTGTCCTCGAATTAAATTTGAGCTTCTGGCTACTAGCTTCTAGCTCCTAGCTGAATCACGCAAATGGTTTGGCTAGAAGCTAGCGGCTAGCAGCTGGGAGCTGGTGCAGATCGAAGATATATAATGCAGGCTCCGGAACGTTGGAAAGAAAAGTAAGACCGGGCCTGTAGCTCAGGTGGCTAGAGCGCACCCCTGATAAGGGTGAGGTCGATAGTTCAAGTCTATCCAGGCCCACCAGAAAATCAGTGGCCAGTGATCAGTGACTAGTGTTCAGCAGGATTTCCTGACCACTAGCAACTGACCACTGACCACTGCGGTTGGGGCTGTAGCTCAGCTGGGAGAGCGCCTGGTTTGCAACCAGGAGGCCACCGGTTCGATCCCGGTCAGCTCCACCAGATATCACACTGTTGTAAGTGAGGAAGCGCGGCAGATGAATAGACTGATCGATTCAATCTTTGGTTTAGGCGGCCTGCTCGTTCCGATCTGCGCGATTATCGTGGGCGGAGCAATCGCGATCACGGCGATGGTCATCCGCCATCAGGAGCGCATCGCCAAGATCGAGCGCGGAATGGATCCCGACGCTCCGCCGCGAAGTTAGTAAGTCAGCCCGATGTTGGGCGTCAAACGCGACAACCGTGAATCAGTTCACGGTCCAATGAAAGTCGTTTTGACGCCGAACATTGGGTTGGAGGAAGTAAGGGGATTGCACACCCCGAACTGAGCAAGACCCATACCCGCACAGGCGGGGTAAATCAGTCTGGCTGTGAACCAGCAGGCTGATGAGGACGATATTTGACAACTGAATAGATTGGGCAAAATACAAGGCGTTGTAAATTTTTATGAGTGCCTGAGAGAAGCTGCTGGTGCGTGTAAACGTTGATAGGCGTTAAGCGCGCGATGAGCAGCAATAAAGGCCCATAGAGTTTAAGCGGCGTGTTGAGGTTTTGTTTTTAGCTAAGAGCCAAAAGCTAATAGCTAAGAGCTTGCCTCAGTGTGCTGAGTAAATTTTGTGGTCAAGCTACTAAGGGCGCATGGTGGATGCCTTGGCAGAAGCAGGCGATGAAGGACGTGGCAAGCTGCGATAAGCCTCGGGGAGCCGCAAGCAGGCTTTGATCCGGGGATTTCCGAATGGGGAAACCCACGGAGGTAAACCCTCCGTACGGCCCGATGAATCCATAGTCGGGCGCGAGCAAACCCAGGGAAGTGAACCATCTCAGTACCTGGAGGAAAAGAAAGAAACCTCGATTGCGAAAGTAGTGGCGAGCGAAATCGCAACAGCCTAAACCAGTCCCACCTTCGGGTGTGACCGGGGTTGTAGGGTCGACAACAGTAGAGTTACCAATTCAGTCCTTAACCGAAGCCCTCTGGAAAGAGGGGCCATAGAGTGTGATAGCCACGTAGGTGAAAAGGAACTGAACTCGAAGTCGATACCTGAGTACCGCGGAGCACGAGAAACTTTGCGGGAAGCTACGGGGACCATCCCGTAAGGCTAAATACTAGCTTCTGACCGATAGTGAACCAGTACCGTGAGGGAAAGGCGAAAAGAACCCCTGCGAGGGGAGTGAAATAGTACCTGAAACCGTGTGCCTACAAACGGTGGGAGGACTATGCGGCGCAAGCCGAAAGTCTGACCGCGTGCCTATTGCATAATGAGCCGGCTAGTTATTCTTGTCAGCAAGGTTAAGCGAAAGCGAGCCGCAGCGAAAGCGAGTCCTAATAGGGCGAATCAGTTGGCAGGAATAGACGCGAAGCGGGATGATCTACCCTTGGCCAGGCTGAAAGTGGAGTAACATCCACTGGAGGGCCGAACGGGTGTTTGTTGAAAAAAGCTCCGATGAGCTGAGGGTAGGGGTGAAAGGCTAATCAAATTCCGTGATTGCTCGTTCTCTCCGAAATAGCTTTAGGGCTAGCCTCGTATGATTTGTCGTGGTGGTAGAGAACTGAATGGACTAGGGGGCTTTCCAGCTTACTGAATCCAATCAAACTTCGAATGCCATAGAACAACCAATACGGGAGTCAGACGGCGGGGGCTAAGCTTCGTCGTCGAGAGGAAAACAGTCCAGATCGCCTGCTAAGGTCCCAAAATATCAGCTAAGTGGGAAAGGAAGTCGGAACGCCCAGACAGCCAGGAGGTTGGCTTAGAAGCAGCCATCCTTTAAAGAAAGCGTAATAGCTCACTGGTCAAGCGGTCCGGTGCCGACAATTTAACGGGGCTTAAGCTGATTACCGAAGCAGCGAATGCATCACTTCAGTGTGGTGCGTGGTAGGAGAGCATTCTCAACAGTTTGAAGGTAGACCGAAAGGACTGCTGGACGGTTGAGAAGAGACCCTGCCGGCATAAGTAGCGATAACGGAGGTGGGAACCCTCCGCGCCGAAAGTCTAAGGTTTCCTGAGAAAGGTTAATCCGCTCAGGGTCAGGCGGTCCCTAAGGCGAGGCCGAAAGGCGTAGCCGATGGACATCCGGTTAATATTCCGGACCTCCCTTGTTTTCGTTATCACGATGGGGTGACGCAGGAGGATAAGCAGGCCGTCCTATGGCTATGACGGTCGATGCGCGTAAGGTGTCTTTCGTAGGCAAATCCGCGAGAGAGTTATCACTGAGGCGCAAAGCAGTAACCCGTATGGGTGAAAGCTGCCGATTCCACGCTGCCAAGAAAAACCTCTAAGGAGAAAGTAAGGGAACCGTACCTCAAACCGACACAGGTAGACGAGGAGAATATCCAAAGGCGCTCGTGAGAACAGTTGGTAAGGAACTCGGCAATATAACCCCGTAACTTCGGGAGAAGGGGTGCCCCGGTAGAGTGCAAGCTCGAGGGGGCCGCAGCGAAATGCGCACTGCGACTGTTTAACAAAAACACAGGTCTCTGCAAAGTCGAAAACGACGTATAGGGGCTGACGCCTGCCCGGTGCCGGAAGGTTAAAGGGAGAGGTCAGCGCAAGCGAAGCTTCGAACTGAAGCCCCGGTGAACGGCGGCCGTAACTATAACGGTCCTAAGGTTAGTATTCGCTAGCCTTAGTAAAATCTGGCTATATGCTGGAAGGTCTGAGTATCCCACGCTACGCGAAGCAAAACTTCTCGTGACAATGCGATGGGTGCAGATAATCAGCAGGAAAGGTCAGTGGAAGAAGATCTCCATTGAAATCCTCAGAGACTATATGCCAGATTCCAACGAAAAGTTTGTTGGAAAAGATATAGTCCGAACTGCATGGCGACATGCAGAGAGTGGCAGAAATGTTCACTCCGCCTCAAGCTAGTAGCCAAAAGCTAGTAGCTGGAAGCTGTAACATACTTGAGCGAAATTCCTTGTCGGGTAAGTTCCGACCTGCACGAATGGCGTAACGAAAGTGCGACTGTCTTGCCGACTGACACGGCGAACTTGTAGTGCCGGTGAAGATGCCGGTTGCCCGCAACTAGACGGAAAGACCCCGTGCACCTTTACTATACCTTTAGTATGAACTATGGCCCTTGCTGCGCAGGATAGGTGGGAGGCTTTGATTCCAGGCTCTCGGGCTTGGAGGAGCCAACGGTGAGATACCACCCTGCGAGATCTGTGGTTCTAACTTACTCCCGTAATCCGGGAGAAGGACATACTAAGGCGGGTAGTTTGACTGGGGCGGTCGCCTCCTAAACGGTAACGGAGGCGCGCGAAGCTACGCTCAGGCTGTTTGGAAATCAGCCGTTGAATGCAAAAGTATAAGCGTGGTTGACTGCGAGACCTACAAGTCGAGCAGGTACGAAAGTAGGCTTTAGTGATCCGGTGGTTCTGCATGGAAGGGCCATCGCTCAACGGATAAAAGGTACGCCGGGGATAACAGGCTGATCGGAGCCAAGAGTTCATATCGACGCTCCGGTTTGGCACCTCGATGTCGGCTCATCGCATCCTGGAGCTGTAGAAGGTTCCAAGGGTTAGGCTGTTCGCCTATTAAAGCGGTACGTGAGCTGGGTTCAGAACGTCGCGAGACAGTTCGGTCCCTATCTGTTGTGGGCGCAGGAGATTTGAGAGGACCTGTCCTTAGTACGAGAGGACCGGGATGGACGAACCTCTTGTGTTCGAGCTGTCATGCCAATGGCACCGCTCGGTAGCGAAGTTCGGTAGTGATAACCGCTGAATGCATATAAGCGGGAAGCACTCCTCAAGATGAGATCTCCCAACCCGTAAGGGATAAGAAGGGCCCAGGAAGACTACCTGGTTGATAGGCTGGAGGTGAAAGTGCAGCAATGCATGCAGCTTACCAGTACTAATCGCCCGTTCGGCTTGACCATAAAATTTACTCGGTGCAGAAAACAGTTGTCAGTTCTCAGTTGGGTAGGGTGCGGCTTCAGCCGTGCCTTAGTTAGAACCTGAACTATATCCAGCAAAGTTGTTGAAGTCGTTCGAACCTGGATGACTGAGATGCAACACTGATAACTGTTGCGCCGACGCTTTTGAAAAGAAAGCAAAGCCGAAGTACGGTGGCAGAAATCGGAAACAAAAGAACAAGAAAGTAAGCCACACCCAATCTATTCAGTTGTGAGGCATCGTCCTCACGATCTTTGAAAGTTCGTTAGAGCGTCTGAGTGCAAATCAGATGTTCTGACACCGAGATGGCGTAGAGACCCTTCGCTGAAAAGCGCTCAGGATCTCGGCAGCAAGGCTCCCGCGCAAAGAGCGCGCGCACGCCTGCTAAGCGCCTCGACTTGTCGGTGATCTTACCGCGGGGGATCCACCCGTTCCCATCCCGAACACGGAAGTTAAGCCCCGCAGGGCCGATGGTACTGCACGCGCCAAGTGTGTGGGAGCGTAGGTCGTTGCCGGCATAAATAAAGGCCAGTCTGAGAAATCAGATTGGCCTTTTCCTTTGTTGCTATACTTGGTCGCAAACACGAGCCGACGACAAGGGTACGACTATAGTGCCGACTGGGAATCCACTCATTCAGCAGCGACTCGACGATCTCATCGGAGAGGGTGAGCGCCAATGGGAGGAATTCACCGCAGCCGGGAAAGGCGTCATTCAAAATCCGATCCGCCTTACTCAATGGATCACGAGCTGCCTAAACCTTCTGGACAAGCTATCGGTATCCAGCAATCGCTTTGTCAAAGAATTCGAGCGTTGGGTAACGCCGAGCGGATCGAGAGACCTGAATATCGGCGCGGCGCTGGGAGTACTGAAGTCCGCGAGAGTTGAGTATTCTTTGGGTCTGGCGGTGGAATATCACCTCTCCGTTTCAGCGGCGGTATTTGACGGAATTCTCGACGAAGCGGAGTATCTGCTGACCAAAGGGTATCAGCGGGCGGCAGCCGTCCTATTGGGCGCAGCCCTTGAAGAGAGCCTCAAGACTCGCGCCAGAGCCCTTGGGCTGGAGGTCGGACCAAAGGACACGTTAGGCCCGATAATAGCCAAACTGAAGGCGCCGGATGTCCAAGTATTGAATGAGTTCGAGGCCAAGCGTTTGGAGTCTCTTGCGAGAATGCGGAACGACGCTGCGCACGGTGGCGAATTCAACTATCCATCCGACCAAGTTTCGCAGGCATTATCCGAGGTGCGAGCCACACTCGAACAGCTGCTCAAGCGCAGGTGACCGAGCGCGCAGATCCTTCGCAAAGAACGCTCAGGATTTCGGCAGAAGGCTCCCGCGCGCAGAGGACGCGCGCTCACGCCTTCTAATCGCCTCAAGTTAAGCCCCGCTGGGCCGATGGTACTGCACGCGCCAAGTGTGTGTGGGTCCTTCGGTAAGCTCAGGGTAAACTCAGGTCGTTGCCGGCATAAATAAAGGCCAGTCTGAGAAATCAGATTGGCCTTTTCCTTTTGCGCACGCGATCCGTAATCTTCGATCTCCACAAACTCGGGGCGTGCTACTGCTTGGAACCCCAACGAAGGCGCTAGGCATCCTGATAGAGTAATTCGCAAAAGCGCGAAAGGATGATATGCGCCTCAAACTCTTCGCCCCGATCGTCTTCTTTCTCTTGTTGGTCTTGACCCCCGGCGCGCTTGCACAACGGTCTGGGACGTCCGCGGATCCCTCCCCGGCATGGAATGACAATTCTGTAATCGCCGTTCAGAAAAACGGTGGAGACCCGGCTCGCTCAGGCGATGTCAAGATTGAGTTCTATGGACACGATGCATTCAAGATCACGTCGCCGGCCGGTTTGACGATTCTCACCGATCCTTGGCGGAATGATTCGACCGGTCTTTACCCGAAGTGGTTCCTGAATGAGTTTCCAGCCGTGAGGGTCGACATCGTTCTTTCGACGCACGCTCATTTCGATCACGATGCCGTGGAGGGGCCGAACGGGCTCGTAGTGCTGGAACGCCTGGTTGGGCAGTTTAAGCTTGGCGATATCGAAATCACTGGCTTGGCCGACAAGCACCAATGTGATCGCAGTTCCGCAGATTCAGTTGCAAAGACTTGCCCGCCAAACAACGAGATCGGGTTCGACAACGCGATTCAGATCATTCAGACCGGAGGATTGCGGATCGCTATCTGGGGCGACAATCGCGCGGAGCCTGACCCGTCTCTCGATCATTATTTGAAAAATGTTGATGTGCTCATTCTGCCGGTCGAGACCGTACTCACGCGCGCCGAGGTGGATCGCATCTTGCAGAAATATGATCCGAAGGCGGTAATTCCATCCCACTATTTTCTCAACGGTCTAACGACCGCCGTCTCGGGTCTGGAATCGGCCGACGGATGGGTCAATGACCAGGAGAAGGTTCATCATGCGGATGTGCGTCGCCTCGACAGCGCGGATTTAACGCTGAATGCGGCCGAGTTGAAGACAGCTCATCACAGAATTTATTACTTCGACGGTCACTTTCAGAAATGAGCATCCCACGTCTCGCGAAGGAGGCGAGACATGGGGCACCCGGCACCCGGCGCTCTGGCACAGCAGATTCCTCCTGTCTCGCTACGCTCGCGCGTCGGAATGACAAGAGTGGGGCGCTCACATTGGTTTCGGGCGCGCGAGCGGTGCAGTGGTGGCTTTGGTCGCGGTCAGATAATCGGCCGGAGAGAGAAGGATTTGCAGGCCGCGAATGCCGGCTGAAATGGAAATAACGTCGAAGAGCTCGATGGTTTCGTCCGCGTACACGGGATAGTCTTTTTTCGCGGCGAGAGCGGTGACGCCTCCGCAGATGTATCCGGTGAGCGCTTGCAGTTCTTTCACTGGAACGAGTTGGATCTTGCGGTTTGCTGAAGTCGAAGCCAGGGCTTTCAGATCAAGCTCGGTGTCACCGGGGATGACGGCGAAGCAAACGTCGTTGCGCTCGCCGCGCGCCACCAGCGTTTTGAAGACCTGCTCGGGCGGGAGTCCGATTTTGGCGGCAACAGTTTCCGCCGCCAAGTCGTTCTCGTCGACCTCGTACTCGCGTAGCTCGTAGCGAATTCCCAGTTGATCGAGCAGGCGAACGGCGTTGGTTTTGTGCGTCACGCGAGAATTGTAATTTGGGCGCAGGAACTTTTGCCGGCTACTTGGAGTTCTCGGCGTCGGCCTTTTCTGCCGCGGCGATGAAAGCCTTCAGCTCTTCGACGTCTTCCGGAAGCATCTTGGTGAATTGGATTCCATTGCCGACTTGCGGGTCCTTGGTGACGACGGTGGCCACGATCAGGAGCGTGCTGTTGGCCTGCAGCTTGAGTTCGAGGACGGTACCGATGGGAAAGGGAGAAAAACTCTCAATGTAGCAGCCGTGCAGGGCGAGGTCGGAGGTAGCGGTGCGAAGGGGAACGTCGTTGCCCTCAAGAAAAATCTCGACGGGCGCCTTTACTTTGACGCGGGGATCGCTGCGTCGCTCTGGGGGTGGAGGCATCGTGGCAGTCTCCGGCGGAGGACCGCCCAGCTCGGACGGGCAAAAGTATAGCAGGGAGCCACCGGCGAGCGCGATGTTTTGTGCTGGAAAAGGCCACGTCCGCATGGAGCGTGGCCTTTTAGTTTCCGGTCAGGCGGCTGCTTGTTGTTGATAGGCAGGAACGAACGCCTGGGCGACGAAGGTTTCAAAGGGAGTCGGTGTGGTGTTACGGAAGTTGCGCGGTTCGAGCGCGCGCATGTGTCCGGAGTTGAGTGCGGCCGCCATTTCGAGGATGAGGCCGGCCATGTTGCCGGACATTCCCATCTGAACCAGGGCGGCGCGGACCTGATCGTCGGGCGCTTGGACGTAACCCAGTTTGGGTTTACCGATGGCGTTGCCGATAATGCTGGCAGCTTCGATGTAGGTGAGATCGCGCTGGCCATGGAGTTCTTGAGTTTGTTTACCGCTGAAGGTGAGTTCGGAAAGCACGTCGGCGGCGGCGGCTCCGATGTCGCGAGCGGCAATCATGGGCAGTTTGAGATCGGGACGAACCGGTCCTACCGCCGAGCCCATCATACGAATGGCGCCGGCTTGCCCCAGAGTATTTTCCATAAAGTCCCCGGGACGCAGGTGAAGAACGTTTGCGCCGTCGATCTGGTTGAGCTTCTGCTCGAGGTTGTGAAGGCCGACCACAGGGCCGGTTCCGGAAGATTTGTCAGCCCCGAGGCTGCTGAGAGAAACGATGTGTTTGACTTCCGCCTTCCGTAGCGCGGCGGCGATGGCGTCGCTCGTGCGATCCTGCAAAGCGCGGTAGTCGTTGCTGGTAAGGTTGGGGGGAATCATTACGTAGGCAGAATCCGCCCCGTGAAAAGCTTTGGTGAGGGCGGATGTGTCGGTGAGATCGGCGGTGAAAATCTCCGCGCCGCTGGCGGCGAGAGGTTGCAGGTGAGTTGCATTTCTGCCGACGGCGCGAACTTTCTGGCCGCGGGCGAGAAGAGTTTGAGCGACGATGTGGCCGGTGTTGCCGCTTGCTCCGAGTATTACATGCATAGGAACCTCCAATGAAAGATTGGATGCAGGGAGGGTGGGATTGGGCTCCACGCGGAAGGGCAACTGTCGGCCTAACGGAGGAGAAAAGCAGGTTCCGCACCGGGTTTGCGCCCGGTGCGGAATGACAGGATTTACTAACACAGCTTTCTCTAACTACTGAGCTGGAGTTTCAGTGGGTTGCGTGTTGGTCTTGACTTCGGCGTTCACTTCGGGAGCGGTGATGGGGTTGATCTTCACCGTCGCCAAAATTTTCTCGAGGCGCTGGAAGACTTCATCGCGGTTGACTGGCTTAATGGTCGACTCCGTTGTCGGCGACGAGTTGGACTCGCTGGTCGCGACTTTCAGAGCGAACTCGTAGCAGGCTCCGTTCTGGAAGACGTGATAGTACTTCGACGCTTCTTCGCGAGGACCTCTCGTGGTTTGGCCGCCGGCGGTGGTTTCGCTGGACTGGAGTTCCATGTCGCCGATCATTAGCTTGGAAATCGGAGGCGTTGCCAGCTGGGCGGTGGCTTCAACTGAGGGATCCGCGGGGGCCGCAGGGTTTGGCTGCGGGACGGAGAATTCACCGCACTGGTCGGCAGTGAGAGTTTTGTTCACGCTCACGTTGAAGAAGGCTGAAGCCAGGTCCGAGTTGGGATATGCGGAGTCAGGAAGAGAGACCGCTGCCAGCGCAACTCCTCCGGGCTGCACAAAATCCATGGGGATGGGACCGGAAGAAACGAGTTCGGTAGCGGCGTCGCCGGTCTTGAGCGCGTATTTGCGCGGATACTGGAAAGAGACTCCAGAAGTTTTGTCCGCGTAGGTCAGAGTCGGCGGAGCTTTGTGGACAATTTTCTTGTGCACGGGCTTGGCCGCGGCTTGCTGCACGGGCGCGGGAGTTGGTGTGGGACTGGTTGTGGCGGGCGGCATGGATTGCGCGATTGGAGTCTCGGAGCTTACGGGTTTGGGTTTATCGCTGGAGCATCCCACGGCTACGGAACAAACGATCAGAAGCGCGGCGAAGATCAGCGTGCTGGTTGTGTCGAAATTCTTTTTACCCCAACTCACAGAATTCAGAGTGGATAGGGTCGAGCGAAACAGGTTGATACGGTTCATGGTCGGTCACCTCCTGCTGCTGAGCAGCGCTAAGGAGAGTGCATAAAATAGGCCACTGGGCGAGGCGTTGATTTAGCGGGGGTTAGAGCGGGGCGAGGAGGCAGCGGACGTGGCGACGGGGACACTGTGTGGGGCACGGGACACGGATTTGCAGAGGAGGGGATCGTTCGAGTGACTTTCGACTATCCTTGAGGCGTGAATGCAGACTTAACAACTCTCTACCGGCCGGTGGGCCAAACGGAATTCGAGTTGGTGCGGGCAAGTGGGTTCCGAGAATTCCCTCCGCAGCTGCCGGAGCAACCGTTCTTCTATCCCGTGCTCAACGAGGAATATGCAACCCAGATTGCACGTGACTGGAATACGAAGGATGAGCGCTCCGGTTTTGCCGGGTACGTGCTGCGGTTCGATGTGCAGACAGATTTTCTTCGGGGATATGAGATCCACGTGGTGGGGAGTTCTAACCACCGAGAGTATTGGATTCCAGCGAAGGAACTTGCTGATCTGAACGCGAATATTGTCGGTTGCATCGAGGCAATTTCCGAGTTCCACTGAGGGAGACTTAGGCTGAAGCCCAGTTCCATCAGAGGAACGTCCCCATCGCAGCGCTGAAGCGCTGCGCCACCCAAAAGCAAGGCGGGATCGCGGTGTATGGGGTTGAGTTTTCTCGCCGGTGATTTGCTTCTGGCTATTTCCGCTGGTCCGCCTCGGCTTCGGCGAGCCAGCCACGCTTCAGCTTTTCAGCCGGGATGCTGGATAGGTAGGGCTTGATATCGAGGATCGGGGTTCCATCGAGCATGTCGACGCCGCGGACGTGGAGGTTGGTGCCTTCGCGGCGAAGCAGTTCGACGGTCGTCATGCCGATTGGATTTGGACGGCGTGGCGATCGCGTGGCGAAGACTCCGTGCGGACGGTTGTCGGTGGGCGGAGCGCCCAGCAACTCGAAGCCCTGGGAGCGGTCGAACTCCCAGAGGATGATCAGATGCGAGAAGCCTTCAATGTCGGTGAGTCCGGGCTCGAACTCGGGCAGAATGTTGAGGACGCCATCGGCCTCGTGCTTTGCGCCGAGGCCTTTGGGAATTTCGCTGGTGTTTTTGTAGGGACTGGTTACATAGCCGATGGGCCGCGAGGTAAACATACCGGAAGTGTCTCACGCTTTGCCCCGCGCACAGCCGAGGGCAGGCTGTCCCCAAACAAAACTTTATGCGGCGGCGATGCGGCGGATCAGGTCTTCCTGTTCCGGCTTGCTTTCGGCGCCGATGGTGAAGGCGTCAAGGATGCCGAGGGACAGGGCGTACTTGATCGCTTCATCCTGACGATGGGCAAGATCGCCCTGGCCGAGAATTTTCATGCCGATTACGGCTTTGCCGGCGGCTTTCATTTCGCGAAGGACGCTGACGACGGTTTCGGGATCGGCGTCCATGTGGGAGCCGATGGGATTGATGCGAGCGAAATCGACTTCGACCCACGGTGATTTCGCGGCAGCGCGGAGAGCCTCGATGGTGTGGCAGGAGCAGCCGTGGGCGCGGATGATTCCCTTCTGCTTGGCTTCTTCGAAAACATCCATCACGCCGCGATAGCGAGTGGTCCAATCAGCGTCGGTGAGGCAATGCATGAGGCAGATATCGAGATAGTCGGTGCCGAGTTCGCGGCGGAAGCGATCGAGATCAGCGCGGGCGGTAGCGGGATCGCGAGCCCAGGTTTTCGTAAGCACCGTAACTTTGTCGCGCTGTACGTGCTTGAGCGCTTCGGCGACGTGAGGATGGCTTCCGTAGGAATCGGCGGCGTCGAAGAAGCGGAGGCCGTGATCGTAGCCGTTGAGCAGGAGATCGGAAAGTCCTTTCACGCCGAGTGCAGTTTGATTGGAATGATGGCCGGAGCCGACCGTGCCGGTGCCCATGGCGAGGCGGCTGGTTTTGATGCCGGTGCTGCCCAGGGTGACGGTGTCGGTGGCGGAAAATTTTGCGGGAAGAGTTGTATTGGCGAGAGCGGCCAGCAGATTTTTCGAAGTGAGCCAGCCGGCGCTAAGACCAGTGGCGGAGCGAATGAGGAATTCGCGGCGATGCATGGGAACCTCCGGGTGGTGCGCTTCCGTTAGGGTATATCAAACCACCGGGACTAGGTGCGGTGATTTGGGGGCATCGGCTAAAAAGCCGAAACACAGCGGGCACAGGGGTAGCACTGGGTAGATCTCAACCGGGAGTTATTCGAATTGTTTGCGGAAGGCGGAGAGTTGTTGATGAATTTCTGCGACTTCCCTTCTCAATTTCGCGACTTCGTCTTCGAGATTTGAGAGGCGGTCGGCGGCGGAGTTCGGCTGGTCCGGCGCGCGCGAGGAGGCGCGGGCTACATCGGCATCTATGGTTGCGGGCGCGTCGCCGGAGAACAGGTGCATATAGCGCGATTCTTTGGTTCCGGGCTGGCGCGGGAGGATTGCGGATAATGGCGGCTGACGCTGAGCCAGGCGATCCAGGGTAGAGACGACGTCGTCGAGGGCCTCGAAGTGATACATGCGTTCGGTGCGGCCGCGGAGTTCGCCGGGAGTTTGCGGGCCGCGAAGGAGAAGCACGCAGAGAACGGCGATCTCGCGGCGATCGAAGTTGAAAACTTCCTGCAGGCGGTGCTCGTACTTGGTGACGCGGCCGTCGGCGCCACTTGCGGGGCCGGCGAGACGTTTTTCCTGCAGCGTGGCGAGCGCGTCAGCGACCGAATCTTCTTCGAGAGTCATCACCGGATCGCGATTATTTTTTTGATTGCAGGCGTTGACCAGAGCGTTGAGGGACAAGGGATAGTAGTCGGGAGTGGTGATGTCTTTTTCGATCAGAGCGCCGAGAACGCGAGCTTCGATTTCGGTGAGGACGAAGAGCATGCGTCAAGATTCTCATGCGAGATGCCTGAGAAGTCAAAGACCCCATCCTCTCGCATAAACCGCGAGAAGGATGGGGCACCCGCTGCGTTCTAGAAAAGGGCGGTGGGGCGGCGCTTCCAGGGTTTGCCTTTTTCCTGGGACACTTTTTCTACGTCGTTGACGTAGGCTCCGACTTGAGTGACGAGGTGATGCAGGTCGTTGCCCAGGCTGAAGAAGATAAATCCCTTCTCAAGAAATTCGCCGACGCGCGGCGTGCCGAATAAGAAGATGCCGAGAATCACTTTGTTCTTGTGAGCGTGCTCGATCAGTTTTTTGGTTGCGGCATCGAGTTCGGGCGAGGTGTACATGTGGGGGAACTCGTATTTGTTGTAGAGGCCCATGGACATGCAGAGATCGTTTTGCCCGAGGAAGAGAATGTCGACGCCGGGAACGGCGGCGATTTCGGCGATGTTTTCGATGCACGAGGCGGTCTCGACTTGCAGGCAGATGATGCCTTCTTTATTGAAATTTCCGGCGTAGCCGAGGAGTCCGGCTTTGTTCATACTGCGTTGCGGAAAATAAACCGAGCGCGTGCCGACGGTGGGATACTTGGTGCAACTGATGGCCTGGCGGGCCTCTTCGGCGGTGTTGATGTAGGGGATGAGAACGCCGTCAGCGCCGAGATCGAGAGCTTGCTGGATGCCGGGACGGTCGTCGTATCCTCCGACGCGGACGATGGACTTGGCGCCGCCGCTGGCGATGGCGCAGAGCGTGTATGAAAGTTTTTCGTGGTCCATGGGGCCGTGCTGGGTATCGACGAGCAGCCAGTCGTAGCCGCTGTGGGCGATTTGTTCAGCGACCGTGGGGCTGTGCGAGTTGAGGAAGAGGCCAACCTTTGGCGTTCCTTGATGCAACTGTTTTTTGAATTCGGAACCGCTCAGCGCGGGTTCGGGCATGCGAAGTTTCTCCTGACGAGCAAGTTGAATTGTGTAGTGTAACGCAATGGAGGCGTAAAGACGGCGAAGGCGAAGTGTGAATTTATTGTGAAGGTATGACCCGGGGACAGGGGATTGGCAATTGGTATAGTCTTGCGAGGATTATTCGTGGTCACGCGTTGAGCGAGGAGCGACTATGCGAATGCTGCTGAATTGGGTGCTGAGTGCGCTGGCGGTTTGGATCGTGTCGCGAGTGGTGCCGGGAATTTCTGTGAGCGGGATCAAGGAGGCCTTGATCGCAGCGCTCGTCATCGGCTTCATCAATGCAACCATCGGCGCGTTGCTGAAGATTTTGACGTTTCCTTTGACTCTTGTGACGCTCGGTTTGTTCTGGTTTGTGATTAATGCGCTGATGCTCGAACTGGCGTCTGCGCTACTTTCTCCGAGTTTTCACGTGCGCGGATTCTTTGCGGCATTTGTGGGCGCGATCGTGTTGAGCCTGGTCAACCTGGTCCTGAAAGGGATCGTGATGCCTTCCAGGGACGGTCGCTAAATCGTTACGATTCGTCGTCAAACCTTGGTTGTCCTGACTTCTTGGGCTGACTTCCGGGGCTTGATTGCCTTCCAATCTTCTTCGGTGAGGGCGCGGCCCAAATTGCTGAATTCGCCGGCGCCTTGCAGGAATTCTCCGCCATCCATGCGAATGACTTCTCCGTTGATGTAGCCGGAGCCGTCGCTGACCAGAAATGCGGCGAGGTTCGCCAACTCTTCCGTCGTGCCAAAGCGGTGTAGCGGGTTGCGGTCAAGCGCTAGGGCCTCGAGTTCGGGACGTGGCATCAGCCGGGAGAAGGCCCCTTGTGTGGGAATGGGACCGGGAGCGATGGCATTCATGCGGATTCGGCGATTGCCCCACTCGACTGCGAGACTGCGGGTAAGGGCTTCGACTCCGGCCTTCGAGATGGCGGAGGGAACAACGTAGGCGGAGCCGACTGGGGCGTATGTTGCCGAGATGCTGAGCACGGTGCCGGGGAGGCTGGATTTAAGCCAACGGCGTCCGCAGGCCATGGTCGCGTGCAGAGTGCCGAGGAGCACGATGCCGATGACAGCCTCAAACGCGCGTGGGGAGAGTTCTTCGGTGCGGGCGATGAAATTTCCCGCGGCGTTGTTCACGAGAATGTCGAGCGGGCCTTCTTCCCAGATGGAATCGATCATGGCTTCGACGGCGTCGAGAGAGCGGACGTCGCAGGGGAGGGCGTGGATGGTGCCTTTTGTGGCAGCGGCAAGTTCGGCGGCGGTTTCCTCGAGCACATCTTCGCGGCGTCCGCAGATGTGGAGGGTGGCGCCGAGTTCGAGGAAGCGGTGGGCCATGGCTTTGCCGAGGCCGGTGCCGCCGCCAGTGATGAGGATGCGCTTGTCGCGGAGAAGATCTTTGTGGAACATGGGAGCTGGCCTCGATTAAGGAATTGAGTGATTGGGCGATCGGGCGATTTGGTGATCGAACTTCAAAGGCCCGAACACGGATTCTAAACGAGTCAATTGCAAAATTACGCAATCACTCAGCGCAGGCGATGCGGAAGCCGTAGTCGGCATATTGAAAGTCGGGAGGGATGCTGGAGCGGGCGGAACAGCGAGAGACTTTCACGTGATGGCGCCAGGATCCGCCGCGGGAGGCTTTGCGCTGAGCAAGTTCTGGGCCGCGGGGGTTACGGTCGGGCGAGATCGCGTAATAGTTTGGATCGTACCAGTCGCTGCACCATTCGTGGACGTTGTCGCACATGTTGTAAAGACCGAATGCGTTGGGCGCGTAGATAGCGACGGGCTCGGGCCCGGTTTGCCAGCGCGTGACGTAGTTGGGGAGAGATTGCGGCGGACCGTTGCCCCAAGGGAAATCTTGTTGTTCGAGATCGCAACGCGCGGCGCGCTCCCATTCTGCCTCGCTGGGGAGACGGTAGGTGCGGGCGGTTTGTGAGGAGAGCCAGCGGCAGTAATGGTCGGCCTCGAACCAGGAGACACCGGTGACTGGTTGCTTGGGATTGCTAAAATCCTTATCGCTCCAGAACGGCGGAGGGTGCGATCCGGTGGAGCTCAGGAAATATGCGTATTCGGCATTCGTCACTTGCGTGGCGGCAAGCTGGAAGGCGTCAACCCAGACGCGGTGGATGGGGCGTTCGCAATCCTGACCGGAGGCGGAACCCATGAGGAACCAGGCAGCGGGAATCGAAATCAAATTAGGTTCGATGTAGACCGCGTGGCCGGAGGGAAAGTGCGAATGGGCTGCCGACATTTGTTTAATCAGATTTGCCGAATATGGGCGATCTGGATAAAGTCTAGCAGCGCTGGCGAAGCATGATAAGCAGACAATTTAACGTCCGCGCAAGGTGCGCACGATTGCGGCGACGTCGTTTTCCTGGAAGAGGCGGATGGCCGCGATTCCGGCTGCTCCGGCCTGGAGGCAGGAGCGGGCGTTCTGCAGAGTAATTCCCCCGAGGGCGAGGACCGGAATTTTGGCGCGGCAGGCTTCGTGCAGAGCGTCGAGGCCTTTTGGGCTGGTTCCGGGGGCATCTTTCTTTTCGAAGACGGGAGCGAAGAGAGCCAAGTTAGCGCCGTTTGCGGCAGCCTGGGAGACTTCTTCTGGGGAGTGACAGGAGACTGAGATCCGCGGATTTTCTGGTGAGTTTTCGGGGACAAGAGCGCCCGCCCCACACTTCCATATTTTTCGTACTTCTTCCGGTGAAACGTCGTTCGCGGGAAGGTGAACGCCAGCGGCGCCGGTGGCGAGGGCGAGGTCGGTGCGGGAATTGATTAATAAATCAGTTCTCAGTTCTCGGTTCTCAGTTCTCAGTTGAAGGATGATGCGAACTGCTTCGCGGGCCAGCGATTCGAGATCGCGCGTGCAGAGATCTTTTTCGCGGAGTTGGATGTAGTCGACGCCGGCGCCGGCGGCTTCGGCGATTTTGTCGAGGAGACGGAAGCGGCGCGTGCGCTCGCCGCCAGGGAAAGCGGTGCGGTCGGTGATGTAGTAGAGGAGGCAGCTTTCGGGCATGCGCTTTTCGACTCTAGTTTATGACAAGGAAGGCCGAGTTGAGCTCGATGGACAGCCGAGGGCGGCTGTCCCCACATGCTACGGTCTGGTCTTGGCGATTTCGGGGAGGACTTCTTGTTCTTTTTCTTTCTTGGGAGGGCCGCCTAGATGGTATTCGGTGAGGCCGTCACGCAAAAAGTTGAAGGCGTCTTCCGGGGAGTCGACGAACTTGAACAGATTGAGATCTTGCGGGGCAACGGTGCCGGCGTCGACGAAGGCCTGGAAGTTCATGATGCGGTGCCAGTATTCACTCCCGTAGATGACGACGAGAATTTTCTTGGCGAGCTTGTCGGTTTGCGCGAGGGTGAGGATTTCGAAGAGTTCGTCGATGGTCCCGAAGCCGCCCGGGAAAATCACCAGCGCTTTGGCGAGATAGGCGAACCAGAATTTGCGCATGAAAAAATAATGGAATTCGAAGTTGAGCGAGGGCGTGATGTATTGGTTGGGATTCTGCTCGAAGGGCAGATTGATGTTGAGGCCGATGCTCTTGCCTCCGGCCTCGTGGGCGCCTAGATTGGCGGCTTCCATGATACCGGGGCCACCGCCCGTGGTGACGACGAAGCGGCGGCGGCGGGCGGGGATTTGAATGGACCACTCGGTCAGAAGAAAAGCCAGGCGGCGCGCGTCTTCGTAGTAGCGGGCCATGTCGACGGCGGCACGGGCGCGCTTCAAGCTGTCTTGTTGCTCTGCTCCGCTGGCCTTTGCATCGCTTTTTTCCACGGCAGCTAGATTTTTCTTGGCGGCGTCGCCTCCCTGGAAGCGGGCGGAGCCGAAAAAGACGACCGTATCCTGAATCTGCTCGCGCCGGAAGCGCGAGAGCGGCTCCTGGTACTCCGCGAGAATGCGGAGAATGCGTCCGTCAGGACTATTGATGAAGGGTTGATTCTCGTAGGCCAGCGGGGCGGATTTGAGCTTATCGACCATGTAGAAGACTCACGTTCTGCGAACGAATGTTTTTGAACCCCAGAGTTGTGCGACAAGGAGTCTTGGTTGCAGGCTACCACAGGAAGATGGTCTCACAGTCGAGAGGCTTACCTCAGGGGCTAAAGCCCGCAGGTTTTGTTGGCTCCGAGCGGCACCCTTCGACCTTGCTCAGGGCAGGCTCTTGAAGCCGTGCCCTTCCCAAATCATTACGACCCGGCGAAGCTACTGACGATCGTGATAGTGAAGGGCTTCCCAGAAGCCGATCCAAATATCGAGCAAACCCAAGCCGCTGCACAAGCCGCGAAAAAATCCGGTTGAGATCAACGTACGAAGCCAGGGATAGGAAAGCAGAAGATAGTTGTCGGTCCACTCCGGGGTCCAGGGCAAAATTACGAGCAGGACTCCGGCGACGGCACTGATGAGCACGAACAGGAAGACCGAGGTGCGATGCAGCCAGAGTTGCAACCCCCTGTGCGGAGCAGCGTCAGGATGCAATGCTTTCGGTTCCAGGAGCCCGGTAATGGTTTGTTGAGCCTCCGGGCGGACGGGCACGGGACCGCTTTCGATGGGTAGCTTGGGATCGGCGGTCACCGGGAACTCCGCCGCCGCGGGCATGGAATCGCGCACAAGGGTCCGTCGGATGCCGGGCCAAGAAAGTGAGGGGCAAAACCCATCGGGCTATTCTACGACTTCAAGGGCTTGATGCGCTCGGCGACGTCGCGATAGTCGATGTTGCGACCGTAAACCTCCATGAAGTGCTTGAGGGCGGAGGGTCTATCTCCGGCGGTCTCATAGGCAGCCGCGACTTCGTAGTGGAGAGCGGTGCGCGTCTCTTCGTCGATGCCCTTGGAATCGAGGGCTTTTTGGTACCAGCGGATGGCGGCCTCGGGAACGCCTTTGTCGAGGAAGCACTGCGCCAGCCAGGTGTAAGTCTGCATGACTTGCGGGAAAGGATGTCCGCGGTCGACGGCCTGGCAGGTCTTTTGCAACTCGCCAATGGCTTCATCGAGCAGGCCCATTTCGCGGAAGGCGATGCCGAGGTTGTAATGAGTTTCGGGATCCTCTTCGGTGGTCGTGGTGCCGGATTCAAGATCCTGTTTCAACTCGCCGAACATCTCGGCCAGATCCACCCCGGCGTCCTCACCGAAAACCGAAGACTTGGCGGGTGCGGGCGCGCCGGGAATGATCGGAGAAATGTGCGGAGTGGCAGCAGCGGGAGCGGCGGCAGACTGCTTTGGCGGCGCGACGGATGTCTGGGAAGAAATTGTAGGCGCACCAGAGGACGCGGCGGCGGCCGCGGCGCTGGCGGCAGGGACTTGCGGCGGTTTAACGGGCGCTGGTGCCGGCGCAGGCCACTGTTGCGCGGGCGCTGCCACAACGGGCGGCTTAGTTTCCAATACAGGCTGAGACGCCGCTGCAGGCACGGGTTCCGCGACGGGAGCACCCTTGAGGAAGTCGTCACCAAGGGAAGCTTCAAGATCGGCTACAAACTCGCCCATGACTTCGGTTTGTGGTACGCCGAAGGTGGTTGGCTTGGCGTTGCCGACAGGTTCAAGTTCAGGCTGAGAGTGTTCGGTTGCGGAAGCTGCGGATGCGTGCTCGACCGCTGGTTCGGCTTCATGCGAGACCGTGGCGGGAAGGAAATTGTCGCCCAGAGAAGACTCGAGATCGGAGACGAATTCCTGCAGGACACCGGGGGCCTCGACTGGTGGCTGAACCACGGGCGGCTTAACAGGTTCAACGTGGTGCGCGGGAGGAGGCTCTGCGTGCCTGACTTCGACGTGTGCAGCCGGAGCTGGCGCCTCGACAGAAATCTCTTCCACTGCGACTGGTTCTTCTGAAGCGGCGGCTGGAATTTCATCGACGGTGATTTCGGCGACCGGTTCGTCCATGGTAACTTCGGAGGAAACGTCGACCGCGGGTGCTTCCTCGACAGCGGGATGCGAGGCGGCCTGGATTTCGGCCTCGAGCGCGGTCAAGATGGATTCGTCGCTGGTGAGAGCCTGAACCTTTTCAAAGGCTGCGACAGCCTGCTCGGGCATGCCATGCTCGAGGTAGAAACGGACTTCCTCGATGGTTTCGGCGACTTTTTCCGGACCGGGCTGTGATTCGTCGATCTTTTCCGCGGCGAGATGGGTACCGGGAACGTCGTCGCCAACGGCGTGGGCGACTTCGGTTTCTGCTGTTTCCGCAGCCGGCTCCTCGGCTTCGATGGTAATGGCATCATCCCACTCAGAAGAGAGATCGATCTCCGCAGGAGCAGCTTCTGGTTCGGCGGAAGGCTCGGCGGAGGGCTCGGCCGCGGTCACGGCGTGGGCGATGTCGTCCGTAGTCTGGTCTTGACCGTTCTCCTGCTCGGCGACAACGGAGAATTCAGCGTCTGCGGTGGGCTCGGCCTGAGCCGCGGGCCACGGAGCCGAGGGCTCATCGGCGACTGTAATCTCTTGGGCAACCTCTTCCTCGGAGGTTGGGGGCAGCTCGAGAACGGAATCCGTCGAAGAAGCGGTCGAGCGTAATTCGTAACGGTCGGCAAGTTCGCCGTAGCGAGTTGCTTCCTCGGGATATCCCGCTTCGGAGTAGACGCTCTGCAAGGTGCGGCAGCAGACGCCCGCTTCGGCGAAACGCTCGGCGCGGGTGTGCAGAGCGGCGAGGCGCTGATTCAGGCGAAGGTCATTGGGCGCCTGGGGCAGAGCGGCCATCAGAGGCCCCAGAGCCTTGGCAGGCATGTTATAGGAAATGAAAAGTTCCGCGTCCGTGAGCGCGGAGCGGACCGCGAGTGCGACTGCGTCGGAATAATGTTGGTGAACCGACGGAGAAGTGGCTTCCAGTTCGTCGACGATGACGGCGGCTTCTTCTGCGGAAATCAGCTTTTCGGCGGAAGGTCCACCGAGCTGGCTCACCACCTGCTGGTAATTATTCATGTGCAGGGGATTGCCCGGCTCCATGGTGGCGAGCTTTTGATAAAGATCACGAGCGCGGGGCAGATCGCCGGACTGGACGGAGGCGTGAGCCAGCAACTCAATGACTTCGGTGAGGTGGGTCGACTCTCCGGCCTTCTGGAACAATTCCAGAAGCTTCTCGAGCGAGGCGGGATTGTCGCGCACGTGCCCGATGATGGAATGCAGGTTCTTTAGAACTTTGTTGGAATCTTCGGCCAGCAGGCGGTCGGCATGCTGGTCATAGACCTGGAGCGCGTTTTCGTACTGGCCGGCCTGCATGAGAGCGTCGGCAAAAGTGGAGATGGCAACGAGATCGTTGTGTACGGTAAGGAGCTTGCTGGCGAGCGTTCCCGCGTCGGAGAGCCGCCCACTCTTCAAATAGGCCTTGAGCAGATCGCGCAGGCCATCAGGGTTGGAATCGAGATCGGAAACTTTCTGCAGGCATTCGATCGCGCCGTCGGAGTCTCCGGCTTCGAGCAGGTTACGTCCCTGCATGAGCAGCGCGTAGCCGTTGCCGGGATCAAGCGTGAGCATGCGCTGCAGAACTTCTTCGGCGCCACTGAGTGAGCCTTTGGCACGGAGAGTTTCGGCGGCTGCGGAAAAAATCTGCCAGGCATCGTTCTTTTTGCCGAGGCGGATGTAAACTTCCGCCAGGCGGACGCGCATGGTGGTGTTTTCCGGATCCATTTCCAGAATCTTCTGGAAGATGCGGACGGCATTATCGAGCTCGTTGGATTTCAGGAACTCTTCGGCAACCTGCAGATATTGCGCGCGGGCGTCATTGAAGAGGCCCTGCTGGGTGTAGAGTTCGGCCAGCTTCAGCACGCTCTCCAGAGAAGGCTTGAGCTTGCTGATCTTCTTGTACATCGCGATGGCCTTGACCGTGAAACCTTGCGCGGCATAGGCATCGCCTACAGTCTTGAAGCATTCGGTGGCTTTATCGGCTTCGCCGAGACGGGAGTAAAGGTCGCCGATGGTGTTGGTGACGGTGAGATCTTTGGGATCGGCCTTGGTGACTTTTTCGTACTCAGCGATGGCATTTTGAATCTTGCCCTGCTGGACATACTTCTCCGCAGCGCTGAGAACTTTTTGTTTGTTGAACCCGAAACCGAACGCCATAAGGTTACGAACTCCAGCCCCTGGTCTGCACCAAGACTGCCTGAAACGAAAAACTTCTGTACCGCGAACCTGATGACGGCTCCTGGGAAGTGTTACCCGGGGAACGTCACGTGGCCAAACTCCATTTTTGGAGATGGCCGGTTGGACAACAGCAATTGTACGGCTGGACGGGGTGAATCGCATGGTTACCAAGGGTTACCAAAAGGGAGTGTACGAAAGGGTTACGAAGGGAATCAGGGGGTGGAACCGGAGTTTACGGCGGGAATCAGCGATCTTGGGAGACGCGGTTGGGCATTCGTACAGAATGCGCTATATGCCTGAAAGCGAGCTAGCGTGTGGTCTTGCAGCTTATGAAGTTGGGGAGAGCCCCACGGAAGCAGCCCCAGGTTTCGGGACTCGCCCTCTATGCACTCGTTGACCGATCCACATGCTTGGGGCGATCATCAAGCTTCGATCTCGTTCTTAAATCTCTGTGCCGGAGTGCATTCATGGATTCCTATGGGCGTAGTGTCGTCGCGTATTTTCGTGGAGCGCTGCTACTCGCGATTTGCGTCACGTCTTTTGCACATGTAGCTAACGCAGAGCGGGGGGCTGTATCTCTCAATGGCGGGTGGGAATTTCGCCAGCGGACTGAAGCTGCTGGTGCCGTTCAAGCAGTTTGGCATCCAGCCGAAGTGCCGGGGGTGGTGCAAACCGATCTGTTGCGCAACAAGCTCTTGCCTGACCCGTTTTTCCGCTCCAACGAATCCACCTTGCAGTGGATCGAAAATGCCGATTGGGAATATCGCAGCACATTCGAAGCCACGCCCGAGGCGTTGAAACACAGCCATGTCGACCTGGTGTTCGAAGGCTTGGATGGTCCTGCCCAGGTTTATCTCAACGACAAGTTAGTCCTCACGGCCAATAACATGTTCCGGGAGTGGCGGGTCGAGGTTAAGTCCCAATTGAAAACAGGGGCGAACCAGCTTCTTGTCGTGTTTCCCTCACCGATGACGGAGGCACGGAAAATTGCTGCTAGGGATTTCTGGCGCCAGCAGTTCCAGACGCCGGAAAAGTCCTACCTGCGCAAGGCGGCCTACGAGTACGGATGGGATTGGGGGCCGCGGTTCGTCCTCAGTGGAATATGGCGTCCCGTGAAGCTTGACGTTTGGGACGATGCCAAAATCTCGAACGTGCATGTCCGTCAACTGGACATCAGCTCCGAGATTGCTCATACCGTGGTGGAAACCGAGATCACCGCCGCCCAGACGAGCGCGGCAACGGTTACTGTCGACTACGAGTACGGCGGCAAGAAAGTTAGCAGCTCGCGCAACGTCGACCTGCATTCCGGTGTCAACCATATTGACTTCCCCGTCGATATTGCGCATCCGGAGCTGTGGTATCCGAACGGATACGGCCGCCAGGCGATGTACGCGTTTCACGCCCAACTGAAAACCGGCGCCCGCATTCAGGATGAGCAAACCGTCCGTACAGGGCTGCGGTCGATTGTTTTACGCCGCGAAGTTGATCAGTGGGGGCGGTCGTTCGAGCTGGTCGTGAACGGCATTCCGGTCTTTGCCAAAGGAGCCGACGTCATTCCGTTCGACAGCTTTCCGACACGCGTCACCACCGCGCAGTATCGCCGCGTCCTCGAGTCGGCGAAGGCGGCCAATATGAACATGATTCGGCACTGGGGCGGCGGTTATTACGAGACCGACGAGTTTTACGCCATCTGCGACGAACTCGGCATCATGATCTGGCAGGACTTCATGTTCGGGAACGAATGGCAGCCTGGCACCTACGACTTCAAGCTGAATGTCGCGCAAGAGGCTGAATACCAGATCAAACGATTGCGCGATCACCCGAGCATCGCGATCTTCTGCGGGAACAACGAAACCGAAGCTTCTTGGGATTGGCACCGCGACATCACCAGCAAGCTCAGCGTCGAAGCCGCGCGACGAATGTGGCAGGACTATCTCACCATTTTCAGCGGCGTACTGGCCAGTGCGGTGGAACGATTCGCCCCGGAAACTCCCTATTGGCCCAGTTCGCCGAGCGCCGACTACGAAGACATTAGCGAGAGCTACCAGTCCGGCGACATGCACAACTGGAGCGTCTGGCACGGCATGCTTCCCTTCCGCGATTACGAAAAATCGACTCCACGCTTCATGACCGAATACGGATTCCAGTCCTTCCCCGAAATGCGTACCGTGGAAGCCTTCACCCTGTCGGAAGATCGCACCGGAATTCTCACACCGGTGATGCTGGCGCATCAGAAGAATACCTCGGGCAACGCCAAGATTCATGACTACATGTTGCGCGACTACCCCGAGCCCAAGGATTTCGCCTCATTCCTCTACGCCAGTCAGGTGCTTCAGGCGGAAGGAATCAAGACCGGAACGGAGCATCTGCGCCGCAATCGCCCACGCACCATGGGCGCCATCTACTGGCAATTGAATGATTGCTGGCCGGTGGCGTCGTGGTCGAGCATCGATTACTACGGTCGGTGGAAAGCGTTGCAGTATTACGCGCGCCGTTTCTACAACGATCTTCTGGTTTCGCCGCATCAGGAAAACGGCGGATTGGCAGTGTATGTGGTTTCCGACAGAACCACGCCGGTGGCGGGCGAACTACGGCTTCGTGTGATGACATTCGACGGCAACGTGCTGATCGAGAAAAAGGAGAACGTGCAGGTCGCGGCGCTCTCCAGCAAGATTTATTTGCAGTTGCCGATCGAAGAATCGCTCATCGTCAAGGGGATTGACCCGACAAAAGTGGCGGTGGCAACGGATTTCACGGTGGCGGGCAATATGGTTTCGTCCAATCTCATCTACCTGGCGCCGACGGTCGAAATCCATCTACCTTCCGCGGTAGTTAAGACTGAGCTGACGAAGAATGAAGTTGGAAAGACCGGCGACTCCTATCGTCTGCGAGTGTCATCGCCAGTACTCGCCCGAAGCGTTTACATCAGCTTCGGCGAAGTTGACGCTGAAGTGTCCGACAACTACTTCGATCTGCTGCCCGGTCAGACGGTGGAGATCACGATCAAGACAGCAGCGAGTGAAGACGCATTACGCTCAGCGCTGAAGGTAATTTCGCTGGCGGATGCGTTCGACGCCAATGCCGTCGCCAAGACCACCGCGGCATCGGGTGTGGCTGATCCCAACTGGGTGAAGTAAAAACGATTGACGATGCCAGAATTTCTGGTGTCTCGGTTGGAGTTCCGCGCGCTTTCAAACCATAGTTGCACGCTAGGCGAAGGAGATAACGCTTATGACTTGGATTAAGACCGTACCGCTCTTGGAAGTAGATGAGAGGCTGCGGCAGGCGATGGAGGGGCAACGGGCGTTATATCCCGTCGAGTACGCTACGCCGGTGCATCCGGATGAGTCGGGCGGGTCGACGATTGTGGGGTCGCACACGCTGATTCCGGAGGCGCTCTATCATGCGTTCGGGACGTTCGGGGCGCTGATGTCGCCGGAGCTACCGCTGAGCCGGCGGCACCATGAAATGATCGCGACGATGGTATCGGTGACGAACCGCTGCAAGTATTGAATCGAATCGCACGCAGAGTTTCTGCGTAGGGTGACGCTGGACAAAGAATTGGTCGAGGCGCTGGAAAGTGATTACACAACCGCGCCGATCACACCGCAGGAGCGGGTGATGGTGGACTATGTGGTCAAGCTAACCAAGGACGCGACGCGCGTTTGGAAGGATGACATGGAGGGGCTGCGGGCGGTAGGATTTGACGATCGCGGGATATTGCAGATCACGCTGATTGCTTCGTGGTTTAACTACATTAATCGGGTGGCGGATGCGCTGGGGGTGGGGAGAGAGTAGGACCCTACTTTACTGTCTTTGTCCTACAGGCACGTCTTGTCTGGCTGATTCCGGGTGGCCAAGCATGGTGAGCGATATTGAACATCGTCCTTTTGGTTCTGGTGTTCCTATACGAGCCAGGCGAAGTAGATCCTGAACTGGCAACCATGACAATGCAAAAACGCACCTTCGACAACTAAACTAGCCTAAGATCGTGGTGAACAGGGATGAGCTTGATACCCTTCGGCTTCAGGACTTTTCGTTCTGACGATCAGGACGAATTCTGCATCCGAGATTCGGAAATAACTTATGAAAAAAAAAGTTTACAAGTTCTACTCCTCAATTCTTTTGGCAACTGCCGGCATAGTAATGACGCTGGGGCTTGCCGCATGCAACAAGAATCAACCCGCGGATAACAGCGCGCAAAATCAAGCGGCGCAGCCGGATCAAACGCAGCCGGATCCTGCCGCTGCCGCGAACCTGGCCCCGGCCAGCGATGTCCAGCCAGCCAGCAGCGCGCCCGCGCCAGCTACTACGGGCAGCACGAGCGAGCGGAGCGAACCGAGGCGGGACTATTCACAGGATCGGGATCGCGAGTATTCCAACGAAGACTACGATTCCGAAGATCAAGATACCGATTACGGAGAAGCGGCGCTGCAGGCGCAAGATCCGCCGCCGCCGCTGCCGGAATACTCGCAGCCGGATTGTCCCGGAGATGGCTATCTATGGACACCCGGGTATTGGAGTTACGGTTCCGAGGGCTATTACTGGGTGCCGGGCGCGTGGACACGGCCGCCGGAAGTGGGCTACTTGTGGACGCCCGGCTATTGGGGATTTGTTGGCGGGCGATATCGCTACCACTCCGGATACTGGGGACGGCACATCGGCTACTACGGCGGCGTCAATTATGGCTTTGGATACGTCGGGGCCGGGTATCAGGGCGGATATTGGAATGGAGATCGTTTCGACTACAACCGCTCCGTGAACAACGTCAACATCAGCAACGTCCAGGTCTATAACCGCACGGTGACGAATACGGTGATCATCAACAACACCACGGTGAACGTGACTAATAGCCGAGCTAGTTACAACGGGCCGGGAGGGGTGACGCGGGCGCCGCTACCTGCGGAAGTTGCCGCCACGCGGGAGCAGCGCATTCCGCCAATGACCACGCAAGTGCAGGTGCGGCAGCAGGCAGCGCAGAATCGTCAGCAGTTTGCTTCCGTTAATAAAGGACGTCCGGCCCTGATGGCGGAGGCGAAACCGATCCCGGCAGGAAAGCCGGCGGCTCCAGTGATCCCGGCGAGGAGCGCGCCGGCACGGAGCGCACAGCCCAATCGTCCACAGCCAGCTGGTTCTCCGGCGCCAGCGGGACGTCCGGCGGCTAACCAGCCGGCTGCTCGCCCATCGGCGCCAGGTGCCCAACCGAACCGCGCTCCTGCGCCGCCCGCGCGTACGGCTACGCCGCCGGCGAGGCCAGCCCAACCGCACGGAAATGCAGCCCAACCCGCGCGACCTGCCAATCAGCCTGCGCGGCCGGCGAATGCGAAACCTTCTGCCGCGCCGGAACGCAAGGCGCAGCCAGCACCGGCGGCTCATCCGCAGCCGGCGAAGCCTGCAGCGCCAGCTCCGAAACCTGAAGCGAAGCCTGCGGCTCATCCTCCGGCCCAACAGGCGCAGCATCCGCCAGCAAAGCCGCAAACTCCTGCGGATAAAAAGAAGGCGGAGGAAGAGAAGAAGAAACGGCAGTAGACTGGAAGTCAGAAAGCGAAGCGCGTTCGACGAGACGGCCGTTCACAAGAGCGGCCGTTTTTTGTGTTTAGGAGTGGCGCTGGTGGGAAGCCCGACGCCGTGGTGGTGTATATAAACGGTGTTGCTTCCGAAACCCGAGTGCGATGGTTTCACTCATGGCTGAATCTTTAGCAGAACTTTCCTTGACCCAGTTCCAGGCGCACAGCGGTGAACGCGCCTACGGGCAGCGGCGTGGATACCGTATGGAGTGGTTCACGTACGGGCAGGTTCTGGAGATGGCGCTTTGGTTCTGCCGGGAGTTGGAGTTGCGCGGGATCGGCAGGGGTGAGCGGGTCATGCTGTGGGGGGAGAACTGCGCGGAGTGGGTTGCGGCGTTTTTTGGATGTGCGATGTGCGGTGTGGTAGTGGTTCCGATGGACGATGGGGCGGCGGTGGATTTTGCCGCGCGGGTTGCGGGGCAGGTTGAGGCGAAGCTTTGGGTTTGCTCGCGAAGACACGCGACGGAGATCGCTGGCGTAGGTTCCCAAATAATTCTTGAGGACATCAAAACCCCCGCCCTGTCGCAAAGTGCGCGACAAGGACGGGGCACCCTGGGACTGTCCGTCGGACGTGACGATACGTTGCAGATTGTTTTCACTTCGGGGACTACGGCTGAGCCGAAGGGAGTGGTCATCACGCATGGGAATGTGCTGGCCAACATCGCCCCGCTGGAAAAAGAGATGCAGAGGTATTTGAAGTATGAACGCTGGGTGCATCCGGTGCGGTTTTTGAATCTGCTGCCGCTGAGTCACGTGTTCGGGCAATTCCTGGGGATGTTCCTGCCGCCGCTGCTGGGTGGAACGGTGATTTTTCAGGAAGAGCTGAAGCCTTCGGAGATTGTGAGCACGATCCGGCGGGAACGAGTATCAGTGTTGGTGAGTGTGCCCAGAGTTTTGCAGTCGCTGAAGCAGAAGATCGAACGCGATCTGGAAGATGGCGGGAGAATCGAAAGCTTTCGACGGCGGTTTCGAACGTCGGAAGGGAAACATTTCCTGCGGCGATGGTGGATTTTCCGCGACGTTCACCGGCAGCTTGGCTGGAAGTTCTGGGCCTTCATTTCCGGAGGCGCGGCGCTGGATTCCCCGACGGAAGAATTCTGGGGACGGCTGGGGTACGCGGCGATTCAGGGATATGGGCTGACGGAGACGACGTCGCTGATCAGTGTGAACCATCCATTCAAACTCGGGAAGGGATCGATCGGGAAGGTGCTGCCGGGGCGGGAAATAAAGCTGGCGGGCGATGGGGAGATTCTGATTCGCGGGGGCGGAGTGGCCGCGGGATATTGGGGAGCGAGGCATTCCGAGACGGCCGCTGACCAGGTTGATGCTGCTGCGGTTACGGATAAAGACGGGTGGTATCGCACCGGCGATGTGGGCGCGCTCGATGAGGCCGGGAATCTTTACTTCAAAGGGCGCAAGAAGGAAGTCATCGTGACGCCCGCTGGACTGAATATTTATCCAGAGGATTTGGAGGCCGCGCTGCGGCGGCAGGCGGAGGTGAAAGATTGTGTGGTGGTGGGAATTGAGCGGGCGGGAAATGCGGAACCGTGCGCAGTGATAATTCTGCGAGACGATGCGCGCGCGCAGGAAGTGGTGGAACGCGCAAATCAGTCCCTGGCAGAATTTCAGCGGATGCGGATGTGGGTGCAGTGGCCCCAGGAAGATTTTCCGCGAACCAGCACGCAGAAGCCACGGCGGAATGTGATTGCGGAATTTGCGGCGAGACAGGTTCTGCATGCGGGGGAGAAAGATGTGACGAGTGAGAGTCCTGTGATGGAGTTGATTGGGCGGATCACGGGACGGAGCGCAGCCCAGGCCAGGCGCGAGTCTGACCTTTCGTCCGACTTAGGGCTGAGTTCGCTGGATCGCGTGGAACTAATCAGCGCGCTGGAGGACCGGTATCAGGTGGACCTGAGCGAGACTCGTTTCAGCGCGGCGCGCACCGTGGGCGATGTGGAAAGGATGTTGAGCGGAGAAGCGCGGCCGCGGGCCGAATATCACTATCCAGCCTGGGTGTTGCGCTGGCCGGTGACCTGGGTGCGATGGCTGGCACAGTACTTATTGATGATGCCGGCTGTGATGGTATTGGGCTGGCCGCGGATTGAAGGGCGAGAAAATTTGCGGGGGGTGAACGGACCGCTCCTGGTGGTCTGCAATCATATCGACGACGTGGACGTCGGTTTCGTGCAGACGGCGCTGCCGCCGCGATTGCGGCATCGGATTGCAACGGCGACCGGAGGCGAGGCGTTGGAAAAGCTACGATCCCCTGCGGCGGACAGAACCTTCTTCGGAAAAATATATGATCGGATGCAGTGGGTGCTGGGCGTTTCGCTGCTGAATCTGTTTCCGCTGCCGCGCGAAGCTGGGTTCAGGCAGAGCTTTGCTTACGCGGGTCAAGCCGTGGATCGCGGATACAGCGTGCTGGTGTTCCCCGAGGGGCGGCATACGGTGGATGGGAAGATGAATGTGTTTCGTGCGGGGATTGGACTGCTGGCGAAAAATCTGGACATTCCCGTGCTGCCGATGCGGATAGTGGGCTTGTTTGAAATCAAGCAGGCGGGTAAGAAGTTTGCGCGGCCGTGGAAGATCAGCGTGCGCATTGGGCGGACGATACGATTTGCGGTTGACAACGATCCTGCGCAGATCGCGAGGCAGCTGCAAAGCGCTGTAGAGGCTTTGTAGTCGCGGAAGGATACGACCTCAAGCGGCGAGTTTTATTCTTCGTCCATATTCGTTTCTTCCTGATGAGGATCTGAGTCGATCTTTACTTCTGGCAGATTTGCGCCGCCGAGGGCGCGGTTGAGAGCGGAAAGATCCGTAGTGCGGAGCGCTTCCCAGCGTTTCATCACATCGGACGCGTCGTGATCGATCGTCACAGCAGCTTCTGACTGCGAAGTCGTCGGTTCGGCATCCACCTGCCACACTTGACCATATAAGATCGCGATCTGCCCGTTGACTCGCGACAGAGTGATTTCGTTGGAAGGCGGAGCGGCGAAACCAGCAGGCGTTCCCAGGACCGCTGCCAGCTTGTTTTGGAATGCCTGAACTGAATCACGAACCAGTCCGGTCGATTGCTCGCTGAGCTTTTGCAGCGGCTCGCGAATCGATCCTGCCTGCAGTACGGCTTGAGACGTCTCGCTCAACAACGACGCCAGCCGGGTTTCGAACTGAAATTTTTTCTCGAGGGCGGCAGCGGAGGTCTTTACGCGAGGATCCATCTTCACGGCAAAGGAAGCGGTATAGCTTTTGCCGTCTGCGGTGAGTTTTACGGTGTACGTTCCCGGCAAAGCAGTCGGACCGAGCGGCAGGCGAGGCGTGTCGCCGGGGATCGCAGAGATCGGGTATTCATGGCGCGTGGCCTCCGGTGTGGGATAGTGCAGATCCCAAACCCAGCGGTGCATGCCGGCAGCGGAAGGCAGAGAACGGAATGAACGCAGCCAGTGGAGCGGAATGAGTTGTTTCTTCAATTCCTCTTCCATAACCGGTGGTGTGTCGGTGCTGGAGAATTTGCGCACGATTTCGCCGCGAGCGTCGAGAATTTCGAGCATGACGGGAGCTGAGGCAGTTTGCGGCAGATAGTAATCGATCACTGCGCCGTCGGGCGGATTGGCAGCAAGAGGTTCATCTGGGGGAAGCGGCGTGTCGGTGTAGGTATCGCGCTGGATACGGAAAGCGGGCGCGGGAGTGAAGAGATGCGCCTCGGCAGCAGGTAAGTTCGCGACCTCCCGTAGCGGAGCGATGTCGTCGAGTATCCAGAAAGAGCGGCCGTGCGTGGCGACGATGAGATCATCGTCGTGAATCCAGAGATCGCGCATGGAGGTGTGCGGCAAATTCAGTTGCAGAGATTGCCAGTGATCGCCATCGTCGAACGAAACCCATACGGAATTTTCTGTGCCGGCAAACAGCAGGCCTTTGCGAACCGGATCTTCGCGCACCGTGTCGACCGGGCCGAAGTCAGGAAGGCCGGCCGTGATCAGGCGCCAAGTCTTGCCGCCATCGTGAGTTCGGTAAATATATGGACGCTCGTCGTTGATGCGGAATCGGCTCACCGACGCATACGCCGTGTCGTCATCGAAGTGCGAGGCGCTGATCTGCGTGACCTTGCTCCAGGGGGTCAGCTCTTTGGGAGTGATGTCGTTCCATTTCTTGCCGCCGTCGCGAGTCTGCCAGATGAGGCCGTCGTCGGTGCCAGCCCACAGTGTGTTGATGTTTTTGAACGATGGAGCGAGAGCGTAAATGACTCCACGCTGTTTGTCGGCGCCTTTGGGGACGAGAGCGCCGACGCTGGCGGGCACCCCGGGATTTTCGCGAGTGAGATCTGGGCTGATGGTCTGCCAGGAGTTGCCGCCGTCGGTAGTTTTGAACAGGAAATTGCTGGCGAAATAAAGAGTGTGCGGGTCGATCGGCGAGAACATCGTGGGTTCGGTACGGTCGGTGCGGTATTTCGCGTCGCGAAGCGGGATCGGTGTAATGTTCTGGACCTGTCCGGTGGACCAATGAAACTTTGAAACCTCGCTCCGGCCGCCGCCATAAATAATGTCAGGGTCCAGCGGATCGGGGGCCACGTAGCCGTATTCGATCACGCCGACGGGATGCCATTCACGGTAGGTGATGGCGCCATCGTTGCCGCGGCTGGAAATGCAGACGGAACCGCTCTCCTGCTGGCCGCCGCAAACACGGTAAGGAAAAGTTGGCGCGATGGAGACGTGATAAATCTGGGCGGTGGGTTGGTTGTACCAGGAACTCCAGGAAGCTCCGCCATTGACGGTGACGAGGGCTCCTTGATCGCTGACGAGATGAATAATGTTGGGATCGTTGGGATTGATCCAGAGATTCTGATAGTCATCACCGCCGGGAGCGCCGCGGAAACCGAACCAGGTTTTGCCGCCGTCGATGGACTTCATGGTGACGGTGCTGGCGCTGTAGACGATATCTGGATTCTTGGAATCGACGCGGGGAATGGCAAGGTCTCCGCCGCCGATGCGGCCAGCGGGGCGTGGATCGTCAGTGATTTTGGTCCAGCGTTCTCCGGCGTCGTCAGAGCGATAAACGGCGAGTGCGCCCGAGGCCATTCCGAGCGTGGCATAGAGACGGCGCGGATTACTGGGAGCTATCGCAACATAGATTTGCGATAGATCTTTCGGCAGGCCGTTGGTTAAGGGATGCCAGGTGTTTCCGCCATCAGTGGATTTGAATAATCCGCCACCGGTGCCGTTGACCTCGTTGTTGTCCTCCCAAGGGCCCTCGCGGACTTCCCACATCGACGCGTAGATGACGTCGGGATTCGAAGGATCGATTTCTACATCGGAGGCGCCGGTGTTCGCGTCTTTGTAAATAATTTTCTGCCACGACTGGCCGCCATCGGTCGAACGGAACAGGCCGCGCTCTTCATTTGGCCCGTAGGGATGGCCGAGCACAGCTGCGAAAACACGATTAGGATCGCGAGGGTCGACGGCAATCGCGGGGATTTGCTGGCCGTCGCGCAGGCCGAGGTGGGTCCAGGTTTTCCCAGCGTCGGTGGATTTGTAAATTCCGTTGCCGACGGAGAGGTCGGGGCGATGCAGGCCTTCGCCACTGGCGACATAAATGATGTTGGGATTAGAAGGAGCGACGGCGATGGCACCGATCGATTGTGTGGACTCGTGATCGAAGATGGGATTCCAGGTGCGGCCGTAGTCATCGGATTTCCAAACTCCGCCATTGACTTGGCCCATATAGAAGACATTTGGTTGGCTGGGAACACCAGTGGCGGCACGCGTGCGGCCGCCGCGAAATGGGCCCATCATTCGCCAATGCAGCTCCTGATAAGTGTTCTCGGGAATCTGCTGCGCACTGCTCGATGCGATCGGCAAGAAAACCGAAACGCAAACGAGCAGACGAAGGACTACTTGCGGTATGGTCACTTGGGCCCCCTCAGACACCAAAAGCCAAACCTGACAGATTAAACTAAAAATTGCAGTGATGGGGAAGAGGCAGACTGTTTATTTTCATTTTCGAGAAAATTTTCGGCGCATTGATTTTATTTTTATTGCGAATGTCCTAACAAATGCTGATCCGAAACAAATTGTTTCGTTATTAGTTGATCTCGGCAAGGCTTTGATTTAGGTCGCCACCCTTTGGCGCCGGTGTTCCTCCCGGCTGACTGGCGACCCAGGCGCCGACACGGTTCGCGGTTTCGTTGATTGCATCAAGGGATATGCCCCGAAGATATCCGTGCACCAAGGCCGCGGTGAACGCGTCCCCGGCCCCGACGGTGTCGGCGACCTTGACTCTGAAGCCGGGGTGCTCTGAGCGTTCGTCTGCGGATACGAGCAAGCTGCCGTTGGTGCCGCGAGTGACGCAGACGAGCTTGAGATCATAAGAAGCAAGCAAGCGGCGCGCCGAATCTTCTTCTCCCCGATGCTCCAGCTCAACTAATTGCATCACTCTGGGAAGTTCTTCGTGATTCAGTTTTATAATGCTTGCCAGCTTCATCGATTCCGCGACCACTTGTGCAGTAAAGAAAGTCTGCCGAAGATTGATGTCACAAACTCGTAAGGCGGTCGGACGAGTGCCGAGCAGAAAACTTCGCACGGTAGTGCAACTGTGTTCCGATCGCTGTGCCAGAGTGCCGAAGCAAACCGCATCGGCTCGTTGGGCCAGCTGTTGCCACTGCAGCGTCCAATCGAAAAAATCCCACGCGACGGGCTTAGCGATTTTAAACTGTGCCTGACCGGCATCATCCACTTCGACCTTCACGGTCCCGGTAGGATGATCGCCGTCCAGCTGAATAAACTCGGTCGAGAGCCTAAGCTCTCCGAGACGATGAATTGCTTCAAGGCCCAGGGGATCCTCGCCTAGGCGGCTGGCCGGGATTCCGTTGTCACCGAGTAGAGAGGTGATGTAGGCGAAGTTGGCTGGAGCGCCACCCAATTGCTTTCCGGCGGGAAACATATCCCAAAGCAACTCGCCTAGACCGACGATCGTGTTTTTCGTGTTCGACATGGAAATTTCACCGTCGCGGGTGAAGGTTGCAGGAACGAGTTAAGTGGCCGAGAATCGGTACGCACACATTGCGGCCGCGGCATAAGACATCACGACGCAAGATCATTGGACGTCAAGGGGCACAATAACAATGAACCATCTAATTCCTATCAAAGGCTGGGCAAAAGTCCTGGCGCTGGTTCTGGCGCTGGCTTCACAGGATAGCGCAAGTTGGCCCTTTGGGGTGTGGCAGCGCGTCTCCGAAACGCCGGTGATTTCACCACACGGGGACGGGTGGGAGTCGGCAGGCACGTTCAATCCTTCAGTGGTTCTGCGCGATGGAAAAATCATTATGCTTTACCGGGCGCAGGACAAGGGCGGCACTTCGCGGCTGGGATACGCGGATAGCACGGATGGGGTGCACTTTACGCGGCGCAGCGAGCCGGTGTTTTCGCCGGAGAAAGACTATGAAAAAGATGGCGGCGTGGAAGACCCGCGGCTGGTTCAGTTCGGCGACATCTACTATCTGACCTATACCGGGTACAACAAGAAAGACGCGCAACTTTGCCTTGCGACTTCAAAAGATCTCGTGCACTGGGAGCGCAAAGGCGTGATTCTTCCTGCTTACAAAGGGCGCTGGAACATCCGCTGGACGAAATCCGGAGCGATTGTGCCGGAAAAGATCGCTGGCAAGTACTGGATGTACTTTCTGGGAACGGCCAAGGACAACAATGATCAAGTTGGGCTGGCCTCTTCTACGGATTTATTGCACTGGACGGAAGAGACCGATGCGCCGGTACTTCCGGTGCGTGCGGGAATGTTTGATGCTCGCGTCGCGGAGCCAGGGCCGGCGCCAATTGTTACGCCGAAGGGGATCGTTCTTATCTACAACGGCGCGGACGACAAGCTTGTCTACCGTACCGGCCTGGCTATGTTCGACCGGAATGATCCGCGCAGGCTGATCGCGCGGACGGATACGCCCATTTTTGCTCCAGAGAAACCGTGGGAAAAGGTTGGACAAGTGCCTAACGTGGTGTTCGTGGAAGGCATGGTGCAGCAAGGAAAGCGGTATCTGTTTTACTATGGCGGCGCGGATACAAACGTGGGAGTGGCGGAGGCGCCAGTTATTCCGTAGCGGCTGTTACCGTTGAAAAGCCTTGAGACGAGTTGCTACGGCTGCATTAGTTTTGGAAAGGTCGGGCATGAGAAAAATTACACTGCGGCTGATTGCTCTGCTGGCCGGAGCTTGCTTAGCAGCATCAATGGCTCTGGGACAGACGTCCTCTGGTCTTGCGGATGGAAGTCATCCCTGGTGGCAGCACGCTGTCTTTTATGAAATTTATCCGCGGAGCTTTGCCGACAGCAATAACGATGGTGTCGGCGATCTGCGGGGGATCGCGTCGAAGCTGGATTACTTGAAAGATCTTGGCGTGGATGCGATCTGGATCTCGCCCTGCTTCCCTTCACCGCAGGTCGATTTTGGCTATGACGTTTCCGATTACGAAAATATCGATCCCATGTATGGAACGCTGGCCGACTTTGATTTCCTGGCGACTGAGGCGAAGAAGCGGAACATCCACATCATCCTCGACTTTGTGGTCAATCACACGTCCGATCAGCATAAATGGTTCCTGGCGTCGAAGTCATCGCGAACCTCGCCCTATCGCGATTGGTATATCTGGCGGGATGGAAAAGGGCCAGGAGAGCCTCCGAACAACTGGGTCTCGATTTTTGGAGGATCGGCTTGGAAGTTTGACTCGACCACCAATCAGTACTACTACCATATTTTCTATCCGGAGCAACCGGATTTGAACTGGCGGAATCCGGCGGTGAAAGACGCCATGTTCGACGTGACGCGCTGGTGGTACAAGCGCGGAGTGTCGGGCTTTCGGCTGGATGCGGTGGACACGCTGTTTGAAGATCCGAATCTGCGAGACAATCCGATCCTGAAGCCGGGCAAGAATGCTTTTGGAGATCCGTTCGAGGAGAACAAATACAACGGGAAGCTGCCCGAAGTCCACGACGTGTTGCGCGGATTGCGCCAGGTGGCGAATGAATATGACGCGGTATTGATCGGCGAGACCTGGACCGCGAATGTAGCCGAACTCAACCAGTATTACGGCAAGGGGAATAACGAACTGCAGTTGCCCATGGATTTTCTTTTCACCATGGTCAACAAACTTTCGCCAGCGGAATTCCGCAAGCAGATTGCGGCAGTGGACGCGGCTTCTGGATGGCCCACGTTTGTAATCAGCAACCACGACATTGCGCGGTCCTATGATCGATACGGAGACGGCAAGCACAACGACCAGATTGCGAAAGTCATGGCGGCTCTGTACCTGACTTTGCGCGGATCTCCGATCATGTATTACGGAGAAGAGATAGGAATGAAGACAACTCCTCCGACGCGCCAGGAAGATGTGAAAGATCCCATCGGACGCAAAGGATGGCCGAAAGAAAAGGGGCGCGACGGCGAGCGTACTCCGATGCAATGGGATGATAGCGAGAACGCTGGCTTTACGAAGGGAACGCCTTGGCTTCCGGTTCCTCCGACTTACAAAACACACAACGTGGCGGACGAATCGAAGGACCCGGATTCGGTGCTGGAGTTTTATAAGAGTGTCCTCAAGCTGCGGCACAGCAATCCCGCGCCGCTCGATGGAAAATACAAAGCGATCAACGAAGGGGATGCGAACGTACTTTCCTACTTGCGCGTTGATGGAGACCGGGCAGTGGTGGTGGCTTTGAATATGTCGGACGCACCACGGAAAGTGAATGTGGACCTAAAGGGCAACGGGTTCACATCCGTCAAGAATTTGCTCGCCACCGAGAACTCGGCAGCTCAGGGAAACGAAATCTCGCTGCAGCCTTTCGGAGTCTTCATCGGCGAGCTAAGCAAGTAGTGGAGGCATGTGGGTACGTGCTCGGCCTGCCTCGTCCCGATCTTGATGGGACGGCTCAGGCGCTCCAGGCTTTGGCCCGCGAAACGGCTTCGTTCCATCGCTCATGCAGTTTATTCACCTGGGAGCGAGGCATGCGGGGATTGAATCGACGTTCCTCACGCGGCAAGCTGGAGATCGCCTGCGGGTCCCTCCAGAAGCCAACGGCCAGGCCAGCTAGAAATGCGGCGCCTAGCGCGGTTGTCTCCGTCATCGCGGGGCGCACCACGGGCACGCCCAGAACGTCCGCCTGAAATTGCATGAGAGTGTCGTTGGCGGCGGCGCCGCCGTCCACACGCAGCTCGACGAGCGGGGCGCCGCTGTCAGTTTGCACCGCATCCATGAGATCGGCGACCTGGTAGACGATACTTTCCACGGCAGCTCGCGCGATGTGGCCTGCGGTGCTACCCCGAGTGAGACCGAAGATCGCGCCGCGGGCGTAGGAATCCCAGTGCGGAGCACCGAGGCCCACGAAGGCGGGTACGAAATAGACGCCGCCGTTATCGGAGACAGAATTCGCGAGAGCCTCTACTTCGGACGACGATCGAATAATCCCCAGTCCATCGCGCAGCCACTGGACCACGGCTCCGCCCACAAACACGCTGCCTTCGAGCGCGTAGTTCGTACTGTCACCAATGCGCCAGGCCACGGTGGTGAGCAGGCGATTCTTCGATGCGACCGCACGATTGCCGAGGCTCTGCAACATGAAACAACCAGTGCCGTAAGTGTTCTTGGTGAGGCCTGGAGCAATGCATCTTTGGCCGAAGAGCGCGGCCTGCTGATCACCCGCGATGCCTGCGATCGGTATGCCATTGAGACCGGGGACGGAATTCACCTCGCTATAAATTTCGCTGGAGGGCCGGACCTCGGGCAACATCGAGGCGGGGATTTGGAAAAGGTCGAGCAATTCGCTGTCCCAAGTTCCAGAGTGAAGATTGAAGAGCATGGTGCGGGATGCGTTGCTGGCGTCGGTGATGTGGAGGCGGCCGCCGGTCAGCTTCCAGAGCAGCCAGGTATCGACTGTGCCAAACGCCAAGCGGCCTGCTTCGGCGAGTTGGCGAGCGTTCGGGAGGTGTTCGAGAATCCAGGAAACTTTGCTGCCAGAAAAATAGGCATCAATTATCAGGCCTGTACGCTGCTGGATCAGGTTTTCGTGGCCTTGCGCTTTTAGCCGCTCACAAAATTCGGCGGTGCGGCGATCCTGCCAGACAATGGCATTACAAATCGCCTTGCCGGTAGTGCGATCCCAGACGATGGTTGTTTCCCGCTGGTTGGTAATGCCGATCGTGGCAACATCCTTGGCCTCAACGTTCACTTTGGACAGAGCTTCTAATGCGACCGCGATTTGAGACGTCGCGATTTCTTCGGGATCGTGCTCAACCCATCCGGGCTGGGGAAAGTTTTGCGTGAACTCGCGCTGAGCGACCGATCGGACGACGCCATCGTGATCAAACAAGAGGGCGCGCGAACTGGTGGTGCCTTGATCGAGAGAGAGAATGTAGGGCAAAGAGCCTCCTGTTTTGGCGACGTTTCCGGCGCGAGGGCTTAGGACAAGGGCGAAGATGCGCGCAAGAAACGTCGAATACCAAAGTCGTAGACAGCAGCGCCGACCAGTCCTCCCAGCAGTGGCGCAAACACTGGCACCCACCATACCCGGACTCCATCGGTGAGTCCGTTATTCTTAAATCCAGCGACGGCTGTGAAAAGGCGCGGCCCAAAATCACGAGCGGGATTGATCGCGTATCCGTGCATGCCGCCGAAGCTCATGCCAATGGCGACCACCACTAACCCGATCATCAGCGGAGCGAGATTGGCTCCAGGAGGGACGTTCAGTTCGTCGGTGATGGCGAGGACCATCAACAGTAGCAGAGCGGTGCCGATCACTTGATCGAGGAATCCAGCTTGTAGAAGCGCCGGGAAGGCAGGAAAAGTTGTGAACACCCCGGCGGTTTTTTCCAGGAGCGGGTCGAACTGTCGAAAGGCCGGCAGATAGTTTCGGTAAACGAGCGCTGCGGCAAGGAATGCTCCAGTAGTTTGCGCGAAGGAATAAGGCAGCACCTTGCGCCAGGGAAAGCCACGAAACACGGCCAGAGTGAGGGTCACCGCTGGGTTGAGATGGCCGCCCGAAACTTTCCCTGCAACGTAAATGCCCATGGTGACCGCCAGTCCCCAACCAAGCGTGATATTGGTATAGCCTCCGTGCGCGGTCGCGGGAGCGCTTGACGGAAACAGGACTACCATGGCGACCACACCGGTTCCGAAAAGCATCAAGACGAAGGTTCCGAGGAATTCGGCAATCAGCTCGGCCACCAGCGTTGGGCTTTTGTTCATGCGGCATTGCTCCCCGGCTTGACTCGCAGCGAGCTTCCAAGCCGCGAGTAGTCTAGCAAGGATTTCAAGTAGTGTTTTCGCTTTCCCCCTGACAGAAGCGCGCACCGCACCGCGAACCGGGGTTACCAACAGTGCAAGAGCCGGCAAAGGTTTTCCCTTGACAGGGCTGGCACGGACTGTAAGATAGGAGAATATTTATTCATAATTATGAATAAATATTCATAATGAATAAAGTGCTTCGTCAGAGAGCGGTTTTGGAAGCGTTGAAGCACGGGCCAGTAGCGAACCAGGAAGATTTGCAGCGAGCGTTGCGCAAGCGGGGGTTCAAGGTGGGGCAGGCAACGCTCTCGCGAGACATTCACGAGCTGAATCTCAGCAAGACGGGTTCGGGTTACACGCTGCCGCAAGGCGAAGGCGTTGCAGGCCAGGCTCTGCCGCCGGTGCAGCGGTTGGTTCGGGAGTTTGTGCTGGATGTGCGGACCGCACAAAACCTGCTGGTGCTGAAAACCATTGTGGGCAGCGCGCAGCCGGTGGCGGCGGCGCTAGACGAACAGGAATGGGAGGAAATGGTGGGAACGATTGCGGGAGACGACACCATTCTGATCGTTTGTCCGGACAAAGACATCGCGAAGAAGGTCGCGATACGGATCGAGGAGATGCTGGGCTGATGGCGGCAAAGCTGAAAAGCGCGGTGCTAGGGGCGAGCGGCTATTCCGGACTGGAATTGACGCGGCTCCTGGAGCGCCATCCGCGGTTGGAGAAGCCCGTATTGCTGCGGCGCGAAGGCAGCAGCGATGGTGCGATGGATTTGGCGGAGGTGTTTCCCGAGCTCTCGGGCAATGGAGGTTATCCGCTGCGAACGCTGTCGTGGCCGGAGTTGAAGCGTCAGGGCGTGCAGTTGCTTTTTCTGGCGACGCCGCATGAAGCGTCGCGGTCTCTCGTGCCTGAGGCCATCGCGCAGGGATTGCGCGTGATTGACCTGAGCGGGGCCTGGCGGCTCAAGCAGGCGCGGCATCGCTCCATTTATTCGTTCGAGGATTCAGACGCAGTCACGGCTGCGGAGTTGACGGCGAAGGCGGTGTATGGCCTGCCGGAGTTGAACAGCGATCGCATTGCTCCGGCACAGCTGGTCGCGAATCCAGGGTGCTATGCGACGTCAGTGATTCTGGCTTTGGCACCACTGCTGAAGGCGGAGCTGATCGACCGGGCGCACGGAATTATTTCTGATTCGAAGTCGGGAGTGTCGGGAGCGGGCAAGGCGGCCACGTCGCGAACTCATTTTGTGTCGGTGGCAGACAATCTCTCTGCTTACGCGGTGTTCAATCACCGGCATCTGGGAGAAATTGTGGAGCAGTTGGGTCTGGACGACGCCGATCTGACGTTTACGCCGCATTTGCTGCCGATTCCGCGGGGAATTTTGTCGACCATCTACGTGCGCCTGAAGCGGGCGATGAAGTCCGAGGAAGTGGAATCGTGTCTGCGCGATTTCTATGCGGGCAAGCATTGGGTGCGGGTATTCGCGACACCGAAATTGCCGCAGTTGCAGTTTTCGCTGCACACGAATTACTGCGATCTTGGATTCTGCCTGGCGGAGGATGGGCGGCGCTTGGTGCTGGTTTCTTGTGTGGACAATCTGCTGAAAGGCGCAGCGGGGCAAGCGGTGCAGAACATGAATCTGATGTACGAGTGGGAAGAGCGGGAGGGTTTGCAGTGACGATTGTCGTGAAAATTGGCGGAGCGGCGATTGAAGATGCCGGCATGCTGCGCAGGTGCGCCCAGTCGATCGCGGAGCTGGCGCGGGACGGCCACCGCGTTGCCGTAGTTCATGGTGGTGGCGGCGCGCTGACTCGCATGTTGGAGCGGCTCGGAAAGAAGAGTGAGTTCGTAGATGGGTTGCGCGTGACCGATGCGGAGACTCGGGATACGGCGCTGATGGTATTGGCGGGAATCGTCAACAAGAACTTAGTGGCGGCGATTCAGGCGACGGGGATGCCGGCGATTGGATTTTGCGGCGGCGATGGGATGACGTTCCGCGCGCGGAAGAAATATGTGCATGGCCGCGACCTGGGATTTGTCGGCGAGATTTGTTTCGCCGAGCCGTGCTGGATCGAGGCTCTGTGGCAGCAGGGAGGAATTCCGGTGATGGCTTCGCTGGCATTGGGCGCCGATGGCGAGTACTACAACGTGAACGCCGATGAAATGGCGGCGTCCTGCGCGGCGGCGTGCCATGCCGATACTTTGATATTTCTCACCGATGTGCCCGGCGTGAAAGATGCGTCAGGAAGCGTGATGCCTTGGCTGACCACCAAGCAGGCAGCCGAACTCGCGGCCCATTCCGTGATCAGCGGCGGGATGTTGCCCAAGTTGCAAGCTTGTGGGCTGGCGCTGAAACACGGAGTCGGTCGAGTGAGAATCTTGCCGGCGACTGAGGTGGAAGCGCTGCCCCAGTTTTATCTGACCAAGCTGTCGTGCGGTACGGAGGTTACGTATTCATGAGTCCATCCACTGCTGCCGGTTACAAATTGCAACCGGCAGATGCGCAAGCGCAGAAGAAGGAGTCAAAGTTGAATAGTCATGTGCAAGGCAGGGCCGCAGTTGCCGCAGCCAGAGCGCCGCAAGCGTTCTGGTGCCCGGATCTGGTCTCGACTCGCGACCTCGGACCTGCAGGTGTGGACGCAGTGTTGAATCTTGCGGGAATTATGAAGTCACGCCCGGCTGATTTTCGCAAGGCGCTCACCGGCAAGCAGATGGTGATGTTCTTTGAGAAGCCGTCATTGCGAACGCGGCTGACGTTCGAGGCAGGAATGGTAGGCCTTGGCGGGACCGCGATGTTCGTCGATCAAACGGCCGAACGCCTTGGGGCGCGCGAAATCCTGAGCGACGTAGCGCACAACGTGGAGCGGTGGGTGGATGTGATTGTGCTGCGCACTTTTTCGCAAGAGACCATTGAGAGCATGGCGCACCACGCGCGCATCCCGGTGATTAATGCGCTCAGCGATCTGGAACATCCGTGCCAAGCGCTGGCTGACTATCTGACGCTGCTGGAGCGGTTCGGAGATTTGAAGAATCGCTCGCTGGCATATGTCGGCGACGGAAATAATGTGGCGCACTCACTGCTGCTTACATGCGCGTGCCTCGGATCGTCGATCAAGATCGCGACCCCGGCAGGGTACGGACCGAATCCGCAGATGGTTGCCGATGCGCGCGAGATTGCCGCCGAGACCGGTGCGCAGATTCAACTGCTGACGGATCCGCACGAAGCGGTTGCGGGAGTCGATGCGATTTACACCGATGCCTGGGTCAGCATGGGACAGGAGCGGGAAGAAGAGGAGCGGGCGAAGGTATTCCCGCCTTATCAAGTGAATGCGGAACTCATGGCGGAAGCCGCACCGCATGCGGTGTTCATGCATTGCCTGCCGGCACACCGTGGATTGGAAGTGACAGATGCGGTAATGGATTCGGAACAGTCTGTGATCTTCGAGCAGGCGGAGAACCGCCTGCATGTGCAAAAAGCGATTCTTTATTTGCTGCTAGGCGGCGGCGATCGCCGGCCCACAAGGAGTGTGCATGTCTGAAAAAATTGTTCTTGCTTACTCGGGAGGGCTCGATACCTCCATCATTATTCCGTGGCTCAAGGAGAATTACGATTACAGCGTGATCGCCATGGTGGGCGATGTGGGCCAGGGCGATGACATTGAAGCTGTGGTCGAGAAGGCGTATGCCACGGGCGCGAGCAAGGTGGTGGTGGAAGATCTTCGCGAGGAATTTCTGACGGGATACGTTTTTCCGGCACTGCAAGCCGGTGCAGTGTACGAGCATAAATATTTGCTGGGCACCTCACTGGCGCGTCCCGTGATCGCGAAGCATCAGGTCGAAGTTGCGTTGCGCGAGGGTGCGAAGGCCGTGGCGCATGGGTGCACGGGAAAGGGTAATGACCAGGTGCGCTTCGAGTTGACGTATCAGGCGCTCGCGCCGGAGTTGAAAGTGGTGGCGCCGTGGCGAGAGTGGACGCTGAAGTCCCGCGAAGATTGCCTGGATTATGCGGAGCAGCACGGTATTCCGGTGGAGGCTAGCCGCACAAAAATTCACAGCCGCGACCGCAACCTGTGGCACATCAGCCACGAAGGCGGCGAGCTGGAGGATGCGGCGAATGCCCCGCTGCCGACAACCTGGCAGATGACGCGTTCGCCGCAGGAAGCCCCGGATAAGGACGAGCAGGTGGCGATCGAGTTCGAGAAGGGGATTCCGGTTGCAGTCAACGGGATGAAGCTGGATCCGGTATCGCTGGTTGAGTTGCTGAATGAAATCGGAGCACGCAATGCGGTGGGCCGCGTGGACCTGGTGGAGAACCGCTTTGTGGGAATCAAGTCGCGCGGATGTTACGAAACGCCGGGAGGAACTTTGCTGATTGCGGCGCATCGTGAACTGGAAGCGCTGTGCCTGGAGCGGGAGGTGGCGCACTTCAGGCAGCACGTGGGACTGAAGTACGCGGAGCTGGTTTATTTTGGCTTGTGGTTCACGCCGCTGCGCGAGGCACTGGACGCTTTTGTCGCCAGCACGCAGGCAGAGATGACGGGCAGCGTGACGCTGTCGTTGTACAAAGGAAATGTTTCGGTGGTGAGCCGCCAGTCGGAACATTCGCTGTACCGCACCGACCTTTCGTCGTTCACCATGGGCGACAGTTACGACCAGAAAGATGCAGCTGGCTTTATCCGAATCCTCGGACTGCCGTCACGCACACGCGCACGCGCCCGTCAGGAGGTGGCACGATGAAGATGTGGTCCGGCCGGTTCCGGCAGCCGCTGGATCCGCAGTTCGAGCGCTGGCAGCGGTCGTTTGATTTCGACCGCCGGCTGCTTCGCTACGAACTGGCGGCCAGCGGAGCGCATGCGCGGGCGTTGAAGAATGCCGGGGTTTTGTCCGCGGATGAGCTCATCAGCATTCTGGAAGGGCTGCAACAGATCGGCGAGATGGCCGCCGCGAAAAAGGGATTGGTCGAGGACGATGAAGCCGAGGACGTGCATCACTTCGTGGAAAAGCAGTTGGCGGCGCGGATCGGGGAAGTCGGATATAAGCTGCACAGCGGCCGCAGCCGCAACGAGCAGATTGCCACGGACTTAAGACTTTATGTGCGGGCGGCGATCGATGAGTTGCGAAAGGAACTAGCAGAGGTCTGCGCGGCTTTCACCCATCGCGCCGAACAGGCGGGCAATGCCGCCATGCCTGCTTACACCCATTTGCAGCATGCGGAGCCGGTTCTGGTGGCGCATTGGTTGCTGGCTTACGTCGAGATGTTTTTACGAGATGCGGATCGGCTGGCGGATTGCCGCAAGCGAGTGAACCTGTGTCCGCTGGGATCGGGCGCTGTCGCTGGCGCCACTCTGCCGCTGGACCGGGCTTTCATGGCCGAGGAACTCGGCTTCACGGCGCCCACGGCGAACAGTATCGATGCCACCAGCGATCGCGATTTCATTCTTGAGTTCGTCAATGTACTTTCGCTGCTGAGCCTGCACTTGAGCCGGTGGGCGGAGGAGATGATTCTTTTCTCTTCGCAGGAATTTGGTTTTGTGCAGTTACCGGAGGCTTATTCCACGGGCAGCAGCGCCATGCCGCAGAAGAAGAATCCTGATCTTCCGGAGCTGGTGCGGGGCAAGACTGGCCGCGTGATCGGAAGCGCAACCGCGCTGATAGTGACGTTGAAAGGCTTGCCTCTGGCCTACAACAAAGACTTGCAGGAGACGCAGCAGTCGTTGTTTGACGCCGCGGATACTGCCCTTGGCCTGTTGCCGCTGGTTGCCGGTTTCATGAAAGCGGTCGAGTTCGACCATGCTCGGATGGACGAGGCGGCGCAGTCGGGATTTATGAACGCATGGGCGGCAGCAACCTATTTGGTGAATCGCGGCGTTCCGTCGCGGTTGGCGCATGAAGTGATCGGCAAAGCGGTGAAGCTATGTCTGGAGAAGAACTGTGAACTTCAGGATTTGACATTGGATGATTTGCATGGCTTGCACCGTGCGTTCGACGAAAGTTTTTATGAATGCCTGAAGCCGGCGGCGGTGTTGGCGATCCACGATGTGGTTGGCGGTACGGCGCCAGCCCGGGTGCGGCAGGGGATTGCGGCGGCGAAAAAGAGGATCGAGTCTCTGCGCGAGGAGATCAGCTTTCATGCGCACGCGTAAAGCCATTTTGCCAGACGCTCAGCATATTCACGATCTGATCTCGTCCTATTCCGGTGACGGTACTTTGCTGCCGCGCACGCTGGCGGAGATTTGCGAGAACGTCAGAGATTTTGTCGTCCTGGAAGAGGATGGACACATTATCGGGTGCGGCGCGCTCCACCTTTATGGTACACACCTGGCGGAGATTCGTTCGATCACGGTTTCGCCGCGTACGCAAGGCAAGGGCGGGGGCAGCCGGCTGATGAAGGCCTTGATGGCCGAAGCCAAGCGGCATCGAGTGGATTGCATCTGCCTGTTCACGCGCGCGCCCGAATTTTTTGCCCGGCAGGGGTTCCAGATCGCGCAGCGCGAAGATCTTCCTGACAAAATCTACAAGGATTGTCACGTCTGTCCGAGATTTCATCAGTGCGATGAAGTCGCGATGGTGCGCGGCAAGCTTCCTACATTTGCCATTCTGCCCGAGCCCCCGAACTGGCTGGTGAAGTTGCAGGACCTGAACGGGAATACGGTGTGACTCTCTAGAGTCTGTCGACCCGGAATTCGGCCCAGAGAAATGCTTCGTCGCGTCTCACGGTGCTATGATGCCGTGCGGACCCTACAACTATGTCGATCAGCGCTCCTAGCAGCTCCACTGCAGTTTCTCCTGAATCATCGTCTTCCTATACCGTGCCACTCGCGATTGTGACGACGTTATTTTTCATGTGGGGCTTTCTGACTTGTCTCAATGATATTCTGGTTCCCCACCTGAAGCCGATTTTCGATCTCAATTACGCAGAGATAATGCTGATCCAGTTTGCCTTCTTTGGAGCATATTTTCTTTTCTCCATACCCTCGGCGAAGATCATTGACTGGATCGGCTACCAGCGCTCGATGGTGCTTGGCTTGCTCACCATGGGCGCGGGCGCGTTTCTTTTCGTGCCGGCGGCCAGCGTTCCGTCGTACCCGTTGTTCCTGATAGCGCTCATCGTGCTTGCGGCCGGGATCACGTGTTTGCAGGTCGCGGCCAATCCTTACGTGACGGTGCTGGGCAAGCCTCAAACCGCTTCCAGTCGATTGAATCTGACCCAGGCGTTCAATTCGCTGGGTACCTTCCTGGCGCCATTTTTTGGCAGTCTGCTGATTCTGAGTGCCGCGCCGAAATCCATGGAGGAGATTCGCGGCATGGCTCCGGATGCGCTGCAGGCCTACCGCTTGCATGAAGCGGCAACGGTGAAGACGCCTTACGTAGGATTGGGAATTACGCTTGTGGTGCTGGCCATCGCCATCGGCAGTTTCAAGTTGCCGAAGATCCCCCACGCCCAGCACAAAGTTGGGGAAAAAGTGAATGACTCTATCTGGAGGCACCCGAACTTGGTTTTTGGGGCAATCGCAATCTTCGTATACGTGGGCGCCGAGGTTGCGATCGGAAGCTTCCTGGTGAACTATTTCACCCAGCGAGAAATCGGCGGACTGACCGAAAAGGTGGCGGCCAGCTTTGTTGCGTTCTATTGGGGTGGAGCTATGCTAGGACGATTCATTGGGTCGAATTTCCTGGGAGGCGCGAAGGCTAAATACATGGGCCTGGTGACAGCCATCAGCATCGCGTTAATCCTGCTCTCCTATCCGATTGAATCGCACATGCCGCCAGGATATCAGCCGGGAGTGCCGAATCTAACATGGCTTGCATGGCTGGTGGTCGCAGGGCGTCCGTTGTTCACTCTGGTTGCGATCGCGGCAGCCACGATCGCCGTGGTGGCGATGCTGCGCGGAGGCGCGGCCACTGCAAATACGGGAGTGTTGCTGGGAATTTGCGCCATCTCCACGAGTGCACTCGTAGCAATCTCGATGCTCACCAACGGTCATCTTGCCATGTGGAGCATCATCCTGGTGGGCTTCTTCAACTCCATCATGTTCCCGAGCATTTTCACGCTCGGGGTGGCGGAGCTTGGTCCGCTGACGGGGGACGGCTCCGGAATCATGATTATGGCGATTGTTGGCGGAGCGATTATCCCGCTGGTGCAGGGCGCGATCGCAGACCGGATCGGAATTCACCACGCGTTCTTCCTTCCGGTTGTCTGCTACCTGTATATCTTGTTCTTCGCGCTGAGCGGTTCCAGGCCCAATAGCGAACGCCACGCCCATAGCTAGCGTGGCCAGCCGGGAGCAACTTCAAGATACGTTTAGGCAGTGTCGAGTGGCGTTCGGAACGGGTTCGATCGGTTAGACCTGTACCGAGATCAGTTCCGGAGTGCAGCGAGAATTCTGCATCAGTTTGACGGCGTCTTCGGCGGTAAATCTTCCCATGGCCAGAGCCAGCTTTTTGTTGGTAGTGGTCTGGATGGGGCTACGGTCGATTCGTAGAACGTATTCCGCGGCACGCGCACCGCCGCGATTCACCTTGACGAGAAACTTTGTATTTTTCATGGGCTCCCTTTGGCTCAGGTTGGTAACCGCAGACCAAACAACCGGGATACGATCGAAAATATCCCAGGCTAAGATCGAGCTAGCGTCGTTCCCCTCAGAAGTCGCTGAGTACGATAAGGCTATGATGGACCGGTCTTACTTCTGAATAGCCGTAAGAAAAGAAAATAAGAGAAGATTAAGAGCTAATGTAATTCTAGGCTTGCAGAAGGTGTTTGTCAACTAGTTAAGAGGTCATGGCTGCAGAGCCTGAATTGCCTGGGGATGAACCTGTTGATTCTTGATCTGGCTGGTGTCCCAGCCGCCCCCGAGAGCCTTTACCAGATAGACGGAGCTGACCATCTGCTGGCCCAGCAACTGCGTTTCCAACCGCTCGCTGCTCAGCAGCGTAGTTTGCGCGGTGATGACATCGAGGTAACTAGTGACTCCGCCGATGTAGCGATTGTTGGCGATGGCGAGGGCCCGGCGCGCATCCTCGACGGCAGCGCCTTGGGTGGTGAGCGCTTGCGAAAGCGTGCTCAGATTGCTAATGCCGTCCTCAACTTGCTGGAAAGCAGTCAGAACCGCCTGGCGGTAGTTCGCCACAGATTGGTCGTAGGCCGCGCGCGCGGCCGCCAGATTAGCGCGGTTGCGTCCTCCCTCCAGGATCGGCTCCAGCGCATCCACCCCGAGCGACCAGAAAAGGCTGGGCGCGTTCAACAGCGGCCCCAGTTCGGTACTCTGCCAGCCTCCGGAGCCACTGAGGGTAATGTTGGGATAGAAGGCCGTACGCGCGATACCCACCTGGGCATTCTGGTAGGCCATTTGCCGTTCGGCAGTGGAGATATCCGGCCGGCGCTCGAGCACGTCCGAAGGAACTCCCAGTGGGACTGGTGGGGGCGTGGCCTGCAACGGCGCAACCCGCACGGTAAGAGCGGAGGCCGATTGTCCCAGTAGAACGGCGATAGCGTGTTCGTATTGCGCTCGCGTCTGCTGCACCAGCGAAAGCTGCGATAACGTTGAATCGAGCAGAGCCGCCTGCTGTGCCACGTCGAGTCCGTTGGCAATGCCGCCATCGTGACGGTGGTTCACCAGATCCAGACCCTTACGCTGATAGCCCACAGATTCCTGCACCACGTTGAACTCGGCATCCAGCTCGCGCAAGCTAAAGTAGTCGGCCGCAAGTTCGGCGGTCAGCACCAACTGTACGTTTTGAAGATCGGCAGCCGTGGATTGAAGAGAAGCGTTGGCCGCCTCCACGTTGCGCCTGACGCGCCCGAACAGATCGGGCTCATAGTTGATGGAGAACGGAATCGTGTAGACGTTCTGGGTATAGGGCGGAACTGCCTGCGTCACGCCCTTGATAACAACCGGCTGTTCTCCGTTCAGCGTACGATTGCCGGAACCCCGTTCCCGCACGGCGGAAGGATCTGTCGAGAGTTGGGGAAAAAAATCAGCGGTAGCTACCCGCGCCAAGGAACGAGCCTGATTCAAGCGATCGCGAGCCGCCTCCAGGGATTGGTTCGCCTGCAGCAGTTGCTGCTCGTAGGTATTGAGTTCGGCGTCGTTGAAAATTTTCCACCACTCACCCTTGGGAATGGCGTCCTTGGGAGCAGCCTGCTGCCACGGTGGCTGCGTCCTCCAGGCATCGGGCGCAGGAGTTGGAGCCGCGGGACGGCTGTAACGCGGACCAACCGTGCATCCCGTCGTAAACGCCGCCAGAACCAGAGCGGCCAGAAGTGCGGCTCGCTTCACGACGCCCCGCCCTTCTGCGGAGTTGGTTGTGCTTGGCCGGGCTGCGTTTGGGGTTGCGCCACGTTTACCGGCTGGCCATCCTCAAGCGAGTCCGCTGGATTTACCACGATCTTGTCCGTGGGGGAGACGCCGCCGAGAATCTCCAGAGTCGTGCCGTAGTCGCGTCCAATGTTGATGGGGCGCAGGTGCACCTTGTTGTCGGGGCCGACGACCGCTACGCGCGGGCCTTCGGCGCGGAACAACATTGCGTTCACTGGAATCGTCACCTTGTTCACGCCGTTGCCGACTGCGAAGTGAACCTCGCCGAACGAGCCCGGCAGCAACCGTCCATCCTTGTTCGGTACGTCCACTTCGGTGAGCAGCGTGCGAGTGGCAGGATCAATCGCTTCCGCGGTTCGCGCTACGATTGCAACAAATCTCTGACCGGGAAATTCTTGCAGAGTGACAAAAGTCTTGGCTCCGACTTTTATAAAAGGCGCGTAGGCCTGTGGAACGCTGGTGTAAACCCTCAGAGGATCGACGCGTGCAATATCAAAAAGCTCGCGGCCCGCGGCCTGAGCACCGGCGTTGATCAGAGCGCCGGGATCGACATTGCGTTTGGTGAGCACACCGGTAAACGGCGCGTAGACCTCTTTGAATCCTTCCAGCTGTTCCAGGCGGCGCACGTTCGCGTCGGCCGCAGCCAGGTTTGCCTGCGCCTGCTTGTAGCCGCTCGTATTCTGGTCCACTTCCTGAGCGGAGACGGAGTCAGACTTGAGCAGGTTTTGCCAGCGGTCCGCAGTGATCTTCGCCAACTCCATTTGAGCGACAATCTGCTGACGCGCCGCCCGGCTCTGGTTCAATTCCTGATCGACCTCAGGCGTGTCGATCTTGGCCAACAATTCGCCTTTAGTTACGCGGCTCCCGATGTCTTTGTACCAGCGCACCAGGTAGCCGCTGGTGCGGGCATAAATGGGAGATTCTTCATAGGCCAGCAGCGATCCGGGCAGGATCAAATCTTCGTCGGGCTTTTCCGAAACAGGATTTACCACGGCGACGGTGGGCACCGTCTCGCGCTCGGTTTCGTTAGCCAGAGCGCGCTCGTGACTCATCCGCGACAACATGGTGAAACCGCCGGCGGCCAGCAGCACCAATAGCGCGATTCCCACCAGCGTCAGGGCCTTGCGTGGAGGTGCGGGTGGAAGCTCCGGCGGTTTCTGAATTCCGGGCGGCTGGTGCCGGGAATGCTGCCGGATCGCTTCAATCTCCTCATCGCGCTGAGCTTGGGGGCCTAGAGCATAATGCTCTTCGGCTTGCTCTTGCGGCGATTGTGAAGCAGTGGCGTCCGGCGAGGGCCGCTGTTCATCCGCCATAGAATTAGACTTGCCTTCTGCAGTCATGCTCGAACCCCGATTCTCCGAAAACTCTTAAGCCTGCTCTCGCGCCCGCTTCGCCTCCCGGCGGCCATGGAAGATGGCGAATACGCTGGGCACGAAGAACAAAGTGGCAACCGTGGCAAACAGCAATCCGCCAATGACGGCTCGCCCTAACGGTGCGTTCTGCTCACCACCTTCTCCAAAACCAAGCGCCATCGGCACCATACCGATGATCATAGCCAGCGCCGTCATCAGCACTGGACGCATACGTGTGTATCCTGCAGCCACAGCCGCTTTCGCGGCGGGAATGCCTTCATCGAGCTGCTCTCGCGCAAAACTTACCATCAGGATGGAATTCGCCGTGGCCACACCCATGCACATGACCGCACCCGTCAGAGACGGCACGCTCAACGTGGTGCGCGTCAGCAACAGGAACCAGCAAATACCCGCAAGCGCTCCCGGCAACGCGGCGATGATAATGAAAGGATCGAGCCAGGACTGAAAGTTGATGACGATGAGCAAGTAGACCAGAAGAATCGCGCCAACTAATCCTACACCGAGACCGAAAAATGACGACCGCATGGTGGCGACCTGCCCGCGAACCACGATGCGAGTGCCGCGCGGCAAATGACCATCGAATGTCTGGAGTACTTTGTCCGTATCCGCAGCGACCGCGCCAAGATCGCGATCCTGTGTGCTGGCGTAGACGTCGATCACAGGCGCGACATTCCAGTGACTTACCGTAGCCGCCCGCGATACCGGATAGACCTGCACCAGATTGCTCAGCAATTGCGGCCCCTGCGGCGAGGTTACCGGAATCGTCATCAGGTCCTGCATGCTGGTCATGCGGTATTGCGGGGCCTGCACCGCCATCTGGTAGGTAACTTCGTTTTTCGGGTTCAGCCAAAAATTTGGTGAAGTCTGGAAGCTGCCGCTCAGCGAAACCAGAACACTCTGCGCCACATTGCCTGCTGTAATTCCGACCTGCGTGGCGCGCGTGCGGTCAATATCCATGTGCAGCGTGGGCAGATCAAGCAACTGCTGGACGTGCACATCGGCGGTACCGGGAATATGGCGCATCTTGTTGGCGATCTGCTGCGCGATCACATAACTGCTTTGCATGTCGGTGCCGATGATCTGCACATCAATGGGAGCAGGCAGGCCGAAGTTCAGAATCTGGGTAACGATATCGGCAGGCTGGAAGAAGAACTCCGTTCCCGGAAAGCGCCGCGGCAAAACCTCGCGTAGATGCCTGGTAAGGCCGGCGGTGGGAAGGTGATGTTCGGGGTCGAGCGCGATCAAAATCTCTGCATCGCTGCTGCCGATGGTTCCGTTCGAGCTGTAAGACTGATTGATTCCCGAATTCGGCAGTCCGATGTTATCCAGAATCGTTTGTAATTGCCCCTTCGGAATCTCCTGGCGCAGCGTAGCTTCGATTTCGTCACACAGGCGCGCAGTTTCTTCCACGCGCAAGCCCGGCCGAGCCCGCACATGAAGGCGCAACAGGCCAGCGTCCACCTGCGGGAAGAAGTCTTGTCCCAGGAAGAAAAACAGTCCGAGGGATAGTAGACAGAAAGCCAGGAAGCAAAGCACGAAGATGCCGCGATGCTCGAGCGTCGTCTCCAGCAACTGTTCGTAGCCACGGCGGAAGTCTTCAAACTTCCGCTCGAAGCCGCGCTGAAACCGGCCGAGGAATGACTTTGGCGCTTCGGCGCGATGTTCATGCCCGCGCATGATGTACATGACCAGCGTTGGAATAAGAGTCCGCGAGAGCAGGTAACTGGCCAGCATAGCGAAGCTGACGGCCTCGGCCAGCGGCACGAACAGGAACTTCGCTACGCCCGTCAAAAAGAACATGGGCACAAACACGATGCAGATGGAAAGCGTGGAGACGAACGCGGGCACGGCGATCTGCTGCGCGCCGTCAAGGATCGCCTGCTTCATCTCCTTGCCCATGGCCAGGTTTCGCTCAATGTTTTCAATTTCCACGGTCGCATCATCGACCAGGATTCCGACCGCGAGCGCCAGTCCTCCTAGTGTCATGATGTTGATGGTTTGCCCGATCGCGCCCAGGAGGATGATCGACACGAAAATCGAGAGTGGAATCGAAATGGAAATGACTATCGTAGGGCGCCAATCGCCGAGGAAAATGAGGATCATTACGGCGGTAAGAGCAGCTGCAATCAGGCCCTCCCGCAGTACACCCTCAATCGATGCGCGCACGAACAAGGACTGGTCAAACAGCGACGTAATCTTGAGAGCCGGCGGCAACGCCTGTGCCGCCTGCGCAACAATATTCTTGACGCCGGAGACGATCTGCAGCGTGGACGCGTTGCCATTCTTATAAATCGACATCAGCGCGCCGCGGTTCCCGTCTGCACGCACGATGTTCGTCTGCGGCGAAAAGCCGTCGCGAATGTGCGCGACATCCCGCATGTAAAGCGTGGACCCGTTGACGGTCTTCACCGGCAAGTCGTTCAACTCCGCGATGGTCTGCGGTGTTCCATTCATCTCCACGCTATATTCCAGCGGGCCGAGCTTGATTGTGCCGCTCGGCAGAACAAGGTTCTGCGCGTTGACGGCGTTGACGATGTCAACGGGCTGGAGGCCGTAAGACTGCAACTTTGGCAAATCCAGATCCACCTGAATCTGACGAATCTTGCCGCCGTAAGGATAAGGCGTAGCGGCTCCCGGTACTGTAGCCAGATAGTTACGCAGGAAGTTCTGACCAAGATCGAAGAGCTGCTGCTCGGGCAAAGTCTTACTGCTCAGGCCAAGCTGAATGATCGGTGTGGTGGAGGCGCTATAGGAAATGATTAGCGGGGGCGTAGTGCCTGTCGGCAGACTGCGCACCGAGGTTTGCCCGATAGCGGTGATTTGCGCAATGGCTCCTTGCACGTTCGTGCCGGGGCGGAAGAAAACCTTGATGACGCCCAGCCCGTACACTGACTGCGATTCCATGTGCTCGATGTCGTTGACAGTGGTGGTAATGCCGCGTTCGGAATTGGCCACGATGCGATCGGCCATGTCTTGCGGCGACATGCCCGTGTAGAACCAAACTACGGAGACCACCGGAATATTGATGTCGGGGAAAATGTCCGTAGGCGTTCGCAAAATCGTGATTGGCGTCAGAATAATTATGACGAGCGCCATCACGACAAAGGTGTAGGGACGTCTTAGAGCTAACGCAACAATCCACATCGGTTAGGCACCGGAGTTCAAATGCAAGTTTCGAATAAATTAAGGAAGAGGGGGCCCTGCATGGATGCGGAGCGAACCCTTCGATTAGCTCTAGATTCGATACTGCCCGTATTGGATTCTAAAGCCATAGGAGGATTATATGATAGGGTAACACCATGCGCCAGAAGCCTACTGCTCAAAAGGGTGGTGACCCGGCGAGAAAAAAGCGCCCTCCGGGGCGTCCGCGGAGCGAAGAAGCTCGCCTGGCCATCCTGCGCAGCACCTTGAAACTCCTTGCGGAGAAGGGCTTTTCGGATCTGACGATCGAATCCGTGGCGGACCACGCAAGGGTTGGCAAGGCAACCGTTTACCGCTGGTGGCCCGATAAGGCCGCTCTCATCGCCGACGCGTTTGCCCGCAGCACGAAGCGGAAACTTCACTTTCCCGATACTGGTTCCGTGCGTACTGATATGAGCCAGCAGATGCGCCAGCTGATCAAAATCTTTCGCAGTCGCCGCGGCCGCATTGTTTCCGCTATCCTTGCCGCCGGGCAAAGTGACAGAAATGTCATTGCGGCTTTTCGGGAACGCTTCATGATGCCACGCCGCCGGGAAGCATACGCGACTCTTCGGCGCGGCATCCTGCGCGGTCAACTTCGCAAGAATATCGACATGGATCTGCTTCTTGATTCGCTGTACGGTCCAATCTACATGCGGTTTCTGATTCGCCACGATAGTTTGACGCCCGAATTCGTGGAAGGTCTTTGTGAACTGACATTGTCCGGATCTCTTCCTCCGAAGGGGCGGCGCCTCAGGGGCTTTACGCCGAAAAAGTCAAAAGCCTGACGGACATCCCATCGCTGGCAACTTTGTTATAAGCTTGCTCCTAGGAAACGAATCCGGCGGAGGGCATGGTTTCTAGCAAAGTTGTTTTCTGGGAAGTTGATACGCAGGCGGACTTCATGCTGCCCGGCGGAAATCTTTATGTGCCGGGCGCTGAACGGCTGCTGCCGAACATTCGAAAGCTTACGGATGCCGCGCGAGAGGGCCGTGTCTTTCTCGTTTCGCATGGCTGCTACCACACGAAGGACGATCCTGAATTCCAGTCGTTCCCGCCGCATTGCATCAAAGGTACCCCAGGATCCGCATTTGTTCCCGAAGCACTGACCGACAAAGTTGTAACCGTCCCGAATGAGGTTTCAGCAACGCTGCCGCGCGATCTTTCACAATACCAACAGATTCTTCTGGAAAAACAAACCCTCGACATCTTTGAAAGCCGGCACGCGGCAAAATTGCTGAAGCAATTTGGAGACGATATTGAATTCGTAGTCTTTGGCGTAGTGACGGAATATTGCGTTCGTTTCGCCGCCAAGGGATTGCTGGATCGCGGGCGCCGCGTATCTGTGGTTCAGGATGCAATTGAAACGTTGAAGGCGGAAGACGGCCAACGGACGGCTGCTGAACTGCAAGCGCTCGGAGCGAGATTCCTTACGACGGACGAAGCCCTCCACCTGCTGGATCACTAGAAATAGCCCGCTGCAATTCCTGCGTAGGTTATAATCCGCCCCACCGATGAACCTGACCTCTGGCACGAAACTAGGGCCATACGAGATCGTCAGCCTGTTAGGCGCGGGAGGCATGGGCGAGGTCTATCGAGCCCGCGACTCCCGTCTGAAGCGGGATGTCGCGGTCAAAGTTTTGCCGCAAGCGCTCTCTCTGGACGCCGACCGGCTCCGCCGTTTTGAACAAGAGGCACTGGCTACTGCGGCCCTGAACCATCCCAACATTCTGGCGGTATTCGATATCGGCACCCATGAAGGTGCGCCTTACGTAGTCTCCGAATTACTCGAGGGCGAGACGCTACGGGAGCGCCTCCGCGGCGGGGCAGTTGCGGTGCGCAAAACTTTGGATTATGCGCTGCAGATTGCGCATGGACTGGGCGCGGCTCATGCCAAAGGCATCATCCATCGCGATCTGAAGCCGGAGAATATATTCCTCACGAAAGATGGGCGCGTCAAAATTCTGGACTTCGGTCTGGCCAAGCTGACTCAGACGGAACCCGGTGTCCACACATCACTGCCTACCATGACGCACGCCACGGAGGCGGGCGTGGTGATGGGGACTGCGGGCTATATGTCGCCGGAACAGGTGCGCGGCGTGGCCGTGGATGCGCGCTCCGACATTTTCAGCTTCGGGGCGATTCTCTACGAAATGATCTCTGGCAAACGCGCGTTTCATCGCGAGACTGCGGCGGACACGATGAGCGCGATTCTGAAAGAAGATCCCGCGGATTTGAGCGAGACCAATCGCAACGTTTCTCCAGCGCTGGAGCGGATCGTGCAGCACTGCCTGGAGAAAAATCCGGAGCAGAGATTCCATTCCGCCAGTGACATTGCGTTCGACCTGGAGCATCTCACGGGAATTTCCGGCACGAGCACGAGGGTGACGGCGGTGGCGAGCGCGCCGCCCCGGAGCGGAGTGTTGCTGCCGATCGCGGGGGTGGCGGGAATCGCGCTGGTGATGCTTGCTCTTGGTTGGTGGCTTGGCCGAGGCAGCGGCGCTGCGCCTCAGGCTGAGTATAAGCAGATCACGTTTCGCACCGGTTCGATGGGGAATGCCAGATTCACTCCGGACGGCAGCATCGTTTACGGCGCATCCTGGGATGGCGGCGACGATCAGCTTTATTTATCCCGCACAGATGATCCGGGCGCACGCGAGCTGGGACTAAAAGACGCCGAGCTGCTATCGATTTCGAAGAGTGGAGAACTCGCGATTCGCCTGAATACGGTGTACTACGGTGGCTATGCGCGGAGTGGAACGCTGGCGCGCCTGCCACTGAGCGGAGGCACGCCACGGGAGGTGTTGGATAACGTGCAGGACGCGGACTGGTCCGCCGGCGGCGATAGTATGGCGGTGGTCCGTTACGTTCCGGAAAACAGTCATTGGCGCCTGGAATATCCCATTGGCAAAGTGCTGTTTGACAGCATTGGCTGGATTAGCGATCCGAAGATTTCTCCCGATGGCAAGTGGGTGGCGTTTGCCGATCATGAGAATCAAGGGGGAGACGACGAGGGGTCGGTAGCGGTAATAGGCGCCGACGGAAAAGAGAAAGAGAAGAAGCTTTCTTCCGGGTGGGAATCTGTGGAAGGTGTTCTATGGTCCCCGACTGGCGATGAGATCTGGTTCACATCCAGCGATAGTGGAAGTGCCTTAAACCCTCGGGCGGTAACACTCGCGGGCAAGGTGAGGACAATCACGAACGTTCCCGGTGGAGTGTGGCTGGAGGACATCCGGAATGGGACGGCGCTGATGGTGAGGCATCAGGAGCGTATTGGAATACGAGGGCTGGAACCGGGAGGGAAAGAGGAGCGCGAACTGGGTTGGTTCGGATGGTCGCTTCCTCGCGACATCAGTCAAGACGGCCGGAAAATTCTGTTTGAAGAAGAAGGTAATGGCGGTGGGCCAAACTACACCGTGTTCCTTCGCGACACCGATGGGTCGCCCCCCGCGAAGATCGGCGAAGGGCTGGCGGGAGCGATCTCTCCGGATGGGAAATGGGTGATCACGAGACCGGCGAAAGGCGGACCCCTGAGCTTGGTGCCTACGGGAGCTGGCCAGTCCAAGACGTTGACGCATGACGCGGTTGATTACGGAGCGGTTCGCTTCTTCCCTGACGGCAAACATCTGCTGGCCAGCGGAATTGAAAACGGACATGGCCGGCGCGACTACCTGATTGATCTGAGTAATGGCGATTCCAAGCCCATTACGCCGGAAGGCGTTTCCGGGACGCACCTTGCACCAGACGGCAGGAGCACCGCGGTGCTGCAGCCAGACGGGAAATGGGGAATCTGGCCCCTGGATGGGAGCGGCGTTCATCCAATTCCCGGGCTGGATTCGAATTACTACGTAGCCGGTTGGTTTCCGGACGGAATATCGCTCTATGCGGCTTCCAGCCGGAGCGCGAAGACTGCCAAGGTTTATCGGGTCAACACCCAGACTGGCAAAATGGACTTATGGAAAACTTTTGGAGGAGAGGCTGGCGCGGGGGTCACATCAACGGGCGCGCCTCATTTTTCAAGCGACGGGAAAGCGTATGCATACGTCTACGTTCGGACGCTCTCTGAAGCGTACGTTGTAACCGGATTGAAGTAAATCGCAGTTGGTCAGCGTAGCATAATCCGGTCCAATGCCTCGATTACGTGGATCGCCTGCGTCGGAAGATCGAGTGAGAGGCTGGCAAGGTCCTGCTGCATGTGCTGGGGGCTGGATGTCCCGGTCAGTGGCAACATGCCCACCGAGCGGGCGAAGGCGAAAATAATCTGCGCCGGAGTGACGTTCGCGTCCTTCGCGACATGGGCGACAAGCGGATGGTGCAGTACTTCCATATTCGCTGTAAGTAGTGAGAATCCCTGATAAGTGATTTTGTTTGTGCGGCAAAATTGGCGGATTTCACGGTCCCATCCGAGGCGGGCGTAGCAGCGATTCTGCACAAAGTACGGAACTTCTCTCTGGAACGCGATCATCTGCTCGAGATGCTGCAGGGAAACATTGCTCACTCCAAGCATGCGCGTGCGGCCGGCATCGCGTTCCTTCTTCATCGCTTCCCAGACTTCAGCGTCGGCGTCGCTCCAGGCGTATCCCGATGAAGGCCCATGCAGCACAAAGCTATCGACGTGGTCGGTGCCGAGATGATCAAGCGAACTGGCCAGCGACTGCGCCACCTGATCCGAAAGACTGGAGGCGGGATCATAAGGGAGACGATGGTCCTGGCCGGCCCGGTAGGTAAATTTCGTTTGCAGAAAAAGATCAGCACGCGTGACCACCCCGGCGCGATAGGCGGCGGCTAGTCCCTGGCCGACTCCTTGTTCGAAATAGTGGCGCCGCTGGTTGGCCGTATCGATGCCGCGAAAACCCGTGCGCAACGCCAGTTCGACGAGGGCTGGAGTACGTTCTTCCTTCCAGGCAGTGCCGTAGAGAAAATCAGGGATCGACGGTTGCGGGTCGGACATAAAGCCATTTTGTCATGAGTTTGTGCGCAGTCATCGGCCGCAAACGCACGAACCCGGAAAGCCAAACAAAACCGGGGACGGTCGCCCGTCCCCGGTTTGACTCTCTTATCGCTTCCGAGAGTTATTGCTGCTGTGCCAGAGCTTGCGTCTGTTCGTCCAGTTCCACTCCGTCGCCGGCGTGAACATCTTCCATGGCGAACACAATCATTCCGGTCGCTGTGGTAGCTGTGGTTCCGATGACGACGATCTCGCCGACGGCGCGCCGTGGCAGATCGCGGACGTGAATGACCGGGCCGTTCCCCTTGGTGAACATACGAGGATCGAACGAGGGTTGCTTCAGCTGCGTGTCTTCACTGATGGCAGCCTTGAAGGAGAGTGAGTCCACGGGATCGTTCAAATCGGTTACATACGAGCGCACGGCTCGGAAGTAGTCACCGACCTTCACGCCCTGGTTTGTGCCAACGTTCATATAAACTTTCTGGCCCGTCCCGAGCTCAGAGTCGAAGTCTCTTCCCATGACGATGCGTCCTGAGACTTTGCTGCCGGTGGGCAGAAAGCGATCGAAGCGCAGCGGCGGATGGAAGGCCACCATCGATTTCTCGGCAAAAGGAATTGCGGTGTCGCCGGGATTGATGGGGTCACACGCGTATTCGATCTGGGCGACGGCAGTCCTGCTGCGGGTATCAAGGATGCGCACGCGGCCGATTTCGGCGTACGGCTGTCCGGTATCCTTCATCAGCTTGCGCTGCCCGGGAAACATCTCATATTCGTTGATGTCGCGCAGAGCGCGGATGATCTCATACTCCGCACCGGCCGTGTATCCTGAGCCCTCCAGGAACACGATGTCGCCGCGAACAAACTTGGTGGTTCCGGGAGTCTCCAGTCCACCGGCCACGAAGTTCACATCGGGCAGAGTCTGGCGGCTTATGAAACCAGCGCAGTAAACATCGGCGTAAGTGGGCATTTGCACCCGCTGCACGGGAAAATTGGCCGTGCTCACGACCACGCCTTGCGGCGCGGTGGAGTCTGCTGCACCGCCGTCAGTGGCCGACTGAGCCCAGGTGGCCGTCGCGGCCAACAACAATAAAACTCCTATTTTCTTCATGTTACCTCCCAGAAGCGGCGCCCGTCGGCACCCTTCCACAATCCCATCCCATTGAAAGCATTACTCCAGATGGAAGGTAACAAGGGGGTAAGAGGGGGTCAAGGTTACGAGGGTGTCAGGCAGAATGTGAAAACAGTTTTTCGGGACAATTTTGCGAATCCCTGTTGCATCTGGAATTCGACCCCTGTAAGATTCGCGCCGACCCTATTGTTTTAATGCGATCCTGTTGATTCAAGATGATTTCTGCTCCTAGAAGCTACTCGCCCCGCCTCTTGCCCTTGCGGCTGCCGCGGGTTTGCGTTGCAGTGTCGGCCTCCGATCCCGGCGAACTGGTGGAGAAGGCTGAGGGCTTAATTCGGGATAACCCCTTTCTGGAGTTTCGGTTAGATCACATTTCGAAGCCAGCGTTGGCGCTTCCGAAGATCAAGCATTTTCTGGAAACTCACTCAGGCGTCACCCTGATTGCCACTTGCCGCCGGGTGGCCAGCGGGGGCAAGTTTCGCGGCTCCATTGCCTCGCAACTGGATATCCTGGGGAAGGCGGCAGCCGCCGGCTGTCAATTAGTCGACATAGAATTGCAGACTGCCCAGAAGTGCAAGCCCGAGCAATTACACAAACTTCGAGGCCGCGCGGCTTTGATTCTCTCCTTCCACGATTTTCGCGGAACGAAGAAGCTCGACGAAACTTTGGAGAAGATGCGCCATTATCCCGCCGACTTCTACAAAGTCGTCGGCACCGCGACCACGCTCTCCGACAACGTTTCCATGATCCAGTTCCTGGGACGCGAAAGCGATAACCATTCCATCATCGGCCTGTGCATGGGCGAACAGGGCATCATCAGCCGCGTCCTGGGAGTCCGCGCCGGCAGCGTGTTCACCTTTGCTGCGGTAAGTCCCGGAGAAGAGACCGCCCCCGGGCAGGTTACGGCGCAGGAGTTGCGCAGCGTCTACCGCATTGAACAGGTGGATGTGGCCACCCGCGTCTACGGCGTGGCTGGCGACCCGGTCGCGCACTCGCTGTCGCCCGCCATCATGAATGCTGCCTTCCGCCGCGAGAACGTGAATGCTGTCTATCTCGCGCTGCACGCCAAGACTCTTAAGGACTTACTCAACTGCGTGCGCGAGATTCCCATCCACGGCCTTAGCATCACCATGCCGTACAAGGAAGCGATTCTTCCCTTCCTCGACAACACCGATTCGCATACCACGAAGATCGGCGCCTGCAACACCGTGGTTCGTGCGCAGGATGGAAAGCTCTACGGCTTCAATACGGACACGTCTGGAGTAGTGCGACCGCTGGAGCGCCGGCTGAGCACGCTACAGGACGCGAAGATTCTGGTTCTTGGCGCGGGAGGTGCAGCTCGAGCGGCAGTTTTTGGTCTGAAGGAACGCGGAGCGGAAGTCTTCATCCTGAACCGCAGTGCCGCTCCTGCCCAAAAACTCGCCCGGCGTGCCCATGCACGGTCAGTGAAACGGGCTGACCTGAAGAAGTACGCCTTTGACGTAATCATCAACGCCACGCCCGTCGGCATGGGAAACACGCGCGAAACTCCGCTGCAGGAGAAGGAAATCAATGCGCGGTACGTTTTTGACATGATTTACGATCCCGCCGAAACCCGCCTGCTGCAACTGGCGAAAGAGCGGGGCGCGCAGATCATTCCGGGTATAGAAATGTTCGTCCACCAGGCCGCCCGCCAGTTCGAAATCTGGACTGGGAAACCCGCCCCTCAGGACGACATGCTGCAGGTAGTGACGCTAGCACTGCAGGAACGGGCTGCAAGAGCGGCTGCTGCGAAGAAAAAATAGCGGGCGATTTCCACCAGACACCACAAAGCCGGGCTGGTTGGCCCGGCTCTCTTCACGTGGAACTGGTTCGGTCAATCTTGTTTCGATTTACCAATCCAGAATGTCAAAAATTCCCGAAGCGCCGCCGCTTACTTGAGACTTCGTCCCCTTGGTTCTGCGGACTTTAACGCTTTCACTCGTTGTCCGCTCTGGAGCCTGAAGTCTCGATTCTGCGGGTTCACCGGCCCGCAGGACCAGCCCTCTTACATGACCAGCGCCAGGTTCTCCAATTCATATTGCAGCACGGGCATCGCGCACCCAGCCATCTCGACGCGGCCAGCCGCATCGAGCGCCGCTTTGGGCGAAACCCCGTATCCCCGGCCCATCAGGAACACCTGGAGCAATTCGGCGGCCTCGTAAGAATCGATCATGCCGCCCTGCATCAGGTCGCTGCGCAAGGCTGCAAGTTCAGTTGCCGTAAATCTGTCTTTATCGTTGTTGACTCTCTGGTTCGTCACGTTTTCCAACATGGCCGTCATCACCTCCGATTCCGACCTACCCACCACTTTTAGCTATTAGACTCATCGGCAGCCATTGAAGTTGCATGCAATTCAACTGCCGCAGCTGCCCTCTAGTTCCAAATACGTAGAGCAAGCCGATTTAGATTCATAAACCCTTCTGAATATGAGAAGTTGCAGCGAACCTAGCAGGGCCTCTAAACCCTCGTAAGGTGTCCTTGGTACCCTGGAACGTCTCAAGACTGACACGAAGTGTCATTTCGGTCGGGAATACGACAAGCTGACAGACTCGACTCGCGTCGTCCGGAACCAAGCAACGAAGATACGCGAGGGAATGTGTCGAGCATGTGAAAGGGGGATTAAAATTGTGGACAATGAACGGTGGCGATGACGGTACTGCAGAATTCGGGCAGGCGCTTGAAATTCTGATCGGGGAATCGGAATCAGGCGCTCTCGATCGTTGCCTCGTCCACCAGCATGATCGGGATATCGTCCTTCACGGCATAAACCCGGTGGCACTGCGTGCACTTCAGGCTCTCAGGACTCTCGCGGTACACCAACGCCTGCTTGCACGCCGGACAAACCAGAATTTCCAGCAGCTCCTTGGCAATCATGAGACGGATTGTACCTTAAGACAAAATCAATTCACCACAGAGAGATGGGAGTATCACGTACCGAGGAGCGAGTGTAAGACTTTTCTCTCGGTACGCGGTGCTCGCAACTCTCTGGCTGGCGCGCATGCGATAGAATCTCAACGGAATCGAATATGCCAGCTCGAATTCTTGACGGCACGAGAATCGCCAGCGACATCCGCAACGAGGTGGCGGCGGAAGTGAAGAACATGGCTGCGGCCGGAATCCGTCCCGGCCTGGCCGTTGTTCTGGTCGGGCACAATCCAGCGTCGGAAATCTACGTTCGCGGCAAAGTCAAAGCCTGTGAACAGGTTGGAGTCTACAGCGAACAGCACACCCTGCCTGAAACTATAACGACCGCCGAACTGCTGGCTTTGATTGACAGCCTGAATCGCCGCGAGGAAATCGACGGCATTCTGGTGCAGCTGCCGTTGCCCGGACAGGTGGACGCGAAGCGAGTGTTGATGGCCGTCGATCCTGCGAAGGATGTTGACGGGTTCCATCCCGTCAACGTAGGTTTCCTATCCACGCAGCGTCCAGGGCTGTTTCCGTGCACGCCGGCCGGGGTTATTGAGATTCTGAAGCGAAGCCAGATTCCGGTCGCCGGCCAGGAAGCGGTGGTCGTGGGACGGAGCGACATTGTTGGCAAACCCGCTGCCATGCTGCTGATCAACGCGAATGCAACGGTTACCGTCTGCCATTCGAAGACACATGACCTGCCGGGAGTCTGCCGCCGAGCCGACATTCTGGTGGCCGCGATTGGCCGCGCCGGGATGATTACGCGAGATTTCGTGAAGCCAGGCGCCACTGTGATCGACGTGGGCATGAACAAGCTGACGGATCCCGCTGAATTTCAACGCCTATTCGCGGGCAATTCGCAGCGCGAACAAACCTTCCGTGCGAAGGGATCAACCTTGGTCGGCGACGTACATCCCGAAGTCGCCGAAGTCGCCGGGGCTTTAACGCCCGTCCCCGGTGGCGTTGGACCGCTGACCATCGCCATGCTGATGTATAACACGGTGAAAGCCGCCAAAATGAACCGCAGGCAGTGGTCCGTGGCCAGCGTTCAGTGACCAGAGCAGGCATACGCGTGAAGCGCTGTGTTATTACTGGCCACTGCGTACTGATCACTGGCCACTAAATTTATGCTGAAAGTTGGCCTCACTGGAGGCATCGCGTCGGGCAAATCGGTGGTCGGCGAAATGTTTGTCGCGTTGGGCGCCCATCTGGTCCAAGCCGATCGGATCGCGCACGAACTGATGCGCCCGGGCCAGCCCGTCTATAACGAAGTGGTGCGGCATTTCGGCGGAGGCATTCTTAATCCCGACCTCAGCGTCAACCGTTCCAAGCTTGCCGAGGCTGCCTTCGGGTCGGGTGCTTCATCCTCATCCACGGTAGATCCTTCCGCTGTACGTAACATCCCTTCCAGGGTTGAGGAGTTGAACCGCATCGTGCATCCTGCGGTGATTCGCAGCCAGGAAGAATGGATGGAGGAGATGGGAAGCCAGGATCCGAATGCCGTGGCTATTGTGGAAGCTGCACTGATTCTCGAGGCCGGCGCCGCGAAACGCTTCGACCGCCTACTGGTAGTGACCTGCAGCGACGAGCAACGCGTCGCCCGCTTTGCGGCCCGGCAGAAATTGTCGCTCGAGGCCGCCGGTAAAGAGGTCGCACGCCGTATGGCAGCACAACTACCCGAGGCCTACAAAATAAAAGCTGCCGACTTCGTGATTGACAACTCCGGCTCGCTCGACCATACGCGAGAGCAAGTACAGCAGATATGGCAACAGTTAAGCGCTGAAGCCACCAGGCATTAGACCCCTCCAGCGTGCCTCGCGGCGAAACATTGTTTAGAATCGAATATGGATCCTCGACAGATTAGGACTCGATCGATCAGGATTGGTTCGCATTGCGTCCGATAGGGCTTGCTGTTATGAAATTCATACGACCCGCAATCTTCACGTTGGTATTCGCCGGTGCTTTCTTCTACTTCACGACTTGGCGCTCGAACTCACGCTCGAGCCTTCTTCATCCCACGGATTGGTTAACTCATCCTGCGCAAGTGGAGATCACGGAAGCTGCCGGCAACGAGAGCCTCGACAGCGAAGAACAGAACAACATTCTCGTGTATCGCAAGAATATTCCCTCGGTGGTGAATGTTACATCGCGAGCGATGAAGTTTGATTTCTTCTACGGGCCGGTTCCGCAGGAAGGGCAAGGTTCGGGATTTGTGATCGACAAGGATGGGCACATCCTGACCAACTACCACGTCATTGAAGATGCGCAGCAGGTGGAAGTGACTCTGCATAACCGCAAGAAATACAAGGCGACCGTTGTGGGCACCGATCCGGCGCACGACTTAGCCGTGATTCAAATCAAGGCGACGGACCTGGTTCCCGCGGTGCTCGGGGATTCGCGCAACCTGCAGGTAGGGCAAAAGGTATACGCGATCGGGAATCCGTTTGGTCTGGCGGGAACCATGACGCGCGGGATCGTCAGTTCGATTCGCCCGGTGCGCGAGCCCAGCGGCGCGACCATTGAGGATGCCATTCAAACTGATGCCGCGATCAATCCGGGGAATTCGGGCGGACCCATGATGAATGGGCACGGAGAAGTGATTGGCATCAACACAATGATTCTCTCGAGCGTGGGCCAAAACGCGGGTATCGGCTTCGCCATTCCGATCAATACCGCGAAAGCGGTCCTCAACGATTTGATGACCGTGGGGCGCGTGCGGCGTCCGGCTTTGGGAGTACGGACGATCCCTATCAGCGCGGAACTGGCCGATGAAATGGGCTTGCCCGTTGATTACGGCTTACTTATTGTTCAAGTCATCCCGGGTGGTGCGGCCGATCAGGCTGGGCTGCGCGGCGGTACCGAGAGAGCCTACCTTGGGAATATCCCCATCATGCTTGGAGGAGACTTGATCGTCGCGATCGACGGCGAAAAAATTGAGGACGAGCAAACTCTGTCCGAAACGATGAACAATCACCGTGCTGGCGACACGGTGAAAGTGACGATCTACCGCAACAAGAAAAAGATGGATGTGAGCGTGGCCCTTGGCGAAGCTCGAGAACAGGTGTGAGGCGCACGTCCACGTGATTTCACCACGGAGGCACGGAGACGAACTACTCTTTCCGGGATCGCGTGCCTCCGTGTTGAAAATCCTCCACCCTCCTTACGCTGCTGCCTCAGCGAGGAAGTCTTCGATTTCGCCCACTTCTTTATCGTTGAGGCGTAGGTCGCCAGCGCGCATCACGCCGTCAGCTTGCCTCGCATTGCGAGCTCCGACGATCGCGCCGGTGACGGCAGGGTTGCGTAGCGTCCATGCAATCGCGACTTCGCCGACGGTGCGGTTGTGACGTTTGGCAATCTCCCGCAGACGATCTACCAGCTCCAGATTGCGAGTGAGGTTTGGTTCCGTGAAGTCAGGATTGCTTTTGCGCCAGTCATCTTGTGGGAGTCTGGCCGCGCGCTCGCGAGTCATAGCGCCGGTCAGAAGGCCGGAAGCCATGGGCGAATAAACAATCACTCCAATACCCTCGCGCAAACAATAAGGCAGGATGTCCTCTTCGACCTCGCGGTGCACCAGGGAATACGGAGGCTGGAGAGAAGTTACGGGAGCGATGGCCTTGGCGCGTTTCAGTTGCTTGACGTTGAAGTTCGAGACGCCGATCCAGCGCACCTTTCCCTCGCGTTTGAGGTCGGCCAGGGTGGACCAACCTTCTTCAAGCGCCGGAGAATCGGGATCCGGAGGCCAGTGCATCTGGTAGAGATCAATCCCATCGACGGAAAGACGGCGCAGACTGTCCTCGACTTCGCCACGATCGAATCGGCAGCCAACACTTTCTGGACATTCCCCCGCGCATCCCAGCGCAGGCCGCACTTGGTAAAGACATAAGGCTTGGGGCCTTGCCAGCTCTTGAGGGCGCGGGCGACCACTTCCTCGGAGTGCCCGAGGCCGTAGACAGCGGCGGTGTCGATCCAGTTGACGCCGATTTCGAGAGCGCGGTGAATCGCGGCGATGGAGTCGTTGTCGTCCTGCGATCCCCATGCGAATTGCCAGCCCGAACCACCGACGGCCCAGGCTCCGTAGCCTACGGGGGTAATATTCAGATCGGAGTTGCCAAGTTTGCGGGTTTGCATTTCAAATCTCCTTAATCAGGTTTGATTTACCGCCTGGATGATCCGATTCACAATCGAGAAGCTATGAAAGTGGATGCGATTCGCGAATTTTGCCTTGCCTTCCCCCATGCCACGGAGAACTTGCAGTGGGGCGACGATCTCTGTTTCAAAATCAGAGGGAAGATTTTTGTGATCGTCGGCCTGGATAATCCGCAGCTTTGCTTGAAATGCACTCCGGAGGCTTTTGCGGAGTTGATTGAGCGTGAGGATATTCGTCCGGCGCCATACGTCGGGCGCTACAAGTGGGTGATGCTCGATCGGCTGAATGCAGTGCGTTGGGATGAATTGCGCGAACTGATTCGTGCGTCGTATGAGATGGTTGCGGCGAAGGCGCCCGGAAAGACGCCCAAGACTAAAGACCGCGAAGAAAAAGAAAGCCGTCCCTCGGCTGGCGCATCCGAAGAACAAGAAAAGGGTTTGAAGTTCTGCAGCAGATAGTCAGCAGTCAGGATTGCCCACCCGCATTGATCGCCTGTAATTTGACTCAGCTTGGCGAGGTCGGCTAGCCTCAAGAGTCCGCCCATTCCTGGACAAGCTTAAGTCTTCATGGGATTCCGGTATAAATCATTGATTTTGCGGCTGATGGCGACTGCGGCAGCCTTCGGGATCATTCCCGCCTTTGGGTCCATGCAGCCGGTTCATGCACAGCATGGAATCGTGGTCAGCACGCATGAGCTGGCTTCCCGGGCGGGGGTCGAGGTCATGCAGGCCGGCGGAAATGCCGTGGACGCCGCGGTGGCTTCGGGATTCGCGCTGGCGGTGGTTCATCCAGCGGCGGGAAACTTAGGCGGCGGTGGATTCATGCTGATTCGCCTGGCCGATGGCAAGACGCATTTTCTCGATTACCGGGAGAAGGCTCCAGCGGCAGCCACGCGCGACATGTATCTCGATGGACAGGGCAACGTGGTAGAAGGCGCCAGCGAGTATGGATACAAGGCGATTGGTGTGCCGGGCTCGGTTGCGGGCATGGCTTATGCCGAGCAGAAGTTTGGCAAGCTGACGCTGAAGCAGGTGATCGCTCCGGCGATCCGGCTGGCTCGCGAGGGGTATGCGCTGAGCTGGGGCGAGGCGCGCGATCTGCATGATAAGCATTTGGCTGAGTTCGCGGAGTCTCGGCGAATTTTCCAGCGTGATGGCAACTATTACCAGCCGGGGGAGATTTTTCGGCAGCCGGATTTGGCCCGGACGCTGGAGCGGATCGCCGCAAAACCGGACGATTTCTATCATGGACGTCTGGCGCAAGAGCTGGCTGCTGCGATGCACAAAGGCGGAGGCCTGATCACGGCTGACGATCTGGCTCACTATGAAGTAAAGGAACGCGAGCCGGTTCGCGGAACCTATCGCGGGTATGAAGTGATCAGCGCGCCGCCCCCCTCCTCCGGCGGAACGGTTCTGCTGGAGTCGCTGAATATTCTTGAGGGATACGATCTGGCGAAACTTGGAGACCGGTCGGCGGAATCGATTCACTTTACGACCGAGGCGTTCCGGCGGGCGTTCTTCGATCGCGCGGAATTCCTGGGTGATCCGGACTTCGCAAAAATTCCCGTGGCACAGCTCATTGACAAAAAATATGGCGCGGCGTGGCGAGACTCCATCGACAATGCCCGCGCCACCGCCAGCAAGGACCTAAAGCGCCCCGCGATCTTTACTGAACTGGAGCAGTACGCGATGATGCATCAACAGCCGCTGGGCTTTCATGAATCGCCGCACACCACGCACTATTCCGTGGTGGATGCGGAAGGGAATGCGGTCGCGGTGACAACCACGATTAATGACTGGTTCGGATCCCGGGTGACGGCGGATGGGTTGGGGTTCTTGATGAATGACGAGATGGACGATTTTTCTGCCAAACCCGGAGTTCCGAATGCCGATGGCTTGATTCAGGGCGCGGCAAATGCCATCGGGCCGGGAAAACGACCTCTGTCCTCGATGACGCCGACCATCGTGGTACATGATGGGAAGACGTTCCTGGTTTTGGGGTCACCCGGCAGTTCGAAGATCATTACTACCGTAGCCAATGTTCTGATGGGAGTTGTGGATTATGGAATGAATATTCAGGAGGCAGTGGATGCTCCGCGTTTCCACAACCAGTGGCTGCCGGATATTTTGAACGTGGAGCAATGGTTCTCGCCGGATACCGTGCAGGTGTTGCAGAAGATGGGATATAACGTGGAGTTCGGCTTGCATGACGGTGAGGATGTTTCTCCTTACTGGAGTGAAGCGGAGTGTATCGCCATCGACCCCGGGACGGGCGAGCGGCTGGGCGCGAGCGATTACCGGACGAATGGACGGGCAGTGGGTTACTAGAAAACTTGTTCCGCAATTCTTGATCAAGGACCGGGCATGGTAAAAGCCGTATCAACCTATTTATATGTGAAGGAGCGGCTGCATCCGGGAATTCTGGATGGGCTGGCGCGCAGCGGTGTGCAGGCCGTCGAGATTTTCGCGGCGCGGCAGCACATCGACTATGCCAACCGCAAGGCCCACGTGAAAGAAATTGCCGAGTGGTTTCGCGGCAACGGCGTACCGTTGAACTCCGTGCACTCGCCGCTCTATGCCGACTACGAGTGGGGACGCGCGGGAGCGCCGCCGGTGAATATTGCATCCACCGATCGCGCCGGGCTGGTTGAGGCAATGGACGAAGTGAAGCGGGCGCTCGAGATTGCGGAGCAGATTCCGTTTCGCTTTCTGGTGCAGCATCTTGGCGTACCTAACGAGACTTTCAGCGAAAAGAAGTTTGAATCGGCAATGACCGCGATCGAGCACTTGCGAGCGTTCGCCAAGCCGCTGGGAGTACGCATTCTGCTGGAAAATATTCCGAACGAACTTTCCACACCGGACAAATTAGTGGAGATGATTCATGCAGCCCATTTTGACGATGTGGGAATTTGCTTTGATTTCGGGCATGCTCACATGATGGGCTCGGTCAGCGAGGCTTTTGAGATCGTGCGGAAGCTGATCTGCTCCACGCACGTTCACGATAATGCCAAGGTTCAGGATTCTCATTTGTGGCCGGGACAAGGAACCATCGACTGGAAGGAAGCGATGGAGCTATTGCGATCCGCGCCGCAAACGCCGGCTTTGCTGCTGGAGCTGGCAGAGGACCAGAAGGTGAATCCTTTGGAAAAGCTGAAGGAGACGTTCGACAAGCTGGAAACGGCGTAAATGCTTTTACCGCCGAGTACGCAGAAGACGCCGAGCCAAGAACTTCAAAGGGGGGAGTTGACCCCTCAGCATTTACCGAAGCCAATTTCTCTCGGCGCTCTCAGCGTGCTCGGCGGTGAACGAATTTCTTAATTATGCCAACGCTAACTACGATTGCTGAAATTGGGAAGCACGAAGGGCAGTCCGTCACCCTGCGCGGCTGGCTGTATAACTTGCGGGAGAGTGGGAAGCTCCTGTTCCCGCAGTTTCGTGACGGCTCGGGCGTGATTCAGGGCGTGGTGCCGAAGAACGCGGTCACGCCGGAAGTGTTTGAGGCGATCAAGACGCTGACGCAGGAGTCGAGTGTGATTGTCGAAGGCAAAGTTCGTGCCGATAAGCGCGCGCCGGGAGGCTACGAGCTCGATGTGAGCAACGTGCAAGTGGTGCAGCGGGTGCCGGAATCGGATCCGTATCCCATTACCCCGAAGGAGCATGGCACAGAGTTCCTGATGGAGCACCGGCATCTGTGGGTGCGGTCGCAGCGGCAGGCTTCGATTTTGCGAGTGCGGGCGGAGATCGTGAAAGCGGTGCGCGATTTCTTCGACGAACGCGGTTTCACGCTCACCGATCCACCGATTCTCACTCCGGCCGCGTGCGAAGGCACGAGCACACTTTTTCCGGTCGACTATTTTGACGAGCAAGCCTACCTCACGCAATCCGGGCAGCTTTACATCGAAGCGACGGCGATGGCGTTAGGTAAGGTCTATTCGTTTGGTCCAACCTTTCGCGCGGAGAAATCGAAGACGCGGCGTCACCTCACCGAGTTCTGGATGGTCGAGCCGGAGGTTGCCTACGCGGAGCTCGATGATCTGATGGATCTGGCCGAGGGACTGATCAGTTTCGTGGTGCAGCGCTGCGTGGAGCGACGACGCGTCGACTTGCAGGCGATTGGCCGGGACATTTCCAAACTGGAAAAGATTGCGCCGCCTTTTCCCCGGATCAGTTACGACGATGCGGTGAAGAATCTTCAGGAAGGCCACGCCAAGGGCGCCCTGGAAGCGAAGTTTGAGTGGGGCGGTGATTTGGGCTCGCCCGATGAAACTTATCTTTCGGCGCAGTTCGACAAGCCGGTGATGGTGCATCGGTACCCGGCGAAGGTGAAGGCCTTCTACATGGAGCCCGATCCGCAGCGTCCGGAATTGGCATTGTGTGTGGACGTGCTGGCGCCGGAAGGCTATGGCGAAATCGTTGGAGGCTCCCAGCGCATGGCATCGCACGAATTGCTGGTGCAGCGCATCCACGAGCACGGATTGCCGGAAGAGGCATTCAAGTGGTATCTGGATTTACGCAAGTACGGCAGCGTGCCGCACGGCGGATTCGGTATGGGCGTTGAGCGCGCCGTCGCCTGGATCTGCGGACTGGAACACGTGCGGGAAACGATTCCGTTCCCGAGGATGCTGCACCGGCTCTACCCGTAGAAATTGAGCGACCGCGCCATTGAGTGATCGGGCGATTGAAAACCAAGTCTCTGACTCTTTGATCTTCAATCGCTAAATCGCCCGATCGCACAATAACGAAATCTCTATGACAACCATCAGCACCACCAACATCGCTCCCAAGAAGATTCGCGTGATTGGAGTGCCACTGGATCTGGGGCAGTCGCGCCGCGGCGTCGATATGGGGCCTTCGGCGGTCCGCGTGGCGGGCCTGGAAGCGCGGCTGGAGGCTTTGGGACACGAAGTGGAAGATGGCGGCAACGTAGCTGTTGCCATCCCGGAGCAGAAAAAAGAAGGTGACACTCACGCCAAATATCTAAAGGAAATCACGGCGACGTGTACCAAACATGCGGAGCTGGTGGTCAAGACGCTCGAAGCGGGTAAGATTCCGCTGGCGCTGGGCGGCGATCATTCGATGGCGGCGGGCACGGTCTCAGGCGTAGCTGAGTTTTACCGTCGTCAAGGCCAGCACATCGGGTTGATCTGGATCGATGCCCACACCGACATCAATACACCCGAGAGTTCGCCGAGCGGCAATGTGCATGGAATGCCGCTGGCGGCGCTGATGGGGCTCGGTCCGATGGAGCTGTCGCATATCTTCGATTTCTCTCCCAAGGTGAAGCCGGAGAATTGTGTGCTGGTGGGAGTGCGCGACATCGACGCGATCGAAAAAGAAAATGTGCGCCGCGCCGGCATTGGCGTCTTCACCATGCGCGACATTGATGAGCGCGGCATGCGCACGGTGATGGAAGAGGCTCTCCGGATGGCCGGGCGCGGCACTGCTGGCTATCACATTTCACTCGATATGGACTGGATCGATCCCGAGGACGCGCCCGGCGTGGGCACTCCGGTGCGCGGCGGTGCTACCTATCGTGAAGGTCACCTGGCAATGGAGATCATTGCCGATCACGGTCGAATGCTGAGCTTCGAGATCGTCGAAGTGAATCCCGTGATCGATGAACACAACCAGACCGCCGACCTGGCAGTGGAATTGGCGCTATCGGCGTTCGGGAAAAAGATTTTGTGAACGATTATGAAAAAGCTTCGAGTCGGAATTCTTTTTGGCGGGCGCAGTGGAGAGCACGAAGTTTCGCTGCTCTCGGCTGCATCTGTTCTGCAAGCCATCGACAAAGATAAATATGAGGTCGTGCCCATCGGTATCACCAAAGATGGGCACTGGCTGACTGCGGCGGATGCCGAGAACCTGTTGCAGGGCAAACTCGTGATCGAGCCGCGCCATCTGCGTGCGGGCGATCCTGAAACTACACAGCCTGCAGCCGTGCTGGCGCGGGGCGAAGCCGTGGTAGTTCCGCCGGAGCCGGTGCACCGGCAGAGCGGGCTGGTACCGTTTCAGACGGATGCCGGGCTCACGCGGCGCGCCAGCGATCGCGCGATTAACGTCGATATCATCTTTCCTGTTCTGCATGGCACGTTCGGTGAGGATGGGACCATACAGGGGCTGCTCGAACTGGCGGACATCGCCTATGTGGGCGCGGGCGTGCTGGGCTCGGCTGCGGGCATGGACAAAGACATTATGAAGTCGTTGTTCATTGCCGCGGGGATTCCCATCGTGAAGCACGTCACGATTCTCCGTAGCGCGTGGGAGAAAGAGCCGAAGAAAGTTCAGAAACTTGTAGAGAGCAAGCTCAGGTATCCGGTTTTTGTGAAGCCAGCGAATCTCGGGTCGTCGGTGGGAATCAGCAAGGCGCACGACCGCAAGGAACTTGGGCCTGCCATTGAGGAAGCGGCGAAATTCGATCGCAAGATCGTTATTGAGCAAGGCGTGGGCGGAAAGAAAAATAAGGCGCGGGAGATCGAATGTTCGGTTCTGGGCAACGATGAGCCGGTCGCCTCGCTTCCGGGCGAAATTGTCCCGGTGAAAGAGTTCTATGATTACAACGCCAAGTATCTTGATGAAGGTTCCGAACTGATTATTCCGGCGAAGCTCACCAAGGCGGAAACGAAGAAAGTGCAAGAACTCGCCATACGATCCTTTAAAGCCGTGGACTGCTCCGGGCTGGCGCGGGTCGATTTTCTGATGGAGCCTGGTCCGCCGAATAAGACGCGCAAAATCTATTTAAACGAGATCAACACCATGCCGGGCTTTACGGCGATCAGCATGTATCCCAAGTTGTGGGCAGCTTCGGGGCTGGAGTATTCGGAGCTTATCGATAGACTGATCCGGCTCGGACTGGAGCGGCACGCAGACAAAAAACGGAATCAATACAGCCGGTAAGCCGCTCCCCCGGACTTCGCCGAGCGTCACCCATAGAAGCAACCAGCGACCGCCACGAAAAATAGAACCGCGCCTCGCCAAACTTCCGCTACCAGATTACTGCGAAACCACCAGGGGCAGTTCGATAAAGCTCGCTTGGCCGGGAGCATGATAAATGCGCTGCGTAGCCTTACGGTAGTCGTCCGGCTTCGCCCAGAAAATGTTGGGCACGAACGTTTGCGGATTTCGATCATACAGCGGGAACCAGCTGGATTGGATCTGCACCATGATGCGGTGGCCAGGCAGGAAGACATGGTTCGCGGTGGGCAGGTTGAAGCGATAGAGCAGCGGCTGGCCGGCCGCAATCGGCTTGGCGGTCTCGAGACTTTCGCGATAGCGCCCGCGGAAGATGTCGGCGGAAATCATCAACTGGTAGCCACCCATGCCCTCGTCCCCGGCCACTTCATCGGGATATACGTCGATCAATTTAACCACCCAATCGGAGTCCGTCCCGCTGGTCGAAGCCACCAGATTGGCGACCGGCAGTCCGCTGATCTTCATCGGAGTGGTGAGGGCTTCAGAGGTGAACACGGCAACATCGGGACGCCCGGAGGCTTCACGCTGGTCGTCGACCAGCCACTCAGGCCATGTGAAGCGACCGCCATATCCAACCGGTTGAATGGGACGCGCCCGGAAAGGCACAGGCTTCGCCGGGTCGGAGATATATTCGTCAAAGGCGGTATCGCCGGCTTTGGGAGCGGCCAAACTAAGCTTTAGACCGGAGGCAAGATAGAGCGGTGTAGGCTGCACTGAGCAGCCACTCGCGCAGCCGGCTGGCCATGTGGGAAGACGACGCCACGTATTCGTTCCAGTTTCAAAAGCCATGACGGGAGAGATGTCGGCCTGGGGCGCGCCGTCTTTGAGATACTTGTCCAGGAAGGGCCGCAGAATTTCCTGCCGGAAATAACGACCAGTATCGCTGTTAAACTTGATTGCGCCGAGCGAACTGCCATCGCCAATCTCCTGGCCGTGATGCCAGGGGCCGAGCACAAGGAATAGTTTGCCCTTGTTCGCATCTTTGGCTTTCAGCGCTTTGTAAGCGGCAGGCGCGCCGTAAATATCTTCCTGATCCCACAGGCTGTCGACCAGCATAGTCGGAACTTTCAGAGGCTGCGCCGCGAGAATGCGGTCCATCGCCTGTTGCTGCCACCAGGAATCGTAACTGGGATGCGCGAGAAGCTTGCGCCAGAATCCGATCTGATCGAGGCCATGGCGGCGTCCGAGTTCACCAGCCGAGCCTGCTTCCATGAACAGGTCGTAGTCGTCGAAGTGGTCGGTCCACCATTTTTCGTCTGACGAGCGCGTCGCCTCCTGATCGTAGATGTAATTCATATTCTGTTCGCGGAAGGCGCCGTTGTGGAACCAGTCGTCGCCGATCCATCCATCGACCATGGGATTCATGGGCACTGCGACTTTCAGCGCGGGATGCGGATTGACCAGCGCCATGAGCGTGGTGAATCCGTCATAGGAAATACCGAGGATGCCGACTTTGCCGTTGCTCTCGGGAACATTTTTCACCAGCCAGTCGATAGTGTCGTAAGTGTCGGTGGCGTGATCGACCGGGGTAGGGTTCAGCGGACCGTGCAGCGGGCGCGTCATTACGTAATCGCCTTCGGAGCCGTACTTGCCGCGAACGTCCTGCACCACGCGGATGTAGCCGCCTTCGACGATCACATCGGTGGCGTTGTCATAGCCGCTCAGGATCGGTCCGAGGTGTGAGCTTTCGGCGTGGCTGGTTTGTGCGATGGCACTGTAGGGAGTGCGCGTGAGCAGCATCGGCGCATTCTTCGCGCCTTTGGGAACAACGATCACGGTATGCAGTCTTACGCCGTCGCGCATCGGGATCATCACGTCGCGCTTGACGTAGTCGAAGCCGGTCTCGACCGGCGTGAACATGGCCGGAGTTTCGCTGGGCAGATCAGCCGATGCGCCGGACTGCGCAGAACACGGGATGATGGAAAAGAGAACGCCGATAAGAATGGCGGGAATAAGTACACTGCCGAACCGGAAAATCCTGGACCACGAATTTTGTGCGCTGAAATCAACAGTCATTTTCAGTTTCCCCATGCTCACCTCGCGAATGAAGAGTGTACTGATGGAGAGCGTTCGGGACAACTGGCAGAAGGTAGCCCCGCAGGTCCGATGGCACTGCGCCGGGTGCCCCATCCTTGCCGCGCCTTTTGCGGCAGGGTGGGGATTTTGACTTCCTATCCGCGATCGATGCCCCCACCTCTTGTCATTCCGACGCGCGAGCGAAGCGAGACAGGAGGAATCTGCTGTCTGCCGGAAAGCTAACGTAGCTTGGCCGGGTGCCCCATCTTTCGCGTTCTTCGCGAAAGGTGGGATTCCACAACTCTCAACCTCTTCTCGTTTGCCCCAGTCGCCACTTTACGATTTCCACATCTCGATCGTTCACCTGACCTTGCCTAGCTTTCTGCAATACCGCATACTAGCCAAATAGCTCTCAACAAAATGATATTCCGGTCCAGAAACCCATTGCGGCTCAAGATTTTGCCCTTAACCCATTGCAACCCGGAGATCAAATCGCAAAATCCCGCTAACTCGCAGATTGCACGACCCCGAGAGGTCCAGGGGTAGGAGATCATCATGGCTCGTTTGCCCGACCAATGCCTGCACATCATGGCCGATGGCGCCCAGTGCGGATCGCCCGCCATGCGCCACCACCGCTTCTGCTACCACCACAAGCGCCAGCGCGAACAACTCCTCGCCATCGACGCCGACCGTGCGCGCAACAGCCGCAACCCTCCCTTCACCCTGCCCCTTCTTGAGGATGCCAGCTCCATCCAGGTCTCACTTACCCACATCATGCGCCTGCTGGCCGCCGGCCAGATCGAGCGCAAAGCCGCCAGCCTGATGCTCTACTCCCTGCAAATCGCCACCACCAACCTCCACTACGCCACGTTGGAGAACTTGCCGTGAGCTCCTCTTGTCTCGCTTCGCTCGCGCCTCGGAGTGACAGGGGGAGCGGATTGGAGGTTCTGGGAGTGACGCCCCTCTTGACGAACTTCGGGCCGCCATGTAGAGTCATAAAGACAAGTTTGCCTTTCGGGGCAAACGGAATTTCATGCAGAGTGGCTGAGGGACGAGCCCTGTGACGCCACGGCAACCGGATCGGTATCATATATGCCGACCGCCAGGTGCCAACTCCCGCCCGGAAACGGGGAACATGAGATTCGGATGCGAAGCTTATTTGTATTTGCATTCCGATAACCTCTTTTCCTATTTCCTGGAAAAGGGGCCTTTCAGTTTTAGGGCGCTTTTTCCCGGCTCGTCCCCAGCTATTCGCTGAATCAGAAAGCGAGTAGCCCGATGTCGAAATACGACGGTCAAGCTCACTACGAATTGCGCTGCCGGGAATGCGGACGAACCTGGGGAAACCAGCCCCGCTCCATCTGCGACGAGTGTTTCTCTCCTCTCGAAATCACTTACGACTATGACGCGATCCGGGCTGCGATTGCCCAGGGAGCGTTCAGCCGCGAGCAGATTTCGCAGCGGCCGCCGAACATGTGGCGCTATTCCGAGTTGCTGCCATTGCCCGCGGGTTTTGAGCCGCGTTTGCCGGTCGGCTTCACGCCGCTCTTTCAGGCGCCGCGTCTGGCAGCTCGGCTCGCTGGCAATAAGCGTGACTCGAACTCTACCGCACAGAATCTCTACATCAAGAATGACGCCGTTTGCTTGCCGACGTTGAGCTTCAAGGACCGCGTGGTGGCCGTGGCGTTGGCCCAGGCGCAAGCTTTTGGCTTTGATACCGTGGCGTGTTCTTCCACCGGAAACCTTGCTAACGCGGTGGCGGCACATGCGGCTCGGCTCGGACTGAAAGCTTGGATCTTCATCCCCTCCGATCTGGAGCCCGCGAAAATTCTCGGCACACAGGTCTTCGGAGCGAATGTGGTGCGGATCGCCGGCAACTACGATCAGGTGAACCGCCTCTGCTCACAGATTGCCGAGGAACGGCGCTGGGGCTTCGTCAACGTGAACCTGAGGCCTTATTACGCCGAGGGATCGAAGACCGTAGGCTTCGAAATTGCCGAACAACTGGGCTGGCGGCTGCCGGACAACGTTGTGGTTCCCATGGCCGGCGGATCGTTGATCACCAAGGTCAAGAAGGCGTTCGACGAACTAATCAAGCTCGAGTTGGTCGAGGATAAGCCAGTGAAATTCTTTGGCGCGCAGGCGACTGGGTGCTCTCCGATTTCGACTGCGGTGAAGACTGGCAGCGCGGAGATCGAGCCGCAGAAACCCGCGACCATCGCGCGTTCGCTGGCCATCGGCAATCCTGCCGACGGGCACTATGCCATCAAGACCATCAAGCACAGCGGCGGATGGAGCGAGGACGTGAGCGATCCGGAAGTGGTCGATTCGATCCGTTTGCTCGCGGAAACCGAAGGCATCTTCACCGAAACCGCCGGTGGCGTGACCGTGGGCACGGCTGGCAAACTCTATCGTCAGGACCGCATTCTGCCGGAGGAAACGACGGTGCTGTGTATCACCGGCAACGGTTTGAAAACGACTGACGTGCTGGCTGGCGTCTATGAGATCGAGAAGCCGATCGCGCCGAAGCTGGCCGAATTCGAAAAGTATCTGAACGAAACGCTGGATACGGTCGAGGTCGCGAACGAAGCCGCGGACGCGGTTAGCGCATAAGCGGAGGAAAAGATGGCGATCACGGTACAAATTCCGACCGCGCTGCGGCGGCACACGGCAGGAGTAGGTTCGGTTGCATGTGCAGCCGCGAACCTGGGAGAACTGTTCACCGTCCTTGATGAAAAGTTTCCCGACCTGAAGCCGCACCTGCGCGACGAAGCTGGCCAGCTACGACGCTTCCTCAACATTTATGTGAACGAAGAAGATATTCGCTTCCTCGGCGGCCCTGCTTACGCGTTCCAGGATGGCGACGAAATTCTTCTCGTGCCTTCAATCGCGGGCGGAAGCAAATAGTTCTCCTAGCCCCTCCAGTCCATTGCAAACTTTATCCGGCCATGTATAATCATATCTAACTAACCGGTTAATTAGTAATGGCTCACCTGTTACATCCTCGTCATCGCCCTCTCCGCATGGGCTCCCGCGGGCAGCCGCAGGAGAGCCGCGCCGCCATTCTGCAGGCAGCGGCTACAGAGTTTGCCGAGCATGGCATTGCTGGCGCCAGAACGGATGCCATCGCGCGCGCCGCAAAAGTGAACAAGGCGCTGCTCTATTACTACTTCCAGGACAAGGAAACGCTCTACGGTGCAGTGTTGGACCACGCATTTACCGGAATGAGGGCCAGCGTTTTCCGGGTACTCGACAGCGATTTGCCGCCGCGCGAGAAGATTCTCGCCTACGTGGGTGCGTATTTCGATTTCATTGCCTCGAACCAGATTTATCCCAAGCTGATGCAGCGCGAGATGATGCGAGCACGCGAGGGCGACTCGGTTCATATCGACCGGCTCGTCAAGACTTACTTCAAGCCGATCTATCAGCGCGTGGGGGAACTGTTGCACAAAGGAATCGCGGAGGGCGAATTTCGTAAAGTGGATCCGGCACACTTTGTTCCCTCCATGATCTCAATGATCGTTTTCTATTTCAGCAGCGCTCCGGTGATGCGGCGGATCGTGCACTTCAATCCGCTTACGCCGCAGCGCATTGCCGAGCGCCGGGCCGCGGTTCTGGATTTCATTTCAGCTGCGCTTTTTCTCCCTCGTATCAATACGATGCCGTCGTTTCGAAAATCAGGAGTACGTTCATGAGTGCTCGCAACAAATTTTCCATTCTTCTGGGCGTCATCTTCGTGATTGCCGCGGCTTACTACTATTTTTCCACCGACCACTCGAAAGATCTGGTGCTCATCGGTACGGTCGATTCGAATCAGGTCATCGTCAGCGCGCAGGTCGAAGGCCGCATTCAGAGATTGCTGGTGGATGAAGGAACCCCGGTGAAAGCCGGAGACCTGATCGCTGTGCTCGATCCCTCCGAATTGCAGACGCAGGAAGCCGCAGCGTCGGCCAATATCACGAGTCTCCAACACAAAGTGGCCGAGATGGAGCATACCGAACGTTCCACTTCTGGCTCGACTTCGAGCGATGTGGCCAATGCGCGGGCCAAGCTTGATTCGGCCAAGGCGCAGCTTCTGCAGGCAAAGGCAACGCTCGATCGCACGGCGAGCGACAGCCGCCGCATGATCGAACTCGCCAAGGTAGGCGTGCAATCCGATCAAGATCGCGTGCAGGCAGAGACCAATTTGCAGGCCGCGCAGGCAACGGTGCAGGCGCAGCAGGAATTAGTGAAGGCGGCAGAGGCTGATTTGGCTTCGGCCATCGCGCGTACGCAGCAAGCCAATGCTGCGGAGAGTACCGTGCAATCGACGGAGGCCGATCTCAAGAATGCCATTGCGCAAAAGAATCAGGCTGCGGTCCGGCTCGGCTACACCAACGTCTATGCGCCGGTCACCGGCACAGTTTCCGTGCGCGCGGCGCGGCAGGGAGAAGTGGTCAACATCGGTGCTCCGATCGTGACCATTGTCGATTTGACCGACACTTGGGCGCGCGTAGCGATTCCGGAAACTTACGCGGACCATATCGGCTACGGCGATGTAATGCGAGTTCGAATGCCGGGCGGAATGATTACCAGCGGCAAAGTTTTCTTCAAGGGAGTGGAGGGCGACTTCGCCACCCAACGCGATGTCAGCCGAATGAAGCGAGATATCAGGACCATCATTCTGAAAGTCCGGCTGGACAATCCAAAAGGCGCGTTTGTGCCGGGAATGACTGCCGAGGTACTGGTTTCGCCACAGCAGATGAAGGGCGAAGGCAATTCACAAAGCGCGGCCGCGGCGGCGCAGCAATGATGTCTGACCTCGGCACAAAACCGAATGGCGGCGGTACCTCTATGAGCCCGGCTGAAATGCCCTATGCGATCGAAGTGCAGAACATCGTAAAGAAGTATGGAGATTTCACCGCGGTCGACAATGTTTCCTTCAACGTCAAGGAGGGTGAGATCTTCGGTCTTCTCGGTCCAAACGGCGCGGGGAAATCAACCTTGATCCGTATGATGACCACCCTGATTCCGATCACTTCAGGCAAAGCCTTGATCGCGGGACACGACGTCGCCAAAGAGCCCAACGCGGCGCGTCGGATGATTGGCGTGATTCCACAGGCACTGACCAGCGACCTTGATCTCACGGTAGAAGAAAACCTGAACATCTATGCCAAGCTCTATGACGTGCCGGCGAAGGAAAGAAAGCGCTCCATCGACGAATTGCTCGGGTTAGTGGATCTGACGAAGTGGCGCGACGCACAGACTAAAACACTCTCTGGCGGGATGCGGCGCCGGCTGGAGATTGCGCGCGGGCTGGTGCATCATCCGAAAATATTTTTCCTCGACGAGCCTACCACCGGCCTCGATCCCGTATCGCGCGTGGCTGTATGGGAAATGCTGGGCAACATCAAGAGCCAAAGGAAGCTGACGATCTTGATCACGACGCACTACATGGACGAGGCCGATCGTCTCTGCGATCGCATTGCCATCGTCGATCACGGCAAGTTGGTTGCGCTCGACGCGCCTATGGCGCTGAAGGCAAGCGTGCCGGGGTCGAATGTGATTGAAGCGCAGTTCGAGAATCCTCCCGACGATTGGGAGCAGCGCCTGCACACGCTCGACGAGGTTACCTCGGTGCAGCATGAAGGGGCGGGCATGTATCGAGTGCTTACCGGCAACGGCTCCCGGACCACGACTGAGCTGGTTGAAATGGCGGTAGAGGCCGGCGTTGCCGTGAAGTCGCTCTCGGTGCAGAACACGACACTCGATGACGTGTTCGTGCATTACACGGGCCGGCAGTTGCGCGACGAACTGCAGAAGGCCTACGCATTCACCATGCCGCAGCGGGGGCTGCAGCCATGAACCGTGCGGAGTTGAAGTTATGAACCGAATGATGGCGATTGTCGAGCGCGAAATGCGCAAGTTCTTCCGTTCGCCTGCGCTCATGATGGCGTCTATGATCATGCCGTTGGTGCAGTTGATTATTCTGGGCAACGCCTTCGGCGGCAAGATTCGCGATGCCAAGATGGCCATTGTCGACCAGGACGGAGGCACACAAGCGCTGCGGATTCGCGAAGCCTTCGACTCCGTGCGGGCCAACATTCGCACTTTCGTACCGATTTACTACGACAACGAAAAACAGGCCATGGAGGATGTCCGCAACGGGAAGCTCGACGGCGCAGTAATCATCCCGCCGCAGTTTTCGCGCCGTGTTTATGAAGACAACCATCCGCAGGTCGCATTGGTTGTGGATAACAGCGACAACTTCATGAGTTCCGCGCTGGAGTCGGAGATGACGGACCTGGTCAACTCGCTGAATCAGCCGACAGTCGAGCCCCGCATCCTGCAACAGACCGCGCTCGATATTGTCGAACTCTACCCTTATATCGAATACATGAAGTATCTTCTGCCAGGCTCGCTTACGCTGGCAATGTTTGTTTCCGTAATGATCGGTGGGGGAATGTTGTATATCGATGACAAGGCGCGCGGTGTGCACGAAGGCTATCTGGTCACGCCGATTACCAAGCTCGAACTGGTGCTGGGGCTTAACCTGGCTGGCGCGATCAAAGCGGTGATGACGGGTGTGATCATCTGTGTGATTGGCGCGCTGATTTCGGGAGTGAGCACGATTTTTAATCCGGTCACGATGTTTGGACTGCTAATCATGATCGTGCTGACGTCGCTGGCCTTCAATACTATGATGTTTCTGCTGATGGTGCGCATCGAAGATCCGCTGGTGCCGCGGGCCATGTTCGGCATTCTGAATACACTGCTGTTTTTTCCCAGCGGATCGATTTATCCCATCCAGGCATTTCCTCCGTGGTTGCGGGCTATTGCTAAAGTGGATCCCTTCACCTACGCGGTGGATGGCTTCAAATGTTTGCTGTTGAAGCAGACGACCCTGGCTGCGGTGTGGGGAGATATGCTGTTTCTGACCATCTTCGCCGTCATGACTCTTGGAATCGCGATTCCGCTGTTCAAACGCACGCTGTAGACGAATTGGGTCATCTGGTGATCGGGTCAGAAAAAATCACTCGATGAACCGATCGCAGATCGCGCGATTTCTACGGGAACTTTTGATTTACCGGCCGCGTCCGTTATTCTAGAGAGCGATGACTCTACTGGACGCCAAAGAGTACCATCCGGAAAAAGAGCGAAAGAAAAGGGCGCGGATCATTTCGATCATTGTCTTGGTTCTGATCCTGGCTTTTGTGGGATGGTGGAACCGTTTCTGGCCGGAGGAGCGCGTGGCCAACAAATTCTTTTCGGCGCTGCAAAAAAAGGATTTCGAAGCTGCCTACGGCATCTACTACGCCGATCCCGCATGGAAGCAGCATCCGCAGAATCACGCGCAGTATCCCTTCAACGAATTCTGGCAGGATTGGGGACCGGGCGGCCAGTGGGGCGTCGTCAAGAGCTTTAAGATTTATGGCACCAGCAACTGTCCCGGTGGTGGAACCGGCGTAGTCATCGACCTGATCGTGAACGATCGCGCACAGCATGCTCAGTTGTACGTGGACAAGAGCGATAAGACGATCAGCTCGCCCCCCTGCGATCTGGAATTTCGTTAAGAAACGTCCCGTGCGGTATTTTGCTAACTTGCGAACCGCTCCAGTGCCTTGTTGAGCGACGCCTCGTCGCTAACATTCAAACAAGTCTTTGCGCGGTCGATTTGGCGCATCAGACCACATAAGACTTTTCCCGGGCCGATCTCAATGAAAGTTTCCACTCCTTTTTCAATCAGCAGACGGATGCTGGGCTCCCACTTCACCGAGCCCGTCACCTGCGCGACCAGCGTTTCGCGCGCCCGCCCTTCATCGCAAACCAAAGATGCTTCTACGTTGCAAGCGACGGGGTACACGGGTTTCTGCATCTTCAAAGTATTTAGATCGACCTCCAGACGGTCTTGCGCGGGCTTCATCAGCGAACAGTGGAAGGGTGCGCTCACAGGCAACAATTTGGCTCGTTTAGCGCCACGCTCGTCGGCGAGCTTGGCGCCGCGTTCCACGGCTGCGGTGTTCCCAGAGATCACGATCTGCTCTGGAGAGTTGATATTCGCGGGAGAACAGATTTGGCCTTGCGCAGCATCCTCGCAGATGGCGGAGACTTTTTCTAATTCCATGCCGAGGATGGCCGCCATCGCTCCGACGCCGACCGGAACCGCCTCCTGCATGTACTTTCCGCGATTGCGAACGGTGCGTACCGCGTCCGCAAACGTCATCGTCCCCGAAGCCACATGCGCGGAATACTCGCCCAGGCTGTGCCCTGCCACAAAGCAGGGCTTGGGCACGCGTCCCTCAAGAACCCGGAGCGCCGCGATCGATACCGTGAGAATCGCCGGTTGGGTGATCTCGGTGAGCCGCAGCTGCTCTTCCGGTCCGTCGAAGCACACTTGCGACAATTTATAGCCGAGCGCTTCGTCGGCCTCTTCAAAAGTCTGGCGCGCGATGGGATATTTTTCGGCTAGCTCTTTGCCCATGCCCACGGCCTGAGAGCCCTGGCCGGGAAAAATGAATGCGATCTTTTCACCGTCTGTCTTTGCTGCGGCAGTCTGGGGAACTTCTTTCGATTCCGTCATGGTGTGGGAAAATTTATTGGGCTGGAGCAGCTTCCGCTTCCGCTAGCGCAGGACCCAGCGCGGCTAACCCCTGCTCAATCGACTCATTAATCCGCCGCTGCGAGAACTCAGCCGCAACCCGCACCGCGTTCTTAATTGCATTCGCATTCGAAGAGCCGTGCGTGATAATGCAAACGCCTTTGAGTCCTAACAGGGGCGCGCCACCGTATTCGGTGTGGTCGATGCGCTTCTTGAAGTCGGAAAACGCACTGCGCGAAAGCAGGTACCCGACCTGCCGCGTGATGGTAGTTTTCAGCGACTCTTTCAAAACCGTGCGCACCAGGTTCGCCACACCTTCGGAAATCTTAAGCGCCACGTTCCCCACAAAGCCGTCGGCGACAATCACGTCGACGTGGCCGCTGAACAGGTCGCGCCCCTCCACGTTACCCACAAAGTTCAGAGGCAGGCGCTTCAACAACTGGAACGACTCTCGCGTGAGTTCGTTGCCCTTGGTTTCCTCTTCGCCGATGGAAAGCAGACCCACGCGCGGCGAACGACCGGCACCGAAGCCCGAACGGCCAAGCTTGGGGTTGCCAAACATGGCGCGGAAATAAATCTCGCCCATCACGGCAAACTGCTCAAGATTATGCGGCTTGCAATCCACATTGGCGCCGACGTCGAGTAGAATCGCGGCGGTACCCGGAGCCGTAGGAAAAACCGCCGCCAGCGCCGGACGGTCCACGCCTTGCAATGCGCCCAGCACCATCTTTGCCGAAGCCATGGCAGCGCCGGTATTGCCCGCCGTCACAAAGCCCGCGGCCTGTCCCTCGCGAACCAGCCGCAGCCCTACGTGCATGGAGGAATCGCGCTTGGAGCGCACCGCCTGCACTGCCTTATCTTCCATGGTAATGACTTCGCTGGCGTGGACGATCTCGAGGGGCAGCCGCGATGCTGAGGGATGACGGTCGAGTTCTGCCTTGATCGTGGCTTCCGGGCCGACGAGCAGCACACGCACGCCGTATTGACGAGCAGCATGAATAGCGCCTTCGATTTCAGGCTTGGGCGCCCGATCCGAACCCATCGCATCCAGCGCGATCACGCTAGGCATGGTGGCAGGGGTTAGCTGGCTTCCTCAACTTCCAAAACTTCGCGGCCCTTGTAGTAACCGCATTTGGCGCAGGCGCGATGCGGCATCTTCTTTTCGTGGCAGTTCGGACACTCGGAGAGCGAATGGCTCTTCAGGGCATCGTGGGCCCGCCGGGTCGAGGTGCGTTTCTGAGAATGTCTGCGTTTCGGATTCGGCATGGTCTAAAAATTCCTCTCGAGATTCCAATCTTAGTGCGCCAGCTTGCCGCGGATTTCCTTCAACGCGGCCCAGCGTGGTTCTTCCAGAGTTACCGCGCACGAACACTGTTCCTGGTTCAGGTTCTTGCCGCAGTGCGGGCACAATCCCTTGCAATCCTCGCGGCACGTGACTTTTAACGGGACGGCCAGCAATATCTGCTCGCGGACAACATCGTCCAGAAGAATTCCCTGGCCTTCATAATAGCTGATCTCGGCCTCGGCGTCGGTCACCGAGATCTCGTCACGCCCGGCGTCTGCCCCTAGCGGACGATAAAGCAGATCGAACTCGCGCTTCACATCCTGGGTCAGCGGTTCCAGGCATCGCGCACAATTCGACTCCAGGCTGGTCGTCAACCGGCCCCGAATCCGTATATCTTGGATGATCTTGTGCTTGCCGTGATGCTCTTCGACCAGATCCGCCCGCCCGCTGCTCTCGACGGGAGAGATCTGGCGGTAATCCGATCCCAGATCAATCGCGCCCGGCTCGAACTTCTCCGCAAACTCAATCGGATGAAGTTCCAAGTCTTTGATTTCGAAGAACATCGGAAACCTCCGCGACGCGTTTCTGTGGCCGCATCAAGCCCGCGGAAGCACGCCAAGAAGGCGCAAGTACCGCAAGGAACAAGAATTAAGCATAAAGGGAGCGAGAAAGAGGTGTCAAGGCGAGGACGCTGCGGGTAGTGTCATATCAAACGTAGTGCTGCCCTAATGCTGTGGATGAACATATTGTTGGAGCAGTGCCATGCTGCGACATCACCAATGACAATGCTATAATGTCCATAGGGATTCCCTATGCCAACGCTTTACGTCGAAAACGTCCCGACTGAGCTGTATCAAGCTCTTCGCAAACGCGCCCGTGAGAATCGAAAATCGATTGCTGCGGAAGTGATCTCTCTACTGCAGCGCAACATACCCACTGCCAAGGAGTTGCAGAGCCGTCGTGAATTCTATGACCGGATTAGTAAACTCCGTGCTCGTGATGAGGATGCCGCTGCTACGTTTCCATCAGCTGAGCAGACGATCCGCGAGGATCGGGATCGTTGACCGCCTATGTCGTTGACGCCAGTGTGGCGGTGAAATGGTTGATCCCGCCGGCCAACGAAACTCTCAGCGCCGAATCTCTGCAACTCCTGAAGGGCTACGTGGATGGTGAAATCGACCTCATCGTCCCCGACATCTTCTGGGCCGACGTCGGCAATGTGCTATGGAAAGGCGTCCGCCAGCACAGGTGGACGCAGACTTTTGCTGAAGTCGCCGCGTCCGAGATGAGGGGGCGGAATCTGTTCACTGTTTCCTCCCACTCCCTGCTGGCTGAAGCTCTGCAAATTGCTTTTGCCCATGACCGAACTGTTTATGACTGTCTCTATGTGGCCTTGGCGATTCAATTTAAGGTCGAGATGATCACCGCGGATGAACGTCTGGCAAATGCACTGGCTGCCCGCCTTCCTGTAAAGTGGCTGGGCTCCTTTTGACGATCAGGATTCATGGTGACTTCACAAGAAAATAAAAATGCGTGGTTCGAGAGCCACGCCCGCGCGGCCGCAGTCGCCGTCACGCTGCTCGGACTCCTCGCCCGATTGTGGACTGCCTCCGGTACCTTCCTCAACCCTGACGAGGCGCTGCATTTTCGTCTGGCCAATCAGCCTTCACTGCGCCTCGCTTACCAGCAAAGCCTTACGGCCTCGCATCCTCCGCTGCTTACCGTAGTGCTCTATTATTGGCGCGCGCTCGGCGCATCCGAACTCTGGTTGCGCCTGCCGTTGGTGCTTGCGAGCGTGGCTTTTTGTTGGATGTTTTACAAATGGTTGGCCAATGCTGCGGGCTCGTTAGCGGGCTTCATCGGCCTTCTTTTCGTGGCGTTTCTTCCGCCGATCGTTCTGCTCTCAACGGAAATACGGCAATACCCCCTGCTGCTGGCCTTTCTCGCGAGTGCGCTGTACTTTCTGGATGTAGCCTTCGCAAAAGACTCTTCCGCGCGGATAGCAGCCTTTACCCTGTGTCTGTACCTCGCGATGCTGTCGCATTACTCGGCCTTCTTGTTCGCCGCCGCCCTGGGCATTTATGCGCTACTGAGATTCTTTACCGCGCGCCCCGGCTTTCGCCTTATTGCAGTTTGGGCCATCGGGCAGGTCGGCGCATTGGCGCTCGCGGTTGTGCTTTACAAAACGCACATTTCGAAACTGGGGGTGGGCGAATCAAGAACGGTGCTACAGGGCTGGATGAGCGAATTCTTTCTTCGCCGGTCTTATTTCGATTCCACGCGCGACAATCCAGTCCTCTTCCTGCTGGGACACTCTTTCGGAGTCTTTCAGTATTTCTTTGGGCAGCTTGCCGTGGGCGACGTAGTTGGCGTTGCTTTCATCGTAGGGGTGGTGCTGCTTCTGCGCGGGAAGGGCCTGCCGGAAGATCGACCGTCCTCGCGCCAGCTAGGAATACTCCTGCTCCTGCCGTTTGCGATTGCCGGAGGCGCCTGCCTGGCGCATGTCTATCCCTACGGCGGCACGAGGCATGTAGCGTTTCTGATCATGCCGGGCATTGCCGGCGTCAGTGTGGCGATAGCGTGTCTGGCGGCCGGAAGATGGGTTCGCGCAGTGGCGATTGCATGCATCGTGCTCCTGGCCTGTATCGCCTTCGGGAAAACACGCCCGCCCAAGATGGAACGCACCGATCAAAGCCGGGCGAACATGGTGGCAGCCATCGATTTCGTGCGGAACCATGTCGATCCGTCCAACCTCATCTTCGTCGACTACCAGACCGATCTTATTCTTGGTCACTATCTCTGCCAGCAGCGCCCGATCAGCCTCGATCCTGCTCCAGCCGACTTCGAACAGTTTTCCTGTGGCGGCTATCGCGTTGTTTCGACAGACTACAAAACGGAATGGCAGTTCTGGGCGAACAATTTCCCCAAGCATTGGCTGCGACTCGTGCATGCCTACAAACTCAAGCCCGGAGATACCGTCTGGATTTTTCAGTCAGGATGGGGAGTGGCGCTCCCCGAGGATTTACGCAAGCACTACGCGGAGTTTCATGGTCTGCACTTCGAGTCGTTCGGCGACAACATCAAAATCTTCAAGCTGAACGTAGGGCAGCCGATGCCCGAGGCCGCTCGGGAAACACAACTCACTTCGGCGCCGCAGGTTTCAGCCCCAGAGCGCGCAGAGTGACTTCATCGGGGACGCTCCGGCCATCTTTTTTGGTGACTACGCCAAAGCTCCCCGAGTAATCCCACATCGTCCATCCCATACCATGGCGCTCCAGTGCGGTGCGCACATCGTGAATCCAGCCCGCACGGTCTTGCTGGTTGGCGTATTCGCGGTAGACGCCGAACTCATTGCACACCACCGGAACGCCGCTCTGGCGGCCCCATTCCGCGACCTGCGTAATTTCGGCGTCAATCCGCCCCGCATCCCAATGATCCTGGCCGTAGCGGATCACCGAGAGACGGTCCACAGCATCTGGCATGGCGGCCGCAACCTTCGCCGCCGATTCCGGAGACGATGGATAGTGCAGCCCCTTCACCCAATGCCATGAATATGTGCCCCAGGTTGCGCCCTGGTGGGTAAAGAGATGCGGTGCGTAGAAATGGAAGTTGTAAATCACGTTGGCATCGCGCAGGGGCTCGATGAAAACCAGTTCGTCATCGTCGGACCATCGCGCCCCCACTGCGATGATGGTGTGCTGCGGGGCGCCCTCGCGAATCGCCGTCGCGAGCTTTGCCTGCACACCGTACCAGCGATAACGATCGGAAAACTCAGGTTCATTCAGAATTTCAAAGAAGACGCGCTCCGCGTCCCAGGTTGAATAATGCCGCGCCAATGCGCGCCAGAAGTCAGAGAACTCCTGCACGAAGCTGTCATCCTTCGCGAGCATGGCCTTGAAGTCGCTCTCAGGATGTAGATCGATGACCACCGCCAGACCTTGATCCAGAATTGCTTTCACCGCGGAGTCGAGATAGCCAAGGTATTCCGCTGGAATCTCATCGGGCCGGTGCTGCATCATCATTGGTTGCGGATTCACGCTGAGCCGCACATGATCGAATCCCATGGACTTGATGAGAGCGATATCGTCCGCGGTGGTCCAGTCCTGAAAGTGTTCCTTCGTATAGCCGCGCTTGTCATAAACCTGCGCGAACCAGTTGCTGGCGTTGATGCCATGCCGCAGCCGCGCCGCCCGCGCGGCGGCTACGGGTGAGACTGCAGGCTTACCTCCGGAGGTCTGGGCTAGTAGAAAACTCGAACCGAAGAGGGCGAGCAGAACAAGCGGCGCGAGGGAGCGCACGATCCTGAAATATTTCATCTCGGTCATAGCATCTTCCAAATGCGAGTGCGACTTGGACCATCATCCTACTGAACCAGTAGGAAAAGTGAAATGCATCTGAAAGAAAACGCGACCGCTCAAGCTTCGATGTCGCGCCGCCGATAAGTATCATTGGGGAGTGGAAACTTGGACGCTCAGAATCAACCCGCAGAAGCTCTTCGCCAAGGCATGGCCGACGCGCGACGCGATCCCCGCTTCCGGCTGGATGTTGATATAAGAATTGATTCCCGCGCGTCGGGTGTGGTGATGGGACGAACCGTGGACATCAGCGAATCCGGAATCGCGGCCATGCTGAAGCTCGAAGTCCCCCTGGGCGAGTTTGTGGAGTTGCAGTTTACGCTTCCATTCGGCCCAGTCAGGGTGTATGCCACGGTTCGTCAGCGAAACGCTTTTCGCTATGGCTTCCAGTTCGTTGAATCCCATTCCGCGCACGAGATCATCCAGGCCACATGCCGGCACCTCAAGCTCGAAGAGTCGCTGAAACGTGCGCGGTGAACACTGACGTTTTCGTTGTTGGTTTCGTGCGACGGAGCGTTGCAGGAATCAACCTAGCGCTTGGCCTCTCGATTCATCGCTTCCACGATCCGCTCGCCAACCTGGTCTGCAAAGGCCCGAAACGCCGGGAGTTCCAACAGCTTCGATCCTATTTCTTCCTGCGACAAAGTCTGTCCCTCGACCGTGCCCGCTCCATCCCGCAGCGCCGAATGTAGCCTGGTTGCGGTCGCCGAGTCAAAGCTTTCCGAGACGACAACGCTGTTATCTTTCCGATGCTCTATGATCACCGGACCCTCCTCGGTCTGAATCTGGATGATCGATATCGGACAGTCCGTTCCGGAACATGCCGGCACGGCTTGCGCGGTCGCGCTGTGATAGCGGTCGGACACGGTGCGCGCATAAAAGCCGGCGAACCATTCGGCCACTGCAGCAGTCTTCCAGCGCGAGACGTATAGCAAAGCCAGATCTGCTGTGCCGGGAGGAACATCCGCGACCGCCTTATCCTTCCGCCGGAAGGTTGCATAGGCTCCGCCTTGCCACTCCGAAGAGACCTCATCAGAAACTTTGCGCTCGCCATACTGCTTCAACAGAGCGCGCACATCCAGTTCTCCGATTCCGCCGGAGTCGTAGGTGTCGTACTCGTTTTTCAGCACTTCCTCAAGGTTGGGAATGTGCAGAGGCGGCAGCTTTTCTCCGCGAATATAAGCTTCCGGCTGCAAGACTTCGTGCGAATTTCGCGGCGGACGAGCGAACGCCCCCGCAAATGCCATCTTCGTTCCGCCCTTGTGCAGCAGCTCTCCTTCGAAGATCAGGCCTCCGCGATAGGCGAACGTTCCCATTTCGCGCAGGATCATCGGGGCATCGTGCATGAGCTGAGAATCGATCACCGCTTTTACCGCCGGGTCTTCCATTTGGTAGATCAGTTCGGGGGTGTCTTCCACGCTCCGGCCCAACGGCTTGAGCAGGTAATCCATGTACACCACCATGGCCTGCCCTTCCACGACGGCCTTGCGAGCGATTTGGCTGTCGCCGTTAATTTTGAGCGTAGCGCTTGCCGGATTTCCTTCAGGCTTGGGCGCAGCCTTCATCCACTTCGCCAAGTCGTAGTTCTGATCCTGCAACGCATGCGTCAGTTCGTGGGCCAGAATCGGCTCCTGCTGGTCGAAAGGCACCCAGTTCAGCATGGAGATGGTTTTAGTTTCGTCGTCGTAATAAGCGGCAATCTCCTGGCCGGTGGACTTGACCAGAAATTCCTTCAAGTTGAAATCGCGTGGCAGGAAGCCCATTTTTTTCATGCTCAGCTCTTCCTGCGCGAAACTCTTGGCGAATTCTTCTTTCGCCAGCTGACGCGTGGTGTCGTTTTCCACGTCAGCCTTGCTCACTAGCCGGCGCTTGACTGCCGCATGCTTCGGCATGCCTGTGTCCTCGGCTGCAAAGGCGAAGATCCTGTCAACCGACGCGAATAGCTTCTTTGTATCTGCATCCGTCATCTTGACTTCGTTGGTGGTGTCTTTGCGGAGCTTGCGCGCCACATCGCCCAGGCTCTGGCCGGAATCCGCCTGCTGAGAGAATGCGGAGAGGATCAACCAAACGGGGAGAAAGCAGATTCCAAGAAAGACGCAGCGCCGCCAGGATATCTTCATTAGTCCTCGCTCAGAGACCGAGAATGCCTTGAGTCAATTCTGCTTGAGCGGGGGACGGCAACTCACTGCAAAAGTCTGGATTGAACTTACGAAGGTAAGTGGACAAAAGGGACGATGGATTGTTTGTTCCAGCCAGAACAGGCTGATCCGGGCTACTTCAGCTCGGCCAGCTTTTGTGTCGCCATCTGCCCAGCTTCCGTGCTGGGGTTTTCTTTCTTGATCTGCTCGTAGAGGCGCTTGGCATCGAGCGGCTGATTGCTACTCTGGTAAAGGTCGGCCAGTTGGAGTTGCGCCGTGACTTTACTCACCGTAGTGGTTGGCTTGTTGATCAGTTCCTGGTAAAGAGCTACTGCGTCCTTGGTGCGGTTGGTGTTGCCATACAGTGAAGCCAGCGCGAGTTTGGCGATGGCGGCCATGTCTTTGCTACCGGCGGAGGCTGCGGCCTTGAAATCAGCTTCAGCGGCCGAGTTTTCTCCTTCGGTCGCGGAAGTCACTCCCATAAAATAGCGGGCCATATCGGCGGAGCGGGTGTGAGGATATTTGTCGATGATTGTCTGGAATTGCTTCTTGGCAGTTTCGGCGCGCTCTTTAGCGGAAGCGAAACTGGGAATGCCCGGCTGCGCGGGGGTTCCGGCAGGACGAAGCTGAGCTTCAAGAGTCCGGACCGCCTGGGTCATATCCAGGCTGGCCTTCTCATTCTGCGCGCTCTGGTAATACCATCCACCGGCCACCACGGCGATGATTGCTGCCACCACGATGCCGGCGATGGTGAGAGTGTTCCTGTGTTCCACACTCCAGTGAGCGGTCTTCTCGGCAGCCCCAATGGTTACCCGGCTGAATGCGTCCTGTTTAAGCTGATGGCGTGTCTCTGCGCGCACGACTACCTTCCAATCTCGTTCTCGATGAGCTTCGGTCTCGGTGGGACGAACTCCTAGTTTATCAGCCGGAAAATGGGACCGTCAAAGGCGAATCGTCTCGGCTTAGCGGGGAGCTTCCTCCAGCAATCCCTGTTCGAGCTTCTCCTGGCACTCGATGCAGTGGCGCGTCCAGGGCACAGCCTCAAGACGCTTGGCATTGATCTCTTTGCCGCAGTGGATGCATTCGCCGAAGCTGCCTTCACGGATCCGTGCCAGCGCCCTCTCCACCATTTGCAGGAGCTGCCGCTCATTGTTGCTCTGGCTAAAGAGGAATTCCTTGGTGTAGGAACTCGCGGCGCGGTCGGCGATATCCTGTGCCGTGTCTTCGTCGGCCGAACGGCCGTCGGCCTGAGTGCGGGAGACGGTGCGACGCAACTCCTGCTGCCGGGTCTCAAGCCGCTTTTTGAATGCTTCTAACTTCTTCTTATCCATAAGTGTCACTTCTAAAGTCCTGCGGCAACGGAGCCGCGCATAAGGTAAAGGCCAAACGACGATGATAAGCGCCAAAATTGAGATGCGTCAACAGGCCCGCCGGCTGTCCAAGTGTTGAAGGACTCTTCCCGGGCAACCCTTTTTTTCGAGCGTAAGTCTAACCCACGCCACCTCAGTCCTGCCCTGAAGTGACTATCGAAAGTTCATTGCACAAACTGGGAGCGTTGCAAGTGCCCAACGATTTTTGTCAGCGTGAATCCCGCGACCGGATTGGTCTGCACGTTGGACGACTTCGGGCGCGATTGGTTTCACGTTATTTCGGAATAGAAAGGCAGGCGGGATGCGGGGGAGGGCTTGTCACTTCGTGGGCCCATCTCGCGACGTGGAGAGGATGCTCGGGGGGAGCTTCCTTTTCCACGGCCAATGGTTCCAGCCGGGCATTGAGGCGAATGTTCCGGCTGGAACGTTAGGCAGGACAGTTCCGGCAGAATACGGGCAAAATCCGGGAACAATTCGGTGGAGCAGCTTCGGCAGAAAGCAGCTTCAGATGGCGCTTGTGGTTTCTTGCCGAGTAATGACAGAGTGGCCGAGTTTGGTGCGGCGGAGGAACGAAAAGCGGTATTGAAAGCCAGCGTTCAGAATTCCGCGCAGAGAAGAGGAATTGCTTGCGCCGCTGAAAATGCGGGCGATTCGTCCCTGCTTTCGGAGGCTGGCCGCGGCCAGACCAATAGCAGTGGCATAGTGACCGCGGCCACGGTTGGCAAGTGGAGTCCAGCAGTCGAAGATCATCGACGCATTCTCCGCAACGGGCTCGATGGTGTGGTCGATCTCCGCCAGGTGGAAGCCATCGTAGTTTCCGATCCACAAGAAATGCACGGGACGACCTGTCTCATCCTGCAAGAGAAGCCCTGATGCGCCGGGTTGTGCCAGACGATGGGCGCAACGCATCAAGTAGCGGAGGGTAGGTGAGTCTCCGGCATTGGTGATAGAGCCCTCGACCAGATGTTCCCGCGTGAGAGGTAATAGTTCGGCGCGTGTCTCGTCTGGTGGTTCCGCAGGGTGAAGTTCAGGGCCCTCGAAAATCAACACCTCATCTTGCGAGGCAATCGAGTGGACCGCTCTTTGCATGGAGTGACGGGCGGTGGCAGCGAATCCGGTCTCGTGGATGCGACTTGCCACGGATTGATAAGAAGCTCTGGCTGCGCGAAGTTTGTCTCCGAATTGCGGAAAGCGGGCGGCGGTAGTGCTGAGCATCTGGCGCCCGACCCGGGCAACGTGTCTGGGGAGGCCGCGAGAGACCTGGACATAGCGAGTCTGCCGTATTTGGTTAGCGTAGCGTTCTTTGTAAGACTCTTCCCCGAGACCGAGGTCGAGCCATCGCAGAGAAGTGTCTTTGGCTCCCTCTTCCACGAGAAGACGAAGTAGGCAGGAGCCCGGAGAGACGTGGGCGTACTCCATCTCGAAGGTGGGTAGGTACCAGAACCAACTTCCGCCAAAACGAAAGCCATAGTTCCAGGCAACAGGCCGGCCATCGATTTCCAACTGGCTGATCTTGAGCCAACCGGACTGAGACAATAGATCGCTCAACTGTTGCAGGAAGGCGCGGCGCTCGGGTCCAACCAGCGGGCTGACGCGGTCACTGGCGAGGAAACGTGAAATTTGTGCGGTGACGATGGACTCAAGACTTGCGCCGATCTGCTCCGGCTCGGTGACATGTATGACTTTGACCGAACCGAGACTGGTAAGCCGCTTCAACGCCCGCTTCTCGCGACTCTTGCCGGCTAACGATCGGACGAGCGTTTCCCGCTGGCCTTCCCCTCCGAGCTGGACGACACCACAATTGTAGGCAGCGCGCGAGGTGACATAAAAGCGGCGTGAGCTGGCTACGCTGGGGAGCTCCTGCAGGGTCGTCGAACTCGCAGGCACATTGGCCAGAACGAGATCGTGGAGGCCGAGCTTCTGGATTTCTTCCAGAAGAGCAAGGATAACGGCTCGGCGATTCTCAGGCGTGCTGATGATGTCGCAGTAGTCCGCGGTACTTGAGGTCAAGAAAAAGGCGGCTCGTGGCGCATTGGGATCGCTGGCCAGCGCGGCAACGCCAGCGAGCTGGTCACCCTCGTACATCAGAAAAAGCAACGTAGACAGGTGCCCGTGAAAACCGCGGCTGGCGGCCAATGCCCATTGGTAGGTAAAAAAAACCTCCGGATTCTCCATGGCGAGAACCAGGGTGTTCCACGCGGCAGAGAGGTCGGGGTCCTCCGGAATTTCTTTCAGGACACTTACGCGCACAAGATTTGAGGCACTGAGTTCATAGGAAGAGATTGGCGTCTTCAAGAATGCCGCATTCTGGCTGGAGGTGCAAGCGAGCGCTGAGCTAGCCTCCCATGAATCGCTGGAGGCGAGCGTGAAGACCACTGAGGTGGGCGGCGAACTCGGCCAGCGTCATATCCGAAGTCACGTGACTGCGAGGAACGGCCAAGGGGTTGGATTGCTGCGCCGCCCAGTGCTCGACGTTGAGGAACGCGCAGGAGAAGCCGGCTTCTCGGGCGAAGCGGAATTCGCGGTCGCCCATCGTGGCAGGATTTCCGAAAGGATAAGCGAAGGCCCAGACCGGTTTTCCCAGAGCGCGTTCTATCTCGACCTTGCCTTCCTGTATCTCGCGGCGTGCTTCCTCGTCTGTGCACAAAGACGGGATGGGATGAGTCCGGGTGTGCGCTCCGATCGTCATTCCTGCCTCGGACAGCTGCTTGAGCTCGGAAAGACGCAAGAGACGCCAGCGTTTTTCCGAGGAGGTCGCGTCAGTCGCGCCTGCGTGAATGCGAACCTGGGCCATCCAATCCCCTCGCGCCTCTGCACTCAGTTGCGAGGCCCTTCTCACAATGTTCCACCAACTGCTCTGAAAAGTTTCTGCCGGCGGCGGAGTGGAGACTGAATCAACGGGGAGTTGGGAGGCTAGTTCGTTCAATGGCCTGATTCGCATTGCGTGATAAAGCTCTTCGTACCAGAGCATGCGTGAGTCATTCCCGCAGGACGCTGCCGTCACGAAGAAAAGACAGGGAACATGCTCGCTCTGGAGAATCGGAAGCATGTCGGTGAGCGTATTGAAAAGGCCATCGTCGCAGGTCACCAAAACGGAGCGCGGAGGAAGCGGCTGGCCTTGATCAATCGCGGCCCGAAATTCTTCCGGGTGGATGATGCGATAGTGAGTCTTCAGGAATTGGAGTTGCTCGCGAAACACCTGGGCTTCTACCAGGTTCCCGTCGAGAAACTTGTCACTGCTGGAATAATCGACCGGTAGGATGCCATGGTAGTTCACGACCGCGTAGCCCGCGAGCGGAGTGATGCGGGCCAGACATCCCGTGCGATGCAGCGCTGGATAAACCGCGTGCTTGAGGAGTGGACTGACGAACCGCATCGCTCGAGGACCGAGGGTATTGTAGCAAGCGATGGGAGCCGACTCGACAACGGATCAAACGGTCCAGCTGAAACATTGCAGCCGACATTTCAACTGGACCGTTGGATAGACGTGCAACGCTGCGACGCGCTTAGTGATGATCGTGATCGTTATCCCAGTTCTGCTCGGTCTCCCAACGATGCTCTTTTCCATTCCACCACTGGTGGTGCTGATCCCAGCAACGCTGGCGTTCGGCATTCAGATCCCGGCGGCGGCTGTCGGCCTGAGGGCTGTGATCGCCATGATCATGGATGGCTTTGTCGAGGTTGGCCTCCGCTTTTTCAACGGCATGCTGACAGTGCGACCTGTCATCGGCGTGAGCTCGAGGTGCTGCTACGAAGAACAAAAGTGCCAATACGACTAATCCTGTGACTGTTGCTTTTCCGAATCGTGGATTCAAGACTATCTCCTTTCAGTTTCGGTGATTGCAAATGGCCGCCGACTTCTGAACTTCCTGCTTCAGCTCGGGAGCCCGCTGGCAGAACTTAGCGGATTTTATGGGTGCCAGTGCCGGTGCCCTATACAGTTCATGCTGTACTGAGCGCTGATGAAGAAATGCAGAGACGGGAGGGCACTGTTCCACTGGCACTCAATTCCGCTCTCTAGCGAGGCAGAGGATCTTTCATGTTGGCCAGGGCGTAAGCCAGAACTGCCATGGCTGCAGCGTTTTCGCGGAGCTCGGCAGGAACGACCTTGTCCAGAGTGTCGGCGGCAGAGTGATGATAGTAAAAATAAGTGCGGCCATCTTGCATCACGCCGAAGGCAGGGACTCCAGCGTCGGACATTTCCGCAATGTCGGCGCCGGGAGGATATGTGCTCGGCTGGAAGACCGTGGCACCGATGCTGAGAAGAACGGATTGTACGGGACGTAGAGCGTCGATGGCGGCGGGAGTGACCTTGACGTCAAAGCCGAGAGGATGGGCAGCGCCGGAGTCACTTTCGATGGCGCCAATGTGATGGGCGAAATCAGAAGCATATTCCGTGGAATAGGCTTTGCTGCCGGCGCCTCCCGTTTCCTCGTCCATCCACGCGATCACACGGAGGGTGCGTGAGGGGCGGAGGTGCAGGCGCTGGAGAATTTCGGCCGTCTCCATCGCAATGACGACACCGGCTCCGTCGTCGATGGCGCCGGTGCCGAGGTCCCAGGAATCGAGATGACCAGAGACAATGACAACTTGCTCGGGATGTTCGGAGCCTTTGAGATCGGCGATGACGTTGTAGCCGGTTTCATCGGGCAGTTTTTGCGGAGTAAGTGTGAGATGCATGCGGACCTTCCCTTGTGAGGCCAGGTGGACGATGAGGTCGGCGTCTTCGGCAGTTACGGCGCCAGCGGGAATTCCGGCGGGGAAGCTGAACCCAGTGTGGGGAAGACGGTAATCCGCGCTGCCGACCGAGCGGATCAGGGCAGCGACAGCGCCAAGGTCGGCAGCAGCTTTGGCTCCGGCTCCGCGATAACGAACAGCGTCTCCATAGGCGGCGAAGCCGAGTCCGGCAGCGGCCTTTTGCTTGTCGAAGAGTTCGTTGAACAGGACGATCTTGCCCGCAACTTTATCGCGGCCGAGGGCCTGAAGCTCTTCGAAAGTGCTGACGGTTACGACGTCCGCGGTTAGACCGTCTGCGGGAGTGGAAGAGCTTCCGCCGAGAGCGGTGAGCACGATCTTTTGTGAAGCGCCGGGAACCATTCCGGGATACTCGACGAGAGCGGCGGTTTCAGCGCCTCGCACCCAGTGCGGTACGGTCACGGGCTGAAGACGAACATCGAGACCCAGTTGGCGAAGTTCGGCGGCAACGTATTCAGCAGCGGCGCGGGCCTGGGGTGAGCCGCTGGGCCGCGGTCCGATGTTCTCAGTGAGGTGGGAGAGTTGGCGATAGGCATAGTCGTCATTCAACGCGGCGGCCTTGATGGCGGAGAGCTGCTGCAGAAGCAGGGGCGGAAAATTGTGCTGGTCGGCCTTAGAGGCTTGCGGTGCAGAGATCCAGGAAGGAATGGTCTGCGGCTGCTGGGGTGGGTTCTGTGCTGCGACTAGGGCACATGGCAGGAAAAATACAATGCAAGATGAGATGAAGAAGCGGCCGACTTGGGTCATAGATGCAGGCAAGTGTATCCGACGGGCCCTACCTGGGAAAGCCGATCCCAGTTCTCGGCCCTACATATTTTTTGGTCTACGGTGCGCACCCGATGTGCCGTTCTTCGCGAGCGGACTAGCGTGAGGCATGGACAAGAAACAGATTAACGATCCCAAGATGACCTTGAACTTCCTAATCTGGGTGGGCGGGGTGTTTATGCTGTCGCTGGCGGCGCTGCTGGCGCATTTTGTGTGGAGGGTTTTCTAGCTTTGTTTTCAGCGAAAAAATGGCCCCATTTCTGGGGCCACGTTTCAAAGAGGCAAAGTGGTGGGCGATTTCAGGAAAGGCTAAGCAAGTTGTCGTCCCGCCAGTGGGAACGGAACTTCGGGAAATGTTTCGAAGAGAAGAGAGTGAGGGTCATACTATTTGGATGCGGCCTCTTAGTTACATGAGGAAGAAGCATTTGCTGAGCCAAAGCGACAGGCCGCGGCTGCAAAATAATTCCAGAGCTAAGTGATTGATTGGTATAGGTTTAATCTGAAGTAGCGGGAGCCGATCCAGAACCCGTGGCGAGGGAAGAACGATTCCATGGTGCAGACGCGTGCACATTCGCTGCACGTCCGATGGTTCGAGTAAGGATCGACACGGACCGCCAGCGAAGCCAGCGGCCCGTAAGGACTTAACAACTTAGCTGTTTCCGGCCACGGTTCGCAGCTTCCCCGGCAGGAAGTGGTAAGGCGGCCATGGTCCACTGATGGCTACCTGGCAGTTCTTTAGCTGCTTGGCGGCCGTCGTGTAGCGGTTCTGATACTTCTCCACCGACTTCGAATCGATGAGATGGGCGATGTCGATGAGCATGCCTTGGGGAGCAACCTTCTTGCAGCTCACTTCTTCTTCCAGCGGGTTGAACAGCTTGTGGACCTGTACAGAAAGTGCACGGGCCTTGGTCTGTCGCTCACGCTCCCGGGACGCCTTGACGCGCAGCTTGGAAAGATAGTCTCCGCCGACGGTGTCGGGCAGGACGACGTCGATCATGGCCTCGCGCAACGAGCCATCGCTGACTGTCAGCTTGATATGCATTTCGGACTTGCCTCGGAGCCTGGCCACGCTGACTCCGAAGGCGCGCCGGTTCACCCGGACCGCCTGACGGAGCGCGTCGTCGCTCTCAAAGATGGTTCCGAAGCGGAATGGCAGAACGGTGGAGTTTCGGAAGCAGCCGCTGACCACGCGGGCGTGGTCGATGGCCGCCTTCTGGTCAAGTTCTCCTGAATTAGGGTCGTATTCGCTCACAATCACAGCAAACTCGCCGCTGGGATAGCTGAGGACTGGGGCTCCGTTCACGCCTTGGACGTTTTCGATTACAAAAGGGCGTCGGGAACGGGTGCCGTTGGGAAGGGTCTGGTGCTCGGTAAGGCAGTAAGCGTACCAAGACATATTGAACTCTCCGAACCGGGACGGAGGCGGACCAACCACCTCTTTTATGTTGTTTTGCAAAAGCTGAACTGCAAGTCTGGAAGTTTACTTAGCGGTACAGGGTCCGAAACACTGGGAAGCCAACAGTCAAGCCCCGTAAGTCATATTACTTCCGTTTCAATGGAAAATGCAACTTTTTTGTGGCAAGCAGCATCGCTGAGGAAAATTACCTGAAATATGGAGACCCGGCGGATCAGCAGGTCAGGGTCAGCACTTCCCGGAAAGCTCTGACTGCCCTACTCGTAGCGGAGGCTCTCCACCGGATCCAGCTGGGCGGCGCGGGTAGCGGGAACGGTGCCAAAGATTACGCCGACCACCGAAGACACAACAATCGCAATGATGGCCGACAAGCCGGAGATCGGGATGCGGTACTCGGTGAGGAAGCGGACGGAGTAAGGGATGGCGAGGCCGATGACGACTCCGGCGAAGCCTCCGATGAGGGAGATGAGGATCGCCTCGGCGAGGAACTGAAAGCGGATTTCACGGTTGGTCGCGCCGACGGCTTTACGGATACCGATCTCGCGGATGCGCGAGGTCACCGTCGCCAGCATGATGTTCATGATGCCGATGCCGCTCACCAGCAGGGTCACCATCGAAATCAGAAGCAGTACCCAGGTCAGGCCCGTGGCGATGCGATCTGCCATGGAAAGCAGGGCGGTGAGATTGGAGACATCGTAAACGGACTCCGAGCGGTGCCGCGACTGCAGGACGCGCTTGATCTGCGCCGATGCCGGAATCACCATCGAGGGATCTTCCATTGAGAAATACAGGAGTTTTACGCCGGGGGTCTCCATGAAATACCGGCTGACCGAGTAGGGGATCAGCATCGTGTTGTCGACGATCTCCGACTGCCCGAAGGTCTCTACCCGCTCCTTGAAAGTCCCGATGATGGTGAACGGCAACCCAGTGAGTTTGATCACTTTACCGACCGCCGCTTGCGGCGAACCGTAAACCTCTACCGCCATTTTCTCGGTGATCACACCAACCTTATTGTGGGCTTGAGAATCTTCGTGATCAAAGAATCGTCCGGATGGGACCAGCAGATTGCGCACGATGACGTACTCGGGATTGACGCCCAGGATGGTGACATCTCTCTCCCGGCCGTTGCCAACCGGAACGCGGTCCGAAAGCTGGGTGACGGGAGAAGAAGCGACTATGCCGGGTACGACTTCCTGGACCGCGTGAAGGTCGTCAACGGTGAGGGGATCGGGGTTCGAGTTGCTGATATGCGGCGCGCCGCCGAGGTATTCGGCCCAGATTTCATTTGTGCCGATGGCCTGGATTTGATTGAGGACAAATTGACGGCCAGTCATGCCGATGGTCACGACGAGGATGAGAGATGCCGTGCCAATGACCATCCCTAGCGCCGTCAGAATGAAGCGCACTTTGTTGCTGCAGAATGTGTCATAGGCGAAGGCGATGATTTCGCCAATGGCCATTTTGGGCCGGAGGCGCTCGGGCATCAGGGCTGCAGCCATTGTGATATCTAGATGCTACGTAGGGGAACGCAGACTCGCAAGCTCGGGGGACCCAAGTCGTGACTGCGGGCAAAGAAAGCAAGGTAAAGAACTGTAAGAAAGACAGATTTCCGATGTTTATTGTGGCAAAGTAGAAAGTTCTTGGGAGTTCGGGATCGATTAGAGCGAATGGCGTTTCCTCAAAAAACAGCATCTGAACAGGACGTGCGCAAACCGAAGGCGGCGGGGA
>CAVZCG010000010.1:0-85160 GCA_963773675.1 uncultured Acidobacteriaceae bacterium
GCCATTCCTGGTGTTGGACCGCTCATTGCAGCGGGTCCCATCGTAGCCGCGTTAGCGGGTGTAGGTGTGGGCGGCGCAGTTGGAGGCATCGCGGGAGCCCTGATTGGTATGGGCATCCCCGAGTACGAAGCGAGGCGCTACGAAGGCCGAGTGAAAGATGGTGGGATTCTGCTATCGGTTCATTGTGATGATCGAAATTGGACCGCCAAAGCAAAGCAGATCCTGGAACGCACCGGAGCACAGGACGTCTCTTCGACCGGCGAATCATCGGCGGATTGGCAGAAAAGCGATAAGCCTTTACCCCGAGCCAGCTGACTCGTAAGATGCGATCGCGCTGCGGGGAAATTGGCCAGACAGGGACTCACGGCGCGATTGCATTTCCCACGCCTTAACTTTCCATTCCTCATCCCTTTTGCCGAGTGGTACCATATCCGACGTTTCTGGGTTTATTAATCCTGGAACCATAATAATGACGATCTCCTCTCGATCGGTGGCGTCCCCTCGCGTGGTGTGCATCGAGGACTTTCGCCCGATCGCCCGCCAAAGAATTCCCAAGCCGGTATTTGATTATCTCGACGGCGGAGCGGAAGGCGAGGTCACGCTCAGGGAAAATTGCCGAATCTTTAACGATGTCACGTTCCGCCCCCGCCATGCGGTCGCGGTCCAGCAGTGCAACCTGTGCACGCGGGTCTTGGGCTTCGATCTTTCTCTTCCCTTCCTGCTTGCGCCAGTCGGTTACAGCCGGCTGATGCATCCAGGGGGCGAGGTGGTGGCCGCGCGAGCCGCCGGCAGGGCGGGTACTGCCTATATTCTGTCCACAATTTCCGGCCACAAGCTAGAGGATGTAAAGGCTGGCTCCACGGGACCCGTTTTTTATCAGCTCTACCTCATGGGTGGCCGCGGGGCAGCCGAGGCTGCGATCGAGAGAGCACGCGTTGCTGGGTTTTCTGCGTTGGTCGTCACCATCGATACTCCAGTCTCTGGAATCCGCGAGCGCGACTATCGCAATGGCATGAAGGAACTCATCAGCGGTGGTCCGCTGGAGAAAATCCCCTATCTTCCGCAAATACTTTCACGCCCCGGATGGCTCGTCAGTTTCCTGATGGACGGCGGCGTGCCCCCGCTTCCGAACGTTGTCGTGCCGGGTAAGGGTCCAATGCCGTTGGTCGACGTCGCCGCGGCGTTGGCGGAATCCACGGTAACTTGGGCAGATCTGAAATGGATCAGAGAACTCTGGCGGGGACCGATCGTCGTCAAAGGTGTGCTGACCGGGGATGATGCGCGGCGATCGATCGATGAGGGCGCGGCGGCGATTTCGGTTTCGAACCACGGCGGCCGGCAACTCGACGGAGTTCCTCCTTCTTTGCGGGCCTTGCCCGAAGTGGTGAAAGCGGTAAAGGGCCGCGTCGAAGTGCTGATGGATGGGGGCATTCGTCGCGGCACAGATATTGCCAAGGCAATCTGCATGGGGGCGCGGGCCGTTCTGTGCGGCCGCGCTTACGCATACGGTTTGGCCGCGGCGGGTGAAGCTGGGGTCGATCGCGCGATCGAAATTCTGCGTACCGATCTAGACCGAACTCTTCGATTGCTCGGCTGCCCGTCAATCGCGGAGTTGGACCGCTCCTATGTGAACGTGCCACCAAGTTGGGAATCAAACTGAGTTGCGATTAAAGAGGTTGCATCACTGATGTTCGATCTGTTGCGCATACTCCGTTCGTCAGAGGACAGTTATGCAGTGGACCCAGATCTACGACCCGTTCGGCCATTGGTGGCTCTCCACACTGGTTGCGGCTTTACCCATCATCATTCTTTTCGGATTGCTGGCCGGTCTGAAAGTGAAGCCTCACTGGTGCGCCATTGCCGGCGCGTCAACCGCCGTCGTCGTTGCAATCATCTTCTTTAAGATGCCGCCGGCGTTGGCTGCTGTCAGCTTCGGATATGGCGTTGCTTTCGGAGTATTAAAAATCGCCTGGATCGTTCTGGCTGCGGTTTACCTCTATGACATTTCCGTCGAGACCGGGCAATTCGAGATCATGAAGGAGTCGGTCGCTGGAATCACCGCCGATCGTCGTCTCCAGGTGTTGCTCGTCGCTTTTTGTTTTGGCGCATTCATCGAGGGCGCGGCCGGCTTCGGTGCGCCGGTCGCGATTGCGGGCGCATTCATGATTGGACTTGGTTTCAAGCCCTTCCATGCCGCCGCGTTGAATCTAATCGCCAACACGGCACCCGTAGCTTGGGGAGCCATCGGCACCCCGATTCACACCCTAGCAGCAGTGACGGCTCTGCCGGAATCCGATCTCAACGCGATGGTGGGTCGCATTCTTCCTATCACTGCCGTCCTCGTTCCTTTCTGGCTGGTAAAAACTATGGTGAGTTGGAGGGAGACTTTCGAAGTGCTTCCCGCCATCCTGGTGGTTGGCGTCTCGTTCGCGCTGACCCAGTTTTTCTGGTCGAATTATGTGGACGGCAATCTGGTGGACATCATGGGAGGCGTGGTTTCGATTATTGCCGCCCTGATTTTTCTGCGATTCTGGAAGCCCAAAAGGATCTGGCGATTCGATTATGACGACAAGGCGCCCGTTCCTCATAAGGCGACCGCGGTGATCATGGACGACATGGGTGCAGATTGGGCAGCAGAGAAGTTCGACGGACTCGTCCAGGTGCGCAGCTACACCGCTGGACAAGTTCTGAAGGCCTGGATGCCCTTCGCGATCCTGTCACTGTTCGTGCTCCTCTGGGGACTGCCCTCGATCAAACTGGCCATGAACCAGGCCACTACGCCGGCTTTTCGCGTCATGCTTCCGAATGGCAAGGTCCGTCCCGGTCCGCCGGGATGGGACGTACCTTACCTTCACAATGCCGTCTTTCGTGCGGCGCCGGTGGTTACGAAGCCGACGCCAGAGGCAGCTCGTTATGATTTCAACTGGCTCTCCGCCACCGGGACCGGCTGTTTCTTCGCAGCGATCGTCTCTGGGTTCCTGCTCGGCCAGGGTCCGCTGCAATTGATGAAAATCTTTTGGCGAACTCTGGTGCGGATGCGCCTGGCCATGGTTGCGATTTCCTTTATGCTCGGCCTCGGCTACGTGACGCGCTACTCCGGTCTCGACGCCGTGCTGGGCCTCGCCTTCACGCGCACCGGATGGATGTATCCATTCTTCGGCACCTTCCTGGGATGGCTGGGAGTTGCGCTGACCGGCAGCGACACTTCCTCCAATGCCCTCTTCGGCAGCCTGCAAAGAATCACTTCCCAACAACTCGGCATTGACCCGATCCTCATGTGCGCCGCCAACAGCTGCGGAGGAGTGATGGGGAAAATGGTGGACGCTCAGTCCATCACGATTGCCACCGCTGCCACCGAGCAGGTCGGTAACGAGGGAATTATTTTTCGCTTTGTGGCCTGGCACTCGGTCGCGCTCTGTTCCATCGTCGGAATCATCGTGTTGCTCTACGCGTATGTTTTCAAGTCAGCCGTGCCGCATGGGCTACTCTTCGTGAAATAGCAGGCCATCGATCGTAATTGAAGGAACGAGGAACGTTTGATTCGATTCATCGATCGCGAAGAAGTCGCGAAACGGCTCACGTACGAGATGTGTATTCCGATCGTGCGCCAGGCGATGATTGCATTTTCACGCGGCGAAACCAAACAGCTTCTGCGCTCAATTATTTTCCTGTCCGATGGAAGGCTGTTCGGCGTAATGCCCGGCGCGATGGGCGCGAGTGCTCCGTTTGGCGCGAAGTTGATCAGCGTCTTTGCGGAGAATTTCGCTCTGGGAAAGCCGTCGCATCAGGGCCTCGTCATTCTCTTCGATCCCGAGACCGGCGCTCCTGTTTGCGTTGTCGATGCGGGAGAGATCACCGCGATCCGCACGGCAGCCGCGAGTGCTGCGGCCACCGACGCATTGGCGCGCAAGGACGCCCGCCGCCTGGCAATCCTGGGCTATGGAGAACAGGCCGCGACTCACGCCCGAGCGATCAGCCATATTCGCAATCTTGAAGCCATCGTGGTGTGGGGACGTTCGCCCGAACGCGCCCGTGCATGGGCAGAGCGAATGCAAGCGGAACTGGCTGTGCCTGTTATCTCCGCACAGACAGTGGAAGAAGCAGTCGCTGAGGCCGAGATTGTCTGTACGGTCACTTCGTCGACCGAGCCCATCCTGAAGGGAGACTGGGTGCGCCCGGGAACGCATCTGAATCTTGTGGGCTCAAGCCATGCGGGTCCAGTTGAGGTCGACAACAACTTGGTCGTGCGCTCCCGCTTCATCGCAGACAGTCGCGAGGGCGTTCTCAATCAAGGTGCAGAATTTCTCCGAGCCAAAGACGCGGGGTTAATCGGTGACGAACACATCGTCGCTGAGATTGGCCAAGTCTTGGCCGGAGAAGTCGAAGGCCGTCGCTCAGCGCGGGAGATCACCGTCTACAAATCACTCGGCCACGTTGTTCAGGATCTGGCGAGCGCGTGGGCGCTCTATTCTCAAGCAAATTAATCGTGGATAAGCATTGAACCTGAGTGCCAATCCACAACCTTACTCGACGGCGTTTCGCGAAATCACTTCCCGGTACCACTCCGCACTCAGCTTTGGCGTGCGCGTTTGAGTCTTGAAGTCGACGTAGTGCAGACCGAATCGCTTGCTATAACCGTCCGCCCACTCGTAGTTATCCATCAGACTCCATAGGAAATAACCCTTGATCGGATAGCCCTCTGAAGCCGCGCGATGCAAGTGGGTAAGATGATTGCGCAGGTACATGACGCGATCGGTATCCTCGATGCGTCCGTCCGCAGTGATCACATCGTCCGCGGAGCAACCATTCTCTGTAATGTACAGAGCCTTTGGCTCCCAGATATCGCTAACGTTGCGAACTGCCCAATACAGTACCTCCGGGCCAAGATAGAGCCAGTCCGAAGCCATGCGCGGATAAGATGACTGCCGCTTCTCCACAATGTAACCCGCTGGAGAAGAGTCGGCGCGTACGTAATCTGGGGTGTAGGCGTTGAGGCCGACGAAATCGAGCGGGCTGCCGATGATTTTCATATCACCGGCCTCTACCTTAGGAGCGTTCGCACCCTCGCGCTGGAGATAACCGTCGGTGTACTTCCCTTCCATGAGTGCGGTGAGGAACGGAGCATTCTCTTCGCGAGTGGCGCGGCGCGCCGCCTCGATCTGCTCGCGATCTTCGATCACCGGCACGTAAACCGTGGCATTTTCCGCAAGACCGATTTGCGTCCCGGGCTTGGCGTTGGCTCGAATGGCCTGCACGGCCATTCCGTGCGCAAGCACCGCGTGGTGCCGAATTTGATTTACCTTCGCGTCCGGCAACTGCAGGCCGGGCGCAAATTTTCCAGTTTTGTAGCTCAGGTCAGTGAAGCAGACGAACTCATTCGTGGTGAAAAAATGTCCGACGCGATCCGAAAGGCGCTGTGAAACATAGGCGGCGTAGTCAGCGAATGCCTTGGAGGTATCGCGAGACTGCCAGCCACCCGGTAAAGCCTGCGGCAGGTCCCAATGAAAGAGAGTGATGTAAGGAGCGATGTTGTTCTTGAGAAGCTCGTCGACAACTCGCTGGTAATAGTCGAGGCCTTTTTGGTTCGGCTGGCCGGTTCCGTCAGGGAAGATGCGCGACCACGCAATGGAGAAACGGTAGCCGCCCACGCCCAGGTTCTTGAGCAGCTTCACATCCTCTTTGTATCGATGGTAGGAATCATCGGCGACGTCGCCGGTCTCTCCCTGAAAAGTCTTGCCCGGCGTATGCGAAAAAGTATCCCAGACAGAAGGCTTCCGTCCGTCTTCATTCACCGCGCCTTCAATTTGATAGGAAGCGGTTGAACAGCCCCACACAAAATTGGGCGGAAACTGCAGCAAGCCCGCCTTGGCTATCTGCGCGAGTGCGATGCGCGAGAGAGAGGAACTTGCAAAGGCTGCCGCAGCGGTGCCAGCCAAAGTCTTGCCAAATCGGCGACGCGTGAGATTTTTCATGGGCGCAAGAAGATTAACACCAGCGCACATTCAAAGTGAAGCTAGCGATAGGGGGCGCCAACGCCCTCGCTGATTTTCCACTCCGTGCCAGGGGATTTACCTTGCTTTAAGCGGAAGCCGATGCTGCAGCCGCGGATAGAAGGCCCACCGTTTGCGAGCGGTTGGCCATGAGAAGTTTAAGAATTGCCTCGTGGTCGACTGGCTTCGAGAACAAGTACCCTTGCGCGCGCTCGCAGCCAAGATCTCGGAGGAGTTCAAGTTGCGCCCGCGTTTCCACTCCTTCGGCAACCACCTTGAGCCCCAGACTGTGAGCGAGATTGATGATCACGCGGACGATTTCAAAAGTCTCGCGGTCGCTGTCCATTCGTGAGACAAAAATTCGGTCGATCTTCAAAGTGTCGACGCGGAAGCTTTGCAAACGACTCAGGGACGAGTAACCCGTTCCGAAGTCATCAATGTCCAGCCCAACCCCCAGTGCCTTCAATCCCGAAAGCATCCCGGCGGACTTCTCCGCGTCGGCCATGGCAATGGTCTCTGTAATCTCGAGGTCCACACAGCCAGGATTCATGCCGCTCTCATGGAGAAGCTGGCCAATCTGATCTGCCAGATCTGCTTGTGCGAACTGCTTGGGGCTGACGTTGACACTAAGGGAAAGAGGTGGGTCCGACGGGAACAGTTGCTGCCAGGAAAGCAATTGCTTGCAAGCTTCCGGCAACAGCTGGCGGTTGATGGAGAGGATGATGCCCGTCTCGTCGGCGACCGGAATGAAATCGTTCGGCATCACCAGGCCCCGAGGACTGTGCCAGCGAGTGAGCGCCTCGAAGCCCACAATTCGTTCATTCTGCAGCGACACAATTGGCTGGTAATAAACCTTGAATTCGCCCTGTTCGACGGCTCGCCGCATGTCGGTCTCGAGCTGTAATCGTTTGAGCGCACCGGCGTGCATGGCATTGTCGAAAACTTCGCACCGCGCCTTGCCGGTGTGTTTAGCCCGGTACATGGCGATTTCGGCGTCTCGGAGAACATCCTGAGCCTCGGCGCTGGTGTTGCTGCTGAATGCAATCCCGATGCTCGCTGTAATCACGATCTCATGACCATCCACATCGAACGGCAGAGCCAGTCTTTCCTGAATGCGTTCGGCGACCCGAATGGCGTCGCTAGGACTTCGCAGTTCTTCCGCCAACACCACAAATTCATCTCCGCCCGGCCGGGCTAGCGTATCGTCGCCGAGGGCCGAGTCTTCGTTTTCGCCCAGTTGGGGGCGCGAAATTGTGTCCACATGGCGAAGGCAAGCAGTCAGGCGCTGGCCGATCTGAATCAGCAGAGCATCTCCAGCAGCGTGGCCCAGGCTGTCATTAAAAACCTTGAATCCGTCGATGTCGACGAACAGTACGGCAAATCTGAAATCAGCGTGTCGCCTGGATGTAACCAGAGCGCGCCCGAGGCGATCGAGTAAAAGTGTGCGATTCGCAAGATTGGTCAAACCATCGTGGAAGGCATTGTGCGCCAGCATCTCCTCGGCACGCTTGCGCTCCGTGATGTCGCGATTCACGATTACGAGTCCTTCTGTGTCACCCTCTGGCCCACGAATCACGCTGGCGGTGGACTCCAGGACCCGCCAGGAGCCATCTTTGTGGCGGATGCGATATTCAAGACGCTCGCCGCGACCCGTGATGCGGGCCTTTTCCGCGGCCTCGTGCACACGAGTGCGGTCGTCCGGATGAATCTGCTCGAGGGGCGGTCCGGCCAGATCGTCCTGACTGTACCCAAGGACTTTGTGATATGCCGGGCTGTTATAAAGGCGTTCTCCGTTGTTGTCGACCACGGCAATCATATCCGCAGCATTTTCGCTGATGAGTTGAAAAAGCCGGTCGCGCTCTGCCAGCTGGCGGCGAGTGCGCTGGAGTTGCCGGTGTTGGTAAACCGTGTAGATGTCGAACAGGAGTACGAGCGCCGCAAGGCCGCGGACCCACTCTCTGAGGTTCAGTGCGTAAACTTGGTCGTTGGCTAAATGAAATCCTGGAAAAGTCAGCGAAAGGATGCCGAAGGTTAGAACCAGGGTGACGGCAACGGCACATCCCCACAACCACCACTCCCGCCCCTCCACCTGGCGCAGGCGGGGTAAGACAATCTTGGTGTTACCCGCGGGTTGACTCTGTTTGTGCAAAGGTTCTGAACCTGTTCAATAGGTGGAACAAGCGGACGCAGCCAGTGGGGGAGTCATCTAAACAAGCCTTGCCGTCAATGCTCTTAGAGCATTTTCGTTGCCATCGATCCCATCGCCAACTGTATTGGAACCAACCCGAAGCGGAGAGTTAAGGCAGTTGGGTGTCCAGAGTCTGGAATCCCGTCCAGATTTCGGTCAGAAGCTCCGGCAGGCAGGAATCGGCGAGAGGCTACGCGCTCTCACCACGTTTCTCAAGCTTCATGCGGGAAAGTAGTTGGTAAATCGTGGCGCGGCCAACGCCGAGAATCTGTGCCGCTCGAGCTTTGTTACCCCCGACCCGCTCCAGCACACGCATGACATGACGCCTGGAAATCTCTTCCAGGGAAAAGAGAGTTTCATCGGCAGACGATTGGTCGCTGGACTGGGCCTGGATCCTCTCGGGCAGGTCGCTAATGTCGAGAAACTTGTTGTCCGACATCATGCAGGCGTTCCCGATCACACTTTCAAGTTCACGAATGTTTCCCGGCCAAGGATAAGTTGCCATGCGACTCTGTGCCCGTCGAGTGAGGCCAGCGATAGGCTTCTCGTATTCCTTCGCAAATTTCTCGACGAAGTATCTTTGCAGCAGTGGCAGATCTTCGCGTCGGTTGGCGAGAGAGGGTAAGGCAATTTCTACAACAGCCAGCCGATAATACAGATCCTCGCGAAACTTCCCTTCCCGTACCATGGCGCGGAGGTCGCGATTCGTGGCTGCGATCACCCGCAAATCTACCTCCCGCGGGATGGTCGAGCCTACCCTTCGAACTTTATGATCTTGCAATACCCGAAGCAACTTCGCCTGCGCGCCTGGCGAGAGTTCCCCGATCTCGTCCAGGAAAATGACGCCCCCATCTGCGCTTTCAAATAGGCCGGCTTTGTCCTGCGTCGCTCCTGTGAAAGCACCCTTTACATATCCGAACAGTTCGCTCTCGACGAGGCTTTCGACCAAGGCGGAACAGTTGCAAACCACAAAACGATCTGGCAAAGCTGGGCTGAGCGTGTGCAGCGCCCTTGCGACCAGTTCTTTACCCGTTCCAGTCGCACCCGTGATCAGCGCAGTTCTGAAATGAGGAGCCACCCTCCGCATCTTCGCGAATACCTCCAGCATGAGCGGACTGCGGCTGACGATCCCCTCAAATTGACAGGCTTGCACCAGTTCGTGGTCCAGACCTAGCGTTTTCTGCCGTGTTTCTGCCTCTGCCAGAAAGCCTGCAATTCGTTGGTGAAGCTTCTGAAAATCAAGCGGTCTTGTCAGATAATCGCAAGCGCCTTTCTTGATTGCCTCAACCGCGGAATCCGGTGAGTAGCGATTCGAAACCACGATCACGTTCACTGAAGGATCAGTTCGAACCATGCGTTCCAGCAAATCCATCCCGATGGTGTCAGGGAGATTAAGATCAACAACGACGTTTCTGGGTCGAGCCTGCAGAAAGAGTTCGAAGCCGGCCTCAGGGTCGCTCGCGGTCAGTATCTCGATTCCATCCTGTGACATGGCGTCACGAATCAACGCACGGTTTTGTGGATCGCTGTCGATTGCCAACAACTTGAACGAAGTGAGTTTGCTCATCAGGTCTTTGCCCGACTTACCGGCATATTCCTATGAAACCCGGAGGTATTTTTTCCTTTCGTTTTGATCGCACTAGATGCAGACGGTTGAGACCTCCGGGTCGTGATCCACGGGCACCAAACCAACGGTTTGATGGTTGGACCGCATAAAGATTCGCTTACTAACTGCGGCTACCGACATATTCCCGAGCATCCCGTTTTTGCTTGCTGCTAAATGTAAAGAGCCGGCGAGCATCAAGCGGAGTTACATCCATCATGCGCCCTTTCGTAAGCCCCTGGAAATACTGTGGCTTCCCAAATATAGGACGGCGCTAAGGCAATCTGGCAAAGTTGCCGGTTTTTGTTACGAAATCCGAACAAAAAAAGTAGCAATCCGCGAGAAGAACTTCAGGATCTGATAGGTGGGAGCGGTTGCCTACAGTCTCATAAGTATCCTCAGAACTCGACGGGTGAGGAGAGACGTGCTGTTCAGACGCGCTTACGGTTCTTGCAAATGAATCATCATCCTGGCGCAGACACTTTCGTCTGATTTGCCAAATAATAATAGAGAGGAACCACCGAACGTAGGGCACTAGCGACGGGGGAACGCGCAGCCGCGTTTTGTTACGAACTACGAACAGTTGAAAAAGAAGAAGCTGAAGACGAACCGCCCACCGACCACTTAACCGAACGAGTGTCTATCTCCCAGACATTATTCCAGAACCCATACCATGCGCCGACCTTGCAAGATGATACCCCGATGGCACAAGTGAAACATCACGCACAGGTTACGCATTTTTAGTGTTTTGGTAATGCACGTGCGAATGCTCCCGGGTGATCTTATGAAAGAGCATGTTCATCTCGATGGCCTTCTCTTCACCAACGACACCCAAGTTGTGTCTGTGATGAATCAGATTCTGGACAGTTTTTCGATCGAAACTGAAGTTTGCACCAAACTGGATTCGGCCCTGGATGCGGTCACTCATCGCAGGCTTGACGCCGTGATCGTGGATTGGGAAGAAGGGTTCGATCCCACACGCATCGTAAGAGCCACCCGCAAATCCTCGCCAAACAGCAATTCGACCATCGTCGCGATGGTCAACGGGCACTCCGAGACACATGCGTTGCTGGTTGGCGCAAACTTCATGATTCACAAGCCCACGGATATCGAGCAGGCGAGGCGCTGTATGCGGGCTGCTTACGGAACCATGCTGCAAAATCGCCGCCGCGCTGCGCGGGTCCCAGTCGACATTGCGCTCGTGGCCAGAGTGGCCGAAGTCGGAGAAATCCAGGCCAGAATCAGCGACCTGAGCGTGGGCGGGTTGGCACTTCACTGCAGCCAACCGCTGCAAATCAATTGGGAAGTATTGACCCAGTTCTCGCTCCCCAGCACGACGGGCGTTATTCACGCAACCGGGAAAGTTGTAAACGCCAACGCTACCGGCCGGGCCGGAATACGCTTTTCGTTCGTTCCCGAAGAAGATCGCAATCTCCTGGAGAACTGGTTGGCGATCGAGTTGGCTAAGTTAGAGAAAGCCGAGATGCCCACTGACGATCTCAAGAGCGAAAGAAATTGACCAGAGGTTTTGACCGAGAAAAGCGACTACGGTCCGGCGAGCCGGGCGAGTCCGTGTATTGATTTCGAGTTAATCCGTCTCAACACCCTTGGAGCAGTTGCACAGCTTTGGTACTCCCAAGTGGTCGAGCTCCCGTCGGGATCGCTCGATGTTACCTTAGACAGCGCGCGCTGTCCGAAAGCTGGACGACATTCCGGGAACAATACGCGCACTGACCGTAAATATTAAATCTACTTAGCCGACTTAGACGCCTAAGTCATTGCCACTCTTCACCTTGCGTATGTTTCTAAGAAAAACCTAACGTTTGGTGCTGCTCGTGCAATCTCCACACTGGCTGACGTTTCCCAAACATAGGCCCTCCCCCAGCTCGCGTTTGCCATACGGAATACGAACTCTGCGGTTGCGAGTCGCGATCGGGAATAACCGATATCCGGTCTCGGCTGGGAACTGCCTGATTTGAGGTAACAACAATGCGATTCACAATTCTCGCACGGATGGTTTTTTCCTTGACCGCGGTCGCCTCTTTGGCACAGCAGTACTCAGGCCCAATGGTTCCCCAAAATACTGTGCCACAGGGTCAACGAACCTTGAACTATGCCGCGCTGCCGCTGACCTTTGAAGCGAACCAAGGTCAGACCAGTTCTCCGGTCAGGTTTTTGTCCCGCGGGCGAGGATACACGGCCTTTCTGACTGCAGGTGGAATGGTGCTTTCTTTGCGTCCGAATCAGCCCTTGAAAGTTCAACCGGCCGCCAATGGCTCCCGGCAGACTCTAAGCACCACTCTCCAATTCAAACTAGTGGGAGCCGCGCGCAATCCGGCAGTCGTGGGCGAGGATCCACAAATCGGCAAAGTAAATTATTTTATCGGGAGAGATCCTTCTAAGTGGCGCACGAATGTTCCGACCTACGCTCAAGTCCGCTACAAGAATATCTACCCGGGTATTGATCTGGTCTACTACGGAAGCCATCAGCAATTAGAGTATGATTTCGCAGTTTCGCCCGGGGCAGATCCTAGCCGGATTCAATTGCAAATCTCCGGAGCACAGCAGATTGAAATCGATGCCGCCGGCAACCTGGTGCTGCAGACCGGCAACGGAAAACTCCACTTCCAGAGTCCCGTCATCTACCAGGAAACCAACGGCACTCGAGTTCCCGTGGCGGGCAGTTATGTAATGAACGACGCGACGCACATTGCCTTCCGTGTCGCCGCCTATGATGCAACCAAGCCGCTAGTGATTGATCCGGTGCTGGTGTATTCCACCTATCTTGGCGGAAGCGGCGACGATCAGCCTTCGGGCATCGCAGTCGATAGTACGGGCAATGTTTATGTGGCAGGCTACACCAACTCAACGGACTTCCCGTTGGCCACGCTCGGATCTCTCCCTGCCGGCGCAATGCACGTTTTTGTTGCGAAGCTTGACCCAACTGGATCGCACTTGATCTACGCCGATTATATCGGCGGCAACAGTCAGGACTATGGCTATGCCCTTGTACTCGACAGCAGCAACGATGTGTATGTGACCGGCAGTACGGCATCAAGCGATTTCCCTTTGGTGAACCCCTATCAGGGCACCTATCCAGGATCCTTCAATGCGTTTCTAACCAAGATTTCCGCCGCAGGCTCTTCGCTCCTGTACTCGACCTATCTTGGAGGAAACGGTTCCGACCAGCCGGCGGGCATTGCTATCGACACTCTAGGGGATGTTTCCGTCGCCGGAAATACGACGTCAACGAACTTTCCTGTGGCCAATGCCTACCAGTCAACCGCAAATCCTAACCAGGGCACACTCTACGGCAACTATGGCTTTCTGACCAAGTTCAGCCCAGATGGATCTTCACTGGTCTACTCCACGTATCTTGCTGGTGACTCAAACACGCCTTACAACTGCGGCGGGAGTCAGTGTTGGTCGTCCCCTTACAGCGTGATCAACGGAATAGCCGTCGATGGCAACGGAAATACCTATGCCGCGGGCATGACGAATACTAACAATTTCCCGACCACGTCTGGTGCGTATCTGACGACTAACTCGATCCAACAAAATGGCTTGGTCGGATTCGTCAGCAAGTTCAGCAGTGCCGGCGCCCTGGATTACTCTACGTACTTTTACGAATCCAGTGGCATTCTGACCAACGTTAACGCCATTGCCGTAGATAGTTCTGCTTCTGCCTATATTACGGGAGCCGCTTTCAGTGACGGCACCTTTCCGGTAACGTCCACCAGCATCTGCGATCCCGCCGTCTCCACCTATGCCTGCGACTATGCGTTCGCGACCAAGTTCGATCCCACAGGTTCGACACTGTTGTATTCGACGTTCCTGGGCCTGAACAACAACGCCAATCCGCAATCGATCGCGCTCGACGCCAATAACGACGCCTATGTGCTGGCATCTACCCCGGCTGGCACACTTGCAATCGTCAACGGCATCGAAAGTTACTCCAGCGGAAACGATGTTTTGCTGGTAGAAATTGATCCCTTAGCCAGCACGGAGCTGTTTGCTACCTACCTGGGCGGCAGCGCGGATGAATATCCTGCGGGCATCGCAGTTGACTCCACTAATTCCATTTACGTGGTCGGTTCTACGGACTCGACCGACCTCCCGGTAACAGAAACAGCTTTTCAGACTGTAGCCGGTGGGAACACCGACGCATTCGTGATGAAGATCGCATCGAACTCAGCACCATCCGTTACCCTGAGTCCGTATTCTCTGCAGTATCCTTCGCAGCAGATTGGCTCAACGACTTCTGCGCAAAGCGTTCTGCTTCGTAACATGGGAAGTTCGGCGCTGGAGATTTCCTCGATCACGGCCAACGGCGACTTTGCTGAGTCGGATAATTGCGCACCTAGTGTATCGGCCGCTAGCAGCTGTACCTTGTCCGTTACCTTTACTCCCACCGCAGCCGGGTCACTAATCGGGTCCATCGTGATTCAAGACAACGCCGCGGGCTCACCCCATACGATTACCCTGAGTGGCTTTGGCTCCGGACCGGTCGCGGCGTTCAGTCCTACCAGCCTGACGTTTTCAGCTCAACTCCTGGGCGTTTCCAGTGCGGCGCAGGCTGAAACCCTTACCAACACTGGCAACGCAGCCTTGACTGTTGGCACCATCCAGACCACGGGCGATTTTGCTCAGGTCAACAACTGTCCAGCTACCTTGGCAGCAAGTTCCAGCTGCACCATCAACGTCACATTTACGCCCACCGCTTCTGGAACGCGCAACGGCACACTCACCGTTAGCGACGGCGCTTGGAATAGCCCGCAGACCGTGAATCTTACAGGAACAGGATCACCTGCCCCCGCGCCTATTGCCTCTGTAAGCCCTTCGAGTGTGTCCTTTGGAAGCCAGTCCCTGACAACTTCCAGCGTGGCGCAGGCTGTGACGTTAAAGAACACTGGTACCGCTGCGTTGACCCTGGGCACGATTCAGATCACGGGAGACTTCACCCAGGTTAACAACTGTTCCGCCAGCTTGGCCGCAAACGCCAGTTGCACGATCAACATTACATTCACTCCTACCGCTGCCGGCACCCGCAGCGGGAGTCTCACCATCAGTGACAACGCAGCAGGTAGCCCGCAGGCGGTGAATCTTTCCGGCACCGGCGCCGATTTCAGCTTGGCTAGCGCTCCGTCCAGCAACAGCGTCCAGCCTGGCTCTACCGCAACCTACAACCTGACGATTTCTCACGTTGGCGGATCCTTTGCTAATCCGGTCAAACTGGCTTGCAGCGGTCTGCCGGCCAACACCTCGTGCAGCTTGTCCTCTAATTCCGTCACTCCGGGATCGAGTAGCGCCACGTCCACCTTGTCTATCACCACTGTGACGACCGTAGCCCAGACGACTCCACGCGCTTCGCACAGCGCACCGATTTATGCCGTCTGGATTCAGCTACAAACGATTGGCTTGTTTGGAGTCGGGCTGGTTACGTCTAAGGGCCGCAATCGGATAGCGCGCGGCCGCAGCCGTATTCTGGCGGCCTTCTTAGCTATGGCTTTGATCATTATCGCGTTGGTCGCCATGACTGGATGCGCTGGAGGAACCGGCATCGCGCCTACGCCTCAGACCGGAACTACGCCTGGAACCTATACCGTCACCGTCACAGGAACCTCGGGTAATCTGCAACATTCCATCCCTGTGACTCTCACCGTTCAGTGAACTCTCGTATAGCATGATCCGCTAGTTGCACATAATCATGTTCTGGGTCACGCCTTGCAGGCTCATGACCGAGTTCACGATCAACGGCGCGGACCAGAACTTGCTGTGGTGCTTGCGCAGGTAGTAAGCCGCGAAGGCTGAGCCCACGCTCTTCGCCGCTGCAACCGAATAAGTACGTGCGACCGTCGGGTGAGTTCCATACAGGTAAGCCGACTCAACTTCCTCGTTGCAAACGCCCTTCTTGCCGGCCAACCAATTCTGCCGGGCAAACAGCGTGGTGTAAGAATCAGCGAACGTGCTGCTGGTAGAGATAAAGGCCAGGCCGATGAATTTCTTATCGACTACGGGGTTGCTCTCGGCAATCCTTGGCGTTGAGACCGGGGCAGCGACCTCGATCATCGCCGGGCTCATGTGCATGATGCTGCTGCTCGGGGCTTCGGGGAGTTCCCCGGCTCGCGAGACCGTAGCCAGCGCGATCACGGCCATTGCGGTGAACATGGCGAACTTTGAGGGTGTTCCTCCTCGGGCTGCCTTCGACTTGAGGAGGGGCTGAGTTGACAGTTTTTTGTAGGTACGAGAGTTCATGGTCTTAAGGCTACCCCCCGCCCCGAAATCGCACAATCGCAAGGGCGTAATGGTAAGTAATACATGTTAGTAACCATAGGTAACCCCCTGTTTGTGCCATTCGTGATTTGAGCGACGGCAAGCTCTGCAAGAAAAGAAAATACAAAAGCTTCCGCCGATCAAAAAGGAGGACGAACAATTTCAGAGACGTGGACGACCGCCGATTATCCATCGATGCCAAGACGGGCGTCTTTCCAAATGTCGATGCCCACGTCCTGCGCATGGCGGTCAATTTCTTTTCGTTGTTCATCCGAGAAGTCGAGTTTCTTTAGCGCATCCAGCGAGTCGTTGAGTTGCTCCACGTTGCGCGCCCCGATCAGCGCCGTGGTCACCCGCTTGTCGCGCAGCACCCACGCAATGGCCATTTGCGCGAGCGTCTGCCCCCGCCTGCGCGCAATCTCGTCCAACGCCCGCACGCGCTTCAAATTTTCCTCGCTCAGGAATTGCTTCTGGAAGGAATCTTCCATCGTCACCCGCGAGTTGTTGGGGATGCCATTCAGATATTTGTTGGTGAGCAGCCCCTGCGCCAGGGGAGAAAATGCAATGCAGCCCACGCCCAATTCATCCAGCGTCTGCAACAACCCTTCTTCCACCCAGCGGTTCAACATCGAATACGACGGTTGATGGATGAGCAGCGGCACACCCATACTCGCCAAAATGCCCGCGGCTTCCCGGGTTCGCTCCGGACTGTACGACGAGATACCCACATACAACGCTTTGCCCTGACGCACCGCTTGCGCCAGCGCGCCCATGGTTTCTTCGAGAGGTACATCCTTCCACGGCCGGTGGGAGTAGAAAATATCCACGTACTCCAGCCCCATGCGCTTCAAGCTTTCGTCCAGCGACGCCAGCAGATACTTGCGCGATCCGCCGATTCCGTAGGGCCCCGGCCACATATCCCATCCGGCTTTTGTTGAGATGACGAGTTCGTTGCGGAGGCTGGCAAAATCCTTGCGCAGAATCTTGCCGAAGTTCTCTTCGGCAGATCCATAGGGCGGGCCGTAGTTATTGGCCAGATCGAAGTGGGTCACGCCGCGATCGAAAGCACGCCGGATCATCGCTCTGCCCGTCTCGAATACGTCGGCGCCGCCGAAGTTCTGCCACAGTCCTAGCGAGATCAGCGGCAGTTTCAGTCCTGATCGCCCGCACCGCCGGAATTGCGCTTCCTCATACCGCTTCTCATTGGCTATGTAGCTTTTCTCCACCGTCTTCGCTCCTCGTTCTAAGGATATGGGCTTGTGATGCTTCTTCCGCCAGTTTGGAATCGAAGCATCGCTCGCTAGGGTTGAGTCTTGGGACTATCGGCGGCGCAGCGAAAGCCGATCGATCCCTAGTGATCATCGCTCGGCGCCATGAACAGAAGTTTACCCTGCTGATCGCTCTGGTACTGCGGGAAATACCTTTTCCGCGCCGTCTGGACGATAATAACTGGCGCCGTGCAAAATCTCCCTCCGCGTGTGCTTATCGGCGTATTTGTTCGCTCATTGGATCGGTTGAACTCCAAGATTTGGTGGTTGTATTTCGCGGGCACCTTCGCGAGCAGTAGTTGCTAATAATGATGGTGAAGGTCCATGGCGCTCCTGCGTCCCGGCCAGCGAGATTTCATTACGAAGGTAAATTGACCCTGATTACCCCCGGTGCCATCATCCCCTCAGTGTGCTTCGGGGCTCATGGTTTCAGTCGCGCGAAGAGCCGCCGCCTTGGGAGATACTTTCATGCGGGTTTCGCCTCGGTTTTTCACCAGAGTTTCTTTCCTCGTCATCATCTTGACACTCGGTATTGCGCAGGCACGGAAGAGGGAAATCAAGATCGGGTTTTCCATCGAGGACATGAAAGGCGAGCGCTGGCAGACCGACCTCGACGAATTTCAGCAGCGCGCCCATGAACTCGGAGGTGCCGTCGTCACCCGCTCCGCCAATGGCGACGATGACCTGCAGTTTCGCCAGATCAACGAACTGCTCAAGGACGGCATCGATGTTCTCGTGTTTCTGCCTCACGATACCAACAAGGCCGGACGCATTGTGGTGGCCGCGCACGCGAAACACGTCCCGGTGATCAGCTATGACCGCCTGGCCAGTGCGCCGGTAGATCTCTACGTCGGGTTCGACCTCTTCTCGGTTGGACTCGAGCAGGCACAAAGCCTGGTGGGTCGCGCCCCTAACGGCAACTACCTCTTGTTGGGAGGCTCACCGCTGGACGCCAACTCCAAAGTCGTTCGCGCCGGACAGATGACGGTGCTGCAGCCCTTCATCGATCGCGGCGACATCCATGTCCTTGCCGATGTCTGGGTGCCGGAGTGGAGCGCCACAGAGGCTTACCTCATAGTTACGAAAGAACTGAACGAGCTCAAGGCTGCTCCCACGGCGATTGTTGCGTCGAATGACGCGATTGCCGGCGGCGCTATCCAGGCACTCGAAGACAAGGGCTGGTCTGGCAGAGTGCTGGTCTCGGGTCAGGATGCAGACCTCGCCGCCATCGAGCGAATTTTTGATGGCTCTCAGCTGATGACCGTCTATAAGCCGGTCGGAAATGAGGCACGGGCCGCGGCGGAAGCCGCGATAAAGCTCACACGGCACGAAGACGTGGAGAGCCGGGCCGAGGTGCCGAACGGCACGCTGATCACAAAAGCCATCCTGCTGACTCCGATTTGTGTCACTGAGCAAAACGCGAAACAGACTGTGCTCAAAGATGGATTTCAGAAGCTGGAAGTCGTCAAGCAAGGCCTGCCCAAAGACAAGCAGGCGCAGCTGGACCAACCATAGCAAAATCGGCGGCTTGGTTCTGCAGTACAGATGCATCCCATTGATTAGAAATCAAAGATCTAAAGATCCCATTAAGGATGGGCGCTGGCGCTCACCAGCTTGCCGCAGCATTCAGGTCGTTCTAGCAGGCGTGAGTTTGCCGCCAACTGCAAGCAGAAAGGCCGCCTGTTTCAGGCGGCCCTCGTTACGTGTTCGGCTTTAAGGTTCTTCGTCGGTTACGGCCTGTAGACGATTTTCGCAAAGGTGCCGGCCAGTTCGGCGGTGCGAATTCCCTGACCCACGGTGACGAACAGCTCGTTGGCTGCTCCATTGCTCTTGTCCCCACCTCCGAAGGCAATTCCCCAAAGGTTGTTCAGGATGATCGGCTTTCCGTTCTGGTCCTTGATCGTACCCACGAATTTCCCGGTAATCGAGTCAAAACCGTTGATAGTACCGTTAACCGAGTTGTTTGAAACCAGCAGAGTGTTGCTCAACGGCCCAAAATTGCCAGGAGCCGCGGCGATGCCCCAAGCCTGGTTGAGTGTTGGTCCTTGAATCAGCGTTTTGACGAAGGTACCGTTCTCCGTGAAGACGTCAATGGCACCGCCGGCACCGACGTTCGGTACAGCATACGCGACATAGACCAGGCCATTGATGTCCTGGATCCCGAACACTGACAAGTTTGATGGGACGTTCGGATCACCAAACGACTTCACCAGGTTGAAGTTGCCGTCGAACATATCGATGTGATTGTTCGTGTTATCCGCCGCGTAGAGGAAATTTCCCGAAGCGTTACTGGTGATGGCCAAGCCCGTGTACATCGCTTTGTTCGCCGAGTTGTCCACCGCGATGATCGCTTGGTTTTTGTTTAGTCCCGGCGCCCAGGCGCTGATCGTCCCATCCAGCGTCGCGAAAATGAAAGCTGATGACCACCCCTGAACCTGGAAATCAGTCGACGATCCGTTGTAGACGATTCCAGTTGGTGTGCCTGGGCCGTTGAGACCGGTCGGCGAGGCTGGCCCGTTTCCGGCGGTGGGAATCAAAACCCGGAGTGGCACTTGTGTTCCGTTTGCCTCATAGAGGGTCGACCAGCCGGTGTCGTTGTCGCTAATCCACCAAGCCGATGTGGCGCCCCGAGCTAATCCCCAGGCGTTGGCCAGCAGTGGATCGATGGTCGGGGCCTGGTGGACTTGATTGGAAACTAAGTTTGTGACGCGATATTGTGCATCGGCCGGGGACGAAACCATCAAAAGAACCAGGCCGAAGCAAGCGACGACTGCCGTCCTGCAAATCTGCATAGTAGTCTCTCCTTAACGAAGTCGGCAGGAGAGGAGGATCGAACCATCTGCGGGATGACTGGATAGGAAACCTTCTCTGAGCTGCTTGGCCTGAAATGGTAGACGGGATTGCGACTCGGAATTGTCAGGCGTTTGTCACCAATTTGTAAATCCTTCTTCTCCTATTGCGCATAGCTGCGAGCCCGGACGCGGAGGGAAAGCTTCCATTGTTCCGTGTACGTTACGGCGTGGAATCTAGCGCAATACGAATCGAGACGCCAGTAGTTGGCGAGAACAAGCAATTACATTCATCGACCAGGAGGAGCCCAGCACGGTTTCGCTTCGACGGGATGATCCACTCTTCACCGCGGTTTTTTCGCTGCCAGTCGCTGCAGCGGTTCGTGGGTGAGAAAAACCGACCGCCATTGGTTGCGAAACTCAGCACCTAGCGCTTTGTAGAGACCAATCGCCTTCTCATTCCAGTTCAGAACTTCCCAACGCATTGCGCAGCAGTCCTCTTGCAATGCTATCCGCGCAACGGAAGCCAATAGGGCTATCCCGATCCCCCTACCGCGAAATTGCTGCCGCACAAATAAATCTTCGAGGTAAAGTCCCGGCCCGACCCAGGTGGAATAATAGCCAAAGAAAAGAGCGTATCCCGCAGGCTGCTCATCCCATTCGGCAATGAGCGCTCGGAACTTCGGACTTGTCCCGAACCCATCCCGTGCCAGATCGGACTCTTGGATCGACACATGATCCAGTTCGTGTTCAAATTCTGCCAACTCGCGGATTAGGGTCCGGAGCAGCGTTACATCATTGATCGTAGCGGGACGAATCGAGAGCATGGAGACTGGAGAACTACGCCAATGAGTGTATCGCGGGTCTCGGGTTTGGCACCAATTGGCAACAACCGCACTGCCTTTTTCTCCCAGTTTTTCCAAGAGGAACAAGCGAGCACCGATGTCAAGAAGATCTACGAATTCGTCATTCGCCGGTTGGCCGAAGTACCCACTAGGAAACCTGACAATCGATGCGCACCTTTCGAGACTAATAATGGAACGCGGCCTGGCACCCATGGAGCAGCGGCGATTCCAGGTTCGGCCCAAGTGACGAGTGAACTGAAAGGCGCTGAAAACGGTTTTGGCGCCGGTCGGAAGACTAATGAACAGCATCACCGACACATCGAACTTACCCGGCATCAAGCTGTCTACATCGTATGCAATGACACTATGAGCAGGCGAGTTACTTCGACGGCACAAATTCGACAGCGCCCATCCGTAACAATGTAAGCCTTTGAAACACAGTTTATTGCGTCGATTTCCAAGAGGGCTTATAAGCTTCGCTCGCGGGCCTCTCTCAACGATTTATCTTGACACCATATGTTCATGTGGGGTTTTCATGCGCAAACCAAAAGGAGAGGCTCATGCCCAGTCATGATGGGCAATGCCACCTATTGAAAAGGAGAACAACATGAACGTACATGATCGCTCCGAACCAACCCGCAGACGCCTCGGTGATTACGAACGACTGTCGTTTCACCTGGCGTTTCTCCTGTTCACCATTTCGTTTTCAAGCTTCGCATTTGCGCAGGCCATAACTGTATCTGTATCTCCGGAAGTTGCATCGGTAGCAACAGGAGGATCACTAAACGCAAGCGCTACCGTGCAAAACGACTCTTCGAACCAAGGAGTGACGTGGGTACTTACGGGAGACGGAACGAGTGAGAGCTCCCCCGGTTGTTCCGGTTCCGTTTGTGGAACGCTGACGAACGTTGGCGCCTTCTCGGTTACTTACGTAGCGCCCTCAACCCTGCCCAGCCCTGCGACCGTAACTCTTACGGCCTATTCAAAAGCCAGCAACACCAGCTCCTCTTCCACGAATATCGTGGTTACGTCAGGCTCGCTGAATGTATGGATATCGCCAACCGGGGCAACCGTCTCGGCGGATCAAACGCGGCAATTCACCGCGATTGTGTCGGGAAATTCCAATACCGCGGTGACATGGGAAGTGAACGGCATTACGGGCGGCAACTCGACCACCGGCACAATCTCGACCTCCGGGCTATACACCGCCCCTGCTACAGTTCCTAGCTCTGGGACAGTGACCGTCACCGCCATCTCGCAAGCCAACAACGCGATATCAGCATCGATCACGGTTGCAGTCATCTCCCCTTACGCATCGATAGCCGCAACCCCGCCCTGGATTCCCTTGCCAATTCACGGCGCGACCGTGGCCGACTTTAGCTTCTCCGGCGCCGTACAGGATATCCGGGCTGCAAAATATCAGGGCGAGCTGGTCACTTCTCTGAACAATCTAACGGACCAGCCTACGGTCCGGCTTACGTTCACACTCTGCGGAGTCGGGCAAGACGGCAGTTGTTCATCTCCTGCCGCAGCTAGCACGTATACCTCCGCGTTAGAAACTCTGAAGTCACAAACACGCCCGCCATTTCTACTGGGCGAAGTACTCGACTCGAGTTATCAGGGCTGCTTTACCACAACCACCGCCCAGTCGCGTTGGACCGATTATGTTTCTACCCTGGGTTCATACGTCGATGTGTGGGAGGTGGGCAATGAAATAAATGGCAACTGGTTAGACAGCCAGGATGCGGGTGGCACAGGCAAGATTAGTTGCCCATGGACGACGCCAAAAACCACCGACGCCAACGTCGTCACCGACATGATCAACGCCTACAACACCGTCAAGGCAGCGGGCAAGCTCGCGGAGTTGACTTTGTATTATCCCGGCGCCGGATCGAGCTGTGATAGCCCCGCATCGTTCGACCCCGTTACCTGGACAGAAGCGAACGTTCCGTTAAACATGAGAAACGGGATGGACTATGTATTCGTCAGTTACTACCATCAGGACTGCACGGCAGGCACGGACCCAAGCGCCTCGGCCTGGGGCACTTTCTTTACCCAAGTACAAAATCTGTTTCCGAACGCAAAGATCGGATTCGGGGAGTGGGGCTACAGCACCAAGAAGCTGACAGGCTTAACTTTGACCACATTGCTCAACCAGGGTTATGGCATGGATCCCTATCCGTTGCCATTTTCCGCCAATTGGGTGAGCGGTGTTTTCTTCTGGGAGTGGGGCGACACGGCCGTGCCCTACAACTCAAGCCCCGGTTCCGTCTGGGAGGTGGTCAACGCTGACATGCAGAGCCAGCCGCAGGCTTGTAGAAATTAGGGCTAACCACAGGGGTTGGCCCTTTTCTTTTTCACGCACGCAAAGTAGCTTTCCCGATTCCCACCTCAGGTTTGCGGACTGAAATTACCGAAGCGGTGTAGCGATCGCCGCGCAATAACGAGACGCTATATTCAATAGCTACATTTTGCGTGTCGTAAGTTGTCTCTTTGATGATGAGCAGCGCGCTTCCTACCGAAGTCTGAAGGATCTCAGCTTCGTCTTCTCCCGCAATCACAGCCCCGATCACTTCTTCCGCCCACTGCAGCCTGCGCTTGTAGCTGTTTTCGAAAATGGCGTACAGTGACTGTTTCTCCAGATCCAGTTTGTCGATTCCTGAGAAAATGCGTGCGGGGAGGTTACTGGTCACCACGGCGACCGGCTCTTCATTCACCGAGCGAAGTCGCCTGATCCGGTAGACGCGCTCTCCTGGCGTTAACTTGAGAGCCTGCGCCACTTCCAGCTCAGGCTCTTCCAGCTCCATGCTGAGCAGGCGAGCGGACGGAGTAAGGCCGCGCCTTCGCATCTCCTCGCTGAAGCCGCGAAGCTGCTGAAAGTTCCAGGGAACACGGCCGGATCCAACGATAGGTCGCTTGCCCTTGGCAATTACCAACAGCCCTTCGGAGCGCAGTTTTTGAAAGGCCTGGCGCACCGGCATCTTGCTGATCTTGAGTGCCTGCGCAATTTCGCCTTCCGAGCAAAACGTCTGTCCCTGGCTCAACTTGTTCTTCATGATCAATTCGCGCACATGATCCACAATCTGCACGTAGTAGGGCACGAAGCTGTGGCTGTCGATCGCGAGACCGAGTCGTTCGATGGTGATGGGATCAGGTTGCGTCACGGCAAGCCTCTACAAACATAGTATGCAATGTGTATATCATACAAGTACCCCAACTTTGCAAGCTTATTGTATGAATGGTTTGCGGCTCGTTGATTTATTTGTAACCACATTATTATAAACATGTTACAAGCATGACAGGAGCCATCAGCCGGACAACATATGCTCTTCAATCAAAAATAATCTTGACATCATTTATGCATACGAGGTTCATATACTCCTGTACGGGAGATCTCACCATGGTCGCAAACTACGCCATTCACAAGTTTCAGGGATGTAGGCGCAACGACTCTTCTCAAAATCTTGTTCGCGTCGTCCTCCTCCTGTTTCTATTTTTTTGTGGCTCGATCATCGTGCACGCTCAAGTGGAATCGGGAAAAATTGTGGGCACGGTCAAGGACGCCTCGGGTGCAATCGTGTCGGCGGCGACGGTAACCGTCACCGAAACTCAGACGAACGCTGAGATGAAGATTGCTACCAACAATGCAGGTGAGTATGTGGTGACGGAATTGAAACCCGGAATCTACACGGTGAAGGCAGAGCGAGCGGGCTTCAAGACGGCGGTTGAAGCCCCCTTCAAGCTCGATATCAATCAAGTTGTGCGTGTGGATTTTTCTTTGGTCGTAGGATCCGTGCAGGAGCAAATCATCGTCACAGCCGCTGAGCCGCTAGTGGAATCGGAGACTTCGTCGATCGGGCAGGTGATCGATGAAAGCCGAGTCCACCAGCTCCCCCTCAACGGGCGCGATTTCATTCAGCTTGCTTATCTGAGTCCCGGCGTGAATATGGGCCCGGCCAGTACCGGAAGCTCAGGAAACGTGCAGCAAGGTAATATCCCGGAAGATGAGCGCGGAAATGGCTCCATCCAGGTAAATGGTCTGTGGGCGACCAACAACAACTACCTGCTCAATGGATTCGACAACAACGAACAACAAATCGGTTTCGAGTTGATCGAGCCTCCCGTCGATGCAATTCAGGAATTCAAGGTTCAAACCAATAACTTCGGCGCCGACATCGGAAAAGGTGGCGCGGTCGTCAACGTTGTAACCAAGGCCGGTACAAACAGTTTTCACGGCAGCGCATTCGAGTTTCTTCGCAACTCGTTTATGGACGCCAAGAACTACTTCGACAGTCCCACCGCGCCCATCCCTGGCTTCAAGCGCAATGAGTTCGGCGGTTCGTTCGGAGGGCCGATCATTCGCGATCGAACCTTCTTTTTTGGCGATTATCAGGGACGTCGCATTCGCACCTCCGAAACCTATCTTTCTCCCGTGCCCAGCCCCTCCGAGGTTGGCGGAGATTTTTCTGACCTGTTAACTGGACCCTCCCCCACCACTATTAACGATCCGGTGACGAACAGTCCGTTCATGGGCAACGGCTCGCAGCCGAACGTAATCTCGCCTTGTACGAGTAGTGGTCTTAGTCCGATCGGGCAGGCCTGCCTGGATCCGGCCGCGCTAAAAACGGTCGCACTCTTTCCGCAACCGAACGTTGCCGCCAGCCTTGGCGACCTTTTTCTCTACAATCCCGTCAACCGTAATAATCAGGACGCCTTCGACGTTCGCATCGATCATCAGATCAGTTCGAAAAATAATTTCTTTGGCATCGTTAGCTATGGCAATGTTCGGGATCGCAATCCTGATCCGTTTCCCGGAATCGCCGGAGGCGGTTCCTTCACCGGCGACATCAACAACAAGTCTCTGCTGGCGGGCCTTAGCGACGTGCACGCGTTCTCTCCAACCAAGGTCAACGAAGTAAAGATCGGCTACACCCGCTACGTGGTCGACGCCGTTCCTTTTTTCCAAGGGCAACCGCTGGCGACACAATTAGGAATTCCGGGAGTCAACGATCCGAATAGTCCGATCACCGGCGGGCTGCCAAACATTCAGATTAGTGGTTTGAACCCCCTAGGAAATGGAGACTATTTCCCCGAGACCCTTCGCGAAAATAATTACCAGTTACTCGACGCTTTCACCTACATTCGCGGCCACCACTCCTTCAAAATGGGAGGCGACCTGCGGCGACGAGAGCACGGTTTTTATCAGGTTCAGAATCCCCACGGAGACTTCTTCTATACCGGCCAGTTCACCAATGATCCCCTGGCCGATTTTCTGATTGGTTACACGCAGAGTCTTTTCCGCGACGCACAGACCGGAGCCTACGGCATGCGCTGGTGGGAATTCGGTACCTATCTCATGGATGACTACCGAGCGTCAGACAAACTTACTCTCAACCTTGGCGTTCGTTACGATGTGTACACGCCCATGGTCGAAGAACACAATCGCCTGGCTAACTTTGATTTTCAAACGGGATACTTTGTCGCTCCCGGAGTTACACCCGGTACGAGTCGTTCTGGCGATGTAGTTACGAACTGGAAGAATTTTTCCCCGCGCATTGGTTTTGCATACTCCCTCGGCGACAACGGTAAGACCGCAGTACGCGGCGGCTACGGAATTTTCTACGACGAACAGGCAGACCAGAACGATACCGAGCTGGCCTACAATGATTTGCCCGGCGTCTATGGGAGCGAGTCCTTCACCGCATCTACGAGCTCCTTGACCCCCGTGATGATTCTCTCCCAGGGGCCGTCCCCGATTATTTTTTCGAGTATTACAAACCCCACCGGCCGTGCTAGCGCCGCCTACTTCCACAATCCCACCACCTACATTCAGGAGTGGAACCTGAACATCGAGCGCCAACTCATGAAGGACATGGTGCTCCAGGTGGGATACGAGGGAACCCGGGGAGTCCATCTGACTTACTTGAGAAATCTCAATCAGGCCACGCAACCACTGGATTCGAATTTTTCCGATGCGTCCGGAAACGAAGGACGGCCTTACGAGTCGACCGTTCCCAACATCGCAGCCATCCGCACCGAAGGCCACGACATCAGCCTGATCAATCATGGCCTGCAGGTTCGCTTTGAAAAGCGCTCTTCGAACGGATGGAGCATGCTGAACAGTTACACTTTCCAGCACACTATCGGACAAGCGACGGAAAGCGAAACGCCCAATGCCGACGGCGAGCCGCAAGATACTTACAACATGCGCGCCGAGCGCGGCGACATTACTCCCGACTTCCGTCACCAGTTCACTTCCGCATGGTCCTATGAACTCCCGTTTGGTCCCGGACGGCGCTACCTCCAGGACCCGGGCCGGTTACGACTGCTTACCGGAGGCTGGCAGTTGAACGGGATCATTTCGCTATACTCCGGCCAGGCGTTCACGCCGTATTTGTCTTTCGATCCCACCAATACAGGTTCGGGCGGACCACGTCCGGACTTAGTCGGCCATCCGTATGACTTTTCCAATGCCGCCGTGGGTTTTGATGGCGGTAACAACGGAGGCCCTACCGCGGGCTGCGCGAATTCGACTCACCAGAATCTCAACTGCTGGTACAACCCCACCGCATTCGCCTTTGCGCCGCTTGCTCCTGGACAGACCTTCGCCACCATGTTCGGAAACGCGACCCGGGGCAGCCTTCGTGGTCCAGCGTTTTACAATACTGACTTCTCCGTCTTCAAGGATTTCAAAATAAAAGAGAAAGGCCAGATCCAACTGCGAGGCGAGATCTTCAATCTATTCAATACTCCGCAGTTTGCCCTGCCCAACAACCTGGTGGACACTCCAACCGCGGGACAGATCACGAGTACGCTGCACGAGTCGCGACAGATTCAGGTCTCGGTAAATTTCTCATTTTAGTATTTTGCCAGGGCGGTTCCTGATTCGCCGGCATCCTGGCCACCTTGGTGCCAGCGAATTTCAGGAGGGGAATGAAACGAATGCATTTTACTAGAATCCAACAGATTACGATCGTTGCGGTCGCAATCGTCTCTATTTTCCCGTCAGCATTCGCGCAGGCAAAAGAGCATTCGCCAAACCAAAACGCTGCTGTTGCGACCAGCCAGTCGGCGCCACATCTACCGGCGGTCCATCTGGACGGGAACTACTTTTCTCGTGATGGCCATCGCTTTATCCCGGTGGGAGCGAACTGGGTACCGGCGAAGGCGGCCATGCAATGGCCAACGCAGTGGGACCCGAAGGCGATCGAAGCCGATTTTGTGCGCATGCACGAACTCGGCTTTAACACGATTCGTCTCGATTTTGTTTGGGCGTGGCTCGAGCCTCGCCCCGGCGACTACGATCCCGAGGCATTTCGCAAACTCGATTTCCTGATCTCGCTCGCAAATCGTTATCACATCTACTTGCACCCTAGTCTTCTGATCGGCGGAGAAGTCGGAGAGGCGTATTGGGATGTCCCTTACCGCCAGGGCAGGCATCCTCACTCTGATCCAGACATGCTTCGCCTCGAGACCGACCACGTCGGCGAACTCGCCCGCCGCTATGGAAAAGAAACCGCGATTCTTGGGTGGGATTTAACCGATGAGCCTCCATTTTGGATTGTGCCGGATAGCACAACCGATGCGATGGCTATTAACTGGACGCGGCTGCTTTCCTGGTCGATCCGGCGTCACGATTCGCTCCATCCCATCGTAGTAGGCACCAGCATGGAGGATGTCGGACGCGGTCCATTCCGTCCAGACAATCTTGGCGAAGAGGTGGACTTCTTTAGCGTTCATCCTTATTCCATTTACGCGCCGAAACTTTTCCCCGATGCTATGCTCTCCGAGCGCGGCACCTATGGCTCAGCATTCGAGACCGCTTTATCGGGCGGTGCAGGCAAGCCGGTTATGGTGCAAGAGATCGGGGCTTCGTCCGCCCAGTATGATCCAGAGCAGATCGCAAAGTTTCTGCGCGCGAGCCTCTACTCCGGGCTCGGCGCGGGTGCGAATGGATTTCTTCTCTGGTGCTACACCGATGCCGCTCCGGACCAGTTCCACAAAGTGCCTTATCTCCGCTCTCCGCACGAAACGCAATTCGGCCTCACCACCTGGGATGGTAAAGACCGGCCGTCCGCAAGAATGTTTAAGGAATTCGAGGATATCGTTGGTCGCCTGGATCTGGCGGGAATCGAGCCGGCTCCGGCTGACGCTGGCATCATCGTTCCTTACGAGTGGTCAAAACCGCACGGCGATTTTTCTCATTTCGGCTTGACTGGTCCAGAAGTTGTTCCTTACACCTCGACCGATGAGGGGGCAAATGTAGCCGGCCAATCGCAGCCGACGTTCAGCGAAGAAAACTTGTGGATCACTGGTTCGTGGCTGTCGTCCTTTGTGCTCGCGCGGCGCGCCGGAATGAAGGCAGACTTTCCGCGCGAGTATGACGACTGGCAAAAGCGTCCGATGGTGCTGATGCCTTCGCCTTTGACCAGCACGGATAGTTTTCTGGTTCACGTGCACTCGGACTTCTGGGAGAAAGCGAAACAATACGTCAGGAACGGTGGTGCGCTCTACGCGTCGGTCGCCGCCGATGCCGCCATCCCTGAGATGGAATCGCTCTTTGGAGCGAGAATGGTCGATGCAAATCCGAAAGACGAAGTCACTCTCAAAGTCATTGCCCCATTCGGCGATCTCAAAGTCGGAGACACTTTTCACTACTCAGTCCCTTCCGCGACGCCGCGTTCGTGGGGTTCGATTCTTGAGCTCAAGGGCGGTACGGTCATCGCGGTCGATCAGGACAACCGGCCCGCGCTTGTGGCCAATACCGTGGGCTCCGGGAAGACACTGCTGAGCGCGTATCCATTGGAAAATTATCTCGCGAGTCTGCCGGCGGCTTTTGATAAGCCAGAAAACACTTACCGCATCTACGAAGCTTTTCGCGAATGGTCAGGACTCAGGCCTCTGTTTCGCAGTGACCAGCCATCGGTGGAAGCCTGCGCCCTGAGCGGCGGAAGTCGCGGGTATGTGGTCATAACCAATCATGGATCCGCTCCGGAGACGGTGACCATCACGGCCGCCGGAATTCTACATTCGGTAGCAAGAATCACATCGCAAGGACCGACGCAGATTCAAGTCGCTGGCTCCAACTTCAAGATCGACATGGGGGCTTATGAGGGTGCGGTACTTGAGTGGAAATAGTTCACGAACTAAGGACGATCAACAGGAGACCCATTGATTGCAGCTGTAGATATCGGAGGGACCAAGATAGCCGTGGGAATGATTGATAGCGACGGCAAAGTATTAGCCCGCCAGGAATGCCCGACCAATCCTGATGGCGGCTATGCGAACGCTTTGCGGAACATGACGGAGTTGCTGCGAGCCACGGCTCAGACCTCGCACGTGCAAATCACAGGCATCGGAATCGGGTCTACCGGACCCGTTTACCCTCTGACGGGCGAGTTTGGCGATGTCAACTTTTTCCCCAACTGGAAAGGAGAAAATCCGGTCAAAGATCTCAGCCATATATTTCAAGTGAAAGTAGCGATCGAGAACGATGGCGACGCCGCTGCTCTCGGAGAAGCCGGGTGGGGTGCTGGCCAGAACAAAAAGAAATTGATTTATGTGACGATCGGAACTGGAATCGGAACCGGGCTTCTTTTTGACGGACAACTTTATCGTGGCGTCGATCAGTCTCATCCGGAGATTGGCCATCATCTTGTCGATCCTTCTGGTCCGCCTTGTGTGTGCGGCTTTCGCGGATGTTGGGAATCTCTGGCGGCTGGCCCGGCCATGGTTGCATGGTTGGAGAAGAATGCGCCACCGGATTATCCCCACCGCGCTGAACTAACCGCCAAGAAAATTTGCGAACTCGCTCGGCAAGACGACGATTGGGCAATGCGTGCCGTTGAGAATGAAAGCCGCTACCTCGGTCTAGGCATGGCGAATCTGGTTACCATGTTTGTGCCCGAGATCATTGTCCTCGGCGGCAGCGTCATGAAAAGCGCTGTCCTTTTTCTGGAAGGCGTTCGCAAAGTCATAACCTCCAGCTGCCGCTTGGTTCCTTTTGAAAGAACAGAATTGACCCTGGCTTCCTTGGGCGAAGACTCAAACCTGATTGGAGCCGCGAGAGTTTGGTACCACCGTTTCGGCTCGGAGGACGCGACTCGTGCAATCTGATTTCTCCGTAGTCGAAGGCGCATACCTTCGCGATATCCTCGATCAACCGCGTGCTCTCGAAGAAACGCTGGCTGAACTCGAACTCTCGGAGGCTCTTCAGCGGCTCACGGGCCGTCTGCAACAAGGCAACTTCAACACCATTGTCCTCACCGGAATGGGCTCTTCTTTCCACGCTCTCCATCCCCTCAACATCGAGCTGATCGATCATGGTTTCACCGCCATGATGGTGGAGACTTCCGAACTTCTGCACTATCAGAATCGGCTCTTCGATCCAAAGACCTTGATCGTAGCGGTGTCTCAGTCCGGCCAGAGTGCCGAAGTTGTCCGCCTGCTGGAGATGAATCGTGGCAAGTCGTCCGTGATTGCGGTTACGAACACACCGGGTAGTCCTCTGGCCGAGCAAGCCGACGCAACCATCCTCAGCCTGGCTGGCGAAGAATTTTCGGTTTCCTGCAAGACCTACCTGACCGCGTTGATGGCTTTGCAGTGGCTTGGCGATGTTGTGTGCCAACGTGATTTGCAACGTACACGGCAGGAACTTGAAGCCGCTGGGCAAGCGGTTCGGGATTATCTTGTCCACTGGAAAGCGCATGTGCAAGACCTGGCGCAGATCCTCAACGGCATTCGAAATCTATTCCTCGTCGGCCGCGGACCATCGCTCGCTGCTGTGGGAACCGGGGCTCTAACCATTAAGGAGTCTGACCATTTCCACGCCGAGGGTATGAGCAGTGCGGCATTTCGGCACGGACCATTTGAAATGCTCAGCGATGAAACTTTTGTCTTCGTCTTTGCCGGAGAAGACAAAACACGAGAACTGAACCAGAGCCTCTTCGTCGACATTCGCGGAAAAGGGGGGCGAGCTGAATTAATCGGCGAGGGCGCCGCGTCACGCTCCTGCCTTCTACCTTCGGTGCCGCGGTCGATCCATCCCATCGTCGAGATACTGCCGATTCAGATGGTCACCCTGGCTTTAGCCGCTCAGGTAGGGCGTGAACCTGGCCGTTTTGAATTGGCCTCAAAAGTCACCACCAAGGAATAAAGGAATAGCGGATGACCTCTCGTTCCATGCCCAGAAACCGATACATGGTAGCCATCGTATTCCTGACCTTTTTCGTGATGTCGTTGCTAACCAATATTCTGGGCCCGATCGTGCCCGACATCATCAATAGCTTCAAAGTTAGTCTGGCTGCCGCGGCCTTCCTTCCTTTCTCATTCTTCATCGCGTATGGAGTGCTGTCGATTCCTGCTGGCTTTCTGGTGGAACGCTTTGGGGAGAAGCCCGTGATGATTGTCGCATTCCTAGTGGGCACAACCGGATCGCTGAGTTTTGCCTTCCACCCGAGCTATGCAGTAGCCGTGGTCTCGCTATTTGTCATGGGATCGGCAATGGCTACCCTGCAAACCGCGATCAATCCTCTGCTGCGCGTTGCCGGAGGCGAAGAGCATTTTGCATTCAATTCCGCATTCGCCCAGCTTGTATTCGGTAGCGCTTCCTTTCTGAGTCCCTATATGTATTCGTATTTAGTGCTGAACTTGGGCGGCGAGCACACAAATCGAAATCCGCTGCTCGACCTTCTGGCCAGAATCACTCCACCGACGCTGCCTTGGGCCTCCATGTATTGGATCTTCGCGGTATTCACCCTGGCCATGGTGGCGCTACTTTCCTTCAGCCGTTTTCCGCGCGTCGAACTCACCGCCGACGAGCAGGCCGGCTCGCTGCAGACCTATGGCAGTCTCTTTCGCAAGCCGATGGTCTGGGCCTTCTTCCTCTGCGTTTTTGCCTATGTCGGATCGGAGCAAGGCACCGCAAATTGGATCTCTGAGTTTTTGTCGAAATACCACAGCTACGATCCTCATACCACCGGCGCAACCGCAGTGTCGTGGTTTTGGGGACTACTCACGGTGGGCTGCTTTATCGGCATGTTGCTTTTAAAGATTTTCGATAGCCGCTACGTCTTGATAGGAACTTGCCTGGGAGCGCTCTTGTGCTTGACCGCCGCTCTGTTCGGTCCGGCGAGCGTTTCAGTCATAGCCTTTCCTGCAATCGGCCTGTTCGCATCCGTCATGTGGCCGATCCTGGTTTCTTTGGGACTCAACTCCGTTGCTGACCACCACGGTTCGTTCGCCGGAATTTTGAGCACCGGAATTATGGGTGGCGCGGTGGTGCCGCTGATTATTGGACGGATCGGGGACCACTTCGGCCTGCGCGCTGGAGTGGCATTTCTCTACGTCACTTTCGCGTGTGTTCTAAGCGTCGGCTTCTGGGCGAAACCACTCATCACCAACGCGACCGTCAGCCTCAAGAAAGCTGAAGCTCCGTCTGCCCCTGAGCACGTTTAGCAGGACATAAATAATGACTAATGTCGTGAGTGAAGTCGCCAAGAAAAAGTGCCTCTCTCTTGGCCGCCGATCTCTCCTGGGAATCAGTTTTCTGTAAAAAGGCTGGATTTGAAAAGCTAAGCGACTCTGTCGGGAGGAGTTGCCGCTTTGGCCGATGACTTCTTCGCGAGGATTGCGAATAATCGTTCGATCCGAGTATTTTCGGATTTTCGATCCCAGCGAAGCTCCATTAGTGTTCGCTCGTAGCGCTGGGGCTTGACTCTGTCGCGAGGTTTCATGCGTTTCTCATTACGGGCAGCCTAGGCATCTTGGGTGAGAGACTGTAAATGAACTCGCAAACGTTGGCTCGATGATCACGGAACGGACGCGACCGCCGCCGTACACAGAAGCGATCTACTGATCCTTCCATATAGCTACCCTGCCGTTTGAACAGCACCATTAATAAATCAGAGTTGTTCGGGCTCATCGCACCCGTGCTTTACGCTTAACCCGATTGACGAACATGCACGCGAGGGCCAAGCCTGTTATCGCTCCGAAGAATGCTGCCGTGAGCATGACGCCCGGTGACGTACGACCGGTGCCTAGATCAAAGCGGGCAAAGAGGAAGGAAGTGTAGGCCATCGCCAGAGTCCAGAAAGCAAGCCGGAGATACATAGCAGCCACCTCCGTCGAGACTTTACCATGAATTTCCCTGTGGGTGGCATAATATCGAGATTTCACTCACTGGCCTGGACGGGCACGTCGACAATTTGCGAGCGTACACCGCATCCCGTGCCAGAGACCGGCCTTCTCATCCCATCTGTTATCGTCAATCATCACTCTAGTATTGGGAGTTGGACGAAGGACAGTGCTCGATTCGCGACCGACCCCAGCACGAGCGTAACCTACACCGCAAGCGATGTCCGCGTCAAAATCGGACGATGCGGATTCGGGTGCAACCCAAGATTGCGATCCTGCTTTGTGGACTTGCTCTGTGTGTCTCGTGGGCGCAAGAAGAACCCCGACAGACAGGAACTTCAAGCACCCTACACCGAGGCACGAATTGGAATCACGGGCGAAAGGCCGATCGCACGCTGAGTTCAGACGATCGTTTGTCCGTGATCGCTGCGGCGCTCGATTCCAAGACACGTCTATATTCTCAGCGCGACTGTTCTCATCTGGTGCATGCAATCTACGAACGAGCTGGCTTCACTTACTCGTACGCGAGTTCTTCCGATCTCTACGTTGGGGTCGAAGGGTTCCAACGAGTCACGCGGCCTCAACCCGGCGATTTGGTAGTCTGGCGCGGGCACGTGGGAATTGTGATCAGACCGTCGCGGCACGTCTTCTTCAGCCTCATGCGTTCAGGGCCAGGAATTGACAACTACGACGCTCCATATTGGACAAGCCGAGGCCGCGCTCGGTTCTATTGTTACGTCAAGAATGATCCTTGCCCAGGATGTGCCCATTTGCCGCGCTCTTGAATGACTCGCAGGAGCGTCGGCCATTCCTCTACAGTCGGGCCAATTCTCAATGAGTGATACGCCCGATTTCGACAACTGAGTTCGTTGTTCTGCGTTGGAAAATGATCCGGGCGAATCGCCAGCGCGTGCCGATGCTCAGGCGTAAAATGGTGCCGCTCGTAATAAGGGAGGCTACTATGCCTTCTTCCTTTGCTAGCCCCCGTAAGCCCTTCCCTTTGGTTCACATTGGGCTCGTTGTAGCCCTGACCTTGCTGTTATCCGGCTGGACCTGCCGTGCGATGTTCATTAGCTGTCAGGGCGTGGGGGAGAAACCCCAAATTACCTCTATCTCGCCGGACGCCATTTCAAGCGACGCGAATTCAGTTCTGCTGACGGTGGACGGAACCGGTTTTACTCCCCAATCGCAGATCATGTGGAACGGCAACGCATTGCAGACCACGTTCGCTAACTCTCGCGAGCTTCAGACCACGATTACTCAGCAGGCCTTTGACTCCTTCGGGGGCTCAGCAGGGAGCAGTGTGCAGATTTCAGTATCGTCTCCGGAATCACTCTCTGATTTCGGATGTCCTACCGGAGGAAGCTCGGGAACGCTCATTCTAGTTATCGACTAGTTGGCGTAACATCCCCATTACACTCATCCCAGGTCAGGGAGCGATATCGCCTGATTGCGACAGTTGTGAGAGAGCATAATGTCGTCGACGGGAGTAGGCTGTCCCCTGCGGAATGTAGTTCGGACGCGCTGGGTTAGCTGCTTCCTTGGGAGGTGAACGTGAAGGGAACCGTTGAGTGCACGAAGTGTCACGTGCAAATGGAGTCCGGCTGGGTGCCGGATAACACCCAGCGTGGATTGCTGCGAGAAAACTGGTGTCCGGGGGAACCCCAGCCGAGTTTCTGGACGCTGCTCAAGGTGGAGAACAAAGATAAAGTTATTCCAGTCACCACGTTCCGGTGCCCGAGTTGTGGGTACTTGGAATCATACGCAATCCCGCAAAGCCAGAATGGTGTCTTCGTCTCAGGGAGGAGTTCGCGCCCCTGGCAACTAGCTGCTGTGCTGCTTGGGTTGGTGACCCTCCTGATAGCACTTGGAGTTGTTCTCCTAACTCGCGCGAGGTGATCTTCATCCGGCATTTCGCTAAACTCCGCGAGAGTTTACTCGGCGCAACAATGAGTGCAATGGCCTGATTTCGCCACTCATGATTATGTGCAGTTCCAAACCAGAGTTTTGCCTTGCTGCAAACGGGCGATGTGTTGGACACTTGGCTTATGCGATGGAGACCCGGCCCCGTACGAAAACGACACGTTCCAGAGCCTGAGAGGCTGCGTCAGCTCGCAGCAAAACTGAAAGGGCAGGCCGACAAACTCTCGCGCGAAGCCGATGCTCTGCTTTCGGAGGCGGATGCTTTAGAGGGCCCACCAGCAAAAGAGGAACCAATCAAACTGAGAAACCACACCCTACGATGAGTGTAATCGCCTGGTTTCGCCAACCGATTTCGCCAACCGAGTTTTGAGATTACAGAATCTCGTGCTTCAGTTCCTCTGGGATGAGTTCTTTGTGTCGGCGGTATACGGGGTACAGAAGATTCTGACCAAGTTCCCAGATTACACTGCCCCAGGCTCGGTTGAATTTCTTGTGCTCATCGGCAGGCTCCAACTCCTTCGACTTGCCAGCTATTTCACGGAGTCGCCCCTCGAACTCAGAAACCGCCTGAACTAGCTCCTCGGCTAATTCGGGGCTAGAAAACAGATTGTATGGTGACTCGGAAGACCTGCGAGTTTCACTCGGCTCGTTTCCTTCCCCGTCAGGCAAGACTCGTAACTCCACCACGTCGCCAACTTCCAAAACGACGCTCGGCCATTTCAGGTGAACCGTTTCGGTTTCGCCTGTCTCGATGCCAAAAATCCGTGCCGTGTTCTTTCGTTCGTTGTCTTGCGGGCGGTCGCTCAGATTCAGGTGTGCGCTGAGGTAGCCCGGGCGTTGTAGTGAAGCAACGACAGGATTACTTCCATTCACAGCCATCGATAGCCGCATGTTTCTGATACTCCTGCCCTTAATCATATCCCGGTTCTCTGTTCGCTGATTGTTGTCGAAAAATCCCCATTACACTCATCATCCCGCTAAGGCGAGTCCCACTCGTCGGCTTCGATTACCCGGTCCTCTGGCGAAAAGGATACGATGTAGTACTCAGGAACGAGCGGCGCGAACGGATGGGAATACACGTATTCCACCGCACAATTCCTCTGCGGGAAATAGACCACGCCACATTTCCCCGCGTGATAGTTTGGCTATCCCATCCTCCCGAGAACGGATGCACGAGAGTCCCCGATTTGCGCTGACGCGAACGACTTTTCCGCTTTTGTATAGCGGCTAAAAGCGATAGCGGTCTTGGCGGCGATCGCGAGCAGAGGCACAGACTGAGGACCACAGCGACGCGGATCCAACTGGTAACTTCCTCTACGTAGCGGATACCGTCGGGGGAGCCATCACTGGATATGTCGTCAACCTCGCCACACGCGTATCAGCTAAGATCGCTGTGTCGCCATGGCCCGCGGGCATTTCGCCGGTTGCCATCGCTAACGCATGCCGGTCTTCATAACAATGCGTTTCAAGTGAGTATTGCCCAAATCGTGGCTAACGAATCCATCACAGCTTCGTCGATTCGTGACTGACTTCCCGGATGCGACTTCTGGCCCGTAAAGGTGTCCGGTTTCGATTCTGAGTTCAAATGTCGCCACATGTATTCAACAATGCTGCGCAGGGCCAGCGCTGACAGGCCGCAAAATTCTTGACGCGCGCGGCGTTCCCATCGGACACTTGAATCTCGCAAATGCATAATCAGCCCGGAGCCCGGTATCATTGCATGGCCCAGAGCAATGGTTCCTGATGATCAGTCGGTGGCCAGTTCCACCGTTTCCGATTGACCTTATCGCTGATCGCGAGGAGATTATCTGCTTGACGTTGGAAAGCACAAGTACAGTTGATTTACCCGGTTCGAAGGACTGCGACCGGCGATTCTTTGCAATCTGCAATAAAAGGACACAACAATGCCGCATCATAAATGGATTCTAGCCCTCGCAGTCGCATTCCTAACCGTTGCCGTCGTGGCGCAGGAAGCTCCGGATCTCAAGACTGAAAAAGAAAAATTGAGTTATGCCCTGGGCATGCAGGTAGGCGCTGATTTCCGCAAACAGGTCCTCGATCTCGATCTCGCCACCTTGACGAAGGGCCTTCAGGAAGCGTTCAACGGCGGCAAGACCATGCTGACCGAGGACGAAATGCGCGCCATTCTTGCTACCGAGAAAGAGGAGTATCAGAAGAAGCAAGCCGCACTACGCGAGGAGAAGGCTGAAGCGACGCTTAAGGAAGGCGAGAACTTTCTAGCTGAGAATAAGAGTAAAGAGGGCGTCGTCACGTTGCCGACCGGGCTGCAATACAAGATTCTCAAGCAGGGCAAGGGAGACAGGGCCGCAATCAACCAACACGTGGTTTGCAATTATCGAGGAATGCTGCTTGACGGCACCGAGTTTGACAGTTCGACCAAACACAATGGCCCAGTCACCTTTCCGGTACGAGGTGTGATCAAAGGTTGGGAACAGGCTCTCCTGATGATGCCTGAAGGATCGAAGTGGCAACTCTTTGTTCCTCCGCAACTCGCTTATGGAAAAGCCGGCGCTCCCTCCATGAAGGTGCCACCGAATGCCACGCTGATCTTCGAGCTGGAACTCGTCGACGTTAAGGAGGGCGGAGCAGAGGAGCGAGACCGCGAATAGTTACCCAAAATGACAACTCCGTAATCTACTCTCTCAAGTCGGTGGCTGCAGTTGCGCAAATCTACGATGGGTTCCCAGTTATCCATTAGTCTTTCTCACAATTCATCTAGCATTAATGAAAATTTATTGCCCGATTAACACCGATGCTGTGTAATTCGCCCCGTCCGTGTCCGGACTACTTTTTTCGTCCCTAAAATCCGAATAGCCGCTGCGAGAGGTGACTAGTGAACTCTGAAAGAATCTCCGCTACCTCGGTCCCTACAGGGCGTTCCGTTGAACATTGCTCTACGGTTGGTCTAAGCCGCATCGCATTATGCTTATTCATTTCGGTTGTGCTGGGCGGCTTAGCCGCCGCGCAGGTAGCGACCTGCCCGCTAAGCTCTCCCGGCGGCAGCATCACCCACATTGTCTACATTCAGTTCGATAACCTGCATTATGAGCGCGATAACCCGAATGTTCCATCGGACCTGGAGCAAATGCCCAATCTGTACAACTTCCTGACGGGCAACGGAACTCTGTTTACGAATCACCACACCCCGCTGATCTCGCACACTGCGGACGACATTCTGACATCGTTGACGGGTGTTTACCCGGACCGTCACGGTCAGGCTGTGGCCAACAGCTTCGTCTCGCAAAACCTGCCTTCCAACAAGTTTTGGGATGAATTCCCGAGCTCGTTCACCTACTGGACCGACCAGGTTGAAACCAATACGACCGAAGACACGGCCTACAGCATGATTACTGCAGCGGGCCAGAACGCCCCGGCGCCGTGGGTTCCTTTTACCCGCGCGGGTTGCAACGTGGGCGCGGTCTCCATCGCCAACATGGAAATGGAGAACGTGACTTCGGACCTTGTGAAGATCTACGGCGAGTGCACCAACGGCACAACCACCTGCACTTCGTCCGGGTATACTCCGCAGTACGCGGAGTATAAGAGCAGTAGCAGCCAAGCGGCGTCCGACTTTGAAGGCATTGCCATCCATTGCGCTGCAAGCAGTTCGCTGTGTAGCACGGCGGGTAATGTGGTTGCAGAGCCCGATGTACTACCCCAAGAACCCAACGGCTATACCGGGTATTCCGCTTTGTATGGCCACAAGTACGTGGCACCTGCTATCAACAACGGCAATAGCTACATCCTCGACCTCAACGGAAACCAGATAACCGGCTTTCCCGGTTTCGGTCCCATCTCCCCTGCGCAGGCGCTGGCCTACGACGCGCAGATGCTGGAAAACGGCGTCCCTATTGTCTACACCTACATCTCCGACGCCCACGACTGTCACACGGCTCTGCCGACCTGCACACTCAGCGACGGGTTTTTCCGCGCGTTGGGTCCGGGCGAGGCCAGTTATGAGTCGCAGCTGCAGACCTACAACGCGGCCTTCGGATTATTCTTCCAGCGCCTGGCCAATGACGGCATTGACGCCTCGAACACTCTGTTCATCGTTAGCGCGGATGAGCAGGATCACTTTGTCGCAGGCCCCGCATCGCCAGCTGGCTGCGACGGCGTCACCACTCCGTGCAATTATGTTTATCCCAACGGCTACACTCCCGTCGGCAACGACAGTCCGAGCGGCCTCAACTTGAGCATAGGAGAAGTGGAAGGAGACCTTACCCAACTCTACCAGCAGCAGTTCCCCAGCTTGATCCCCCCATCCTCATCGGACAGCAAGGGTCCCGACAGCGGCCTGACCGCCTCGGGCATTTTCGATTTCCACTACGACATGGCGCCAGCAGTTTCCCTCAATCCTTATCTTTCGTCGAATACCCCAAGCTTTGCGCGCCAGTTGGAGCGAGCGACGTCGCAACTTACAGCGCCCAACCCCATCACCGGTAACACCGATCACCTTACCAATTATCTGGTGGACAGCGCCGGCCTGAATGCGCTCCACATGATTACAGGCGATCCCGCCAGAACGCCCACCTTCGTGATGTTCGGCAACACCGATTGGTACTTCCAGGAACAGGCAGAGGGTACGATTGTTGAGCAGCCACAGGACTACGCGTATAACCACGGTGGCGTGGCGCCTGAGATCAACACGACCTGGGTTGGATTTGTCGGACCCGGAGTCCAAAACAACGGCGTGGACAGCACAACTTGGTCTGACCACACCGATATCCGTCCTACGATTTTGTATTTGACGGGCTTGACGGACGATTACCAGAGTGACGGTCGAGTGTTGGTGGAGGACTTGGTGCCCAGCGCACTGCCTGCAAGCCTGCAGTCGAACCTCCAGTCCTTCGAGCAACTCGCCGCCGCATACAAGCAGATGAACGCGCCGGTGGGCGCTTTTGGGCAGGCCGCGCTACAGGGTTCGACAGTGGCGCTTGCCTCAGGAAGCACGAGCAGCGATGCGCTGTACTCCACGTATGAAAGCAACTTGAATCAACTGACGGCTCAGCGCAATTCTCTTGCGGCTCAGATCAAGACGCAGTTGAATGCCGCCGAATTTCAGAGCGCGACGCTGAACCCCGCAACAGTCAGCAGCATCACCACGCAGGCGACTGAACTCACCGCTCAGGCTCAGCAGTTGGTGACGAACCTGAACGCAACGCCGCTTGCCCCAGGAAGCATCCAGGTCAGCCGCGTGCAGTACGATGGCGTCAACAGCAACCTGGGTAACGGCGATACATACACCAGCCCGTACAGTTTCCCGGAGATTTTCAACGATCAGGCTGGTTTAACCGGTACCACGAACGGCATCCAGAATATTGCTGGCATCCAGGGCAGCGTTTTCATCGATCAGTTCAACACCATCCCTGGATCGGCGTTGGCGGGAACGCTTGCGCTGCCTTCGAGTGGAGCGCCTGCCACCTTTCCCACGCAGGAGCCTGGTTCCTACATCACCACCAGCTTCAGCTCCAAGTCGGAAGGCGCGCTGATGGTTGCGCCGGGCAGCAATTACATGACCTACATGGGGTACGAAGGCAACGACACGATGGTCGACGTCTCCAATTCCTATTCGCCAAGCCCTCTCTACGAACTCAACCCCAACATCTACACCGACAGCAACAATGTCCCGTATCCGTTCTACGATCGTGAAGTTGCGCTGATTGGCCCCGGCGGATTGCTCAGCCTGACCCCAATCGACAACGCAGATAGCGGAGACAACCCGCGCGCCGCCATTACCGTGGATGGCAATGAGTTTTATACGGCGGGCAACTCCGACTCCACCGAGAAACCGGTAACAGTCGGAGGCGTCACTTACGGCGAGCCAGGGCTCACCATCGGAGTGCGCTGCGGGACACCCGCTTTGTTGAACGGGAATGTGAATCCCGACAGCAACCTGTCGTACCAGTTGGGAACGTATCTCGCCGCCGATCGAACCGACGAGTCGGCGAAGCAGCACGTCAAGGACAACAACTGGCGCGGCATCGGCATCTATAACGACGCCAACGGCAACCCGCAGCTGTACGTATCGAAAGGCAGCGGCGGCAACGGTGACGACGGTGTATTCCTGGTACAGGTGAACGGCGGCCTGCCGCCTTGCACCACAACAACTAATGGCGCCGAGCCGACCGGAGCCGCAGCCGCTACGTTTACTCCGGTGTTTTCCGCTCCTGTAACCAATCAGATCACTCACGCCCCGACTCCTTATCTTCCTTTCGGTTTCTGGTTCGCCAACCCAACCACTCTGTACGTAGCCGACGAAGGCAATCCGGGCAGCTACACCGGCGGAGCCGCAGTTAGCTTCTCCAATGCCACGAACGGAACCTACGTTCCCAGCAACGATCCGTACGCTGGACTGGAAAAATGGAGCCTGATCAATGGCACCTGGACTCTCGACTACACCATCCAGGCAGGCCTGAACTTCAATCAGCCCCAAAGCTTCCCCAACTACAACGACATCAATGGCAACCCGATCCAGTCCTATACCTACGGACTTCGTAACATGACGGGTGTGAACAACGGTGACGGTTCAGTCACCATCTTTGCCATTACCTCCCAGTTCAGCGCTGTCTCCGGCGGCGAGCCCGATCCCACATCCCTTGTGGGCATTACCGACTCGCTGGCGGCAACGACTCTGCCGGCTAACGAACAATTCGTGAGCCTGCAGACCTCGAGCAACCAGGAAGTGTTCCGCGGAGTCGCTTACGTTCCATCGACCGCCGCTCGGCAGACCCAGACCATCACCTTCCCGAACCCGGGACCGGTGGCCTCCGGTGTCGCGCCGATCACACTCACGGCCAGCGCAACCTCAGGTTGGCCCATCGCCTACTCTCTGATCTCGGGACCTGCGACTCTTACGGGCAACGTTCTGACCATCACCGGTTCGGGATCGGTCGTCGTCGAGGCTGACCAATCCGGCAACGCAGCATTCGCTCCTGCGCCGCCGGTTCAGGACACGGTTGTCGTAAATGCGCTCAACCAAACTGTTTCGTTTACCACTAACGCGCCGGCATCGGCGGTTTTCAACAGTTCATTTACGGTCGCGGCAACCGCCTCTTCGGGATTGCCGATCACCTACTCAAGTGACGGTGTGGTGTGCACCAATTCCGGCCCGCTCTACACGATGATCAGCGGAACCGGAACGTGCACGGTGAGTGCGACGCAAGCGGGCAACGCCAGCTATGCAGCCGCTTCGGCGAGCGAATCCACGAACGCCGTGAAGGCCAGCCAAACCGTTTCGTTTACCACCAACGCTCCGACGTCGGCGGTTTACAACAGTTCGTTCACGGTCGCGGCCACGAGTTCGTCGGGATTGTCGGCCACCTTCACCAATGCCGGGTCGTGCAGCAACTCCGGTGCGACGTACACGATCACCAGCGGGACCGGAACTTGCACGGTGACCGCAAACCAGCCCGGGGACGCCGATTACCTGGCGGCCAGCCCGGTCAGCGAGTCCACGGCGGCGCAGCGTGCGGCTCAGACGGTCACCTTCACCGGCGGTCCCGCCAGCGCGCCCTACGCCGGCGCGTTCACGCTGGTGGCCTCCACCAACTCCACTGCGGTGGCCTACATCACCGGCACCAATCCGACTACCTGCGCGCTTTCCGGACCCTATTCGCCGGTAACGGTGACGATCCTTAAAGACTCTGGAAAATGCATCTTCACGGCGTCTTGGGGAGCCGACGCCAACTACAATCCTGCCAGCGCCATGCAAACCACAACGGCGACAAAAGCGGCTTCCACGATTACTTGGGCGCCTCCGGCGGCTATAACCTACGGCACGCCGCTCAGCTCGACTCAGTTGGACGCTTCGGGAATCCCAGCGGGGGGCACCTACACTTACTCACCCGCGTCCGGAGCGATTGAGGAAGCTGGAACAGTCACTTTAAAAGTGACCTACAAACCAAGCAACAGCGACTACTCCAATTCGACCGACACGGTTGCGCTGCAGGTGCTCCAAGCCCCAACGACGACGGCCATCACTTCCTCCAGTTCAACTGTAACCATGAACTTCGATGGTGTCGCCTCCGCAACCCTCGACTTCAATGTGACCTCCTACAAACCAACGGGAGCGGTTACCTTAACCGCCACCACCGGGGAGCTATGTTCCGGGAAGGTTAGCGCCGCGACCGGAAACGGAAGCTGCAAGCTGACGTTTACCACCACAGGACCCCGCACGATCACGGCGACGTATGGCGGTGACGGCAACCATAATGGCAGTAATTCGTCCGGACAAAACCCTGCGGTCACTGTCACGGTGAATCCTCACTGACGGGGCGCGGAAGTTAAAACGAAAAGTAAACGAACTGAGGCCGGCTCCATTACAAGAGCCGGCCTTATCGTTTCATGCTGTGGATATCGATCCCTCGGATAACCCGATTAGTGCACCCGTTGCCCCCAGCTATGGGGTCAACAGCGACTGGAAGACCTGTTTTCGCTTTGCGCTCGCCGAACACCACAGCACGTGGTTCAGAGCATTGTCCGAGAAGTTTCGGCTTTTGGAATGAGGAGCGGTCCGCAGGTTGAAACGTGAGGGGCATCGCCAGGACTGGTGGCTGCGAGCCGATTTTGCGCTATGGGTGCAGTGGTGAAGTCCGATGCCAGCCGGCGCGCAACCGCCGCCGAAATCGGTTGCCCGGTGTTCGCCTCGTAGTAACTGAACGCAGGACTGGGATTGACTTCGAAACAGTAGACATCGTCCTGCGGCGTCACCTTTAGATCAATTCCGGCAAACTCCAATTCGAGGGCTTGCGAAAGCCGGAGGCACTTTTCCGACAGCTCGCTCGATAGCGTCATCTCGCGCAGTTCGGCCGGCTCGCCTGCCTGCCGCGCTGCATACCAGTAATCGGTAGCCTCGCTTCGCACCGCCGTGGCGAATGCTTCGCCGCCAACGGTATGTACCCGCAAGTTCGTTCCTTCCACAAACGCCTGAAATTGTGTCGGACACCAGCGGATGCGATCCAGTCGCTCTTCGTCTTCATCGCTGAGTTCCTGCACAATCGACCGCACGGCACTGATCGACTTATAAATCACACGGCCATGCGTCGCCCGAAACTCGCGGACTGAGTCGGGATCATTGGTGATGAGCGTCTCGGGCGCAAGAAATCCGTGCTCGCGAATCAACCGCGCCTCTTTCCCGTCTATGCATCACACGAAAGCTATGCCGCCGTTGAGCGATCCGGCGCCCCGCGAATATAACGCACATTTCGCCCCTTTGGTAACCATCACCCTACCGTTATTTGTTCCCATGTCAGCAAGACTGCTGGAAGATGGCAATTGGATCGCGGTGGGATGCTGTCAAGGCAAGGGTCAAGTGCATGGATTACCGAGCCCTATTTGCTTCTGCATCCTTGCCAGTTATTTCTGCGAGATGAGGCCAGTTATTCATGTCCATTCCGACCCGGGTCACCGCAGCGGCTTTCTTCGTATTCGCTCTGGTTTCCACGACGCAGGGGCAAGTGCAAGCCCCAGTACAAGTGTCGACTCAGGCGCAAGTACCACCGGCGGACAACGATTTCAACGCTCTTCGCGGGCCTGCTGCCGCAGGAGACGCGCAGGCGCAATTCGCGCTCGGGAACGACTATATCGATGGCCGCGGAGTAGCCCAGGACTACGGCCAGGCAGTGATCTGGTATCGCAAGTCTGCCGCCCAGGGTTACGCTCCCGCGCTGAATCAACTCGGCTACATGCAGGAAAACAAAATTGGCTTGCCGCGAGATTACAAGCGGGCCCTGTATTACTACCGTTTGGCCTCGAATAAGGGCAATGCGCTCGCGGAGTACCATCTGGGAGCCATGTACCAGAGTGGGCTCCAGGTCCGGCGTGACTATAAGCAGGCCTTTGAGTGGTACCGCAAGGCGGCGGACCAGAATCTCGCGGATGCCGAGAATGAAGTCGGCTATTTTTATCGATGCGGATGGGGGGTCAAGCGCGACTATGCTCAGGCTCTGGACTGGTACCGCCGCGCCGCCAGCCACGGCAACTCCAACGCCGAAACCAATCTCGGCTTCATGGCGGAGAAAGGATGGGGTCAACCTCGAAGTTACGACCAGGCTTTCTCCTGGTATTACAAAGCTGCAGAACATGGCAACGCCGAGGCCATGGAAAACATCGGCTATAACTTTCAGAATGGCGTTGGTGTGGCGATCGATTATGCCAAGGCCTGGTCCTGGCTTTATAAAGCCGCGGCGTTAGGAAGTGCCACCGCGGAGAATCAGCTCGGTTGGATGTATCAGTACGGGGAAGGTGCGCCGGCCGACGATGCTATCGCTGTTGCGCTGTACCGCCTTTCTGCCGATCAAGGCAACACCAGCGGTGACGACAATCTCCGGGATCTCTGCGTCGACCTGTACCAAAGCGGTAGTAAGCTGTGTAACTCGGACAACGCTACTGTGATCTACCCTGCTATCGAGATGATCCAGCGCCGCGCGCAAATTCGGGACCTCCGCGCTCAAATTATCGGACTGGAGACCGACGCTCTGCAGGACGACATGAGCGCCGACCATCTCGCCAATATGGGCAAGAACGGTAAAAGCAAGAAGAACGGCATTACTAAAAGCATCACTAAGGTTATGGATGGGGTTGGAACAGCCCTTAGCGTCAACCCCCGTCTCGATGCCGCAAACCGTCGCGAGCAGGCGGCGCGCCTGCGTGAAGAACTGGCTCAACTCGAGAGTCTAGACCAATCCTCCGCTAATGTCCCCCCGCCCGCACCTTAAGATCCTTCCCATAGGACGACCTGTACGCAAGTGACGGCTCAAAGTCTGGCGCACTGGCACAAATGCCCCACGGAGCGTTCGATGATCCAATTCCACTTGGCCGCATAGTTGCCGAATCGGATATGGATTCTCGGATGGCGATATCAGGCCCAATGGACTCGTCGCGCAAGGGTTTTGAGCCGGCATTAGATATTAGTCCTGAAAGACGCGCCAGCATCGAGGGATCCTCCCCCGGCCCCGGCTTTTGGTCTGGCGCAGGCTGTTAACATTTTTGTGTCTGTGGACGTTTCGTTCGTCCGGTAAATCCAGGTCAGTGGCAGTGTATGCAATCAACGTGCCCCCTGCCTGGCACAAGCTCGCCCGTCTGGGGGCGCATTTTAGCCCCACGCGGTATTACACTCCGCGGTCTCCACCGACCCTCCAGACTGTTATCGGGGGACGAATTCCCGCCTTCATCAATTCCTTCGGCAGAGACAGAAGTTCTTTGATCCAAGACACAGAGTTGGTACTAAGGTTGCAAGTAAGAGCCGAACGAGACTGGGGGACTTGATTTGAACTGCGGGAGCGAGGTTATTGTACGAGTGCGATTTTGCGACGGTCGGCAGCACGAGCTTCTTTGTCGAAGAAATTTGGCTTGGAGACGAATTGTTCCGGCAGTTTTGTCTGGCGGGAGAGTGGAATTGTCCGCCCGAGGACTGAACCATCCAGTCTTCGTTGCTGCGTCAGCCTGTCTCTTGATCTAGGGTGCCACCTGCCTGTCTTGGAGGTTCCATAGGGAGGGAATCCTGCAGCTTGTCCGAATCGTAAGAAGCACTGGACTGATTGGTTTGGTCGCCGCGTCCCTGCTGCTCTGCTTCGCCCACACTTTTCAGCCGGCGCCGAAACTGTATCGCGCCAAGCCGGAAGACGTGCCGCCTTGGGCTGAGCAAGGGAATTTTCGTTTCATCCGCATCGACGGCGGACGAATCGAGAGCTGGAAGGCCGAACGAACATGGTGGGGCAACAAGTTCACGGCCGAACAGAAGGACGTGCTGACCCACATCTATGACCGCGATTTCGACCAAATGCTCGGCTTGCTCAAGCAGGCGGAGTTCAACTGGATCTGGGTCACTTGGAGCAGCGGCTGGTCGCTGAAGGACGAGGACGAGAACCGCGAGAACTTGAAAAAGGTAATCGCCCGCTGCCATCAGAATGGCATCCACGTCTCGGCTTACCTGTCGGCTTCCAACATGTTTCGCAGTAGTGCCTTCCGCGACGACCCGGAAACAAAGAAATACGGCCTGCGCATGTATGGTATCCCCATGTTCTATGCCGGCCCGACCACAACCGATCTGCAGATTTCCTGGGACCGCCGTCTCGCCGACGCGCGCAAGCCCGGCTGGCGGTCTTATCTCATGAACAAGGCGGAGTTGGCGGTGGACGCGGGCGTGGATGCAATCGTCTGGGACAACATGATCGGTTACAACGACGGCCTGGCCCAGTTGCTCAATGAAACCCAACGTATGGCGGAGCGGAAGGCGCGGGAGACCGGCCGGCCCAAGGTCATGGTGGAAGCGAATATCCATATTCCGCCGGATCGGTTTGCGATGAACGACATGAACGAGGCGATCTGGGAGGAGGATGGCAAAGACACTCCAGGCGTTTGGAACGGTCATTGGCAGGTCGACAACGCACGCAAGATCAAATTCCTGAATGGCGAGAAGCAGCCTTGGCAGCCCCTGATGTATGAGAACGATCTCTACCATTGCGGCCCGCGCGAGAGTTGCATCCCCAGCCCGGCCGAGCAGAAGCTTTCCATCGCCGAGGCCTCTGTGTTCGGCGCGGCCACCTCGCGCAACATCGAGGGCCGATTCCTCTCCGCCCTGATCCACGGCGAGCGGGAGGGCCAGGAGGCCTGGACGGCCATCGCTCAATACAACCATTTCCTGGCCGAGCATAGGGAGCTGTATCACCAGGCAGAGCCGGCGGCGCGGATCACCTTGATCTCCAAAGAGCCGCACAACCCGCTGGCCGATGAATTCCTCAAGCAGAGCGTCTTTTTCGAGACCAAAGTGCTCGCGCATCTGGACAAGGGAGTCCCCCTGGACCGTTTCAAGGTGCTGGTGATGCCCGCTAAACTGCCCAAACTGAGCGCCGAGCAGAAGGCCCGGTTGAATACGTTCACCGCCGGCGGGGGTGTCGTCATCAGGGCCGGAAAGTCTGCGTCAGGAATCGTGGCACGCGCCAAAGCCGCAGCCGGAGGACCTCGCCTCACCTTGGAGCCGCGCGGTTACGTGCTGGGCCAGTTGACTCGGAAACCCGACGGTCGGACTTTGATTCTCCACTTGCTCAACTACGACGATCAGGCCCCGGCACAGAACGTGAAAGTCCGGCTGGAGCTGAGCGGGCTGGCCCAGGACTTGAGCCGCTGGGAGATGAAAGTCCTTTCGCCCGACGCGGCCCAGCCTCAGTTCACTGACCTATCTCTGCATGGCAGCGTCTGCGAGTTCACCCTGGGCCGGATCGAACACTATACTGTGGTGACTCTCTCGGCCACGCTGGGGCGCTAGTTTTATCGAACAGCCTGGGCTTCCCGCCTGACTACGTGCGCCACAATCGCTGATGATTGAAATCTTGAGCACCGCTAGCTTTCCTCCGAAGACGCCTTTGCTAAAGCAGGAGCAAGACCATCCGAGAGAAACAGGAGGCAAAAGCTATGCTATTGAGTCTAAAAGATCTTAGTGATCCGTTGAGGGAATGGTTTGCGGAGGAAGCCACGAACTCTCGTGGGTCAGTTCGTTATGGCTTCGTGGCCACGAGATTTTGTGGCCGGCTGATCAGATTTCAGGGGCGAACGCTTGATTTGGCGCGTACCATTTCATGATAGACTAAACCAATTAAACTTAGTCTATTGAAAAAGCAATGAAAACAGTAAATATTCACGAGGCGAAAACCCAGCTCTCGAAACTCATCGAAGAAGCGTCCCAGGGTGAGTCGTTCGTCATTGCCAAGGCCGGCAAACCCGTGGTAAAGGTTACTGCCCTTGGTGCTCCAACCGGTGCTCAAGTGCGACGACTCGGTTTCATGGTGGGACAGATCTCTGTGCCGGACGACTTTGACCGAATGGGCAAGGATGAGATCGAGCGAATGTTCGGCGGTGGTGCATGAAACTTCTGCTGGATACTCATCTGCTCCTCCGGGCTGCCGGCGAACCGCGCCGCCTCTCAAAACAGGCTCGAACCTTGATAGACAATGCGGACAATGAACTTCTCTTCAGTGCGGCCAGTTTATGGGAAGTGGCGATTAAACGCGGGTTGGGGCGAGAAGATTTTAAGGTAGATCCGCGGCTACTGCGCCGTGGTCTATTGGACAACGGATACAGAGAGTTGCCAATCATCAGTGATCACGTCGTTGCCATCGATAGCTTGCCAGCTATTCATAAGGATCCTTTCGACAGAATTCTAGTGGCACAGGCGACTGTCGAGGGTATTACGCTGCTGACCATAGACTCCCCTGGTGTCCCAGTACCCGGGTCCGATCAGGACGGTGTAGGGATCCAGCATGCTGGTGCGTTCCACCGCCTTTCTTGAGTCGCAATGTGGACTCCACCCGTGGTCGGTTTCGTGCAATCGGCCCTTCTCCCGTACGAGTTCCGCAGCGCATGGCGAAGACAAGAAACGGGCCCTCATGCTGATATCCTGATATTGGTAGGTGTGAATCGAAGAGGCGAAAATGAGCCTTCCTGAAAATTTATTGTGGAAAACACGACTGGTCGAAGGTGGGTTTCCAGATCGTTCCTTCGACATTGAGTTTTGGCAGGAGCAGGGAGATGAAGCCATCTTTGCTGCGGCATGGGAAATGGTGGAGTTAGCTGAGGAAATCAAGCATGGCAGAAAACCCACACTACAAAGAACTGCTACAACTCTTAAACCAATTCGGGGTTGAATATTTGATTGTCGGTGGCTTCGCAGTCATGAAGTACGGCGAGCCGCGTTATACGAAAGACCTCGACGTGTGGGTGCACAATTCCGCGGAGAATTCAATCCGAGCGGTCGCAGCGCTCAAACAGTTCGGGGCTCCTCTGGAGCATGATGGGATAAATGCAGAAACATTCACCGGAAAGCAGGTGGTCTACCAAATTGGAGTCGCTCCCCTGCGCGTTGACATTCTGACCGAAATCACGGCCGTAGAGTTCTCCGATGCATGGCAAAGAAAGGTCGCAGGCAGTTTCTTCGGTGTTCCGGTGCAATTCATTTCCCTCGATGACCTTGTGACCAACAAGCGTGCTTTAAGTCGTGACAACGATCTGACAGACCTTAAGCGGAATTCGAACGAAGCAAAGCCAGAAAAATAGGCTGCAACAATCCCACCTCCGATTCTGGCTCGCACACTCAAGCTCCTCTGGGAATCATAAGCGCCTGGCCAGGCGCCTCTCGGATGTTCACGAATTGCGAGCGGCTGCCGCTGCAAACGAGCTGCGTCTCCGACCTGGTGGTCTCAACAACGTCCGGCATTAGAGATTTTGCGGGCGCAGATCAGCGACTTAACTCGTCGGAATGGCCGAATTATTGTGACCATTCTGTGACCAGCGCCGATGTTCGCCTAGCGTCGGCCTAAAAGCAACAGCTTCTGCGCCGCATTATCGATGCTCCAAGACCAGTATGTTTTTGCCGGCGAGCTTCGAGGCAGAGCAAAGATGCCAGAACCGAATTTCTGGTGAAAGCGGAACTATTTCTGGATGGCATGGTCCTTTACTTGGACCAACAACATCCGAAACGGAGTCTTCGCCCTCACGGCATGCGGGAGAAGCGGTTCCATGCGAATGAAGGAACCGGATTTGACCTGGACTGTCTCACTGCCCAGGTCGAACTCGCCTTCTCCTTCGACTACGTAGATCAGGGCCGGAATGGGAACTGAATGGGTTTTCAACTCGTGCCCTGCGGCAAATCCAAATAGGGTGATGTTGAATCGCTCGTCTTTATGCAACACACAGCTGGTCATTCCCCTGTCAGGTGGCGCGACCTGTTGAAGCAAGTCAGGTACAAACGTGTAGTCTTTATCGGGCATGAATTCTTCCTTTTCCGCTGGGTCAGTTGCTTGAATTAGTCATCTGAGTCACTAGATCCGAAGCTCTGATGGGCGCAGTCTCAATGCGACTAGTCCCCAGACTGGGTGGCCAGTTTGCGTGCCGGCTCCGCCAGTTTGATGGACTCTGGTTTTTCGAATGAGTGCCCGGTCAGTGGTGTCCGTTCTAGGATCGTAGGTGTTGTGCCGAGTCAGTTCCGTCAAGCGCCCTTGAAGCGCCGCACGGGACTCCACAGGCAGAGCGGCATAATTCGCCGCGCCCTGTTCGCGCGCCCAGTCGTCGAGAACGATCACCGATTGCCGATGCAGATAGTCCGCACTCCAGTCGGGAGCGACATAGGCCCCATGCCCCCAGATTGTGCCGATTTCCTGGCCACCTGTGGACTGCCAGACATTCTGCCCATCACGGATTGTTTCCCCTGTGAACAACACTTGACCATCGGCAGTCGTGACCTTCGATGGGATCGGTGGTCCAGCGCTGACAGCTTTGTATCCAACACCACCAAGTACGGCAAACGACGTGAGCATGATCACGCCAAGCGTGATCCAAAGCTTCTTGTAAGCCATTGATCAATCCTCGATTTGATTCCCACTCAATTTTTGCGGCCCACATGGCCGCCGTCTGAATTCCCCGTCCACCAACTCCACCCCACTCTGGAGCTTGCGATCGATATCTGCTGGCGGGCTAACTTTTGTCGCTACCGAATCGCGATTACTTCCGCCGATCATGCCTATTTGCAATTCCCCTGCCAGATGGAACACCTCCAGACTCACGACAATGGCAATGCAACTGGAGAAATCAGCCCAGAGGCGGGCACTGGATAACTTGTATGACCATATAAGGGCTTTCGATCATGCACTGAATGCCGTAAGGGCTAATTCATCGGTGAAGTAGGCTGGATGCGACGAATTCTTCACCTGCACGCATCATGTGTTTCCACATCTCGTACGCGTGCCCTTCCTGGTTGAGAAATGCGGCAGCTTGCTGCTGGGTAACGGAGCATCCATGTTCGTTGGCCAGTCGCAACAGGTGAGGAAGTGTGATTTCGGCCATCACTCGGTCTCTATCCTTATTTGTGCGTCATGAGATCTACCCCAGGAGAGCATCAAAACGCTCGATTCAATGCCACTTCATCCGTTGTGCACGCTGGGTCAGCTGCTAGTTCTGATATTGTGCTTTTGCGATCCCGAGGCGGCGGATCTTGTTCTGCAGAGTCGTACGCTTCAATCCGAGCCGCTCGGCGGCTCCTCCTCGCCCCGCGATTCGCCCCGCCGCAGCTCGCAATGCGTCGATGATCACGCTGGATTCCGCCTGTCTGAAACTAGAGGGCGATCTGACAGCGACAACCGTCTCAGAAGCAGTGGGAAGCATTGCAGCCGGGACTTCTAGCTCCTCACCGCGTGTCACGATGACGGCGCGTTCGATAAAGTTCGCCAGCTCCCGAACGTTCCCTCTCCACGAGTGGTTCGTTAGAACGTCCATGGTCTGCCTTGATACACGTGTGATCTGTTTTCGCATGCGCTTCGACAGCTTCGAAACAAAATAGTTCACCAGCAGCGGAATATCCTCGCGCCGCTCGCGCAGAGGAGGAATCTCAATCGGAAAAACGTTGAAACGGTAAAAAAGATCCTCACGGAACTTCTCCTCCTGAATCATGGCCCGAAGATCACGGTGGGTTGCGGCGATAATGCGCACATTCACCGGGATCAACGATGGAAGAAATCCCCGATAAACAAGAAGGAAACTTGTGAGCGCCTATTTCCGTCACTTCTTGGCTGTGACCCGGTCTGCGATGTCATACTCAGTCTTCGGCCACCTCTGGACGTGCCCCCGGCTTCATCCGGACAAAATAAATGTAGATTTCTTCGCGTCAATTTGTGGGGAATTTCCGTGCGCTAACTGTGAGCATTTTTGCTCAGACCGCTTGAATCCTGATTTGCTAAGGTCGAATTGACCTGGTACGCCCGCATTTCTAAACGGAATTGTGCGCGACTGTACACGGCACGAAGCCGGTGATGCGGCGCAAAGGTAAGAAACGGAGGTTGTCCATGAAAAAAGTAATGTTCGTACTTGCGATGTTGAGTCTCGGCACGCTGTGCTGGGCGGCGTCGGCGCGGGAAGATGCCACCGATCGGCTGGACAACGCTACAAGCGTGATGCACGAAATCATGGGGATGCCTGACAAGGGAATCCCTGAAGAAGTGTTGCAGCACGCGAAGTGCATAGCCGTTATACCGCACATGGTTAAAGGTGGTTTTGTCTTCGGAGCTGAAGGAGGCAAAGGCGTGGCCACCTGCCGGACTGCGAAGGGCTGGAGTGCGCCGGCGTTCATCACGATTTCGGGTGGAAGCTGGGGGTTGCAGATCGGGGTGGAAGCTGTGGACGTGGTAATGATCTTTCAGAATGACAAAGCAATGCAAAGGTTGCTTTCCAGTAATTTCCAGGTTGGAGGGGACGCTTCCGCGGCGGCGGGTCCAGTGGGACGGCATGCCCAGGCCGGTACCGATTGGAAGTTGGATACAGAGATCCTGACCTACTCCCGTGCCAAGGGTGTGTTCGCTGGGCTCACGGTGGAAGGTGCGTCCCTCCGTCAAGACAATGATTCCCGGCACGCGATTTACGGACCCACGGTTACAACTCGGGCTTTGCTGTTGGGCAAAGTGCGAGTTCCAGCCGTAGCTCGGCCGTTCCTTGCTGAAATTCGCGGAGCAAAAGCTCAGGCCAAAACCGACAAAGGGTAGGGCTTCCGGACTCGACCTCCGCTGTTGTTTGTCAACAGCCGGTACCGGCGTATTCGAGAGCGCGCACAGTCCATCGTTTGTTGTTGTATCCGTTCGCGCGAAGCGGTTTTCCAGCGAAAACGTTTGGATAGGACTCACATTCAGGTGCTCGCGAATGAGCAAAGGAGGTTGCCACGCTTTGGACTATTTTCGTTGTTCTTCGGCAGCTTGTTGCGGCGTTGGCGACGTGCAGCACTCGTTTACCAGCGCATTCATCAAGGAACGAAGTTGATCCCGTGCGACCTGATCGGATTTTTGCAAACCACTTAGCGAATTTACGGACCATCATGATTCACTGATGGCAAATCTGTTTGCGGAAGCTGAGGCTCCGGCTTTCGACAAAAGGGCTGGGAGTTGAAGGCTGAAGGCTCCCGACTTTCAAACACCATTCCGCGTTTGTGAGGGCAACCGACCGACCAATGTGATCCTGGCTGAGAAGCTGACTCCACGAGCAGTAGGCTCTCTCGTGGCTCTCTACGAACATAGCGTTTTCACGCAGAGTGCGATTTGGAAGATCGACCCGTTCGATCAGTGGGCGTGGAACTGGGCAAAGTTCTCGCCACGCGCATCATTCCTGAATTACAGAGTTCCGCTGAACCTAAGCTTAAGCACGACAGCTCGACCAACACGCTGATCGGGCGCTATCGCAATTAGCGTGGCGGCAAGTAGGCTAACTCAGCCAGTTGAGCAAAACTGCACAGATTCCGCATCCCCGCTGCAAGATACTGGACGCGTCCTAAATTTCCGAATTCAACACCCCGCATGAGAGCCTGCTGCGCGCGCGGATCTAACGATCTTCCACACTCTCTTTTAGCCGCGACTCGCGATGGAACAAGAACGGAGAGTAGTCATCGTGAAACCGAATATAAAGAAGCCGCCCGCGAAGCCCGATTCCAAAGACGATCTAAAATCTCTGCCCATGCCGGAAGTCGAAAAACGATTGGGATCCTCCCCGACCGGCCTGAGCCAAGCCGAGGCGCAGAAACGGCTGGCGCAATATGGCCCGAATGAGATCAAGGAAAAGAAAGACAATCTATTCCTGAAGTTCCTGAGCTATTTCTGGGGGCCCATTCCGTGGATGATCGAAGGAGCCGTCGTTCTCTCGGGAGTGGTTAAGCACTGGCTAGATTTCTTCATCATTCTGTTTCTGCTCTTTTCCAACGCGGTGGTCGCATTCTGGGAAGAACATCAGGCGGGCAACGAAATTGCTGCGTTACGCGCGAAGCTGGCGACCGAGGCCCGCGCCCTGCGAGACGGAAAATGGGCGACTCCCAAGGTAGCGGAAGTGGTGCCCGGCGACGTCATTCGGCTGCGATTGGGAGACATCGTGCCGGCAGATGCGCGTTTGTTGGCCGGTGACCCGGTGCAAGTCGACCAGTCCGCGCTGACCGGAGAATCTTTGCCCGCGACGCGCAAACCGGGCGAGGCAGTCTTCTCCGGGTCGATCATAAAACGCGGCGAAACCGACGCGATGGTGTACGCCACCGGTATCAACACCTATTTCGGCAAGACTGCGGAATTGGTGCAGGATGCTCATACCGTCAGCCATTTCCAGCGCGCTGTGCTCAAGATTGGCAATTACCTGATCGTTCTTGCAGTGGCTCTGGTAGCGGTGATTGTCACGACGGCGCTCTTCCGCCATGACCCGATCTTAAGCACGTTGGAATTTGCATTAGTGCTGCTAGTGGCCGCGATCCCGGTAGCCATGCCCACGGTGCTGTCCGTCACCATGGCGGTCGGGGCGCGTCTCCTGGCCAAAAAGCAAGCAATTGTGACTAAGTTGTCGGCGATCGAGGAACTCGCGGGCGTGGATGTGCTGTGCTCGGACAAGACTGGAACTTTGACCCAGAACAAGCTGACGCTGGGCGATCCATTCTGTGTCAATGGTATCGCTGCCGACCGAATCATCCTCGATGCAGCCCTCGCCTCGCGAGCGGAAGACAAGGACACGATCGATCTGGCCGTGATCGGCGGCGTGAAGGACGATAAAGAACTGAAGAGCTATCAGGTCCTTCATTTCCAGCCGTTCGATCCGGTCCACAAGCGCACCGAAGCTACCGTAAAGGGCTCCGACGGAAGACAGTTCAAGGTGGCGAAGGGAGCACCACAGGTCATTCTGCAAATGGCCCCCAACGTCGCGGAGGTGAAACCCGCGGTTGAGAAAGCCGTCAATGAATTTGCCGCGCGCGGCTTCCGCTCCTTGGGTGTAGCCCGCGCAGATCAGGACGACAAGTGGCAGTTCGTGGGGGTCTTGCCCATGTCCGATCCGCCGCGCGAACAGGCCAAAGCGACCATCGCGAGCGCGGTGCAGATGGGCGTGAACGTCAAAATGGTCACCGGCGACCAGTTGGCCATAGCCAAGGAAATGTCTCATGAGCTGGGCATGGGCACGAACATCCTGGACGCCACCGTATTGCGGGATAAACAAGAGGAGGCGGAGACCGCGGCGTCCATCGAAAAAGCCGACGGCTTCGCCCAAGTGTTCCCCGAGGACAAATACAACATTGTCAACGTGCTGCAGAAGCACGGCCATATTGTCGGTATGACCGGCGATGGCGTGAACGATGCTCCCGCGCTCAAGCAAGCGAACTGCGGCATCGCAGTTTCCGGCGCAACCGACGCAGCTCGTGCGGCGGCGTCCATCGTGCTGCTGGCGCCCGGCCTCCACGTGATCATCGATGCGATCAAGGAGAGCCGCCGCATTTTCCAGCGGATGAACAACTATGCGATCTACCGCATCGCCGAAACCCTGCGCGTGCTGTTTTTCATGACGCTGGCGATTCTCGTATTTAACTTCTACCCCATGACCGCGGTGATGATCGTGATGATCGCCGTACTCAACGACGGAGCCATTCTCTCCATCGCCTATGACAACGTTCATTACAGCGACAGGCCCGAGAAGTGGAATATGCGTTCGGTACTGGGGATCTCGACCGTATTGGGCGTTACCGGCGTCGCGGCTGCGTTCGGCCTATTTTTTCTCGCTGAGCGCGTATTTCATCTGGACCGCGCGCACGCTCAAACGCTGATGTACCTGAAGCTGTCCGTAGCTGGGCATCTGACGATTTTCTTAACCCGCACACGGGGCCCATTCTGGTCGATACGCCCGGCACGGATTCTCTGGATAGCGGTACTGGGCACACAAATTGTGGCGACGCTAATCGCTGTTTACGGCGTGTTTATGACGCCACTGGGCTGGCGCTGGGCTGGGTTCGTTTGGGTCTATGCCCTGGCATGGTTCCTGCTCAATGATCGCGTCAAACTGCTCGCCTATCGGATCTTTGATCCGGTTAAAGCGCCATCGTCAGTCAAAATTCCGGTCGATCTTACACCGCAGATTGCTACGCGGGCGTATGAACTCTATCAGCAGCGAGGGCGGGGCGACGGCAAAGCAAATCAAGACTGGCTGGAGGCGGAGCGAGAAACCCGGAAGGATCAGGCGGCAAAGAGAGATGTCGCTTAATCGTCGTTCCGAGTAGTCGGAGTCGCTAAAGCGCACCTCATGCAGTTGGCGCCACTGAAGGAAGAAGATGAAAATTCATGCCAAGGATTTCCGTGTACCGCATCACAAGAAGATCGATATCACACGCTTGCCGACGATCGTGAAGCCATTTTGCAAGTCAAAGAAGGAATATAAAGAGCTTCTGGAAAAACATATTGCTGAGTTGACCTCCCTGCAACAACTTCACTACGCGTCCAACCGCTATGCATTGCTGCTGATCTTTCAGGGGATGGACTCTGCCGGCAAAGACGGCGCGATCCGGCACGTCATGTCGGGAGTCAATCCGGAAGGGTGCGAAGTTTTCAGTTTCAAGCAACCGAGCGCCGAAGAACTGGAACATGATTTTCTCTGGCGCACGACATGCCGCCTTCCGGAACGCGGGCGGATCGGTATCTTCAATCGTTCCTACTATGAGGAAGTCCTGATCGTTCGCGTGCATCCCGAGATTCTCCGCACCCAGCGGCTTCCAGAAGAGTTGCTCGACGAGAAAAACATCTGGAAGGAACGGTATCGCTCGATCGTCGATCTGGAGCGCCATCTCTATCGCAACGGAACGCGGATCGTAAAAATATTCTTAAACCTTTCGTACGAAGAACAGCGCAAGCGATTTCTCGCGCGCATCGACGTGCCCGACAAAAACTGGAAGGTAAGCTCCTCGGACAACCACGAGAGGAAATATTGGAAGCATTATATGGAGGCCTATGAGGATTGCTTGAACGCGACCAGCACACGTCATGCGCCTTGGTACGTCGTTCCCGCCGATGATAAAGACAACGCGCGGCTCATTGTGTCCCGAATTGTCCTCGACACGCTCCAGGATCTCAAGATGGCATATCCGAAGACCACGGAGAAGCGTCGGCTGGAATTGCAAGCGATCGGCAAGCAGCTATCGGGCGAGAAGTAACGGTCTGGGAGCGCTACAGAGCATTGCAGGCGGAGGCGGGCATGGAATCGACAGGGCAGGAATCGCCCGACGCGGTACGGCAACAACCTGTGGTCCAACGGCAATCGACCCTCGATTTTTTCGATTCCTCGCTGGAGTGGAGACGCGTGTTCGCCGAGACTTGGGGCACGTTCCTGCTAGTGCTGGTCGCTGCTGGTGGTGGCGTCGTAGCCGCAATGAGCGGTGGCAGAGTCACCTTGAGCATGATGGTGGTCGCACCGGGGCTCATGGTAATGGCGATCATTTACTTCATGGGCACGGTCAGCGGAGCGCATTTGAATCCTGCAGTCACGCTGGCATTTGCCGTGCGGCGCAACTTTCCTTGGAACAGGGTCCCGGGGTATATGGTCGCACAAGTGGTCGGCGCTGTCGGTGCGGGTGCTTTTCTTCGGGCCATGTTCGGTACGGTTGGCGCACTCGGCGCGACTCTGCCCGGTTCTGGTGTGACCAGCGGGAAAGCTCTGGCGATGGAAGTGGTGCTCACGGCCGGACTTGTGAACACGATTCTGGGAACCGCGTCGGGTGCACGGAACATCGGCACGAACGGTGCCATCGCCGTGGGCGGGTACATTGCTCTGGCGGGGCTGTGGTCGGCGCCGGTTACCGGCGCGTCGATGAACCCGGCGCGTTCACTTGGGCCTGACCTGGTGCGCGGCGACCTGCACACGACTTGGATATACATTGTCGGGCCAGTGATCGGGGCATTGATTGGAGTGGCATTCGAGTGGATTCTGAAGGGGAAGCCAACAGCGGCAGGCAGGATTGCCGCACAGGGCGCGCTTAGTGGCGACGATCCGGGCGCGCCGGCGGAGAAATAGAGAGGAATAATCGACATGCCCACTAAAGAACGAACAATTAACGTTGATCGGGATAGCGGCCGGACATTAGGGGACCAGAACCTGCATCAGGCCGGCAAGCCGACGAAGTTTAGGTTCGATGCGGCTTTGTCTACCGCTGTCGCCGCCAACGATAAACGGCCAACCAAGGCGCCGCAGCCCGACGGCCCGCTGACTCCCGAAATCGTCGGCAAGATGAACCGTTACTGGCGAGCCGCGAATTATCTCTGCATTGGTCAGATCTACCTCTTCGAGAATCCCCTGTTGCGAGAGCCTCTCAAGGCCGAACAAATCAAACCAAGACTGCTCGGGCACTGGGGAACTTCACCGGGACAAAACCTCATTTACATTCATCTGAACCGCCTCATTAAAGAGCACGATGCCAACATTATTTATATTGCCGGTCCGGGACATGGCGGTCCATCGCTCAACGCGAACTCCTATCTGGAAGGTACTTATACCGAAGTTCATCCGGAAATTACGCCTGATGAGAACGGCCTGCGACTTCTTTTCCGGAAGTTCTCAACTCCGGGCGGAGTGCCCAGCCATTGCGGACCACACGTGCCGAATTCCATGCACGAGGGCGGGGAGCTCGGCTATTCGATGGTTCACGCATTCGGAGCCGCTTTCGACAATCCGGACCTGATCGTTGCCTGCATCATCGGCGACGGAGAATCCGAAACTTGCCCGCTGGAAGGAAGCTGGAAGTCCGTCAACTTTCTAAATCCAGTACGTGACGGTGCTGTCCTTCCGATTCTGCACCTCAACGGTTACAAGATCTCCGGACCGACCGTTCAAGGACGGACGAGCGACGAAGACTTAAGAGCTCTGTACATAGGACGCGGCTACAAGCCCTATTTTGTGGAAGGCGACGATCCGGAAGGCGTGCATCAACTCCTGGCTAAAACGCTGGACGATTGTTATGCCGAGATTCGAACCATTCAGCGGGAGGCGCGCACGAGCGGGTTCAAGAAGCAGCCAATCTGGCCCATGATCGTCCTGTGCACGCCCAAAGGGTGGACCTGTCCGAAAGAAGTGGATGGAGTCCCGATTGAGGGCACCTTCCGTGCCCATCAGGTCCCTCTCGCCACGGTCCGCGAAAGCCCGGAGCATCTGAAGATCCTTGAGGCCTGGATGAGAAGCTACAAGCCGGAGGAGCTCTTCGATCAAAAGGGGAGGTTCATTGCCGAGCTGGCAGAACTAGCGCCGGTGGGCGATCGTCGCATGGGAGGGAATCCTCACGTGAACGGCGGACGACTGCTGACCGCGCTCGACATACCAGACTTCACGAGTTATGCGCTGGAGATCCCAGGACCGGGTCAAGTGGTCGCGGAAGCTCCCCGAAAGCTCGGAGACTTTTTCAGAGACATCTTTAAGCTCAATCCGACGAACTTTCGCATGTTCTGTCCCGACGAGACTAACTCCAATCGCCTAAACTCCGTCCTCGAAGCTACCGAGCGCTGTTTTATGGCCGAGACCGTTTCGATCGATGACGAACTGAGTCCGGATGGCCGTGTCATGGAAGTATTGAGCGAACATTGCTGTCAGGGATGGCTCGAAGGGTACTTGCTGACCGGACGGCATGGCATGTGGTCTTCCTATGAAGCCTTCGCGCAGGTCGTGGATTCGATGCTGACCCAACACGCCAAATGGCTGGAGCAATGCCGAGATTTTCCCTGGCGCAGACCGCTCGCATCTTTAAATGTTCTACTCACAAGTCATGCGTGGCGGAACGATCATAACGGCTTCAGCCATCAGGCGACGGGATTTGTAGACAACGCACTGGCGCGCAGAAGCGAAACCATCCGGGTTTACTATCCCCCGGACGGCAACTGCTTGTTAAGTGTCTTCGACCACTGCCTGCGGAGCCGGAACTACGTCAACATCGTAACTTGCGGAAAGCAGCCACAGCTTCAGTGGCTAAACATGGACGAAGCTCTCGAACATTGCTCGAGAGGGGCATCGACTTGGAAGTTTGCCACCAACGACGAAGGTGGGGAACCGGACGTTGTATTGGCCTGCGCAGGCGACGTGCCAACCATCGAAATCTGCGCGGCCTCATGGCTTCTGCAGAAGTATGTTCCCGGCATCAAGGTCCGCGTTGTCAATGTGGTGGACTTGAGCGTTTTGATGAGCCCGGATGATCATCCGCATGGCATGGATAACATGTCCTTCGACGCTTTATTTACCAAAGATGCACCTGTGATCTTCGCCTTCCATAACAATCGCTGGCTCATTCACACCATGGTTCATGGACGTTCCAATGAAAGCCGCTTCCATGTGCGCGGCTATATGGATCAGGGCACGACGACTACTCCGTTCGACATGGTAGTGCTGAACAAGATGAGCCGTTTTCATCTAGCCATCGATGCACTGAAGTATGTCTCAAGGCTGCGCTCAGAGGTTTCAGACGTAGTCGACACATTTAACCGGAAGCTGTACGAGCACCGCGACTACATTCGACAACATCTGGAAGACATGCCGGAGATCAGAAACTGGCAGTGGACAGCAGATTTCAGCGAGCCGAACGCTCCTCCGCCACTAGCCAAGGGACATCCGCGCGCAGGTTTGTTCAGCGATAGCTAGGCGAGACAGAGCCTGCGGAAAAAGGGAAAAAGGAATGGTGGCTTTCTGTAAGCCATTTACCGCGGCAAAAGTGCGCTACTTCGATCACAGCCAGGCTGCCGAGGCGCGGAACTGGCTCGTCCAAGAGCAAGGGTGATTGGTGCGTACAACGGCAATCGCGTTACACCTTTGGATCCGGCGCGTCGGCGACGCCGTCTCGCGGTAAGACATCGGGCATGTCAAGACGTGCGACACCAATCCGGCTGTCAGCCATCCCATAATAAACGTCGAAGCGATTCGGTAAGCCGAGATCGTCGCGCCTGTCGATGCCGGTCGGGAATACGACGTGGGCAACGGTCCCGCTGCATTCCTGCGAAATTGTTGGCGTCAGCACTGGCTCGACCGAACGATAACGGATGACTTGCGGATGCTCTTTCGAGAGCACCATCACGCCTGCCGAATAGCGCAATTGGTGTCCGGCGGTGCTGGGCTTTTCCAGTTCGCTGACACCGTGGTAAACGATCAGCCAACCGTGCCGAGTCAGGATTGGCGGAGTGCCACCGCCGATCTTGAGACGCTCCCAGGGTGACACTGGGGTCGACAGCCAAGCTGACAGTGGTGTCGATCATGACTGATCTGAGAATGTTGGCTCGGCTGGAGGCGGATCAGTTCTGTGAGTCCGTTCATCATGCAATTTGCCGAGGGTATGCTCGATCAATCTGGCCAACTTATCTGCGGCGCTACTGACGGCCAGGTCCACGGTCGCCGCTTCGTCGGTGACCGCGATGGGCTGGCGGCCTTCGAGGCGTGCCTCCATCATGCAACGTTTGTTATTCTCGCGGCTCTTAGGGCCGCTCTCGTCGGTCAGGTGGACTTCCACCCGCGTGATGTGATCGCTCATTCGGCTCAAAGCATTCTCCACCACGCCCCTGATCTGATCGGCTAGCGCCTCGTGACCTTCGATTGTGTGGTCGGTATTGACTTGGATCTGCATGCTGATCTCCTGCGCCATTGGTAATTGCGCATTAGACGCCCTGGTTCTTATTGCACGGTGCCAGTGTTTGGTTCAGTGTTCGCTTACAAGCCCACGAACTCGGGATGGTAATCCTTCCAAATCCCCGTAGCTGGCGAGATCAAACGGACGGGAGCGTCTTCAGCGTGTTTCGCGGTCCTCGCCCATAACCAGGCGTTCTGCATTTCGGAGGATTCGAAGTAGCGTGTCTCTGACTGGAGAACAGCGGCACCCGCAGTAAGGAGTTCCACAACCTCTTCCCAACGGTGGGCTCCGACGACTGCCATACGAGCGATATGACTTGTGTGCTTCTGGAGAAACCGCAAATCATCCCAGCGTGCCATCCATTCGGCTCCGTCCATTTCCGTCAGGTCCACTAGGACGCCGATCGGGTGCTTTTTGTGCTCCGCAATGAAGAACTCAAGCTGTGGTTCGAATGTCTTGAGTTCCTCGTCCAATAGCTTTCCGACTACCTTAAAGCCGAACGCAACTCCACCAGTTTCCTTCAGTCGTTCAATCACTGACACACCTCATCATTTCGTTAAAAGCCGTACTTATTCGTCCGCGGTATTGGGATCTACGACAAAACCACCGCCCCCAGCCCAAACCCGCCCACCGTTTCCCGTCAAGTGGAGGCTGAGATGTTGCAGTTACTGGTCGTCGATCCGCTTCACGGCCGAGGAAAACAAATATTCCATCCTTACCCGCATACCACGCTCCCGCACATTTCCTGCATCGTCACCTCGCTGGGCATACTGGGCAAATTCCGCATTTGTGGTAATGCCTTTGTCTTTCAAGAGTCGGATGATGCCGCCAATCTGGGCGTCAAGTGTTTCGAGAAAAGGAAGCATTTCCTCAAACACTTGTTCGGCAGGGAGCATCTTCTCAAACACAGCAGGGTCTACTTCCATCTCATTCTCCAAAAAGCCACACCACGTCAAAATGCAGGTCTGTGGCCCTCTTTGGTTATTTCGTTTATGGCCCGCAACCCCGCCTTCGCTAAGCCGCGACTGCTTCGGCTGTATGCAGTGTGTAATTCGCCGGACTCGTGCTTGCGATGATGTCCTTCGCCTTGGCTACTTCTGCAGCTGTACCATGGGCGATCAGCAGAAACTGATCCGTCGTGAGCGCCGTTTGGTATTTCACAATGCTGTCTTTTGGGATGCCTATGCTGAAGAGACCGGCGCCCAAAGCGCCCAAAGCTCCAACTTCTACGGCACCTTCTAACCCCGCCACGATCCAAGCCACCAGAGGTCCCGCCACTAAAATTGGGCCGAGTCCCGGAATCATGAACAGAGCAGATCCGAACAAAAGCCCCCAAAAGCCTCCCCAGAATGCGCCGACCTTGCCCCAATATTTCATGCGGTCGCCGGTGTTGTAGTAGCCGACCACTTGCTCATCTGTGTGATATCCCTTTCCAACGATCGACAATTTGTGCATGTCGACTCCGCCACGCTGAAGTTCCTTCACCGCTCGATCCGCATCCGTATGATTGTGATAAATCGCGACAACTGAGTTTTCTACAGACATTTCAATGTCTCCTCGACGCTGGGCCGTCCTTCTCAGACCATCAAACTAGGTCTCAAACTGACTATGCCAGTTGCAGAGATGGAAAAACTGGTCGCTATTGCTCAGTTTGTGAAGCCACCGGCTGCGCCAGTAAGAAGAGCCTCCCCTGAGCAAATTTCTGAGAGAAATTAGATAGCAGAATGGATCGGTAGTTGAACGAAATGAATCTGATTGCCTGCGAAGATCTAGTTGGCCGCCCACAAGATGAAGGCGCGCTCGTTTGGCCGTCCGGTGCCGATGTGTAAGCCGCCGGAGCAGTGCGAGTGAGGCCGTTGCGCCGACCAACTCAGCTGCCATTCTCGCTCTCCGGCCCAGTTCTCGGAGCACCTTTTAGACCGCAAGGGTAAACACTGTTGCCGCCCCCTCAGTCGGGAGACTCTACCAAGATGGTCGGCACAACCCGCTGGCGGATCAGTTTCTTCATGAACAGGTTCAGGAAGCTGGGCTTCATTCGCTACAACGGTGAGCTTGAAGTCCGTAGTTCACTTCTCGGCGTTGTTCTCCACGATTAGAAAGCCTACAATAACAAGTGGGAGGTTGCCACCTTCTCCTCTTTCAGGTCTTCTGATCTAAGCCAGTCCATCTGAAGTTCTCCCACCTTAGGTTTTTCAGCGAGAGAGGTAAAACCTAATGCCCTTTGAAGCGATTCTGGACGAAGTCGATCAACTCCACAATGTCAGCACTCGACTTGAACGACTGGCTGAGCGCCATCCGCCTGTGTCAGAAGCACTCGTAATAATTGCCGGAAGCGTTCGCAGTACTGCGACGATATTGGCGGTGCTCGTGGCGACCAAGTCTCCAAAGCCGATCTGAAGAGACGGCGATATTGCAACAGTTGACAACCCTCGGTCCGTTTGGGCGTTAGAAGCGCAGATCACTGTTTGACGGCTGTGAATGGCTGCTCGTCCTCGCTGCGTTCGAAATTCTATAGGATGAGCAAAACTGAGCAGCGAAGCCTGATCATCTCCCATCATAATTGCTGCAGATTCTCCCACACTGGAGGGACTATGTTAGGTTACGGTTTGTTGGGAACGTTTGTCGTGATCGCAGTCATCGTGGTAATCATCCGCGCTCTATGAATCCCTTGGGCATTGCAAAGTTCCGACTCACGTTTTTAGCAGCGCCAGACGATGGCAAACTTCTTCTTCACAGGTGGTAGCGGAGGAGAACAGGCGATCAACCTCGACCAAGTCCGCCTTGTAAGCCATGAGGCAGTGACGGGCTCGGTCACTATCTACTTTCAGCCCGAACACACAATCATACTTGAGGGCGACGTTGCAAAGCAGTTCATGGACGTGCTCGGCGGTCTGAGGTCCGAGGCCAAGGGTCTATCGGGCGAAGCGGTGAAGCGGAGCAATCGGGCGGTTGGCGCGCTCAAGAAGAATGGAAGACCTCACTCCGAAGCTTGAAGCAATGAAGTGCGCCTAGTAGGGCCAATAAACCTGAGCCGCGTCACTAAAATCAGCCGCATAGATTACGTTCGTTAAGGGTCACAAATCTAGCCCAGTTTGTCGTATTACGACCGACGGGTGTGAAATAGCGCACCCCTTGCGAGCGGGAATCATTTTTTGACCGCCGTGCTCAAAGGCCAAAAGGAATTCTTGCTGGGAGACGAGGATGAACTTAGAAAAGTGGGCGGAGTACGGTTGGCTAAGGCGGGAACCGACTAGCCCAGGTGAGATCAAGGATCTTATGGGAATTGTGGATCGTAGCCTTGCGGATTCAAAGGTCGCCGTCCCCTTGTGATCACCAGCATCCGTGGTGTACCAAATTGACACACCAACTCGTGTTCTGTCGAGTCTCGACAGAGTAGCAAACCAACGAACCCCAAACGCCAGAATTGAACTGAACTCACGTCCGCTATTTTTTAAGCGCCACGGTATTACTTTTGCTGGCTAAAGCCGCTTGAGCACCGTCGGTCAGCAGCCGGGCTTCGTTTAACTTCTTCAGGGTGTACGAAGGAGCATGCACACCCCACGAGCCATCTTTTTGGACTGCAGTCAGTATTTCCTGCGCCTCGTTTGCCATCAGCTGAACCTCTGCCTTCTGAGCTGTGGAAAGCCGTGACTTCGTAATTTCTGCGTTGATGTTCGCCAGCGCTGCCGTGACCGCGGCCACACCTGCTTTCACCGGAGTCTCCCAGCCCATGACCTTGTCATAAATCATGCGCTGGTTGGTGAACTGTAGATCTTTCGGCTGCGAAGACTGCACTCCACTGTGGCAGCCGCCTCCGGCAATGACCGTACCATCCATATAACTGGTACGCCCGCACGACCACATGAGATCGATGAAGGGTTTACCGTCTTTCTTGGCGAGGCGCCAAGCACCATCTTTATAGCTACGATTCTGACCTTCGGGTGGGTTCAGCGATTTCTCGTCCGGACTCACCAAGATGCGCCAGATGTGTGCGGCACGGGCGGTATCAAACCCGCCGAAATCCGGCTCTTGAATTGTGGCGAAGTTTTCGCAACTCATCATATTCGGCATGTGGCAACTCGTACACTTATTGCCGCCGTGAATTTCATTCTGGGCGAAAAACGCTGCCTGCTCAGAGTGGCAGTCCTGGCACTGCTTCTTTAAGCCAGTGACGGTATAGGTGTCTCTCCAATCATTCGCCGTGACCTCATGGGGATCATGGCAGGTACTACAGCGGATTCCCTTCTCGTAGTGAGCGGTGTTGTAGCCTTGCGAGCCCTCGGTTCCGCAGGCCGGAGCTTTGGTCTTGAAAAATGACGTGAAAGGGTGGTCCGGATCCTCCTTCGCCTGCTCCTTGTTCCAGGCAAAGCGCTGATGGCAGCGCTCGCAGTCGGAAGGCATTCCCGCCCCGCGGGCTCCGTAGAGATGAGCCCCGGCTCCGTGACACTCCTCGCAGGTGATGCCCTTGCTGATGGTGTGCTTCCGCAGTTCCTCGGGATGGCCAAGTGCTGCAGTCAATTCTCCTTCATTCTTGAAATCAAACTTGAACGAATGGCAAACCTCGCAATACGTGGTGGCGGGCTGGAACAACATGGATTTGCGGTTCTTCGCGCCGTACGACGTCATGCCCCACACTTTGGAGCCGTTGTCGCCGAAATCCTCAAGTTTGGTCGGAAACCCAGGCACAAACGTAGCGATCTTCTGCACCGTCTCGGGTGTCAGCGATTCCGCCCAAGTGCGGGAACTCTGGTTACCGCCAGCCACCAGGGTTCCGGTTCCATCTCTTAGCAAACCACCCTCGACGTGGTAGGTGCCGCGAACCAGCCAGCTATCGATAAAGCCATATTTTGTTCGCGGAGTACCGATGATCGCGTAAACCGAGTCAGCCGTGATGCCCTCAGGCAGAACTCCTGCCTGACTCCCCCAAAGCCCTTTATTCAGATCCTTGCCCGGCACCTCTTCCATCTCATCCGGGAAACGAACTACTTTTGCGTGCCGGGAGCGTACCCATTTTTCATACTGGGCGGGGTGGCATTCCCCACACTTCTTAGGGCCGACAAATTTGTTCGGCAAGTCCAAAATTGACTCCGCGCCCAGACGATACGTCATAGATACCTGGCGATTGTTCTGTTTCGCGTAGTCCTTGCCACCACCTTCTTCCACGAACTCTTCATCGCGATCGCTAACGTGATACTTGCCGATCATGCGCCCATCTTTTTCATACTTGAACATGGGGTGATTTTTGAGCAGGTAATCGTAGAACGGCTTTTCCTGCTCGACGTAACCTTCCAAGGTTCTTGGTGTGATGGAGTCGTTTGTCGGGGCCTGTGGCTTCTGCGTTGCAGTTGCCTTGGGCGGTTCTGCGCTGGATTGCTGTGCGACCAGCAGGCGGGAATCAGGAATTAGGACGAGGGCCGCAGTCAGGACTAAGCCAGCCCAGGGGAGCGTGCTTCTGCGCATAAGGGGGTCTCCTCATGGGAAGTTCATTGAGGGATTGGTTCCCCAACCTTGGAAGATAGCCCTGCGCAACCTAGATGTTCAGTGATTGAAGTCACTCGGGAGTGTTTGGATCGGCTCCGGTCACATCCTTAGTCTTGCCGACGGAGAGACGCCACTATGGGAACTCCCGGCAGCATCTCTCGGAAATGAGCGGCAAGGTTGCATCGTTCTTCCCATGGCGCGCCGTGCCCGATTAGGACGACTCCCACCGACTCATGTGCAAGGTCGAGATTTCGCGCTGCGCGCGAACCGAGCGCAGAGATTACGGGATGGCCGAGCGATTGGAGTATCTCGTCTCGGATTGACAACAAGCCCTCGCGAAACTCAACCTGCACGATCGTTGTCATGGTTCTCCGGAGTATCGGCCCTCGGACCAATCTTGCGCCGAGACTCGGCGCAGCCCTGAGTCCTTCAGGTGGGAACGCCAAGTTTTGGCAGTAGCCACTGCGTCAAGACCACATAGACGACAAGGAATGCCACTCCCCAAACCCAATTGGGCATATTAACTCTCTCCCTATCTGCCGACTCCAAGTTTACGCAGGAACGTCATCATCGGGCACCAGTTCGTGAATCCAGACTGAAACAGATTCAGACCCACAAAAGCCGTGAAAAGGTACCAGTACGGGCTTACATAGTATCCAAGTGCCAGGGACAACAGAATGAAGCTGCCGGCGATCAAACGAAGTGTTCGTTCTACGGTCATAACGGTTCTCCTTCAGTTCTAAACAGCTTCGCACTCAGCGACATCTTCCGGCGCATGCGCATGCATCGGTGGAAACGAGTGCCCCCTCTGAGACAGGTAGTAAAGGACCGGCACTGCCATTCGTGACAGAACGGTAGACGCGACTTCTCCCGCCATCAAGGACAATGCCAGGCCCTGGAAAATCGGATCGAACAAGATCACGCTCGCTCCCACGACGACGGCGGCTGCGGTCAGAAGCATCGGCCGGAAGCGCACCGCGCCCGCATCGACCACTGCATCCTCCAGCGACATTCCCTGGGAGCGGCGCAGTTCGATGAAGTCGACGAGGATGATGGAATTGCGAACGATAATGCCCGCTCCAGCGATGAAGCCGATCATCGAGGTAGCGGTGAAAAAAGCTCCCATCAAAGCATGCGCCGGCAGAATGCCGACCAAGGTAAGCGGAATCGGTGCCATGATAACCAGCGGCGTGACGAACGAGCGGAACCAGCCCACGACCAGCACGTAGATCAAGACCAACACAGCCGCAAAGGCAAGTCCCAGGTCACGGAAGACTTCCACCGTGATGTGCCACTCACCATCCCACTTCATGGAGAAGCGGTCGGTGCGTTCGGGCATGGTCGTGCCCTTGTATTGCTTTACGCCGTAGCGATCGGGCAACTTGATTTTGTCGATGGCCTCGCTCATCTTCATGATGGCATACACAGGGCTCTCTTCTCCGCCCGCGACATCTCCCGTCACATAGACGACCGGCTGCAGATTCTTGCGATACACGCTGGTGTCGATGGTCGTCTGTTGAAGATTCGTTACTTCCTGTAGAGCGATTTGGCCACCGGAGGGCGTCGGCAGCTTCAGGTTGCCAAGGTCTTCGATCCCAGAGCGATCCGGGCGCGCCAGCCGCACTTCGATCGGGATATCCTCACGGGAATGGGGATCGTGGAGTAGGCCCGCTTTGGCTCCGCCAAGCCCCACCTGCAGAGTGCGTGTCACATCGGCGGGCGAGATCCCGTGCAGCGCTGCCTTGTCTAGATCCACTTTCATGTCGTACTTGACTTGTGGGTCTTCAACGTACCAGTCCACATCCACGACACCTGGCGTTTGCTCAAAGACCTTCTTGATCTGCGCCGCCAGTTCAATCTGTCCTTTGTAGTCAGGCCCATAAACTTCGGCGACCAGAGTTTGCAATACGGGCGGACCAGGTGGGACTTCCGCGACCTTGATACGCGCCCCGAAGGGCGCGGCGATCTTGTCCAACTCCGGCCGCAGTCGTCGTGCGATCTCGTGGCTCTGTGCCTTGCGATCGTGCCGCGAGAGCAGATTCACCTGGATGTCGGCCTGATTGGGTTGATTGCGCAAGAAATAATGGCGCACGAGACCGTTGAAGTTGTAAGGGCCCGAGGTTCCGGCATAGATCTGATAATTGACCACCTCGGACTGTTGTCCGAGATACTGTCCCAAGGCTTGCGCCACGCGAATCGTCTGTTCGAGTGGCGTGCCATCGGGCATGTCGATGATGACCTGGAACTCACTTTTGTTGTCGAAGGGGAGCATTTTGACGCGCACCCACTTCAACGGGACGAACGCGACCGCCGCCAGCAGCAGGATTACGACACCACCAAGAAACATCCAGCGGCGGCGTGCGTCGCGGATTAGCGGGTTCATCATGCGGCGGTACAGTCGGGTGGTCCAACCTTCGGCGTCGTGCCCGGAATGGTCGCCACCGCCCGCATATTTCCTCAGGAGCCTTAGTGCCGCCCACGGAGAAACCACGAAGGCCACCATCAACGAAAACAGCATGGCCGCCGAAGCTCCAACCGGGATCGGGCGCATGTACGGACCCATCAGGCCGCGCACGAAGGCCATGGGCAGGATCGCCCCGATTACCGCGAATGTAGCGAGAATCGTCGGATTGCCAACTTCGTCCACCGCCTCGACCGCGACTTCAGATAGGGATCGCCCTCGGCTTTCCGGCAACCGGAAATGGCGCACGATATTCTCGACTACAACGATGGCGTCGTCGACCAGGATTCCGATGGAGAAGATCAAAGCGAACAATGTGACCCGGTTCAGGGTGTAGCCATACAGGTAGAAGACAGCGAGCGTGAGGGCCAGCGTGACCGGCACTGCCAGAAGTACGACGCCTGATTCACGCCAGCCCAGCGCCAGTGCAATCAGCAAAGTCACCGACAACGTTGCGATTAGCAGATGTTTGAGAAGTTCGTCGGACTTGTCTTTCGCGGTCTCTCCATAGTTGCGCGTGACCGTGACGTTCAGATCATTTGGAAGCACATAACCGCGCAGGGCATTGACTTTGTCCAGCACACGTTCGGAAATGTCGGTGGCGTTCGTACCTTTGCGCTTGGAAAGCGTGATGGTTACTGCGGGATATTCCGCGCCCGCGGTTTGCCCTGAGCCGCCACGAGCATTGGCAAACAGCACGTAAGTGTTGGCTTCGGCTGGTCCGTCTTCCACCTTCTCCGCTACGTCACGCAAGTAGACGGGGTGTCCTGCGTGAACCCCGACGACGACCTGACGCAGGTCGTCGAGACTCGTGAAAAACGCTCCGGCTTCGACCTGAAACTCGCGATTGTCGCGCGCAAAACTGCCGGCTTGGCCGCGGCTGTTCGCGCTCTGCAGTTGTCCGACGATGGCACTCGGTGTGAGGCCATAGGCTGCCAGCCGTTGTGTATTGAGCACGACTCGTATTTGCCTGGGCTGCCCGCCGATGATCTTCGTCTCAGAAACGTCGTTGAGCGGTTTGAGTGAATTTTCCAGCTCACCCGCGATTCGCCGCAGGCGGTAGGAGTCGTAATCCTTTCCCCACAAAGTCAGAGCCATGATCGGCACGTCGTCAATCGAGCGGACCTTGATGATCGGTTGTGACACGCCGGGCGGGATGCGGTCAAAGTTGGAGTAGAGCTTGTTGTATGTCTCTACAATTGCATCCTCTTCTTTGGCGCCGACATAGAAACGCACGACCAGCATGCTCACGCCGGGATGGCTGATTGAGTAGATGTACTCAACGCCCGGCACTTCGCGCAGCAACTTCTCCATGGGAAGGCTGACGCGCTGTGCCACCTCGTCCGCCGACGCACCCGGCATCTGCACAAAAACGTCGAGCATGGGCACCACGATCTGGGGCTCTTCTTCCCGAGGAGTCTTGAGAATGCTGAACGCGCCAAGAAGCAGCGCAGCGACGATCACCAGCGGTGTCAGTTTCGAATCAATGAAAGTGTGGGCAATGCGACCAGCCAGGCGCAAGCCTTTCGGAGGCGGCATCGCCGATTTGGATTTGCTATCGGTCATTACTGGACCTCAATCCGTTTGCCATTCAGGTCGACGGCACCCGGTTTGGCCACGAGCTGCTCGCCATCCTGGAGGCCTGCCAGCACTTCGACCTCGGCAGCAGAAGGCTTCCCCAAAGTGATGTAGCGCAAACTCGCAACCTTGTTTTTGTCCAGCACGTAGATGCCTTGCAATTGGCCGCGTTCGACGACCGCCGAGCGTGGAATCAACAGCGCCTGCCGCTCGCCCCGGGAAAACTGGGCTCGCCCGAACAGCCCCGAGCGTAGATGTGTGTCTGTGGGCAAATCGATCTTCACCAGGAACGTGCGACTCGCGGCGTCCGCGGCTGGAACGATTTGCACTACCTTACCTTTCAGATTCGCATCGTCGAGGGCGTCGATGACGACCGAAACCTGCTCTCCTGTTCGTACGTACTGGAGATCGTTTTCGTTGACCGTGGCCTCCAGTCGATAGTGGCGCACGTCCTCGACGGTAAAGATCGGCATGCCGGGTGAGGCTAGAGTCCCTGAATCGGCTTTTTTCTCCGTGACAACGCCGTCGAATGGCGCCCGAATCCGCGTGTATTCCAGAGACGTGCGTGCCTGGCTCGATGCTGCCTGCGCCTGGGCCAGCCCTGCCTTTGCCATGTCGCGACGCGCCAGTGCCGCTTGTTGACGGGCTTTCACCTCGTCGAACTCCTGCGGACTCACGGATTTCTTTTCGTAGAGGTTTTGGTAACGCTTCAGCGTTGATTCCGCCAGGGCCAGGTCGGAATCTGCTCCGACCAGTTGCTGTTGGGCGGCAAGGTCGGCTGCGGTCGCGCGGTCTACTGCGGCTCGCGGCTGGGAGTCGTCGATTACCGCGAGCACCTGTCCGCGCTGAACGTGATCTCCTTCGTGAGCGCGGATCTCGACGATGTTCCCCATCATTTGGCTGGCGACGTCGCTGGTTTGGGCGGCACGTACCGTCCCTACCGCTTCCAGCAAATCGGGCACGTTGGCCTGCTGCACGGCGAGCACGGGAATGTTCCGCACGGTTTCTGGCGGCGGAGCCGTGCGGGTTTGCTCGTTAGAGCAGCCGACGAGGCTAAAAACTGCTGGCAGCATCAGAAACAAAAATCTGAGTCGGATATTCATACGATTCATGGCATCACCACGGGAGATTGCGGATTCAAGCTTCCGCTCGCCAACTCCAGATTGGCGTAGCTGGTCTGGAGGTGATAAACGGCCTCCCAGTAGTCGGTCTGGCTGCGGCGCGCCGCATCTTCAGCACCCAACAAATCGGTAATCGTGGTCAGTCCGCTGTCGTAACGATCCTGGTTGATGCGCAGACTCTCCTGTGCCTGAGCAATTGCGGCTCGGGCCACTTCGATCTGCTGTCGGTTGGCATCCGTCTCGTAATAAGCCCGCCTCACTTCGAGACGAACGGCATCGCTAGCTGACTGCTTCATCGCCACAACCTTCTCTTCGAGGGCTCGCTGCCGGGAGAGTTCCGCCCGCTTGGCGCCGCCTTGAAAGATGTCGAATTGCACTTCGATCCCGCCCAACCAGTTGTTGCCCCCGCCACCGGCGACGAACGTAGGGTTATCCATTTCCCAGCCCGCAAAGGCGTTCACCCGAGGACCGAATGCCGACTTGGCCATCGACACGCTCTGCCGCTGGGCCGCTTCCTCGGAGGCAATCCGCTTCAAGTCGGGGCGATTTGCGAGCGCCTGCTTCTCAACTTCCCCAAGCACAGGGGCGGGAAGCGTGCGCTCAGTCAACGCTTCGGTAATCTGGAACGGAGTATCAAGCGGCATACCCATCGCCGTGTTCAGCTGTGCCCGCCCCACTTCCACAGTGTTCCTAGCGCGGATCACTTCCTGCTGTCGCGCAGCCATGCGAACTTTCGCTGTCAGCAGATCTGACTCGACAGTCAACCCGCTGTCGAATCGCGCCTGGCTACGCTCCATGATCGCCTGGGCAGTTTTAGCCGACTGCTCGGCAACCTCCAGCTCCTTGGCTGCCAATAGAACGTCGTAGTAGGAACTGATCACCCGGAAGACAATCTCTTGATCCGTGCGGTCCAACTGGTGTCCGACCGCCTCGTTCATCTGTTTTGCCTGATTGATCCCATGCCAAGTGGCGAACGAATCGAACAGGTTCCAAGTCCCCCCAAACCGCGTGCTGAAGTTCCCGAAGGGCAGCGGTGTGTTCAGTTTGTTCAACGCGAAGTCTGCATTGGTGAAGCGCGATTGCCGCAACTTGGTGCCGAACACGTAGATGGGATCATCCCCACGCGTCCCCGTTTCAGAGAAACTCACGTGAGGCATGAGGGAGGAACGTGCCTCTCGAACTCCGGCAAAAGCAGCTTTTGTTTCCGCGATCGCAGCCTTGCGCAGAGGATTTTTCTCCAGCGCGATGGTCACTGCCTGCTGCAGAGTAAGAGAAGAAGCCTGGACCTCTTGTTGAGCTGAGGCTTCCCCAAGAGTCAGCCACGCAACCGCAAGGCTCAGAACCACTGTGAACAAGGTTTTCAACCTTGCACTCCCGCGGCCTGAGCCGACTTCACCCACTCTGTCTTGTCTTCAATGATTTCGTGGGTTGTATGAAAACTCGCGGTCTTCTGCACCATGGCCCCAACCGAGCAGTACTTCTCCTCGGACAGACGGATGGCCTCTTCCAGCGCCGCCACGTCAAGGTCAAAGCCAGTGACCACATGGTGGATTCGCACTGCCGTGAACACCTGGGGTGGGCGCTCCGCTTGATCGGCCTCGACCCGCACCTCGTAACCGGTGACTTTTTGGTGATACTTCTGGCGGAGGATGGTGACGACGTCGAACGCCGTGCACCCGGCCAACCCCGCGGCGACCAGTTCAATCGGCTTAGGGCCGGTACCTCCGGCTGCATCATCTAAGAGCAGGTGATGGCCGCTTCCGGTGTTGGCCACAAATTGGCGCTGCTGCTTAAGTGGTTGAGTCAGTTCGACTTTGGCTGTGATCATGACTGCCTCCTGCTGCTTCTATCGACGAAGCACACGAATAAATGCAGGAAGTCGGATTTTGTTACAGAAAAAACTTTGAGTATCAGAGGTCTCGCGAGCTCAGTGCCTCTCCTTGCAGGCTGTATGATCAGGAATTGATAATGCGGAGAGAAGTCCAATGAGTCTTCCTGTCAAACTTCGCGCGATACTCCTTACCTCTATCTTTGGGACCGTCGCCATTGCACTAGCATCTGCTGCCCTCGCTTATCAGGCGAGCCTCATTCCGGCCTCACGCCTGATCAATCCCGACGAACTGGTCAAGATTCTTCAGTCTCCCAAGAGCGAGAAACCGCTAATGATTCAAGTGGGTTCCCACGTCCTCTACACCCAGGCTCACATCCCCGGCTCGGAATACATCGGCCCGGCCTCCAGTGAGACTGGGTTGCAGTCCTTGCGGAAGCGAGTGGAATCCTTGCCACGAAGCAAGTTCATCGTTCTGTATTGCGGGTGCTGCCCGTGGAGCCACTGTCCGAACGTCAAGCCTGCGGACGACGCGCTGCATGCGATGGGCTTCACCAATGTGAAAATTGTTTATATTGCGGACAACTTCGGGGCAGATTGGGTCGAGAAGGGCTATCCGGTTGGCAAGGGAGACTAGGGATCTGATCGTTTCCTGGCTGGGGTCGGCATATTGAAGAAACGGATTCTCCTGGGCTTAGCATTGATCGCAATAGCGGGACTTTATTTCACGACCCGTCATCATGGCGCGCCCACCGGCACGAGGGGCATGGGTATCGCGGAACAATCCCTGGCCCCTGATTTCTCTCTTCCCGATTTAACGGGACAAAAGCTCGATCTCTCATCCTATAGGGGCAAGGTCGTTCTTCTGGACTTCTGGGCAACGTGGTGCGATCCGTGCCGGGACGAGATTCCACATTTCGTCGAACTTCAAAATAGGTACGGCGGCCAAGGTTTGCAGATCATTGGCGTTTCCATGGACGACGGACCGGAACCTGTGCGTGATTTCTACCAGCGCTTCAAAATGAACTACCCGGTTGTGATGGGCAATGCCAAGACGGGTGAACTCTATGGAGGAGTTCTCGGATTGCCGATCGCGTTCCTGATCGGGCGGGATGGTCGGATCAGTGCCAAACATATTGGCGCAACCAACATCTCAGTCTTTGAAAAAGAGATTGTTAACTTGCTTGGGAGCAAGAAGGATTCAGGTAGGCCAGGCTTGTAGCCATCGATTACCGGCGAATGTTGGTGGCCGCCATACGTTCATAGTCGGCAAGAAGCTTCCTGCTAAGGTCTGCTGCTTTTTCACGGTTGGGGCTTTCCGCGGGTGATGTTCGGCATTGTTGAATGGTCGCTTCCAGGCTCGCAAGGAAGGCCTTGCACGGACCACAGCCATCGAGATGCCTTTCCAGTTCCTGACATAGGGAATCATCCAACTGCTCGTCGAGATAGTCCGAGAGTTCGGCGAACATCGCCTTGCACCGGCCGGGTCTGGGCGGTTCATAAGAATGCCGCGAAGCGACAGGGGCTCTCCCGGAGCGAAGCTTCAACCCTTTCATCAATTCCTTCCGGACAAACAACCTCGCGCGATGTAGTCGAACTCGTACTGTTCCAGAACGTAGCCCTGTGATCTCGGCCACTTCTTCGTCGGTTAGCCCTTCCATATCACGCAGCACCAAAACAATGCGGTATTGTGACGGCAGTCGCTGAATGGCGTCTCGCAAGTTTCCCGCTTCTTGGCTCCGAATGGCGAATGCTTCGGGGTTGATGCTGCCATCGGTCCCCAGTTGCTCAAGTTCCTTCCGATCTGGCATGAGCTCTTCCAGAGAGAGGTCTGGATTGGGAGCAAACTTGCTCCGTCGCCGACTCATCAGGCAGCGGTTCTTTGCCACCTTATAGAGCCACACCACGAGGGCTTTGGGACTGTTGAATTTGGGCAGGTGCGGAACCGATTTCAGCAGCACTTCTTGCATCGTATCTTCAGCGTCCTCGCGCTGGCCGCAGACGCGCATACTAAACGAGAACACGGTATTTTGGAGCAGAGCCAGAGCCTGTTCCAGCGCGGCATCGTCACCCCGCTGCAATAGCTGCACGGCTTGTTCGATCTCAGAACGCATCACTTTGAATGTAGCACTGCGGCACTAGCGTTTTTTCAGTAATTGCTTTGTTCGTCTCTGCCCCTTTGTGTTGCTGCGTAAGCCTCACGCATTCGCGTGACTCCAGTCACAGCCGGCAACTTGGGCGCCCCTCATGCTAGAGAGATGTTGCAGGGGGCAGAATGAACTATCCCGTTTGGCAGCTTGGCTTTCCTGGCGGACTGCTGATCGCAGCTATAGCCGTGTTTCATGTCTTCATCTCTCACTTCGCGGTCGGCGGAGGCGCCTATTTGGTTCTGACTGAACGCCGCGCCTACGCACGCAACGATTCAGAACTGCTCGGCTACGTGCGGCATCATTCCAAGTTTTTCGCGCTGCTGACCGTCGTCCTCGGAGCCGTTACCGGCGTGGGCATCTGGTTCACCATAGGATTGGTCAGCCCGGAGGCAACTTCTTCGCTCATTCACACCTTCGTCTGGGGATGGGCGATCGAGTGGGTTTTCTTTTTCGTCGAGATCGCTGCCGCTCTCATCTACGCCTATCACTGGGACACGCTGGACCGGCAAACTCATCTCATCATCGGCTGGATCTACTTCGTTGCCGCTTGGGCAAGCCTGGTAATCATCAACGGCATTATCACCTTCATGCTCACGCCCGGACGCTGGCTCGAAACCGGCAAATTCTGGGACGGCTTCTTCAACCCAACTTACTGGCCATCATTGTGCATTCGCACCGCCATGGCCGTGGGTCTGGCCGGTATTTTCGGACTGGTGACTGCGATGTGGGAGCCCTCCTCTTTGCGGGAGCGCGTTGTGCGTTGGTCCGGCTGGTGGCTGGCGCTGGGAATTGCATCGCTGCTACCGTTGAGCCGCTGGTACTTTCACAGCCTGCCTTCATACTCGCGAGCGTACTTCAACGGATCTTTCAGCGCGCCCTACATAGCGGTCCGCCATTCCCTGCGCGGAGCAGCCGTCTGCGCCGGCGTAGTCCTGATACTGACGCTGGTGTTCGCAATTCTGCGTCCCAAGCTGATGAGCCCCGTGGTCGTAGCGGTACTGCTGGTTGCCGGATTTGGCGTCATGGGCTCCGGCGAATATCTGCGCGAGTTCAGCCGCTATCCCTACGTGATTAACGGCTACATCTACGCCAACGACGTCAGGGTGGGGCAGATGGAGGGCATCGCGACCAACGGTGTGGCCGAAACTTCGCCGTGGGTAGAAGCCAAAGCTGACAACCCACTCGCCTATGGCCGGCAACTTTTTGTGATCGAGTGCGGCTCTTGCCACTCCGTCGATGGCTATCGCGCGATGCGCAGGTTCACACGCGGATGGGACGCAAGATTTGGCAGCGAGGTCCTGCTGCATCTGCCCGTGATTCGCGAGACCATGCCGCCCTTCGCCGGCGACGCGAATGATCGCGCGGCCTTAGGCGGTTATCTGGCTTCGCTGGCACCGTCGACGCCCTCAGGCGCAAACGAAAAAGAACTCGGGCAGCAGGTGTTTGCGATCCATTGCGCGATGTGTCACAGCGTCGGAGGCCCTCGGCGGCCACTGGACCTCAAAGGGACTGATCCCGACTCAATCGCGGGAATGCTCGGAACACTCAGCGACATCAATTCCGACATGCCAACCTTTACCGGAACGGAAGCGGAAGGCCGCGTCTTGGCCGTTTATCTGAGCAATCCCGGAAAGTAATCAGCACGAGGATTCATCATCATGAACTTAGCCATTCCTTATCCCGATCCCATGCCGCTGCCGGCCCCAGTCTGGCTGCTGCGCACGCTGCTCCTGCTGACATTTTTTCTCCACGTCGTGTTCATGAATTGCCTGTTCGGAGGCACGACCATCGCCCTGGTCTGCGCTCTGCGGCGCAAGAACTCCGCATTTTCCGCGCGGCTTGCCGACGATCTTGGCCGACTGCTGCCCTTGATTTTTGCCTTTACGATCACCCTGGGCGTAGCGCCGCTGCTGTTCCTCCAGGTGATGTATGGGCAATTCCTTTACACGAGTTCCATCCTGATCGGCATACCATGGCTAGCCATTATTGGAATCGTGATTCTCGCCTACTACTCCGTTTACTTCTTTTCCATGAAGGGTGATCAGGGTGCGACGCCCGTAGTTCTGGCTCTGGCGATACTGCTGCTCGCATCCGTCGCCTTCATCTACAGCAATAACTTCACCCTGATGTTGTCGCCCGAGCGCTGGCTCGACTTCTATCACAACCGAGTCAACGGCTGGAACTTGAATTGGTCCGAACCTTCCCTTCTGCCTCGCTACCTTCATTTTGTATTTGGCGCCTTGGCAATCTCCGGACTCGGCTTGGCAGTCCTCGGTTTGCGCCAGAAGGAAGACGGATATCGCAGCTGGCTCATCGAACAAGGAACCTTTCTATTTACCGGAGCTACTCTGGTCAATTTTGGCGCAGGCTTCTGGTTCCTGGCGAAATTGCAAGGTGCGGCGCGCCTGGCCTTTGTCGGGGGCAACGGCCTGGGAACCGCGTTGTTAGGGATTGGACTGCTTCTGCCGCTGGCTGCGGTTGCGCATCTGGTCTTGGCGAAATCCAGCAAGTCTCCGAAGCGGCAAGTCGTGATCGGAGTAACCTGCGGCCTGCTGACCGTGGGAGTGATGATCGCCATGCGCGACCTGCTGCGGAACTTTGCCCTCGCACCCTACTTCAGCCCAAACCAACTGCCGGTCGCGCCGCAGTGGAGCATCATCGGACTTTTCGTGCTTCTCTTCGTGGCCGGGTTGGGGACTTTGTTCTATATGCTTCGCAAGGTCACGATTGCAACCAGGAAGATGACGTCGTAAAGCATAACGACCTCTGCCCTAACGGCAGAGGTCGGGTCGTCATTGCTCACACTCGGATCTTAAATGGACTGTTGTTGGACCTAGAACACTCAGGTGTGTGTTTGAGCCGAAGGCAAACCGCCAATAACTCACCGATCAATCGAGCCTTGCTGCAGATTCAACGCAACCACTCAAAGTCACACTCGGCCTTCATACGGCAGAGGCCTCTTCACTACCAGAGGTTGTCAGCGAGGATCGCATGGCTGCGCCAGGCGCAATGCTGATTGCGATTTTCAGCCACGCCGGGGCCAGAAGCGGACTGAAAGCGGACTGAGCGAAAGGCAATGCGAGTTTAAGTCCTTCACCATCATCGTAGCCAGGAATCAAGCCGGATCTCGCGGGAAAATAGCGGACTGAGAGCGGACTGGGAGGGCAGGACCGGATTCCGCTAAGTTCTTTAGAATGATGGTGACCAGGGACGGAGTTGAACCGCCGACGCCAGCCTTTTCAGGACTCGGATTTCCAGTGTTTCCAATAACTTCAATGGTTGCCGTGGGACTGCCAAACACTGGAAAGTACGACAAAAACGACAGGACCGTGGGTGATCGCCGTGGGTGATTCTACGATCCGAAGACCTGCGAAATCTCGCTCCTCCCACGCCACCCAATTCGTGATTAATCCTGTGGCGGAGGTCTTAATCACAGGTCCCGTTCTACAAGCCGACTTCGCGTTCATAATCCGCTCAACTTCCTCGAAGCCCGTTTGAACGAAGCCTTAGCGGCAGACGCTTTCGCGTGCTCGGTATCAGCGGTGTGCAGTGAGTGGATAAGGTTGGGTCATAAGGAGATCACCTATGACCCACCTTCGCAAAATGATGCTCGAAGAACTCGAGCGTCGTAATTACGCTCAGACTACCATCGACTGCTACATCCAGACGATTGAGGATTTTGCGCGTCACTTTCACCGGCCTCCGGATCAGCTCACTCCGGAGCACATCCGCGAGTACCAAGCGTATCTGTTCCGCGAGAGGAAGCTAGCCGCATCCACTGTGACGCAACGGCTCGCGGCTCTGCGGTTCTTCTACACGCAGACGATCAAGAAAGCTTGGGGCGTGGCCGACACACCCTATCCGAAGAAGACGCGGCCCCTGCCCAGCATCCTGAGCCCGGAAGAAGTGGCCCGCCTCATCGACTCGTCCCAGACTCGGTTTCATCGCATGGTATTGATGACGCTCTATGGCACTGGGGTACGGCGCGCAGAGTTGGCTCGCTTGCAAATTTCCGATATCGACAGCCAGCGGATGGTTATCCATATCCGCAGTGGCAAAGGTCGTCAGGACCGCGATGTCATGCTCAGTCCTAGGCTGCTCGAAGCCTTGCGCGACTACTGGCGTAGCCTGAAGCGCAAACCCGCGGAATGGCTATTCCCGGGCGGGTCCCGGCACACCTCCAACCGTCCCATCACTCCCCGAGCGGTGTGGTATGCGTGCCAACGGGCTGCCCAACGGGCGGGACTTCAGAACCGGGTTCATCCCCACACGCTGCGCCATTGTTTCGCTACCCACTTGCTCGAAAACGGCGCTGATCTGCGCACCATTCAACTGCTCCTGGGACATCACGATCTGAAAGAAACCACGATCTATCTCCATCTCTCGCGACGGCATCTCCACGCCACCGCGAGTCCGCTGGACTCGCTCAAGTTGAAAGATAAGTCATCGCAGAACCCATAGATGAACCGGCCGCCACTTGAGGTGGCCGATCTGGTCCGCGTCGCGGGACGCGCCTTCATCGAACGCAGTCGCCGGTGGATCACCTGGCAACACCTCACGGTGCTGCGAGCCATCGCGCGCTGTCGCACCGCCGCCTTGGGCGGGCATCTCGATGAGTGCATCGACTGTGGCTACCGTCCAGCCATCTCTTACAACAGCTGCCGCAACCGGCACTGCCCGAAGTGTCAAGCCAACGCCCGTGCTCGTTGGCTCCAAGCGCGTCGTCAGGAGCTTCTCCCCACGCGCTACGTCCATGTTGTCTTTACCCTACCTCATGAACTGGCGCCGCTCGCCTTGCAGAACAAGAAACTCCTGTACCATCTCTTGCTGCAGACCAGTGCTGCAACTCTCCTCGAAGTCGCTCGCGATCCCAGACATCTCGGCGCGGAGATCGGCTTCTTCAGTGTGCTCCACACCTGGAATCAAAAACTCGAACATCACCCGCACGTGCATTGTGTCGTGCCCGCCGGCGGACTATCGCCGGATCGCACCCACTGGATCCACCCACGCTATCCTTTCTTCCTTCCCGTCAAGGTGCTCAGTCGCGTCTTTCGCGGGAAGTTTGTGGCCGCTCTGAAACGCAACTTCCGGCACGGTAAGCTGGGCTTCCATGGCAACCTGAAACTTCTCGCTCACTCCAAAGCCTTCTCCGCCTGGATCAGAACCCTGTTCCGAAACGACTGGCACGTCTACTCCAAACGGCCCTTCGGAGGTGCCGAGCATGCGCTCTGTTATCTAGCCCACTACACCCATCGCGTCGCCATCTCCAACCACCGACTCGTCTCCTTGGCCGATGACCAAGTCACTTTTCGCTGGCGCGATTCCACTCACAACAATGAACACAAGTTGATGACCCTAGCGCTCGATGAGTTTCTGCGCCGCTTCCTGTTGCACCTGCTCCCCAAAGGCTTCGTTCGCATCCGCCACTTCGGCTTCCTCGCCAACCGCCGCCGCGCCATTCTCCTGCCGCTTTGCTTTCAACTACTCGGCGCGATCCCGCAGCTAGAACAACAAGCATCGGCTGCCAAGGAACCGCGCCCTCTTTGGCGCTGTCCTAAGTGTGGCGGACCCATGGTGGTTCTCGAAAGACTTACTGCGGCCCAGCTCCAACTTCGTTCTCCGCCCTGGCTCGCCGGAGTCGCGGCATGAAACTCCCATTCCGATCTTGCTCGCTCGGTGTCTCCCAACACCTACAGGCCTCGTGTGCTTTCGTTGCCTTCCACCAAGCTCCTGGCTTCGAGCTTTCGCTCGCAAACTACAATCGAACCAAGTCCGCCTGCGCTCCGGTTACCTCCATGTCCGATTCCCCGAGTCTTTCTCACCACGGCCACACCATTGAATTTGCATAAGCGCTTCCTCACCGGCGGCTTCCTTCAAACAGCTGTATCGGACCCGCCCCGCACGACCTCCCGAACCTACCTGCCTTCTTGGAATGGGGCGCGTCCGATACAGCACTAGCGTTTCTGGATAGCTGGCAATTCTCACAACAACCGGGGGAGGGATGTATCGCGATACGGTCAGAAGTCTTTAGGACCGTGACGGAAACACTCATTGAGATACTAAAGAGAAGATGATGAGGTCGAAGAACCCTGGGCTGAACTTGGCATAGCAGAGCGCGAGCGTTTGCTCGGTGGCGACGAAGAGACGTTTGGTTTTGTCGATCTGATGCGTGTAGACCCGGTCGCGCGGCTCGTACGGTAAGTGGGCTTTGAAACCATCTGTCAGGGCCTGATCGACAAGGGCGTCACGGTCTGCGAGGAAGAGAACGTTCTACTCGACGGCACAGGCGAACGAGCTGATTCCGCGCACGGTCGAAGCGAATCCAGTCACGCATGTTCATATCGCCACGACTACCGGGTACGAAGCGATTCTCGTTACGCCGCAGCAAGCCTGGGATGTCATCAACCGCATGCAAGCCTTCGCACGGTTGCTGACCTTAGTGATTGCCGTGACAGGATTGAGGATCGGCGAAGTGCTCGCGTTGAGATGGAAGCATGTCGATTGGGGGACGTTCCGCATCCGTGTGCTCTCGAATTTCGTCAGGGGCAAGTTTGGAGAGCCGAAGTCAGCCGCATCAAAGAAACCTGTCGTGCCACATCCTCTCGTCATGGGCCTGCTGAAAAACTGGCGGGAAACGACGGCGTATGCCGGGGACGAGGATTTCCTGTTCGCCTCCGCCAGACTAAAAGGCAAAGCACCACGCGTGCCGAATATGCTGGTCGAAGACCACCTCCGGCCGGCAGCCAAACAGGTCATCCAGATTCCAGATGGCCATCGTTTTGGCTTCCACAATCTCCGGCATGCGTTAACTTCGTTCCTCGTAGAGATTGGCACCGACTCCAAGACTATTCAGGACATGCTGCGCTGGGCAGACCCTTCAATCCCTGCTCAAGGTCTACGCGCACTCTCGCATGGACAAGCGGATGGAGGCTCAAGCAAAGATGATCGAGGCCATGGGTCTAAACGAGAAAACCGCTCGAAGTCTCATTCAGTAGGCGTGGGTGATCGACCGAGGGTGATTTTGCCGGTTCCCGGGCGCCAGATTTCCGCTAAGTTCTTTGGAATGATGGTGGCCAGGGACGGAGTTGAACCGCCGACGCCAGC
>CAVZCG010000011.1:0-658942 GCA_963773675.1 uncultured Acidobacteriaceae bacterium
ATTTTGAGTTGGGTGAAGAAGTTTACGGGGTTACCAACCAACAATTTATCGGTGCTTATGCGGAGTATGCGCTGGCGTCAGCCGAGATGGTGGCCCGAAAGCCGAAATCGCTGAGCTCTCTGGAGGCTGCTTCGGCGCCAGTCGTAGCGGTAACTGCCTGGCAGATGTTGTTCGAGTATGCCAAGGCGAAAACGGGACATGCGATTCTTATCCACGGAGCGGCGGGCAACGTCGGCGCATATGCCGTGCAACTCGCGAGGAATGCAGGCTTGAAGATCTTCGCAACTGCGGGGCCCTCCGATCTCGAGTATGTACGACGTTTGGGCGCTGAGCAAATTGTGAACTACAAGACGACAAAGTTCGAGGATGTTGTGCCGCCTGTCGATGTGGTGATCGACACGGTTGGAGGAGATACGCGGGAGCGATCGTTTAGTGTTTTGAAGAAGGGCGGGATTCTCGTGTCGGTTGTGTCGCCGTTTCCTGAAACGCCGCAACATCGCGGCGTTCGCTCCGTCTTCTTCATTGCAGAGGTGACCAAAGCCCGGCTGGATACGATCTCAAAATTGTTTGAAGGCGGGGAACTGATTTCTCAGGTGGGCACGACAGTACCACTCGAGGAGGCGCGCATGGCGCATGAAATGCTCGCGGGTGCGCCGCACAAGCGAGGCAAAATCGTCCTGAGGGTAACGGACGCAACCTAGAGTTCTCCCGGCGTCAGTTGGTTTCGCCGTTCTAACGGATTCAAAAAAAGTTACCTATTCGGAGGAGCCAGTTGGTTGGTAAGTGCGCTAATCCCTCGTGCTCCGCTCCATTCCGGCGGCTAGCTGTTTGTTTTTGAGGCCGCTAGTTTCCCAGGAATATTGCGAAATATCTCTACTTCGGGAAGCACGAAGGCTGGCGGTACTCCGTTGTTTTTGTGGCTTTGCGAGACCTGCAGTTTGACCAGCACGCTAGGCCTCGACGGCGCGGGGCATCCGACGATTCAAAGCCTTTCACAACAGGTCGAGATTACCATCGTGGAAAATACGGTGCTGAATTGTGAAGACTTTTTTGGGTCGGGTTGAAGAACCAGGCGGGCTCTATCGGCGGCATACGCTCAGTTCTGAGGAATGATCCGAAGGTTTCACGGATCTCTGCGCTCACCCTGCAGGTCGCTTCCGGATCAGGTCAGCGTCGCGTGTGGAGCATCTAACACTCGCAACTTTCGTTCAATGCACATGCTGGCCAACGAATATTTGAATTTCGCTCTGCAGTCACAACACACCCGGTAAGTTCGCCCGTCAATGCTGAAGACGCGGCTCAGATGACCGTGGTGGCAACCAAACACGAAGTCGAGAATGTCAATCAGCCTCTCCATAAAAAACTCCTTCTTCTCTCGCGTCTCTTGTCACCTATTGCGTGTGATCCACTTTCACACGCCGCCGCTGGGAACGCATCACGAGATGCAGTACTTTTTTTCTACTACTGGAGTTTTGTTAAGAGATACCACGTTCAGGTTAGCAATACGTAGTCGTCCACGATGGAGAAAAGCAGGCGTGTGATTTCCTCGCCGCTTGCATAGACGCCAGAATCGGCCTCGTTGAGAGTTACCAAGGCGAAAGAATTGAGCGATTATCTGGGAGTTATTTCCTGGAAGCGAGCTTACAGTTGAATAATGCCACGCCGGGCGGCGATGGTGACAGCATGCGTGCGGTCGCTTGCGCCAAGCTTCTCCATGATGTGTTTCATGTGCGCTTTTACAGTCTCCTCCGCGATGAAGAGTGTGTCTGCGATGTCACGATTGCGATTTCCGCCCGCAGTCTGCCTCAAAACATCAACTTCACGATCTGTCAGTTTCTCATCCCCGAGGTGTTCAGCCATCGTGGCGGCAATTTCTGCGGGCACACGTTTGCTGCCCGCATGAACTTGTCGGATGACGTCTGCTATCTCTCTCGGCGGCATATTCTTAAGAATGTAGGAGCGAGCGCCGGCCTGAAGGGCGTGTTGAACCGGGCCATCCCCCTCAAACGTCGTCATAATAATGATACGAGCGTCCGGGAATTGGGCCTGGATAGCCATCATCGCGTCGATTCCGCTCATGTCTGGCAATCTCAGGTCCATCAGGGTAACGTCCGGTCGAAGTTTTCGGAACTGTTGGATTGCATCGCGGCAATTCGAAGCTTGTCCAACGAGGAGCATGTCTGGCTGGCTCTGGATTACGGCCGCTAACCCCTCCAGGAGCAAAGGGTGATCATCGACGGTCAGGATACGGATCTGGGCTGGCGTTGTCATTTCGATCTCCCTGCAAACCAATGGTTCGTGTTTTCCTGCTTCAGGCTGCCGCACATTCCAATTGGCGATGGTTTGTCCCTGACGCGAATGCAATGTGAGCTGGTATCGACAATTCGACTTCTGTTCCCGCTTCAACTCGACTTAACAACTTGAGTTTCGCGCCCATTCGTTGCGCAAGATCCCGAATTTCGGAAAGGCCCTGATGACTACACTCCGACCGCAGCAATTCGGGCGTTATGCCTTTCCCATCGTCACGCACAGAAATGCGGAGCTGCTTTGGGGCGTACTCGAGATCGACCTCGACCCGGGCGGCCCCGGAGTGGAGGAATGCGTTGACCAAAGCCTCCCGCCCGATGCGATAGGCTTCGTCTCGTATTATCGGATCGAGCGCTCGGGATTTACCTCGGATGACCATGCGGAAAACCATCTGTGATCCGAGACGCACCTCTTGACGAATGCGTGATAAGGCGATTTCCAGATCGTTATCCGCATCGGCGGACCTATCCTGAGCGATGCCCTTAGACCCACGGGAAATCTGCTGGAAATGAGCACTTAGTTGCGGGCCGTCTTGGCAAAAACCATTCGAATTCATGGCGATGACTCCCGGATCTCGGTTTGGTTTGGCGTCAGTTAGCCAGTTGTTGATCTCGTTTTTTTTCGCGGTCAACCCAGACGCGTATGTAGCCTGGGCAATTTTCCAGCGCGATGCTGTCCGCCTCGCAGCTTGCCAAAAACTTCACCACATCCCGATCGATGAGCGTAACTTCTTCTAAATCAAGAGCAAAGCGGCGACCGGTTTCTTCCAAACTGAAAAGTCGCTGCAACTCGGCGATGTCTTCGAACCCGACTCGACCCGTCAAGGCGAAGACGACTCCTTCATTTAATAAGCGCTGGATTCTTAGCATCGGTTCTCTTCTCGGTGGTCGCTAACCAGAAGGGCACCGGGATTGCCATTCGCAACCAGTTGAAAAGTAAGGATACCTGTGGAAATTCGGAGTCGCGAAGTTCGCGAATTCACGAATTTTTCGCGAAAAAATCACGGCGAGAAACCGATTCGAGGGCTTTCTATGCGCTTTTGAACCGATATTTATTGATCTTGAGGGTCCGGATCTTGGATTCCAGGGTGGAAGGGGGCATGCCCAGTTGAGCTGCCGCGCCCGAGGGTCCCGAGACACGACCGCCGGCTTGCGCCAGCGCCGCCTCGATTATTTCTCTCTCTTGAGCAGCTGATCGTCGGCTAGGAGACTTGACTTCGCGTTCTTCTTCCCTCAGGGATGACGCCGAGTGAGAGAACCAGCCTTGGTCCACCGAAAACGTTTCGGTCTCACAGACTACGACGGAACGCTCGATCACGTTCTGGAGTTCGCGGATATTTCCCGGCCAGGAATACGACTGCAATAGCTCCAACGTTTTCTTTTCTATGGTCCGTATTCTCTTTCCAGCCTTTCTTGAATAGCGATTGATGAAGTACTCCACCAAGAGAGGAATGTCCTCTTTTCGCTCGCGAAGGGGCGGAATCTGCATGGGGATTACATTCAGCCGATAAAACAGGTCGCTTCGAAACGCTCCAGAAGCAATGGCCGCCTGCAAATCGCGATTGGTCGCTGCAATCACGCGAACGTCCGCGCGAATGGTTTGGTTGCCCCCAACTCGTTCAAACTCCCGCTCTTGCAAAACGCGCAGCAACGCGATCTGAGTCTCCATGGGGAGTTCCCCGACCTCATCCAGGAAGATTGTGCCTCCTTCGGCAAGCTCAAACCGACCGAGGCGACGCTGCAGCGCACCGGTGAAAGCTCCCTTCTCGTGACCGAACAACTCCGAGGTGATTAACGACGAGGGAGTAGCCGCACAATTCACCGTGACAAATGCCCGGGAAGAGCGCCGGGACCGCTTGTGGATGGCTCGCGCGATGAGTTCTTTTCCGGTGCCCGTTTCACCGGTGATAAGAGCCGTGGCATCCGAAGGTGCGATCTTGCTGACACGCGCGAGGAGGGATTGTAGTCCGGGTGAATCACCGACAATCTCCTCAAACATCGATGCCTTATCGACTTCATCGCGGAGGGCAATATTTTCCTTGTAAAGCTGATCGCGCAGAGTTCTGATTTCTTCGAAAGCCTTCTTCAGGGCTTCGTGGGCATTTCGTTGTTCGGTGACATCCACTACGGTTCCGACAAACTCAACCACCTTGCCATTTTCATCGGTGACCGCGTGAGCAACGCTGTGAACATGCTTGATTGAGTTGTCGGGAAGAACCAGACGAAAGTTGGATTCCCCATCGCGGCCCGCGAGAAGTTCAGCGCTTGCTGCCTCTACGGCTGGCAGATCGTCGGGATGAACCCGCTGCTGGAAAAGTTCTCTGGTTGGGATGGTCGCTGGGTCGAAGCCATAAATTCGAAAGGCTTCCTCCGACCAGTAAACACGCCCGGTGACGAAGTTCCATGTCCAGCTTCCCGAATGGCTGAGCCGCTGTGCCTCTGCTAAGCGGGCCTCGCTCTCTCGCAGGCCCTCCTCCGCGCGCTTGCTGTCCTCGATGTCGGTCGCCGTTCCGTACCACTTCACGATCTGACCGCGCTCGTCGCGCAGAGGGACGCCTCGATGCAGGAACCAGCGGTATTGCCCATCCGCAGATCTTCTCAGGCGTGCTTCATTTTCGAAACGCTTCCCGGTAGCCAATGACTCGCGCCACTTTTCAACATGGGTAGCAATGTCTGCGGGATGCACGGCCATCTTCCAACCGGCGCCCGATGTGTCCTGCAAAGATATTCCGGTATATTCCTGCCAACGCTGATTCGCGAAATCGTTGGCCCCGTCGGGGAGCGCGGTCCATGCCATGATGGGAATCGTTTCGATCACATCGCGCAGGCGCTGTTCACTTTTCCGCAAAGTCTCTTCGGCCCGCTTGCGGTCGGTGATGTCCTCATGGATGGCGATGACACGTTTAGGGCGGCCGTCAGAGTCGCGCAAGAGCGTAAAAACAACATTTTCCCACACGGACCTGCCATCTTTGAGGACGAGATGTTTTTCGTGACGAAGAGTCTCCCGCCGTCCTTCGCAAAGTTCGCGGTACAAAATAGCATCCGCTTCGCGCTCCTGTTCGCAGGTTAGCTCGTCGTACGTTTCAATCCGTCCGAGTTCGTCCTGCGTGCGGCCAAGCATTCTTTGCAGAGCACGGTTGTTCTCAATTGGTCCGCCGGATGCCAGATCGACCAGAGCGATGCCCGTACCTGCCTCATCGAAGATAGTTCGAAAACGCTGCTCGCTTTCTTTAAGCAAAGCCTCTGCCCGCTTGCGCGCGCCGATGTCGCGGATCGCGCTCGAGACTAACGTACCTTCTTCCGTTTCGAGCGGGCTCAGACTGATCTCCACCGGAAATTCGTGACCATCCTTGTGCAATCCGAATAATTCCAGCCCTGCGCCCATCGGACGTACTCGCGGCTCGCTAAAAAAGCCCGCTCGGCGCTCCGGGTGCTGACTCCGGAAGCGCTCGGGCACCAGCACCTCAATTTGCCGGTTCAGCAGCTCCTCGCGGCGGTATCCGAACATTCTCTCTACTTGGGCGTTGATCAATACAACCTTGCCTTCCCGATTCACCACCACCATCGCGTCCGGGGCTGCTTCCAGCAACTCGCGGAATTTAGCTTCCGCCTTCTTGCGGGCGGTGATGTCCGTCGAAATGCCGCTAGCGCGGTACGGCGTGCCGTACTCGTTGAGACTGAGGACTCCCCGCTCGTGAATCCAGCGGATTTCGCCGTTTGGGTGGACGATGCGAAACTCAACGTCCCGATAACTGACATTTTCACCAGCTATCCAGCGGGTGAAAATGTCGACCACGCGGGCGCGGTCATCGGAGTGAATCCTCTCCGTCCATAGACGCGGATTGTCAGAGAGATCTGAGACGGGAAAGCCCCAAATGCGCTCAAAGCTTGGGCTCGTATAAAGCGGTCTTTCTGGATCCAAGCCAGTGATCCACATGACCTCAGGAAGGGCATCTGCCATGTGGCGAAAACGCTCTTCGCTTTCCTGCAACGCTTCCTCAGCGCGCCGGCGCTCAATTGCTATGACGGCTATGTGTCCCGCCGCCTCAATCAATTGAAGATCGCTGCAGTTAGGGCTTCTAGGCTCCGCGTAGTACATGGCGAAGGTGCCAAGCACCTCGTTATTTTTCGAAATAAGTGGCTGCGACCAGGACGCACGCAGTCCATGGCTTAAGGCGAGATCGCGATAATCGATCCATAAAGGGTCGGTGGCGATATCCGAGGTGATCACGCGCTTCTTGCGGAATGCTGCCGTTCCGCACGAGCCTGCCCTTGGACCGATCGCCCCGCCAGCAATGGCCTGACTCCAGCCTTTGGGCGCTTTGGGCCCCGCGGCCGGCCACAACCTCTTCCCTTCGGTATCTGTCAGCAGAACCGACGAAATGACCCCAGGAGACTGAGCATCGATAGCACTACACAAATCTTCCAAAATAGCCGTGAGACTCGCACCACTGGCGATCATCTCCAGCGAACGCTTTTCTGCAGCTAAGAGGGATTCCGCATGCTTGCGCTCGGTGATATCGGTCACCGCTCCCACAAATTCAAAGTTGCCGGTTTTGTCCTTGGACGGACGTCCCACGACTTGCAAGTATTTTACGGATCCATCTGGCATCAGCAGCCGATGTTCAAGATCAAACTCCGTCCTGTCGCGCGAAACACGCTCGAGTAGTTCTTGCAAAGCGGGTCTGTCGTCCGGGTGAGTGCGTTGGCGCACACGTTCCAATGTTGGGATGGAGGTAGCTTCGAAACCGAATATGCGGAAGGTTTCCTCGGACCAATAAATCTCGCCGCTTGAAACATGCCAGCCGAAACTGCCTGTGTGGCTTAACCTCTGTGCTTCCGCTAAGTAAGCTTCGTTCCGGCGTAGCGCCTGCTCGGCCGTCTTGCGGTCATCAATATTAGTAAACAACTCGTACCAACGGACGATCCGACCGTCTGCGTCCCGCAGCGGGAGTCCGCGCACGTGAAACCAACGGTATGTGCCATCGGCGCGGCGGATTCGGTGCTCATCGTCGTAGGGTTGCCCGGTCTCGACGGATCGCTTCCACGCCGCTCTTACGCGGGCGAGGTCATCCGGATGGACGACATCGTTGGTGGCCCAAGCTTTCAGTTCGTCAAGGGTCTTGCCGAAATATTCCAGGAGTCGATGGTTGACCAGTTCCAGCTCACCCGCCGCCGTCTGCACCGCGATGAGGCCCGGAATGGATTCAAAAATGAGCCGGAACCTCTTTTCGCTCGTGCGTAAAGCCTCCTCAGCCCGTCTGCGTTCGGCTCGCTCCTCACCCTCCCGCACGGCTCGCTGCACCGAAGGCAGGATCCTCGAAAGGCGCGTTTTGAAAACATAATCCGTTGCGCCCATCTTGAGCGCCTCAATGGCCACTTCTTCGCCCAAAGTTCCGGAAACGAAGATGAACGGCACGTTGGGGCATATTTCTTTGGCAATTTTCAACGCAGAAATGCCGTCGAAAGAGGGAAGGGTATAGTCCGCAAGGATCAAATCAAAACTACTTTGCTTCAGAGAGGCGGAGAACTCGGGTTCCGCTTCAACACGAGCGATATGACAGGGGACGCCTTGGGCTTCCAGGGTTGCCTGAAGAAGCTCTGCGTCCTTGGGGTCGTCTTCAAGATGAAGAATTTTGATAGGAGAAATCACGGTTGTGTCGATCAGATTCAAATTCGATACATACCGCTATTTTTTCTTTATGCTGCCGGGCGGGGCTTCGTTGATAATGGCCCAGAAAACGCCAAGCTCTTTGATGGCATTCACAAACTCGTGGAAATCTACAGGCTTTACCACGTATGCATTCACCCCCAGTTTATAGGTCGCCACCATGTCCCGTTCCTCTCGTGAAGACGTGAGTACGACCACGGGAATCATTCTCAACTTCTCATCCGATTTAAGTTGCTGCAGCACTTCCAGTCCGTCGACCTTGGGCAATTTTAAGTCCAGCAACAGGACAGCAGGATTCCCATTGGCACGCGTCTGGAACTTTCCTCGGTGATAGAGATAATCCAGGGCCTCCTCGCCGTCATGGGTGACGATAACCTCGTTGCTGAGGTTGTATTCCTCGAGTGCAGTTAAGGTGAGTTCTACGTCCTTGGGGTCGTCCTCAACCATCAAGATGCGTCCCAATAATTCCATGATGTTTATCTCCTCTGGCTTGGAACTGAGAAAAAGAAGGTTGCACCTTTGTCCACGAACCCCTCAGCCCAGACTTCACCGCCGTGACGACGAATAATGCGCTGAACTGTGGCCAGCCCGATCCCTGTGCCTTCAAACTCTTCGGGGCGGTGAAGACGCTGGAACACGCCGAATAGTTTATTTGCATATTTCATATCGAAGCCAACTCCATTATCTCGAATAAAAATCACGATCCTGCCGTTTTGTTTCTCGGCGCACCCCACTTCGACCTTGGGTTGTGGACGCGGGCGCGTGAATTTTATCGCATTGGAAAGAAGATTGACGAGCGCAAGCTTAAGCATCGAACGATCGCCGTAGAGATCGGGCAACGGGCCGAGTTTCCACGTAATATTGCGGCCTTCCGCCTCCTGAGCTACTTCGCTCCGAACCTCGTTTATCAGTTCTTCTAAATTAACGATGCTCTCCCGGGCTTCGGCGCGCCCTATCCGTGAAAAGGCGAGGAGGTCATCGATCAGAGTCCCCATCCGCTTTGCCGATTCCAGGATCGTCGTCATGTACCGGCGGCCCTTTTCATCCACAACTGAAGAAGCATTCTTTTGAAGCAGCTCGGTAAAGCCGACCACATGGCGAAGCGGGGCGCGCAGATCATGCGATATGGAATACGCGAATGCTTCCAGTTCCTTATTGATGGCCTCCAGCTCAGTAGTTCGTTTTCCGAGTTCCTGGTTGAGCTGGCGTACTTCTTCTTCGCCTCGTTTACGCTGGGTGATGTCGTTGTTAGTCTCCAGGATCGCGATCGGGATCCTGTGCTCGTTTCGCTGCAAAGACCATCGGCTGGCCACCACTACTCGGGTTCCGTCAGATTTAGTTTTCTCGAGTTCGCCTTCCCAGCGGCCGGTCCGCAGCAGATCGGCGGCGATGTCGTCGAGCGGCGCCGGAAAAACGGTCCGCAAGAGAATGTGAGAACGCTTTCCGATCGCTTCCTCCGCCCTCCACCCGTACAGTTCCTGAGCACCGCGATTCCAGTATGTGATGACGTCGCTCATGTCGCGAACAAAAATTGTGTCATGTGTGAGATTAAGCAGGCTGGCCTGTTGCGTTCGCATGGCCACTTCTTGTTCGAGTTCGTCGCGGGATTGTAGAAGGTCCCGTTCGACGCGGCGGCGGACAGCGCTGAACCAGGCCAGAAGCAACGCGAATAGGATGAAAACGAAGTAGTACGGGAGCTCCGACCTTCTGACATAAAGACTGTAAATGGGCTCAGTAAAGAAAAAGTCGAAAGCCAAACTGGAGAGTACGACTGCAAGAATCCCAGGGCCGACCCCGGCATACCAGACCGTTACGACGATGGCCAACAGGAAGAGCGGGAATTCCACGTCGTGAAAGTGCGAGCGTTCGAGAAGAAGACCGATCCCGAGAGCAATCACAACGGACAAAACTGCAAGACCGTAGCGCTGAATTACGGACGGGATCTTCAACGATGATAGTTTCCACCGCGGCATAAGACAGTCCGCCGATGATTGGAAGATCATCATAACGCATTGCATATTGTTCCGCTTCCCGGCCTGCGGCTGTCAGTAAGGGCAGGCAAGCCATCCTTATCCTGTCCTGCGCTCTACCACAAAAGAGGTATCTCTTGCGCAGCCTTCAGTGGTAGTAAAAAAACCCTGCATCTCGTGATGTCTTTATTTCGTCCGTGTCGCACATTGTCTCAAGCGAGGACATCAGTTTAGCTTGCGCTGTGGACTCAGATTTCACCAGCGCATAGTCCATCGAGAACAATCACAGGCCGGAACCACCCACCGGAGCAAAAACGACAATGTTGCGGGCATGAAGTGGGTGCGGGAGTTACCGCATCCCGAAGTCCAAAATCGGAATTCCAGCAGGCAAGGGTTATTACCATGTCGGAAAAAGTGGCAGACGTCCTGTGGACGATGCTAGAGAAGGCGGGAGTTAAACGTTGCTATGGCATCGTTGGGGATGCTCTTAATCCTGTGATCGACGCTTTACGTCGCAACGGCAAGATCGAGTTCGTTCATGTGAGACATGAAGAATACGGAGTTTTCGCCGCTGTCGCAGAGGCTTATCTGAGCGGCAATCCCGTAGCGGTGTGTGGCACCGCCGGCCCCGGCGTCGTCCATCTGTTCAACGGGCTGATGGATGCGCGTAAGGAGGGAGCGCCAATCATCGCCATTGCGGGCGATGTCGAGACTAACGTCTTAGACACAGCTGCGCTTGAAGAACTTAACCCTTACAAGTTCTTCGAGACTGCGTCTCTCTATACCGCGCGCGTCGTCAATCCCGAGCAGGCGCGAACCGTCTTCAGCACCGCCATTCGTACCGCGCTCCTGGAAAAAGGCCCGACAGTAATTTCGCTTCCGGGCGATATGGCCTCGGCTGATATACCCGACGCTGCCAAACGCTCGACCGACATCTCGATTCTATGTACGCCCGTTCTACGCCCCTGCGATGCCGACCTTGGCCGGCTCGCAGAGATGATCGACCGTGCGAAAACGGTTGCAATCTTTGGCGGCGACGGCTGCAGGGATGCTCGCGATGAAGTGCTCCAACTGGCGGACAAACTCAAGGCACCCGTCGGCTACGCCTTCCGCGGCAAGCAGTGGCTGGAACACGACAATCCCAACGCAGTGGGCATGACCGGCCTGCTCGGTTATGGTGGAGCCTATCGCGCAATTAATGAAGCCGAGCTCTTGCTCCTGCTCGGGACGGATTTTCCCTTTTCTGAATTTCTGCCCGGCGACGGTGTGAAGAAAGTCCAGATCGATAAGAACCCCAAGCACATAGGCCGCCGCACGGCGGTTGACCTTGGGCTGGTTGGCGACGTCAAAACAACCGTAGCGGCATTGCTTGATAACGTCACTGAGAAAACCGATCGCCGCTTTCTCGACAAGCAGCTCGCGGAGACCAATTCTTTCCGTGATTTATTGCAGCATTACGTTGACAAAGGACCTGACATCAAGCCCATCCGTCCGGAGTTCCTGGCCGCGACTCTGAATGACGTGGCTTCCGACGATGCGATGTTTTTCGCCGACACCGGTACGGCAGTCATCTGGCTCGCAAGGTATATCGGGGGCGGCAGAGATCGCAGACTCTTCGGTTCGTTTTCATGGGCGTCCATGGCCAATGCCGCGCCCAATGCGTTCGGTGCGCAGTTGGCATACCCTGGCCGCCAAACGATCGCTCTGTGCGGAGACGGAGGTTATACGATGCTCGCCTTGGGCGACCTATTGACGCAAGTGGAGCGAAAGACTCCAGTCGTCCAAATCATTCTCAATAACGACTCCCTGGACTTCGTCAAGATCGAGCAGCAAGAGGCCCGCTTTGTCCCCTTCGGAGTTGACTTCAAGAATCCAAACTTCGCTAAGGTCGCAGAAGCAATGGGCGCGAAGGGTATCCGCATCGAGGAGCCCGGAGATGTTCGGGAGGCGCTTAGCGAGGCACTCGCGTACGAGAGTGGTCCGGTCGTTGTCGATGCCGTCGTGGATCCCTTTGCGCTATCGCTGCCGTCGCATGTGCCCTTTCATGCGGCCAAAGGCTTTACCCTGAGCCTCGCTAAGCAGGTGCTCTCCGGCCGCATGGATTCGGTGATTAAGACTATGGAACGCAACGTTCGCCTGGTTTGAATGCCTGAACCGAACTAGTGAAGCAAGTGGATTCAGCAACTGCTAAGAAATAGTCGAGAAACCTGAGGGCACGCAGCCGAGGAAGAATATGAACACGCTTTTGAAGTACAAACTCTGGATAGGCGGGGCGGGTTGCTTGCTCGTCCTCGGCCTGATCGTTGGAGCGATTTACCCGAAACATGTATCGGGAGCGCAGCCGGGAGCTCCGACGGAAGTTCAGGTCGTGCAGGTCGAGCAGAAGGATGTTCCGATTTTTGGCGAGTGGATCGGAACGCTCGACGGATTCGTAGATGCCGATGTCCGCGCGCAAGTGACGGGCTACCTGATGCTGCAGGGGTACCAGGAAGGTGCTTACGTCAAGAAGGGCCAGTTACTGTTCGAGATTGACCCGCGCCCATTTCAAGCGGCCCTCGATCAGGCCGAAGGACAACTAGCACAGGCTAGAGCGCAGCTTGCCACTGCCCAGGCCATTCAAGTACGAACTCAGCTTGACGTAGAGAAGTACACTCCTCTCGCCAGACAACAGGCCGCGAGCCAGCAGGATCTCGACAATTCCGTGCAGAATAACCTGGCCGCCAAGGCCACGGTGGAAACGGCCCAAGCTCTGATCAAAACGGATGAGGCTGCTGTTGAAACGGCCAAGATCAACCTCGATTTCACCCGGCTCGTCGCGCCCATTGACGGTATCGCTGGGCAGGCTCAGCTGCAGGTAGGTGCCCTGGTCAATTTAGGCAGCGCACCAGTCACCTCCGTTTCCACCGTCGACCCTATCAAGGTGTTTTTCGAAGTCGGCGAGCCCCAATATCTGGCATGGAGGGACCGCTACCCGACCGACGCGAGTCGGGCAGCGGCTGACAAGAATCTCCACCTCCAACTGATTTTGGCCGACGGCTCAACCTACGCGCACGAGGGCAGGTTCTACTTTGCCGACCGTCAGGTAAGTGAGAGCACGGGGGCAATTCGGCTCGCCGGCCTGTTTCCCAACCCTGGAAACATCCTGCGTCCCGGGGGTTACGCCAAGGTTCGCGCGGTCATCCGGGTCCAGCCGAACGCGCTGCTGGTACCTCAGCGTGCAGTGACAGAGCTGCAAGGCGGTTATCAGGTCGCGACGGTGGACGATCAGAATAAAGTGAACATCCGGACGGTTAAAGTCGGCGACCGTGTGGGCAGCGACTGGGTTATCGCTGACGGACTTAGGCCCGGCGACCGCGTCGTCGCCGAGGGCGTGCAGAAGGTGCGTCCAGGCATGCACGTCAACCCCAAGCCATTTGTTGCGGCAACAACGGGAAGGTGATCCTATGTCAAAGTTTTTTATCAACCGTCCCATCGTGGCCATGGTTGTCTCGATCGTCCTGGTGCTGGTTGGCACTCTTACCATCCTGAGTTTGCCGGTCGCGCAGTTTCCCAGCATCGCTCCGCCCGAGGTTCAAATTCTGGCGACCTACATCGGGGCCGACGCGCAAACCCTGGAACAGGCTGTTGCCACGCCCATCGAGCAGCAGATGAGCGGCGTGGACAACATGAACTACATGTATTCGCTGAATGCAACCGCTAACAACACCACCAGCCTGATCGTGGATTTCGACGCAAAAACCGATCCGAACAACGATTACATTCTTGCCCAAAGCCGTGAAACCCAGGCTGCGTCTCAGCTTCCTGTAGACGTTAATAATTACGGAATCACCGTTCGAAAGTCCGTCACCGCTCCCCTCACGCTGATTGCCGTGTACTCACCTCATGGAACGTACGACGCGACCTTTCTAGCGAACTACGCCTACATCAACCTTCTTGACCCCATCCTGCGTTCGCCAGGCATCGGTAACGTTCAGGTGTTCGGCTCCGGCCAGTACGCGATGCGAATGTGGGTACAGCCTGACACGTTGGCCAAGCTCGGCGTCACTGTCCCGGAAATCATCAGCGCCATTCAAGCGCAAAATACAGTGAACCCGGCTGGGAAAGCAGGCGGCGAGCCGGCGCCCAAGGGCCAGGAATTTACTTATACGGTGCTGGCGCAGGGCCGGCTCATCTCCCCGGAAGAATTCGGAAAGGTCGTCGTGCGCGAGACCCCCGACGGGGCAGTCGTCCGGGTCCGCGATGTCGCTCGAATCGAGCTGGGTTCGCAGGACTATAGCGTTGCGGGACGCTATAACGGGAAGCCGAGCGCGGTTATTGCCACCTACCAACTGCCGGGGTCGAACGCGGTGGATGCGGCCGCGGCAGTCAATAAGCTGATGGCTAAGATGAAAGAGCGCTTCCCGGAGGATCTGGATTACACGGTTGCGCTGGATACGACGCGCGCGGTCACGGAGGGCATGAAGGAAATCGTTGTGACGCTTCTCATCGCGCTCGGGCTCGTAATCCTCGTGGTCTTTATTTTCTTGCAGAGCTGGCGAGCTACGCTGATTCCGCTGCTTGCCGTGCCAGTTTCGCTGGTCGGAACGTTCGTGTTTTTCCCGATTTTCGGCTTCTCCATCAACACGCTCTCGCTCTTTGGTCTGGTGCTCGCGATCGGGCTGGTGGTTGACGACGCCATCGTCGTGGTAGAAGGCGTCGAGCGCCACATTGAGGAGGGGATGACGCCGAAGGCCGCGGCGTTGAAAGCTATGGAAGAGCTTTCCGGCCCTGTTGTTGGCATCGCTCTGGTTCTGTCCGCCGTTTTTGTTCCCACCGCCTTCATTCCCGGAATCACCGGCAAGCTCTACCAGCAATTCGCAGTCACGATCGCGATCTCTGTTTTGCTTTCTGCGTTCAATGCGCTCACGCTTAGCCCGGCGCTTGCCGCATTGCTGCTCAAGCCAAAGACGCCGAGCCACGGCCTCTTGCGAAGATTTTTTGATTGGTTTAACCGCGTTTTTGAGCGAGCCACTGACGGCTATGTGCGATGGAGCGCAGTCCTGGTCCAAAAGACGATCGTGGTGATCGTGTTGCTGGTGGTGTTTTCGGTGGCGGGTTTCTTTTTTGCCGGCCGAATCCCATCGAGTTTCCTTCCTGACGAAGATCAAGGTTACGCCTACGTCAATCTGCAGCTACCGAATGGGTCATCGCTCGAACGCACCACGGCGGTATCGGGTGAGGTGGAAAAAATCCTGATGGATACACCGGGGGTTCAACAGGTCACCGGCTTCGTTGGCTTCAGTTTGCTCAGTTTTGTTCGCACCAGTTACAACTCGACCTTTTTTGTGAACTTCAAGCCCTGGGACCAACGCAAGACAAGAGATGAGCAATTTCAGTCGCTCAAGGCACATCTCAACCAGCAGTTGAGCAAGTTGCCGCAAGGAGTTGCCTTCGGTTTCTCTCCGCCCGCGATTCCAGGCGTCGGCACTGCCGGCGGATTTACCTTCATGCTTGAGGACCGTTCGGGCGGCGATATTCAGTTCCTGGCCAAGAACCTCAATACTTTTCTAGAGGCTGCCCGAAAGCGGCCGGAAATTGCAAGCCTCAGCACCACTTTCCTGGCGACCGTGCCGCAGCAATTCGTGGAAGTAGACCGCGACAAAGTGCTCAAGCAAGGTGTAGCCCTCAGCGACGTGTACCACACGATTCAGGCCTTCATGGGCGGCTACTTCATCAACTATTTCAACCGCTTTGGCCGTCAGTGGCAGGTCTATATCGAAGCGGAAGGCGACGAGCGGGCCAAGGCGGAGAACGTAGGGCAGTTTTATGTTCGCAATAATAAAGGAGAGAACGTTCCTCTCTCCACGCTTACCACAGTCAAGCCGCGGCTGGGTCCAGAATTTACTTTGCGCTTCAACGAATATCGCTCCGCGCAGATCAACGGGAGTGCCGCGCCGGGCTTTAGCGCGGACCAAGCGACAGCCGCGCTGGAAGAGGTCTTCAAACAGACGATGCCCAGTGAGATGGGATTCGATTATTCCGGTATGTCTTTTCAGGAGCAGAAAGCACGGCAGGGGGTGCCACCAGCGGTGATCTTCGGGCTCTCCCTGCTTTTCGTCTTTCTGATTCTGGCGGCCCTGTACGAAAGCTGGTCGCTGCCGTTCAGCGTGTTGCTGAGCACGCCAGTGGCGGTCTTCGGAGCTTTTGCAATCCTCTGGCTGCGGCGCGTACTGCTCGGCGTCTTCCTGCCGCCTTACCTGGTCCAGATCGAGAGTGATGTTTATTCGCAAATTGGGTTGGTCATGCTCATCGGACTGACCGCGAAGAACGCGATTCTGATTGTCGAGTTTGCCAAGGACGAATATGAAAAAGGAAAGCCTTTGGCGGATGCTGCCCTCGAGGGCGCGAAGGTTCGCTTGCGACCGATTCTGATGACATCCTTTGCGTTCATCCTGGGTTGCGTGCCGCTGTGGACGGCGAGTGGCGCCGGTTCGGTTGCTCGTCAAATCATGGGCACCACGGTGATCGGAGGCATGCTGGCGGCCAGCTTCATCGGAATCTTCTTCGTGCCGGCCATCTTCTTCCTGGTGGAGAAATGGTCCGGCGCTGGCCAGGAACGGATAACCACTGCGCTGCCAGGAACGCCTGCACCGGCGGAAGGAGACTGAGATGGTTTGCTCCCGAATGCGTAAAAGGAATGAGCTGCGGAGATAGTCATGAAAAAGTTGGCGTCGCCGATGTCGGGGATTTTGTTTGGGGTCTGTTTTGCGACCTTCGCCTCGCTCGTAATGACCGGATGCATGGTCGGGCCGAATTATCACCGGCCTGTCGTTCAGACTCCTGGCGTGTATCGTGATCTAAGCGAAAACTCGCAGGCTCAGGCTCAAGTTCAAGCAGCGTCGTTTGCAGACCTTCCCTGGTGGCAGGTCTTCCAAGATCCGCAGCTGCAAGAACTGATTCGGACCGCGCTGAAAGAAAACTACGACCTGCAACTGGCGACCGAGCGCATCGCTGCTGCGCGCGCTCAGGTCACCATCACGCGTTCCAGTTTGTTTCCACAGGTGCAGGCAGGTGGCAATTTCGCTGGCGGGAAGGATCCAACCACACAAGCTAAATACAACATTCTGGCGCTGACGGCGGATGCAGCATTCCAGTTGGACCTCTTCGGTCGCCTGCGACGCGCGACGGAAGCGTCGCGGGCCGAGCTGCTGGCTACCGAAGATGCGCGTAATACGGTCATACTTACTCTGGTAAGTGATGTGGCGAGTGACTATTTCACCCTCCTGCAACTCGATCTCGAACTTCAGATTACGCGCGACACGGTGAACACGCAGGAAGATTCCGTAAAGCTGACACGGTTGCGACTTGACCATGGCGTTGCCACTAAGCTGGATGTGCTGCAGGCGGAGCAGGTACTCGATACCGCCAACGCGCAGATCCCCGACATGGAGAGACAGATTGGCCAGGAAGAAGATGCAATCAGTATTCTGCTGGGACATTATCCCGACAGTGTGCGACGTGGGCGCCGGTTAACCGAACAGCCGCTTCCTCCGGACGTGCCGCCCGGCATGCCCTCGACGCTGCTCGAACGCAGGCCGGATATACGCCAGGTTGAACAAGAGTTGATCGCCGCCAACGCTGAGATCGGCGTCGCCAAGGCCGCATTTTTTCCGCAGATTTCTCTCACTGGGTCCGGGGGAGGCGCGTTCGGCCGGAGCACCCTTCTCAGCGGCCTGATGAGTTCACAAACCGGAATCTGGTCGTACGGCGCCCAGGTCACCCAACCTATTTTCACGGGAGGCGCGCTGCGCGGAGATCTAAGGCTGGCTGAATCACAACACCGGCAGGAACTGATCGCTTACAAGCAGGTCATCCAGCTGGCGTTCCGTGATGTTTCCGATGCTCTGATTGGCTATCAGAAACTACATCAGGTTCGCGTTGCGCAGGAGACAACCGTCAAGGACCTGCAGGATACGGTCGACACGTCACTCGTACGCTATCGGGGAGGCATCACCACCTATCTTGAAGTCCTCGATGGGCAGCGATCGCTGTTTGAGGCTGAGCTCACACTTGCCCAGGCTCGAGGCAACGAATACCAAAGCCTGGTGCAACTCTACAAAGCCCTTGGTGGAGGCTGGCAGCAGGATTCCCAGATGCCCAATGGCCCTTCACTTCACTCACAAAATCTAACGCCGAATTAAGGTCAATGCCTTGACAGTTGCCAAACCGTGGGCTCGCTAAGAATGTCGCGGCTCCCATCCACCTTCTGTTTACAAAAGGTTAGAGGGGCAGTTCTTTCCCAATGTTGGCCAACGACTTGCATTTCGCATCTAGAAGCGGTGTGAAGGAAGTTTGCGCTGCTGGCGGTTTTATCTTTCAGCCAAGACGACGGAACAACCGCTTCCAACCAACTCTTTTACGAGGTAGATCTGCATGGCGACGGCCGCTAAATTCCGCATCGACGTTGCGATTCACGACCTCCTGATGAACTCCGCCCAGCGCTCACCGGCGCCGGCGAGTGCTCAGGGTTTGGCTCTTCCGGAGCCTGTGTTTCCGCAGTACCCCGAGCGCCTGAGCGATCCCGGCCCCGAGACTCCGCCTGAGAAACGGCAGTGGGGGGTAAGAGATGTTTACCGCTACTCGCGCGGGTGGCTGTTCCCCTACGTGCGCTCGCGAGTTCTGCCAGGCGAGTTCCACCCTATCACCGCCTACCTGTTTGTCGAGTACAAGTGCAATCTGGATTGCTGGTATTGCTGGTCGTACAACAACAAAGTCAAGGGCATGACCGAGGACGTAGCCCGGCGCTCGATCGACTGGCTGCACGACAACGGTTGCCGAGTGCTGGCCCTGATGGGTGGCGAACCGTTGCTGCGGCCGGATTTCATCCATAAAGTTGTTTACTACGCGGCGAAGAAAGGTTTTTGGGTTTATATCGCCACCAATGGGCGTTTGCTACGTCCCGACGTGGCAGACCGCCTGGGTGATGCCGGCGTAGCTGTGTTCAACTTCGCGCTGGATTCTTGGGATCTTCAGCCGAGTCTTCCCAAGGCGTTTGTGCCCTCGCAGAAGAACCTGGAACATATCTTGCGCAAGCAATATGCACATCGATACTTGGTTTTTTTCAACATCAACATCTGCCGCAACAACACCGAAGACGTCAGAAAATTAACCGAATACGCCCACGACCACCGCATTGCTACCGACTATCACATCAACGAAACTCCGATGCTCGAACAGGATGACCACTTCAAGCATCTTTACGACAATCCCACGTACATCCGCCCGGAAGATTGGTGCAGGATCGACGCTCTGGTCGATTGGCTGACTGAGAAAAACAAAGCGGGCTATCAGATGGTGAACTCGGTGCAACGGCTGCAAGAGATCAAAGCCTTTGTGCGAATGTCCTCCGGGCTCGATCTGAAGGAATACGGCTGGAACGGCGATGGAACCAGCGGAAACGGACACAAGGCGGAACTGCTGGCCTCGTTGCCAGGAATCGAGCAGGAGGAAGACGGCCAACTGCATTTTGCGAAGTGGAACTGCCGCGCCGGTCAGAATAATGTGATCATCCGAACCGACGGCACGGTCGCTCCGTGTTTCCCGATGTATGGTGCAACCTTCGACTGGGGGAACATCGATCAGCCGAAATTCGATCAGGGGCAACTCTCTGCCATGAAGTCAACCTGCCAGCAGCATTGTTTCTCCACCCTGAACCATAACCTGGCGTACTGCTACAACGATGCGCGAGTGATCAAGTGGCTGTGGTCCAACGCGAAGAATAGATTCCAGGGTGGGGTTCGCAGCTTCGAGGATTAAAAAAGCCAACCAGATACACCATGGAGGAAAGCAATGAAGAATCAAGACACGAGAAAGTGCGCACACCTGCCATGCCTTTGCAATGTCCCACACGGACAGGAGTACTGCGGGGAGGCTTGTAGGGACGCGGGAACCGAAGTGGTGGACATCGCCTGTCAATGTGATCACGCGGCATGTCCGCTCACGACTTAGCTGCATTGCTCGTTCTTTTGGGGTTATCCGCCGAGAACGGGCTGGATTCTAGCATCCGAGAAGAGAGACTACATGAGCGAAACGCTTCCACAGGTCTATCTGGCACGGCACGGTAACACCGCTTGGACCATCACAGGCCAGCATACTGGCCTCACGGATTTACCTCTCACTCCGAGTGGTGAGCGCAATGCCCGAAGGCTGGGAGAACGGCTGAAGGGCATGACATTCGCCAAGGTGTTTACCAGCCCGTTGCAGCGCGCCGCTCGAACCTGCGAGTTGGCTGGGTTTGGAGCCATGGCCGAGATCGACTCTGACTTGGTGGAATGGAACTACGGCCAATATGAAGGACTACGCTCGGATGAGATTCTTCGACAACGCCCCGGCTGGCAGTTGTTCCGTGACGGCGCACCGGGAGGTGAGTCGCCGGAACAAGTGGGCGCGCGGGCAGATCGGGTCGTCGAGCGGGTGCGCGCAGTTCAGGGAAATGTGCTGATCTTTTCCAGCGGGCACTTCATTCGAGTTTTGACCGCCCGTTGGCTGGCACTCGGTCTCGGATCAGCGGGCAGGTATTTTCTATTAAACCCGGCGAGCCTGAGTGCGCTCAGTTACGAGCATAATCTCTCCCAGCCGGTGATCCGGCTTTGGAATGACGACCATCATGTGGCCGCGTGAATAGACGATGGTTCAGCCGGAACGTGTTGATTTTGGATGTTGAACCCTAACAGTTTCAGATAACCGGAAGATAAAGGACCACCCAATGAGCACAAAGAGTGTGGCACGGCCCGGCTCCGCGAAAGTTGTTCCGATGACGACGAGCGCAGCCAAAGCTTCAGAGCTACTGCAACAATACGGGACCGGTTCCTTGCCGTTCGCGGGAACGGACAGCGCGCTCTACGAACGGCATTTGATTTTTGACCGGGCGATCGACCCGAAAGTGGCCAGCGCCCGGGAACGCTTTGAAGCTTTTTCTCACTCCATCCGGGATATTCTCGCGCAGCGCTGGGTGCAGACCAAGAGCACATATGAACGACAGAACGCCAAACGCATTTATTACCTTTCCATGGAGTTCCTGATCGGCCGTTCCTTGGCCAACAACATTTCCAACCTCTTGCTCGATCCGCTGGCGCAACTTGTGGTTCGAGAGAAGGATATCGACTGGCTAGAATTACTCGAGCAGGAGCCCGATGCTGGCTTGGGCAACGGTGGACTGGGCCGTCTGGCTGCGTGCTTTATCGACTCGATGGCGACGATGCAGCTTCCAGGCACAGGCTACGGTCTGCGATATGAATATGGCATGTTCAAGCAAACGATCGTGGATGGCTGGCAGAAAGAGAATCCCGACAACTGGCTGCGCGACAGCGATCCCTGGGAGATCGCCCGGCCTCACGAGCAGGTGGAAATTAAGCTGAACGTTTCATTCAGGTTGCGAGCCGGTAAGCTTGAGATTGTCCGAGACAGGCCGTCGAGCCTGATCGGCATTCCATTTGATCGTCCCGTGGTGGGCTATGGCGGAAAGACGATCAATACCCTGCGGCTTTGGGCCGCTGCGGCGCCTGAGTATTTCGATCTCGAGAAGTTCGACACTGGGGATTTCGTCGGAGCGCTTGGCGAGACCCTCGAAGCGGAGTCACTTACCCGCGTGCTGTATCCCGACGATTCCACCACTCAGGGGCAGGGACTTCGCTTCCTGCAAGAATATTTTCTAGTAGCGTGCTCAATGGCCGACCTAATCCGCCGTTTCCTCCGCCACAACACCGATTGGGACAAATTGCCGGAGAAGGTCGCAATTCAACTGAATGACACGCACCCCTCCATGTCGGTGTCTGAGTTGATGCGAATCCTGCTAGATGATGCGCGCCTGGGATGGGATCAGGCCTGGGACCTGACGAAGAAGGCGCTCGCGTACACAAATCATACCTTGTTGCCCGAAGCTCTGGAGAAATGGCCCGTGGCGTGGTTCGAAGTACTTTTCCCCCGGAATCTGCAGATCATTTACGAAATTAACCGACGGTTGCTGGACGAAGTTCGGCGTCGGTTCCCGGGCGACGAGGGGCGCGTGCAGCGTGTGAGCCTGGTGGAAGAAGGCAACCAGCGGAAGATTCGCATGGCGAACCTTGCGATCGTCGGCACCCACAGCACCAATGGTGTGGCTGCGGTTCACTCAAAACTGTTGCGGACCGTGACCGTCAAGGATCTTGCCGAAATGTTCCCCGAGCGCTTTAACAACAAAACAAATGGGGTAACCCCGCGGCGCTGGTTGCTGCAAGCCAATCCCGCGATGGCAAGTGTAATCACGGAGGTGATCGGCGAGCGTTGGACTACTGACCTGAGCCAACTCAAGGAACTTAACTCATTTGCTGCAGATCACAGCTTTCGTGAAGTGTTTCTCAAATCAAAGAAGGCGGCGAAGGTGCAGTTTGCCAACTGGCTTAAGACCACGTCCGGTCAGATCGTCGATCCGAACACGATCTTCGATTGCCAGATCAAGCGCATCCACGAATACAAAAGACAATTAATGAATGCGCTGCGAATTGTAGTTGTTTATAACCGGCTGCGGGAGAATCCCGGCTTGAACATGGTGCCGCGCACATTCTTCTTTGCCGGTAAAGCGGCACCAGCTTACACGCTGGCGAAGCTGATCATAAAATTCATCAATAACTTGGCGGCAACGATTGACGGTGACCCTGCCGTGCGCGGAAGACTCAATGTGCTCTTTCTGCCTGAGTACAATGTTTCGTTGGCAGGACGACTCATTCCGGCCAGTGATGTCTCGAATCAGATCTCGACTGCCGGGTACGAGGCCAGCGGAACGAGTAACATGAAATTCATGATGAACGGGGCTCTGACGGTGGGAACTCGCGATGGAGCTACCATCGAAATGGCGGAGGAGGCAGGGGAAGAGAATATGTTCCTGTTCGGTTTGACGGTGGAGCAGGTGGAGAACAGTCGCGGTTGGTACAACCCGTACTGGCATTATGAGCACGAACCGGAGACTCGAGCCGCTCTCGACCTGATTTTTTCCGACTACTTCAGCCGCAACGAACCGGGAGTGTTCACTCCTTTGCGCGATACGCTGCTGACCGGCGGCGATCATTACATGCACCTGGCCGACCTGACCTCTTATTGTCAGGCGCAGGAACGAGTGGGCGCACTCTACGCCGACCCCGGCGAGTGGGCGCACAAAGCGATCCTGAACGTGGCCAGTTCCGGAAAGTTTTCAAGCGACCGCAGCATTTCGGAATACGCATCCGACATTTGGAAGGTGGAACCATGCCCAGTAGTTTAGAAACACCCCTGGCAGCAAGTAAGACTAACGGAATGATAATTTCGCCGCTTGCCGGCAAACCGGCCCCAAAAGAGCTGTTGGTGGACGTAGCTCACCTGGTGAAAGAATATTTCGAACGTCGTCCCGACCTCCAGGATCGCACTCAGCTAGTTAGCTTCGGCACCAGCGGGCACCGGGGCTCTCCTCTGAACGGGACGTTCACTGAAGCGCACATCCTGGCCATTACCCAGGCGATCTGCGACTACCGCCGGCAGCAGGGAACGGACGGCCCGCTTTATATGGGAAAGGACACACACGCGGTGTCTGGACCGGCGCAGCGCACCGCTCTCGAAGTGCTGGCCGCGAATAACGTAGAGACGATCATCCAGGAAAAGGACGGCATCACTCCCACACCGGTCATCTCGCGAGCCATTCTGGTTTACAACCGCCGCCGCAAGGAGCGCCTTGCGGATGGCATTGTGGTTACGCCTTCGCACAATCCGCCGGAGGACGGAGGGTTTAAGTACAACCCGCCCAACGGCGGCCCGGCTGACACTGATGTGACGCGCTGGGTGGAAGATCGCGCGAACAATTTGTTGCGGGCCGGAAATGCCGGGGTCAAGCGCGTTCCGTATGCCAAAGCGATTCAGGCTGCGACAACGCACCAGGAAGACTTCGTTCTCCCATACGTTCAAGATCTCAAGAACGTGGTTGATATGGATGCGATTCGTGGCGCCGGCCTCAAACTTGGAGTAGATCCGCTGGGCGGGGCATCGCAGCCCTACTGGGAACCGATCAACTCCATTTACGGGCTGGATATTGCCGTCGTCAATCCCATCATCGATCCGACGTTTTCGTTCATGACCGTTGACCACGACGGTAAAATTCGCATGGACTGTTCGAGCCCTTATGCGATGGCCAGGTTAGTTGGGCTCAAAGATCAGTACCAGGTCGCTTTCGCCAACGATACCGACGCAGACCGCCATGGCATCGTAACTCCGGTCGCCGGGTTGATGAACCCGAACCATTATCTTGCCGTTGCTATCCGATATTTGCTCACGCACCGACCACAATGGCGTCACGAAGTTGCAGTGGGGAAGACCCTGGTGAGCAGTAGCATGATCGATCGAGTCGTGCAAAAGCTCGGCCGCAAGCTTCTTGAAGTGCCGGTGGGTTTCAAGTGGTTTGTGCCCGGCCTGGTCGACGGCTCATGTTGTTTCGGCGGAGAAGAGAGCGCGGGGGCAAGTTTCCTTCGTCTTGACGGTGCCGTGTGGACGACCGACAAAGACGGACTAATCATGGACCTGTTGGCGGCGGAGATTACCGCGCGCACCGGCAAAAATCCCGGAGAGCATTATCGCGAACTGACGACGGAGTTTGGCACTCCCTACTACACGCGTATCGACGCCCCGGCCACGCCCGAGCAGAAATTAAAGTTACAGAAGCTCTCGCCGGACGCAGTAAAGGAGTTGGATCTCGCGGGTGAGCCAATTACAGCCAAGCTGACCAAAGCGCCGGGCAACAACGCTCCCATCGGCGGTCTGAAAGTTGTGGCACAGACTGGCTGGTTTGCAGCCCGGCCCTCCGGTACCGAGAACATCTACAAAATCTATGCGGAGAGTTTCAAGAGCCAAGCGCATCTGTCCGCGATCGTGAGCGAGGCCCAGCAGATGGTGAACAATGCCTTAGGGTCCTCCACAGGCGTTTCCCAGGATGGAGCGCGATAATGAGCGAAGCGCCGCGCGCGTGGGGGTGGGCACCTTCGCCTGTTCCGCCGTTTCCGTCCGAGTATCGCGCTTCCGGCTTGCTGCTGCACGTTACGTCTTTGCCGTCGCCGTATGGCATCGGCGATCTGGGATCGTCGGCGTCCTCATGGATTGATCGCCTCCATAATGCCGGCCAAAGTTGGTGGCAGGCGCTACCACTCGGCCCGACGGGTTACGGAAATTCACCGTATCAATCTCTTTCGTCGTTCGCCGGGAATGCGCTGCTGATCAGCCCAGCTTCCCTGATTTCGGAAGGGTTGCTGCAGGCAAAGGATTGTGAGTCTCACTTCTCCCCCGACGTGGTCGACTACGACTCCGTGATTCCGTTCAAGCTGCAGCTGCTCCAAAAGGCGTGGACGAAGTTCAAAGCTGATGGGCGTGGAGGCACTGACCTGACACCTGCTTTCGACGAGTTCTGCCTCAAACAGGCGAGCTGGCTAGAGGATTACGCCCTATTCCGAGCGCTGAAAGCCAAATATCACGATGCTTATTATCTCGACTGGCCAGCCGAGTTGGTTCAGCGAAGCCCGAGTGCTCTCGCCGAGGCGCGGCGCGAGTTAGCAAGTGACATCGATCAAGTTCGCTTTGCGCAATTCCTGCTGTTCCGTCAGGCTGATCAACTCAAAGAGTACGCCCACGCGAACGGCGTGGGTTTGATTGGCGATCTGCCTTTTTTCGTTTCCGCGGATTCGAGCGACGTTTGGGCTAACCCGGAATTTTTTCTGCTGGACGAGCAAAGGCGGCCGCGCTTTGTTGCCGGAGTTCCTCCTGATTATTTCAGCGCGGAAGGACAGCTGTGGGGCAATCCTGTTTACAACTGGGACGCGCTTCGCGCGACTGGTTATCAATGGTGCATCGATCGGCTCCGCGCCCTAATGAATCACGTCGACGTGATCCGATTGGATCACTTCCGCGGCTTCGCAGCTGCCTGGCACGTTCCGGCCGACGCTCCAACCGCTCAGTCTGGGCAATGGGTTTCAGGCCCGGGCGCCAGCTTTTTTGAAGCAGTCCGGAAGGAACTGGGCCATCTACCGTTTATCGCGGAGGATCTAGGTCTGATTACGCCCGACGTGTATGCGCTGCGCGATCAATTTCAAGTGCCGGGAACCAGAGTGCTGCAATTTGCATTTGATGGACATGCGGATAATCCGTATCTTCCAAACAACTTTGTTTCCAACACGGTGGTCTACACCGGTACCCATGACAATGCTACAACCCGGCAATGGTACGAAGAGCTGCCCGACTACCAGCGGCAGAATTTGTGGAACTACCTGCAGCGCGGGCCGGGCGAGAGTGCTGATGCCGCGTCAGATCTGATGCGCATGGCGTGGTCGTCCTTGGCGGCGCTCGCGATTGCTCCGCTGCAGGACCTGCTCAATTTAGGCAGCGAAGCACGCATGAACGTGCCGGGACGTCCCGATGGAAATTGGCGTTGGCGAGTCCGTGATGACATGCTGTCGCCCCAAGCGTTCCAATGGTTAACGGAGTTGACAGAAAGTTCAAAGCGTTCCAGTAGCCCCATGACATCCGATACGGGGCAACCGGGCCTTGAACCGGCTCTGAGCTCCAGGTCCGGAAAGTAGAACGAAATGGGCTCGGTGATTCAAGTTGTCAAAGGCATTCTGCTCGTCGTGAGCGCGCTCTTTCCAATCGTTGATCCGATCGGAGGGAGTCCGATCTTTTTGTCGCTCACGAGAGATTACACAACGGAGACTCGGAAACTACTCTCTCGCCGCATCGCCGTCGACAGCTTCATTCTGCTGGTCGGGTCCTTCGCCATCGGATCCCATGTGCTCTCATTCTTTGGCATTTCTCTTCCGGTGGTTCAGGTGGGCGGCGGGCTCGTCGTGATTTCGACGGGCTGGTCGATGTTGAACCAGAAGGATGCGGACGATCGAAATGCGGTCCGGCGTACAGTCAGCTGCAAGGACGCTCTAAGTGATGCGTTTTACCCGCTAACACTGCCTTTGACGGTTGGTCCAGGCTCGATCTCGGTCGCGATCACCTTGGGAGCAAATGAACCGCACCATCTAGGCGCAAACCTTCTAGCGCTTCTTGCTGCGGCTATCGGTTCCGCGTTTGTTGCGGTTACCATTTATCTTTGCTATGGCTTTGCCGACCGGTTGGCGGACGTTATGGGCCAAACCGGTATGAACGTAATTCTAAGGCTCTCCTCTTTCCTGCTGGTATGCATCGGGGTGCAGATCCTGTGGAACGGAGCGAGCAAATTGCTCAGTTCACTGCCGCAGGTTGCCGGTTTCGTCGTGCCACTTTGAGGGCAAAGGAGGGGCGAATCTGATCTTGTCGTCGTCATTTGTCAAACTGTTGACACTGTTTCCGGTTCACGCCGAACGTCGGTAACCAATTCGTTAAGGTTAGGTCTTTAAGTCCTTACTGTTGGAGATTGTGGCTTTCCGGCGTGAGGAGCGGCTTGGACTGGAATTGCGAATGCTTGAGGAGGAGTACTGCGAAGTGGGCTAAGATTTGCGGTGCTAGATAACTCCACGCGGCATTCCGGGCTCATAGAATAAGTCAGAGATTCACGAGTTCGTTGAAAGCACTAGAGGACCCGAAAGGATAGCGGATATGGCAGCGAGAGTTGAAGCAATCACAAGACGCCCCACAGTTAAACACCAAGCCTGGAAGGATCTGCAAACTCATTATAAGAAGGTCAAGGACCTACACCTGCGGCAGCTTTTTGCAGAAGATCCGAAACGCGGCGAGAGCATGACTGCCGAGGCTGTCGGCCTTTTTCTGGACTACTCGAAGAATCGCATTACGGGTGAAACCCTCAGATTGTTGATCCAGCTCGCCGAGGAATCTCAGCTGCAAGAACGGGTCGACGCTATGTTCCGGGGGGAGAAGATCAACCTCACGGAGAAGCGTGCTGTCTTACACACCGCCCTGCGCGCACCGCGCGACGCTTCGATCGTCGTGGACGGCGAGAATGTTGTGCCAAAAGTGCATGCTGTGCTCGACCAAATGGCCAATTTTGCCAACCGAGTCCGAAGCGGCGAGTGGAAAGGTCACACCGGCAAGCGGATTCGGAGCGTGATCAACGTTGGCATCGGCGGCTCTGACCTCGGTCCGGTAATGGCGTACGAGGCCCTCAAGCACTACACAGACCGAGCAATGACATTTCGCTTTGTGTCGAACATCGACGGCACGGATTTCGCGGAAGCCGTCCGCGATCTTGATCCCTCGGAGACGCTCTTCATAATTTCTTCGAAAACATTCACGACGCTAGAAACGATGACGAACGCCCAAACGGCGCGCGCCTGGTCCCTTGCCGGTTTGGGAGGGGATGAGAAGTCGGTGGCGAAACACTTTGTGGCCGTTTCCACCAATGCGACGGAGGTTGAGAAATTCGGGATCGATACCGCCAACATGTTCGAGTTCTGGGATTGGGTCGGGGGGCGCTACTCAATGGATTCGGCCATCGGTCTTTCTACGATGGTCGCCATCGGGCCGGAGAATTTCCGCGCCATGTTGAGCGGCTTCCATCAAATGGACGAGCACTTCCGCACCACTCCCTTCGAGCGCAACCTGCCCGTGCTGATGGGTCTTCTGTCAATTTGGTACAACGACTTTTTTGGTGCGCAAACTGTAGCAGTGTTGCCTTACGAACAATATCTGAAGCGGTTCCCGGCCTATCTTCAGCAACTGACGATGGAAAGCAACGGTAAACATGTGACGCTCGCCGGGAAGAAAGTGACCCATGACACCAGTCCAATTTACTGGGGAGAACCGGGAACCAACGGCCAACACTCGTTCTACCAGTTGATTCATCAGGGAACCCGGTTGATTCCCTGCGATTTCATCGCTTTCGCGCAGGCACTCAATCCACTGGGCCATCACCACGATATGTTGATTGCCAATGTCTGCGCGCAAACCGAGGCGCTGGCATTCGGGAAGACTCCCGAGCAGGTCCAAGCGGAAGGCACTCCAAAGTGGCTGGTTCCTCACCGAGTGTTCGAGGGCAATCGTCCATCGAACACGATCCTGGCGGAACGACTCACACCGGAAACTCTGGGCAAACTGGTGGCGCTCTACGAACACTCCGTCTTTACCCAAGGGGCAATCTGGAACATCGATTCATTTGACCAGTGGGGCGTCGAACTGGGCAAAGTGCTGGCGCAGCGCATCATTCCTGAGATCGAAAGCAAGACGGAGCCAACGCTGGCGCACGATAGTTCAACTAATAATCTGATCCGGTATTACCGAAAATCGAAGGGGACCGCCTGACAGGCCCGCTGGGCGCCAGGTCGTCGTGGATCGCACGGAAGCCTTGTAGAAACTGCGCTTTCAAATAAGGAGACAGCCATGCAACTCGGGATGATCGGTTTGGGAAGGATGGGAGCCAATATGGTGCGACGGCTCATCCGTAAGGGTCACAGCTGCGTGGTATTCGACAGGACGCCACAAACGGTGAACGAACTCGTCAAGGAAAAGGCGACGGGGTCCGGATCGCTGGCAGATTTCGTGAAGAAAGTTGAGAAGCCACGAGCGATCTGGCTGATGGTGCCGGCGGGGGTTGTCGACAGCACTATCGCCGAGCTCTTGCCACACCTTGAGTCGGGGGACATCCTTATCGATGGGGGCAACTCTTATTACATCGACGATATCCGGCGGGCGAAACAGCTCGCTCCGCAAAAGATCCACTATGTGGATGTGGGTACAAGCGGAGGGGTATGGGGCCTGGAGCGCGGGTACTGCATGATGATCGGAGGCGAGACCGAAGTCGTCAAACGGCTCGATCCAATTTTCGCAGCGCTAGCCCCTGGAATGGGCGACATTCCGCGCACCGTCGGCCGCGACAAGATCGATGGTACCGCCGAGCAGGGTTATCTGCACTGCGGCCAAAACGGCGCTGGCCACTTCGTCAAGATGGTCCACAACGGAATGGAGTACGGAATTATGGCGGCGTATGCCGAGGGGTTGGCGATTCTGCGCTCCGCAAACGTCGGCAAGCACGCGAACAGTACAGCCGACGCTGAAACCACGCCGCTACGCGATCCAGAACATTACCAGTATGACTTGAACCTGCGCGATGTCGCGGAGGTTTGGCGGCGTGGAAGCGTGATCGCGTCCTGGCTCCTGGATGTAACCGCCAACGCGCTGATGCAGGATCCAAATCTTTCGAAGTTTGCCGGCCGTGTTTCCGACTCTGGCGAAGGGCGCTGGACGATCAAAGCGGCGATTGACGAGGCCGTCCCGGCGCCGGTTCTTACTTGCGCGCTCTACGAGCGATTCAGCTCGCGGGGCGAGGCTGAGTTCGCCGACAAACTTTTGTCCGCGATGCGATATCAGTTCGGCGGGCATCTGGAAAAATCCGAAGACAAATCTAAAGTGGCTTAAGGAGAAGATTGTGAGCAATCCCCATTCCGACGCGTTGGTTTTCTTCGGAGCGACCGGCGACTTGGCATATAAGAAAATCTTTCCTGCGTTGCAGGCGATGATAAAACGTGGGCATCTGGATGTGCCAGTCATCGGCGTCGCTAAAGCTGGCTGGACGCTCGACCAGCTCAAGGCGCGCGCTCACGATAGCCTCGAAAAACACGGCGGAGTCGATTCCGCAGCCTTCGAGAAACTCTCTTCCTTACTTCGCTATGTCGATGGAGACTACAACGATCCTGCTACCTTTCAGGCCCTCGGCAAGGAATTGAAAGGAAGTCAACGACCGGCGCACTATCTCGCGATCCCTCCGATCATGTTCGAAGCGGTGCTCGAAAAACTGGAATATTGCGGCTGCACGTCGAATGCTCGGATCATCGTCGAGAAGCCCTTCGGACATGACCTGGAGTCCGCACGACATCTGAACGAAGTTATTCTCCGCAAGTTCGATGAGTCGTCGATTTTCCGGATCGACCATTACCTGGGCAAACGACCGGTGCAAAATATGGTGGTATTCCGCTTCACAAATGCATTCATGGAAGCGTTCTGGAACCGCCATTATGTGGAGAGTGTGCAAATCACGATGGCGGAGGATTTTGGTGTCCAAGGCCGCGGTGCTTTCTACGACGAAACTGGAACGATCCGCGATGTCGTTGAAAACCATCTATTCCAGGTTCTTTGTAATCTGGCGATGGAAGCACCGGTAAGATCGGACAGCGAGTCTCTTCGCGATGAGAAGGTCAAAGTGCTGAAGGCAATTCCAGCATTGGACGCGAAAAGTGTTGTTCGCGGGCAGTTTCGCGGATATCTGCACGAAAAGGGAGTCGCGCCGGACTCGAAAGTCGAAACCTTCGCCGCGGTTAGGCTGGAAGTCAATTCCTGGCGGTGGCAAGGAGTTCCGTTCTACATTCGCGCCGGGAAGTGTTTGCCGGTCACGTCCACGGAGGTGGTCTGTCGGCTACGAAAGCCGCCTAGTGTCATCCCAGCGGAAGTTCTGCACTCGAATTATCTTCGCTTCCGAATCAGCCCGGATGTGTCCATTGCCATGGGCATGACAGTGATGTCTCCCGACGAAATGGCCGGCGAACCCGCGGAGATGATCGCGAGCGAACAACCCGGCGCAGAGGAAATGGACGCGTATGAACGGGTGCTGGGAGATGCCATGGCGGGGGACACTACCCTATTTGCGCGCGAAGACTACGTGGAAGAAGCCTGGCGAATCGTCGATCCAATCCTCAAGAAAGCGACGCCAGTCTACCCTTACGAGCCGAAGAGCTGGGGACCGAATGAGATCGACCGAGTGACGCCGCCGGGAGGCTGGCAGGACCCGATCGTTGGGGACGAGACTGCTGAGAGCAAAGCTGCTTGACGAGAAAAGGCTGCTTTCCGTGATGACGCTCGACGCGCTGGGAATCGAAGCGGAGAAACCGGTATGAAGGTTGAAGTATTCGCCGATGACGAATCTGCCGCCCAAGCGGCCGCTAAGTTTATTGCCGCGGCAGGGCGGGCTGCTGTCGCTGCGCGTGGTCGCTTCGTTATGGCCGTCAGCGGCGGGCGTACTCCCTGGATCATGCTACGCGCGCTGGCCCGGGAGGAACTCCCGTGGGAGAGTATCCACGTCGTGCAAGTGGACGAGCGCGTGGCGCCGGCAGGAAATCCAGACAGAAATCTCACGCATCTTCGCGAAAGTCTCCTCGATCACTCCTCTATTCCAGCCGAGCATATCCATCCCATGCCAGTGGAATCGCCGGACTTGGAAGCCGCGCCCGGACTGTATGCTTTGACTCTCCAGGAGTTGGCGGGTTCGCAGCCCACGCTAGACTTGGTCCACCTCGGCCTGGGACCTGATGGCCACACTGCCTCTCTGGTTCCGGCTGATCCGGTACTTAACGTTACTGCGAGTGATGTGGCTCTCACCGCCAGCTACCAGGGGAGACGACGAATGACGTTAACCTATCCGGTCATTAACCGCGCCAGGCAGATCCTCTGGTTGGTGACGGGTAAAGAGAAGGTTGATGCTCTTGTGCGCTTGCGCAAGGCCGATGCGTCAATCCCCGCTGGACGGATTCGACAGGATCGGGCTGTGATTTTCGCAGATCGAGCGGCCTCCGAAGTCTGACACCTGATTGGCATCTGACGAAGTCCTGTCACCGCCGAATGACACGGTTCGCGCTTTTCAACAGCTCGCGCCGCGCTCTTACGACCAACTAGCTGATCCAGCGCACACGCGTCCCGAGGCCGATTTCGGTCGAGCTTGGAAGGACAAATGCAAGTAAGCAACCACCCGCCGGATGCGGCCGGCGCCAGCCTCGTAACAAGCTGTATTTTTCCAAAGTGGGGTTCGCTGGCGAAACTAATTAGGGTTCAGAGAGGCTAAGTGAACAGGTCAACCCTCGATGTGCTTGCTAATGTAGATTCTCCAGCCGAGGCTGCCCTCCCCGAGCCGGCCGCATTCTCCAAACGCCCGACGTGGGCCCAGGCGGAGGGAAGTTCCTTACCCCTTGGGGTCAGTTGGATCAACGAGGAGCAGGCGTTCAACTTCGCCGTTCACTCTGAGCGCGCGGAGAGCGTCACGTTATTGCTGTATTCCGCCGCTGATTTGGTGAACCCCCTGCTGACCTTTCGCTTCGATTTTCTGCGGAATAAGTCAGGGCAAATTTGGCACTGCCGGATTCCGATCGCAAAAATGGGCGATGCCCGCTACTACGCGTACTCCGTGGCGGGAGAGACCCTTCCTCAACTGCATAGCTTTGACCCGCAGAAGGTACTCCTGGATCCCTACGCGAAATGCATTTTCTTCCCTCCCGGTTTTGATCGCAAACTCGCGATGCGTGAAGGGGAAAACGCGGGCCATGCGCCTTTAGGAGTTTTGGTCGCTCACCACCCGACATTTGATTGGTCAGCGGATCGCTCACCGCTTCATCAGTCGGATGCCATCATCTATGAACTTCACGTGAGGGGATTTACTAAGAACTCCAACTCCGGCGTCGCTCCAGCTCGCGCCGGAACATACGCCGGCCTGATAGAAAAGGTCCCGTATCTGAAGGAGCTCGGGATCACGATTGTCGAACTGATGCCGGTTTTTCAGCGTGATCCGCAAGAAGGCGATTACTGGGGCTACATGCCTTTGAATTTCTTTGCACCCCATGCGCAGTATGCGAGCAGCTGCGGTGCTGACGAACAACACATTGAATTCAAGAAGATGGTGAAGGCGCTTCATGAGGCTGATATCGGCGTGGTGCTAGACGTCGTGTACAACCACACCTGCGAGGGCGACCACCGGGGGCCAATTTACAGCTTCAAGGGTTTCGACAGTGCAGGCTATTACATGCTGTCCTCGGATCCGGCAAACCCTTATGCGAATTACTCAGGCACCGGAAATACTTTGAATTTCAGCCAGCCGCATGTGCGCAAGATGGTGATGGATAGCTTGCGTTACTGGAAGCGAGAAATGCACATCGACGGATTCCGCTTCGATCTGGCGTCCGTGTTTAGCCGCAATGCGGATGGATCTCTCAACTGGGGAGAAGCTCCCATCTTCAGTCAAATTTCCGCCGATCCGGAGCTCAGCCGATTGCATTTAATCGCAGAACCCTGGGACACAGGCGCGTATCAGCTTGGCCGCGGCTTCCCAGGTCTGACTTGGCTGCAGTGGAATGGGCGGTATCGCGACGACATTCGCCGCTTCGTTAAGGGTGATCCGGGGATGGTGGCCGACCTGATGCGCCGCCTCTACGGCAGCGATGATCTGTTTCCCGACAGCCGCGCCGATGCATATCACGCCTACCAGAGTGTGAACTTTGTAACTTCCCACGACGGCTTCACTCTGTACGATCTCGTTTCCTACGACCACAAGCACAATTGGAAAAACGGTAATAACAATCAGGACGGCACCGACGCCAATCTTAGCTGGAACTGCGGCAACGAAGGAGACGAAGGCGCGGCGGCGGAGGTGCTCGCGCTACGTCGAAAACAGATTAAGAACTTCTGTTGCCTGCTGTTGTTATCGAACGGAACCCCGATGCTCCGGGCAGGAGACGAATTTATGAACACGCAGTTCGGCAACAACAATCCGTACACCCAGGACAACGAAACGGGTTGGCTGGACTGGAGCCAACTCCGGGCGAACGCCGACATTTTCCGTTTCTTTCAAGGCATGATTGCATTCCGGAAAAATCATCCTGCCCTGGGACGTAGTAGGTTCTGGCGGGAGGATATTTCCTGGTACGGAGCGGGTCCAACGGTCGATCTCTCCTACGACTCTCATACCCTGGCGTTCTGCCTGCACGGCGCCTCACAGGACGATGACGATATTTACGCCATGATCAACGCATATTGGGAAGAGGTGCACTTCCAGGTGCAGGAAGGGGTTCTATCGGAGTGGAAAAGAATTGTGGATACTGCATTGCCGAGTCCTAACGATTTCTCGGCAGGTGGCATTGCTTTACAGCGCATGAACTACTCGGTGGCACCCAGGTCGATTGTTTTGCTCCTTCGATCGAGCAGAGAACGTGCCAGAGCGAAGAAGGAGTCATAGCGGAGCCCGACAGAAATCGCCGCGAACATGTAACTGATCTACTAAGTTCTGCATCACTGACTTGGAGAGATTCAAGACTCTGGGATCGAGCAAGTTTGCAAATGAGGAGCGCATACACATCGAAGAGATTGAGCGCGCTTCAGGTGCTTTCGGTTGTCCTCTGGTTCGTGGCCGCAGCTGGCTCCATCGATCCCGCAACTCCAGCCCTGAGTCCGACAAATATCTTTGCGCCCGCTTCGACGCCTGCCAAGTCGATCTTCGGATTGTCCCTTTTTGTTCTAGCGGTCACGGCATCCATCTTCGTGGTCGTCTTTAGCTTGCTCGCTTACTGTGTCGTTAAGTTCAGGAAAAGGGCCAACGACGATGGCCGCGAGCCTCCTCAGGTGTACGGCAGCAATCAAGTAGAACTTGCCTGGACCGTCATCCCCGTGCTGATTGTGGTGGCTTTATTCATGGCAACGGTGCGAGTGATCGCCGACGTCCAGAAGGCATCGCGACCTGACGGAGCGATTGAGGTTGTCGCAATTGGCCACCAGTTCTGGTGGGAGTACCGCTACCCGGGTCTGAAGGTTGTGACCGCGAATGAATTGCATGTGCCGGTCAGCGATCCGACCCATCCGACGCCGACCTTCATTCAGTTGCTGTCGGCGGATACTGACCACAGTTTCTGGATTCCGCGTCTGGCGGGTAAAACTGATCTCATTCCCAACCATCCGAACAGCATATGGATCGATCCACAGCAGACCGGCCTCTATCTGGGCCAGTGCGCCCAGTATTGCGGGACTCAACACGCCAAGATGCTTCTGCGCGTTTATGTTCAATCGCGCGAGGACTTCGACCGCTGGATTGAAGAGCAGCGCCAACCCGGAGCCGTAGGTGATGCTGCCACCCAGGGGCAACGAATATTCGAAACCACCGCTTGCATCAACTGCCACACCATAGCTGGAACGGTGGCCAACGGGCGCTTCGGTCCGGATCTAACTCACCTGATGAGTCGCGATACGATCGCCGCCGGCGCTGCCCTTAATACGGCGAAAAATCTTCGGCTCTGGATTCAAAATCCCAACGCGATCAAGCCTGGATCCTTGATGCCGGCAATGGAGTTGAATGATGGGGAACTCGACGCATTGACCGCTTACCTGGAGACACTTCGTTGAACACGTTCTTGAGCCCATTGCCGAGCCTGGTCGAGAGGAGCGCCTGATGGCGACAGATTCTATCGCGTGGCCGAGGAGTGAAGGCCTCTCGCGTCCATTCGTCGATCAACTGCATGAATGGGTCACGACGGTTGATCACAAGCGGCTGGGCATTCTGTATGTCGTCTATGCTTTGATTTTTCTTGTGGTCGGCGGAATCGAGGCAACGATCATCCGCATTCAGCTGATTCGTCCCCATAACGATTTTGTCTCCCCGCAAGTTTTCAACCGGATGTTCACCATGCATGGAACCACGATGATTTTCTTCGTGGCCATGCCTCTGGTGTTTGGATTCGCCAACTATTTGGTTCCGCTGATGATTGGCGCGCGGGACATGGCGTTTCCACGTTTGAATGCTTTCAGTTTCTGGCTCACCGCATTCGGAGGGCTTCTTCTTTATTTCAGCCTGGTCGGAGCGAACGGCCTGTATGGAGCAGGAAACGCGCCGGACGTGGGATGGTTTGCGTACGCTCCCCTTACTTCACGAACGTTCTCGGTGGGACACAGCACGGATTTCTGGACGCTGGCTTTGCTGGTTTCAGGATTCGGCAGCATCGGCACGGCGATCAATATCATGACGACGATTTTATGCATGCGCTGCCCGGGGATGAGCTTGGGGAAAATGCCGCTGCTGGCGTGGCTCAACCTAGTGATGGCCGGGTTGGTAATCCTTGCCGTGAGCCCGCTGACTGCCGCGCAAGTAATGCTGGTGATCGACCGCTATCTAGGCGGACATTTCTTCGACACACAGGCCGGAGGTTCCGCCGTGATCTGGATGCACTTCTTCTGGGTCTTTGGCCACCCCGAAGTTTACGTCCTGGTGATCCCTGCGTTCGCATTCATTTCGGAAATTGTTCCGGTGTTTTCCCGCAAGGCAATGTTTGGCTATCCAATCATGGTCGCGGCCACGGTAGCGATCGGTTTCATAAGCATGTCGGTTTGGGCCCACCACATGTTTACGGTTGGAATGAGCGCCAATGCGAATACCTTCTTCGTGTTTTCGACCATGGCAATCGCGGTTCCCACGGGAATCAAAATCTTCAACTGGCTGGCCACGATGTGGGGCGGAAAGATCCTGTTTAAGACACCGATGCTATTCGCGATTGCATTTCTGTTCCAGTTCCTGATCGCCGGTCTTACAGGAGTCATGTTGGCCAGCGCCCCGTTCAATTGGCAACTGAGCGCTTCGTATTTCGTAGTCGCACACTTTCACTATGTGATCGTGGGTGCGATTCTGTTCGCCATCTTCGGAGCCTTTTATTACTGGTTTCCGAAGGTGTCGGGAAAAATGTACAGCGAAACTCTGGGGCGGTGGCACTTCTGGCTGTTCCTGATTGGATTTCACCTGACTTTCGATTTCATGCATGTCCCCGGGCTGCTCGGCATGCCGCGACGAATCTACACTTATGAGCCCGGCCGCGGCTGGGATACCTGGAATCTCATCGTCACGATCGGCGTCTTTTTTCAGGCGGCGGGCGTTCTGGTTTTCGTTTACAACCTGCTGTGGTCGTCCTTCCGAGGTGAGCCTGCTGGAAGCGATCCGTGGGATGCCTGGACCCTCGAATGGTCTACGAGTTCACCGCCGCCTGCCTATAACTTCAGCACGATTCCAACGGTCAGAAGTCGCCGCCCTCTTTGGGACCTTAAGCATCCCGAAGATCCAGACTGGAAGTATGAATGAAGGAAACGCTATGAACGCGACTTCCGTGACTGTGGCGAGGCCGATTGAGTGGGATCGTCCTTCGCGCGGCACCGTTGGAATGTTCGGCCTGATCGCGGCGGAGTCCGCCATCTTCACGATTTTTGTAGTCGCGTACCTTTTCTATGTCGGGAAGAGTCTGACGGGACCGATGCCAAAGGACGTTCTCAGTGTCCCGATCTTTTACACGATTTGCTTGCTCTCCAGCAGTCTGACGATTCACTTGGCCGTGAGAGCGCTTCGCCGGGGTAGCGTGCGAGCTTTCGGCGCGTGGTGGTTCGCGACTATCGCGCTGGGTGCCGCTTTCATGTATGGAACCGCTAGCGAATGGCATCGGCTGATTTACCACGAAGGATTCACGATCAGCACGAATCTGTTTGGAACAACTTACTACTCATTGGTTGGATTGCACGCGTTCCATGTGGTTGTGGGTCTCACAGGCCTTTCGATAGTTATGGCGTTCACGCTTCTGGGGAGCCTGAGAGCGGAACACGCTGAGCGCGTCGATGTCTTATCTCTCTACTGGCATTTTGTGGACGCAGTGTGGGTTGTCGTTTTCACCGTCGTGTACGTGATTGGACGATAAGGGAAGGACTGCAGAATGGCATCGGAAATGCCGGAACTGGCCAGTGATACACGGCGCGAGCCGCGCACGATCGAAGTACCGGCGCCGACGGCGTGGCCCATCATCCTGGCTTTTGGCTTAACACTGGTGTTCGCGGGATTAGTCACTAGCGCCTCGGTGAGCATTCTTGGTGCGATCTTCGCAATGGCTGGCTGTGTCGGGTGGTTTCGCGATGTGCTGCCGCATGAAAAACATGAATCCGTGCCAGTGACCGGGAAAGCGTCGGCTGTTGCAACTCTGCGACCGCAGGTCGCTCGAGTCGAATGGATGACAGAGGAACTAAACCGAGCGCGTCTGCCGCTGGAAATTTATCCGATTTCGGCGGGTGTCAAAGGGGGCTTGGCAGGAAGCGTCGCCATGGCTGTCCTCGCTGTGCTGTATGGAATCGTCAGTGGCCACGGCATGTGGTATCCCATCAACCTTTTATCCGCTGGATTATTTCCCGTGCGGTCTACGGTTGCGGAAATCGCGGCCTTTCATTGGGATGCTTTGATCATCGCCGCAATCATCCACATTGTCTGTTCTGTACTCGTTGGGCTTCTTTATGGCGTGGCGCTTCCGATGTTTCCGCGCCGACCGATTCTACTCGGAGGGGTGATCGCTCCCATTCTTTGGACGGGGCTGATCCATAGCACTCTCGAGGCGCTGGATCCCGTGCTCAACCAGCGCATCGACTGGCTCTGGTTTGTCGTTTCTCAGATCGGATTCGGCATCGTCGCCGGCATCGTGGTTTCCCGCCAGGAGCGCATAAGCACCTGGCAATATCTTCCGTTCCAAGTCCGCGCCGGGATTGAAGCGCCGGGAGCGATGGACGAGAAGAACAGTGAGAGTCCCCGGCAATGAATCGTCGAGCGATTCTCGTTGCTTTCCCCATTGTTGCTCTCGTGTTTTGTGGGGCATGCACAGGTGCCCCCGGTGTGCCTCGGAAGGACTCAGAGGTAGTAGCGCCGAGCGAGGTCGTCGACTTCAAGCTCCTTTACGGTCAGAACTGCGCAGGATGTCACGGCCCAGATGGTAAAGGAGGAGCATCCATCGCCTTGGCTAATCCCGTTTTCCTCGCAATTGCCGACGACACGGTGATTCGGCGCACCGCAGCGAACGGAGAATCGGGCACTCCAATGCCTGCCTTCGCGCAGAGCGCAGGAGGCATGCTCACTGACCAGCAAATTGATGCGCTCGTTCGAGGAATTCGATCCTGGGCGAAACCGGATGTTCTCGGCGATCAGACTCCGCCGCCTTATGCGGCCGAGGCTCGTGGCGATCCGCAACGTGGCGCCGATGTGTATCGAACTTACTGCGCTTCCTGTCACGGAGCCTCCGGACGCGGCGGAAGTAAGGCTAGCTCGATTGTAGATGGCTCGTTTCTCGCGCTGATCAACGACCAGCAACTTCGAACCATCGTAATCGCAGGCCGGCCCGAACTGGGTGCGCCGGACTGGCGCGCTGACGTCGAGGGCCGCCCCATGTCAGTCCAAGACATTTCCGATGTGGTGGCGTGGCTTTCCAGCCAGCGGACAAAGTTCCCCGGCCAGCCGTACCCGGTTGCTTTGATCAACTCGGCCGGCGGAGGAGTTCGATGAGTGTGGAAAACAATATCTCCAGGCGAGCGGCGCTCGTGAAACTTGGCTTGGTTCTGAACGGTATCGTCGGTGCTTTCTTGGCCGTGCCGATCGTGCGCTATCTCCTGTCGCCAGTGATTCGTGAAAAAAAGTATGGATACGAGTCGTGGCTCTCGCTTGGCGGACTGGAACAGTTTCCCGCTGGCCAGACGAGACTTGCCACTTACAAAAATCCCGTCGTCAATGTCTGGGATGGCGAAACCGGCGACATCGCCTGCTGGGTGCGGAATGTGGATGATCACACGTTCCAGGTTTTTGCCGTCAATTGTGCGCATCTGGGATGCCCGGTTCGCTGGTTTCCTCAATCAAGTCTCTTCATGTGTCCGTGCCACGGTGGAGCCTATTACCAGGATGGATCCCGCGCGTCGGGACCTCCAGAGCGAGGATTGTTTCAGTATCACTACAAAATCGAAGACGGAAAGCTTCTCATCAAGGCTGGCGAAATGCCGACTCCCGGTCAGCCCGTAGCAAAGAAGGCGGGAGAAAAGATGACATGCGCGTGATCCAAAAACTCGTCAACTGGCTCGATCTGCGGCTGCAGTTGGGCGCGCCGATCCGAGAAACGCTCGAGCACCCGGTTCCTCGGGAGACGGCGAGTTGGTTCTACGTTTTCGGCAGTGCTGCACTCACCTGTTTCATGCTCCAGATTGTCACCGGCATCCTGCTGGCTCTCATCTATGTGCCCTCCGCAGGAGAAGCGTGGAGCAGCCTCCAGACCCTCAACCACGGTATTTCTCTGGGTTGGTTCATACGTGCGCTGCACGGCTGGGGCTCGAATTTCATGGTCGCGATCGTCTTGATCCACATGGTGCAGGTTTTCCTTTTTGGAGCCTACAAATTTCCCAGAGAACTGACCTGGATGGTTGGCGTCTTACTTTTGCTCGTGACGCTGGGTATGGCATTTACCGGACAGGTTCTGCGCTTCGACCAGGATGCCTACTGGGGATTGGGCATAGGAGCATCGATCGCTAGTCGTGTTCCGGTAATTGGGCCTTGGGCCGTCAATCTAATGCTCGGCGGCCCGATCATTGCGGGAGCGACGCTCTCGCGATTCTTCGCGCTCCACGTCTTCGTCATTCCCGGACTACTCATTGCGTTTGTGGGCGTGCATCTGCTCATGGTGCTGAAATTAGGAATCAACGAATGGCCGATGCCCGGCCGTATCGTTCGCCGCGCTACATACCTCCAGGAGTATCACGAGTTAACCCATAAGCAGGGTGAGCCGTTCGTGCCGAACGCGGTGTGGAAGGACATACTATTCTCCGCTTTCATTCTTCTTTCGATTGCCGCGTGCGCAATCTATTTCGGGCCGTTCGGTCCCGGTGGCCAGCCTGATCCCACAGTGATCCAGACCTCGCCGCGTCCCGACTTCTTTTTTCTCTGGCTGTATGCACTGCTCTCCTTCTTGCCCCCGTCAGCCGAGACTCCGATTCTTCTGATTGGTCCCGCCGTCGGAATTGTTGTCCTGCTGGTTCTTCCGCTTGTGGCAGGCGAGGGAGAGAAGAGTTGGAAGCGCAGGCCGATTGCTGTCCTCACGATTCTGCTCGTTGCAGTGGCTCTCGGTACTTTGACTCATCTAGCGGAGCACACGCCCTGGAGCCCGGTGATGAATGCCTGGAGCGGCGAGCCGATCCCTCAAGAATATTTACGAGGTCGTACTGCCTTGGAGCGCCGGGGTGCACTCGTGTTTCAGGTGAAGCAGTGTCACAACTGTCATTCCCTCGATGATAAAGGGGGGCAGCGTGGACCTGCGCTCGACAGGGTTGCTCTGCGCCTCACGGAAGATCAACTGATTCGCCAGGTAATCCAGGGCGGCGGGAATATGCCGGCCTATGGAAAAAATCTGAGTCCGGCGGAAACGACTGCGCTGGTCGCATTCCTGGAAACATTGCACCCCGCAAATCAAAGACCGGCTCGTAACGCTTCTCAAGCGGTGGCGCTCGGCGCAAGCGAGGTCTCGCCACGCTAACGCCAACTACGTTCGAGTGCCATGCACACATGCAGTCCTGGCCGGTGGCGGTCGGCATTGCAGTCGGGCTGTTGGTCATGGCATTGGGTTACTTACGAGGCTGGCTCTGCCTTCGAAATGCTTTCCCAAGACTGATTGCCGGTTGGCGTCTCGCGGCATTTATCGCTGGACTCTTACTAGTGTGGGCCACCACGGCAACTCCCATCGGTACTCTCGATCATCAGTCACTCACGGCTCACATGATGAAGCACCTTTTGCTCATGACGGTTGCGGCTCCGTTAATTCTTGCGGGCGCGCCGGTGTTTCTGATGGTTTCCGGGTTTCCGAAACTCTTCATCAAGAGCGATCCTCTGCTCGTCAACTGGTCAGCGCGATGGCTCGAGCGCGTTCCCACCCATCTGGTACCGTGCTGGCTAGCTGGCACAGTCGCCGTTATTGGATGGCACCTTCCCATCGCATTTCAACTGGGCATGCGATCTCATTGGGTGCATACCCTGGAGGACGCATGCTTTCTCTTGGCGGGGCTCTTGTTCTGGTGCCCCATCGTGCAGCCCTCGCCGAGCGCAACGAGATCTCCTCGCTGGTCAGCAGCGTTATATCTTTTCCTGGCCACGCTGCCTTGCGACGTTCTTTCCGCATTCCTGGTCTTTTGTGATCGGCTTGTTTATCCCTATTACCGATCAACAGCTCAATTGTTCACCATGACTCCTCTTCGAGATCAGGAGTGTGCAGGCGCCCTTATGTGGGTTTGGGTAACATTCGCGTATCTGATTCCTGCAGTCATCCTCACAACTCGGATACTTTCGCCGCCGAACAGGGACTCGAACGTAACAATGCCAGCTGTACCGGACACGCAAGTGGGGCGGTTGCGGAACGACTCCGAGGCTGAGGTGCTCTAGACGTGGCAACCGAACCCATCATTATCATTGGCGCTCCCGCTCCGCCCATACGCGCAGGGGAAAGCATCGCCAGTCGCGCGTACGCCAAGGTGGTAGATTACTGGGCGCTCACCAAGCCTGAAATCAATTTCCTGATTGCGGTCGCAACCTTTACCGGCTTCTACCTGGGACTGCCTAAGGGGTACCACAATTTCCCTTATTCGTTGCTGGTTCATACCTTGGTTGGGACCCTACTGGTTGCCAGCGGCACCGCTACTCTAAATCAGTACATGGAACGCTGTTTTGATGCCCAGATGCGGCGAACGGCGAGACGCCCATTGGCGGCCGGTCGGATCGAACCTTCAAATGCCTTGTGGTTCGGGATCGCTCTCTCAGCCTCGGGTGCCATCTACCTGGCGGTCGCCGTGAACGTCCTTGCCAGCGTGCTTGCGGTTCTCACCCTCACAAGCTACCTCTTCGTTTACACGCGGCTCAAGCGAGGGACACCTTTATGTACGATACTTGGGGCGTTTTCCGGGGCGATGCCGCCCTTGATCGGCTGGGCCGCCGCATCGGGGCGGTTGAGTTTCGAGGCATGGACCCTATATATAGTGCTCTACCTGTGGCAGTTTCCACACTTCATGGCAATCGCGTGGATGTATCGCGAAGACTACGATCGCGCGGGCTACTTCGTGCTTCCTCGCGGACAGGCGAGAGATGGTCTTGTTGGTCTACAAACCGTATTGCCGCTTCTGGCTCTGTTCCCCGTGACTCTGCTACCAGCCCGGGCAGGCCAGCCCAGCGTTCTCTGCTGCACCGGAGCTTTGCTCCTGACTCTAGGATTTTTCTGCTGCGGGTCACATTTCATAGTTCACAGATCGAGAACGAACGCTCGCTGGCTCTTGATGGCATCCATCGTCTACCTTCCGCTGCTATTCGTGCTACTCGTTTCTTGCGGTTGATTTCTCCAGGCCAAAGAGAGTAGTTCGCTCCTGGCCTGACCGTGATTGCGGGCGCTGAAGTGTCAAAGTCATAGCACGTGACAAGCCCTTGGCAGGAGAGTTTTGGATCGACACAACCTGAATGTAGAGGCCGTCCTACACAGTTCGCCATTTAATGCTGTGGTTCGCAGCTTTTCTCCTAGCATTTTTGTTCCTCCTCTCCTTCCGTGGCACTGGTATCAGACGTGCTATTGCAATCAGTGACAGGAGACAAGACATATGCGTGTGACAGAAGCCTCGATGGAGGGTGGGCCGGAAATGGGATCCGGGTTGCTGAGTGACCGGATGAGAGAGCTTGACGACGTTGTCTCGCGAAACCTGCGTGCGCTTTACAAGAGTGCCTTTCGATATTTGGGCAACGCACCGGATGCGGAAGATGCGGTTCAGGATGCTCTCCTCTCGGCGTACAAACACTTGGCGCAGTTCAGGGGGCAGGCCCGCATCTCAACGTGGTTAACCGCAATCGTCATCAACGCTGCACGGATGAAATTACGCCGGCGCCGCGGGTTCTCCCCATTGTCGCTGGAGCACAAGCAGGGGGAAGACGGTCTCGCCCTGCTGGAGCGGATCCCTGATCCGAAGCCGAGTCCGGAGGAAATCTGCGTTAGCTCCCGAGCCCACGAGCGCTTGCTCGAGGTCGCCAACCAGCTTTCACCCACCCTGCGCAGAACATTTCAGCTCCGCGACATTGAGGGTCTTTCCACAAAAGAGACTGCGCGCCGCTTGGGTGTGCCCGAGGGAACAGTGAAGGCGCAGGTGGCGCGGGCGCGGGGCAAGTTGGCTCAGATCATGGGGGTGAAGCCTCGAAGGCAAGTCTGGCGAGCCATTTCTGTTGATTCGTCGGCCTTTCGGGCGGAGTCGATGTGTCCGTGAGGCAGGTCTCGTCAAGAATTGAGGCAACAAATTGCTACCAAACACACGGCCCGATTCACGGCCAGCCATATATAACGGCCGCCGACCCATCGCGAACAACGATCCTGGGTAATTTCCATATGAATTACAACGAAGAGCCCGCGGAATGTCGTGAATTTCCCTGGCATGCCCGCCTTTTCACCACCGGGCATATCGAGATCGAATGCGATCCCAAAGTGTGGTATGCAGTGAAGACGTTGATCCTTCGCCGCTGGCGGAATGCACTTGCGACCGAGACTGACCCCGGCGAGCCAGACCTTCGAGGCTCAGGCACCGGCGGTGGTGCCTCTCAGCAGAGGTAGTGGCTACGGTATCGGACATTGCGTCACAGTCAGGGCCACTCCTAAATACAGGCTTCTCGGTAACCCGATGGTGGTATTCGGGCATGAACCGTTGGAAGTAGCAAAAAAGCCCTCCATTCCGTGATGTATTCCTTCCGCGCAACCTGCATGATGCACTCGTGACAATAAAAGAATTGATTGCACGGTGACGCCGGGACATCGGTTGCCAGCTTTTATTGGTTCCGGGACTGTTCGTCCGTCAGAAAGCGAGGAATCCGAAATGAGCGTCGCGCAATTTGGACTAACACCGCAGACATCTTTCATGAGTGCCCTGCCCCGGTTGCGAGTGGAACAGCCTCTGCTGGACGCCGAGGCGCTTGACAGATCACTCCGCGCGCAGTCGGAGGCGGATGCGAAGGCGGCCCGGTTGACATTCTTACTCGATTTAGCGAACAGCGTAGCTTCCCGCCTGGAGACCGATGATCTCTTAAGAGAAATGGCGGTGAGCGCGCGGGGAGTCGGCCGTTCGGATTTTGCCCTGGCAGGACTGCTAGATTCGGAAAGTGGGCGGCTGCACATAAAGGCGTTCGACTTGCCAGCCCACATTAAACTCGACGAGGAAGTAGAAAATTCCCTCGCAGAAGTGCTTGGGGACCGCGTTTTCTCTACCGGCAAACCGTGGGTCGGCAAGGCCGAGGAGTTTGCGAACGCGGATACCGAGGAATGTCCGAAATGGGCGGCGGGTTTCAGGAATATCTGTGCTTTGCCGCTGGTAAGCCGCGACAAAGTCCTGGGCATCCTCGCCCTCGGCAAGCGCGAGGAAAAATCCTATACCCAGGATGAAGTGGATTTCCTGAAGCATGCCTCGAGTCTGGTAGCCCTGGCTATCGAGAGCGCAGTGGTAAACAGAGAACCACGCAGTCTGAGGGACAAGTCCGTCGAGGAAGGTGTGCGCTTGGACGATCCAATCCGCAGCCCCCATAACTTCACGGAGATTGTTGGAAGGAGTGCCGCTCTGCAGCGGGTGCTCCGAGAAGTCGAGGTCGTGTCGCCCACCGATTCCGGCGTTTTGATTCAAGGTGAGACTGGAGCCGGAAAGGAACTCATTGCCCGCGCCATTCATGACATGAGTACCCGTCGTCATCGCCCTTTTATCAAGCTCAACTGTGCTGCCATTCCCTCCGGCCTACTGGAGAGTGAGCTCTTTGGTCATGAGAAGGGCGCATTCACCGGCGCCATCATGCGGAAGGCTGGACGATTCGAAGTGGCGGACAAGGGCACTCTGTTTTTGGACGAAGTCGGCGACATTCCACTCGAGGTTCAGTCCAAATTGCTGCGTGTTTTGCAGGAACAGGAGTTTGAAAGGTTGGGCAGCACGCGCACGCAGCAGGTGGATGTGCGTGTGATCGCTGCCACTCACCGCGACTTGAAACAGATGGTCAAAGACGGGCAGTTCAGAAGCGACTTGTTTTACCGTTTGCATGTCTTCCCTTTACTCGTCCCCCCCTTGAGGGATCGACGCGAAGACATCCCCATGCTGGTGCGGCATTATGTCGACAAGTATGCCAAGCGAATGAACCGGTGTATTGAAACGATTCCTTCCCGCGCAATGGAGGTCTTTGCGAGCTATCCGTGGCCGGGCAACGTGCGCGAATTGCAAAACTTTATCGAGCGGGCAGTGATCTTGTCGCCGGGAAGCGCGCTCCGGCCACCGCTCGACGAGCTGAGAGGAGCAAGCGTTCCGAGTCCGAGTTCGAAGATCTGTACTCTCGAAGAGATGGAACGCGAACATGTTCTCCAGGCAATTCGAGATTCTAACTGGGTCATTGGAGGACCGAACGGAGCGGCAGCCCGGCTCGGGATGAAACGCACGACTCTGACGTATCGGATTCGTAAGCTAAAGATTCCATGCCGTCCGGCTTAGCAGAAGCATCCAGGGTATGTCCGGCGATGCAAGAGGCCGTACCCCGAAAGTGGTATCAAAATATGCCCAAGCCGGGAGATTCGGAGGCAAGTGTGCACCTCTAATCTAAATCCGAAAGTTATGGGAAGCAGACTCTCCAATTAAGTTGCCGACAAGTCCTAACATGACGAATGCATCGGCCTCGTTTCGAAAGGACGGATGTGCGACTTTGTTCACTGGCACCATTTATTCTTTTCTTCTCCGGGGGGCTGCTCGCCGGTTCGCGGCAGCACGCCGACTCGAGATCATCGCCTTCGACACCGCGGTGGGTTCTGACGTGGAGCGACGAGTTCAATGGCCCCACCGGTTCGACACCGGACCCGGCCAAATGGGTGGTTGAGAGTGGGGGAAATGGCTGGGGCAATGATGAGTTGGAATACTATACAGCCCGCAGCCAAAATGTTCGCCAGGAAAACGGCAACCTCGTCATCGAGGCGATCAAGGAGAAATTTACTGCCGCGGACGGAACTCAGCGGCGCTATACCTCGGGGCGCCTCAAGACACAGGGACGATTCGCCCAGAGATACGGGCGATACGAAGCGCGGATCAAGGTTCCGTCTGGACAGGGAACTTGGGCAGCCTTCTGGTTGCTGGGCGATAATTTTCCTGCTGTTGGGTGGCCAGCATGTGGGGAAATCGACATTATGGAAAGCCTTGGCTCGCAACCATCGACGATTCATGGCACCGTGCACGGCCCTGGGTACTCAGGAGAGAGCGCGCTCACTGGAAGCTTTTCGTTTTCGAGCGGAAACGTTGGCGACGACTTCCACGTCTTCACTGCCGAGTGGAAGCCCCGAGCCGTGCGCTTTTATGTGGACGGGCAGCTTTACGAAACCAAAACGCCCGCGGATCTTCCGCCTGGCAAACGTTGGGTGTTCGATCATCCGTTTTTTGTCATCCTGAATCTGGCAATTGGCGGAGGCTTGCCCGGGAGCCCGGAAGACTCTACGGTGTTTCCGCAGCGAATGCTGGTGGACTACGTTCGCGTATATTCGCGCCGATAGCCGAGCAGGAGACCGCCGTGGTGGATGGCGACTTAGCACGAGTGCAAGTCAGCTTTGGTTGCTCTTTGTGCAGTTCGAAGGGCGTGGGTCCCTTGGAATGTTTCACGCGTCTTCTGTTGACCAAGTGCGTGTGGGGTCGCATAAAGATTGAGGTCATGCTTCTCTCGGTGTTGTTACTCACCGCCGGGGAAATCCTTGCCCAATCTGACCTGGCCGCAATCACGGGAAACGTTAAGGACCCGAGCGGCGCGGTCGTTGCCGGTGCGCAGATATTCGTGACCAATGCAAGCGATGACCTTCAGGCCAGCTCGGTCACGAACGCTGCAGGTGTTTATACCGTATTGAATTTGCCCATCGGGGAGTACAGGCTCGTATGTTCGAAGGAGGGGTTCAAGAAATACGAACGATCCGAAATCAAGCTTACGATCGGTCAGGTGGCCGAGATCGACGCGGTGCTGACGGTTGGCGCAAGCACCGAAACTCTCGCCGTTACTAGGGACGCTCAACTTCTTCAGACGCAGACCTCCTCCATCTCGACCAGTCTGGGCAATGCAGCAATCACCGAACTCCCACTAAACGTGCAAGGCGGACGAAATCTCGCGGCCTTTATGTTTGCGTATGTTCCCGGCGTGGAAGGCAGCGGGAATAGCCCGCAGAGTAACGATTACACTTCGCACATAAATGGCAGCCTAAGTCAGAACAAGGAAGTGATGATCGATGGAACGTCAGCGGTGTCGCAAATTGGAGGTTATCTCAGTGAATCAAGCCCTCCCATGGAAGCAGTTGAGGAATTTCAGGTAACCAGCGCGGGAGTCCGCGGAGACGATGGACGTACCGGCGGAGGGGTATTCCGTTATGAAATGAAATCAGGCACCAACGCCTGGCATGGCAGCGGGTTTTATTACATGCATAACGAAGTCTTCGATGCTCGATCCTGGGGCAACAAGTACAACGAGGTCGTGTGTTTGAACGACGACAATGCCAACCCCGCACAGGCCGCGAGTTGCCAACGCGCGTTCGGCAAACCGGCCGACTCTTTGTACACCTATGGCGCGAGCCTCGGTGGTCCCATCAAGAAGGGTAGGTTGTTTTTCTACGCGGCGTGGGAGCGTTACACATTTGCCAACTATGGTATCGGCGGGCTCACTTCGACCGTCCCCACCACGGCTTTTCTGAACGGCAATTTCAGTGCACTCGTGAATCCCGCAGTGGTCCTTGGGACGGACAGTGCCGGTCAGACCGTGTATCAGGGTGCCATCATCGATCCACTGACGGGAAATGCATTTCCCGGAAACATTATTCCAACGTCACGTATCAGCGCGGTGTCGCAGAAAATCGTCGGTCTTTACGAGAAGTACTATCAACCGCTTTCGTCGACCCTTACCAACAACAATGCATTGCCGCTGAGCAGTCCGGCGACCTGGTACCAAAGCAATCAGTACAGCGTGAAGCTGGATTACAAACTGTCGCAGAATCACCTTCTGGATGGATCCATCATTTACGCCTATATACCGCGCTTGCTATCGGACCAGGGAGGAATCTGGTCTGCCGGTTCGCAAAACGGCGGACCGATGGCGAACGCGTACGACCACAACACGACTGCGCCGTCGTTGCGCCCCCGGGATTCATGGACGATTTCGAATACGCTGTTGAATGTGTTCAGCGTCACGTTCAACCGTTTCCGCAATCCGAGCGATGCGCGTTCACGGGAAGGAAACTGGCCCTCGACTTTGGGACTGGGAGAATTCGGGGCGGGGAATTTCCCTATTATCAAATTTCAAGGGGTAAACAGCGATCAACACCGTTATGTGGCCGGCCTGCCCATCGATGAGACGCTTCTAGGGAGCCAGTTCAATGACTTCTATGCCGCCAACACTTTCATCTGCGACGACAATCTGTCCTGGGTAAGGGGTCGCCAAACTTTTAAGTTTGGCGCAGAATTCCGCGCCCAGCAATTCAACTCTCACGGAGATTATGGAGTTCCCACATTCATTTTTGATCCGGCGCAAACGGCGGGCACGTTCGGTGCAAACGCCGGCTTCGGATTTGCCAGCTTCTTGTTAGGCGATGTCAACCAAGGTTCGGTCAGCGAACCGGACAATACGTACGGCCGCCGAAAATCTATTTCGCTGTATGCCCAGGATGACATCAAACTTACGACGAAGCTCACCTTGAATCTGGATTTGCGTTGGGATTTCAACCGGCGCTACCACGAAAAATACGGTCACTGGTCGAACTTCGACACAACTGCGATCAACCCGGTCACCGGCCAGGCGGGTGCTTTGGAGTTCGCAACCAACGGTGGCGAATCGTTTGAGAAAAAACAGTATTCCCACAATTTTTCAGGATATGCGGGCGGAGCATACCGGCTCACACCAAGAACAGTTGCACGAGCATCGTTCGGCATCTTTTACGTACCACTCAATTTGAACACCTTCAGCGGCATTCCATACGAATTCAACCCTGGATTTGTCTTGAACAACCAGGTGCTGACGCCGTTTAACTGGGACAGCGGTTACCCGGGCCAAGGGGTAAATATCGGGGTGAACCCGAATTTCACTCGTTATGACATGGTGTCGATCGATCCTCGAATGTTGGAACTCGGCAACGTTCAAGAGTTAACCGTGGGAATGCAGCGTGAGATCAGCCACGACCTTGTGCTTGACGTGACCTTCATCGAGAATCACGGCTATCACCTCGAGAGCGGATATGTAGCCGCAAACCAGCCTCGGCTATCGGATTACACTGCGTTGGTTCAGGCTGGCCTGCAGTACGCCATAGTGTCAAAGCCAGGTTTCACAGGATTGGGCTGGGCCTCTGTGGCTCCGTTTCCGAACGTTGCCATGACTTATGGGCCGCTCTACTATGTGGGCTCGCCTCTGGGTAACACCGACTTCCGATCGCTGCAGTTCGCGTTGAAGAAGCGTGCGGCGCATGGGCTTTCAACGCTCGCCAGCTATAACCTGTCGTCCTCTCATGGGGACGTGGATGATAGTTTCGAGGATCTCTATGCGACCGGGCCACTGCAGGATGTTTACAATTTGCAGAAAGAGCGCCATACCATTTCCGATTTTGATCAGACCCATATCGTGAAGGGATACGTCCTATACCAACTGCCGTTTGGTCAAGGCAAGGCGTTGCTTTCCGGCGGGAGCCCGGCTGTGAATGCTTTCGTAAGTGGATGGACGGTCAGCGGAGGCTTCCACTACAACACCGGGATTCCGATGCGGATCCCAGCCAACGTGTATTATCCCGGAATCAACAACGTGTATTCGGACATCGTGCCGGGTTGCGACTTCAGCGAACACTTCAATGGACAGGTCGGCAGCACTTACTTCAACCCAGCCTGCTTTACCAATCCCGTAAACGGTTCATTTGGGAATGCGCCGGGTTATCTGGCGAACCTTCGCAATCCGGGTTTCGCGTCGGAAGACGTTGGAATAAGAAAATCCCTTGGAATTGGCGAGCGTTCAAGGCTCAACTTGTACTTTCAGGCTTTCAATGTGTTCAACCGCCACGGTTTCAATGGCCCTAATACGCAGGTCGGAACGGCGGAATTTGCTAAGGTACTGCCGGAAGATCTCAATGGCCTTCCCGGACCTCGCATTGGTCAATTTGGTGCAAGGTTCGTCTTCTAATGGAGAATGCGATCAATTCCGGCGTCTCCACTTGCAAACGCAGTACGACTGCGCGATGTCGTTGGTTCGCAAGTCTTTGTTGTTCTGAGCCCCCAACTCGGGCGATTAGCACGGCCTTTGCGGTAGTTATTTGTGTTCTGTTGGGTGGTTGTCAGGTACGACAAAACAGCAACAATCTTGCGCATCCAACCATAGAATTCACTACGGTTCCCTTGGCAGGCGCGGGCGACCCCGACAAACTCAGCACGATTAAGGGACGTGTGATCGGCGCCCAGCCTGGACAGAAGATCGTTCTATACGCCAAAGGGGAGACGGCTTGGTGGGTGCAGCCGTTCGCGAACCAACCTTTCACGAGCATTCGCCCAAGTTCGAAGTGGGGCAATTTTACCCATCCGGGAACAGAGTATGCGGCGCTTCTCGTAGGCACCGATTTTCAGCCACCGCTTACGTCCAACGAACTGCCCAGCGCGGGCGTCGTGACTTTCGCCGTAACGCACGGCTCGCCGGCGTTCTGGCAGCGATGGTGGTTCCCCTTCGTATGCGTCATGGCCGGCGTAGTAGCGATATTTGGTTTCCATCACCTGCGACTTCGCCAGACCACAAGGAAGCTGAGCGTACGTTTTGAGGAGCGTCTCGCCGAACGTATGCGCGTTGCGCAGGAACTGCACGATACTTTCTTGCAAGGTGTACTTAGTGCGTCCATGCAACTTCACGTCGCGGTGGACCAAATGCCAGCCGATTCCCCCGCGCAACCCGCACTCAACCATGTTTTGAAGTTGATGGGGCAAGTCGTGGAAGAAGGCCGGACCACTCTTCGAGGGCTGCGGTCGTCCGTGGGAAGCGCTCACGATTTGGAGTATTCATTTTCGAGGGTTCCGCAGGAGCTGAGCGTACAACAAGAGATCGGCTTTCGAGTTCTCGTCGAAGGGCCAGCCCTGCCTGTGAGATCGGCAATCCGTAACGATATCTATAGTATTGGCCGCGAAGCACTGGTGAATGCATTTCGCCATTCCCAGGCGAGCAATATCGAAGTGGAACTGGAATATGCTCCCAACGAATTTCGGGTTCTTGTTCGCGACAACGGCTGCGGTATTGACCCTGAAGTGCTGCATTCAGGGCGCGACGGTCACTGGGGACTTTCTGGAATGCGCGAGCGCGCGGAAGGAATTGGGGCAAGACTGAAAGTGTCAACCAGCGGCGCCAGTGGAACAGAAGTTGAACTGATTGTCCCAAGCCGGATTGCGTTCGAATCCGATGCATCGAGTCGTGCGTCTAACTGGATCACAAGGATCTATACGCGAGACAAAGATGTGTTCAAGCCGGAGAGTTTGAGAAGCGGGAAGGGCAAATGAGCGAAGCCGTCAAGATCCGTATCTTCAGCGTCGATGATCATCCACTCATGCATGAGGGCCTGGCCACGGTTATCAAGAATCAACCGGATATGATAATGGTGGCAGAAGCATCCAATGGCCGGGAGGCGCTTCAGCGCTTTCGGGAGCACACTCCGGACGTTACTCTCATGGATCTTCGATTACCCGATATGAGCGGTGTCGACGCGATGATCGCAATACGGGCGGAGTTCCCGGAGGCTCGCGTCATTATTCTGACAACGTTTTCTGGCGATGTAGAAATTCAGAACGCTCTTGCGGCCGGAGCTCGCGCCTACGTTTTGAAAAGCATGCCTCCTAAAGAATTGGTGGAAGTAATCCGCCAGGTTCATGCTGGCAAACGGCGTATCCCTCCCGAGATTGCGGCAAATCTAGCCGAACATTACAGCGACGAGGCCCTTACCACTCGCGAAGTTGAGGTCCTTTGTCAAATCGCGGGCGGAAATCGCAATCGGGATATCGCCGATAAGCTCTTCATCACCGAGGAAACTGTGAAGGTCCACATCAAACACATCATGGAAAAGTTGGGCGCGAGTGATCGCACTCAAGCGGTTGCCATTGGAGTGCGCCGCGGGATTATCCAACTCTAAGTTGCATCTTCAAACCGAACTTCTGCGGATACCTCAAAAGTGGTAGGAAAAGATTCCACGCGATAGGGATTCCTTTGATAAGTGAAACCTTTACTCTAAGGACGGTTGATCGAGGAGGCCGGGATTGCAGAGGGCATTTTCTACGTTCCCGGATGGATTACCCGGAGCGGGCCTTCTTTTATTGCGAGCTGCGGCAGGAGCGACGCTCTTCGCACAGGGCGCCGCCTACCTTGTCGATTGGAATACGTTGGGGTTTCTAACCTTTGTCCTCGCCCTACTTACGGTCGCGAGCGGCCTCTCACTTATAGTTGGTTATCTAACTCCGGTCGCCGGCATCTTCGGCGGGTTGTTCTGCGTGGGTAGCGCGTTTTCCTGGTTCCCGGCACCGAACCTGGAATTATTTGAAGACAAGCCCACGGCGGCTTTGGCGACTGTGATCGCAATCGCTCTCGTTTGCCTCGGTCCGGGAGCGTTTTCACTGGACGCCCGCTTATTCGGGCGCCGAGAGATTATCATCCCTGGCGCTTCCGCTCCACCGCACTCTTGATTTTCTGTTACCCCGTCGTTCGGCGTGCGGACCGTTCATGTTCAGAAACAAATTCGCCTGATGTGGCATCCATGCTTCCATGAGACCGCCCTGCGACGAGTCGGTGATTCGGTCGGGGGCTCCTGAATCTCCCTCTGCTGCACAAGCGAAAATTTGGATACTCGCCGCGACCATCATTGGTTCGAGCATGGCCTTCATCGACAGTACGGTCGTGAACGTTGCTCTGCCGGCTCTCCAAGCTAGCTTCCAAGCAACGGTGGTCGATGTGCAATGGGTGATCGAGTCTTACGGACTTTTGCTGGGGGCGTTGATTCTCGTCGGAGGCTCGCTTGGCGATTTGTTTGGCCGTCGCCTTATGTTCTTGATGGGCGTCGCGATCTTTGCCGTAGCTTCCGTAGGCTGCGGGCTTGCTCCGAATACACATTGGCTGATCCTTGCGAGGAGTATTCAAGGTGTGGGCGGTGCACTTCTGGTGCCCGGCAGCCTGGCCATTATCAGCACATCGTTCGACGAGAAAAGCCGCGGTCAGGCGATCGGCACCTGGTCCGGGTTCACGGCGATCACCACTGCGGTCGGACCGGTTCTCGGAGGCTGCTTGGTTGAGTACGCTTCCTGGCGCTGGGTATTTCTCATCAATCTTCCCTTGGCGGCAGCTGTAATCGCGATTTCGCTGCGGCATATCCCGGAGAGTCGCAACTCCGCCGGCGGCTCTGTCGATTGGCTCGGTGCCATGGTCGTAACTCTCGGACTAGCAGGTTTGGTTTACGGTTTCATTGAGTCGGTGAATTTAGGCTGGAAGGATCCGTTGGTGCTGGCCAGCCTGATTTTGGGTTGTGGCTGCCTGATTTTGTTTGTGTTCGTTGAGAGAAGGGTGACTTCACCCATGGTTCCGCTGACGCTATTCGCATCCTCCGATTTTAGCGGCACCAACCTACTTACGCTATTTCTCTACGGCGCGACTGGGATTTTCTTCTTCTTGTTTCCATTGAATCTAATCCAGGTCCAGGGATATTCAGCAACTGCCGCGGGTGCCGCTATGCTGCCACTGATTTTTCTGGTCTTCTTTCTTTCACGCTGGTCGGGAGGTCTCGTGACACGTTACGGCGCAAGACTTCCGTTGATCATCGGCCCGCTGATTGCCGGTTTGGGCTTTGTTCTATTCGCCGTGCCTTCGGTTGGCGGTGTCTATTGGGAGGCGTTTTTTCCTGCGGTGATGACTCTTGGTTTTGGCCTGGCAATTACCGTTGCGCCGCTCACTACGGTTGTGATGAATTCGGTGGGCGAGAATCGTGTCGGGGCAGCTTCAGGAGTCAACAATGCGGTTGCGCGGGTCGCAGGGGTGCTGGCGATCGCAGTCTTGGGGATTGTGATGGTTCGCGCATTCAGTTATCAGCTGAATCGGGAGTTGGCGAACGTCTCCATACCACCGAACGTTCTCCTGGACATCAAGACGGACGAGGTGAGACTCGCTGGCCTGCGACTGCCCTCCAGTACAGACGACAGCATGAGAGTGGGGCTTAGACACCTCGTCGGAGAGGCGTTTGTATTCGGATTCCGAGTGGTGATGTCGATTTGCGCTGCGCTGTCGATCGCAAGTGCCGCGGTGGCTGCACTTATGATTCCGAAGACGCGGTAAATTCCATCCGCGCGGACGCCTCCGCGGCCTTAATTGAAGCCGTTCGAGATTTACACCGCAAGCACCCGCTATACTAGTTCCCAAAAGTGGGAATGCGTGTCAACGCATTTGGCGGCTTGCGACCAAGCCGATGGGGGTTTTCTTATCCAAGGTTGCGTCTAGTCGGCAGTGGTGAAACCGCACTAGCCGCAAAAAGCCGATTCTTGCGGACTGGTTTTATGCTCGGCTAAGCGCTTAAGGATAACTTTGAGTTCCACACGAAAAAATCGCAGTCGCGGCCCAACCGCGCGAGTCCATTTTTCCCGACTTGGCTTTTGGGTCTTGCTCATGATTGGCCTGGCGCTAACCGTGCCGTCTGCCGCACTTGATCCTCAGCGGGCAATCAGCCAATACGCGCACACCGCTTGGCGCGCTCAAGACGGAGTCTTTAGCGGTACCCCCAACGTGATTGCGCAAACTACGGATGGCTACATATGGATCGGCACGCAAACTGAATTGGTTCGTTTCGATGGCGTCCGATTTGTTCCCTGGACTCCGCCAGAAGGGAAGTCCTTACCCAACTCCAGCATCTACTCGCTTCTCGGTGCCCACGACGGAAGCCTCTGGATTGGCAGCGGCGGCACTCTGAGCCAATGGAAGAACGATGAGCTGATCAACTATGCGGATACGAACGGGCGGGTCAATACGGTTTTGGAAGACCAGGGAGGGTCGATCTGGATCGCCCGGTCCAGGGTCTCCGACGGAAAGGGCCCAGTCTGCCAGGTTCAGGACAAAAAACTTCGCTGCTATGGCACTGGCGATGGAATTCCGTATCCCTATGGAGGTTTTTTAGTCCAAGACAAGAGCCAAAATCTGTGGATTGAGACCAATGGTGCGTTGTGTCGCTGGAGACCAGGTTCGGCCTGTACTAATTACTTTGTGAATCAGGCTGCCCTTGCGGGTGGAGGCATCGGATTATGGCAACTAACGTCGGGCCCAGACGGCTCGATATGGAGCAGTGTTGATTCGCCTGGCGCGGGGCCAAGCGTGCAGCAATTTGTCGACGGAGTTTGGAAGCACCAAGTGCTTCCCCGGTTGCCCGGCATCGATTCGGGTGTCAGTGCTCTCTTTGTTGACCGCGATAATGTGTTATGGATCGGAACCGTATCGGGTGGGATTTATCGAATTGTGAACGGCGAGACAGATCATTTCGGTAGCGGGGATGGACTATCGAGTGACTCTGTGCAGAGCTTTTACCAGGACCGCGAGGGTAACCTGTGGGTAGTGACGTCCGCCGGAATCGACCGCTTTCACGATCTTCCGGTCGTGAGCTTTTCCATCCATCAGGGATTGACCGCCGAGGACGTCGGATCGGTTCTCAGCGCACATGACGGGACATTGTGGATTGGGAACCGGGGCGGCCTGGATTTTGTCACTGGTGGCAAATCCTCTGCATTTCGGACCGTGAGTCGATTGCCCGGACGAAGAGTGACTTCGCTCCTTGAAGATCACCAGGGCCGGTTATGGGTGGGCGTCGACAGCGGGCTAACCGTTTATGAGGCAGGCGTCTTCCGCCCCATTAACAGGGCGGATGGTAGTGCGCTGGGGGGAATTATTGCGATCACCGAGGATACCGACCACGTGATCTGGGCCGAAGCCATCGGCAACCCAAGTCGACTAGTGCGCATTCAGGATGGGCGGGTGCGAGAGGAGATTGCGCCGCCGCGCATCCCACGCGCCAAGTCACTCGCGCCCGATCTCAAGGGTGGGGTCTGGTTAGGTCTCACGAACGGAGATCTGGCCCGATATCGGGAAGGCCGGCTTGAGACCTTCCCCAAGAAGCAGGGTACGAACAATCAGGCCGTGCAAAATCTCTTGGCTGATTCGGATGGTTCCATCTGGGCCGCAACTTCAAACGGACTGATCCGATGGAAAGACGGGAAAGAGGAAACCCTCGATTCGCGAAATGATCTGCCGTGCAATTCCGTTCTCTCCATGTTGAGGGATCCGAGGGGATCGATTTGGCTTTACACCGGTTGCGGCGTGGTTGCGATCACTGATTCTGAGCTAGGAAAGTGGTGGGAGCATCCCGACGCCAAGGTGAAGCTGACGTTCTTTGACGCGGTTGATGGCGCACAACCTGCGTTTTCGGACTTTCGACCATCAGCTGCGAGATCACGTGACGGACGGTTATGGTTTGTAAACGGTTCGGTGGTGCAAATGGTTGATCCTGGCCGTCTGTACGAGAACCGCACGGCACCGCCAATTCAGATCGAGAAGGTCGTCGCCGATCGCAAGAGCTACGCGCCGCGTGAAGGTCTTCGCCTGCCCTCGCTCACTCGTGATCTTGAAATCGACTACACGGCTCTTAGTTTCGTCGCGCCACAAAGGGTCCGCTTCCGCTACAGACTGGACGGCCGAGATGCGAACTGGCAGGACCCTCAGGGGCGGCGACAGGCTTTTTATAGTGATCTTCGGCCCGGCAAGTATCGGTTTCGCGTGATCGCCTGCAACAATGATGGGGTCTGGAATGAGGTCGGAGCCTCGCTCAGCTTCACGCTGCTCCCGGCTTTTTACCAGACAAACTGGTTCCTTCTCATCTGCCTGGCGGGATTCGGGGGCATTGTCTGGGCGGCGTATCAGCAGCACGTTCGTCAGTTAGCGGCTCGATTGGATTCGCAATTCGAGGAGCGACTGGCGGAACGAACGCGAATCGCGCAGGAACTGCACGATACGCTGCTGCAGGGATTTCTAAGCGCCACCATGCAACTTCATGTCGCGAATGATCAGTTACCGGAAGACTGGCCCGCAAAACCCATCATAGGCCGTGTTCTCGAACTGATGGGACGTGTGCTGGATGATGGCCGGAAGGCAGTTCGCGGACTGCGCTCGTCCGTTACGGAATCCGACAATCTCGAGCAGGCATTTTCTCAGATTCATCAGGAAATGTTCCTTCAACAGCCCGTCGATTTTCGGGTGATTGTCGAGGGGCAGGTCCGGCCATTGCATCCGGTCATTCGCGACGAGGTCTATCGCATAGGTCACGAGGCTTTGGCGAATGCGTTTCGACATTCGCGGGCGAGCTGCGTCGAAGTTGAAATGGAGTATGCGGAAGACCAGTTGCGGGTTCTAGTGCGCGACAATGGCTGCGGCATTGACCCGCAGGTGTTGCGCGCGGGACGGGAAGGACACTGGGGACTGTCAGGCATGCGTGAGCGGGCGGAGAGGATCAGCGCGAAGGTCAAAGTTTGGAGCCGTCCAGCAGGTGGAACAGAAGTTGAGCTGTCAGTCCCAGGGCATGTCGCTTTTCGTCATTACGCTTCGGGTCGCGGTCCGCGATGGTTCAGTCGATCGCATTCGCATGATGTTCAAGAACAGGGAACGAAGCGAAAGAACAAATGACGCAAGCCGGCTTCTGGTGTTCTAAGTGGGGGGTCATCTCCGCTCGCCATTTTCGGCCTCGAAATTCCCCACAGGTCTGATCCCTCCGCAGGAGTGTCTCCAGCCGTCTTTCTCGATGTCGCGGACGCTGCCCAGCTACCACCAAGGAGGTATCGGCTTCCCAACCTTTTGAGGTAGCAAAGAAACACTGCATCTCGTGATGCGTCCCCATCCCATAATCCGGCAAGGTACCTTTGTCAGGCGTGAAGAGTCCCGCCCATGCATCCGGTACGACCGGTGAAATACGGTATCCACGTTTCTAAGAAACCAAAACTAAAACTGAAGGAGAAGAGGCGATGCCCACGATAAGCACAAAAGATGGAACGACGATTTTCTACAAGGATTGGGGCAAAGGACAGCCCATTGTGTTCAGCCACGGGTGGCCGTTAAGCGCCGACGATTGGGACGGACAGATGTTGTTCTTCGGCCAGCGTGGTTATCGAGTCATCGCGCATGACCGGCGAGGGCACGGTCGCTCCACGCAAACCTGGGATGGCAACGAGATGGACACCTACGCTGATGATCTCGCGACGCTCACGGAAAAGCTCGACCTGAAGAACGCAATCCATGTTGGCCATTCCACGGGCGGCGGAGAAGTTGCGCGTTACATTGGACGCCATGGCTCAAAACGTGTCGCCATGGCAGTCCTTATCAGCTCGGTGCCGCCGCTGATGGTGAAGACGGAAAAAAATCCTGCGGGCGCGCCTCTCTCGGTCTTCGACGGCCTGCGGGAAGCGTACGTGCAAAATCGGCCCCAGTTTTATCGGGACATTACTCTCCCGTTCTACGGCTACAACCGGCCCGGCGCCAAGATTTCCGAGGGCATCCGTGAGCACTGGTGGCTCCAGGGAATGATGGGAGGAATGAAGGCTCACTATGACTGCATCAAAGCCTTCTCGGAGACGGATTTTACCGAGGACCTGAAGAAGTTCGATGTGCCCACGCTCGTTATGCATGGTGATGACGACCAGATCGTGCCAATTGCGGCGGCAGGTTTGCTGTCCGCGAAGATCATAAAGAACGCGACTCTGAAGGTATATCCGGGTTTTCCGCACGGGATGCCCACAACTAACGCCGATCAAATCAATGCGGACCTGCTTGCGTTTTTACAGCAAAGTAAGCAGGCGGCCGCATAGTTTGTTGCTGTGGGATCGTCAACGCCATAAAAGGGGACGCATGTTTCGACCCAAAAAGACAATGATCGCCGACTTCCGCGCTGACTACGCCACCCGTGCTGACTTCTGCGAGGTGCTTGAACGGGACGTGCAGCCGATGTATCTGCTGGCTTTCCTATTGACAGGCAATCACGAAAAGGCCGAGCAGTGTTTTGCTATGACCGTCGAGGAGGCGCAGAAGGAACAAACCGTGTTCAGGGACTGGACGCGATACTGGATCAAGCGCAGCCTGGTTAAGAATGCAGTTCATATCGTATCGCCGATGTCTGGCAAGAACAGCGAAAGACGCGATCTCTGGAGCCAGGGCCAACATGAAGGAAGCAGAAGTGACGAAATTAACACTGTGACGCAGTTCCCTTCGTTGGAGCGCTTTGTGTTTGTGCTTTCAATTCTGGAGCGCTACTCCCATTGGGAGTGCTCCGTGCTGCTGGCCTGCAGCACGAGGAAGGTAGCCCAGATCCAAACCCAAGCCTTACGCCGACTCTCGGGGGCCGGGTTCCTTCCGCGAGTTGAGGCGCGATCATCAGATTTTGTAGAGATCTCAGCGTAAGACTCTGCAAAAGTATCGCAAGAGCCAACAGATTTAGGTGCCATGGTCTTGAAAGGAGCCAATCATGATTCTCGGCATGTCCACCGCGACATACACTTTTCTGCACGTTTTGATCAGCTTGATCGGAATCGGCTCGGGGTTGATCGTCATGGTGGGGTTCCTCACCGGGAAGCGGCTCGACGGCGGCCTGACTGCGGTATTTTTGACCACGACAGCGTTGACCAGCGTCTCCGGCTTCGTTTTTCCGTTTGATCACCTCCTGCCCTCGCACATTCTCGGAATCATCTCGCTCGTTGTGCTGGCTGTCACGATTCCAGCGCGCTACGTCTTTCATCTTGCTGGCGCATGGCGAGGAACCTATGTGGTCGGGGCTGCTATTGCGCTCTACCTGAATGTCTTCGTTTTGATCGCACAGCTATTCATGAAGGTGCCGGCGCTCAAAGCGCTTGCCCCGACGGGGAAAGAGCCGCCATTCCTGGTCGCGCAGCTCACTGTGATGGTGATTTTTATCGTGCTTACGATCCTCGCGGCGAAGCGGTTCCACCTCGAACCCGCGCGTGCGGCTTGATGGACGATTGGACTGGTGCGCGAGGTTTGGATACAGGGGTATGCGGCCGTCATATAGTCGTCTTGACAATAGTCGTTATAACGGATAGCATCGACTATTGATGACGAAACTGGTTGCGCCAGGCAAAGGCAAAGGCAAGGGCGTCGGCAGTCCAGAAGAGACGGCGTTCCTGGATTTGCTGCGTACCACTGACATGTTGTCCCGGGGACTGGCGCAGCTTCTCAAGACCGAGGCCCTGTCTTCGACGCAGTACAACGTGCTGAGAATCCTTCGCGGTTCGCCGGAAGGACTGCCCTGTGGGGAAGTCGCGAACCGAATGATTACCCGGGACCCGGACGTTACCCGGCTGCTGGACCGACTGGAGAAGCGCGGACTGATCTCGCGGTGCCGCGAAACCAAAGATCGGCGAACCGTGATGGCTCGGATCACAACGGAAGGTCTGAAGGTTCTGGCGCGACTGGATGAACCGGTGCAGGCCGCCCACAGCAGGCAATTGGGCCACCTGGGGAGAGAGAGACTGCGGGCGCTGACTGAGCTTCTGCAGGTCTCGCGCAGCCAAGTGAAATGATTTATTGGCTTTAATAGTTGTTGCAACGATTATCGGTATAACGCATCAAATGGATAGCCTTAAATAAGGAGATTACGATGAGCACTCCCGCTACCCTGCAAACGACCACCACCTGGAACATCGACCCCGTCCACTCCGTGGCTGAGTTCAAGGTAAAGCACATGATGATTTCCAACGTGAAGGGACAATTCACACGCCTCAGCGGCACACTGTCGCTGGACGAGACCGATATCACGAATTCGCGTGTCGAGGCCTCGATTGAAGCAGCCTCCATCACCACCCGCGACGAGCAGCGCGATGGGCATCTGAAAAGCGCTGACTTCTTCGATGTCGAGAAGTTTCCGACTCTCTCTTTCAAATCGACGGGCGTAAGCCGCACCGGAGACGAGGAACTGGCCGTAACCGGAGATCTGACCATTCATGGCGTCACGCGCCTTGTGGTGTTCAAGGTCGAGGGACCGACCATTGCAGCCAAAGATCCATGGGGCAATACTCGCAGGGGATTGTCGGCGACAACCAAGATCAACCGGCGAGACTTCGGGCTGACTTGGAACTCAGCGCTCGAAACCGGCGGCATTCTCGTCGGCGACGAAATCACTATCACTCTGGATGTCCAGTTCATAAAGGCGCAAGCCTAAACGATTCGCCGCGCGCCTGAGCCCGGGGCCGGGCGGCGCAGAAAAAAGAAAAGAGAGGAGGAGTCATGTCACTCCGCCCAGTAAAACAAATTATTCAACCGAAGCCGACGATCGAAGGCGCTGGCGTCAAACTGCAACGCGCCTTCGGTTTCGGCAAAACCAAGGATTTCGATCCCTTCCTGCTGCTGGATGATTTTCGTAATGAGCGTCCGGAAGATTACGTGGCGGGGTTTCCCTGGCATCCGCATCGCGGCATCGAGACCATCACTTATGTGCTCGCTGGTTCAGTCGAGCACGGAGACAGTCTGGGTAACAAAGGCAAAATGACCGCTGGCGACGTGCAATGGATGACTGCCGGTAGCGGTATTCTCCACCAGGAGATGCCCAAGGGCGATCAGCAGGGGCGCATGCATGGTTTCCAGTTATGGTCGAACCTCCCAGCGTCCCTTAAGATGACCGACCCGCGGTATCAGGACATTCCGTCGAGCGCGATCCCCGAGGTCACCGACGACGACGGCACCCGGGTGCGGGTTATATGCGGCGAGTTCTGGGGTAAGAAAGGACCAGTGGAAGGTGTGGCTTCCGATCCGAATTACCTCGACATTTCAGTTGCCCCCGGCCAGCGGAAGCGGCTCAAAGTGGAGACGACGCGCAACGCCTTTGCCTACGTTTTCGCTGGCTCTGGCACGTTCCGTGATGCTTCCGACCCTCGCGCGGTGTTGACCGAACAGGCCGCAAGCCCCAATGCACCAGCCAAGTACGACGTCAGCAATCACTCGCTGGTATTGTTCGATCGTGGAGATGAGTTGACGGTGCAGGCCGGGCCTGAAGGAATTCGCTTCCTGTTAGTTTCCGGCAAGCCAATCGAAGAGCCCGTGGCCTGGTACGGACCGATCGTGATGAACACGCAGGAGCAGCTGCGTCAGGCGGTGGCCGAACTACAGGACGGAAGCTTCATCAAGCATCGATGAGGGCTGAGGCCTCCGATCAAGCTTCGTGGCGAGCGAAATCTCGAAGGAGGCGGATGAAAAAACTTCCGTTTATCCGTATTGACGGCTGATTAGCCGGCACTGACTGCTTCCGGGTGGCCAGGAGTCCGCCGGCAATTGGTGGCAAGCTCCGATTGGACTTTCATCCTGATATCATCGCGGGTGCAAATGGAGCAGCCATGCGCAATCTGATTTTCTTTCTCCTTCTTCTGCCGCTATCAATCCCCATCCTGTCAGCTCAACAGTTCGATCTCGTGCTCGAAGGCGGCAGGGTCATGGATCCCGAAACCGGGATGGATGCCGTGCGCAACGTAGGCATCCGTGACGGTAGAATTGTCCGCATCTCTTCCGCAGCACTGAGCGGGCGTCGGATCGTCCATGCCGCCGGGCTGGTGGTTGCCCCGGGATTCATCGATCTGCACCAGCACGCCCAGGATCTTGGAAGCCAGCGCGTTAAGGCGCTTGATGGTGTCACTACTGCGCTGGAGCTGGAGATCGGTGCGCCGGATGTTGCTCAGTTTTTGAAAGCGAAAGAAGCCCATTCACTGATTCACTACGGCACCTCGGCTAGCCATGTCGCGGCGCGAGCTCTGGTGTTCAAAGCCCCGCTCCCGCCCGGAGAAATCCTGCCCAAGAGCGGACCCGCGACCGATCGGCCCGCCACTCCCGAACAGATCGAAGCCATACGGAATCGTCTGCGTGAAGAGTTGGATGCTGGCGGTTTGGCTGTAGGCATGGGCATTCAGTACACACCGGGAGCGACTCGGCTGGAAGTGATTGACATGTTCCGTCTCGCCGCCGAGCGGGGATTGCCTGTATACACGCACATGCGCAGTGCCGGCCGCGTCGAACCCGGTTCGGCCATTGAGGCGACCAGCGAGGTCATCGGAGCAGTTGCTGTCACGGGTGCTTCGCTGCACATTGTGCACATCAACAGTACCTGCGCGCGCGACGCGATGGAGTGTCTTGCGATGGTCGAAGGAGCGCGTGCCCGCGGCCTGGATGTTACGACCGAGGCTTACCCCTACACCGCGGGCATGACCTCAATCAACTCGGCGCTGTTCAATCCCGGCTGGCAGGAGAAGTTCGGCATTAGCTATGGCGACCTTGTGCTTCCAGACACTGGGGAACACCTCACCAAGGAGCGCTTTGACGAGCTGCACAATTCCAGCACGACGCACCTGGTATTGGTTTTCTCCAACACACAGGAAATGGTGGACAAAGTGATTCCTCATCCCTTGGTGATGATCGCCAGCGACGGTGAGAAAGGTCATCCGCGCAACGCCGGAACCTATTCGCGCGTGCTGGCGCAATACGTTCGCGAGAAGGGAACCATTACTTTGATGGATGCTCTTCGAAAGATGAGCCTGATGCCGGCGGAAATGCTGGAGCGTTCGACTCCCGCCGCAAGGCAAAAAGGCAGATTGCAGGAAGGCGCCGACGCCGACGTCGTTGTGTTCGACGCAGGAACCATCAGCGACCGCTCTACTTTCGAGAAGCCCATGGAGCCGAGCGTGGGCGTGCGCTATTTGGTGGTAGGGGGAACCTTAGTCGTCGACGAAGGCAAAATTGTGCCGGATGTTTTCCCGGGCCGTCCGCTGCTGGGATCGAGCAAGCGCTCAGCATCGCACGACTAGTTACTGTGTAAGCGAGATATCTTTTCGCAACCTCAATCCTTGAGACCTGCTATTTTTCCTCGCAAGACAGTGATGGAGGCCTTTGGTAGAGTGAACGCCGTTTCCGGACCTGCCACCTGAGTAGTCGAGATGGGGGGATGATCCGGGTCCGCGTGGCTGTTCGGGCCGTCGTCAATCCATACATACTGTTCGCTCCCGAAGGTCACGAAAGCCACCGGGCCGGAAAAGTTCGCATCGTGGTTTTTCCGGGAATCCTCGAATTGCACGTGCACGGTATGCGGATTGCTTTGGTCACGATTCACCAGCATCAATGACCAGTTCCCGTCGGGCCGATGCACCGCATACGACGTAACCAGCACGTTGCCTTCAGCGTCCCTGATATCAGTGGAGGAAGGGAACATCTGATGTACACCAGAGCGATGCTGCACCCACTCTAAATTAATCATGTGAGCGGCGAAGTAGGGCGATGTATATCCCTTGATGTCGTAGTTTTCGTCAGAGACAAAGTTCGACCACGACGACCAGCCGAGGCAAGTGTTCTGAATACCCTGTGGCTGAATGGGCGAGTGATAGAAAGCGGCACCTCCACCCTCGAAGAAGGAGCCGACGTTATCGGCGAGCCACAGCGCCGCGAAGATCGTAGTCATTGGTCCCGTCAGTTCGCTAGCCAGATGATTCTCGGTCACCATCAACGGCACATCTTTTGGGACTCCGTCATCTCTCCACACTTGCAGGATATGCTTCATCAACAGTGGCTCGGTGTACAGAGTTTTCCAAGTGATGGTGCAAGGCTCGAACGGATAGTGCTCGAACGAGACGAACGCCAGGTCGGACATCCGGCCATGCGTCTTCAAATAATCTACGAAGCGGCCCATCCATGAGGATCGTCCCTGGGCGTCCGGCCAGACTCGAATATCTTCGTTGACTCCTTCGAAGATCGGCCCTCCGAGCTTCAGGTTAGGATCGACTTTGTGGATGGCAGCAGGCCACTGAATGTACAAGGCTGCGTAATCTTCCGGCATCGCATGCTTTCCATCGGGTTCTTCGCCCATTTCGATGTATCCGATGCGGTAACCACGCTTCTCAATGTAGGCGATCTGTGCGGCAGCGTCGTCCGGCGTTCCATAAAGCAAGGTAACGGGAATCATTGCGGGAAGATTGTTTGTAAGTCCACTGGTGAAGAACAGGTCGAAGCCGGTGTGCTGGTAGCCACCTGTGGCGTCCACATCAGCAGCGGAATGCCAGGAATCAATCGATGATGTGCAATAGCTGGTTGGCTTATCGCTGAAATTCTTTTGAATCTCGGCGAAGGCGCCGCTGGAATCGACCGTGCCGACGCGAATTTCCTGAATGGCGTATCCCACACAGTTGCGGACGTCGTCCGCTCCGTGCAGGTCGCAGGTATTCGAAGATTCCGTCATCAAGATACGCACGTACCGAGTGTTGATCGGAGCATCGGCGAGGTTTAGACTCGCGGTTCCACCTTGAGTATTCTTGATTGAACCGGCGGAGAAAAGTTTCCATTCTCCGAGCGGACCTGCATCAAAATCGAGCGCGCGAGTTCCTACCCAATACTCCACCTCGTATATAGTGGCATACGGATTCGCCCAGGCGATGCGAATCGCGTCCACTGGCTTTTCAGCTTGCAGGTCCACGACCACCCATTGCGGGTGCAGTGCATCGCTCTCGCCGGTGAACTTGCTGGTGAGATACGGATTACTCTTCCAATATGTGAGATTTGGACCTTGCAACGGCCGGTCTCCACTAGTTGAGAAACCGCGGTGCGGCAGCGCGTAGGAAAGGATGTAACGAATCGGTTCCTTCAGATCAATGCTGCCGGTAAAGTACCCACTCTTGTGTGCCGGATCGCTCCACGTTCCATTCTCATTCCAGTGCCAGGCTGCCATGCGGAGCTCGGAATTATTTCGGTAAGTGATTGGTCCCCATCCAGCCGAAAGCGATTCCTGAATAATGTGTGGGGTATAGACCTTGTCGATGTCGGCATGAGACAAGACATCAATCGAACTGCCAAGAGCACTGTCGGGATCGAAGGAGTTGATGGTGTGTCCCGGAGTCACATCAACATGAACAGTCACAGCTTGCGATTCGGGGGCGGATACCGACTGGGCAGTCGCACTTGCGCCGTGCAGGAGAAGCGCAACAACTGCGATAGCGACGGCAGATCGACTTCGCAGTTTGCTGGTTTCCGGGGGACTGAACTGACAATTGTCGCGAAGGATCTACCACCAGCCAAGTCAGCGCACCAACGATGCACAATCCAGAAGCCACCAGAAACGAGGTTGTCCAACCAAACCGAGTGGCGATCCAGGGAGTCAAAGTAGCCGTGAGCGCCGCTCCGAGTTGGTTGCCCATATTCATAAAGCCCGATACTGATCCCGAGGACGCACCAGCAATATCGGCCGTTACGGACCAGAAAGAACTCTGTGACAAGTAAAGCGCCCCGGCTCCGCCTGCGAGTACAACGCTGGCCAGTCGAGCACTTTGAACCTGAGAGCCGAAGGCGATAAATATTCCTGCCACGGAGATTGCGAATGCCGCAAGACCGCAGCGTCCCACACGCGGTCCCCGCCATTTCGTAAGACGATCGTTGATGGCTCCTCCTAACAAGCAGCACACCAACATGGCCAGAAAGGGCAGCATGGTGTAGAAGGCGCTGGCCTTCAAGTCGAGGCCGCGCACTTTTGCAAGGTAGCGATAGAACCAGCTGAAAAAGATCCAGGCAACGTAGCCATAGCAGAAGTAGCTGATCGTAACGGCCCAGACCTCTTTGCTCCGCATGACGCGTCCCCAGGGCACGAGCGCTTTCCCGTCACGGTTTGTTTGCGATTGTGTCAGGCCGGCGCGAATCAAATTCAACTCGGAAGCAGACACGCCGGGATGCTCCTCAGGAGTGTCTCGGGCATTGAGGAACCAGACCGCTCCTGCGGCGAATCCGATGATGGAGCAGACCCAGAACGATGACCTCCAGCCGTAGTGAACCATGATGTAAGTAATCATCAACGGCGTGAGGCCAGCACCCGCTCCCACCCCGGCAAAGATCCAACCGTTCGCAATCCCGCGTTCCGTCGTCGGAATCCAGCGCGCGATGAACTGATTGGCGGAGGGGTAGATCACAGCTTCCCCGGCGCCTAGAAGAAATCGGACCGCAACAAAAACCACGACCGCGCCAGCAATATTCGCAGGGACCAGGGCAGTCAGGGCAGTGAAGACTCCCCACCACACCACGCCTCCAGTGAGCACACGACGCGGCCCGTAGCGATCCGCAAGCCTACCCCCCACAGTTTGGAAGAGTGCGTAACCGACCAGCATTGCGCTGAACACCTTGCCGAGTTGCACGTCGCTGAGATGATAAGCCTCGGCAATGGAGCCGCCGGCAATGGAAATGTTTACCCGGTCGAGATAAGAAACCGCGCTGAGGACGAACAGCCAGAAGACCAGAAACCATCGCACATGGCTCGTGGTGGCACTGGTCGTAGCAGACATCGGTTACGCCGCGTGTTCGCGCAGAAGGCGCGAAAGCTGCTCGGCGACTATTTTGTCTTCGCCGGGTTGCAGCATGAACGAGTTCATGGCCAATCCCGGTCGTCCTTCTCCGGCTCCGATCACAATGCTCGGCTTCGAACCTCGTAGCAGCTTTGAAGCCTGTTCAGGCATTAATGAAATGCGACCCGTGTCCCACGTGATGCTCATGTGCGGCACGTGATTGGCAATGTCGGGCACGAAGAACGATGTGTTGACTCCAGGAACTTTGGTGATTTCGTTCGAAATCAACTCCAGGCGAGCCTGCCATTCTTTGGCCAGCGCGTCATGATCCTCGGCGAGAAAAAGTTCGAGCGCCTTGACCATGCCAACGATTTCTTCTTTCCCCACTTTTTGGCTGCGGCCCAATGTATCTTCGTGCGGACTGTTGTTGAGCAGCGCATTCGCCACCATTTCTGTGCGGCCGATCAACATGCCGGCGCACTGTGGCCCTCGAATCGCCTTTCCGCCACTGAAGGTCACCAGGTCATAACCCATCCCGGTGTAGTCCCAGAGATGGGACACCGGTGGCGTATCGGCTGCGGCGTCATTCATGCAGGGAATGTTGTACTGCTTCGCCAACCTGACCCACTCGTCCACTTTGATCTGCCCCGCGGCATTGGCGAAATTGGAGAAATGCATCATCGCCGTGCGGTCATTTACTGTGGATCGCAATTGATCTACCGTTTCGATTTCGATGAGCTTGATCCCCGTGGATCGAAGCTGGTGATCAAACGGATTACGATGCGACTTCTGGATGATCACCTCGGACTTCATGCCGGTCAGGTCCGGCAGTTGGCGAATCAAGGCCTCGTTGCCGCCAGTGAGAATCCCGGCCAGTCCAGATTGAATCGCCGCCGCCGCGCCCGAGGTCACCAACGCAGTGTAACCATCCGGTAACTTCAGCATCTCGGCGATACGTTTTCCGGCGGCCACTTCCAACTCCGGGACGCTGACAAAATGGCGCCCGGCCATCGTCATCACGGCCTCAAGTTCTGGATGGGGAAGGGAACCGCCCAGCATGGTCATGGTTCCCTCACAGTTGATCACCGTTGTGACTCCAAGTTCTTCGTAGGGATTTCCGGTATGTCCAAAGCCATTGACTCGCGCGCTCGCGCCCGCTGCAGGCCGATTCCAGGAGAATAATTTACGCGGCGCTAAAATCGAGCCCGCAATCACTCCGATGCCGCCGAGAAAACCGCGCCGGTTCCATCCTGAGTTCAGACGCATGAACGAAGCTCCTTTGCCGCTCACTTACGAGCGACGGCTGCGATGCAATTGATTTCTACGAGTGAATCTCCCGGTAAGGCAGCTACTGCGACGGTGGTGCGCGATGGGCCGCCATGAGGAAAATATGTTGCGAAAACTTTGTGCATTCCGTCCCAGTGCTCAATCTTTACCAGGAAGACATTCGCTTGAAGAATGGTGTCCATGTCTCCGCCGCCGATTTCCACGTGCTTCTTGATCTTATCCATGACCATGCTGGTGTGGGATTCGATCGTCCACTCTTTGGGATCTCGCGTATCGTGGGCGCCCTGTCCGGCAACGTAGATCAATCCATTGTGGACAATCACTGGCATGATGACGTCTTTTTCGGTGCCCGGTTTACCTTCGCTATTCAGCTTGCGAATACCGCCTGCGTCTAGTGCCGCGGAACTCTGAGCCAAAGCACGATTGGGCAACGCAGCTGCTGTAAATCCCAAAGCGGAAAGCACGGAAGCGAACCTCATGGCAAAGGTTCTGCGAGTGTAATTCGAGTTCATCTATTCCTCCTTCAAATTTAGCCTTCTACCTTCACGCACGATTCAAGGCAGCGCAAAGCTGAAAACGTTACTACCTGCGGCAACCGCTACGTACTGTTTGCCGGCGATCGCATAGCTCATGGGAGACGCGCTCATGCTTTGTCCGGTATTGAAGTGCCAGAGCGGTCTGCCGCTTCGCGCGTCCGCGGCCTCAAAGGAACCGGCATCGTCCCCGAAAAACAACAGGTCGCCAGCGGTTGCCATGGTTCCTCCAGAAGAGCGCCCTGCGCCGGTTTGCAGATACTTCCAAGCGATCGAATTGGTATCCAGATTGAACGCGATCAGAATCTTTTGCGAAGTCTCGCTGGGAATGCGTTTTACTCCGGTTGAGTAATAGCCTTGACCTTCTTGAAAAGTCTGCGGTTTGAAAAAATAGGTCTCGCATTCCTCCAGGGCCATGAAATAAACCGAATGAGTGGTCTCGCTGTACGAGGGCGCAAACCAGTTGGTCGCTCCCGAGTAGCCCGGACAAACTCGCGTCCCCGCTGTCGTCGGCTCCACGCCGGTACGCAGCGGCCTTCCCTGAGAATCAATTCCTTTCGACCAGTTTAGCTTTTCGACAAACGGCGTTGCGGATAGAAACTTTCCGTCGGTGCGATCGAGCACGTAGACGTAGCCATTCCGGTTCGCCTGCACCAACAGTTTCCGCGCCGTGCCCTGATAGACCGCATCGATCAGGATCGGAGTCTCAACCGCGTCGTAGTCGAACAAATCGTGGGGAGTGAATTGAAAATACCATTTCAGTTTTCCGGTATCCGGATCCAGGGCGAGTACACAGTCGGTGTAGAGATCGTCTCCCCGACGCACGCCGCCCTCGAAGTCAGGCGCGGGATTGCTGCTGCCCCAGTAAATCAGATTGAGTTGTGGATCATAAGTTCCCGGCATCCATGTGGTTCCGCCCCCGTGCAGATATAGCTTTCCGGGCCAGCTTGCAGAACCGAATTCGCCGGGACCCGGGATCGTCCAGAACCGCCAGGCCAGCTTCCCGGTCGACGTGTCGTAAGCCGCCACAAAGCCACGCACGCCGTCATCGCCTCCCGAGGTCCCCACCAGAACCTTGTCTTTAACGACGAGCGGCGCGCCAGTTGCGCCATAGTTCTTATTCCAATTCGCGTAAGCGACGTCCCAGATCAAATTGCCGGAGCGCGCGTCCAGGCAAAGGAGATGCGCGTTGTCCGTTTCCATGTACACGCGGTTATGCCACACCGCGACACCGCGATTGATGTGCCCGGACGCATCGTCGATCAACCCTTCCGAAGTCGGCCACGCATGATGCCACACCGCTCGTCCCGTGCTCGCGTCGAGCGCAGAGGCATCGTTTGCCGCAGTCACGAACATCATTCCGTTTACCACGACTGGCGTAACCTCAAGGCGGCTGGTATTGCGCGCATGAAAAACCCATTCCGCACGAAGTCCCGCAAGATTGCCGGCATTAATTTCAGAAAGCGCGCTGAAGCGCCGTCCTGAATAGTCTCCGTTGTAGGAGACCCAATTTTCTGCCAGAGGTTGAACCAAAAGGTCGTCGGAGCGCACATCGACTGCTGCCGAAATAGCAGCAGGGGCGTTATCCCCAGCTAGAGCTGCCAGGCAGATGAAAATGATGACGATGAGTATAGCTACCCGCATGCCACCGAGTTGGGAAGCACCTCCGTAATCGCTCGCGTGATTTCGCTCAGAGAGGTTTCGCAAGCGGCGCCTCCCCCGCGATATTCTTCCTCACTGTGGAACGGCCATTAATCCCCTGATATCCCAGTTCGCGCGAGATTTGCAATCCAGCGGTCTGAATCAGCGGAGCCAGTTGCCGCAGACGGGTAACTGCCATCCGTACCATGGGTGCAGTGATGCTCAGGCTTGCACTAACGCCCCCAGCATGATCCCAGATGGGAGCTGCGACGCATCGAATGTGCAGCTCGTGTTCTTCCAGATCGCATGCGTAGCCATTTTTTCGGACGCGATACAGTTCCGCTTTCAACTCCTGAAGGCTTCCCACCGTATTCGGCGTCAGGTGTTTCAGTGCCAATTGCGGCAGAACCCTTTCCCGCTCGTCGTCTGGCATGTAAGCCAACATAACTTTGCCTACGGCCGTGCAATACAACGGAACCGCGGCGCCGATGCGAGAGTAAATGCGCAGTTGCTCGGGTGAGTCCAGCTTTTCAACGTAAACGGCTGAGAGGCCGTGCCGAACGGTCAGATGAATGGTTTCGCGTGTCTGCCGGTTCAATTCCTGAAGATATGGCAAACTCACCTGGCGAATATCGAGTTGCCCCAAAGCTGCCTGGCCGATCGCAAAACAGGCAATTCCCAGGTGGTACACGCCATCCCCTCCGCAGTTCAAAAAACCCGCGCTTTCCAGATTGACCAGAAAACGATGAACGGTACTCACAGGCAGCCGAGAGCGCGCCGCGACTTGTTTAGCGGTGAGTCCATGTGGCGACTCGCTGAAGAGGTGGAGGAGGCGCAATCCACGCTGCAGCGCGGTGATGTTGTAGCTTCGATTGGAGGTGACAGCCATGAGTACCGAGCTCAGTCGACAATTCGCAGGGTGAAAGTGCGGATTATCTGATGAAAATCAATTTTATGCAAGCAGATATCTTACGCCCCTATAGCCTCCCAAACTTTTTGACCGCCTCGACGATCGATTTCATCTGCTCGATCACGGCATACATAGAGTGTTCCTTGAAATCCATTTGTTGCGCGAGGGTTAGCACTTCCTGAGCCTTGGCCCTGGGAACGACCACCACCCCATCACTGTCGGCCGCGACAATGTCACCCGCATTCACGGTCACGCCGTCGCAGGTCACAGGAATCTGGGATCCTCCGAATCGATAATGATGCACAGAGGTCGAGGGCACGATGCCGGTCGCATACACCGGGAATCCGATCTTGCGCAGATATGCCACGTCGCGCACTCCTCCGTCGATGACAGCTCCGGCGTAGCCGCGCGCTGCCATGGCCGTGCCCATTAATCCGCCCATGCCGGCGATATCCTCTCCGTCCTCGACTGCCATTACGTAAACGGAATCGGTTGACCCCTGATCAATGGCTTCCAGCATTCCGTTGAGCGCGGCGGGGTCGGTGTTACCTTCGTCTTTCTTAAGCAGAACGGTGCGCGCAAATCCGGCAAACTTTGTGGTGAAAATGGGATGCATGCGGTGACTCAGGTACATCCGCTTGCCGGTTAGCTGCTCAAGCGCATCCGACACTGAAGCCACTTCGACCCGCCGAAAGTCTGCAATCAACGCTGTGTCTGCGCGCGATCCAGTTGGCTCGGCGACACCCTGCGCCCTCAGCGCTCTGGCCCCGCACAAGACGGCAGCCAATAGGGCCGCGGATAGGACGCATGTCACGACGGTGTGGGACTTGGCAAAGACACGAAACTTGTTCATTTCGCACTCCTCAATGTATATATGTGCGCGGACTCTAACATGGTTTTTCGCCGCATGGTAGAGCCAATCTTTTATCACGAAAGGAAACAGAAATGAAAATTGCATTCCACACGAAGCCTGCTCGCCTATTCTTTTATGCTTTCGCCATCGCCCTAACCGTGGCCATGGCGGGGCAGAGTGCTAACGGTCAGGAAAAGAAAGCGGTGAATCTCTCCGACACCCGTGGACTTCCTTTCAGCGATGGGATCGTCGTAGGAAATACTCTGTACATAGCGGGTCAGGAGGGTGCGGATGATTCTGGGAAACTGGCCGCAGGCGGGATTGGTCCCGAGACGACCGCGGCACTTGAGAATATTCAAAAGGTCGTGAAGGCCGCTGGATTCGAGATGAAAGACATTGTCAACGTAACTGTCTATCTGGCCGACATCCATGAATTCCCCGACATGAACAAGGTTTACAAGAGCGTGATGCCCGATCCCAAGCCGGCCCGCGCTACGATTCAGGCAGCGGCCCTGGTCAACAATGCGCGGATTGAGATTTCCGCAATTGCGGTGAAGCAGAAGTAAGCTGTCTTGGGCGGTGAGGTTGACATGTCCGCTGCGATTGAGATAAACGCTCATTCAAAGGTGCAGTCGACTTTCAAAATCCCGTGCCAGTGTTCGCCAGATGAAAGTTTCAGTGGAGAGGTTCTAATAGGAGAACCGTTGTTATGAAACGCAGCATGAAAATCATGCAGAGCTCCGTCATCGTGGTCACCGTGCTCCTTGCAGCTCGAGCATTAGGCTTTCTGTCTGCACCTCCGGCACCCCAAGAGTTTCGCTTGGACGGAAAATCACCGCAGTTCTGGAATCTGCTGGATCACGACGCAAAAGTCAGCGTGGTCGGCACCGGTTTTGGATTTACGGAAGGTCCAGTGTGGGATGAGGCGGGGTTCCTTTACGTAAGCGACGAAACCATCAACAAGATTTACCGGCTTCATCTCGACGTAAGAAAGGAGGAAGTGATTTCGCTGGGCGACCCGGACGGCAATACCTTCGACCGCCAGCGTCGGCTGATTGACTGTGCCAGTGTACTGCGCGCAATCATTGAGGTAACTTCCGACGGGAAATATAAAATCCTGGCGGACCATTATGACGGCAAGAAATTTAACAGCCCGAATGATGTGATCGTTGGGCCGGATGGGGCATTGTATTTCACGGATCCAACTCTTGATCTCGTTGCTGGCGAAAAGCAGGAGATCCCGTTTCAGGGCGTTTATCGCTTGGATGCCAAAGGAAACGTGCAGTTGCTCACCAAGGATCTAACCCAGCCGAATGGTCTTGCTTTTTCGCCGGATGGCAAACACTTCTACGTCGACGACAGCGAATTGAGAAATATCAGGATCTACGACTTCAGTCCGGACAGAACTCTGAAAAACGGCCGCATCTTCGGCGACGAACCGGGCGGGAAGGGCGATGGCGTACCCGACGGCATCAAGGTCGACAAGAACGGAAACCTTTTTGTCACGGGACCGAAAGGCATCTGGGTCTGGGATGCCAAAGGCAACCATCTCGGCACAATTGTGATGCCAGAACAGCCGGCAAATCTGACTTGGGGCGGCAAGGACTATAGAACGCTCTTCATCACCGCTACCACCTCGGTGTACCGTCTCGAAATGAAGACGCAAGGCTTCGTGCCCTACCTGCAATGAGAGGGTGTCAGTACTCCTGCAATGCACGACAGAAATCAATCAGATGTTATTGATTTACGCCGCTGGCCAGATAGCCGCCATCCACGGCCAGCAGAGTGCCCGTTACGAAACTCGCGGCATCCGATGCAAGAAAGACCGCTGCACCAATCAGTTCTTCGAGTTCGCCATAGCGCTTCATCGGAGTGCGGATCAACACTTCTTGTCCCCGGGGCGTGCCTGTCAGCAACTTCTCCGTCAGCGGCGTGCGGAAGTATCCCGGCGCAATCGCATTCACGCAGACTCCATGTCGCGCCCATTCGATCGCCAGCGATTTGGTCAAGGACGCCACGCCTGCCTTACTCGCGCAATACGCCGTCACTTCGTAGAGAGCCAGGAACGAACCCATGGAAGCAATGTTGATGATCCGGCCATACCTGCGTTCGATCATGTGACGCCCGAAAACCTGGCAAGCCCGTAACGTACCCGTGAGATTCGTATCAATGAGGCGATCCCAGTCGGCGTCGGGAAAATCGAGAGTTGGAGCGCGCTGATTGAAACCGGCTGCGTTGATGAGGATATCTACTTTCCCGAGCCTCTGGACAGAGGCTTGCAACACCTGTTCCAACGATCCGCGGTTGCTCACGTCACAACTTACGCGCAGCGACCGGCGGCCGAGAGACTCGATTTCATCGGCCGCTATGTTGATGAGTTCGAGACGCCGCGCGCTCGGTACGACGTCGGCACCAGCTTCCGCCAAGCCGCGAGCGAGGGTGCGGCCGATTCCTGAGCTGCCCCCGATCACGACTGCGACTTTGCCGTCGAGTTCCAGACGCTTGTATCCCATATTCCCTCAAGAGTGTATCCGAGGTCAGATCCGGCGAACCAGCCCTTCATTGGTCGCTTGCGTGTTCCGAACCAAGAGCAGAACCAAAATCATGCCGAGGAACGGCACCAAGCCCGCAATGATTACAATCGGATCGAAGGAATGAGTGCCGGTAGCCTGGCGGGCATCGGAAAAATAGCCAATGAGTTTGAAGGCGACGATCGTTCCGATGCCCGCCCCGGTGCCGCTCAGTCCGCTCACCGACGCCACTGATTCGCTGTTATACAGATCCGATGGCAACACATTCGCCATCGTGGTGAAACCCGCATAGGTAAAAGTTGCGACTGCAAACAGTAGGGCAATCAAGTAAATGTTGGTCGTGAAGATTGTGGGAATGAGCATGGTCATGCCGATTCCTCCAAAAACAATCAGGGCCTTGCGCGCTGCACCCAGCGTCCATCCCCGCTTGATCAAATACCCGGATACATAACCTCCGAAAAAGCTGCCCAGATCGGCGGCGATGAATGGGATCCATACGGCAATCAATCCGTTCTGGAGGTCGATGCCTTTTGCGACCAGGTAAATCGGAAACCATTCCGTGACGAAGAAAAAAACCGGGTCGGTGCAAGCTTTCGCAGTGATCACGCCCCACGTCTGCGGAAGTCGCAACAGTTCACTCCACCGGAGCCGGGGTTTGCCTTGCCGGGGGTCATCCGATTCCTGCTTATCGGCAACCAGCATTTCAAGTTCAGTTTGGCTAATTCGGCTGTGCGCCTCCGGCGGAAAATACAGCCATCGCCAAAGCAGCAGCCATAGAAATCCAAGAATGCCCGGGAGCATGAATGCCGGGCGCCAGCCCCAGCGAAAATAAATCCATAGCACAATGAAAGGAGCGATGGCTCCTCCGATGGAAGAGCCACTGTCAAAAAGTGCTGTCGCAAGAGCGCGTTCGCGTTTGGGGAACCACTCAGAGACCGCCTTGGTTGCCGCCGGCCAATTGGCCGATTCCCCCGCACCTAACAGGAATCGGAAGGTGGCGAAGCTGTAAAAGCCGCTCGCCAGCGAGGTCAGCATCGAGACCGCGGAATACCAGATCACCGTGAGAGTCAGACCACGGCGCGTGCCGATTCGGTCCATGAGTCTTCCGAATACCGTCTGCCCGATCGAATAAGCTATCCGGAAGGCGATGGCGAGATTTGCATAGTCTGAATTCGTCCAGTGGTACTGGAGCTTGAGGTGAGGAGCGAGAAGCGAGAGAGTTTGCCGGTCGATATAGTTGATGACCGTGGATGCAAACAGAAGGCCGCCGATCCACCAACGCAAAGATGCAATCGGCTTTCTGGCAGTTACCATGCGTGATGATTTGCAAACCAGAGGTTAAGCGCCAACCGTGACCTGAGATTTCTCGTTGAGCGCATTCCGCAGGGTGGACCCGAGAAGTGAAGCCGATTGATTGTCTAGATAAACCGTGGCATTCGAATGGGTACGCAGAATCGACGCCGGGGCCATGGGGCTGATCGCACCCTCAAAACAAGCCCTGACCGCTTCCGCCTTACGCGGGCCGGGCACGACTGCCAGGATTTCCTTGGCTTTGAGAATCTGGCGAGCCGACATCGAGATGGCTCGCTTCGGCACTTGCGAGATATCAGCGAACCAGGCTTCGCCGACCTGCTGCTGGCGGCAGGCTTCGTCCAACTTCACGATGATGTAAGGTTCTTCCGTCTTAAAGTCAGCGGGCGGATCGTTGAACGCGATGTGGCCGTTCTCGCCGATGCCAAGAAATGCAATATCTACGGGCTGAGATGCCAGCTGTTTACCCACCCGGCTCACAACTTCAAACGGATCAGCGGCATCACCGTCGAGCAGATGATAATCAGTGATTCCGGTTTTCTGAACCAGTTGCTCCAACAGCATCTTGCGGAAGCTTCCCGGATGAGTAACCGGCAAGCCGATGTATTCGTCCAGATGAAAAGCTTCTACCTTGGACCAGTCGATTCCCGGCTCCTTCGTCAGCGCTTCCAGAAATTCCAGCTGTGAGGCAGCTGTTGCGGCAATGATACGCGCATGGCCGCGCTCTGCGATGGCCCGGCGAATGGCTGTCGCGGCCTGCTCGGCAGTTGCTTGCCCGAGCGTGACCCGATCTTTGAACATTTTGAGAAGCATGAATCGGTTCCTCGGGATTGCCGTCTTGGAGTCGGCAAATTATACAAAAGAGTACGGGCGCGAAGATGGAATCATGAACGTCGGTTTCACTACGTGAAAGCCGGCAGTGTCGGACATAGCACCTGAGCAGCGAGTTGATGTATGAATTTCATGCGGGATTACGATCAGATTCTCCGAGGTCTCTGATGCACTCGTCGTTTTCGCAATCGATTCTCTGCAAAATGCTGGACGCAATTATTCTTGTAGGCGCTGCGCTGGCCTTGCCGACTTGTGGCATGGGGCAGACGGTTATTGTCGATGCAACCCCCGGCCATGTCGTAAACACATTCAGTCCTCTCTACGCCCTCGGTTCGACCGTGGACCGCGTGCCCAGCAACGCCACCGACATGTTCTTTCGGCCCGACCAGATCAAGCAGGTTCTGTCCGCCGGGTGGGGAGTGATCAGTTACCGGCAGAACACAGATTTATTTGTGCAAGCCTGGCATTGGAATCCCAAGGGTACCTGGAGCGATCCCGCTGGCGAGGGATATTTCACCGGCGATGCTACCCCCACAAACGAAATGATTCGCCACTCTTATGGCTACTCACTTCGTCACCGCGGCTTCACTCGCAATGGCGGAACCGAGTTTGATGGCTTCTCGCGCCTCGATGATGGAGATCCTCAGTCTTATTGGAAGAGCAATCCTTATCTCACGAAGGCCTTCACGGGAGAGGACGATTCACTGCATTCGCAATGGGTCGTGATCGCTCTCGAGAAACAGGAGAGCATCAATGCGATTCGCATAGACTGGGCGGAGCCTTACGCTCAGTCCTACGAGGTGCAGTACTGGGACGGAAACGGCGATGCCATGGATGAGCAAGACAAAGGAGCGTGGAAAAATTTCGCGACGGGAAACGTGACGGATGGAAAAGGCGGTACCGCGACGCTGCGTCTCGATGCTTCGCCGGTCACCACAAAATACGTGCGTGTATGGATGACCCGCTCATCGAATACCTGCGACACCCATGGATCGAGCGATCGCAGAAACTGTGTTGGCTACGCCATCCGCGAGCTTTACCTCGGCACCATCGATGCGAACAACGAATTCAAAGATATTCTCCATCATTCGCCTGATCAGAAGCAGACGCTGACGCTGTGCTCGTCGGTTGATCCATGGCACGATGCGTCTGATCTTTATTTGGCGCCGGACCGCATGGAGTCAGGAGATCAGCCGGGCTTCGACCTGTTTTTCAAGAGTGGAATCACGCGCGGCTTGCCTGCCATCGTCTCCGTAGCCATGTTCTACAGCACGCCCGAGGACGCCGCCGCGCAAATGACCTACATCAAGAAGCGCGGCTATCCCGTGTCATACATCGAAATGGGCGAAGAACCGGACGGCCAATACATGCTGCCCGAAGACTATGCGACTCTATATTTGCAATTTGCGACTGCTCTGCACAATGTCGATCCGAATTTCAAGCTGGGCGGTCCTGTTTTTGAAGGCGTCACAGAGGACATCAAAGCTTGGCCTGATGCCCAAGGCCGGACTTCCTGGCTGGGGCGCTTCCTGGATTATCTGAAGGCTCATGATCGTCTTCAGGATCTCGCTTTCATGTCGTTTGAGCATTATCCCTACGATGGATGCGAGACGCCCTGGGAGAACCTTTATCAGGAACCCGAATTGATCACACACATCATGAAGGTCTGGCGCGACGACGGCTTGGCTCCCTCGATTCCTTTGCTCGATACCGAAACCAACGATCACGGTGGTGAGGCTGCGGTCGATATCTTCGGCGCTCTTTGGCTGGCCGATTCCTTCGCGGGATTTCTCACTGCAGGCGGCAAGTCCACGCATTATTATCACGATCTATCCTACTCACCACCTCATCCCGCCTGCGCTAATAGCTGGGGAACTTACCATATGTTCATGGTTGACGAGCACTACAAGATCCAGCGGAAGACTTCGCAATTTTTCGCCGCGCAGCTGCTTACGCAGGAGTGGGCAGAACCGAAAGACGTCGAACACAGGCTCTACGTTGCTTCCAGCGACATCAAAGACTCTGGCGGACACACGTTGGTGACTGCCTATCCCTTGCAGCGCCCGGATGGTCAATGGGCCCTCATGCTTATTAACAAAGATCACGATCACCCGCACCAAGTCCGAATCGAATTCCATGACACAAGCAGCAACCGGGACACATTCTTTGCGGGACCGGTCACTATGATCACGTTCGGCAGGGCGCAATATCAGTGGCACGCCGCCAGAAAGAAAGGCTACGCCGATCCGGACGGGCCGCCCGGAACCTCGCGGGTCAGGGGCGAAGAGAACGCCCTGTACAAGTTGCCGGCCGCTTCTGTCACCGTTCTTCGTGGCAAAGTATCGTCGTCTGAGAGTTCCGGGCTCGCCAAATAAGATTCGCGGCCAGCGCCCGCCAGGGAGACGACATCCTCAACTTGTTACATAGCTTTGCCCCTCTACCCCGAACGGGGTATTTCACGCCCAGCCTAGAGTGGTAGCAAAAAAACACTGAATCTCGTGATGTGTTGGTCTCGGTGATCGTGCAGATTGTAATTTGGCGGAAACAGTCTGCATCCAAAGGGGATGAGACTCCCGAACCCAATAGGGCGCATCCGGACCACAGGAGGTGGGTTATGAAACTATGGCAATTGCTTCTACTGGTCGTGGGATTTGTCCTGCCAGCGCCGGCAGCCGATACGTCGGTCCAAAAGAAGAATGGAATTGTCGACGTTCCCAGCAATCACTCGGTGGATGAGACGGTCGCGCGACTCAAGAATATTCTGCAATCGAAGGGGATCACTCTGTTTGCCCTGATCGACCACAGCGGCGAGGCGAAAAAGGTCGGAATGCAAATGCCTCCTACGAAGCTCTTGATCTTCGGCAATCCCAAAGGCGGCACGCCTTTGATGCTGGCTGCGCCCAGCATCGCCATCGACCTTCCTCTGAAGATTCTGGTATGGGAGGACGGCCAGGGAAAGGTTTGGCTTTCCTACAACAGTTCGGAGTACTTACAGGAGCGGCACGGGCTGCCCCAGGATCTGCTGCAAAATATCGCCGTCGTCGGGTCCTTGGCGGCCAAGGCTGGAGAGTAATTCGCCTGACGTGATTCTAGACGTCACTTGGATAGCGCGGAGAAAATTGGTCGCGGAGACAGCCAATCCCGCAGTGACGAAGGAAAGCTGGACGAAGGAAAACTGTTATGAATGCACAGCCGAAAACCATTGTTTCCCTGGTACCGCCCTTCACCCGCGAGACAGCCATTCTGAAGGTGCGCGCTGTCGAAGACAACTGGAATTCACGCGACCCGGAGCGGGTCTCGCGCGGTTACTCGATGGATTGTTATTGGCGCAATCGCTCTGAGTTTCTCCGGGGCAGGGCAGAAGTCATCGAGTTTCTAAAGAGGAAGTGGAGCGAAGAGCTGGAATACCGCCTCATCAAAGAGATCTGGGCCTTCGATGAAACCAGGATTGCCGTCCGGTTCGCCTACGAATCACACGACAAGTCCGGTCAATGGCACCGTTCGTACGGGAATGAAAACTGGGAGTTCGATGCCGCAGGGCTCTCGAGAATTCGGCACGCGAGCATCAATGATCTTCCGATCAAGGAGCACGACCGGCTCTTTCGCTGGCCGCTGGGTCGTCGGCCAGACGAGCATCCAGGATTGACTGAGCTGGGTCTGTAGATCCGGACACACCGCGGAAGCGCCAACACTCCATGAAAGAGACCTCCGAGCGCGTTTTTCTGTTCTGATCCCCTCGCAAGAGTAACTAACTCCAACCATCTCCAAGCATCTCGCTCCTCAATCGAGGTTGGGAGTGGTAAGTTTGCTTTGAAGAATCCATATCTCACTGAAGAGGCCTTGCACGCTCCGTGCAGTCAGAGAAGGGATGTCCGCAACAGCATCCATTTCGAAAATGAAGAAAGAAACATATTGGAATCGGGTTCGGTTGCAAAGGGCAAAACGCGTCGTGATCAACTTGTTCCTGGGCTTTCACATTTTGTCCATAGCGTGCTGGTGCCTGCCGCTGGAAGGGCCAATATTCACGTTATGCAGAGATCTGGTCCGGCCTTATTTCGTGTGGGCAGGATTGTTTCAATCTTGGGACACATTTGCTCCAGCGCCCTGGTCGGCGAACAGTTATGTCGAGGCAATCATTGTCTACCGGGACGGGTCCAGGAAGATCTGGTCGTTCCCCAGGATGGAGCAACTTAGTGTTCGCGATCGCTACTTCAAAGAACGCTACCGCAAGTTTGCGGAAAACCTCCAAAACGACAAGAACGACGCTCTCTGGCCCGATGTCGCTCGATATATTGCCCGCGCGAACAGCACTGCCGCAACCCAAGCGAAAACCATCATCTTGGTTCAGGAGTCGTCACTCATAACGCAAGGACCAAAGGGCTCATATCGCCCTGAACCTTGGGATCAGCATGTCCTCTACGGCTATGGGGTGAAGCCCGAGGACTTGCGATGATCATAAAATCCTTAACAACGGCATGGATCAGATTCTTTTTCGAAGAACAATCCCCGACCCCAATTGCGCTGTTTCGCATCGCGTATGGCACAGCGGTTATCGCCACCCTTTGGTTGTTGCGCCCAGATTGGCTGGCATGGTATGGGCCACATGCCTGGATCAGTTTGCCAACAATGCAAGCGCTCGAGCCCGGTCGGCGTCTAAATCTCTTCACGGTTATTCCGCAAACGGATGCCTGGATTAACGGTCTCTTCTGGGCATTCCTCGGCTCGGCAATCCTCCTCACGGTCGGATTTCTGACTCGCATAAACAGCGCGATCGTATTTCTGTGTCTTGCCTCGATTCAGCAAAGGAACCTGTTCATTACTCACGGTGGCGACACGTTCCTGCGCGTGGCCGGGTTCTTTCTGATCTTCGCCCCCGCCGGCGCTGCCTTTTCCGTAGATCGGCTAATCGGAATCTGGCGGGGAAAGGAAGGTAAGTCTCCGAGGCCGCGGAGTCCGTGGGCGCAGCGGATGATCCAGATTCAACTGGCGCTTCTGTACTTTGCATCATTCTGCTGGAAGCTGAAGGGCCCGGCTTGGCTTCAGGGAACCGCGCTGTTTTACATCTATCATCTCGATGCTCTTAAGCGATGCCCGGTTCCGGCTTGGCTTCTCCACCCAACGATGCTGAAGATAGGCAGTTGGTCAGCCCTTGCCCTCGAATTCTCGTTGGGCATTTTGATCTGGGTGAAGGATCTTCGCTATATTCTGCTCGCGCTGGGATTGCTATTTCATCTGTCTCTGGAATATTCCCTTAACATTCCAATGTTCCAGTGGGACGTCTTGTCCGCCTATATTCTCTTCGTGGATCCCGCTGATATCGCGCGCGCCTGGGATTGGATCAGGCGCCGCGCATTCGTCAAGAAGGCCCGATGGCTCGGAGCACCGCTCCGGCCGAACGTACGCTGACCGGCTGGAAGATTGGCTATCTTCCAGAAAACATTGACATTGGCAAGAACGCCATGCGTCTCAACTGTCCACGCTGGTTGATGAGCATCGATACCATAAGAAGACCCGCTCGGGTGAATTCGATCAAAAGCCTACAATATTTCGCTCGCTCGTTCGTCTACATGAATAGATGGACGAGGCGCTGAGAAAACAGTGGATCATGGTGCAGCAAGACCAGCGGATCTCTGAGGCGATCGAACGGGAAAAGCCCCGGCTTCGCAACTTCATCCGCAAACGGGTGGCTGACCAGAGCGACGCGGAAGACATTCTGCAGGAAGTCTTCTACGAGCTTGTCGAGGCCTACCGGATGATGAAGCCGGTGGAGCAGATGACCGCCTGGCTATTCCGGGTGGCCCGTAATCGGATCGCAGATCTATTTCGCAGCAAGAAGTGGGCGGCGTCAGGGGACCCGGCTGTCCGAACTGAGGATGGCGATGAAATCCAGTGGGAGGATCTGCTGCCCTCGCCGGATGCTGGGCCCGAGTCCTCCTACGCTCGAAGTGTGTTGCTGGAGGAGTTAGACGCGGCGCTCGACGAATTGCCCGAGGAGCAGCGCGAGGTGTTCCTGGCTCACGAGTTCCTGGGTTACAGCTTCAAGGAACTCGCCGAACAGACGGGCGTCAGTGTGAACACTCTGCTCTCCCGGAAGCGTTATGCGGTCTTGCATCTTCGCGAACGCCTCGAAACCATCTACAACGACTTTAGAAAAGCAGGGGGTCAATAAACATGAAAAGGTTAGCGCGGGGACTGAAGTTCGTACTATTCGCCGTGTTGTTCGTCACCGTGTTTGGCTTTGTCGTGAGGGCGCTGTGGAACTGGCTTATGCCTGCTCTTTTTGGCTGGCATTTGATCAACTTCTGGCAAGCTGTGGGGATTTTGGTTCTGAGCAAGATCCTTTTCGGAGGATTCAGGGGCGGTCCTGGCCGCCACCTTTACTGGCGTCGCCGCATGATTGAGCGGTGGGAACAGATGACGCCCGAGGAACGCGATAAGTTTCGTCAGGGCATGCGTGGCCGCTGCGGATCTTTTGGAACGCCCGCAGCGGAGCCGAAAGCTTGAGCGGAGGAGGCCCTTATTTTGTTAGTTTATATTCGCTTTTCATTCGCCTATAATGGCGGCTTTCATGGGCAGGAGTACCGGGGGAATTGAAACATGTTGACGATAACTACCGAAACCCTAGATGACGTTGTGATTCTGCATTGCCTGGGCAGAATTGTATGCGGCTATGAAACCATTCTCTTGTGCTCGGCTCTGCACCAGGCGGGACGCAATATCGTTCTTGATTTGGCCGAGGTTGACGCAGTCGACGCAGCGGGAATCGGAGCTTTGGTTTCACTCCAAGCCGCGGGCATTTATCTCAAGTTAATGAACCCGACGCAGCCGGTGCGCGAGGTATTGAAAGTCACAAACCTGGACTCAATTTTCGAGATTTGCGAATCTCACGGGATTTGCGAAACAGTGGAATCCGCGACAACGATAGACCGAACCATGGCTACGAGAAGCTTCATGGGGCTGTAGTCTGAGTCAGCGGCTGAATCGCCCAAATATGCACCGGCATCAAAGAATCACACCGGCGAGGGTTTTAGGAATATGACGTATTTGAGGAGTTTGGAAGACGAGCTTTCTGCGTGGCCGCACATTTCGGTTCACTCGCATCGCTTTGGCGGCAGGGAATTCCGCTTCGGAAGTGCCGAGCTCGGGCATATGCACAATGGTGGCATTATCGATATACCTTTTCCGCGTAAGCTTCGCGATGTGCTTTTAGCGGAAGGCCTTGCCGAAGAGCACCACTGGGTTCCTAACTCGGGTTGGGTCACTTTTCACGTCCGCATCGAAGACGACTTCAAGCATGCCGTGTGGCTTATGCGGCTTTCGTACCTGCGCTACGCTTTGAAAACGACCCCCAACCCTCGCGAACTGCTTAACCGGCTAGGTGAGGCGCTGCATCTGAGCGCACAGTTCAGCTCGCTGCTCGAACCTTTCATACCTGCAAACGCGAACGTTGCTCTCAGCAAGCCAGTCGCGATATAGGCTTTCTCGCACCATCAGTGATCACTATCAAAATTCCTCGACAAAGGAAGCCATCATGAATCGTCAATCTCTCGGGAAGAATGGCCCGCAACTCTCGGTCCTCGGACTCGGCTGTATGGGCATGTCAGACGTATATGGTCCCGCTGATGAAACCGAAGGCATCGCTACCATTCACGCCGCGATCGACGCCGGCATCAATTTGCTCGACACGGGCGATTTCTACGGCATGGGCCACAACGAAATGCTCCTCCGCAAAGCCATCGAAGGCCGCCGCGATAAAGTTTTTATCGCCGTCAAGTTCGGCGCCCTGCGCGGACCAGACAACTCGTTCAACGGCCTCGATATGCGGCCCGTCGCAGTCAAGAATTTCGTTGCCTACAGCCTGCGGCGCCTCGGCACTGACTACATCGATCTTTACCAACCTTGCCGCATCGATTCGAAGGTCCCAATCGAAGATACGATTGGCGCCATCGCTGACCTGGTAACGGGGGGCTACGTGCGGCACATCGGGGTATCCGAAGCTTCGGCCGAGAGTCTTCGTCGTGGCTATGCCACGCACCCGCTTGCCGCCCTGCAGATCGAGTACTCTATCGTGACTCGCGGCATCGAAGCCTCAATCCTGCCCACAGTGCGTGAATTAGGCATGAGCGTGACTGCCTATGGAGTACTCTCCCGCGGGCTACTCAGTGGATCCCGCCCTTCTGGCCCTCGCGATTTCCGCACTCACCTGCCTCGTTTCACAGGAGAGAACTTCGAGAAAAATCAGAAGGTGTTTGCAACGCTTCAAGAGATTGCTGCCGGGAAGAATGCGACGCCGGCTCAGATCGCGATCGCCTGGGTGCTGTCGCGCGGCACCGATATCATTCCGCTGGTAGGCGCCCGCCGCCGTACGCAACTTGACGATGCCGTGCGGGCGCTCGACCTCAAGCTCTCGCCCCAGGAACTCGCTGAACTTGAAAAAGCGATACCGCCCGACGCCATCGCCGGGACACGCTATGACGAAAATCAGATGCGCTGGTTGGACAGCGAAAGAAAAGCCGGATAAGACTTCTGGGAGCGACGACAGTCTTGCCGACTAAGCTGGTTGTCGATTCGCTATGTCAGAAGCTCGGGTGCTCGGCCAATCTCCAGGACCACATAAGGAACGATGTTGCTGTGAGATCGATCCCCGGCTCCGTTGTGCTGTACGACTGCATGTTGTCGCGATACACCGCTACCTGCGATGGATCGAACACGCCATTGTTCCCATTAAATTTCTTGAAGGTGTCCGCTCCGTTAGCCGGACACAAAATCATGCCGTCGACCACCCCGGAACTGGCCGAACTGGCCGGACCCTCCACAGCCGCACCCCAAAGGATCGGCGTGCCCGCTGAAGTTCCATCCAGCGCCCCTGCAAGGTTCGCCACCTGGTGCTGGATACAATTTGGAAACGTACTCCCGTCGCCCACGATGAACGACGAGCCCCACGGATTCGTTCCCAGGACATTGCCCAGCCATCTCTGCGAGTACGTATCGTAGCTCTTGTTCTGCGTGAGGTAATACGCTTCGCTGGCCATTACTGACAAACCGGCGCCGTGTGAAGTGGTATCGCCGAAACTCCATTGGTATCCGAAGCCCCACGCATCTGTGCCAGCTTGGGTAATTGCGTCACTAACCTGCCGCAGGAATTGCTTGCGAATGCTCCCTGCGGATACCGCTAAGCCGCTGGGATTTCCCGCTATTTCCAATGCCCGGTACAATTCAAAATGTCCAAGTCCGCTTACATCGTAAAGATTCAAAGTGTCTGTGTACCCTTCGTCATAAATGTTCGTGATGTAATTACCAGCAAACGCGGCCGCTTTACGCAGGTAGTACCCCGGATTCGTATGCGGTAGACCGGCAGGCAACTCCTGGTTACTCATTTTCGAATGCAGCGCGAGGTATAACTCGGTTGCGCCAAGTTCCATGTCATCTTCCCAAACGTTCTCGGGATAGCCGTCAAACGGAGAAATAGTGAGCAGGCAAGTACCGCATGAACCCGAACCTCCTGAAGGCGCAGGGTCCGGATACGATGTGTCAGCGAGCGCGAAAATGTCCTCCGCATTCTTAAGGCACCGATTAGCGAGAGAAGGGTTAGTGCTGTGATTGAGCTGGTAGCACAACGCAAAATCCGCCGCCAGGCGACCCGCTAGATTTGGGCTGATCGGCGATCCCGCCGGCCCAGCCAGGTACACCGGACGGTTGCAGATAAAGAAAGTCGTATACCGGTCGCAAGGGCGAGGATCTCCGGATTGCTCGAAATGGTCGGCCGCCTGGGGGAGCGTCCAGATGTCGTACTCGGTGATCAAGCAGTAGGGGGTGACGTAGGTTCCGCCGCAGTTTCCGGTAGCTGAACTGGGATCGCCCTCTCCGTAGTAATCCCAGTCTTGCGTGTTATCTACTTGGTAATATAGGGTTCGCGTCTTGTCATCCCACATCTTGATCAGCCAGTCGATCCCAAACCGAGCTTCTCCGGTGAAGTCAGCTGACGACGGAGCGCCCGGCCCGCTGCTGCCTGCGTAAGAAAGTGCGCCTGCCGGTGCCGGAGGATTCATTCGAGCGTTCGCTCCCATCTGGTCGGGAAAGTCGCGAATCCCAATCTGCATCAGCGCCGCTGTGTAGCTGGTGGTTTCGACGTACTTCTCATAGTCGCCCGCGTCCCACCATCCGCCGGAGGCGTCAATGCTTGGAAGCCCTGCGGATACCAAAGGCGGCGCGGGCGGCAGGTTGTGGATAAAATCGTTGCTGTCAAGCTGTGGTGTCTGGTAAACGCGTGCGTTCTCGTCCTTCAGGTGTCCGGGTTCGGTGCGCAACGCGTTGCGGATAAAGTTTGGTCCGTCACGTTGCGTTTCGTAGAAAAACAGCGTGTTCAAGAGCAGGCCGGAATAAAGCGCTTCTGGACCATCCACCGGAAAACTGGGTGAAACCGCATTTTCCGGCCCGGATACTGAAATCGTGTAAAGATCGCCGGCAGGAACGTTGAAGTCCAGCGCGTATACGTCGAAGGACACTGTCTTGCTATGACTCCACGTGCCCAGCAAAGCGCCGACATGGCCTGAATACTCGGTGATCCCCTTCGAATTGATTACCTTGAAGCTGGCTCCGCTTTCTGCCGCAGTGGACATCAGATAGGCACGAAAAGATGTCTCACCAGCCTCGTAGCCAGCTTGATTTACCCGAACGTAAGCAGACTCCGCTTGTGCAGGCCGAGTGTATGCCAACAGCGAGAGTAAGACGGTGGCAACGGGAACAAGTCGAAAGCGGATCGAAGGAGACAGGCTAAAAGGCAACATGACTTGCTCCTTGCATCGGGCGTATTAAATGCATTTAATACAGGCAGAATATTGCTTGTTTTACTCCTAGGCTGTCAAGGGGAGATGCAGACAGACCTCGATGGCACGATAACGAGAGGGGACACATCTTGGCTCGCAAAACGAGTCCTTTACGAATTAAACTGCGCAGGATCCAGGATGAGAACCGATCAATGACCAAGAAAACCACTACCGCCGGCGATACAAAGTTAGGCATGAACGATTCCATCACCCGACGTGACTTCCTCGGCACTACGCTGTTGGCCTCCGGGGCTCTCTTGCTCGAGTCGATTACACCCGCGCAACTCCTTGCGTCTGGAGACGAATTTACCGGGTATGGCGGAGTTGGCGAGTACAGCATGTCGAACGGAAACACCCTGGCAGTGCTCGAGGCCGGGCATACCATCCGCGACGGAGTTTACGAGCCACTTCCCAAGGACGTCATCGATACCGGGGAGACCTACGATTGTGTGATCGTCGGCGGCGGAATCAGCGGACTTGCCGCTGCATTGTTCTTTCAGCGGCAAGCACGCCCGGGAGCGAAATGCCTGGTTCTTGAGAACCACCCTATTTTCGGTGGCGAAGCGAAGCAGAATGAGTTCCTGGTAGACGGAAAGCGGCTGGTCGCGCACCAGGGCTCGGCGATTTACCAGCTTCACTCTTCAGAGAGCTTCATCGCCCAGTTCTACGACAGCATAGGTCTGAAAGCACAAAAGCTCGAGTATCAACAATGGGCAGGGCCGGCGCCGGAGATGCCGCTTTCGCAAACTCCCTATGAAGCCATTGGCCTGGAGCATGGGCAATACGGATTCTGGTTTGGAGCGAAGTTCGGACAGAAGGGTGGGATGTGGTTAGTCGATCCTGTTGGGAAAAATCTCAAAGATGCTCCCATTTCCGAGGTAACTCGAACGGAGTGGCTGCGCTGGCTGAAGAGCACACCCGTGCAAGGCGATCGATTCGTTCATCCCAAAGAAGAAGGCGATGAGACCTCCCGATACCTTGATTCGATCACGCTGGAGCAGCACTACATGGAGCGCTTCGGCCTGAGCAAGGATACGGTCCGCACGTTTCTATCTCCCGTAGAAGGGGGCGGTGCGGGCCTTGGTCCCGACGCTCTATCCGCCTATTCAGATTATGCATTCGAAATGCTGCATCCCTTAACTGGGAAAGGTACCAGAGACCAGATGTTCCCCGGCGGCAACACGACCATTGCAAGATTGATCGTGAAGGCCTTAATTCCAGGGGCGATCGATGGTCGAGCCGCAGGGCCAGACGCCGTGACCGCTGTTACCGCCAACAACGTCAACTTCGCCGCGCTCGACACACCGCAAACCTCCGCCAGAGTGCGGCTTTCGTCAACTGCGATTTCTGTGCGACACGACGGTGAAGTGAGCAAATCTGACTCTGTCGTCATCTCGTATCTCAAGGACGGCAAGCTTTACCGAGTCAAAGCCCGCTCTGCCATCCTGGCTGGAGGAAGCTGGACGACCAAGCACATCGTGCAGAACCTTCCAGAATCACACCGTAGCGCCTATGCGGAGTTTCACCGCTCTCCATGCATGATGGCCAACGTTGCATTGAGGAATTGGCGATTCTTATACAAGATGGGCATCAGCGGCTGCCGCTGGTTCGAAGGAATCGGCAACTATGTCGAGGTACGCAAGCTCGCACTGACCGGCATCGCGGATCCCAAAATCAGTCCTGACTCTCCCATCGTTCTGTCTATGAAGATTCTGTATTCCCATCCGGGGCATTCCACTGAGGAACAAGGGAACCTGGGCCGCATGGAATTGCTCGGGACCTCCTTCCGGCAATACGAAAGACGGATTCGCGAACAATTCACCGAGATGTTTGCGGCCTCTGGATTCGATGCGCAACGGGATATCGCCGGGATCATCCTGAACCGCTGGGGGCATGCCTATCTCAGCCCGCAACCCAGATTCTTTTTTGGGCGGGAGGGTCGTCCTGCGCCACGCGAGATCCTGCGCAAAGCGCCATTTGGCCGGATCGCATTTGCCAACACCGATCTCGCCGGTGCGATGGATCACCGCTATTCCATACTGGAAGCTCAGAGGGCCGTCCGGCAGCTTCTGGAAAGCGACCTGGGCACTGCAAAGGCTGCATGAGCCGCCCTCCCCGCGTCGATTGCGATGGAAAATTATGATCATTGCGCCGCGGCGAGAATCTTTTTGCACCCCTCCGGAATCTGGTATTAAAGACTGTGGAGGGGAACACTAGGTGGCACTGATCCTGAGCGCTATTTGCGTAGCGGTAGTGTGCGTGTTCGCCGTCATTTGGGTCAGGCGCTCAACCAACCGGGATGAAATGGAGCATCACAGCATCACCCCGGAGGGACTCCAGGCATTGTTAGCTGGAAATCAAGAGGTACTTCTCTTCGACGTTCGCCAGCCGCTCGACCTGTTGGCGAATTCCGAGATCATTCCAGGCGCAAAAAGGATTCCCCCCAAGGAGGTGCTTGAGAATCCGTCGCTCATTCCAAAAGAGAGAGATTCGATCGTTTACTGCACCTGCCCGAGCGACAAAACGAGTCGAGAAATTTTGCACCGAGCTCTTTCGCTTCAGTTTTTACGGATCAAGTTCCTTGAGGGTGGATTGGCGGCTTGGAAAGCGAAAGGCTATCCCGTCGAGCCATACAACAAACCTTTCCACCTCTGACATCGCGGCGTGCATCCTCGGCGATCAGGGGATGGATTCAATCAACCGGAAAGCCCGAAACGAGATCAAGCATGGCCAAGCCAATTTTGCTAAGCGTGGACGACGACTCTGATGTTCTGCGTGCGATCGAGCGCGATCTGCGCTCGCAGTACGGTGCTGAATACCGCGTGATCGGAAGCGATTCGCCCGAGGGGGCACTTGACCTCCTGAAGCAGCTGAAGTTGCGCAATGATAGCGTGGCATTGCTGCTGGCGGACCAGCGTATGCCCCGGATGGACGGTGTGGAATTCCTGCAACAGGCGATCGGAATCTTCCCCAGTGCCAAGCGGGCACTGCTCACCGCCTACGCGGATACCAATGCCGCGATCAGCGCCATCAACCATGCCAGCATCAACTATTTTTTCTTGAAGCCGTGGGATCCTCCCGCGGAGCACCTTTATCCGCAATTGGATGACTTGCTCGATGACTGGCAAGCTTCCTTCCGTCCAACATTTCAGGGGATCAGGTTGCTTGGTACTCGCTGGTCCCCTCGATCTTACGAGTTGCGAGATTTCCTCGCGCGCAACCACGTTCCTTATCAGTGGATCGATGTAGAGCTTTCCGCCAATGATCCAGAGACCAAACGTCTTTTGGAAGCTCTCGGCCCAGAGGCGGCCAATCTTCCTGTGGTGCTCTTCCCGGACGGCACGAAGCTTCTTGAGGGGATACCCGCGGACGTCGCGCAAAAGGTCGGGCTGCGGACGCGCGCCCAAACCAACTTCTATGATTTGGCCATTGTGGGTGGGGGGCCGGCCGGGCTGGCCGCTGCCGTTTATGGAGCCTCAGAAGGTCTCCATACCGTGATGGTCGAACGGGAAGCACCAGGCGGTCAGGCCGGCATGAGTTCCCGCATCGAAAACTATCTCGGATTTCCGACCGGGCTAAGCGGCGCGGATCTCGCCCGGCGTGCCGTAGTGCAAGCCCAGCGTTTCGGAGTGGAGATCCTGGCGCCACAGGAAGTGGTTGGGGTTCGAACTGAGGGGTCTTACCGAATCGTCAAGCTGGCGGATGGAAACGAGATATCGTGCCACGCCCTGATGGTCGCGACCGGAGTCCAGTGGCGGCGGCTGGACGCTCCGGGAATCGACAGATTGCAGGGTGCAGGGATTTATTATGGGGGCGGCGCCACCGAGGCTTTGTCCTGCAAAGGTGAGGTCGTCTACGTGGTGGGCGGAGCGAACTCCGCAGGTCAGGCGGCAATGAACTTCGCTCGGTATGCGGAGCGGGTCATAATCCTCGTGCGCGGGGAATCACTCTCCAGCACCATGTCGCGATACTTGATCGATCAGATTCAGGACACGCCCAACATTCAGCTGTGGACACACGCCGGGGTGGTCGAGGCGCATGGGGAAACACATTTGGAAGAAATTTCGGTGCTTTGTTCCGATACCAACAAGATTGAGCGCGTGCCGGCGAGCGCCATGTTTATCTTCATTGGAGCGTTGCCGCGGACGGACTTCCTGGCCGACGTCGTCGAGCGCGATGAGCGTGGTTTCCTGTTAACCGGTCCTGACCTTATTCGTGACGGGCAACGTCCGAAGGGCTGGGCGCTCGATCGGGATCCGTTCTTGCTCGAGACCAATGTTCCTGGCATCTTCGCCGTCGGCGATGTGCGCCACGGTTCCATAAAACGAGTGGCTTCCGGCGTTGGTGAAGGATCGGTGGCTGTACAGTTTATTCATCAATATCTGAGCAAGGTATAAATGGTCGACAAATCTGAATTAGTTCGCGTCCCCGAATTCGCTGATCTGCCTGACGATCAGCTCAACTGGTTCATCAGCCAATCGCAAGAGCTGCATAGCAAGGCAGGTGATCTTTATTCACGTCAGGGCGACCCAGCCGATGCCATGTTTGTAATTCTCGAGGGGCAGCTTCAAGGGCGCGGGGAGCTGGGGGGCGAAACCTTCGTCTTTAACTTGGAGCCGGGCGATATTACCGGAATACTGCCCTTTTCAAGGATGAAGCAATTCAAGGTGAGCTTGCGCGCCGACACGGACGGTCGTGCCCTGCGGTTTCCTGCTTCGCAGTTCCCCGAGCTCATACAAAAGATGCCAGAGCTCACCAAGCGTCTGGTAGGTTTGATGGCCGACCGCATCCGTGAAACCACTCGCCTCGAACAGCAGCGGGACCGATTGGCCTCCCTGGGAAAGCTATCAGCGGGCCTGGCGCATGAACTCAACAATCCGGCCTCGGCTGCGAAACGCGCCGCCAGCCAGCTGCGGCAGATGCTTACGAAAATCCGTAACGCGAGCCTCGAACTGGGAAAGCGTGATCTCACCGCGGCGCAGAAGGTGGAGATCGAGAAAATGGAAATTTCGTTCACCCAGCCGGATGTAGTTCCGCCGGATCCGCTAACCATGAGCGACCTGGAAGATCAGATTGATTCTTTGCTGCGCAGTCATGGCCAGAACGACTTATGGATGCTGGCGGCTGGCCTGGCGCAGCGGAACATAAAGCCGGAAATGGTCGAGTCTTTGTTTGCGATCCTCGATGGCGATACGGCTCGCGCTGCGTTAATCAGGATCGCCGCTTCGGTGGAGATTGCGACCCTCCTGAGCGAGATCGAGAACAGTACGTCGCGGATTTCGGATCTGGTCTGTGCCATCAAGGAATACACCCACATGGATCAGGCGCCGGTGCTCAACGTAGATGTTGTGAAGAGCCTGGAAACCACGCTTACGATCTTGAATCACAAACTGAAACAAGGAGTCGCGGTGCAGCGTGATTACCAAAAAGTTCCGCTGCTGGTGAATTCTTTTGGCAGCGAGCTCAACCAGGTCTGGACCAACATCATCGATAACGCCATCGACGCGATGCACGGAAAAGGTGAGCTTCGCATTCGAACTTACCAACAAGATGGTTGCGTTGTGGTTGAAATTGGCGATAACGGTCCCGGCATTCCTGACGAGGTGCAGCCCCACATCTTCGAGCCTTTTTTCACCACCAAAGGAGTTGGGGAAGGCACGGGTCTCGGCCTGGATACCGTTCAGCGAATTGTGAAGAAGCACCGGGGAAGCATTCAGGTAAATTCCAAACCTGGCGACACCCGCTTTCAAGTTTGGCTTCCGTTATCTGGCGCCGTCACATAATCGCGCCCGATTTGTCTTAACGACGAAGTCAAACTAGTGTTTACCTGGCGCGAGGAGCGTGATGGATGTTTGAGAGTATTCTCTGCGAAGTAACGGAATACAATCCGGAGGTTCTTGAGCCCCTGATTGGGCTTGCGGTTGAGATTGCTCGCGAGGGTCGAGAGGGAAGGCGCATTGGCACGCTGTTTACTCTGGGAGATGAGAAGGCCGTGCTCGCCAGATCCCGGGCGTTGATTTTGGATCCGCTGTTCGGGCACCCTGAGTCCTCGCGCCATGTCACGAATCTCAATCTCCGCGGGACCATCAAGGAACTGGCGCAACTGGACGGCGGGTTTGTAGTAAGTCACGACGGAATTGTTATCTCCGCTTGCCGCTACCTCGATGCCGTGGCCGCACAAGTGGATGTGCCGCTGGGTCTTGGAAGCCGGCACATTGCCGCCGCCAACATGAGCGCCGTCACCAAGGCTGTAGGCATCGTGGTTTCTGAGAGTTCGGTGGTGCGGATTTTCTGTCACGGACAGCTGGTCGCCGAAATTATTCCCGAGCTTTGGATGATGGATCATGCCGCACATCTTCGTGGTACGGTGAGGCGGGAGCAAGTCGGCGAGTTAACGGTGCTGACGCCGAATCCGCGACAAGCCTCTACCGCGAAGTAAATACGACCAGGCGTCTATTACGGAGCGAAAAGATGACGGAGCTGCAGGAATTCAGATGCGAAGTTTGTGGAACTGTGACCAGTCAGCCGATCCACTGGTTCGTAATTCGATGTGGAGATTCTGAGCTCACGGTCCAGCGATGGAATTCTGAGGCGGCCACAGCGGCCGGAGCCCGACATTACTGTGGCGAAGCCCACGCCGAGGTTTACATCAGCCGCTGGTTTGACTCCGTGTGCGCACCGCCAAAGCCAAGTTTCAAGTAGCGCCGCGACGCAGCCGAGGGCGGCAATCAGGCTATCGAGCTGCAAACGGAACGAATTGGCTGAGCCCTTAGTTCTTAATCGGCTGCCATGTCCTGTACCACGCGGTCTAGGCTGGGATCGAGAGTTACATCCAGCGACGTTTGTCCCCTCAGTTCTGCCTCTAACGCGGCCAGTTGAGCCTCAATGTCGTCTGCGGCTTTTCGTTTGCGAATGACCTCTTCACGATATCGCCGCAGGAAGTAATCGATAGTTTCGACGCGAATCTTGATCGAACCGGAAGGCTTGTTCTCGTCCAGATCCTTGAAGCAAAAATACGGTGTCCCCGACTCTTCGATAATGCCCTCGATTACGCCGTAGATCGGAGCGTCATGCCCGCATTTGAAGCTCGATATTTCCAGCGCGACCAAGTTGGGATGCCGCGCCGTGAATTTCGCCGCCCAGACCTTATGGTTTGTGCTGCAGGAATAAGAATTTTTCCAAGCGTCCCCGATATCGAGCGGATGACTGATCACGCCGGCGCGAACTTCCTCGCCAAACAGCCTCTCCAGCATGTCCTCATCCAGTGGTAGCGTGTTTTGCGAGAAGATTGGGTAGCCCAGCTTCTGGAACTCCTCCATAATTTCGTGATTCAGACCGGGATCGTGATGATACGGCCTGCCCAGCATCACTATGCCGATGCGGTCTTCGCGCTCCAACTGGTCGAGCACCTGGCGAGCGCGCTGGCGAATGCTCTTTTCGTAGGCTTCCAGCGCCTTGTAGCCGATTTCGACGGCGCGGTCGTTTTCTTCCTGGGACAAGCCCAAAATCGGCTGCCAGGCCTGCAGCATCTGGTGCGCAAATAGTTTGCGGTCTGCGAAATTCAGAACCGGATCGAGGTACTTCACATTGTGCTCGGCGAAGACGTCGTTTTCCTTCGTGAATGCGGCCTTGACCGTTTCCGGGGTTGCCGTCACCGTCGGGCAGGCGTTAGCGCCCACGATCTTCACCAGCGGAGAAGTGAGCACGTCATACATCGGGAAGAAGATTACGTTCAGGGGCTTCTTACGGTGCTTTTCCTGAATCAAGTTGTAAACGTGAGAAATGCCGATCTTCGCCGGGAAGCAAGGATCGATCGCACCACGGCTCGCGCCGGCGCGGTAAAGATCGGAACTGGTGTAGTCGGAATAAACAATATTCTCGGGCTGCACTCCCAGGCTTTCCAGATATCCGTTGAAAAGCAGCGCGTAAGTATAGATGTTCAGAACGCGCGGAATGCCCACGCGAAGCTTCTTGCGGCTTTCCATGAGCGGAACACGGTCTTTAGCCGCCTTGTTCCAGAATTTCGTGACCGGAATCGGGTCGGCCACATTCTCCGCATTGACCGGACGGAAAACCTCATGTGCTGCGAAGTCAACGAAGTTGGGATACTTATCCTTGATCTGATCGATCCCGGCCTTGATGTCCTTCATGTCGTTGATGTCTTCGACCAAGCCCTTTTCGCAAGTCGCGATAATGAGGCGCTGCTCGCCGTGCATCAGCGGAACTTTGGTGACCTTCTGGATCGGCACGAACGCCAGATCGTCTTTGGGTACGGTGCGAATATCGATGAAGGTACGCAGGCAATTGTTCTTGCAGAAATTGCAACGCGTGCTTTCGTTGCGCGTGGTGCGGTATTCAATCTTGCGAACCGCTTCCAATCCAACGAAGCTGGTCTGCAGGCCATTCCGCCAAAGGCGAACAGACTCAACCGCAGCACCGATAGCGCCCGATTCACCGCAGAACTCGTGAACGATGATTTCCGGCTTCTTTCCCGCGGCTCGGAAGCTGTTGTGAATGAAATCCACTTCCGCTTTCACCACAGCCATGTTGTTCTGTGTGCCGCCCTGCAGAACGAAGCGCGTACCCAGCGCCGCGAGATTCGGAATGCTGGCCACGTACAAGAAGACATTCTTGGGAAGGACGGCCGCCAGCCCCGCCAGAATTTCCTCCGCTCGCCACCCTTGCCGCTGAAAATTCACAATGTCCGATTGCATGAAGACGGCGCAGCCATACCCGAAAACCGGCATCGATTGCGCGGAGAAAGCCAGATCGGCGTATTGTTCCACGCCCAAGCCAAAGCCTTCCGCGGTGGATTGCAGGAAATATCCATTGCCCGCCGAGCATTGCGTGTTCAGTTTGAAATCTTTCACGCGGCCCTTGTGCAGAATGATGATCTTGATATCCTGTCCGCCCACATCAACAATGACGTGCGGATCTTCGTAGAACTTCAGCGCCGACTCGGTGTGTGCCACGGTTTCTACCAGCGCCACGTCGGCGTGCAGAACATCTTTCAAAATATCTTTCGCGTAACCGGTGGTCGCCACCCCCAAAACTTCCAGCTTGGCTTTCTGCGCTTCCACTTGGCCGCGCAAGTTCTCAAACATCTCAATCGTGTCCTGAATCGGATTGCCGTTCGAGAGCTGGTAAGCCTTGCACAGGATGTCGCCGTTTTCATCGAGCAGCACGGCCTTGGTCGAAGTCGAGCCGCCGTCGATTCCGATAAACCCTCCGACCGTTTGATTGGTATGGAAAGTTGCCGGAGTGAACTTCTTGCGCCGGTAGGAGACTTTGAACTCGTCGAGCTCTGTGTCGCTTGCGGTCAGCCCCTTAGCGCCGGACTTGGCCTTCTCTTCCTGGCGCCCATAGTCGATGTAATGCACCAGCTTTTCGTATCCCTGGTAGCAGCCGACACAGTCTTCCTCGCTCCTGCCGAATTCAATAGCGCCCATGGCGGCGAAGTACTGCGCGTTTTGCGGAACTTTAATCAGGTCTTCTGGCTTTGCGCCATCGGGGATGGCGACCTTCCGCTCCACCCACATGCGCGGAATATTCGCCTGCCACGCTTCCCGCATGCCTTTGATGAAGCTGTTCGGCCCGCCCAACAGCAGCACATGTGGCCGCAGCGTGTGGCCGCGTGTGAGCACACTCAGGTTTTGCAAAACGATAGCCTCAAATAGTGAAGCCATTAACTCATCTGGCGGCGTGCCAACTTTTTGCAGACCGTTGATATCAGTCTCGGCGAAGACACCGCACTTCCCCGCAACTTTGTGGAGCTTGATTCCGTGATATCTCTGCTCGCAGAGTTCCGCAACCGGGATCTTGAGCTTGGCATTAATTTTGTCGATGACCGCGCCAGTTCCTCCGGCGCACTTGTCGTTCATGGAAGGAATTTTTTTCTTCCGTCCAGTCTCCTCGTCGTCTTTGAAGACAATGATCTTGGCATCCTGACCGCCGAGTTCAATCACCGAATACACTTCGGGGTGCATCTTCTCGACAGCGAGCGAAACTGCAGTCACTTCTTGCACGAACTTGGCGCCAATCTGATCGGCGATCGCTCCACCACCAGAGCCGGTCATGAACATGCGGGTGTTGTGACGATTGATCCCGACCTCTTTTTCCATGCGGCGCAGGAATTCCAGCGTTTTTTCCGGTTGTTTCGTTTCGTGGCGCTGGTAGTCCTGCCACAGCACGCCGTCTGTAGCAGCATCCACGACGGTCGCTTTGACCGTGGTTGAACCCACATCCAGCCCTACCATGAATTGTGTGTGATGGTCGTGCGGCTTCTGCGGAGGCAGGGGAGCAATGCTAAAGAGCTGTGGCTTCTTGTCGTGTTCCAGATGATCGTGCATCACGTCTCCGATAATAGGCCAGAAAGTTGTTGAAGCGTCGGGAATAGTGATCTCCGCCATCTTGTCGGGAAGCAAGTCTCCAAACAAGATGGCGGCTCACAACTGTGTTAGGCGGCGTTCGGAAGAACGATTCCTGGAACGCGGGAACGCTTCCTCCATTGAGTGGTCTTATCCATGCGATCGCTCACATGCAGAACGAACTGGGCCGCGGTCCCTGCGACTCCTTCACGGTGAGGCACATGGTAGAAAGGCCGCCGCAGTTCGGGATGCTCAGCAATGTAATCCCGGATCTGGTCCAGACTCTTTCCCGTTGACTTGAGACACTGCTCAAACTCGGTTTTAGCCTTGACCTTCGCTTCGCCCAACGCCATTTGCACGCGGCTGTGAGCGTTCACTTCGCCTTCGCCGGAAGTTTCAATCGGCAGGAAGATCATGTCTTTGAATTTGTTCACGACCGCCGATTGCACTCCATCCGATTGCGAAGAAGGCATGCAGCCGAACGGTTTCAATGCCAGCACCATGTGGCACATCTTGTGCACGGTGTAGTACACGTTCTTGCCTACTTCGAGGTGGCCTTCGCCACCGCGCGCAAATTGGTTGTAGAAAGGATGCGCCATCTCCGCAAGCTCGGTTTGAGGCACTAGGTGATGCGTAATGCCGCCCATGTTCTTGATGGTGCGGTGGTAGAAGAACTGCCACGCCTTCTCTCCGAAGCCAATGCCCCACAGCTTCTTGTGCAGTCCGAAATAATTGGCTAGATTCTTCTTGAGTTCATACCACTCTGGATTGCGATGGGGACGATTTACAGGCCATTTCGCAATGGCGTGTGCCTTTGCCTGATACATCAGATAAGCCACCCAGGTTGCAATTGGTTCGACGATAACCTGGGCACCCTCGCGCTCGAGAAAATCGAACATGTGGAAGTTGCCGTCGCCCTCGGTGATCTGCGCCCAGAACTCGCCAGTGATTTTCACCACCGGCTTCACCTTCGTGCGATCGACCTCGATGCGATCCATACGCTCCTGCGCAGTGTGCAAAGCGTTGAGATAGTCCTTGCCCCACATGTGCTCGTGCATTTTGCCAAACACGTTCGCCGTGTTTCTCAGCACTTTGTTGCTCTTGAACTTTGGCTTGAGCCAATCTGGAGCGCGCTGCTCAATCTCGAATGAGTCCCGATTCCTGAGATCGTCGCATAGGCCATCCACCATTTCCCGGAACACTCGATCGGTCTCGCCCTTGTTCACCTCGAACGGCCGAATCTGATAGATCAAATCGTTGATCACATCGCCGAGGTGCATGGCATTCAGCATCCCAAATCCGAAGTCGATGGTGAATTTCAGTCCAGGCTCACCAGAAGCGGCTTTAATGCCATCGCTGTCTTTGAAGAGCAGAACGCGGAAGCCGTCGAAGCCGGCGTTCTTCAAGGCGAAGCGGTATTCCGCCTCGTACATGCCGAAACGGCAAGGACCGCACGATCCCGCCGTAAAAAAGACGTAGTTATTCAGAATCTTGTCGCGCGACAGCCCCTCTTTTTCCAGAAACTGCAAATACTGCACCAGATTTCCTACGGTAAAGTATGTGGGATTACATTGTCCGTTGTTGCCAAACTCTTTACCGGTCTGGAAGGCGGCGACGTTGGGGACGGGTAGCTTCTCGCAGCGATAACCGCAACCCTGGAAGACGGCGCGGATCAGATCCTCGTGCTTCCAAGTAAATCCGCCAAACAGAATCGTGACGCGATCCCTCTCCTCGGCTTTGAATGCCCGCTCCACGGGGCGATGAAAATGTGTGGGCTGGTCCAAGCCGGCAATCTTTCGCAACCGAGCGCGTTCGGCCTCCAGGCGCTGTTTGATTTCCTCATCGTTGTCAATTTGTACGAGATGGGTAGCCATTATCTTCCTCCGGCATATGCGGTGTTTTGATTTTGAGCTCTAGAAATTGCAGACGAGCGGATGGCGAAGAGACACTGGGTGCAGAAACAAAAAGAATGGAAGGAAACAAAACTTTGATTGGCAGCTGAAGCGAGCAAGTCTCCGCAGAGGCCCAGCAGATTGCTCTTAAGCCTACGATCTAACATTACCGGAAACTCCCACAGCGCGTTACAGGAGGTTCAAGTTTTACACCAGCGAGAGACGTCGACCAACGAGTCTCGGGGGCGCCGGACAAGCTAAAACCCGCACTACTCGCCAACTTCCGCCAGCTTTTATTACCCCAACTTGCAAGACCTCAGGCAAGGTCTTGACCCGGTCAAGCGAAGCTGCCACTCACGCCTTGGAACCCACGGCCAGCCTGCTTGAGCACCCACTTAACGACCCTTGAGTCGTTGTAGCAGAAACCGAGGTTATGATTCAAGGTGGAAAAGCAATGCGTCTGGCACGATTTCTTCATTTCGTCCAATTGCGGAACTTCGAACTTGTGATTTTCGATGACTCCCCAATCATGGGTCGCCGAATACATGGGGAAGCATGGGGCCAGACTGCCGTCCACTCGTATGATGATCGAGTTCTGTCCAGCGCGGCAGTTCCAGGGTTCCACCTTCCCTCGCATGAAATCTTTCATGTCCTGTAATCGTTTGACCGAGTTCACCATCTTGTATCCCGACTTGTTTTTCTCGATCAGCCAATCCACCAACTCGTCGACCTGTGGCCAGTGTTCCGGGTAAATGAACGTGTCATTCGCATCGTAGTGCTTGAAGTGGCTTTGCTCGATCATCGGCGATTCATTCAAGTGATAATCGGTCGCAATGCCGTGGTCACGCGCAATCTCCGTCAGCTGCTTTACATCCTCCATGTTATTGCGGCAGATGTTGATGTTGAAGAACACGGAGTACCCGTACTTGTATTGTTTGCGCACCAGATAATCGAAGTGCTTTCGCACCGGAGTGAGCGCCTTGGGCAGCCCTGGTTTCTCGTCGACCGCGTCCACAGCAAAATTGAAGATTGCCACGCCCGAGTCTGCGAGCCGGTCAATCACATCCGGACGCAGCAATCGCGCGTTGGTCGGCATATAAATCCAGAAGCCCTTCTTTGCTGCGTAATTACAGGCTTTGTGCACCAGTTGCGGACGCAACAGCGGTTCGCCGCCCATGAATGCCAGCACCCGGCACGTAGTCGAATGCAGCCAGTCAATTGAGCGTTTCGCCACCTCTTCGGTCATGCCTTTCACGCTGTTATCGAACGCCCAGCAGTAATGACAGTCCAGATTGCACTTCCACTCGGTAAACAGGTAGGCAATGATGGGGTGAAACGCTCCGGGCAACACACGCGATTTCATGTAAGGAAACAACCACCCGTTCATGGCTCGCAGAACATATGGGGCGGACCAGGGCCGCTTCCCGACTCGGGCGAGCGCCAAGTTAGCTTCATAGTTGTCGTCCTGCGCGAGCAGGTCGGGCCGTTGGGGGAAAACGGGTTCGGGAAACTTCTCTCCGCCGTCTCCAGAAAGCAGGATTGGCCTCGCGGCCGGAGACTTGGTTAAGAGGTTGTGGAGCGGTACATCCAAGCGGAAGGTTTGAGGAGTTTCTCTCTCACCGTAGTGCTGTTCTTGCGCGGTGGGCATACGTTCAGTTCCTCGTCAGTACAATTTTCGATGAGTTCCCAGGAGATAGGTTGCAGAAAAAATTAAAAATTTCAAAGTCGGGTAGCTCTGGCTGAGCCAGAGATCCTGTGTTGCGACAGGGTTGACCCTGGAGGCCGTTTTTATTTCGTGAGTCGGCGTGCCTTCGAAGGATGGGATGGAAGAGAAACTGGTGAGCGCGGCAGGATTCGAACCTGCGACCCATGCCTTAAAAGGGTCGCCAACCCAATTACAAACAACAACTTGCACGTCCAGCTTACTCCATGCACGACACAACAAAATCAATGAGATGCCAACAAGACATCGCTCTGGGTGCCCGGAAGGTGTCCGGAATCGGCCTGACCCAACAATGGTGTCGATATCATCGGTGTTTTGCCCATCCTGGCTCAAGCCGGAGAGAGGGCGGATAACATTTGTCGCATTCTTACGTGAACGAAAGCAGGGGGGCAGGTCAGTTTCGCGTTGGGACGCGCTGACACGCTATCTAGAAGATGGACACATCGAGATCGACAACAACGCCGCCGAACGCTCGCTGCGCGGCGTAGCTTTGGGCAGGAAGAACTACCTGTTTGCCGGATCGGATGCGGGCGGAGAACGCGCGGCCGTGATCTACAGCTTGATCGGTTCGGCGAAGCTGACCGGTCTCGATCCCGAGGCCTGTCTACGCGAAGTGCTGACCCGCATCGCCGATTATCCTATCAACCGCATCGAGGAGCTGTTGCCCTGGAACATCGGCTTCACTCGTGCCGAAGTGTCCACCTAACCGATTCGTGGACACTTAGCAAGACGATGCACCGCGGACGCTTACGTTGTTCCAGCAGAGCATTCGGATCAAAACATACGTAGTATTCGACTCTCGACTCCCGGTTGACCCGAACAGTCGTCACCTGCGGAGAGCCCGTTAAGACACGGGCTACTTGCCATTCGCGGTGTAAATCAACGAAGGGTCAAGAAATATTAGAACTCCTATCCACTTCCCGCAGGATCCCGAGTGGTCAGGGAAGAAGTACGGAAACTACAAACGTAAAAAATACCAACACCCCAAATTGATGCAGAAATAGGAACTGCTATTCCGCCTGCATAACGCAAGGTATCGACTCTCGCAAGCAAATAAGCACCAGCATACAAACATAAAAGGGACAGAACGAAACCCAGCACATTGCCAACAATTACGCCCGTGCGGTTTACGTTTTTTGTGTTCTTTTCAGCGTCAATACGCCATCCGATCCACCACCAGATGAAAAACAATATGGGATAAAAGATAACGGGTATCTCGTGGAACCAGTATGCTCCCAACCAACGTTCGTCCCAAAAAGTCCTCCACGGCGGGATTCGAGTGATCAGGTTTGATACGACGAGGGCAGGTGCATTCAAACAATAAAGTATTAGTTGAGCCGGCGGCACATAGGAAAGAACATTGTCATGTGGTGGGTTCGCCTTGAGAAAGACTCTCGCCTCCGTCGACCCAAAGGCCGACAATATGAAAGCTATGGCAACGTTCGATAACGGCAGTACAACCTTCAACTGCGTTTTCTTCCACATAAGGTTAAACCCTCACTGACAAGGCGTTATATTAGTCGGTGGCGGGATGTATAAGAACTGCTGCAGATAGTCAGTTATGTTCTGACTGCTGAATTGCTGCTTGCATCCAAGCGCAGCCTGAAGGTGAGGGTCATCCAGTTGTGTGAATCCATGAAGACCCTCGTTTTTATTTCGTGAGTCGGCGTGCCTTCGAAGGATGGGATGGAAGAGAAACTGGTGAGCGCGGCAGGATTCGAACCTGCGACCCATGCCTTAAAAGGGCATTGCTCTACCAACTGAGCTACGCGCCCATCCCTGTCCAAATAGTTTACCATTGGCCGTTCGACGTGGACGCTTGACGACTACTGGGAACTGAGTGAACCGTAAGCGAATAACCAAGGTGCCCGCGACGCGGTCGAAGAAGGTATAGACTGGACCAAGTGCAAACCGCATGACGCAAGTCTCCGTAGACGGGCACCTCATCGGTGTGGACATAGGCGGCACGAAAGTTGCTGCCGGTCTGGTAAATGCAGCGGGTGAAATAACTTTCCAGACGCGAACGCCAATGGTGTCCAATGATGCCGCGGCCGGTTTGGCTGCCGTGGTCTCGGCCATCGATTCGGTGCGGGCAGATAGCAATTCTCATTCCAATCCGATTGCCGGCATTGGAATTTGCGCTCCCGGCCCCCTCGATCCCCGGACCGGCATCGTCATCAATCCGCCAAATCTCCCCGGCTGGCGCAATTTCCCCCTGGCAGCTGAGATATCAAAGGCCTACTGCTTACCAGTTCGTGTTGACAACGATGGCAACGCGGCTGCCCTGGCGGAAGCCTTGTGGGGTGCGGGGCGCGGCTATCGAAACGTGTTTTGTGCCACCATCGGTACCGGAATCGGAACCGGCATCGTTTTCGATGGACGTATTTATCACGGCCGCACTGGCGCAGCCGCGGAAGGTGGTCACAACACCATCGACTACCACGGGCCGCGCTGTGGATGCGGCAAATTGGGCTGCATCGAAATCCTGGCGTCGGGTCCGGCGATTGCTCGCAGAGCTTCCGAAAAAATCGCGAAGAGCGGAAAAGCGTCTACGATTCTCGATCTGGCTGGAGGCCGGGTTGACCGCATCACCAGTGAAATGGTCGGCAAAGCTTACGCGGCAGGAGACGTGCTGGCCAAGGAAGTTTTGCAGGAGACTGCCGAGTTGCTGACCGTGTGGCTGGGTAATATCGTGGACTTACTCGAACCGGACGTAATGATTATTGGCGGCGGTGCAGGTGCGATGCTGCGTCCCTTCTTCGGCGAGATAGAGGAGCGGCTCCCGACTTGGTGTGTGAATTCCCATTGCCAGGAAATCCCGCTGCTTGCCGCCCACTACGGAGCAGATGCGGGTATCGCCGGAGGAGCCGCACTCTGCCGTTGAACTCCTTTTAGCTCCGCACGCATAAACCAGTCAGCGAGTTTCACGCCCTTGCTTTATCGATCATTGCTTCCCATATCCCTTTTGACTTGAGAATCAATTCGATGGCTTCGCGAACAGCACCGTGGCCGGCGAGAGCTTTCGTCGTGTAGTGCGCCGCCTGTTTCACTTCGGGGACGGCATCGCCGACGGCAACGGCTAGCCCGACTCGACGCATTAAGGGGATGTCCGGCAAATCATCGCCGATGTAAGCTACGGCAGAATCCGAGACCCCTGCTTTGGCAAGGATTTCCTCGTAGGCCGGCATCTTTACCGGCTGCTTCATATAAATAAAATCCATCTTCATTTCGTGGGCGCGGCGCAGCAGTGCGGCGCTTTCGCGACCGGTGATACATCCGGTGTGCAGGCCAGCGGTTTGCGCAAGGGTTAGACCCTGGCCGTCATGTGCGTCGAAGGTTTTGATTTCGAGCGCGGTGCCGTCGGTTTGCGAGAGCAGGGTAACGCTGCCATCGGTCATCGTTCCGTCCACGTCCATGAGCACAAGTTTGATTTGTGCGGAACGCTTCTTGAGTGCAGGAGAAATTTTGTGCAGAGCAGCCAAGACGCCTCCAAATGAAAAACGTGAAGAAGAGTGAGTCTAAGGCAAAAGCGGGTCGGTTGACCACCGTGAGGGCCTGATGCTTCGAGCGGTTACTCCCCTATGTGATTCGTATCACGATGCATCGTGACCTTGACCACGGTGGGGATCGTTTCTTGGGGACAGAATCGCAAGACCCAATTATTTCCGCGAGCGCGTAGGCGATCTGGTTCGCGGGCATTTCCATCCTTCAGAGGAGTTGCGGGAAGGGACTTATTTTCGAAACCGAATCATCATCTGGGAGTGAGGAATGGAAAATGAACACAAGCACCGAGTCGTAGCTTGGTGGAGCTCGGGCCAGACGGGTCTCGCCAAGTCCGATTCAGCCCCGAACGCTATCCACTTTGCCGCGCCGCCGCAGTTTGGCGGCCTCGAAGGCAGGTGGACCCCCGAAGACTTATTCATAAGCGCGGTGGCGAGCTGCTACACCACCACGTTCCACGCCATCGCCGACAGCTCGAAATTCGACTACAACGACCTGGAAGTTGAGGCCGAAGGAGTCGTCAGGAAGACTGGAAGCGGCTACAGCTTTAGCGAAATTGTACTTCGCCCCAGTCTGACGATTCCCAGTGAGGATAGCCGGGAGCGGGCCGTCACTCTTCTGCAAAAAGCTCGGGAATTATGTCTGGTGTCGCGAGCTCTGGCGACGGTTCAAAATTTCGAGACCAAGATCAGAATCAGCAAGCAGACTTCAGCATGAGCGCCAACCATGGCGATCAATTGCGCCGGCCTCAGAGACAGAGCAAGTAAAGCATTTTGTTTCGACGAAGGATCAGCGAGCCAAATTCGCAGCTGCCGCTGGTTTCGCTTGTTCTGCTTCGATTTGTTGAATCGTGGCCCGTAGCCACGCCCCAAGCGCTGCCTCGATCTCCTGCTGGGTTCCCGTACGATATAAATTCTCGAGAGTTTCTCCTCTCATCGACAACGGTATGTGGATGCAAGGAGTCTGCTCTTTGCGGGCTTCTTCGGGAACGAATTGCATCAGGAGGCACTCGCTGCAAGGTTCTCGATCTTTGGAGTTAAAGTTCATGCAGGTGGGCGAATCTTCGAAAACAAGCCGTGGCCGCCAGGATTCACGCGGCAGACGTCCGTAACCGCCCTGCTCCAGGAACTCGAGCTCGAACTTCAGCACGTCCAGCAGGTTGCGTTGATCCCTTGCCATAAGCCTACCTCACCCGACATTTTGGTCTTCGGGTCTGAGAGACGCCGTGATCGGCGTCACAGTCTGTCGTGAGAGCGGTCACGGGGAGCAAGTTCCGCGGATTCTCGCTCGGAAGACCGGACTAACATGCACCTGTGACCGGGGTCACAGAACCGGCCTACGAAGAAAGTTCAATATTGCAACATGTTTGGATGTATCCTCGCTTTCGATGTCGTGGCAAGAAATTCAAATGGAGCTCAATGATGAAGAGAATCGACTTTAAAGTGTTTACGATTGCAGCGATATGTGTGGCCTTTCTAAGCTTTTCTTTATCGGCGCGTGCGCAGGATGCATCGGCACTCTTCAAATCAAAGTGTGCCATGTGCCACGGAGCTGATGGAACTGGCTCGGCAATGGGTAAGAAGATGGGCGCTCACGACTTCACTACTGCTGAAGTCCAGGGAATGACGGATGCCCAGCTGACGGATATCATCACCAACGGCAAGAACAAGATGCCCAAGTACGGCACCCTCAAGCCGGAAGAGATTAAGGGCTTGGTGGCGTACATCCGTACTCTCAAGAAATAGTCCAGCTTTTTTGGCAAGCTGAGTTGTCCGACGTGGCGCTCAATGCGTCGCCCAGCGTGAAGTGTGCGTGCTGAGCAGCAAAATGAAGGGGTGAAGGTTTCCAATGAATCTGCGAGAGCGCATCCGGGACTGGGCGCAGCCAATTTATTTTCTGGGGCAGAATCCCGTCACTCTTACCGGTGCGGTGGTCACAACCAGCACGGCACTTACCACGATTGCTTTCTGGTTCTATGACATCTTCCTCCCCGGCCCACCGCATCCCTACATCGGTCTGCTCGTCTTCCTGATTCTCCCCGGTATCTTTGTAGTTGGGTTGCTGCTGATACCGATTGGGATCTTGCTGAGACGGCGAAGTCTGCTCGGAAGTCACACTCTCCCGGGAACCTACCCAGCAATTGATCTGCGCCTGCCCGTGGTGCGACGCACCCTGGAGTGGGTCGGTTTTGCCACGGTAGTGAATCTTCTGATTATTGGGACCGCATCGTACCGCGGAGTCGAGTACATGGATTCGACCAGTTTCTGCGGCACGACCTGTCACACCGTAATGGCGCCTGAGTACGCGGCCTATCAAAATTCTCCGCACTCCCGCGTGGCCTGTGTCGAGTGCCACATCGGCCCCGGAGCCGGGTGGTTTGTACGATCGAAACTCTCCGGCCTGCGGCAAGTGGCCGCCGTCACGTTCCACACTTATTCAAGACCCATCCCTTCGCCGGTAAAGTACCTTCGCCCGGCGCGTGAAACCTGTGAGCAATGCCATTGGCCGCAGCGCTTCACCGGCGACAAGTTCCTGGTGAACACTAGCTATAAGGATGATGAGAAAAACACTCCGCAGACCGACGTGTTGCTGCTGAAAGTCGGTGGCCGCACCTGGCAGGGATCTGTGGGTATCCACGGGCACCATCTCGCCGACAATGCTCGCATCCGCTACATTTCAACCGACCCGGAACGGCAGACGATTCCAGTGGTGTATTACACCGACGATCAGGGGAAGACTACCGAATTTATTTCTAGCGACGCCAAGCCAACTCAGCTGCAACTGGATAAGGGAGAGCATCGCACGATGGATTGCGTGGACTGCCACAATCGTCCGACGCACACTTTCGAGTTGCCCGAGAACGCAGTCGACAAGCAAATGTCTCTGGGGCGCATCAGCCCGGAACTCCCCTATATCAAGAAAAAAGCGGTGGAGCTTCTCAAGGTAGATTATCCGGCGCGGGATGTTGCCAAGGAACGCATCCTCGACGAGCTCAATAATTTCTATCGCACCAATTATCCGCAGCTTTATGCGACGCGGCGCACCCTGGTGCAGCAAGCGGGTGATGAGGTGGCGAACATCTACCTACGCAACATCTTTCCAGAGATGCGCGTGATGTGGGGTGTTCATCCCAACAATCTTGGACACAACGACTCGCCGGGATGCTTCCGCTGCCACGATGGCAGCCACACCAGCGCCGATGGTCAAACCATTACCAACGATTGTTCCGCGTGTCATCAAGTGCTGGCGGCGGGTGAAGAAAATCCAAAGGTCCTGAGTGATTTGGGAATGAAATGAAAAGCGGAAGTAAGTTCGTATTGCGTCCCACGCGAGGCACAGGGGATGTCATCAAAAAATTTGGTCTCTTCTATACAGCTCTATTTCTTGTAACTTTTGTCCTTTCAGTATCTGCGCTCGCACCGGCCCGGGCCCGAGCCCAGGCAAAGTTGCCACCTCCTCTCAAGCAGGATGAAAGCTGCCTCGCGTGCCACGGGCAGGCGGGAATGACTTCGGACAAGGGCAAGAGCATTTCGATTGATCCCGGCAAACACGCGGCCAGCGTTCACGGCACTTTGAGTTGCAAAGACTGCCACCAGACCATAAAGGACTATCCTCACCCGGCGAAGGTGGCAAAGGTTCAATGCTTAACTTGCCACGAGGATGAGGCCTCGCACGTGCCCAACAGTGTGCACAGCGCGCTGGGCGACGAAGCTTGCGAATCCTGCCATGGCAATCACCACGAAATCGCGGTGGCATCCCAGATGGCTCCGGCAAAGTGCGCACAATGCCACGCCGACGAAGTGAAAGAGTTCAAACAGAGCATACACGGACAAGCTGCCGCGGCTGGCGATCCCGACGCACCCACCTGCGTCTCGTGTCATGGACCCATACACCAGATTCAAACCTCGAGTGACGCCGCCTCGACGGTTGCGAAGAAAAACCTGCCCGACACGTGTGCCTCTTGTCATAGCAGTCAGCAATTTCTTTCTCGACATAAGATTCCATTCGCGCATCCTGTCGAACTTTATAAACAAAGCGTGCATGGCCGAGCCATCGTAGATGGAGACGGCGCGGCCGCAACCTGTTCCGACTGTCACGGAAGCCACGGAATCCTGCCCTCGCAGGACGCTCGCTCCAAGGTCAACCACTTCAATATTCCAGCCACCTGCGGACAGTGCCATACCGACATCGCCAAGACGTATCTCGAAAGCGTTCACGGACAAGCCATGAAGAACGGCGTGTCTGGGGCCCCGGTGTGCAGTGATTGCCACGGAGAGCATTTGATCCTGGCGCCGAAAGAACCGGCATCCCTGGTGAACGCAGCCCGCGTCTCGATGACCACCTGCGGCCGGTGCCACAGCGATGAGCGTCTCGCGCTACGCTATAACCTGCCTGCCGATCGGGTTCCCTCTTTCGCCGACAGTTATCACGGCCTTGCCATGCGTGGCGGATCCCAGAGTGTGGCCAACTGTGCTTCTTGCCATGGCGTACACAATATCTTCCGGACGGCCGACGCTCGCTCCACGGTGAATGCGGCGAACCTACCGAAAACGTGTGGAACCTGTCACGCCGGCGCGGGTGAGAGATTCGTCATCGGACCCGTTCACGTGCGCATCACAACCGGACCGGCGCATCCCGTCGTGAAGTGGATCCGGTGGACCTATTTGACCCTGATTCCGATGACGCTGGGTTTCATGATCCTGCACAACCTGCTGGATTTTCTCGCCAAACTGATTCGCCGTCAGCCGCGACACGAAACCAGCGCGCAAGTCATGCGCATGAATCGAAACTTCCGCATCGCGCATTGGGGCGTGATCCTTAGCTTCCCGACTCTGGTGATCACCGGCTTCGCACTGAAATATCCGGAGGAATGGTGGGCGCGTCCGTTATTGCTGCTGGAAGGGCATTTCGCATTCCGCGGCATCGTGCATCGTACTGCGGCGGTTGTGCTCGTCGCTTCTACCATCTACCATGTGATTCACCTCGCAATGAATCGCCGCGACCGCTTGTTCCTGAAAGCGATGCTGCCCGAGTTGAAAGATGCCACCGACCTGCTGCAAGTATTCGCCTACAATCTGGGACTCTCGAAGACCGAACCTCACTTCGCGAAATTCAACTACGCGGAGAAGGTAGAGTACTGGGCCTTCATGTGGGGCACGGTCGTAATGACCGTCTCCGGCTGTCTGCTGTGGTTTAACAATTTCACGCTCCGCTACTTTCCCAAGTGGGTGTCGGATGCGGCCACGGCCGTCCATTACTACGAGGCCCTGCTCGCGACCTTCTCCATTCTGCTGTGGCACTTCTACATGGTGATTTTTGATCCGCTGGTCTACCCGATGGATACCGCTTGGATCGACGGGAAAGTCCCTGCCGACCATTACCGCCATTCCCGCCCGGCCTATTACCGCGCTCTGGAGAAAGCTCACCTGATCCAACGGCCCGATGAACCTCAGGACTCAGAGCAGGCGCTTGAGAACACCGGCTCGGCTCCGGTCGAGACCAAACCATAAAGGTAAGTGACGGCGTCGCGAGATCACGGCACAATAGAAAAGGGCCGACCCAAGTCGGCCCTAGAGTAAGTCAAACCCTTTACGCTGTGATCAGGGATTCCAACGCGATGCGGCTGGGGATTACCAGAGTGGAGCCGCTCTGCTGGATCAGACGCTGCTTCTTGAAGCCTGCGAACAACCGGCTCACGGTCTCCCGCGACGTGCCGATCATCTGGCCGATTTCTTCGTGAGTTAAAGCCAGCTTCATTTGGCTAGGATGTTTGGAATCAGAATTCTGGTCGAGCCATCCCACCAGCAATCGCGCCAGTTTTTCGGTGGCTGAATCGGAAAGGATCAGGTCGCGGATTTCGCGGCAGGTATAGGCGTAATCCTGGCTAATATGCTGGGTCACCCACAGAGCGAGCTCCCCGTGAACCCGCATGAGCCGGAGCAAATCACTCTGGCGCAGGAAGCTAATCTCGCACGGTTCCTGGGTCTCGGCGGTGGCTTCATACTGCCGTCCGGAAACAACGGCTGCCACTCCCAGCGGGCAACCTGGCTCGACGATTCGCAGAATCAGAGTCCTGCCGTCGCTGCCACAGATCGAGAGTTTCACTCGGCCACGGCGAACAATAAAGATTCCCCGCGGAACTTGCCCCTCCGCGAACAAGACAGCCCCGGTGGGGTACATGGTGGTGACTGCCTCTTGCTCCAGCGCACTGGCAACGACTGGAGGAAGATCGCAAAGGTTTTTGCTTTGCAAGTTGTTGATCGCTTGTGTGACCATAAGTGCCTCCCGCTCACCTTTGCATAGGGCAAGCGCTGGGCCACTTCGAGCGCGACTCTAGGCGTCGCGCTGTGGATCGTATAAGTATAAGAAAACAATAAACTTGATCTCGTATCGCCAAATGGGATCATTTCTCTATCCCGGGCTAAGTGGTGCCGAGGGCTGGGTGCTTTCCCACACCGCTGTGTGATCCTCGTCACCAGCCGCGTGGTTATGGGGCACCAGAAACTGTCAGTTCTTGGGAGGGCGAAGTCCGGACGGGTACTAACGTTTACCCCAGGTTGGCATGTACGGTGTTCAGAAGAGAGGTTCGGCTAAACGGCTTTTCAAGGAGAGTTACGCCGGGCTTCAGTACTTCGCGATTGGCCATGAGTTCCCCGGTGTAGCCCGACATGTATACGACCTTCAACGAAGGGTGAGAGCTGTTCAGGCGTTCCGCCAATTCAGGACCGCTCATTCTTCGCATCACGACGTCAGTCAACAACAGATCAATCGTTCCAGGATGAGACTCTACCCATTCGAGGGCGGACTTTCCGTCATCCGCTTCGACTACGGTGTAGCCATGTTCCTGGAGCAGTTGTCGTGTCAGGCTACGCATGATTTCGTCGTCTTCGACCAGCAGGATGGTTCTCCCTTGCCGATTCGGACTGGCGATCTCTACCTCAGGTTTGGACGACATCCCAATCTTATGCTCCGCGCTGGGGAGATAGATCTTGAACGTGGTGCCGTGGCCCGGTTCGCTATAGACCAGGATGTGTCCGGCACTCTGCTTCACGATGCCATACACCGTGGCCAAGCCCAAGCCAGTGCCTTTGCCCAGCTCCTTGGTGGTAAAGAAAGGCTCGAAGATGCGCGATACCGTGGCTTCGTCCATGCCGTGGCCGGTGTCGCTGACGGCGAGCAGGATGTACTTTCCTGCCGCCATGGCCTGTTGCTGCTCGGCGAAAGCATCATCAAAGTTCACTGCACCGGTTTCGAGAATAAACTTGCCGCCTCGAGGCATGGCATCGCGCGCGTTTACTGCGAGGTTGACTACGATCTGGTCGAGTTGGCCGGGATCTGCCTCGATGATGGCCGAGGGCGATCTCGGGACAATGAGAATCTCAACATCATCTCCCAATAGCGGACGCAGCAGCTTGCTGATTTCCCTCAACCGCTCATTGAGATCGAGGATCTGGGGCTGGATCGTCGAGGTGCGGCTGAAGGCCAGCATTTGCTTGGTCAAAGACGTGCCCCGCTCCGTGGCCTTCCGGATGTTTTCGACATAGACCGACGGCGGAGCAGCGGGATCGATGCGGTCGCGTAGGAACTCGGTGCAGGAAGTGATGATTGCCAGAATGTTGTTGAAGTCGTGCGCCACTCCGCCCGCCAAACGCCCGACCGCCTCCATCTTCTGGGCCTGACGAAGCTGGCTCTCGGCCTTCTTTTGCGCTGTGATATCGCGTGCAATCACGGATGCTCCCACGACTTCGCCGATCGCGTTACGCAGGGGAGATATGGAGAGAGACATGTCCAGCTGACGCCCATCTTTCGTGACCCTCATTGATTCGTGATGTTCGACGCTTTCCCCCATCGCAATTCTCTCAAGGATCTTCGTGATTTCGCCGTCGCGGTCGCTGGGAACGAGAAGAGAGATGTGTCTTCCAACCACCTCTTCGGGTGTGTAGCCGTAGATTCGCTCAGCTCCCTTGTTCCAACTAGTTATGTTCCCGTGCATGTCCTTGCTAAGAATCGCATCCTCGGAAGAATCAATAATCGAGGCCAATCTGGAGCGGTATTCTCCCAACTGCTCGATCGTCCGCCGTTGCAGTTCCTCGTTCGCCCTCCGCAACTCCTCGGCAATTCGCTTGCGGTCGCTGATGTCGCGGATGGCGCTCAGTACGAACCAGCCCGTTCCCGTAGAGACAGGGCTCAGACTGATCTCCACCGGAAATTCCGATCCATTGCGACGTCTGCCATAAAGATCCAGATCCGCTCCCATGCGCCTTGTCTTCGGCGTTTGCGCGAAGCCCTGGCGATGTTTATGATGCTGGCCCCGATAGCTGTCAGGCACAAGAATTTCGACTTTCTGGCCGATCAACTCCTCGCGGGCATAGCCGAATAGGACTTGCGCTTGTGAATTGACTTGAACAATGGTTCCTTCGCTATCAACGGCGACAATGGCATCCGGAAGGGCCTCGAGGAGATCGGCAGAAAGTAGACCGGCGGTCAATGTTTTGGTCGAGGGACTGATCCCGACACTTTCCTGATCTGATGAAGAACGCAACATATGCTGATGATCGCCTACGAAACTACCAGACAATAAATCTAGTCTGAACTCGCCAACCTGTAAAGGAGGGACCTGGAAGGTGAATCAGCTTCGTTTTCAACCACTTATCCGGTCTACAGGCATCTTTCCTTCGGGCCTTGATGTGATCTAGATCACAGGCGACAGTAGTATTCCTCACGGTGGTCGCAGCTCGGCTTTTGCAAACCTACAACGTGAGGGCAAGAAACCATGCTTAGGCTGCAGCCACGGCTGAATGTGCAAACCGATTCGCGAGTTGGCTATGAAGTACTGAAAGACAAATCCCAGCTCAACGCCGCCCAGAAACAACGTCGGCGCGCGCTGATCGTGCCTCGCGAACACGGAGCCTGGGGAATGTTGCTGGTACCGCTGGCAACCGGTGCAGCCGTCGGTCTGTTCAGAGGTGGATTACTCACTCCCATAACCGTGCTGGCATTTTTCTGGCTGAGAACGCCGCTGGAAAGCTGGTTTAGCGGGGAAGGCGTCCGCGTTCAGAGCAAAGAAGAACGTCAAATAGTCGGAGCAGTAGTTTTCCCGCTAGCTACCGTTGTTGCCGTTGCTCTGATCGCTTTGTTTTGGGGAGGGAAGAATCGAGAGCTGATTTGGTTGGGAATCATCGCCAGCGCGGCGTTTGGGGTGCAGCTTTTCTTAAAGAGGGTAGGACGATCGACCCGGATAGCGGCGGAAATGGTGGGTGCGTTGATCCTGACCTCAACGGCGCCCGCCGCATATTATGTGGCCACAGGCCGGCTCGACGCGAGAGCCTGGATGTTGTGGCTGCTCAATTGGCTGTTTGGCGCCGATCAGGTCCACTTTGTTTGGCTAAGACTTCGCGGCATCCGAGCTTCGGGGCTAAGAGAAAAGTTCGCAACAGGCCGGACCTTCCTGGCAGGGAATCTTTTCTTCGTTGGGATATTGGCGCTGGCGTATCACTTCATTTGGTTGCCGACACTCGCCTTGATCGCCTTTGTACCCATCTTGCTTCGTGGGCTTGGTTGGTTTGTGAGAAAACCTCAGCCGATGGTGATTCGTCGACTAGGTTGGACAGAACTTGCCCACGCGCTGCTCTTTGGGATGCTGCTCTCCGTCGGCCTCAGCTTTGCGCGCTAGATCGACTAGCCCTCTTTCGTCACTCAGTCGGAGTGGACACTGTGAGGCAAAGCACAGCGCTGGCATCCAAACATCACCGCATTCCTACGTCCGACTGTGCTATCTTTTGCCCCGGCCCGAGCTCCCGGTATTTTAGGGAAGCACCGTAAGCCTCGTTCGACCGAGGGCCCCCGCCTGGAACATGCTTCAAATCCCACAACGAAAGGAATACTCCCATGTTTGCTCGTATTCTTGATTGCGAAGTGAAAATGGAAAAGAAAGACGAGATCGTGAAGGTCCTGAAGAACGAAGTCCTTCCTATCCTCAAGAAGCAGACTGGCTTCCTTGAGATTCTGCCTTTTTTCCCGGAGAAGATGAAAGAAGAAAAAGTGATTGCCATCAGCCTGTGGACCACCAAGGCGGACGCAGAGCGTTATGAGAGAGAGTTCTATCCCAAAGTCTTGGACATTCTGAAACCATTTCTGACCACTCCGGTGAAGGTGAGTTATCACAAACTTGAGGCCGCCGTTTGTGAGCACTTCGTGGAGGCGCTCGCTGCCTAGACTGAGCACTGCAATTGAAAACCCCGGAGCGACCTGCTCCGGGGTTCTTGCCAGCGGATAATTCACAACCGAAATCTGCTCGCGATTAAGCAGGCACTGGCGGTCGTTTTCTGCTTTGCTTCACGGTCACCGGATCGAGAAACTTCATCATGCCTCGCAAGCGCTCGCCCACGCGTTCGATTTCGTGTTCCTGCTCGCGCTGGCGCGTGGCTTCAAACCACTCCCGTCCCGACTCGTTTTCCGCAATCCAGTTTCGCGCATAAGTTCCGTCCTGAATTTCCTTCAGCAGTTGCTTCATCGCTTGCCTTGTCTGGTCAGTAACAATGCGCGGACCGCCCGTGTAGTCTCCGTGTTCCGCCGTGTCGCTGATGGAGTAGCGCATGTAGTTGAGACCCCCGCGATACATCAGGTCAACGATGAGCTTTAATTCATGCAAACATTCGAAGTAAGCAATCTCCGGCTGATAACCTGCCTCCACCAGCGTCTCAAATCCTGCTTTCACCAGCGCGCTGGCTCCGCCGCATAATACGGCCTGCTCCCCAAAGAGATCGGTCTCGGTTTCTTCGGTGAAAGTAGTCTCGATTACGCCGGCACGCGTTCCTCCAATTGCTTTCGCATAGGAGAGTGCGAGCTGTTTTGCCGTTCCGCTGGCATCCTGGTGCACTGCAAGGAGCGCGGGCGTGCCGCCGCCTTCTACGAATACTTCGCGCACGCGGTGTCCGGGCGCTTTGGGCGCAATCATGGAAACATCGATATTCGCAGGAGGAGTAATTGTCTTGAAGCGAATGTTGAAGCCATGGGCAAACATTAACGTTTTCCCCGCCGACAAATGTGGAGCGATGTCGCGCTTGTAGACCGCAGGCTGCGCCGTATCTGGCACGAGGATCATGATTACGTCAGCCCATGCGGCGGCGTCAGTGATGGAAGACACTTTCAATCCGGCCGCTTCGGCCTTGGCTCGGGACTCACTTTCTTTCGGAAGGCCAACGCGGACTTGTACCCCGCTGTCTCTCAAGTTGAGCGCGTGAGCGTGCCCCTGCGATCCGTAGCCGATGATGGCTACTTTCTTCGCGCGAATCAATGCCAGATCAGCTGAGTCCTCGTGATACATGGTTGCCATAATGATTCCTTTCGAACAAAAATTATCTCGCATTACACCGATTGCGAGAGGTCGTCATCCGCTGCTGCTGGTGCCGGTTCTTCCGACGATGAAACCGCAACAGACAGTTTATTTCCACGTCGCATGGCTACGATGCCGGTGCGCACCATTTCCAAAACGCCATAAGGACGAAGCACTTCCAGCAGCCCGTCGATCTTGTCCTCGCCGCCCGTAATTTCGATGATCAAAGACTCGGGTGCAACATCCACCACCCTCGCCCGGAAGACACTGGCCAGTTCCAAAACGTGAGAGCGAGCCTCATGCGTGGCCGCAACCTTAATCATCGCCAGATCGCGCACGATTGCCGGAACCGTCGTGATGTTTTCCACCAGCAAAACATTTACCAGTTTGTAGAGATTGGCTTCGATCCGGCGCGCCTGGTCATAGTCTGCATCGACCGTGATGGTCATGCGCGACACCTCCGGCTTTTCCGTACGTCCCACGGTAAGTGAGTCGATGTTGAAGGCGCGGCGGCGAAACAGCGACGCCACACGAGTCAACACGCCTGGCTTGTTCTCAACGTATACCACGTAGGTGTTCAGCATATTGGATTACTCGTCAGCAGCCGTTTCCACGATTGGACTCGGGCGCCTGATCATCTCATGCAAAGCCGCGCCCGCCGCGACCATGGGATAAACGGTATCTTCCTGCTCCACGTGGAAATTAATCAGCATAGGTCCTTCGTGCTGCCGAGCCGATTGCACTGCTGGCACAACCTGGGAGCGTTCCGTGACCGTCGCATTGCGAATGCCGTAGGCGGCGGCAATCTTGGCGAAGTCCGGATTCAGCAGTGGCGTAGCCTGGTAGTTGCGCTCGTAGAAAAACTCCTGCCACTGCCGCACCATCCCCAGAAAGCCGTTGTTGATGATGGCAATGTTGATCTTGAGATTCTCCTGCACGATCGTCGCGAGTTCACACATTGTCATTTGAAAGCCGCCATCTCCCACCACGACCCAAACCTCCGCCTCCGGTCGCGCGACCTTCGCTCCAATCGCGGCCGGCAGGGCAAATCCCATGGTCCCCAGGCCTCCAGAGGTGATCAGCGAACGCGGATCTTCGTGCTTGTAGTATTGCGCTTCCCACATCTGATGCTGGCCCACATCGGTCACCACTATGGTGTTGCTGCCGCGCGCCTCCCGCCAAAGATCGTTGATCACGTGGGCGGCGTAAAGATGACCACTATCCGGCAGATTTTGAATATCGCGGACCGCAGAGTCACCCTTCAAGCGATCGATAAAATCCAGCCACTCACTACGGTCCAAGGATTCAACCTTTGGCAACATGGCGTGCAGCACTTCCCGCAGATCGCCCACTAAGGCCACATCCACCTTTACATTCTTGTTGATCTCAGCGGGATCGATCTCGACATGTATCTTCTTCGCATTCGGTGCGTAGGTTTTCAGATTCCCCGTGACCCGATCGTCGAAGCGCATACCGAGCGCGATGAGCAGGTCGGCCTCCTGAATGGTGTGGTTGACCCACGCTTCGCCGTGCATTCCCATCATGCCCAGATTGAGCGGATGAGACGCGGGCAGCGCGCCCAAGCCCAGCAGCGTAAGTGCGACTGGAATTCCCGCACGCTCTGCTAAATCGCGCACCTCGCGCATTGCGCCAGACACAATTGCGCCGTGTCCCAATAGGATCACTGGCCGTTTCGACTTGTGGATTAGCTCCAGCGCCTCTTCGTATTCTTTAGGAGCAGGCGAAAGGTCTGGACGATATCCCGGCAATTGCGGCTTCGCCGCCTCCCAGTCGAACTCGCAGGAGGACTGTTGCGCATCCTTCGTGATATCCACCAGAACCGGTCCCGGCCGGCCTGAGGCGGCCACATAGAAAGCCTCGCGCAACGTCCGGGCAAGTTCGTCGGCCCGCGTCACCAGATAATTATGCTTGGTAACCGGCAGCGTGATACCGGTGATATCGGTCTCCTGAAATGCGTCGGAGCCAATCAGCTTGCTACCGACCTGACCGGTGATACAAACGATGGGGGAAGAATCGAGCATGGCCGTGGCGATACCGGTCACCATGTTCGTAGCGCCGGGACCGGAAGTTGCTACCGCAACTCCTGTTTGTCCGCTCGCGCGAGCGTAGCCGTCGGCCATATGCGTGGCACCCTGCTCGTGCCGCACCAGTACATGATGGATTTTGCTGTACTTCAAAGCATCGTAGGCCGGCAGTATCGCGCCGCCAGGATATCCGAAGACGTGGGTCACGCCCTCGCGTTCCAGGCATTCCCATAGAATCTGCGCCCCAGTTTTTGTCATGGCTCCCAATTCCTCTGACTAACTATCCATTACCGTCGGTTTCAGCTCGCTGCTAAGGCAGGGAACTAGTTTACACGCGATTGTATCGGTGTTGACTACGCCACGCAGTAGGCCGGCACATTACTGTCTTAACGCCCGCTGTATGCAAATTCTCGCTGGTCATCATCTGCCCCATCGATTAGCGCTTGAGCAGCATTCTTGCTGGCCCGATCGAATGTGACTCGTGTCACTGACACCGCCGCGCACCTTCGTGTGCCATGGAATGTGATCCTGACCTCTGCCTCTCCAGAACGCGGTTCCAAACAATCGAGAAGCAGTATCTGTTGGTGAGAAGAGCCATCGTTCGCGACGGATCCCATTTATCTACGAACACAAGGGAGCAAAAGTGAAGACTAAAAAGGGTGTAATCGGAATTCTCACGGGCGGCGGCGACGTTCCCGGCTTGAATCCAGCAATCCGCGCAGTCACCATTCGCGCGCTGCGTGAGGGATGTGAAGTGATTGGCATCCGTCGTGGCTGGGCTGGCTTGGTCGACATCGTTCGCGAAAAAGACTACGACAACAGCGAGAATTTCCAGACGCTGTCCGAGGACCTGGTCAACCGCACCGGCCGTACCGGCGGCACGTTCCTGCACACCTCGCGCACCAATCCCAGCAAAGTGAAGAAGTCCGCCGTTCCGGTTCACTTGCAGTCCGCTTACAACGCCGAGAAGAACGACCTGACTCCCGAGGTCTTGAAGAATCTGGATTGGCTGGGCATCGATTACCTCATCCCGATTGGCGGCGATGACACGCTGAGCTACGGCGTGCGGCTCTATCAGGAAGGCTTCAAAGTAGTTGCCATTCCAAAAACCATGGACAATGACGTCCCGGGCACCGACTACTGCATCGGCTTCAGCACCTGCGTGACCCGCACCATTTCCATGACCAACAGCCTCCGCACCAGCGCGGGCTCCCACGAGCGCTTCATGGTCCTCGAAGTTTTTGGCCGTTACGCCGGGTTCACCGCCATGCTGCCAACCATGGCCGGGGCCGCGAACCGCTGCGTGATCCCAGAGCACAAATTCGATATCGAACGGCTCACGGAACTGTTGGTTTCCGACCGCCAGAAGAATCCTAGCCACTATTCCGTTGTTCTAGTTTCCGAAGGCGCCATGTTCCAGGGCGGCGAAATGGTCTTCGAAGCGGAGACCACCGACGCCTTCGGCCACAAGAAACTTGGCGGCATCGGAGACCTGGTATCGGAAAAACTGAAAGAACTTTCCCCAAAATATAACAAGGGAAAAACGATCGACGTAATCAATCAGAAACTCGGCTACCTGGTCCGCTGCGGTGATCCCGATGCCATCGACTCCATCGTCCCCATGGCCTATGGCAATCTCGCTCTCGATTTGTTATTAGGAAAGATCCACGGGCGGCTAGTTGTTCTCAGGAACGGCCGTTATGACAACCTGCCCATCGACACCGTGACTGCCTCGAAAAAAATCGTCAATGTAAAAGAGCAATACAATGTCGATCGCCTGCGCCCGCATTACAAGAGCTTCGAGATGAAGCCGCTATTCATCATGACCAGCGAGGTGAGCTAGGTTTACCGTGCGGTTATCTTTTGTACACTTGCTCAACTACGAAGCCACTACGGCCTTTCGCCGCTGTTGATAATAAAGCGCTTCTTGGCTTTGTTTGGTAAGAACATCTATCTCCCTCTCCCTAAATTGATGTTCAGCGGAGGCGGCACGGTTTCGCCCCTGCGCTGTCGTTGTAGACGCTCCAGTTCGTCCATGGCGCGATAAAGTTGCCGGTCAAAGTGGGTTTCGTAACGGAGAATCTTGTCGGTCGCGTCCGTGGTTGGCAACGAGTTGAAGTCGACGCCGGCAGCCAACACTCTTAAAGCAGGCGTTAAAGCTTTTCAGGGATTAAGATAAACGCGGTCGAGAAGAGCGGCCCCATCTGGGATTAGTTGCGAGTAGAAGAAAAGCCGACAACGAGCGCCTGCTCGATTATGCCCAACAGGGCAACGTTGCTTTCTGGCAATTTTCTTGGCCCTCTTCTAACTCGAACGCTCAGGGTGATGGCTTCCGTTCCCTCAACGCGGCACATCACTGAGCAACCCTCGAACCGTTGCCGGTGTCGCGCAAGAGAATCACATCCGAGACAGAACTAAATCGCAGCATGGCCAGAGACTTGCCGTCGGGGGACCAACGGAAATCCTGAATCTTTGCAGGATCGTTGAAGCGAGTGAGGCTTCTTCCCTTGGATCCGCCCAGGGGTTGGATCCAGATATTATCTTGCCCTGCCTCGTCGATCACAAAGGCTAGCGATTTGCCGTCAGGCGAAAAGTGGAAGCCGGCGCTGTCGGGCGGTCCCTGAGAACGGAATACCGCCTTTAGGGCGGGATCGAGATCGAGGTTTCGAACGCCGGAGTCCAGGCTGGCGAGCACGATCCGGTTGAAGTAGGTCTTCGATTCAGGATTCAACACTTCGGTAAATATCGCCAGCGTCTTGCCGTCGGGAGAAAGTGTAGCCTGAGCCGTGAGCGAATTCGGAGGGTTCGCTCCCGGCACGAGTTCGGGTTTGCCACCGCCGGCAGCCACTCGCAATACACCATTGGTGATTTGCTCGGTGTAGTACAGCCACTTCCCATCCGGCGAACATCCCCAGAAGCTCCCGAATCCCCCGGAGGTGAGCGGCACGAGATCGGACCCTTCGGGATTCGCGCGCCATATTCGGTTGGCGCTTCCTTGGCCATGAACCATCCAGTTCAAAGCAATCCAGCGATCGCTATCGCACGATACAGGGGCGCTGATCCAGGCCGCCGGATCGCTCAGAAGGGTCACCGCGTGGGTGCCATCGGTGTGTTGCCGGACCAGGCGATCGCCATGCGAGATGAGCAGTTGTCCATCCCCGGTCCAGGAGAAACTCGGGAGGGTTTCACGAGCCGAGAGGCCGGGCACGAGCGTGAGGGGCCCAGCCCCACTGGGCGGCATGAGAACGATCTGAGTCGAAGTCTCCTTCTGAACGGTTGCCAGCGTGTGGCCATCGGCTGAAAGCGACAGAGAGCTGTGGTCTGTAAGATCGTTGGTAATGGGACGAAACGCGCCGTCGGGGTAGGAGAACAACCCGATCTGGGTCTGGACCGACAGATGCTCTCCGCGGGGCAGATAGGCGACAAAGATTCCTCGTCCATCTGGCGCCCAGGCATTGCCTAAAATGATTTTGTCTGCGGGCGCGACGAAGGGTTCCAAGCTCCCGCGCGCGAAATCAAAGAATCGAATCTGGCTGAGAGATTTGCTGTTCAAAGTCAACGTCGAAATCGCCACGCGTTTGCCATCGGGGGACCAAGAGAGCTCGGCGACTGGACCGCCTGGCGCGGGTTCGACATACAGTACTTTCTCGTTCCCGCCGTTGGCGTCGGCTTCCAGCAATCGCCACTTGTTCAATTCGGGGTCGTTGTAGCGCGAATACACGATGCGCTTGCCGTCCGGGGAAAATATCGGGCCTCCGTCCACGTCCTTGGCAAGCAAGGTGGGTGAACCGCCGAGAAGCGGAGCGCGGAAAAGGTTAAACGACTCTGCCCCACCCGCTGTCTTTCGAAAATAGAAAGAGTTGCCGTCGGGAGAGAAGACGAGCGAAGCGAACGATTGCCCCGATGGGGGAATCACTTGGGTGTCACTGCCGGTGGGAATGTTTCGCAGCCACAAGCTTTCATTGCCGTTATCGGATTGCACGCTGAGCAAAAATCTGCCATCCGGAGAAATGGCGGCGTTCCGCACTTTGCCGGTATTGGTTAGCTGGGTGATGGAAAAGCTCTGAAAAGGAACAGCGGTCGGGCGTCGCAAAAGGGTGTATACGCCGTAAACGGCGGCGGCCGTGATCAGCAAGCCGGCGAGCAGAGCGACACCGGTGGCGGTCTTGTGCCGCACAGCGGCCGCAACGGCAGCGGACGATGCACTGGAGGGCGCCGACGCGTCGACGGGCGAACTCCCGGCACCGGACAATTGCCCGGCGGATGAGCTCCGCCCAGGGACTGCTGAGGCCGCGGACGAAGCCAAGGCTTCACTGTTCGAGGCGAATGGCCGCCCGCTAGAATCCAGATCGCGCTTGATGCGCTGCAGGTCTGTCCTCATCTCGGCAGCTTGTTGGTAACGCAGATTGCGTTCCTTTTCGAGCGCCTTGTTGGTAACTTCTTCCAACCGGGGAGGCAGATCGGGATTCAAGCGAACCGGCGCGACCGGGGATTTGTGGAGAATTGCGTCGAAGATCGCGGCTGAGGTATCGCCGCGGAACGGCAACGTCCCGGTGGACATTTCATAGAGCACAGCGCCGAAAGAAAAAAGATCGGTGCGGTGGTCTAATTCCTTTCCCAACGCCTGTTCTGGCGACATATAGGCGACAGTGCCCAGGGTTGTGCCTGGACTAGTAAGGTGCTGGTCGGTGCCTTCCACGGTGGCCTGCAGTCCCGCGAGTTGAGAAGATTGGGCGGTCCCGATGTTCACTTTGGCCAAGCCGAAGTCGAGCACCTTCGCATGACCTCGCTTGGTGACAAAGATGTTGGCCGGCTTGATATCGCGGTGCACGATTCCGGCGGCATGCGCTGCATCAAGGGCGTCGGCGATCTCAATCCCCAGCCGCAGAATCTCGTCGATCTCCATCGCGCGCCCGCCGATCCTGTGTTTCAGCGTCATCCCTTCGAGAAACTCCATGGCAATGAAGGCATGGCCATCCTCGTCGCCAATATCGTGGATCGTGCAGATGTTGGGATGATTGAGCGCGGAGGCAGCCTGTGCCTCACGTCGAAATCGCGCCAGCGATTGTGAATCTCCGGCTACTTCGTCCGGCAAAAACTTGAGCGCAACGAAGCGGCGCAGGCGCGTGTCCTCGGCTTTATAGACCACGCCCATGCCGCCGCCGCCCAGTTTTTCGAGAACACGGTAGTGCGAGATGGTTTGGCCGATCACTAGGAAATCCCACTGCCTCAGGTCGACTCATCTTACGGATGGGGCTTTTGCCGGTCAACGGCAAGCGTATACAAATTCATTTTCGAAAATCACTTTGTGACAATTCGGGGCGGCCTGCCAAACCCCAACAGACAGGCTTGCGCGGCGAGACGTCACTCTCCAAGTCAGCGCTCCAGCGGTAATAGGTATTCGGGATTGCCTCCGAGAACGCCGCCGAAGAATTGGCGGTCTGCCTCGCGCATGTCCCAGGCGATGACCGAGGCCGGTGCGATCTGAATTGTGACATCATCCCATGCGGCGAATACCGCACCCACTCTCGTGTCAGCAAGCGCGGCGTCGCTCAGGTACTTGCGATGAATCTGCGCGTTGCTGTTCCGCGACACCTCGGCGGTCAGGATCTGCGCGGTCCCCGCTATGGTGATGCCGTAGGATGCTGCAGGGTCGCGAGCGTCGATCATTAAGGTGACCTTTGGGTTGGATTGCAGGTTTCGTGCTTTACGACTACGCGAGGACGTCGCCACATAAACATGTGTACCGTCGAACCAGTACCACACCGCAACCATGTGAATGGAGCCGTCCGGATTCTCGGTTCCAATCGACGCTATATGTCGGCCATCCAACAACTGTCTGACTAGAACATCTGCTAGGGAAGCCATAATAAGTCTCCTCTTTTAGCTTGGTATCGGGCCTTACACCATACTGAGCTGTCTAATGCTTCCCGGCGGAATCTTGAAGTCGGGTCCGCAAGCCGACATGGAAACCACCGCTGTCTTCGAACACCAAAGCCTCTAGCCAATCAGCAAGCCAGCCAGAAACGAGGGCGGCAAAGATGGATCGATCACGGGCAAACAACTCTTTGTTGATTCAGGGCGACGATCGTCTTCTCGGATAGTCCGGGCTGAAGACGAGCATACGACACCGAATATGTTTCGATGTTTTCTCCTTCTTTGCCCGGGCTACCCGTGACAGACACCAGCACCGTCCCATCGGTTTTGTAGTAGGTATTTTCAGAGCGGTTGGCGGCGTGGGCATGTGTTTTCTTGAACCCTGGCAGGTGAGCGTCATACCAAGCGAGGGTCGCATTCACTTTGGAGTCGTAAACCGAGTAGAAATCCACCTGCATTTTGCTTTGACAGACTTGCGATTCCGGCAGCTGAGTAGGCTCATTACCCAACTGGAGGCGGGAATCTGTAGCGGGATAGAGAGGAAGCCCTGTCAATGGGTCCGTAGTGAGCAACTTCGTCCCGCCCCTGGCGGCAAACACGAAGCTCAAAATAAGGACTGCCACGAAGCCCAAAGAAAAGAGAGGTCTCATGTACCCAAAAGACTCCCAGACAGGATCCATGACAGTCTGCTCCGTCGCCAGCTTGGAGGGCAGTGGGGCAAACGATACACGGATGTGCTGTGCGACACTCTCGCCAGTCGCCGCTGATGATAGTTTTCCGGATGAACGATGGCGCGGTTGTTCTTGCATCAAAGCGAATGCTGCACGGGATGCGGCTGCGACCGTCATAGTTACAACCTGCAAGCTCTTCTTTTCAATATCCATTTCCATTGCAGCCTCCGTGATTCTTTCTGGCCCTCATTTCTAATTGCAGTTTTCGGTCAGGGAAGACACTTGATCTCGATGCGAAGATCGGTATTCGTGGCCGCTGCATCGAGAATCTCAACGGAATGCATCGGTTCCGGCTTCATCCAGTTCACGGCCCAGATCCCGGGATGAGTGGGGACTTCCGTGCTGGGAATATCCTTCACAGCGGCGTCCGCGGCCTGATAACGCACGTGCGGTGACCTGCCGCCGGTATCCCAGCTCACCAGTAAACTCGGCCAGCGATGATGATGCATGGGAACAGTCGTATTGGGCGACACCGATACTTCCAGCACGCGTACGAACGCGTTTTCGAAGATCACCTTGTGACTCTTGGGCGCGGCTAGCACCGCGTCAAATCGGTCGGGGAAACTAAATTTGTCTTGTCCATATACAGTGAAATGCAAGATGAAGAGCCCTAGTAGAAGCGCGCTCGTCGCGAAAAGCACTCGTCGTTTCCGGATTTGCGCAAAGTATCTCGATTCGTTCATTACTTGTCCCTCATGGATGCTCGCTTGCTGCCGCCGGCCACCCTCGTTCCGCGGATAGTTGAGAATCTCTTGAACGGACCGCTGGGCGCTCCCGTGTCTCCGGTTTGGGTAAACGAGGTCGATGTGATATCGGACCACACCTCGTGCCACATCGTCTTCTTGCCGTCCGGAGAAGTCTCCAGTTCGTCGATGGTCAACTCCTTGACGTCCCACTTTATCGTGATGTCATTGAGCGCACCGTTCAGGTCGCATGTGTAGGGAAGTTGGTTGTTGCACTCCATGCCGTGGAAGCTTTTCGTTTTGGCGTCCCACCAGATGATCCCGAGGAGAAAGATCTCTCCTTCGGGAGTTGGCAGATGCTCTTCATCGAGTAACGTGAATCCCCCTGGCCCTGGACGCCACGTTTCCTCTCCGGTTCCTTCGGCACCATCCGGCATTGCTGAGTTCGGCTCGAACTTCACGCTGACGGACCACTTGCCGGAAAGTGCCTTGATCAGACTTTGAATTTCAGGTGAAGACCGCGGCGTTCCGCTCTTAGAGTCTTTAGCCACAGCCGACAGGCCTTCCAAGTGTTGGGGAACCGGTGTTGCTGGTTTGTTCGATTGCTGCGCGATGGCCGCACTGCAGAAGAAGAGTATGGCGGGAGACAAAAGCAAACCTAAAACGGCGGATTTCATTTCGTGGCTCCTTGTACGGTGTGATTCGGCACCCTGATTCCGATTATCCAGAGTCAGCGATTATTAGTGGCTTTTTGAGCCGGCGCTGCTGGCGGCAATATCAATCGGCTATTTCTTTCTGCATCATGAAACCCTTTGGTATTCACAACTCGCGATTTCTTCCCAGTGGGCGCTCCAACATCACTTGTCAAGCGCCGTCCAAGGCGACCAGCAAAGCACGTTAAGGACTATCGTTCAGCGTTAGTGCCAACGGTCAAGAGACTAGCGACTCGGCAAACGCAATCCACACTCGCGTTTGTGTGACGTAGAGCGCCAGGTGAAATGCGCCGACGAAGAGCAACGCGCCCCACGCAAAAGCCGGGTGCAGGCGACGATGCCAAATCGTATCGACCCCGACACAGATCAATAGGAACGCGTCCAGTCCGACCATGATGCGCAGGTTGAGTTCTGCCTCAGTCGCTTGAGTCATAAAGCTGACAGGGAGTCGCGCGAGCGCATCCGGTAGCATGCAAGCGATGGTTAACAGCATCAGCCGTTTGTGATAGTCGGGGCGACGGCGCTGCCATATCGCAGTAGTGACAAAACCTGCAAAAAACAGCATCTGAAGCAAATCCAGACTCGTGATGGTGACCTGAGCCGCAGCGAAATCCGTGTGACCGCGTACTTCGCGCGCCGCAGCGTGCAGCGTCGTTACTGATCCGAACATTACAACCAGCGCGGCCCAAACGGCACCGAATAGACCGAGCTGCCGATGCCACTGGACACGATGAGCGGCGATCAGACTTGTTTGAGCAACGAGCAGCACGACCCACCCAGTCATCACTGCGCCGTGAATGCGTAGCAGCGCCGACAAAGGAGGCGTACCGAAGAACGGCCTTAGGTAGAGGGTACGCGCGAACGTCCAGAAAACCAGCGCAAGGAAGACGAGACTGGCACCCAGGTACAGACGGCGGTCAAAGCGACCTTCCGATCCAACGATGGCGTTCATCGATGACTCCCCACTCTATGCGGCGCGGTTTTCGTTTCACGATATCCAGCACAGTATTCTTACTGGAAATGAAAAAAGCGCTCCGGAACACCGCGGTTCTCTTCCACGACAGATTTTCCTGAGTTACGGTTCGACCTTGTAGAACGCCATCATCCCGGCTTCCATGTGGTCATCAAGATGGCAATGGAACATCCAAGTACCCGGATCATCGGGGACCATGTCCACTGTGACCATCTGTGCTTGCATAAGGGAAACCACATCGGTACGCTTGCCGTCTTGAAGCACGACATTTCCGTGCCAATGGGGGGTGTGAAAACTAAACCCCTCGCCCAGACCGACGAGATACCAGCGAACGCGCTCCCCCTTTTTCATGGTCATGACGGGTCCCGTTCCATAGATGTATCCGTTAATTGCAAACTTTCCGTTGGCGACCGAAAAGCCAGTGCCGGCGGGAGCCAGATTTCCGGTGGCGTCGACTGGAACGAACTCACCCTTATTCACCCCCTTAGGATCGCTGGTGTAAGTCTGAATGTTGTAGTCCAGATACCAGCTCTGGTTTTCATCGAATAGCATGAATAAGCAGACGAACTCTCTGTCGACATCTTTAGGTTTCCCTGAAGCATCGGAGGCACCGCGACGCGAGATAATGATTGCGCCGACCAGTCCACTGTGGACGTCTCTCATTTCATACGCATGCGAGTGGTAGAGCCACACGATCGAGCTTGGATCATTTGGTCCAGGCCCGGCCCGTTCCGGCACTTCCCATGTGTAAACGTGAGTCTTGCCGGGCGGTACAGCGTCATCGACTTTGTCTGAACCAGACGTCCCATCCTCGTAGAGTGCACCCTCCGAGTCTTTCTTATAGAAGACGCCATGAGGATGCATGCTATAGGGATGCGAGGCATTGTTCTTGAAGACTACGCGAATCGTGTCGCCGACCTCAGCCCGCAGAATCGGACCGAGAATTCCGGAGGACTCCCACTCCGCCGGCCGTGGTTTAAGGCGGGCAAAGGTTTCGTCGGTATATTCGCGATACAGCGCCTTGCGATAGATACTCCCAATGCGATGCGGGCCGCGCTCGACAAAGACTTTCGAGTAGCCATCGAACTTCATGCCCATCATCTTGTTGACACCGCCAGGGGCATAGTCCCAGTCCACCTCGTCCGCGGCAATGTAATACGTGCGAACTTTCGAAGTCTGCGTCTGGCCGAAACAAGAGGGAACAGCCAACAGGATTACAACGATTAGGATTCGTTTCATCATGATCTTCCTTACCCCTCAGGTAGCGTCCCCAGGTGGAAGTTGGCATCCCCCCCGGATGCCACTTCCCCCTGATGGCTTGTGGGCAGCCTTCCGAACTGGTGATGCGCGAATCGCTGCCCTGCGAGCATCAATCTGCAGGGACTTGTTCGTGGGGTCAATGAAACTGTCCTTTAAACGTTCTTTAACTGATAAGGGTCGGGTTTCTATCGGGTTAGACCCTCTTCTTAATTGGGCTGTGTTACCATTTGTGACCAAAGGGAAGCGCGTGCCGCCTTGGGAACCCCACCAGAAGACCATATACAGGTTTGGTCCGTTTCAGCTTGATACCAGTAAGGCCACGCTCACTCGCAACAGCAACCAGCTGAAGTTGCAAGATCTGCCCTACCGCCTGCTCGCAATTCTGGTGGAGAGACCAGGAGAGATCGTCTCCCGAGAAGAGGTGTGCCAACGCCTTTGGCCCCAAAACACCTTCGTAGAGTTCGACAACAGCTTGGGAGTCGCGATCCGGAAGATCCGTGATGCACTCGGAGACAATGCGGACGCGCCTTGTTATGTGGAAACGGTACCGCGGCGAGGTTACCGGTTTTTGGCGCCCGTCACTACCGTCACGCAGTTACAGGATCCGGTCCACCCCATCACACCTGAGCCCGATAGGGCGCCGGTTTCGTCGCTCAACTCAGAAAAACAATCTGCCATTTCAGTCCGCGGTTTGCGTTACATCGCAATTGCCGCATTCATTGTGGTTGTGCTCGGTATTAGCGCTTATCGATTCCAGCTTCAGCGGACCAGGATACAAAATAAGACTGGCGTCGAGACCAGCCCTCCTGCTTTACACGTTCGACGATCTGTGGCCGTAATGGGTTTTCGCAACCTGCCTGGACGTCCCGAGGACAACTGGCTCTCGCCGGCCTTTGCGGAAATGCTCGGTACCGAGCTCGCCGCTGATAGCGCCTTGCGTATGGTCTCGGGTGAGGACGTGGCGCGCGCAAAACGAGAACTCCCCTTGACCGATGAAGACAGCCTGGCGAAAGAAACCCTTGAACGGCTCCATACGAATCCTGGAGCAGATGTAGTCGTACTTGGCTCGTATACGCCGTTGCCCGGAAAAGGAGAAAGGCGGATTCGTCTGGACGTTCGCGTTCAAGACACCGAACACGGCGAGACCATCGCCGAGCAGGCCTTCGTCGGAAACGAGGATGATCTGTTTGAACTCGTCAGCCAGGCAGGTACGTCCCTGCGGCAGAGCCTTGGAGCGGCGCCAGTTTCAGGAGAAGCAATTGCGCAGGCACGAGCGACTCTGCCTTCGAAACCCCTGGCGTTCAAGCTTTACACGCAGGGACTGGAGCGTTTGTGGGCGTTTGATTTTGTAAGAGCCCGGGATTCTCTCATCCAGGCTGCAGCCGTCGAGCCTGCGTTTCCCTTGACACACGCTGCTTTGTCCGATGCATGGAAGCACCTCGGTTACAGCATAAAGGCCCGGGACGAGGCGGAACGGGCCCGGGCTCTTTCCGGCCACTTGGGGCCAGAAGATCGTCTGCTGATCGATGGTCAGTACTATGCAACGATCCAAGATCGGAAGAGAGCCATCGATTCGTATCGACAACTTTTTATCCAGTTCCCGGATAGTTTGGACTACGGTCTACGCCTCGCCGATGAACAGCGATGGGTAAATCCTGCCGATGCTTTGCATACTCTGGAAACGCTGCGTCATCTTCCGCTTCCTGCTAGCGACGACCCACGGATCGACTATTTGGAAGCACGCGCTTGGGTTAATAACGACGTCGTCAAGGCGCAGGCTGCCGCCCGGCGCGCCATCGAAAAGGGGAACGCTCAGGGTTTGCAACTATTCGTCGCGCGGGCCTACGGAATTCTCTGTCAAATCGGCGATGGCGATTCTACCGTCCATGACTGTGAAGATGCTCGAAAGCGGTACACAGCAGTTGGCGATCGCGACAACGCCGCTCGCACCACAGCCGATTTCGCCATCTTCTACTATGAACAGGGCGACCTGGATCGTGCAGAAGCGATGTACCGGGAAGTGATCAAGGTCTTTCGACAGATCGGTGATCTCGAGGGCGTCACAACCGCCTCCGCTAACCTGGGCGATATTTCTCTGGCTCGCGGGAATCTGGCGGAAGCGGCACGTGGGCTCTCGGACGCGATTCCAGGCTACAAAGAAATGGGAGACAAAGACGGCGTCGCGCTCACATTCGCCGATCTGGCCAAGATTGCGAGACTGCGTGGCGCGCTGACTGCAGCTCTTACCGGTTACAAGGAGGCCGGAGCCATTGCGCAGGAAATTGCTGACAAACGTGCTGTGGCCTATGCGCTAGCTGGAACCGGCGACGTGCTTGCGGATCAAGGGGATTTGCAGGCAGCTCGCAACTCTTACCAGAAATCGTTGGTTCTCTGCAAAGAGATTGGGGATAAGCAAGCCGTCGCGGAAACGGAACTCGCCTTGGCGCGGCTGTCGATTGAACAAGGCCATGCCGCCGATGCCGAAACTGTGATCCGTAAATGCAAAGAACAGTTTCATCAAGATCAGCAGGCCGACGACGAATTGACCGCCAGCATTGTGCTGATCGATGCCCTGCTGGCCGAGTCCAAGCTTCCTGAAGCTGAGTCTGAGGCCGGACAGGCTAGAGCACCGGCCGATAAAAGTGCAAACACAGTGTTTCGTTTGCATTTTGAAATCGTGTCCTCCCGCGCACAAGGCTTGGCAGGCAAATTCCCGATTGCGATAACACGACTGGAGAAGACGCTTCAAAGTGCTCATTCACACCAGCTGTTTGAGATTGAACTTGAGACGCGGCTAGCCATGGCCGAGTTGAAAAACAAAGGAGGACAGTCCGACGCGGCCCGCGCGGAATCGTTGTGGTTAGAAAATGCGGCCAGAAAGCATGGGTTCGGGCTGATGGCGAGTAAAGCTCGGTCCTTTCGCAATGCTCGTGAATAAAGCTCTCCTATTCTCGATCTATGGTTACTTGACAGTTTGACCCTCAGCACTGTCTGCCGTTTGGGAAATCGGGGATAGACCGGAACTGTCCTCCAAGTTCTATTCATACCGGCTTTCCGCATCAAGATCCGGGCACCGCGTACTTCCCGTTGTCGGACCTGAACAACTTCCAGATTACGGATGACTTGTCGAAGTCCCTCTCAGAGAAGACGCCGGACTACTCCGCTGCTAGAACAGCGACAGTTGCTGCATCACGGGCCAGAAGTCGGCTTCTGGGAAGTTTCACTACATAGGTAATGATAAACGGGCTTGTGGTCAGTAACCGCTCATTTCTGAATCGTCGGGAAACAGAGGGTTATTCGCAACTTTGCGCCTCAGCCATAACGAAGGCAGAATATCCAGTTGGAAGCGTTGGTCACGAAATACTACCCTAGATCACTCTGCGTAACGCTTGTACTCCTCGCGAATTCACCCTGTCATGTCGAAACCGCTCAAGTCTCGAGTTCGCCCGCCCATTGAGGTGAGATCAATTTGCACCTTGATGCGGGATTTTGTCCCTTCACCTGCGGGCACTCTTATTCGAAAAGATCAGTAAAGGCTGGCTAGTTCTCTTTGCCACGCAGTATCCAATCCACCCTCTTATCGGAAGCGATCAGATAGCAGAATCAACAGCTCGAGGCTCGGAACAATCTTTTCCTCGTTCAATCTTTGATAGATGTCCCTGCGTAACGTTGAGGTAGGGCAGCAAAAAATGGACGCCACGTTAAGCTCAGCGAGCCTCGTAAGGGAGAAACCTCAAACTCGCGACAACATTTTGGGGCAGCAGTCTCTCCGAACATAACTTGCGAAACACTCACAAGTCTCACGAAGAGGTACCCTCTTTGCGATCTCAGCAGGAGATCTTCTCCGGTCACGATACCGAGGAGAACCTCATCACGCTCTGCTCCAGGTGCCACGGTCAAATGCATCGTTGAATGTCACGATCTGCAGTCGCGCCACAAGGTTGCGCATTTCCGGAGTAAGGGTCGTCTGTTTTTCAGCGAGCTGAGCGGTAGACATCAGCGCGACCAGATCCAAGTCCCTCGACCGGGGTTCACGCAGTAAGCAAGTGATGTGTCGATTAAGTGTGAATTAACCTTTCCGCGAGTTCTGGCCCGGAACTAAGTCGTTGTGAGAGCGTCGTTTGCTGCCGTGACCTTCTGTACCTTCCCGCCGAATACCAAGGGCTCAAGTTCTCGCCGCTGCGTGCCGATGTCAACCGTAGCCCACATTTCCACACCTATGACGGCAATTTTGTTGGACCTTGCTCGGCGCGTTGTTCGGGGCGATACGTCAGCGCAGGCACGACTCTTACCGCTAGACACTCGTCCCCGACCTGGTTTTCAACGTGTATGAACAGAACGTACTCTCCGCCTCTCTCGGTCGCTGCTTCCCCCGATAAAGACGGTCTTTAAAACTTATGACCTCCAATTTTGTAAATGCAGCCATCCGATGTCATCAGCCAAGCCGTGTGTTGGTTCTGTTATTTCTGGTCGCGGCCCTTTTGTCTCCTGAACGTCTTCTCGCGCTACCTTCCAACAATGAAAACGAATCTTCTGACGTCACATTTCACAGCACCGTTTCCGAAGTGCGTCTCGTCTTCTTTGCCACGGACGAGTGCAATCACAATGTCCAGCAACTTCAGAAAGACGACTTCGCGATCGTCGACGACGAGCGGGTGATTCGAGAGTTTCGCAGCTTTACTCGCTCGGCCTCAGTCAAGCTTGACGTCGTGGTCATGATTGATTCCAGCGAATCTGTTCTGCCGCACTTTCAGCAAGTGACTGCGGACGTGTCACGGCTAATTTTTCAGTCGCCGTGGAACTCTCAAGACCTCATCTCGGTAATCTCATTCAGCGGGATGGAGGCACACCTCCTTTGTTCCGAAAACTGTCGCACTTCGTTCCGCGTCGATCAGGTGGTTCCAACAGGAGGAGCAACTCCGCTGCTCGATGCCCTTGACCTTGCGACCACCCTGCTAATCCACCGTCGGCAACAGGATGTCTGGCCGGTGATCTTACTCTTCTCAGATGGTGACGACACCATCAGCAAAACTTCCTTGCGCCATGTCCGCGAGAAGATATTGGAAAGTGGTACCCAGATTTACGCCGTCGATGTCAGCAACTCCAAACGGTTATCAAACGGAACCGCAACTCTGCAAAGGCTGGCCGATGACTCCGGAGGGCGCTACGTTGGCCTCGCCGACGGGCCGGTCAAGATCCTCAACGACGTGATGGATGATTTGCATTCCGGCCTGCTGGTGACCTACCTGCTGCCGCAATCCAGTTCCGAGTTTCACTCGATTCGCATTCTTCCCACTCACAACCTTAACTTACAATTCCGCTGCCGCCGCGGTTATTATTCTCGCCGCTTCGGCAGCGCTCGTCAGGAGGACGGTCCATGAAGCGGGGATTATGGTTGGCTTTCTTATTGTGCAGCATGCCGAGTTTGCTGGCGGCGCAGTTTGGAATCTATCAACATGGCTCCGTCGTCAGGATGCACATGGGCGACTGCATGCTTGGTCATCGCGGAATGATGGTGGCGTTTGGCCCTCCCTCAATTCCCGTTCAGGATTCTTGCCCTGAGTACACGCTTGTCTCCCCCAATGTCGTTTATGTCATCGTGGGAAAGACTTCCAATCAGCTCATTCCGCTCGCCGAAGTCATCGACTTCCGCTTACAGAAGAACGAGCTGGCTGTCCGGTTGGATGATGCGAAGCGCGAAACTAAATTCGAAATCAAGGAAATGTTTGTTCGATCCGATTGGGATCGCATACAACGACATATCGATGCACAGATGAAGGCTGCCGAAGTTCGCGATCCTGAACGATAAAGAGCAATACACTCCCGCTCACGCGTTGTCGAGTGAAGTCCCGTCAGTCAGCCAGAGAAGTGGTCCGCGTCTGTGACTAGTTTCAAGTCAACGAGACATTTCAAGAGGGCCCCACGGCTTTTCATCACTAAGCCAGGCCGGGACACCTGCAGGATCCGCACGCGAATTGATCCGCTGGATGTGCGCTGTCGTGTGATCTCCGTCACATTTGCCCGTGACGGCGCTTGCTGTCGATGGCGTTGCTGCGCACGTAAGGTAAACATGGTAAAGGTGATTCATTGATTAGACCTTACGCCGGGCAAATTTCGCGGGGTCTGAGCAGAAAAACCCGAAATCGCCTGTTTCACGGGCAGTCATTCGCAGAATGGCTCCCGGCAAGGCGTTCAAAAACGAATAGTTAGAACAATCAGCATTGGAAATGGGATCTGGCATAGGATGTGCCATAACGGATTGAAGCTCCCTCCCCCGTTTTGAGCGGGGAAGCAGAGGTTCAAGGAGATACGAATGCCCAACGAACCAATCGAGCAGGGAACTAGCGGATCCGCTTGGAAAGCGACGCAGGTGTACGCCATGGCGGCTCTCTGCCTCGTAGTGGGCTTAGCGCTCGGCTACCTTTTCCGCGGTTCGCAATCTCCGGCGCCACCCATCGAAGCAGCCAACCCACAACCGTCCGCAACCGCAGGCGGCATGGCGGGACACATGCCGAGTCTTGAAGACATGAAGAAGATGGCGGACACCAAGGCGGCGCCGCTGATTGCTAAGTTGAAAAGCGATCCTAACAATGTCGATCTCCTCACCCAAGTGGGAAACATCTACAAGGCTACTCATCAATTCAAGGATGCAGCCATTTACTACGAGAAGATCGTGCAGGTCGATCCCAAGAATGTTCCGATGCGTACCGAACTGGCTTCGTGCCTTTACTACAACGGTGATGTAGATGGGGCGCTCGGCCAACTCCAGCAGTCGCTGCATTATGACCCCAAGGATGCCAACTCGCTGTTCAATCTCGGAGTAATCAAGTGGCAGGGAAAACAGGATGCCAAGGGTGCCTTGACGGCCTGGCAAGAGTTGTTGAAGACGAATCCGCAGCTGAGTGCAGACCGGAAGGCTGCGGTAGAGAAACTGATGGCTGATGTTCAAATGAAAGGTAAGAGCTAATTTCGCGCTTGGCGCCGGTGAGTCAATCCGGCGCCACCGCTCAAAGAAGCGCACACAAGATTGAAGGAGCATGGAGAAATGACGGACAAGAATCGAACAAGTTCCATCGAACAATGGACCAGCGTGCAGGCTTACACCTTGGCAGTAATCTGTCTGCTGGTAGGAATCGCAGGCGGATGGTTCATACGCGGATCCCAGAATCCAGCAGCAGCGGCAAGTCGAGCCGCCACAGAATCCATCCCGTCCGGAACGCCGGATGGCAGGAACCAGGCTCCAACTCCAGCGCAGATGCAGAAAATGGCAGACACGCAAGCGGGGCCATTGATCGAGAAGCTCGCGGCGGACCCGTCCAATGCGGTGCTGCTAGAAAATATCGGCAACATTTACTACGACGCGCAGCAGTTTCCAACAGCCATCGATTATTACCAGCGCGCTCTCAAGATTCACCCGGAAAATACCGGCGTTCGCACCGACATGGCAACGGCGATTTGGTACACCGGCAACGCCGACGGCGCCATCGCCGAATTCCAGAAATCACTCTCGTACGATCCCAATAAGGCCAACACGCTCTTCAATCTCGGAGTGGTGGAATGGCAGGGCAAGATGGATATCGACAAAGCGACCGCCAATTGGCAGAAGTTGTTGGATAAGAATCCAGAATATCCGGAAAAAGACAAAGTTCTGGAATTGATGGCGCAGGCCAAAAAGCACTCAGGCGTGAAGCCGGGAACTCAGGCAAAGCCGCTGCAATAGCCCGTCTCGTCGGAAAACTACTTACGAGCTTTCCCCACGCGCTCGGCGGTCGCGAACATCAGGGCAACCGTGTTCATATCTTTCGGCTGCACTTTTCCCGGGGGTATGCGCTTGTGTGTGAGGTCTTCGAGCTTCAGGAGCAAGTCCACTAGCGCCATTGAGTCGATCAGCCCGGAGGAGACCAGTGGAGTATTTTCGTCAATGTTCACATTTGGCTTCCGGATCAGCCGAACAATGTGGTCAATCATCTGCTGTTCTTCTTCGGTCATGCGTACTTACTCTCCCCAGACTCGACATCGAGTTCCGGATGCTCTTTCAATAGCTTTTCACGTGTAGCAGAACGCGCCGCTTTACCGGCTGTGCTTTTCACGATCCATTTTGGCGACTTCAGGAAAATCGTCCGAACCGCGATTCCAATCCCGGCAACGATCAGGTTGCGAAGCTCCCGCTCGACCTCCACAGCATCAGTGAGAAGCTCTTCGCGCTCCACTTCAGCAACCACCACAATGTCCTCCGTGCCGAGATCGGGATTATAGAGGCCCATCGCAACCACACGGCCATCATGAACCGCTGGGTGGCTGGCGACAATCTCCTCGATATCCTGCGGGTAAAAGTTTTCGCCGCCGACGATGAGCAGGTCTTTCTTCCGGCCGATTACGTAAAGTTCATCTTCCAGAGTAAAGCCAAGATCACCGGTGTGGCACCAGCTTTCGACGATGGCCTTGGCCGTTAGATCGGGACGGTTATAGTAACCCGTAAACAGGCTGTCGCTCTTGATGAGAATCTCCCCTACGTAGCCCGGAGCAAGCATCGTGCCGGAATCGGATAGAATTCGGACTTCATTATTCGGGAGCAATCGGCCTGACGAGGTGAAAGAAACTGCGCCCGGAGTTCCTTCCGTGACGGGGGCGATGAGATGCATGCTGCGGAATCGTTGGCCATCCGCCCAAATCTGGTTAGGGCCTGATGGCCGGTTGACGTCTGATTGGGTCACGGCAAAAACATTCTCGGCCATTGCATAAGAGGACTGTAGCGTCCCGCTCTTGAGTCCGATGCGAGAGAAAGCGCTCTCAAATTCCCGCATGCTACTGGTTCGCACCGGCTCGGAACAATTGATGAGCGCCCGAGCCGATGAGAGATCGTACTGTGCCCACCGGTTCCTGGGCGTTCTTCGCGGGACGAACTGAAACGCAAAGTTCGGCATCCATGCCAGAGTGCACTTGTATTCGCTGATAATCTGCAGCATGGTCTCCGGATGCATCACCCAGTCGAGCGGCGATTGCATCACAACACGCATCTGGTAGACCATGGGCAACATGAAGCAAGCGATCAGGCCCATGTCATGGTAAAGAGGCAGCCAGCTGTAAATACTGTCTTTCGCTCCGTCAACCTTCAGCGAGTATGCCAAGTGTTCGAGTTGCCTCAGTACGGCGGCGTGAGTCAGCGCGACTCCCTTTTGAAGTCCGGTTGTGCCGGCCGAATGCTGGATGAACGCTAAGCTCTTTGAATGGCTCTCCAAATCAGGCAGTTCGACTTCTGTCCTCAGGTTCTTGCTGTCGCTTGTGCGAAGCAGCCTCGCTTCCGCGCTTATGGATACGTGTCCTAGCAGCTCTTCAGGGAATGCATCGTCGATCACCACTACCTTGGCCTTGAGGTTAGCCGTGACTCCAGCTAATCCGGAGCGGTACTTGGAAGCCTCAACCTTGAAGTTGGGATAGGCAAGGAATGCTGGCACCGCGCCCAGCATCATCGCCCCAACGAACGTCGTCATTGCTGGGATGCTCTGTGGCATCAGGATGATTACGCGATCGCCCACGCTCACGTCGTATTCGCTGAGCATTTTGGCCTGCGAGCGGGCGCGACGTTGAAACTCGGCAAAAGTCACCGTCTCTTGCTCATCCTCGTCCATCCAGGCAGTTACAAACGGACGGTCGCCGGGAGCGACGGCGAGTGCGTCGATAAGGTTGCGAAATCCGGTCATGCTGTCGGCCATTGTAGCCGGTGACAGGGACGCAAATCCGCGACACAGATCACAAACAACTCAAGATTCGCGCTTGCATGCGAGAAAGCATATCCGAGACTGGCTGGGATGCGTGATAATGCCATGCCGTTCTAAAGTGCTCGTGTAATCTGTCATGCGGGTGAGGAATGTTGCTTCGGGCAATCCTATATATTCTGATTTTCCTGCTTTGCGTATTGATCTTTGCCAGGGTGCGCTCGCGCGCCACAAGACAAGCCGTTCTCCTGATCGGCTGCGGCGCACTCTACCTCACCTGGGGAGTTTGGTTCGCAGCCGTTCTATTTGCGTCCACGGTGATCAACTTTTTTTTCGGGAAGTGGCTTCAGCGAAACCCTTCCGGGATTTTTCTCTCTATCGGTATTCTGCTGAATCTGGCGCTCCTCGGAACCTTCAAGTACCTCCCGGCCATCGCGATGAACCTTCCTCTTTCGTCACTGCAAAGATTCTCCCATTTTGCCTTGCCGTTGGGGATCTCGTTCTGGACTTTCCAGGCGATGAGTTATCTCTTTGACCTTTACCGCGGCGAGGAGTTAGCCCCGTCGTTCGTTGAGTTTGCGCTGTACATGGGGTTCTTCCCCGTCCTGATCTCAGGACCGATTTGCCGTATGCCTGAGATGCTTCCGCAATTTCGCTCCGAGGAAACCACATCCCGGCAGGCCATCGGACGCGGATTCCGCCGTATCGCAACGGGCATTTTGATGATGCAATTGGCGCAATTGCTGGGGCAGGGAATTCTGGCCGGCGACGGAATCAATTCCGGCTTCGACCACGTCACTCGCTGGAGCGGCCCCGACGTCTGGTGCCTGGCATTGGGATATGGATTGCAGTTATTCCTGGATTTCGCCGGCTACTCACACATCGCCATCGGTGCCGCGCAAGCGCTCGGATTCACCGTGCCCGAGAATTTCGCTCGTCCGTTCACATCTACCAGCCCATCGATTTTCTGGACCCGCTGGCACATGTCGCTCTCGTTCTGGATTCGCGACTACGTCTTCCTGCCGCTGGCGGTGATGCGTCGCGAGGTTTGGTGGCGAAACCTCGTCTTGGTAATTTCGATGGTCCTGTTCGGATTGTGGCATAAAGCAACTTTGCTCTTCGTGCTCTGGGGCGCTTATCACGGAGTACTCCTTGTCTTGCATCGTCAGATCCAGCAAATCCAGCGCAAATTTGACTGGTCCCCTCCCGCGGCTCTCTGGACGCCGATCTCGTGGGCCGCAACCATCAGTCTCATTAGCTTGGGCTGGATATTCTTTCGCGCCTCATCTCTCGTCCAGGCGCGCCAGATGCTGTTGGCGGTCTTATCGCCAGCCAGCTATTTTTCGCATTTCCTGAGTGGCAGCCTTTATCTCCTGATTCTGATGCTGGCCCTCGGATATGCCGTGGTGCTGTTGATGATCGAAGCTCTGAACCAATATTCGGTTGAAACGCAGCCTCCGAGTGACCTATCCCATTCTCGATTCGTCGCGCTCCTGGCTCGGTGGCGTTGGTTTTGGATCCCGCCGCTCTATGTGCTGGTGTCGCTTCTCCTATTCGTCGTGACGCAGTCGCAAGGTGCCGGCGCAGCTCAGTTCATGTACCGCAACTTCTAGCTAAAGTTCGTGCTTCGAGCGGAAAAGCGTTCTCGTGGAAGGGTGGGTTCTTGTGATCTTTATCACAAGACGTCGTGATAGTCGCCACTGTTGCGGCTCAGGGCCTTGGCTATCGTCAATACTAAGTAACTGGACTGGAGGGGAAGGTTACGGCTTCGCACCAGATGTATTCGTGTGCAGATAATATTCCTGCGTATCCCAGAAAGCCGAACCTCTCATAATCCAGCGCCTTGCCGAGAGCAGAGATGACCCTACCTGCAGAGGTGCAAATCACGGAAGCGGTTCCGACGCCAAGCCGCAGTTCCTGGCGTCGCTGGTTCTCCATCTCGGCGACAGCCATTCTGGTTCCGGTTCTGCTGCTCGTGGTCGCAGAGGCGTTGCTGCGCATTTGCGGAGTTGGAACGCCAACGGGTGCAATGCGTCCCTGCACAGACCAGGGCCGCGCTGCGTATTGCGATAACCAATTTTTTGCCGCGCCCTTTTTCCCTCCCGGCATGTACCGGACACCGCGCCCCTACGTGATTCCCGCAAGAAAGGCGCCCGGAACCTACAGAATCTTCGTACTGGGCGAGTCTGTGGCATGGGGAGATCCCGATCCTACCTACGGATTTGCCCGTTACCTCGAGGTGATGCTCCGGGAACGCTTTCCCCAAGTAAAGTTCGAGGTCGTCAATGCCAGCATCACCGCCATCAACTCGCATGTGCTGTTGCCCATGGTGAAGGACCTGGCGCAATACCAGCCCGACCTTTTCATCATTTACACAGGCAACACCGAAGTTGTCGGTCCTTTTGGGCCAGGAACGGTCCTAACCCCTTGGGACTTGACCCTCCCGGCCATTCGCGCCAGGATCGCCCTCAACTCCACTAGACTTGGTCAACTTGTCGGGAAAGCCTCTGGCGGTGGCCGGAATAACGCGGCCGAGTGGCGTGGCATGGAAATGTTTCTAGAGAGGCAGGTGCGCGCCGATTCTCCACAGATGAGACCGGTGTATGAGAATTTCTCAGCCAACTTGCGGGATATTGGCGCGGTCGCCCGCCGCTCGGGGTCTCATGTCCTGGTCAGCACGGTAGCCACCAACTTAAAGGACTGCGCCCCTTTCGCTTCACTGCATCGCGAAGGCATTCGACCGGATGAATTGAATTCCTGGGACGGACTGGTCCAACAAGCCGCGACTCTTGAAAACGCGGGATCATACCCCGATGCCCTCAAGCTGTACCTCTCAGCCGCAGATATCGATCCTCAGTATGCTGAACTCCAGTTTCGCATCGCTCGTTGTCTTTGGGCCATGGGTGACTTCGCCGGGGCCAAGGAGCGTTTCGTACGTGCGCAGGATCTCGACACGCTTCGTTTTCGCGCCGACAGCAAGTTGAATGAAGTGATTCGCACCGTAGCGGGCGAGGGTTCGGGCATCGGCTTGGTTGAGGCCGCCGCTGTTCTGGCTGCCGAGAGTCCGCATGGAGTCCCCGGCAGCGAACTCTTCTACGAACACGTGCATACGAATCCCCGCGGGACCTACCTGCTGGCGCGTGCCTTCTTCCAACAGGTCGCGAGCATTCTCCCGTCAGAATTCCAGCGTGGTGCCACGAGTGCGGATGTTATTTCCGAGGAAGATTGTGAGCGTCTGCTGGCATTTACGCCTTATGATCGTGTGCGCGTCGCGGGTCTGGTCCTAAGCAAGCTGGAGCGGCCTCCATTCACAAACCAACTCAACCATTCCGAAGAAGTCCTGCGGCTGAAAAACCAGACTGAAGGGGTAAGTCTGGACTACGGCGAGATCGTCGCCGAGTATCAATGGGCGATTATGCGAAACCCACAGGATCGGCTGCTACATCTCAACTACGGCTTCCTACTGCATCGCTACGAACCGGCGGCTGCCGACAAAGAACTAAGGGCAGCGTTGCCCTATGACAATGCCCCGGTCCTGTGCAACTGGCGCAAGTTTGACTGAGCCGGCAGTGCGGTCCTGCGCCTCGTGTGATCTCCATCACATTCGCGAGTGACGTAGAATGCTGCCCCTCTGTTCCTTACACTTTAAGGTAATTAGCAAGGTCAAAGGGTGCTAAAGCTCTTGAGGGACGCTAGCACAGTCTTGACCCCAGCAAAAGCTGGGCTCCAGGCACGATCCAGGGATCAGTAAAAGACAAGACATTGCAGTCGAGCCGCCCGGGGTGATTGCTTCGGGCTGGGAGTGGTCCTCGAGGCAAGTGAGTGAAGGAAGGCTAGTTCACATGAACTACAACAATCTTCGTTTCTGCAAGTGGCGGCTAGTGATGCTTGCCCTGTTCGCGCTGAGCGTCCAACCTGCGCTAGCCAAGAATGCTCCGCTGGTTTCGGGTTCTTACCAAGTGGTCGAAAGTAGGGATCTCGGGTCCGAGTCCCAAATCCAGATACGCATCCATCTGGTGAACCACGGGTCGTCTGATTTCTCGATCCAACGAATGACTCTTTGGGATCTTTCCCACGCCGATAAGGGTGGAACCAGTGCTTGCGCGGTTGCGCTCCGAGCCCACGCGTCGGCCGAGACAATCCAGCAATTCACCATCCGGCGTTCAGACTACCAGTCGTGGAAAAGGGGATTCCGCCCCCGATTAGTCCTGCAGATGGCAGGCCCGGGCCGCGCTAAGAGCAAGGCGGTGGTCCGGCTGGATCGGATTTCTGGCAAGGAGGCGAAGTGATCATGCGCCGCCAGAACTCACCCTTCCTGTTTTCTGTTGCTCTTGCGCTCGTCCTGTTTGCGCCTCACGCTTTGCTGGCCCAGTATGCCATCAGTACGGTCGCCGGCGGCGGTCCGAACAATCTAACCGCGCTCAATGCCAGCATCGGGTATCCGGGCGGCGTCGCGCGCGATGCGGCGGGCAACACCTACATTGCGGACTCGCATTCGAGTCATATCTTTAAGGTCGACACAACAAACAACCTCACCGTCGTGGCCGGCAATGGCATTCACGGCTACGCCGGCGACGGCGGACCCGCAACTAGCGCAGCGCTCGACGGTCCTGAAAGCGTGTTCGTGGATGCCTCGGGAAACATTTTCATCGCGGATTCGCAGAATTCGGTGATCCGCGAGGTCACAGCCTCGAACGGCAACATTGTCACGGTCGCTGGAACTGGAGTGGCCGGCTACTCTGGCGACGGCGCGTTTGCGACCAGTGCGCAACTCAACGATCCTTTCGGCGTTTTCGTCGACAGTTCGGGAGATATTTTCATCGCGGACAGAGATAATGCGGCGATCCGCGAAGTAGTCGCTGGTACCATTCAAACCGTGGCGGGAAATGGAACCATTTGTCCGGATCCCACGACACTCTGCGGCGATGGCGGCCCCGCGACCAGTGCACAACTTGCTCTTCCCGAAGGAGTATTTGTCGACGCCGCGGGAAACATCTTCATCGCCGATACAGATGATAGCCGCATCCGCGTTGTGAATCCCGCTACTACGCAGATTACGATTGCTGGAGTTGTGATCCCGCCGGCCTATATTCAAACCGTAGCCGGGGCTTACTACCAGGCGGATGGTGGTACCGCCTGCCAATTCACAGGCGATGCGGGGCTGGCGGCCAATGCATACCTCTGTGCTCCGGATGGAGTGTTCGTGGACGGCTCGGAAAACATTTTCATCGCCGATACAAACAATTTCGCGATTCGCGAGGTGGCGGCGTCAACCATCAACATTATCACTACCGTTGCCGGCACGCTCGGAACGGCTGGCTACACTGGAGACAACGCCGCCGCAACCAGCGCGACACTCAACTACCCGAGCAACGTGGTCGTCGATAGCTCGGGCGACATTTTCATCGCCGATACCGACAACTTTGTGATTCGCGAGGTGACAGCCTCTAACAGCTTTATTCAAACCATCATCGGAAATAACACCCTGTCCTATTCCGGCGACTCCGGCCTGGCCGCGAAGGCGGAGTTGAGCTCACCCGCAGCTGTGTCGGTCGACACCGCCGGAGATATCTTCATCGCGGACTCGGACAACTCCGCCATTCGCGAAGTGGTAGCAACCACCGGCGACATCCAAACCGTAGCCGGAGATGGCACGATATGCGCTTTGCCCACCGCCGTTGTGGCCTGTGGCGATGGCGCGGCTGCTACCAGCGCACAGCTGAACAACCCTCAAGGCGTGTTCCTGGATGCCTCTGGAAACATCTTCATCGCAGACACTGAGGACAATCGCATCCGCGTGGTGAACACCGGCACGGCGACGATCACAGTCGCTAATGTCGCGATCCCATCTCTCACCATCGCCACCGTGGCGGGGACTGGAACAGCCGGCTACTCCGGTGACACCGCAGCAGCAATTAGCGCCGAGCTCAGCAGTCCCTACGGCGTCTTCGTCGATAGTACGGGCAATATCTACATCGCGGACACGGGAAATAACGTGATTCGGGAGGTGTCGTCGAGCGGAATCATCACCACAGTGGTTGGCAATAACACGGAGTGCACACCTGCCGGCGCAACCTGTGGAGATGGCGGAGCCGCTACCAGCGCGCAGCTCAACTTCCCAACCGGCGTGTTCCTCGATGCGACGGAAGACATCTTCATCGCCGATACCTTTGATAATCGCATTCGTGAAGTGACAGCATCGACCGGCACCATCGCCACCGTGGCCGGAACGGGAGCACGTGGCTACTCCGGTGACGGTTCTGCCGCTACGAGCGCCGTGCTGGACACTCCTTACGGCGTGTTCGTCGACACCGCAGGAGACATCTTCATCGCGGATACAGACAATTTCGTGATTCGCGAGGTTTTTGCAGCTACGGGGAACATTCAAACGGTGGCAGGCAACAACACACAAGGATTCTCCGGCGACGGCGGCCAGTCCACCCTCGCGGGACTCAACTCGCCCTCGGGCGTGTTCGGGAATGCCGCCGGCAATCTGTATGTTGCGGATACGGACAATGAGCGCATCCGCCAGCTAGTACCGGCGCTCTTTGTCACCATTTCACCAAATCCCGTCAGCGTGGTAGTCAGCACCCAGCAGCAATTCACGGCTACGGTAGCTGGAAGCAGCAATACAGCCGTCACATGGTCGGTGAACGGAACGCTGGGCGGTAATTCGACGGTGGGGACAATCTCCACGACCGGACTCTTTCAGGCGCCTGCCACAATTCCGACCCCAGCCGCAGTCACCATCACTGTGCTTTCGCAAGCCGACGGCAAGTCGACGGGATCAGCCACGGTAACAATTGTCACCGCGCCGACCGCCGCTCAGCCTGCGCCTCAAACCATCTCCCCCGGAGGAACGGCAACCTATTCGCTTCTATTGAATGCAAATACGGGTGCTCCTGGCCAGCCTCTCACGCTTTCTTGTTCTCAAGCTTCACTGCCCACTGGTGGTAGCTGCAGTTTTTCGCCCGCCAAGATTACTCCGGGGCCGCAAGCCGTACCGTTCTCACTTACGATCACCGTTCCCACCGGTTCGGCGTCCATGGCGAGCCCCAGCAGCATGGGGCTGCACTTCTACCTCGCCTTCTTTCCGCTGGCCGGTCTTTTACTCGCCAGCTTCCGACCTCGAAATAAGCGGCGGCAACGCTCGAGGCTCGCCGGAGCATGCGTTTTTCTGTTGATGCTGACTGCGTGCGGCGGCTCAGGGAGCTCGAATTCTTCTGGCACCAATCCTGAACTCGGAACTTACAACGTCAAAGTGCAAGGTGCGACAGCAGGGCAGTCCAACCCGGTAACCATTACGACCGTAGGTTTGACAGTGCAATGACGGCGACACGGCCTGAGGAAACCACGGCTTCGGACTCATCTCGTTCGCTCGAGGTAGTCTCCGAACCGGCCGCGCGTGAGAAACTCCAGAGCATGAGTTTTGCGCAAGAGCTGTGCGGACTGTTGCAGCGACGGCTCATCCAGATGCTCGTCCTGACCTGTCTGCTCACCGCAGTGGCAGTCCGCGCCATGTTGTTGAAGTTCTCCGTGCTCGATCTCGATATCTGGTGGCACCTGAAGGTCGGCGACTGGATCATTGAGCACCACGCCTTTCCTCACACCGGAATTCTTTCGCGCACGGCCGCCAATCGTCCGTGGTCGGCCTACAGCTGGGGTTATGAAGTATTGCTGTCCCGCGCCTATGCCTGGTTCGGCCTCGTCGGCGTCGGAATCTTTGGCACGCTGCTCACCGTGGCTGTTGCTTATGCGGTGTACTGGATGGTCCGCAGAATTTCGGGAAGGTTCTGGGTGGCGTCCGTTCTTGCTACGGTTAGCTGCTCGGCATTTCTGTTCAGCCTGATGCCGCGTCCGGTTTTCATTTCGATGATCTTGTTCGCGGTGACGCTCACGCTGTTGCTGGAGTCCCATCGCACCGGCCGCGTCCCACTTTTGTACTGGCTGCCTCTGGTGTTTTTCGTCTGGGCCAACTGCCACATTCAGTTTATTTACGGCCTCTTCGTAGTTGCGTTGTTCGCGGGAGTGCACGTGCTCCAGCATCTAGCTGCGCAGATCGGCGTCGGCCCGGAGTTTGCCCTGCCATCCAAACTTCCCGCCGGCAAGGTTCTGCTCGTTTTATCCGCCTGCGGGCTCGCCACCTGCGTGGGCCCGTACACCTATCATCTTTATCCCGTGGTTTTTGCCTATGCAGGTTCCAAATTTCCTTACGTCTTCATTCGCGAATTCCGCGCCCTCACGTTTCGTGCCTTCAGCCACTACGTGGAACTTTTGCTCGGCGGCGCAGCATTCTTTGTTCTGGGACGTCAGCGGCGCGTCGATCTTTTCAAACTGTCGCTGTTGACAGTCGCCACTATTGTCGCCTTCCGCACCATGCGCGACTCATGGTTCCTGTGCATTACCGCTGCGGCCCTGATCGCCGACTCCTGGAGCCAGGATGCCGAGCGCGAACCCGACGAGACTTTCCCTGAGAAAGCGGGCTTGGCAGCCGTGCTTGCTGTGCTCATCTACCTGATCGCCCTGAACACCGGGTTCACTACCCGCGGTCTGGACGCCGCTATGAGCGACGTGTTTCCCATTAAAGCCGTCAACTTCCTTCGCCAAAACCCGCAGCCCGGCCCGCTCTACAACACTTTCGATTGGGGCGGTTTCCTCACCTGGTATATGCCCGACTACCCGGTGGCGATTGATGGCCGCACCGATCTTTACGGCGACGAACTCGACTTTCTCTTTTTCAATTCAGAAAGAGGCGAGGACTCCTACGTCAATGATCCTTATCTGAACGAGGCCGGCGTGGTTCTTCTGGACAGGACGAAACCTCTTGCCATGATCTTGCGCGGGGATCAACGCTTTCAGAAGATCTATGAAGACCCTCTCGCCGTCGTGTTCGTCCGGCGCTAGGTGGCTTTATGCTGTCATTTCTCTTCGTGTTGTCATCCTGAGCATCGCAAAGGACCTAGGTATGATGAGTTCCGACAAGGAAGGCGTGGAAAGATACTTGCCACCTTTTCTGGTCTTAGGCGCGTGCCTTCTACTGGGCGTGCGCTTTTTTCGTCTGATCTCACAGTGCGCCGTCAATGTGCTGTTCTCGGACCAATGGGACTTTGACGATGCCACGCTGTTCCAACCTCACTCTATTTGGGAGATGTTCCGCTGGCAGCACGGGCCGCACCGGCAGGGCCTTGGCGCGCTACTGCAGAGGATGATCGACCCTTGGATTCACTGGAACGGCCGAGATGAAGCCCTCTTCGTTGGTGCCATTATCGCCCTTGCAGCCGTAACGGCGCTGCTTCTCAAGGTGCGTCTCTATGGTGCTGTCGAATACGGCGACGTCGTAATCCCGTTGCTGTTTCTAACACCCATGCAGTATGAAACGCTAGTAGTGACACCCAATTTTGCGCATGGCTCCCTGCCGTCCCTTCTGGCTGTTCTTTATTGCTTTTGCTGGCTGATCCGACCCTATCAATGGAAATACGTTTGCGTCTTGTTTCTGAATTTCTTATTGATTTATACGGGTTTTGGCATATTTATGGGCGTAATAACCCCCGCATTGATTGCTCTCGATTACTATGCAAACACTCGGCATCTCGCATCTAGGTATCAGTGGGGGACCGCCGTAGCCTTGACTGCCTCGATCGCCTCACTCGCGTCCTTCTTTGTCGGATATAAGTTTCAGCCGGCCGTGGATTGTTTCTCAGCCGCGCCGAGGAATCCACTCGTGTACGCCTGGTTTGCAGCCCTCATGTTCGCCAGTGCTGCAGGTCTCAAAATCCTGAGCCTGATTTTTGCAACTCTGGTCGGCTCGATCGCGTGGTTGCTGGTAGTGGGCGGGCTTTTAGTTACGGGCAAGAGATTGTTTGCCCAAAAATCGGGTACCTGGTCTCGCGATGCTGCCATCGCCGCGCTACTGGCATACTGCGTGGTGTTTTGCCTCAATACTGCCTATGGACGGCTATGCCTTGGACTCGCTGGCGCTGGGGCTTCGCGGTATACGCCGTACGTGGTTCTCGGCTTCTTTGGTTCGTACCTCTATGCTTTGTCGAATCGGGGGCGGGGATTACGCATTTCCTTGGTTTTGGTTTTGCTGGCCTTCTCCATGCTGAGCGCTCGGCCACTAGACCGCAAAGACGCTGCCGACAATGAGCGCTTTGATAGCGGCAAGCGCGCCTGGCGGGAGTGCTACCTGGTTCGGCACGACCTCTACGAATGCACCGCTCTGACCGGCGTGCAAATCTATCCCGATCCGGAAAGGACCCACCTGCAGGAAAAACTGGACTTCCTCGAACGGAACCATCTCAATCTCTACGACGGCTCGCAATGACGCGCGTGGTTGGCAAATAGCGGTAGGCCTTGCCCGGCGTCAATAACTCTCTGCGACCGGCCGAAATTCGACCACTAGGATCTGGCCGAACTCTTTCAGAATTTGCGAGGTAAATGCGCCTTGTGTGTAGTTGTCGAGCCACTGCAAAGTCGGATACGACGAGGGTGGCACGACGAAGATGAACCTCTGGTGCCGCTGTGCGGCCTCAAGAACGGTTTGGCCTGCAACCCGGATTGTCTCATCGTTCAGATCCATGGGAAGGAAGACCAAAGGGGCATGGATCGGGTAGTAGCTCACTTGCGAGTACAGGGGATTCTCCCCGTTGCTGTTCCCCAGTTCGGTCGTATGGTCGGACTCGATGAATGCGCTACAAACCAGTACCGGGACGTTGCCTTCATCCTTGGCAACATTCGCGTTTACAAACGCATGCGCCTGTTTGAAATTTAGTTCGTGATGGCGAGAGAGCGGCGAACTGTAGGCTTCAAACAAGGTGATTCCAACCAGGCCCACGCAGAAGATCTGCCGCAACACGCGGGAATCGATGTAACTCGTCAATAACGCCCAGGTCAGGGCGCTGCCCGGCGCTGTGACGGTGAGATAGCGTGGGATGACAAGATGAACCGGAGTAGCAGCGCTGACGGCGAAAAACACACCGGCCGGGACCAAAGCCAGCAAAGGGCAGAGCAGGATTGTCGGAAAAGATTCGCGTCCAGGAAACTTTATTTTCCGCATCAGCGCCGCAACCAGAGCCGCGATTCCAAAGCCAATCAATGTCTGCATCGGCGCGAGCGTGTTCAGCGCCGCCAGACCGGGGTGGCGCAATTCCTGAACAACATGTATGACCTTGCTTTGGTACAGGCTCGCAACGCGTAGAACCAGCGGCAAGGCAACCAGGGTAAAAGTAATCAGCACCGCCGCCAGTTGCCGCAAATCCGTTTTGATCGACCTGCCTCGTGCCGCCAGATAATAAACCGCAAACGCCGGCAGGATCGCTCCAAACAGGTAATGAAAATAGAGAATTCCCGCCGCCGCCGCTCCAAACAGAATCGCTTCCCGCATCTGCCGTCGCGTCATCCACCGAGCGAACGCGAAAATCGCAAAGTTCGTGGCCAGCAAGGCGAAGGCGTACGGGCGTGCATCGGAGGCGGCAAAGACCACGTTGTATTCCAGAGTGAAGAAGATGCAACTCAGAAACGCGAACTCCAGATCGAACAGCTCGCGCGCAGCCCGAAACAAAAAGTAAACCGCGCCCAGCATCGCCAATGTTGACGGAATCTTGAGCGCGATCTCACTGCTGCCCAGAATCGACTTTGCAACCCACAGCGTGTAAAGGTAGCCGATCGAAGAAGGCATGAGCGCCGAGCGGCTCCAGACCTTTCCAAAGCCGCCGCTGACTTGCCAGTAGGCGAGCGTCTCGTCCAACCACAGGGGCGCTCTGATTGCCAGGAACCAAATCGACAACGACGCGACTAAAGCGACAGGATAGGTGAGTTTGTCGAGTATCGAGACAGGCTTTTCAAAACCGGTCGCCACGGCCGTTGCGGTCGCCATCTTCAAGTCCTCACTTCTTCAGCACGCTGCCGCCGGTCGCGGGAGCAACATTGCCGTTGGGAGAATGCGAGGTATTGTGGCAGGTCAACGTGCATGTATTGGTGGCGCGGTTGTAGGAGATCGGAAAGCCGCCATTCGGAGCCACCACGTTAACGTCAAAATTAACCAGCCGCTGCCCGCTGATATTCGGGTTCACACCTCCCATTCCATGTGCGGTGTGACAGACCGAACAAGTGAAACCGGCGGCAATATGGCTCTGATGCTGGCTGAAGCTGGTGTTCGACATGATACTGGCGAGACTGTGGCACTTACCGCACATCGCGTAGGGTCCGTTCACGCTCAAGTCGGGATTCTGAAATAGATTTGTGATCAGCTGGCCCGGCGCCACCGCCTGGTTGAATTCGTACCGGCGTTCCAGAATATGGGTCCACTTGGAACCATGCGGACCATTCGGCCCTGCCCCGCCAAACTCGCGATTGTCGTCGCTGTTGTGGCAGTCTGTGCAGAATATCTGTGTCCCCATCGCGCGCCCCTGTGTTACGCCATCGAGATTCAGCATCGTAGTCAGCAAGCTGGGCTGCGGCAGAGAGCTGTTGCTGACATGGGTAACCGGATGGCTCGAAGAAGCCGTAGTGCTAAATTGAGGGATGATGTTCAACGGGTCTCCGGCGGAAGCCGCACGCACCGGCAGGTATCCATACATCGGCCGAACCGCTTTTCCGGAGCTGCTTCCATGACAGCGGAAGCAATTCTCGTATTGATTTACCACTGGCGCTACGATAGACATTCCGTCGGTCGCGCTGATTCCAGTGGTATCTCTTTGCGAAACACGGACCCGGGGAGGCGGTGGAAATACTCCCACCTGGGCTGACCCATGCCCGTTGTGACAATCCACGCAGGTCGCATGCCGGTTGTTATTCAGTAGCGTGCTCTCGCCGGCGTCGTGAGCATTCGTTGTTGTCGGGAACGGGTGCCCGACCTTAGGCGCAGCGTACTCGGCGAAGACGCTGGGCGGCGCGGGTGTGATATTCGCACCCCCGTTGTGGCATGCAATGCAATCCTGCTCGTTCGGTCCGCGAAGCAACCGCGCCGGTCCTTGAGCATTGTGCGGGGCGTGGCAGGAAATGCACGCATCTTGCCCCACCGTGGTGTAGCTCCCCACATTCGCCTGGGGAGAAATCTTGTTCTGCACGAGGGCATGGGCACTCGTGGCCCAATCCAAAAGCGGATTCACTTTGCCGGCCATTTGGCGGGTCGGGTCGTGGCAAGCCAAACACATTTGGCCGTTCGAACTATCCCGGACCAGAAAATTCTGCGATATCAGATCCTTAGCCTGCACGTGGGCGTTATGACAAGACGTGCATTCCACGTTGCCGTTGATAAGACGAACCGCCCCGGTTGGATCTCCTGTCGCGCCCTTTGCCGCCAACGATGCAATCAAATCGACGTTATCTTTCAAGGGCAATGCAAAAGCGACCGGATGCGACGGCTGTAGATTCGTACCAAAGACGTCGTAGTTGTACATCGATCCGAACATCGTGACCTGCCCAAAGGCCGCCGTAGTTCCCGGCGCCACGGTTCCGTCGTGACAGGAGAGGCATAAGTTGCTGTCGGCTCCCATCATCGGCTGGGTTCCACGATTTGTTTCGGTATCGCTGGTGTATAAGCTGTAGCTCTGGACCGTCAACTTCTGATTCCAGAGTGGCGTTCGCCCTCCGACGCCATTGTGAGGCTCGTGGCAATACATGCAGAAATCAGTGCGGGCACCGGTTATGGGCGACTTGCTGCCTGGGCCGAGATCGTGCGAGCCGATCACGTCGCCGGTGAACTGGGCGAGCAGAGTCCCTGCCCCCAGAACCACCGTCAGGCACACCCCTGAGAATTTGAACCTCACTACATTCCTTCCTTGGCCTTCTTCAAACCGAAATAATGAAATACCTGAATACGGCGATTGAAGGAATCCACCACAAAAATCCGGTCCTCGTGGTTGATAAACAATCCCGCCGGCAGCTGAAACTCTCCCGCGTGCGTGCCTCTTTTTCCGAAGTAATAGAGCAAATCTCCCTGGCGATTAAATACCTGCACCACTCCCCACAGGCCATCGACGACATACAAATCCCCTTCCGAGTCGACTCCAATTCCTTTCGGCCGAAACACGCTGCCACTGTTGTCGCCGACTTTCCCAATGGAATAGCGAAATGTTCCTGACCGGTCCAGTACTTGTACCCGGAAGTTCATGGCGTCGACCACGATCAGGTTGTCGCCATCCAATCGCAGCTCGGTCGGCAAATTGAATTCCAGGTCGCCATCGCCCTTCTTTCCGATGGTCTGCAGAATGTTTCCCTGCATATCCATCATGAAAATCTTGTCGCGCAGCGTGTCCGTCACGTAGATGCGCTGCGTCGCCGAGTCCACCGCGATTCCAGTGGGACGCTTGAAATATCCTTCCCCGCCCTTCAGGCTGCCAATCGCGCGCTCATATTTCCCGCCGGAGTTGAAGACGAAGATCTTGCCCGTCTCCGAATCGGTGACGTAGATGTTGTCCTGCGCGTCGACCGCAACGCACTGCGGTCCGAGCATCGCGTCCTTCCCTTTGTCGCGGCGCTCGATAAATTTGTATTTCTGTTGTGCGAAATCGAAAATGTGCACCCCAGCCGCGCCCGGATCCGTGACGATGATCCGCCCATGCGAATCCACCGCAATGCTGTAGGGACGAACCAGATTCTTGAACTCCGGCTCACCCGCTATAACGTCCACCAGCCGGTTCCAGAAGCCGCGCTTCGGCTTCACTTCGCGTTCCGAGCCGAAGCTTCGCTCGTAGAGCAGCTTCCGGCCTCCCTCCAGTTCGAGCGTAGGAGGTCCGAGTTCATCGGCATTGGGTTTCGGTTGCCGCGAGGCCGCGGCGGGAATCCCGGGCACCAGCAGAAGCGCCATCAGAGCCACCAGCGTCAGAACAACCGCCATTCGTAAATCAACAACCGACTTTAGCCGGCGCGGGACCCGCATCTTATATTCGCTCTCTGCTTCTGCTTGGAACATCACGGCGGGCTAGAAGAAGTTGAACCATCTCGACACGCCGAAATAGAACGCCGATATCTTGTCCGGCGTCGTGCCGGACACACTGAAGCTCTGGTTCAGTTTACTGTACCCGCCCGTGAAGTACATCTTACGGAATTGATACTGTATGAGCGTATTGATCTGCTCCATGTTGTTCGACGAGGTGATCCCGACCACGTTGCTGTTCCCGTATGCCCTGCCGAAACTTGCCGCGATCGTCAACCTGCGCTTGGGATTGCTGCTTAGGCCAAACGAATAGCTCGAGCCATCAAAAAGAATAAGATCATTCGGATTCAAAACCGGCTGTAGTGTCGGCGTGCTGGCCAACCCGGCTCCCGTCTCGATTCCGTTTCCGTTCGATTTCGAGTAAGTTGCGTTGACATTGATCCAGTTCGAATAGCCCACGGAGCTGTTGTAACTCTGGCTGCTACTCGAGGTACCCGCCTGCTCGGTCAACCCGGTCTTGTTGATGCTGGTTCCTGCGGTCCAGCCAAACTTTCCCCAGCGGCGCCGGATGTTGGCGCCGTATCCGTAAAAGGAGGACGTGTACGTGATAAGCAGCGTCTGCACATTCTGCGAATAGTTGGCGAATACGCTCCCCGTCCAGCCAGCGTATCGCTTGTTATAGTTGACCGTGCTATTGATCCCGAGATCTTTAGCCTTTGAAGTGCTGGTGGTGTTGTCACTGAGGGTCAGAGCGGCGTTAAGGTTGCCGCCAAACAAAATCCGCCCATAGATTACGCCGCCGCCGTAAGTGTCAGCTCCGTAGTTTTTGCCCTCGAAAGACTGTTGGCGGTGATCAGCTGAGGCCAGTGCTTGCAAGTTCTGCACAATCGAATAGCTGGCAGTGCTCTGTACGTCGAAGTTGTGCGAGGACTCCCCTTGTGCCGGCGGCGTGACGACTCCTCCCGTGCTGGTGATCGCCTGGAACAAGCTACCGGTAAGGTTGTCGGAGTAGTCTGTCGTAACGGAAAAATGGAATTTTTGCGTCGGCTGAAAGGCTGCGGTCCCGGTATACGTATCGATCGTGCCATTGTAGCTGTAGCCGATAAAGTTAGAATCGATATCGTTACGGTTGAAGGTTCCGGAAAACCCGCCGTTAAGCGGCAACGAGTGCCCCACCGCAAATCCATACCCTCGGCTGTTGGAGCTCGAGGTCTCGGGCTGCGTTGAACCTTGAAGAAGTTGAGGTATATCCGAGTGCGAGTCTCCATCCGAAAAGAAGCCACTCAGGTTGAAGCCCCTCAACAGGTAGGACGACCGTAGACTAAACGATTTGGAATTGGTGCTTCCGTTGTCATTCGACCCATAGATTGAGTACTGGTTGTTTCCCGTCTGGAAGCTGGCCGAGAGACTGGGCCAGTCCGGTACGATCTCGGACCAACCGATGCCGAAGTTGTCGCTGTTGCCGTGCGTCGTATAGTTGGCTACTCCCGGGATCGCGTAGTTGCCTTCGCTGTTGTAGGACTTGGCATAGGTGATGGAGCCGGGAAACTTGCTGCCCGAGAAAATCGAGCTGCTCATATTCACCCCGCTCGCGTCGGAGATGGATTGAAAACCTGAGTTGTCTCGCGCCTGATTTGCGTAAGGAGAAATTGTGTAAGAGAGAAAGTTGGGATTGTAGTAAAAACCCGATAGCGTCCCCGTGCCCCCGAACGACAAACTGTGGTTGGAAGGGATCAGATTTCCGTAGTCTGCGTTGTATCCTGTGGAGAGAGTGCCGCTCAGGTTATTGCTGCTTTCCCCCAGCCGGAGTTGCGCCGCAGCCGGCAGCGCCAGCAGGAGCACCCCCGCCAAAGTCAAGGCGATATTTAGGTAAGCAGCCTTCATACTCACCAACTTCTTCCAGTCTCCGGACTGGTTCAGCATCTGCTTTTTCCTGGCTTCCCCACAGCGGCGCGACTGCGGTCCCGTTCCCATATCTGGCTGCCTCAAGGTGGGTATGGCGTCTCCCAAATGAAGGGCAACCGGCATCGCTTTCCTCTAATGGAACAAAAGCACGTTCCCCGCCAGAAGTGGCACTTGGCTAAACCATTGCCCAGCAACGAGCTAAGCAGTAGGGAGGAAAATTAGAGCCCCGGTTCTGGGGGATATAACCCAGCTAACTTCAAGAGGACAAGGCATTTGGCGCATGCGCGAGTATAAGGGAAATGTCTGGTTTTTTCGGCGGAAGATCGCCCCATTAGGCCCTATGGAAGCAATCCCGGTAGAGCGGCCCTTCAGGGCCGCGTTAGCGATCTATAATCCCGCGGGCTTTAGCCCCTGCGGTGACATGGGCTAAAGCCCAAAATCATTGCGTTCCAAAAGCGGCCCTGAAGGGCCGCCCTAGCACCGAAAGGTATGAGCGGCCTGCGAAAAAAGAAAAGACCTGCGCCATGGCGCAGATCTTTTGCCCTAGGGGGACGGCTTACATCTCTTCGACTTTCGAGGTCTTCCGCAGCCTCTTGTCCAGGGCCGCGCGCACGTCATTCTGCTTCCTCTGTTGCAGTTCCTTCAGCAGCTTATCCTTCACATCGGCAAACTTCACCTTCCCCGCCGGAATGTGCTGGTTCAGCCGGACGATGGTAAGAGCTTGCTCGACCTGGATAATGCCGGTGATTTCGCCTTCTTTAATGGCGAGCAGCGCGTCGACCACTTGCGGCGCCAGTTTCGCGCGGTCCACTCTTTTGTGGTCGCCCATCATCACCCGGTAGTCGTCTTCCGAGATCTTTTCCGCCAGCATTCCGAATTGCTCGTAGTTCGTAGTTGCTTTGGCCTGTTTCAGCGCATCTTCGGCGCGCTTGCGCTCTTCCTTCAAGCTGTCGGGTGTAGGCTTCTCCGGAGGCAGAAAGGAGATGGTTTGTATCGCAAAGCCCTCCGGGTATTCAAAACGAGCCGGGTTCTTATCGTAGTAAGCCCGCGCTTCGGCCACCGAGACCGTTGACTTGGCATCCACTTCGGACTTGAGGAAAGTGTCGATCAGCAGCGACCGTTTGATCTTCTCGTCTAACGCCTTCTCCGAACCTTTACACTCCGAAATCAAAAATTGATGATACTCAGCCGGGGTGCTGAATTGACCGCGGAAGTCGGTTTCTGCCGTTTTCAACTTGGCCGGAGGTATGGTCATCTGGCGGCGCAACGCTTCCTGGTACACCAGTTCTTCGAAGACAATCATTTGCAAGGCGCCCTTGCGCAACTGCGGCTCCATCTCCGGGGGGATCTGACCATTGTGCTGCGCCGCGTAGGGAAACAACGTAAACATTTCGCGTTGCAGGTCGCGATCGGTCAATACGGTTCCGTTGACTCGCGCCACTGCCCTGCCCGTGACTTGCATCCCGGCGTCGGGTTGAGACGCCACCGCAGTCGGAGTGTGGGAGACGGCGAGCTGCTGGGCCGTTGCCGTCACCGCGATCGCCAGGGTTAGAGCGATTGCTGAGAGGCTCGCGACCATCAGGGTTCGCATGAATGGTGATGGTTGGCGGTTCATAAATCTATCCTCACACAGAATTCGGTCGAAAAAATAGGGGAGAGTTTTCCTCTCCCCCGTGGTAACAGCCGACAGCTTAGAAAGTCGTTGGGATAACGTAGCTTCCGTTCGACTCGTTCGCTTCTCCACCATGGCACTGACGGCAGAATTGCGCGGTCTGGTTCGATCCGCCTGTGCCGCTGGCCGGGTTGTAGGGGCCGATGACGAAGAACATCGTCGCGTAGGTGCCGGACGCCAAGCCGCTCTTCGGGCCGTTGGTGACTTTGACGACGTTCATGATGTGCTGGTTGTGGCAGGTCGTGCAGGTAACCACAGCGGTGTTGTTGTAAGCCGAAGTGGCCACGAAGAAGCCGTAATTTTTAACGAACTGGGAGGAATTCGGGCCAGTCATCGAGATCACGCCATTGGTCTCGGTGCAATCCCAATTCCACTGTCCGCCGCAAGCAACGGTGGCGTTCAAGCCCACCGGGTGGGTCGCCAGGTAGCTGCTGGCGCCATCGCCGTTGGCTCCGAGCAAGGTCGGAATCTTGTTATATCCGCCGTAGGATGCCGGCAGCGTCTCATAAACCTGGTTCTTCATCATGGCGCCGGTAGCATAGTTGCCGTCATGGCAGCTAAGGCAGGTGATCAGGCCATTCACATCGGGAGTACCAGCAGCCATGCTGGCCGGCAAAACTTCGGTGTAGCCGGTGCTGCCGTTGGTGCTGCCCGTGATGATGGTCTTGCCATACAGCGATCCCACATCCTGGCCCCACAGAATCGAGGTACCAGAGGTGGTGTCGCCGGACTTGTTGGCGCCGTTACCCCATGCGCCGCTGTGTGGCGCGTGGCAAGCTGCGCAGCCACGGCCGTAATTGAGGTGGGCGCCGAGGACGTCAGACGGCGGCGCGTAATTCGGACCCTGTGCAGCAGCAAACGCGGCTACAGCCAGAATCATTAGCAGGACTAAAAAGCTCTTTTTCATATTAGCTCCTTTATGAAGTGTTGCAACACGTTCACATCTACCGCTTGCTTCTACTGCTGCACTCTTGGAACTCTCGAGGTCCATAATGTTGCGGGGGTTCTGTAACCCTCCAACATCAGTGATTGCACGAGAAACACCGAAAACTTCGGGCGCCGCCATTCTCGACCGGAATTTGTAAGTAATTGCCACAGTTGTACTTAGGAACAATTTTGGGAAACGGCCCCACTTTGGTAACACTACGGTCGTTGGCCTGTTGGGTCTTCTTCCACAGTGGATTGGGGAAATGCCCCACGTAGCGTGATCGCTCGCTGTGGCGTTTTTCAATAGCAAAGAAATGCAACACGTCACGTGGATTCTCCTCTCCGGAGGCCATTAAACATTTTTAAGGTGGTGCTTTCTATGACGCCCCTCACTCCTGCTCGTGATGAAGGTCACTTTCCGGGCGACGCGGCGAGAGTGCCAGTGAGAGCTATCGCGCAAACGCCCCGGCATGGCTGCCGAGGCGTGAGGTTAAATACCACGTATCCTTTAATTAGGCTTCTGCGCCGGTGTTGCAGTTTCCGGTTTCACTGCGGGCGCTTCCGCCGGCTTCGGCGTTGACGCTGCCGCCGGTGGCTGAGAGTTGTCGGTCGCAGCTTGTTTTCGCGCATCCGCTGTTTTTGTCAGCTCCGCCTGCCGTCGCGTCCTCTCGGCGTCCGCCTCAGCGTCGGTGATGTAGCGGAACATCTGCATGCGGCCCGGATATTGTTCGGTGGTGAAGACACGATTTTGTTTGTCGATGGCAATTCCGACCAGCGCTTTGAACTGGCCCGGACCGTTGGCGTGCGTATCGCCAATGTAAGTCAGCAATTGTCCTTCGCGGTTGAACACCTGCACGCGATCCTGGTATTGGTCGGCCACCCATATGTGCCCGTCGCAATCGATCGCGATGCCCTTCGGCCGGAACAAGTATCCTGGACCGTCGCCGGCTTTGCCGAAGGTGCTGATGAAATGCCCGTCCGCATCGAATATCTCGACGCGGCTGTTCAGAGTGTCGGTGACGTATACGTTGCCGTCATTGTCGAGCGCAACATTAGTCGGCGCGGCGAAGTCTCCCGGTGTCGTCAGCGAATGTTTCTTGGCAGTGGTCACCGCGCTGCCGATTCGGCGCAGCAGCTTCAGGCTGTCCGCGTCGTACACGAAGACCTGGTCCAGCTGCTCGTCGACGGCATAGAGAAGCCGATTTTCTTTGTCGATCGCTAGTCCTACCGGATCCACCAATCCCTCCACGATCTGGCCCTGTACATCATGAGCGGGACCGAAGATCAGGATTCGATGCATCTTGCCATCGGAGACAAAAAGGCGGTCGCCATCGTCGATGGCCAGCCCGTTGATCCAACCAAAGTGAGCGTCGCTGCCGTTTTTAATAAGTGTGGCGTCGTGTGTCTCCGTATTGAAGATGAAGATCGCTCCGACTTTTTGATCGGCCACATATACCTGACCCTTGGAGTCAATGGCGATGCCGTACGGTCCCAGCAACTGCCATGGAAAAGTCTTGAGTTTGTCGATGTTATCTTCCTGCTTGGCGCCGGCCACACGGTCCATCCAACTCTGCTTTTTCTTCGTGGTCGCGGGCGGAGTGCGGTCGATCTTCATCCCGGCGTAGTAGCTCAGCCAGCGGACACGCGCGATGTTGGGCGGGTTCGGCCAAACCAGTTTCGACGTATCAATGTCCAGCTTGGGAGCTTCGGTCGGCTGAGGTGCGTCGGCCTTCTTCTTTTTCTTGTCGCTGGCAAACATAGAGACCGGCGAAGCCAGGCAAAGCGCTAGCAGGAGTACGAACGCCACCAGTACCTTGGCGCCGCAATTCGGTTTGTAAGCAAAGGCGAACATTTTCTATTCTCCGTCTCTAATTTCCCGGTACCGTTGTATCTCGCATGTTCGTTCGATTCTTATGGCAGCTATCACAGAAGACCATATTGTTCTGCTGGTCCTTCACGAGCAAATCAGCCTGCGCCGAAGAGTGCGGCTGGTGGCAGGATAGGCAAGTCAAGTGAGTCTTGACCTTGGTTATATCCGACGGATCCATCACATCCCCCACGGGATGACCCTGCACCGGATGGCCCAGCCCATATTTCAGCGGCAGAATCGCGACCTTGTTCTTCTGGTAGTAGTCTTCGGGCAACTTCACTTTACCGTTGAAAATTGTCAGCACATGCTCGGCTTCGAGCTTCTGCGGCACCGAATCAGGGCCGTGGCACTCCAGGCAAAGCGGATTTCCCTTGGCCCGCAGCAGATGATCGTTCTCGCCGCCGTGCGGCTCGTGACACGTCGCGCAGCCCTGGCCAAAGGCGGGCTGATGCAGAACATGCTTCTTGGACTGTTCGGCTTGATCGCTGTGACAACCCAGGCATATATCCACCGCATTCGTCTTGGGAAGCCCTGGCTGCCGGCTGGCGTGCGGGCTGTGGCAGTCGGTGCAATCACCAGCCGCTCCTGGATGCTGCACCTTTGCTTTCTCGATAAGTTCCGCCTTATCCGAGTGGCAGGTTACGCACAGAGATTTTGCGTCGGGCTGCGTGAGCACCACTTTTCCGTCCTTGGCCGGAGCGTGGCAAACATCGCACTGCTTGTCGGCGAAGGGCGGATGCATGAACTTGGCCATCAGCTTGGGCGAGTCTGACTGGTGCGGATCGTGGCAGGTCAGGCAATCCGCTTTTTCGAACGGTTGATTCTGATGCGCCTTCTGCAGGTCCGTGCCCTTGGCGTCGTGACAGTCCAAACAGAGCGCCGGCGCCGCCTTGGTGAGGTGGAAATCAAACTCGGCCTTTCCAATCTCTCCGGTCTTGTGCGTGACGTGGCAGGTATCACAACCCATGTCCAGGGCCGCGTGTCGACTACCTTTTGCCGGGACGTTCAATCCGGTGTTGTGGCAACTAAGGCAGAGGTTCTCTTTCTGATCGCCGGACTCCGGCTTTAGCAACTGGTTCTTGTTATCGGAGACGTGAGGGTCGTGGCACTTGAGACAGTCTCGCACTGCCGGGGGATGGACTTTCCCTTTCATGTCGGCAGGATTCTTGTCGGCGTGGCAAGTGAAACACAGTGCGGATGGAGTGGTCGTGATCAGCTTGACGTGCGTTATGTCTTTGACTGTGCGGATCTCGTGGCAACTGGTACAACCCATGGCGATCGCTGAATGTACTGACTTGCCCTTGGTTTTGTCTTCATGGCACGCGAGGCAAGTAGACGGATCGGCTTTTGGATCAAGCGTGACCGGATGTTGAACGGCTGAAACCCGGCCACCAATTAGAAGGACCAGAAGAAAACATCCCAGCGCATTGAGGGCGCAACGCAAGTTCGCCACCGATTTGAGAGATTCCAGTGCCACTCCTACCTACCTCCGGAATAGAGCTTTTGCACGAGTCTCGCCTTTATACTCCGCGCCTGTGGATTACTAAAGGTCTTTGTAAACACTTGAAAGTAAATAGGATGGCCAGACAACTTCCGCCATTAAACGAGGCCAGGCGTTGAGAAACTCATCACCATCGCGGATTCTCCCACACTCCGATGGTCAAATGACGCAAGTAATCGTGATATGCAACCACCCGGCGTTTTGCCTCGTGTTTCTCGATTCTGCGCGAAATTCCCGCAGAACCTTAAATCTGTTGTGTGATATGCCTCACATTTCGCTTGTATCCACCATCTTTCTAATACCGCATCCCCCACCGTTTCAGGCACTTCCCTCCATCCGCAACCTATGGCGGCAGACGTGCTTTCTCAAGCCACGAAGGGGAGGAATATGGCCGGAGATTCCCGCACAATTCCGCACAGAGTGTGGCGCACCGTGGCTTCCATCCAGACCGGGGTGGTGCTCTTGATCCTTGTCGTGATCTTTGCCGCAGTCGGAACTATCGTGCTGCAGCGGCCGGTCACCGATCCCGACGAGATGCAGCGCGCCTACTCGCCGCAGGCTCTGAGAATCCTCGACAAGGTCGGATTGACTGACGTCTTTCATTCCTGGTGGTTTCTCGGATTGGTTCTGCTGGTCAGCATCAGCATCGTAGCCGCATCTATCGATCGTTTCCCCAACTCGTGGCGCTATTTCTCGCGTCCGTACAAGTTTCCCGACGAAAGCTTCCGTCGCGCTTCCCATCCTCAGAAATTACTGGCCGTTGCAGACGAGGAAGCAGGATTAGTGGCCGCCGAACGCGCACTCCATTCACTTGGATACAAACCAGAACGCGTGGTCCACGCGGATCACTTTTCCATTTTCGCCGAGCGCAGCCGGATCTCAGAGTTAGCTGTGTATATCGTCCACGCCAGCCTCCTGCTTATTTTCTTTGGCACGGTGGTGGACGGCATTTGGGGTTGGGGAGGCACGCTCAATCTGAATGAGGGACAGAGCTCTAGCAGCGTCGAATTGCGCGATGGCACTACGCGCACGCTTCCGTTTTCTATTCGTTGCGACGCCGCAGGCCAGGAAAACTATAAAGACGGTAGTCCGAAAAAGTGGTGGTCCAAGCTCGCCGTTGTCCGAGACGGTCGAGATGTACAAACGAAAGAAATCGTAGTGAACGATCCACTTTTCTATGGTGGTGTGCGCTTCTATCAGTCGAGTTACGGCCAGAACGGAAAAGTAGAAAAGCTCCTATTCGTCGCCACTCCGAGCAAAGGCTCCGGTGAGAAGCAGGAACTCGGACTGGGAGTGAATGAGACTGTTCCCCTTGATGCCGACACGACGGTTCGTTTCGCCGAATTTTTCCCCGACTATGCGGTTCAAGATGGCCACGTTTACCGGAAGTCCAACGAATTAGAGAATCCAGCCGCCCACTTGGTGGTGACCTCGAAGAGCTCCGCGAAGGACTTCGACGTCTGGTTCCCTGAGATCGAAGGAATCGCCGACAACTCCAAGGCGCCATATCTATTGGAGGCTACAGATTTGAAGATGGGCCACTTCACTGGCCTGCAGGTGTCGCACGAACCCGGACAGTGGGGTGTTTGGGCGGGAGTCGTGCTGATGGTCGTCGGACTCACCTTCGTTTTCTACGTAGTCCATGTGCGTATTTGGGTGGTACCCGTTCTCGATCTCCAAACCGGCAAGCACTCGCTGTGGATCGGGGGCAGTGTGAACCGCAACCGCGATGCTTTCGAGGAGCGCTTCGACGCTCTCGTCGCAAAGGTAACGGAAGAACTGACAATCATCCCCAGGGCCTCTCGGAGCGAGAAGGTCGCTGTGGTCGCCGGCAACTGAACCGGCTCTTCGGAGGAAGGTAAATGGCACGAGCAAAAGCAGAGCCGCAGCAAACGACAACCGGCATGACCCTGATTGTGATGGTCGGCCTGGCGATTGTGTTCCTGCTGTTCATGGCATTTCTGAACGTGGTTAAGAGCGGCAATCTATTGAACGAGACGAATTTGCTGTTTGCCGCTCTGATCTTCTACGCCGGTGCCGGGGCGTTGTACCTGGGATTCGGCGTTACCGGCACCGAGTCCTACGTGAAGTTCGCCTCGCTCGCTACGTCGGCTGGATTAGTCGCAAATACCGCCGCCATTGCCCATCGCTGGTATGAAGCCGGGCATCCACCATTCTCCAGCGTCTACGAAATGCTGCTCAGCTTCGTTTGGACACTGGCCGTACTCACCCTGGTGGTGGAAAAAAAGTACGGCGTTAAAGTCATCGGCACCGTCACCATGCCGGTAGCGATTGTGGGCGTGGTGCTGATGCAACTGCTGCGAACCGAAGTGCACCCGCTGGTTCCCGCGCTCCAATCCACCTGGCTGCATGTGCATGTCACACTCGCCATGCTCGCCTATGCGACGTGCGCGCTGAGCTTCGCCCTGGCTGCCATGTTCCTGATCCAGGACAACATGAAGACCGAGACTTTTCTCGCAGTAACCAGTTCCAGCACGGTCGCTATTTACGCGGCCATCGTTCTTACCCGCTTCGAAAAGTGGGGCGGTCTGAGCCTGGTAGCTTGGAATCCGAATTCGAAGTCAGAAGTATTTCTCTCCAAGGGTGTGCGGTTGTTTGTCGATGTGCCGGATCTCGGCTGGCTCATGACGCTGGCGCTTCTGGTAGTCGTGTCTCCATTGGTCCTCTACGGAGTGGCGCGCTGGAAGAAAGACGACAGCTTCTTGACGCTCGCCAACCGTGCCGTGTTCTTAAGCATCCTTCTCCAGGTGATGGCACTGGCCATGTTTCTGATGCGCGCCCATGATGGCCGCTATCCGTCACTCGATGCCGACGGTTTGTTCCCCACCAGTCTTGCCGCGAGTCCATTCATCCTTTCAGGCCTGGTCGGTGGAGTATTTATCTCCTTACTTTATCTACTGCTGCTGTGGCGGCGTCCGGATCTGGAGCGCTTGTTGCCCAGCTCCGACAACCTGGACCGCATCACCTACAAAACTATCTCTCTTGCCTTCCCCCTCTTAACTCTGATGATTGCTTCGGGCGCATATTGGGCGAACCAGACCTGGGGCTCCTATTGGAGTTGGGATCCGAAAGAAACCTGGGCGGCGATCACGTGGCTGGTGTACGCAGGCTATTTGCACATGCGCATCACTCGCGGATGGCGTGGCCGGCCCGCCGCGTACTTCGCGATTCTGGGCTTTATCGTGGTGATGTTCACTTTCTTCGGCGTCACGTACCTGCTTCCCGGACTGCATTCCTATGCTTAACTCTTCCCACTTAGAGCCCGATTCAGGGGCCGAAGCAAATCAGGCGACTGTTGCGCCACGCACTGCTTCCGATTGGCCCGTGTATGGCAAGCCAGCTGACTCGGTAGAGGAACTTCGTTCCAGTTCCGTCCGCATGAATTGGCAGCTCAAGGCCATCTTGCCGGTGGGCTTCGTGCTCTTGGCAGGACTGATCCTCTTCACCCTTGCAACCCTATCGTTGCGCGATCCCGATCGCCACGCGGTTCTGATCGTTGCCGGTGCAGGCGCCGTCGCCATCTGTGCCGTCTCCATGTTGATGCTCGCCTACTTGATTCAGCGCCCCATGGTGGAGTTGCAGGAGAAGATCGGCCAGGTGAGTGAAGGCAACCTGGATGTTCGAGTCAGTTTCTCTCGCCGCAACGACGAAATCGGAGACCTCGGCCGCCAATTCAATCACATGATGCAGCAATTGCGCGAGAGCCGTGAGGAAATCGAGCGCCTGCACCGCACACAAATGTCTCGCGCCGAACATCTGGCAACGCTCGGCGAGCTGGCCACGGGCCTGGCCCACGAGATTCGCAATCCTCTCGCCGGAATCGCCGGAGTCATCGAAATCGTCGGCCGCGATCTCCCTTCCACCAGTCCCGCCCGCGCCGTCATCAAAGACGTTCGTCAGGAAATCGCGCAGATCAATCGCATCGTCACTGATCTTCTCGAAACCGCCCGGCCGCATCCGCCGCAGATTCGCCTGAGCAATCTCAACACCACCGTGGAACACGCCGTGATGCTGGCGCGCCAGCAAGTGCTTTCCAAGCCCATCAAGATCGAATTGCAGAAAGCTCCCGATCTTCCTGAGGTCGAGCACGACAGCGATCAGATTCACCAGGTGCTTCTGAACCTCCTACTTAACGCAGTGCAAGCGGTGACCGGCGCCGGAACGGTGAATGTCGAGATCGATCCACAAGCACAAGATGGCTTTGCCAGCGTCGTCGTCCGCGACACCGGCCGGGGAATCTCCCCTCTGCATCTCTCCAACATCTTCCGTCCGTTTTATACGACCAAAGGAAACGGCACGGGCCTCGGCCTTTCCTTGGCTCGCCGCATCGTGGAAGAGCATCATGGCCGCATTGAAGTCGCAAGCGTTGTCGGGAAGGGAAGTCAGTTCACTGTGATGCTCCCGTTCCACTCCCCGACCGCTCAGATCTCCGCTCCGACTACCGCTTCCTAGAACTCCACCTGGCCGTCCCGACAAGCCCGCCAAAGCAGCCTCCCGTCGTTTCGTAGTAAATTAAACACGCATGCCTGCCGAGAAAATCATGGTGGTTGACGACGAGCGCCTGGTGCGCTGGTCTCTTCGCCAGAAGTGCGAAGAGTGGGGCTATCGTGTAATCGAGGCCGATTCCGGCGAACCCGCGCTCAAGCTCGCCCAGAACGAGTCGCCCGATCTGGTCCTGCTTGACGTCCGCATGCCGGACCTCAGCGGCATCGAAGTGCTCGATCAACTGAAGAAAAATGGCGACGCCCGCGCCGTCATCATGATCACCGCTGACCCGCAACTGGACGACGTCAAGGCTGCACTCAAACTTGGCGCCTACGACTTCGTTGGCAAGCCCGTGGATTTCGACGAACTCCACATCACCATCAAGAATGCTCTGGAAGCCACCAGCCTCCGCACCGAAGTGCAAACCTTGCGCGGCGAGGTGCGCCGCACCTCCGGTTATAGCAACGTGGTCGGCGTTTCGCCCAAGATGACGGAGCTGATGAACTTCGTCAAGAAAGTCGCCGCCAGCGAGGCCACCACCATTTTGATTCAAGGCGAAAGCGGCACTGGCAAAGATCTGATCGCCAAGGCCATCCATTACGAAAGCTCCCGCCAGGAGAAGCCTTTCGTCGCCATCAACTGCTCGGCAATTCCCGAAACGCTGATGGAAGCCGAACTCTTCGGCCACGAAAAAGGCGCATTCACCGACGCCAAGCAGATGAAGAAGGGCTTGTTCGAGGCAGCCGATGGCGGCACTTTATTCCTCGACGAAATCGGCGAGCTCTCTCCCTTGCTGCAAGCCAAACTCCTGCGCGTGCTGGAGGATCAGGTCATCCGCCGCGTCGGAGGCATCCGCGATATGCAGGTCGATGTTCGCGTGATCGCCGCCTCCAACCGCGATCTGGAAAAAGCTGTGCGCGAGGGCCAATTCCGCCAGGATCTCTACTACCGGCTCGCCATCATCGCCATCTTCATTCCGCCGCTGCGCGACCGCAAAGAAGACATCTTGCCGTTAGTCGACTTCTTCATCGACCGCTATAACCGACGGTTCAAGAAGTCGGTGCGCGGTATTTCCGAAGAGACGCGCCGCCTGATTCTTGCGCACAACTGGCCAGGGAATGTTCGCGAGCTGAAAAACACAATCGAGCGCGGCATGATCCTGGAGGACGAACCGCTCCTGCGCCCGCTGTATCTTCCGTTTTCGGTCGGCGAGTCCGGCGGACGTACCGTCTTCGAACGAACCTCTCCCGCCGACGGCGGACAAACGTTGCCCAACGGCCGCATGCTCCCGCGTCTTTATATCCCGGACGGCGGCACTTCGCTCGAAGAAGTCGAACACGCCATGGTCGAGCTGGCCATGCGCCAGGCGAATGGAAACCAGACCCACGCCGCCAAGCTCCTCGACATCAGCCGCGACGCCCTGCGCTACAAGCTGAAGAAATTCGGCCTGATCCGCGGAGACGATGAAGGCTCTCAAACTGTTGCGGCCGAGGATCAGTAGAGATCGTGGACTCGATCTGTTGCGGTGCAGCCTGCCTGTATCGTGAGTGTAAACGACTGCTTGCTAACAACAGTCCTGAACTGAAGCACATAGGCTACTAGATCCGTAGGCGCAGATTATCCGAAGGTAATATTGACCGGGGCCTTTGAATAGGCTGTAGTGAAGCCGTGGACGACCCCATAAAGATCGCTTTCGTCGCAGACCGGCCTTGGCTGCGTCGAACAGGAATAGCCGCTCTATCGCTTGTAGGGTTTGTAATCGGCACCTGGCTGTATGTGGAGACGACCCCGCCAATGCTGGGAAGAATCGTGGATGCGAGGACAGGTCAGGTTATTGGGGGCAGCGTTTGTGAAAGCATGGAGTATACCGACTGGGGCTGGACGACAAGGACCACGCATTTTCAAACTTTCAGTCGGAATGGATGGTTTTATCTAAGGTCCGATTTCGGCGCAGGGCTGATTGGGCGCTGGATCGTATTCGGTGACCCCTCCAGACAATGCCCCCGCGACCTCGGGATGGTAGTCGACCTTGACGATGTAACACGCGGTCCGCGTAGCGGCTACTTTCCGGTCGTTCTCGAGCGGAATATACGCGATAGCGGATATCACACTTGGTCCGCAACCTGGCGCACCATAAGGTTCCCGCTGGTTGTGACAGTGCCGATGATCCCGCGCCTGAAGGATGTCGGAGAGTGCGCTGCAATCGCAGATGCTGCATTACAGGAGCAGTGTCGGCAGCTCAACACGTACCTGGCACTGATGGAATCAATCGCCGGAGTAGCGGATGAGACGCGTGTGTCGCACGCGCTTGAGATGTGCGATCAGCTCACTCCCGGAACAGCCGCAACCTTGTGCGAGAAGAACGTAAAGTTCCTGACCAAATTGGACACTGCAAAGCGAGCACACGACGCGGCGATTCGCTTTTCGCGTGAGCGGGACACTGGAACCAACAACGTGCCGCTAGTTTCGACTGAGGAGTTGTTCCCGAGAATCGTGTCGGGGATACCGCGCACAGATTGGGACATCACAGAAGAGGGAATCGGCACTGGCCGCGCAGGGTATAGCGCGACGTATGCCAGAGGCAGCAATCCGAAGTTTAGCGCGAATGTGTTGCTGGATGAATTCCGTGATGAGCAACACGCGCGCGACGGCCTGAAAGAATTATGTGTTGATTTCTCTAAAGTCGACCTGAGGTCCGCGGGCGGACGGGGAAGGAGTCGGGAGTATATCCTGCGGCGGCGCACCAAGCGGCAGGCTTTCTGCTGGCTAAGTGGGAAGAGGGTAGTACAAATCGAATTTCTTTCGGGTAGCGATAACGACTTCGTTCAAGCGCTTCTGCGGAAATTTGCCCGTCCGTGATTGTTTTTGTTGAAACATCGCGATTACACTCATAGCCTCGGAATCGAAGAGAAGCTCTTACTCCGGCAGCACCCTCCCCCGCGTTTCCACCGCAAACGGAATCACCAGTAGTCCAATCCCAAAAGCGATCGCCGTAAACGCCACCGGCTTTCCGAGCGTTCCCATCTGGCTGACCAGCGCGCCCACTCCGAAGTTGACTCCGGCAGCAATGAATCGTCCGAACGAAGTGGTGAAGGCAAACGCCGTCGCGCGCACCGCAGTTCCGTACTGCTCCGGTAGCCAAAGACTGAACACGGCGAAGTTGCCGCCAAAGAAGCCCAAGAAAAACAGGATCGCGATGAACGGATGTAATCCTTGCGCCAGGTAGAACGCCCAGCCAAAGCTGAGCAGGATGCACGCCGCCATCCCGAAAAAATAAAAGGTCAGAGTCCGCTTGCGTCCAAAACGCTCCGCCAATGGTGGAACCGCCAGGCATCCCAGAATCGTGCCCAGCGACAGCAATCCCATGCCGAAGGAAGACATGCGCACGGCCTGCGCCTGCAACATGCCGGCCCGCTTTGACAGGCTAATAATTGCGGTCGGAGCATACACCGCTGCTGCCCACAGCCCGCAAATCGCCGAGGCCAGCAGCACGGTGTTCACCAGTGTCCGCTGCAAGTAAGGCGGGCTGAAAATCCGGCGCAGAGGAGAAATTCCATCCTCCGCTTTAACCTTGGTTTTGTGCTGCCAGCGCTCCGGCTCTTTGACGCGAAACAAAATCAGGAAGGCCACAACCACCGGCGTCAGTCCGCACCAGAACATGGCGCGCCAGCCATAGTGCGGCGCGACCGTATAGTTGAGTGCAGACGCCAGAAAAAAGCCGGCGTAATACCCAGTCTGCAAGTATCCCGCGCCCATCTTGCGGCGATCTTCCGGCCACGCTTCGGCCACGTAAGTCCCCGCCAGCGCCCATTCGCCGCCGATGCCAATGCCAGCCAGCAAGCGGAACAATCCCAATTGCCACACCGTCTGCGACAAAGCGGCTGCGCCCGTGAAAATCGCATAAACGAAAATGGTCGCGGCGAGCACCCGGCTCCGGCCAAACCTATCAGCAATCGGCCCCCAAATCAGCGAGAGTCCCCATCCCACCAGAAACAACGCAAACAGGGTCGAGCCCGCGAATCCCACGTTGGCAGGAGTGGCTTTGTATCCCGACTTCGGAAGCAATTCCGTGAGCGCAGGGCTGAGCACCAACGCGTAGATCACCGAATCCATACCGTCCAGCGTCCACCCCGCCCATGCGCCCCAGAATCCAGTGATTTGCTGCCGTGAAAGCTGCGTGTGAACGGCAGGAAATGGGCGGATCACCGCTTCATTGGCCATGGCTCTGTCCTTGCATCCGCAGGAGGATAACACGGTAGGTCAAGCTACGTTAGGCGGCGTCAACTCGCGCGGTCACTGCCATTCGCAGTTCGGAATAGCGCCGCCAAAGCGGGCCTCATCACTTTGCCCATGGCATTGCGCGGAAGCGCATCCAGCACCAGAAGCCGCGAGGGCACTTTGTGCGACGCGAGCAACTCCTTCGCCCACGCGCGAAACGAAGACAACTCAAGTGCATCACCGTGATTCAGGACTACCGCCGCGGCCACACGCTCGCCCCACTCTACGTCAGGCACGCCCACCACCGCACACTCGGCTACCGCCGTATGTTGCCGTAGCGCCTCTTCAATCTCCAGCGCCGATACTTTATGTCCGCCCGTTTTCAGGATGTCGATATTTGTTCGGCCAAGAATGCGATAGCGGCCGTTCTCCACGACCGCCGTATCGCCCGTGCGAAACCACCCATCGCGGAACGCATCGCGCGTTGCGTCAGGTTGGCCCCAGTATTCCGCGAACACGCTAGGCCCGCGGACTTCGATCTCCCCGGCGACTCCGGGTGCAACCCGTTCGCCGTTCTCTCCGACCAGCTGAACCTCAACGCTCGGCAGTGGCGTCCCCACGCTCCCCAGCACGCGCTCGCCGTGCAACGGATTCGAGAGCGCCATACCAATCTCGGTCATCCCGTAGCGCTCCAGCAATGTGTGGCCGCTTATCTCTTTCCAGCGCTCGAGCGTGCTCAGCGGCAGTGCGGCCGAGCCGGATACCATCAACCGTAGCCGTCTGCACGCATCGCTTAACTCGGCCCGTCGCTCCGCCGAAGCCGCCTCCCATGCGGCGATCAGCTTCACATAAACCGTCGGCACCGCCATAAACAAAGTCAACTTCCCATCCGCGATGCGATCCCAAACCGCATTCGCGTCGAAGCGCGGCAGCATCTCGCAGACCGCGCCCGACCATAGCGCACACGAAACCACGTTGATAATTCCGTGGACATGATGCAGGGGCAAACACAACAGAATGCGATCTTCATCCGACCATTCCCACGCCTCCACCAGCGTCGTAATCTGCGCCGTAATGTTGTCGTGAGTTGTCACCACGCCCTTCGGCCGGCTCGTTGTTCCGCTGGTGTAGAGAATCATGGCGCGCCGCTCGCCGCCGATATCCAAAGGGGGGCTAGACGCTTCAGGGGAATGCCGCTCGAGGAGTTGTTCATAGGACAACGCGCGAATGCCGCGCGCTGCCGCGATCGGCTCCAGCAGGGAAGCGCCCTGCTCATCGAACACCAGAGTCGAGGCTTTTGTATCGTCGATAAAGTATTCCAGCTCAGGCCGGGCCGAATTGACCGGCAACGGGACCGCAATACCGCCCGCCTGCCAGATCCCCCATTGCACTGCAACCCACGGAAATCCCGGCGTAATCAGAAACGCGACACGCTCTTCGTGAAGATCGCCACGCCCAGCGAGCAACGCTCTCGCCACGCGAGACGAAGCATCCAACAACTCGTTGTAGGTGAAAGACTGTTGCGAGTCTACGATCGCGATGCGTCCGCCATGCTGCTCGGCCCGAGCGATGAGCGGAAGACGACTGAGGCTGCTGCTCACAGGCAGACTTTACGTCGTTCTCCGCCAAGTTGTCCACTGGCGGAGCTTCGACGCGCTTAGGATATGGTGCCGGCAATCGCCGTTTTAGGCGTTTGCAGATGGAACAGCCGCTGCAACGCAACGGCCATCTGCTCCTGCTCCATCTTTTCTGGAAGTTCCTTGAGTTCACGGGCCAGGGACCCTGCAATCTTCTGCGTGATACGGGACATCACCGCGTTCAACATTTCGTCCTGGTCCTTGGAAAACGGCCCGCACTCTTGGCGGAAGGAATCCAATTCTTGCCGGCAAATTTCATCCAGCCTTTGGCGCAACGCAACTATCGTCGGTACCACCCGCTCCGCCAGCAGCTTCCGACGGAACCCTTGCGCCTCGGTCTGCAGAATTTTTTGCGCTTCGGTCGCGGCAGCCTCACGCTCCCCCGCATTGTGGTCCACTACATTTTCCAGATCGTCGAGATCATAAAGATAGACGCCTTTGACTTTGCGCACCTCGGCGTCAACATCGCGTGGCATGGCGATGTCCACAATCACCAGAGGCCTGTCTTTTCGCCCACGAACTATGCTCTCGGCTTCTTCGCGGCTGAGGATCGTGTGCGGACACGCGGTCGAACTGATAATGATGTCGGCCTCCGCCATATGCTGCCAGCGCTCTTCAAACGGGATCGCGCACCCTCCTAACTTGGCCGCAAGTTCGGTGGCGTGCTCCAGCGTGCGATTGATCACACACACAGAAGCAGCGCCTTGGTTCAGCAATCCGCGGGCAGAGAGTTCGCTCATCTTTCCCGCGCCTAATAGAAGAACCTTTTTGTTTTCCAGCCCGCCGAAAATCTGTCGCGTGAGTTCCACTGCCGCATAAGGGATGGAGACCGCCGCGTTGCCAATCGCCGTCTCCGTGCGTACGCGCTTCGAAACCGTCAATGCCTTCTGCATCACAGCATCGAGAAATCGCCCCGTGGAACCAACCTTCTGCGCCTGCTGCCAAGCCTGCTTTACTTGCGAAACGACTTGCGGCTCGCCCAGCACCATCGAATCCAGGCTGGATGCAACCCGAAATATGTGTAGAAGCGCAGCTTCATCCAGCAGACGGTAGAAGTGCTTCCACTCGCACAGCATGAGACCGTACTCGGAGCCAAGAAACCGCATTACCGAATTTGCCGCCAGCGTAATGTCGTTTGCCCACAGCTGAAACTCAGTCCGGTTGCAGGTGGCCAGTACAATTACTTCGTCAATTCCTTCCGCCCGCGACAATTGCAACAGTGCCTCGTAACGTCGGTCCTCGCTGATCCAGAAACGCTCCCGCACCGCCACTGGGGCCGTACGGTAATTCAGGCCAACCACCATGAGAGCGGGTTCCACGTCGTTTAACTCCTGTACTCCACACTCTAGGAAAGCATCCCTCATGCCAAACAGGCGCCCCTTCTATGAGCAAGCAAGTGTCATTGTGTCAATGAGTTAGCGTGGTTATTGCGGGAAGAGAAGCAAAGGAGGAACAGCGCTCTTAGTGGGATATCACGCTGCTTTCGTGTCTTTTGGCCCGTCCGGAGTGTTTACCACAGAGACGTATTTACCACAGAGACACAGCTGTAGAGAGAACCGACCAAACACTGGGGGAGGGTCAGCCAACCTTGAATCCGATCGGATTTGATTTTTCTCTGTGCCTCTATAGTGAACTGCCTCGCGACGCCCGCTTAGCGAGAGACTTCCGCAGGCGTAATATCCTTTTCCTTCAAGATCTTAGTGTGCGGTTCGTACACGCAGAACGGTTCCTCATCCAGATAATTTCCGGTGACGGCAAACGCCCGCGCCCGGCAGCCCATGCAGATATTCCGAAACTCGCAGCAGCCGCATTTTCCCTGCAGGTTATTGGTATCGCGAAGCTGATTGAACACAAATGAGTCCCGCCAGATATCGGCGAACGACTGCTTCTTCAGATCTCCTGCCAACGCTGGCAGATAGCCGCAGGGATAAACTTCGCCCTGATGCGAAATGAAACACACAGCCGTCCCCGCCAAACACCCTTTCGTCATCGCATTCATATCGGATGGGTGAGTTCCAGGATGTCCCACGGCCTTGCCGATCCCATGCGGTTTCAATTCGATTCCGGTCGAGCCCGGCATCGCCATCTCAGTCGGGCCGATGTGTTCTGCCCCATGGTCTGCCGAACCATCAATCGGCGAATGGTGCGGTGCTTCAACCGCTGCCCGCGCAGCTTCCGCCGCCGCCGCGGAACGATGCTCCGCTACGCGCCGTTGCCGGACCACACGGAAATAATGCGGCGCGCACGTCGCCTTCAACTCGATGCCGCCTTCTAGCGAGCGATCATAAAACCAGTTCAACATCCGTTCATATTCCTCCGGTGGAACCATCTGCTCAGCGGCGATATCCACACCGCACCCCACCGGTACCAGAAGAAACGTGTGCAGCGCGTCGGCTCCCAGCGACTTGGCCAGTGCCAGCACATCGGGAAGCTGATGGGCATTGTGACGTGCGATCGTGGTGTTGATCTGCACCGACATGCCAAGATCTTTCAGGTTGCAGAAACCCGTAATCGCAGCGTCGAATGCTCCTGGAATTCCCCGGAACGTGTCGTGAGTAGCCGCATCCGCGCCGTCCAGACTGATGGCCACACGCTTCACGCCGCTGTCGACAATCTTCTTCGCTACTTGTTTCGTCACCAGCGTGCCATTCGTAGCCAGCGCCACACGCAGCCCTTTATCAGTGCCATATCGCGCCAACTGGAAAATGTCTGAACGAAAAAGCGGCTCGCCGCCGCTCAGCACAAGAATAGGTGACGACACTTCGGCGATCTGATCGATGATGTCGCGTGCCGCCTGGGTCGACAAGTCGGAGGGAGAACTCAGTTCCGTTGCACTGGCCCGGCAATGGATGCAGCGAAGATTGCAACCTTTCGTCAACTCCCAAAAAATCAGCCGTGGCTTTTGCGTCACTTGATTTGGCTGCCCCTTGCCGTTTGCAGTAGTCATGGTGCTCTATTCCTCCCAGAACCGGGCGCTATCGGCCCACCCACGGCGCAACAATAAAAGAGATCCCAAACCCCAGCGGTGATGGTCATCACCCCAAATTGTGATTTCCGTCACCACGCCCTAAGTTATGTAGAATGTGTTGATTTGCCGTGGTTTATCCCTGAAAAGAGACCCCATGCCAGCGGTCCAGCGGAGCTCCACATTTGTCCCGATAAGGTGTGCCTAATTGTTATTCGCGATATCGCGCAACGCATTCGTATTGCGAATAACCAGAGTTGAACCCTTCGACTGCAAAATCTGGCGCTTCTTCAATTCCGCGAACAATCGAGTCACCGTCTCTCGCGAGGTTCCGATCATCTGCGCAATCTCCTCGTGCGTGAGTCTGAGCTTCAAACGGGGCTCCGTTTTGCCACTTTCACCGTTCTTCGAACTCCACTCCAGAAGCAGCTTGGCCAATTTTTCGGCGGCCGAGTGCGACAGTCCCAGCGAGCGTACTTCCTTGCACGCGTTGTGATACTTCTCGCCCAGTTGCTCCGCCACTTTGAAGCAGGCCTCCACATCGTCTTTCAAAAACTTGAGAAAGTCCTCGCGCTTGACGAAATTCACCTGGCAGGGATCGATGGTTTCCGCTGTCACCTCGTAGGGCTTGCCCGAGATCGTTGCGCTCAACCCTAATACCTCCCCGGGTTCCGCCAGTTTCACGATCATTGTTCTCCCGCTCGGAGAGTTGATCGAGAGTTTGACTCCGCCTTTACAAAGCACAAAAATTCCGCGAGGCAACTGCCCCTCTACAAACAGCACCGCTCCCTGAGGATAGGCGGTAGCGAACTTGATGTTTTCGAAGTTCTGCAGTGCCGTGGGGGGCAGATCGCAAAATATGCGGTCAGCGCGCAGCTTGCAGGTTAGGCAGCTTTCCACAATCTCCATTCCGTACGGCGAGAGCATGCGACCTCCTCGAATGACTCGTATCTCACACTAGCCTCGTTTCGTGGAATCGCTGTATGCGACTATCCCCGAAAATCGAGACGGCTCTTCTTTCGCTAGTGTCCGTCGGGATCAACCCGTTGGCTGTGCTGCAAGATACATTCCGTTGTGACGTGCCTCACATTCCCATCCCCGAGCCTGATGTGACGGAGATCACATTTGTCTGTGACTTACCTTGCTGCGCTCCTTCCCGGCAAAGGTCCATTCTTATTTAGACAAGTGGGAACGACAAATCCTAGATGCCTACTCTGTGTGCAAAGGCGGTAGACCATTTATGAAGCGCAAGTTTAAGACCATGGATGGAAACGAGGCGGTTGCCTACGTCGCATATCGAGTCAATGAAGTCATTGCTATTTATCCCATCACTCCTTCTTCCAACATGGGCGAATGGGCAGACGAATGGGCGTCCCAGGGGATCCCAAACATCTGGGGCACCGTTCCCCACGTAATCGAGATGCAAAGTGAAGGTGGCGCCGCTGGCGCGGTGCATGGCGCCCTGCAAACGGGCTCGCTCGCTACCACGTTCACCGCCTCCCAGGGCCTGCTACTCATGATTCCCAACATGAACAAGATTGCCGGCGAACTGACTCCCACGGCATTCCATGTCTCGGCTCGCACCTTGGCCACCCACGCTCTATCCATCTTTGGCGATCATTCGGATGTCATGTCGGTCCGCGCTACCGGCTATGCCATGCTCTGCTCCAATTCGGTGCAGGAGGCGATGGACATGGCCCTCATCGCGCACGCCGCGGCCCTCGAGTCGCGCCTGCCCTTCCTCCATTTCTTCGATGGCTTCCGCACCTCGCACGAAGTAAACAAGATCGAAATGCTCGCGGAAGACGACATGCGTGCGCTCATCAACATGGACCGCGTCTTCGAGCACCGCCAGCGTGCTCTTTCTCCCGATCATCCCGTCCTGCGCGGTACTGCGCAGAATCCCGACGTCTTCTTCCAGATGCGGGAACGGGCAAACTCCTATTACGATGCTTGCCCGAAAATCGTCCAGTCCGTGATGAACAAGTTCGCCGAAGTAGTGGGCCGATCCTATCGCCTGGTCAACTATGTAGGGGCTCCGAACGCCGAGCGAGTGATCATCATGATGGGTTCCGGCGCCGAGGTCGCCCACGAAACCGTGGACTCTCTCAACGCGCAAGGCGAGAAAGTCGGACTGCTGAAAGTTCATTTGTATCGCCCCTTCCCAGTGCAGGCTCTGCTCGCGGAGTTGCCTCCGAGCGTGCGCAAGATTGCTGTCCTCGATCGCACCAAGGAGTCCGGAGCTATCGGCGAACCTCTTTATCTCGACGTGGTCAACTCGCTTCACGAAGGAATCAAGTCTGGCTCTGATCCGCGAACTGCGCCAGCCGTTGTGGGCGGCCGCTACGGCCTTTCCTCCAAGGAATTCACGCCCGCCATGGTCAAGGCGGTCTACGACAATCTGAAAGCCGATAAGCCAAAAGATCATTTCACCGTTGGCATTCATGACGATGTCAGCCACACCAGTCTGCCTTACGACATCAGCTTCTCCACCGAGCCTGACAATGTTGTGCGAGCAATGTTTTACGGGTTGGGCGCTGACGGAACCGTAGGCGCTAACAAGAATTCCATCAAGATCATCGGCGAGAACACCGACAACTACGCCCAGGGGTATTTCGTCTACGATTCGAAGAAGTCCGGTGCGGCCACTATTTCCCATCTTCGCTTCGGCCCGCAGCCCATTCGCTCCAGCTATCTGGTTTCTAGTGCCAACTTCGTCGCTTGTCACCAGTGGATCTTCCTCGAACGCTACGACATGCTGAGTTCACTGGTTCCCGGCGGCACCTTCCTCGTGAATAGTCCCTTCGGCCCGGATGAAGTTTGGGATCATCTCCCGCGTCCCGTGCAGCAGCAGCTCATTGCAAAGCACGCGAAGCTCTATGTCATCGACGCCTACCAGGTTGCGCGCGACACCGGTATGGGCAGCCGTATGAATACGATCTTGCAAGTCTGCTTCTTCGCCATCTCCGCCGTGCTGCCCGCCGATCAAGCGATTGAAGCCATTCGCGAATCCATTCGTCACACCTACGGTCGCAAGGGCGAAGAGATCGTGCAGAAGAACATGAAGGCGGTGGATGAAACTCTGGCCCACTTATTCGAAGTGAAAGTTCCTACTGAACTTACCAGCACGATCGAATTACCGCCGCCGTTTTCTCCCTCAGCTCCGGAATTCGAGCGCGACGTGCTGGGCACGATTTACGCCGGCCGCGGCGACGAATTACCCGTCAGCGCATTCCCCGTTGATGGAACCTTCCCCACCGGAACCGCGAAGTGGGAGAAGCGCAATCTGGCTCTCGAAATCCCCGCATGGGATTCGAACATCTGCATTCAGTGCGGAAAGTGTGCCATGGTTTGTCCGCATTCAGTCATCCGCATCAAGGTTTACGACACGAAGGAACTCGAAGGCGCGCCCGCAACCTTCAAATCTACCAAGACTCGCGATAAAGAATGGCAGGGCCTGAATTACACGATTCAGGTCGCGCCGGAAGACTGCACCGGCTGCGGCATCTGCGTGGAAATTTGCCCGGTCAAGAACAAAGCCGAAACGCGCCTGAAGGCCATCAACATGGTTCCGCAACCTCCGTTGCGTGTGCCCGAGCGCGAAAACTGGGATTTCTTCCTCAAGATTCCCGAACTCGACCGACGCAATATTAAGATCGGCAACATTCGGCAACAGCAAGTGCAGGAGCCTTTATTCGAGTTCTCCGGCGCCTGCGCTGGCTGCGGCGAAACTCCGTATCTCAAACTGATGTCGCAACTGTTTGGCGATCGCGCCATCGTCGCCAACGCTACGGGATGCTCCTCGATCTACGGCGGTAACCTTCCCACGACTCCTTGGACGAAGAACGCCGACGGTCGTGGCCCCGCCTGGTCCAACTCCCTTTTCGAAGATAACGCCGAGTTCGGCCTGGGCTTCCGCCTCTCTATCGACAAGCAGACCGAGTTCGCGCAGGAATTGGTCAAGCGCTTGGCAGGAGCGATTGGCGAAGAGCTCGCCACCGCGCTCCTCACCTCTCCGCAGAAGGACGAAGCAGACATCTTCGAACAGCGCCAGCGCGTGGATGTGCTGAAAGAAAAACTTAACGGTGTAACTTCCGGTGCAAGTTTGAATGACGCCAAACAGTTGCTTTCCGTGGCCGACCTGCTGGTCAAGAAAAGTATCTGGATCGTCGGCGGCGATGGCTGGGCCTACGATATCGGCTATGGTGGCCTCGATCATGTGTTAGCCAGCGGTCGCAATGTCAACGTGCTTGTGCTCGATACCGAGGTCTACTCCAATACCGGAGGCCAGGCGTCCAAATCCACCCCACGCGGCGCTGTCGCGAAGTTTGCCGCCGGCGGGAAGCCTGGGCCAAAGAAGGATCTCGGCCTCATCGCCATGAGCTACGGCAACATTTATGTGGCCAGTGTAGCGATGGGCGCAAAAGACGAGCACACGCTGAAGGCGTTCCTCGAAGCTGAGGCCTATAACGGCCCCAGCATCATCATCGCCTATGCGCACTGCATTGCTCACGGCATCGACATGACCACTGGTATGTCTGACCAGAAAGCTGCGGTCGATTCCGGGCAGTGGCTTCTCTACCGCTACAACCCGGAACGGACGGCCCAGGGCGAAAATCCGCTGATCCTCGATTCGCGCACGCCCACGCGCAAAGTCTCGGACTTCATGTCGATGGAAACCCGCTTCAAGATGCTTACCAAGAGCCGGCCGGAGGATGCCAAGCACCTTTGGGCGGAGGCACAGCAGGACGCCATGAACCGCTTCCACCTGTACGAATATCTCGCACAGCGGAAAGGCGACAAAGAACCGGCAAAAGCTGAGTGAAGCGCACGCTTTGCATAGGAGACGCGGCCAGCTGCGCCTCGCAAGAACAGTATTACTAACGACGTTATCGACAGCGGAGAGGTGTTCGCGGCTTCTCTGCCAGGAGCACCATGATCGACCTCAAAACGAATTATCTAGGTTTGCGGCTGCGGACACCTTTGGTCGCTTCCGCGTCGCCCTTATCCCAGGAGATTGACAGCATCCGTCGCCTCGAAGATGCCGGAGCCTCCGCCATTGTGTTGTATTCGCTCTTTGAAGAGCAGTTACGCCAGGAAAGCTTCGAACTCGAGCACCATCTGACTCAAGCCACGGACAGCTTCGCAGAAGCATCCAGCTTTTTTCCTCAGCCCGATGAGTTTCACTTGGGGCCTGAGGGATACCTGAATCACATCGAGAAAGCAAAGAAAGCGGTTTCGATACCGATTATCGCCAGCCTCAACGGCACCACTTCCGGTGGCTGGACGCAATACGCCAAACTCATCGAGCAGGCTGGCGCGGATGCGCTGGAATGCAATATTTACTCCGTCGCTGCCGATCCCGACCTCACTTCCGTGCAGGTCGAGCAGGAATATATCGACATATTAAAGGCGGTAAAATCGGCGGTTAAAATTCCGGTAGCCCTGAAGCTGAGCCCTTTCTTCAGCAATATGGCCAACATGGCGAAGCGACTGGACGACGCTGGCGCGAACGGCCTCGTCCTGTTCAATCGCTTCTACCAACCCGACATCAACCTCGACGAACTGCAGATCCAACCGAACGTCCTGCTCAGCACTCCACAGGCGTTGCGCCTTCCGCTCACCTGGATCGGCATTCTTTACGGCCGCATCCGCGCCAATCTCGCTGCCACCAGCGGCGTTCACGGGCCTGAAGACGTCATCAAGCTGCTGATGGTTGGCGCCGATGTCACCATGCTCTGTTCGGCACTCTTACGCAACGGTGTCGAACATCTTCAGTACGTCGAGGCGGGAATGCGGGAATGGATGGAAAAGCACGAATACGAATCGGTCCAGCAAATGAAGGGCAGCATGAGTCAGATCCGCTGCCCCAATCCATCCGCCTTCGAGCGTGCGCAGTACATGAAGGCGGTCAAGAGCATTCAACATGTCATGGTCTCGAGCAACGGGGCCTGGAGATTTCTCAGCCGAAGCTAGCAGCTCCTCCCGCGCGTCGAAGAGGGGGCGCTGTCATACTTGAAGCGCTGTCAAGAAGAAGACGATTGGCGGGGTACAAGCTCGCGCTCCTACCCCAGACTCTGTACCCCGCCGCATACGTCCTATTTCGCCTGCAGAGTCTCGATGTAGTGGGTGAGGTTCGCAACTCGTTGCTGAACCTGGCCCTCGTGGCCGTGGCTCATGCTCCAGAATAACTCTCCCCATACCGGCATGTCTTTCGACCCATGTGCCGGAAGATCATTCGTTCCACGGATGGCCGAAGTAACTTTCAACGCGGGATACTTCCCCCCGTTGTTCTTGCTCAGCTGCGTTAGATCCGTTGGGGGCACTTTCAGCGCGCTAGCGGCAGGCCCGCCACCTTTGCCGTCCGTTCCATGGCAAACGGCGCAGTAGGACGTATACATCTCTTTGCCCGAAACCGGTGACGTGTTCGCGATCGGGACATGCTGGATGACCGTTTTGTTTTGCTCGGATGTTTGGTCCTGCGCGGCCATCATGCAGACGAATACGACCAGTGCAGGGAATATTAAGATCAGCTTCTTCAGCGACATTGCCTTTCTCCTTTTAGACCAAGATCTTCTTGGATCAAGATCTTGTTTCTGAAACTCAAAGCGCACGCTCCGCTATCACAAGCGACTGGATTGCAACCAGCTGCGGCGGCAGAAGAAATCGTGAAATTTCCTCTCAAACTATTCATAGTCCACCGTTTCTCGGATTGCTGTGATGAAAAACACAATAGACGGTACCACTTATCACGAGAAATAACACTCCAGTCACCCAGGTTTCCCAGCGAAATGCTTGCATGTCGGCCTTAGCGGTGATTTCCCCGGTGCGCTCCTTCACATACATCTGTGACTACTGTCACATTCAATAAATTCCCGCAAAACGATAATGACTTCTGATTTCTGGGGTGTTCTACCACCTTAGGCGTGGAGTTCTCATGGCAAAAGGACGCGTTTCCATCGTTGTTGAGCACTGCAAGTCCTGCGGCTTCTGCGTGGAGTTTTGTCCTTCGCACGTACTCGCCCTCTCATCCGCTTTTAACTCCAAGGGCTACCATCCGCCGCACGTCGTCCATCCCGACAAGTGCAGCGGATGCGACCTTTGCGGCATGTACTGCCCTGACTTCGCCATTTTCGCCACCAAGGTTCCTGGCCCCAAGGGAGATGACAAATGAAGGCTGATCCTCGCGGAGTCCTCACCGGCATCCACTTCCTCGACGGCGATCACGCTTGCTGTGAAGGCGCACTGGCAGCCGGTGCGCGCTTCGCCGCTGGTTACCCCATCACTCCATCCACCGAAGTCGTCGAACGCTTCGCCTCGCGCGTGCCCAAGGTTGGCGGAACCTTCATTCAGATGGAAGATGAGCTCGCGGCATCGATTACATTGCAGGGCGCTGTGTGGGGCGGAGCCAAGGCCTTCACTGTTACCTCCGGCCCCGGCTTCTCGCTAATGATGGAGCACATCGGCTATGCCGCCATGACCGAAACCCCCTGCGTCTTCGTCGATGTGCAACGCGGAGGCCCGTCCACCGGCCTGCCCACGCTTCCTGCGCAAGCCGACATGATGCAAGCACGCTGGGGCTCGCATGGCGACTACGAAATCATCGCGCTTTGCCCGAATTCTCCGCAGGAATGTTTCGATCTCACCATCAAAGCCTTCAACCTGGCCGAAGAATTTCGTGTGCCCGTCATGTTCATGATGGATGAAGTCGTCGGCCACATGACCGAGAAAGTAGTCATTCCTCCCGCCGACCAGATCGAAGTCGTGCCGCGCAAGCATACACACAAGTCTGTTGAAGATTACCTTCCTTACGGTACCAACGGCGATCAAGTCCCAGAGATGGCGCACGCCGGCGAAGGCTATAACTTTCACGTCACCGGCCTGACCCACGACGAACACGGCTACCCCAACATGACGCCACCCGTGCAGGACAAGCTTGTTCGGCGTCTGCAAAGCAAAATTCGTGACGCCGCCGACCGCATTGCTCTGTTCGAGGAAGAACAGCTTGCTGGCGCCGATGTTGTGGTTGTCTCTTACGGGATCACCTCGCGCGTGGCCCAGCGAGCCATCGAGGTCGCTCGTGGCCAGGGTCTGCGTGTGGGCAAGTTGCGGCTGATTACAGCCTGGCCCTTCCCCGAGAAAAAAATTCGCGAACTGGCAAGCACAGTGAAAGCATTCGTCGTTCCCGAACTCAATCTCGGCCAGATGGTGCGCGAAGTAGAGCGCTCCGCAGCCGGCAAGGCCAGGACATTCCCCGTATCGCACGCCGGCGGCGGCGTTCATAAGCCCGAAGACATCCTCAAAGTAATCGTGGAGGCCAGTAAATGTCAGAGCATCTGATCGACATCGTCAACCCGGTCGAGCCTTTCTTGCGCACCGATCGCATGCCTCACATCTGGTGCCCCGGATGCGGCATCGGCACCACGGTAAACTCTTTCGCCCGCGCCTTGGTCGATTCGAAAATCGATTTAGGATCTCTAGCTTTAGTTTCAGGCATCGGCTGCACCGGACGGGTCGCCGGTTATGTGAAGCTCGATTCCTTCCATACGACGCACGGTCGCGCCATCCCCTTCGCCACTGGACTCAAGCTGGCAAATCCAAAGTTGAACGTCGTTGTCTACTCTGGTGACGGTGATCTCTCCGCGATCGGCGGTAACCACCTCATCCACGCGGCCCGACGCAACATCGATCTGAAGGTTATCTGCGTCAACAACCTGATCTACGCCATGACCGGCGGCCAGACCGCGCCCACTACTCCCGATCACTCCACCACTTCCACCAATCCCTACGGCACCTTCGAGCCTTCATTCAATTTGCCGCACCTGGTTGAAGCCGCCGGAGCAGTTTACGTCGCGCGCTGGACCACCTTCCACGTCCGCCAGCTCTCGCGCTCCATCGGCGAAGCGTTTAAGAAAAAGGGATTCTCCTTCATCGAAGTCATCTCACCCTGTCCTACGCTTTATCAGCGCCGCAACAAGCTCGGCGACGGCCTCGAGACCATGAAGTACTACAAAGAGAAGAGCAAGGTTCGCAACGGAGCCCCCACCAACGAAGTCGGCCTCACCATGACCGGCGAAATCATCGTGGGCAAATTCGTGGACCGCGACCGCCCCGACTATCAAACCATGATGCGCGGGCAATTCCAGCAATCGCTCGGCGAGAAATACATCGAGCAAGATCAACCGGAGACAGTATGCAGCTAACAGAAATTCGAGTTGCGGGTTTCGGCGGCCAGGGCGTGATCCTCTCGGCCATCCTGTTGGGCAAAGCAGCCTCGATTTACCAGGGCGCCTATGCCACCATGACGCAAAACTTTGGCCCGGAAGCTCGCGGCGGTGCCTGCAGTGCGCAGCTGGTCCTCTCCGACTCGCCAGTCCTGTATCCCTACGTTACGCAGCCGGACATCCTCGTCGTCATGTCGCAGGAAGCCTACGTCCGCTTCGTCCCCGAATTGAAAGACGGCGGGATCCTTATTGTTGAGCAGGACATGGTCCGAGTCTCCGACATTAATAAGGAGATTCGGGTTTATAGCATCCCAGCCACCCGCATTGCCGAGGATCTCGGAAAGCGCATGGTGCTGAATTCCGTGATGGTAGGATTCTTCACCGCAGTTACTCACCTTCTGGATCCCGAAGCCGTTCGCAAAGCAGTCGCTGATTCCGTTCCGCCCAGCTTCCTTGCCATAAACCTCAAAGCCTTCGAAAAAGGATTCGAGTACGGCGTCCACGCGTTGACTGCCGTTACCGAAACTACAGATACCCAACTCCAGGCGCAGTACTCGCCGGAGTAGGTTTCCCCGTTGCATTTCTCAGCTTTCGCTGTTGCGATCTGCATCTTTTGAACTCAAGTTGGTAAGCTCCTGATTCCAAAAGCCATTCGTCTTTTCCTCCTGGCCGCCGCTGGAAACACAAGCTTTAGCCTGTTGCGATTTCAATCACGTTGTTGTTGATAAGTTCAGCGGAGGCCGTCAGGTCACGACCGCAATCCTCCTCCATCTGATTGATTCAGAAGGAGATCGCCCCGCTTCGCTCACGCATGCGCATTTCACGTCGCCTTGGCACGGCGATTGCCTTTAGAAAAGTGTGAGTGGCTCGCAAAGACAAGAATAAAGACGGCCCTCCGACGAGGTGACTTATGACAGTCCTACTGGTTCTCTTCACATTCGCAAGTTTCTTACTCATCGATCATTTCCGCAGCCGCCACGCCGTTGTACAGCCGGCATTGCAGGTCGCCGCGCCCAGCAAGGAAGCAAATGCACCGCGATTGCAGCCCGCTCTGGTCGGCGGCTTCGAAGTCCCCGAGAATCTGCGCTACCATCCCGGCCACACTTGGGCATTGAGCGAGAGCCCCAGCCTGGTCCGCGTCGGCATGGATGACTTCGCCTCCAAGCTGACCGGCAAGCTCGAGAGCATCACTCTTCCGCAGCGCGGCCAGTGGATTCGTCAGGGCCAGAAGATGTGCACCATCCATCGCGACGGCCACACCGTCGATCTGGTTTCGCCCATCGAAGGCAGCGTCTCTGACATCAACGAAGCCATCGTGAAGGATGCTAAGCTCGCTCTTCGCGATCCTTATGGCGAAGGCTGGCTGGTCACTGTGCAGTCGCCCGATGCCAAGACGAGTTTCCGCAACCTGCTGGGCGGCGCAATGGCCCGCTGGTGGACCGAAGAATCCGCCAGCCGCTTGCAACGCCACATGCCGCTGGCAACAGCCGGCGCATACGCCCAGGACGGCGGAGTAGCCGTAGACAACGTCTCCGCCCTGATCCCCGACGACCAGTGGCTGCCGTTGGCGAAAGAGTTCTTCCTGTCATAAGTGCACCTCGCGCAATCCGCGACCACTCGCGGAGGACCGCAGAACCAGGCCGCCCGGATCCAAGGCTAAACCAGCCAGGATACCGGGCGGTTGGTGTTTTTGCCGCGAAGATTGAGGCGTCAGCCCCGTCATCCTGAGCGCAGGTCGGAACTCGATGACGTAGAGTTCCAGCGCAGTCGAAGGATCCCTATTATTCCGTAGGAAATTTCGCCCCAGCGTGGAAAAGCTTTCAAGATCACATTGAAGACGATGCTAGAAGAGGCGTGCTTCTGGGACTTTTGTCGTGAGCGTTACCGCGCTCTGGCAGGTTCCGCACAGCGCGCTTTCCTTCAGGTCTATCCACTCCACCGCATGGGACGACGCCATGGCGCAGCGGTAGTCATCGCAGTGCGTCAAATGCAAGGTGTGTCCGACTTCATGCACCGCTTCTTTGATTAGTCGCTGGCGGAAGAGTTTGCGGTCGGAGGGTAATCCATAGAACTCCTGCCGCAGTCGGTGCGCCGACACCACAGCACATGGACCACCCATCTGCGCCTCGCCAAAAACGAAGGTGAGAATCGGAATATACATGTCGACAGCCCCGATTCCCAGCATCCGCCATGAATCCGGCGTCAGAAAGTTTTGCATGCGCCGTAGAATTTCCGAGGAGTGATATTGCTGCCGCTCTCCGTGAAAGGCGAACTCCGGATCCAGGCGAACCGGAAGCACCCTGCACGGAACGCGAAGAACTTCTTCAATAGAAGGGCAGAGATCTTTCAGCAGCCCGTCCTCCACATTCCCGATCGGCAACAGATGCAGTAGCCTCATCGCGCGCCTTCATCGGGCAACTTCATCGGGCTTCTTCTCTCGATCCACCGAAGCACGAGTCCACCCGTATTTCTTCAGCTTGTGATAAAGCGTTACTCGATCGATGTCGAGCAGTTCTGCGGCGCGGCTCTGGTTGCCTCCACACTCCTCCACCACCCGTAGAATGTGGCTGCGCTCAATGTCCTCAAGGCTCTTGGTCGCACCGTTGGAGCTCGGTCCGGTCGGTGATTTGAAGATGAAATCTTGCTCCTTCAGTTCCGGCTCCTGGCCCACAACCATCGCGCGCTCGACCGCATTCTCCAGTTCCCGTACGTTCCCGAGCCATGGCTGCTGTTGCAACAGGTTCATGGCTGCAGGTGAAACCCGGGTAATGCGTTTGTTCATCGCGAGAGATAGCTTGCGCACGAAGTGATCCACCAGCAAAGGAATATCCTCGCGGCGATCGCGCAACGGCGGCAACTCGATGCGGAAGACGTTGAGCCGGTAGAAAAGATCGGGACGGAACTTACCTTCCTCGATCAACTTTTCCAGATCCTTATTGGTGGCGGCGATGCAGCGGAAGTCCACTTTGATAATTTGATTGCCGCCCACCCGAGTGATCTCGCGCTCCTGCAGCACGCGCAGCAGGTCAGTCTGCGTCTTGAGAGAAATGTCGCCGATCTCATCCAGGAAAACTGTCCCACCTTCGGCAATCTCGAATTTGCCTTTCTTGCGATACTGCGCGCCGGTGAACGCGCCTTTCTCATGTCCGAAGAGTTCGCTCTCGAGAAGCGTTTCGGTCAGCGCGCCGCAATGGATTACGACCAGCGGATGAAATTTCCGTGGGCTGGCCTGATGGATCGCGCGCGCCAATAGCTCCTTGCCAGTTCCGCTCTCGCTGGTGATCAACACCGTAGCGTCAGTCGGGCCGACCGTCTCGATGGCGTCAAATATCTTTCGCATGGCGGTGCTTTGTCCGATCAAATCTCCCGGCCGCGTCGCTTCTGCCACCGTCTCGCGCAGCAGAATGTTCTCCTGTTCCGTCCGCTTGTGTGCCAGCGCCTTCTTTACCAGATGTGCAATTTCATCAGGATCGAGCGGCTTGGTCACATAGTCATATGCGCCGTTTTTCAGCGCCGTGACCGCCGTCTCAACTGAAGCGTAGCCGGTCATCATGATGACGATCAGCTCCGGATCCACTTCGTGCATGCGCCGCTGCAGTTCGATCCCATCCGTGCCGTGCATTTTGATGTCGACCAAAGCAGCGTCCCAACGTTGTTCGGCCAGCCGCGTAAGCGCGTCGCTGGCGTTTTCTGTGGTCGCCACTTCATAGCCTTCTTCACGGAACCACTTGCCCAGCGAGTCGCGCACGCTCAGTTCGTCGTCCACGATCAGCAGCTTTCCCTGTGTGCTCACTTCGCTCACCTCGTATTCGCCACGACATTCTCGGTACCAACGGGCACCAGCGGAGCATCGGCGGCTTGAGTTGGCAGAGTTATGACGAACGTCGTTCCCCGGCCCAACTCCGATTTCACCTCGATCTGCCCGTTGTGTCGCTCCACAATGCCGCGACTGATAGCCAAACCTAATCCCACTCCATGACCGGTTTCTTTGGTGGTCAGAAACGGTTCGAAAATGTGTGGCAGGATCTCCGGAGCGATGCCCGCTCCATCGTCGCGAACCTGAATCTCGATTTCTGTTTCGTCATCACTCAGATGGGCGTCGAGCCAAAGGTTGCCCCCCCGCGGCATGGCGTCGATAGCATTCATGATCAGCGCGATTAGAACCTGTTCAATCTGCGCTGGATCGCAAGGTATTCGCGGCAGGTCGTTCGCAACCGCTAATTGCAGCTCGATTCCCCCCAAATCCAGTTGGTGCCGTACCAGCAGCAAGCTGCGGTCAATCACCGCATGCAGATCGGTCGATTGCACGTTCATGGGCGCAGTGCGCGAGAGGCTCAGCAGATTCTTGATCAGTTCGCCGCAGCGCCGGCTCTCGGACGCGATTAGCTCCAGGCACTGCATCGCCTCTTCGCGCTTTTCATGCTCCGCCTGTCCAGACTCCACCCATTTTCGAAGCAGCTTGGCGTAGGTCAGAATACCCGACAGCGGATTGTTAACTTCGTGCGCCACCACCGCCGCCATTTTGCCCAGAGAGGCCATCTTTTCCACGTGCAGCACGTGTTCGTGGGCGCTTCTCAATTCCTTGGTTTTCTCATCGACGCGATCTTCGAGGGTCTTCGCCCAGCTCACGATCTCTTCATTTGCCGCGCGCAGTTGCAGACTCATACCATTGAAGGACCGAGCCAAGTCTCCAACCTCATCCTGGGACCGCACTTTGATTTGGTAGCCGAGCTCCCCCAGCGAAAGATGTTCGGTGCCGTTCTTCAGCGCACGAATCGGTTTGTCGACTACCCACCAGACGAAGAGCCAACTCATCACGGCTACGATCAGCATCGCCACTGCCGTGTAAGAGAGCGACCGCGCAGTGCTGACCGAAATTTGTGCATCCGCTTTCGCCAGAGAAAGATTTGTGTCCAAAACGCCCAGAACTTGCTGGTCAGCGGGATGGGCATGGCAGGCTGCATTGGAGCAACTAGGCTGATTTTCAATAGGAGTGATAATGCCTAGCACCCGGTGTCCGCCGCCATTGCGATAAATACGAAATCGGTCAGGACGATTCAGCCGCGCCAGTGGCTGACTTTGACTGTGGCAGCCGTAGCAGGCCTCCGCCGTCTTGTCGAGAACGTGGCTGACTTCGGTCGCATCGGTGGAGTAGCTGACTCGCCCCTCCTGATCAAGGATGCGAACCTTGACCATTCCCGGCTCATCCGCCATCGTTTGAATCGCGTGGTAGAGTCCCTCGCGATCGTTGCGCAACATGTAATACGTGGTACTGCGCTTGATGACATCGCTCAGCCGCTCTGCACTGGCCAGTGTGGCCTCTTCCAGGTGCTGGCGGTGCAATCGGATGTTGGCGTAGCCGAGCAGCGCGAAGATCACAACCATCATCGCCAACAAGGACCCAATCAGCTTGGCACTGAGGCTGCGACGCAGTTGCCTCCATGCTATGTAGCGACGACTTGGCTCAATCTCCGGCATGACTTAAGACCGCGGTAGCTACTTCAGGCTGACTTTCTTTTGCCAGACTCTTCACCGTGTGTTCTTCTTCGGGGAAAATCGGGAGGTATCGGACGGCCACGCCGAACAGCGCGAAGCCCAAAGCGATAATCATCAGCGTCACGGAGAACTCCGTCCACTTCGGCATGTAGTGATGCCCGACGTAGGTCTCAAACCCTGTGAGACTGACATTGAGGCGGTTGGTGATAAACCCGAGCAGACTGAAAACGGACGCCAGATACAGGCCACTCGGCGATAGCCGGACCTTCTTAAAGCTGAGCATAGTAATAGGAATCACGAACGCCAGCGTGAGTTCGAGCCACAGAAAATATGCTTCGTAGCTCGGCTTGATGATTTGTCCCAGCATGCCGCGATGGAAGTAGTCTTCAAAACGCAGCAGTGCATTTACCCACAAGGCAACCAGCAACGCCCCGCCCAATTCGACGAGCACTGGCAATTCAAGGTGACGACCGAGTGCCTTCGCGCTCTGTGTCGATTCGAAAATGGTCATCGCCAAACCCACCGCAATCGCTGACCCGAAAAAGAGAAACGGTAGCGCCGGCGTGTACCAGAACGGATGCAGCTTGCTCGGCATAATCAAATACAGCGAACCGAGCGAACTCTGATGCAGAGTCGAGAGCAGAATGCCCAGCACCACCAGCACCGCGTAGATTTTCTTGATCCACTTGATGGGAGTTGTTAGCTTGAAGCGCTCCAGGACGTTTGGGAGGAATTCGAAGAACAGCACCGTGGTGTAGGCCATCACGCACATGCCGACCTCAAACATGACTGAGTGCGGATTCATGTAGATCAACTGGTGCCAGATGTACCAGGGTCGGCCCAGGTCAAACAGCAAGCCAACGATGAACAGCAAATAGCCGAGAAAGGCTGTCAACACGGCCGGGCGCACAACGCTATGCAGTCGCTCCACGTTGAACAAATAAACCGCACCAATCACGCAGAAGCCGCCCGCCGCCAGCATCACTCCACACAGGCAATCGAAGCCGATCCACAGCCCCCACGGGAACTGGTCGGTCATGTTTGAAACCGCGCCCAAACCGCGAAAATAGCGGACAAATGAGGAGTAAAGACCCAAGGCCATAATCACAAGAAATACGACTCTCCAGAAGGTCAACTTGATCTTCATTGCTTGCTCCCGTTCTTCTTTTCGCCACCTTCAACCGCGGCCACTTCCTCGCGGCGGTGCGAAATCCAGTAAATGCCACCCAGCACCAGCGACCATACCGGGATAAAGTCTGGAATTTTCTCCATCACCCGGCCGGTATATTCCGGCATCGGAGTGTCGCCGATTTTCGCGGAAGCAGGATAGCCGTACTCTTCTACGTTCATGCTGGAGAGAATCAGTACACAGGTCCCGCCAACTTCGTGAAGACCATAAATTCGAGGCTGGTAGTTCGAAGGGTTATCTCGGATCCGGGTCTGTGCTTCCTTAATAAGGTCGTCGCGGTCGCCGAATTTCGTGGCGCCCGTCGGACAGATCTCGGCGCATGCCGTCTGCTTCCCCGCAACCACGCGGTCCGGACACATAATGCATTTGCGCACGCGTGGATTCAGCGAACCCCATTCGTACTTGGGCTGCGCGAACGCGCAGGCCACCATGCAATAGCGGCAGCCGATGCATTTCCATACGTCGTAGACGACCGGCCCCTCTTTGGTCTTGTGGAATGCTCCCACCGGACAGACCGACGCGCATGCCGGCCGTTCGCAATGCATGCACAGCCGGCGCATGAACTTGTCGTCCTTGGTCATGACGACCGTGTACTTATGTTCCGACTGCACCGACTCGGCCGCTACCCTATCGTCGTAGGGCAGCTTATTCTGCTGTGCGCATGCGGCTTCACACTGCTTGCAGCCGATGCACATGGTCGCGTCATATAACAGCGCCTTACTCATGGAAATTTCTCCTTGGCGCTTCGCAACGGCCCTTCGTTCCGGAGAAATTAGGTAAGAGTGCGTAGGTTGACGGAACCAAGCCTGAGAAGCGCGCAGAATGCCCGCAATCAGCGAACCGAAAAAAATTACCGGGCCCGGATTGGCCAGCATCCGGAACCCGGCCGACTGTTCCATCCGGCGAAGCAAATAATGAGAGAGGAGATTGTCTTGTGGCAACGAATCGGCGGGCGTTTGTTGGCGTCCGCCGAATTGAGCCGGACATCTTCATACTCCCTCATCTGTCTTCGCCCGCCGCTCGCAAGTTCGCGATCACGGCGGGGGCGCATAGAGGAACAGCCAATATCACCTGCTACTTCTGCAAACTGCGAATGTAAGTAACAATCATCTTCGTCTGATCAGGAGTCAGACTCTTGATGTTCGCTGGGTGCTTCGCCTTCTCCGTGATGTCTTTGGCCAGATCGGCATCGGAAGCTTTCTTGGCATCGTCGGAAATCAGGCTCGGAATCTTCGCTGCGGGTTTGCCCGCTGCGTCCGCTCCGTGGCAGGCAGCACATTTTGCTTTGTAGAGGGAGGCCCCGTCATCGGCGGCCCATGACAGATTTGGGATCAGAATGAACAGCCCTACCGCGATTGTCATTACCAGCATCACCAGCTTCGTGGTCTTCATGATTTCTCTTTTTCTCCTTATTTAGTTTGCAACTCAATGAAAGCAACGACTCTTCTCGCAACCCTAGCCACTACCGTTGCGGAAGTGAACACGGATAACCGAAATACCTACCTAACTCTATGTAAAAGAACTCAACAACCTGATAGCTGCCTAGTTGAGAGTTTCAACATTGCCGGGAAGGGGTGCAGTGATCCAGGTCACCTACAGCCGTGACTCCATAGGCAAGCTCGATGCTTTGAAAACCCTCCAAATCTTGGGAAAACGCCCCGAATCTTTGGTCACGGCAGGGGGTGACCGCGGTCACGGCACCGCGCGCGATTAAGAGAGAGAATCTCCCCAGGATCGAGGGCTGCCGTGTCGACACTCACGATAGTTCTGCTCGTGTTGATGGAGATTGGCCTTTTGGGGATCCTGCTGAGAGTCGCTGTGATCATGGAGCGTTCCGAGAACCCACATGGACCCCAAAATAAGGTTGCGCGCCATGGAATCTCCGGCGTCGCTTCTCCCCACCATCCGAAACTTCGCTAGGCCGTGCCCCGGGACCCCGTGGCGCCGAGCTCACGAATAAAAGGAGAACTGCATGAGCACGCTTGTGCTGAATAAAGATAAGAAAGCCGACCTGGCCGGTCCGGGAATCGGCGACTACAAAGATTTAGAAAAAATCCTGCCGCACGGTTACCGTTCGTTACTCACTCCCAAAGAGACTCAACAAGCCATCTTCCAGGTGAAGCGCTACATCGAAGATAACCTGTGCAAGGAACTCAACCTGATGATGGTCGAAGTCCCGCTCATCGTCGACGTCGAGAGCGGTGTCAACGATATGCTGGATCGCGATGGATCGCGCACGCCCGTGCAGTTCCACATCTCTAACGATCGCGATCTGCATCCGGTCGATGCCCAAGTCGTTCAGGCCGCAACCAAGTGGAAACGCGTGGCCCTGAAGCAATTCGATTGCAAAGTCGGCGAAGGCATCTGCACCGACATGCGCGCCGTTCGCAAGGACTATTTCCTCGATCACGACCACTCCGCCTACGTCGATCAGTGGGACTGGGAGCGCGTCATCGTTAGCGAGCAGCGCAGTCTTGAGTTCCTGAAAGCGACGGTTCGCAAGATTTGGAAAGTGATCGTAGGAGCAGAGAAGTTTGCCCAGAACTTATTCCCGCAATTAAAAGATTATCGCTATCCCGATCTGCCCGAGGAGTTGATCTTCCTGCACGCCGAAGAAATTCTCGACATGTATCCCGATCTTCCCCGCAAGCAGCGCGAAACCGCAGTCCTGCAAAAACATTCCGCCGTCTTCATCATTGGCATTGGCTGGCCGCTGAAGGATGGATATCCCCACGAGATGCGCGCCGCCGATTACGACGATTGGGTCACCGATACCCACGATCAAACCGACAAGGACACTCACGGACTGAATGGCGACATCCTGGTATGGAACTCCGTGACCAAGCGGCGCCATGAACTCACGTCCATGGGCATCCGAGTCACGGCCGAGACTCTGAAGAAGCAGCTCACCCTCGCCAGGCAAGAGGATTTCATGCGCCTGCCCTATCACCAGGCGATCCTGAACAGCGAGATTCCACTCTCGATCGGCGGCGGTATCGGCCAGTCGCGCACCTTAATGTTGTTGCTCCGCAAAGCCCACCTCGGAGAAGTCAGCGTCACCGTGTGGCCGAAGGTGCTGAAGGAGATGTGCGCGAACAAGAATATCTACGTGCTGGAATAAGCCGTTTTCCTTTCAAAGAAATGACAGGGGATGGTACAGAAACCATCCCCTTAAGCCTTCCTCGAAAATTCTCAGCTGAAACGGATCGCGAGGACTGCCCTCGTCGAGGAGGCAGTCAAGCGTGCCCCGGCACAGTCCGACAGCTCTCCCCGTCTCGACATTTCGCGCGCGGAGGTCGTCGCCGCAGTTAGTGGCTCGTTTCCAGCTTCTCTCTGGTCACGCCGCTGATCTCACTCGACCGTAGGTAGGTCTCCAACGCTTCCCGGTACATACAGTGTCGCTGGCCGGCCAGAATCTCCTCCTGGCCCTTGAGGATCAAGGCTTGGTTCTGAAGAATTGTCTTTTGATTGGCGAGCACAAGTTCCATTTTCGAGGCGACTTCGGCAGTTGGCATGGTAAGACCTCCTACGTAAATTGCGGACTCGAGTAAAGTGGATTGCTGAACTGACCAAGATGGCTTTTCACAGCCGCAGCCAAACGGCCGATTCCTTCGCGTATTTGCTCCGGAGCAGCGTTGGAAAAATTCAAGCGCATGTGGCGACTGCCTTCCAGAGGATCGTTGGCATAGAAGGAATTGCCCGGCACGAACGCCACATTGTGCTCGATCGCCGTTTTGAAAATGGCCGGCATGTCCAAACCGTCGGGCAGGCTCACCCACAGAAACAGTCCGCCGTGGGGATGGGTCCAGGTTACCGTGGGCGGGAACGATTCTCTCAGAGCCTCCAGCATCACGTCGCGTCGTTCGCGATAGACCTGCCGAATCAGCTTCACGTGCTTGTCGAGAAACCCATCGCGCGCCACTTCGTAAGCCACGACCTGCGTGAAGGTAGACGTGTGCAGGTCCGCTCCCTGCTTGAGTTGGGCCAGCTTGCCGATGATCTCAGGCGGAGCCACAATCCATCCCAGGCGAAGCCCAGGAGCCAGCGTCTTCGAGAAAGTGCTCAGGTAAATGACGTTGCCGATCGAGTAGCCACTGTCGCGGCGCAGGTTTTCACGATCGAGCACCACCAGCGGGGAAAGATGCTCACCTTCATAACGCAGCTGCCCGTAAGGATCGTCTTCGACAATCGGAATGCCATATTTATCCGCCAGCAGCACCAGTTGGTGCCGCCGCCCTTCCGACAACGTGGTCCCCGCCGGATTCTGGAAGTTGGGCAGGATGTACATGAACTTTGGCCCGCTACGCAGCGGCTTCTCCACTAAATCCGTGCGCAGCCCGTCATCGTCGACCGGAACCGAAACATATTCCGCGCCATAGACATTGAAAGCCTGCAGCGCTCCAAGATAAGTCGGCGCCTCCACCAGAACCCGGTCACCGGAATTGACGAAAAGCTTTCCGATCAGATCCAGCGCCTGCTGCGAACCAGAGGTGATCAGAACGTTCTCCACCTTCGCCTTGATTCCATAGCGCGCCATGTTGTTCGCGATGAGCTCGCGCAGAGGCTCGTAGCCCTCTGTGGCGCCATACTGCAAAGCGGAGGCAGCCTGCTGCGAGAGCACTTTGTGGCAAGCTTCCTCAAAGCGCTCGATGGGAAATACTTCGGGAGCCGGCAACCCGCCGGCAAAGGAGATCATTCCGGGTCGTTGCGTAATCTTCAGCAACTCGCGGATTTGTGAACTGGTAATGCTTTTGGTGCGTCGTGCGTAACGCGCGGTCCACGCGGTGGACATTGCAAGCCTTTCTCCGTTTAAGCGAAACCGTCGGGTTGACTCACCGCGCCCACGTGCGCCTGCTCGTCGATGAACAAACGGCCGGCGGCGAGCGCCTGGCGGTCAAGCTCCAGCAGATCGAGTTTCTTTACTTTATGTTCAAGCACACTTAACGCCGTCCCCGCAGCCAGACACTCGGTCTCCTCCAGCAGCGCGCCCATCAACACAATGTTGGCAACTTTGGTTGAACCAAGTTTGTCGGCGATCTCTGCGGCCGGAATCGCGACTAACTGCACGCCCGGCGCGGCAAAGTCAGCAGGGAAGCTGGCCCCGTTATAAAGGATGAGGCCGCCGCTCGGCACCTCATGCGCGAACTTCCGCAGCGAGAATTCGTTCATTGCTACCAGCACGTCAGGCTGCGAGACCAGCGGCGACCCGATGCGCTCTTTCGAGAGGCACACATGGCAATGCGCGCTGCCCGAGCGCATCTCCGGCCCGTACGACGGCAGCCAGCTCACTTCGAGCGCTTCGCGCATGCCCATTTCAATCAGGAGTTGTCCCAGCAACAGCACGCCCTGTCCGCCAAATCCGGCAATCTTGATCTTGACGTCTTTGAAATGGTGCCTGTGACTCACGGTGGAAGCATCGTGCGCCCGATCTTTGGGAGCGATGTCGAGAACATCAGCCACGCTTCGTTGCGGAGGCTCTTTGCCCACGGGATTTTCCGGCCGCCGGTCGCGGAAGACATTCAACGGAAACGTTGGGATCATTTTCTCAAGAACCCAGCGCCGCGCTTCCACCGGATCCTTCCCCCAAATCGTGGGACACGGCGACAAGATTTCCACAAACGTGAAGCCTCCTCCGTCCCGCTGAATCTCCAGCGCCTTGCGGATCGCCCGCCGCGCTTTCATGATGTTTTTGTTGTCTGAGAGCGCCACTCGTTCGATGTAGGCCGGCGCTTCCAGTGTGGCCAGCAGTTCCGCCACGTGCAGCGGGAAGCCTTCATTCGAAGGCCGCCGGCCCCACGGCGAAGTCGTGCTCTTCTGTCCCACCAGCGTGGTCGGCGCCATCTGCCCGCCGGTCATCCCGTAAATTCCGTTGTTCACGAAGAAGACAGCAATCTTTTCGCCTCGATTCGCGGCATGCACAATCTCAGCCGTGCCAATCGCCGCCAGGTCTCCGTCTCCCTGATAGGAAATGACGATCTTGTCTGGACAGGACCGTTTAATGGCTGTCGCGGAAGCGGGTGCGCGGCCATGCGCCACCTGCACATTGCCGACATCGAAATAGTAGTAGGCAAACACCGAGCAACCCACTGGAGTCACAAGGATGGTTTTGTCCTGCACTCCCAGGTCCTCGAGTGCCTCGGCAATCAGCTTGTGCACCACACCGTGTCCGCAGCCCGGACAGTAGTGGGTCTGATGCTTCAGCTCTGACTTACGCTCGTACAGGTCATAGAACAGCGGCGATTTGGAATGGATCGTTTCGTACCCGTTACTGTTAGGGCTGCTGACCTCGATCCGGGTTTCGGATTCCACTTCGGTTTCAGGGCCCGTTACCATGATTGCGTTTTCGTTTGCCATTTACGTTGTCCTCTTCGGATCAACTCTTTGTCGCCAATTCTCAGACCGCTGCGGCTACGCGAGTCAGCACTTGTTCCTGCAACTCCGCAACCGAGGGCACATTGCCCCCGACGCGTCCGTAGAACTCTACCGGCACTTTGCCGTTCAGCGTGAGCCGTACGTCTTCCACCATCTGTCCGTTGCTCAATTCGACGACGATCACCTTTTCAACTTTTCTTGCCGCTTTCGCCAGAGCCTTCGCCGGATAGGGCCACAGCGTGATGGGACGGAACAGCCCGGCTTTCACGCCCTCTTTGCGCAGGGCTTCCACCGTAGAGAGCAACACTCGGGAAACAATGCCATACCCCACCAGCAGCACCTCGGCATCGTCGGTGTGGTAGAGCTCGGAGCGTTGCTCGGCTTCTCGCGCTCGAATGTATTTGGCTTCCATCTGGCGCTGGTGCGCTTCCAGTTCATCAGTCTCCAGAAAAATGGAACTCACCAGATTGGCCCGCGTTTCTGGCGTCCCCTTCACCGCCCAGAGTTTTTCGGGCGGTTGGATCTCGCGATACTCAAGATCGAGCGGCTCCATCATCTGCCCGACGAAGCCGTCACTCAGCACCACAGCGGGATTTCGATATTTATCGGCCAGATCGAATGCCAGCATGGTGAGTTCGGCCATCTCCTGCACCGACGCCGGAGCCAGCACGATGTTCCGGTAGTTGCCGTGGCCGCCGCCTTTTACCATCGCAAAATAATCGCTCTGCTCCGGCCCGATATTTCCCAACCCCGGTCCACCCCGCATTACATCGACAATCACGCACGGCAGCTCCGCGCCCGCCAGATACGACATCCCTTCCTGCATCAAGCTGAGCCCGGGACCAGACGATCCCGTCATCACCCGCATTCCGGCCGCCGCCGCCCCGTACACCATGTTGATGGCCGCGACTTCACTCTCCGCCTGCAGAAATGTTCCGCCGACCTGCGGGAAGTAAAGTGCAGCCGCCTCCGCGATTTCGCTGGCGGGAGTAATGGGATACCCATAGTAGCCGCGGCATCCAGCAAGGATCGCGCCCTTCACCACCGCCACGTTGCCCTTACACAGCTGACGCATTTTCGCCCTCCTGCGTTGCCGCGACTGCTTTTCCTTTCGCCTTTATGCGGTAGACCGTAATCGCGCCCGGTTCCGGGCAGCAATAAAAACAAATCCCGCAACCGGTGCATTCTTCTCCGGTATAGCGTGCAGGGTGCGCCCCGTAGGAATTCAGCTCCGGCGCCAACTCAAGACATTTGGGCGGACAGGATTCCACGCACAGACCGCATCCCTTGCATTCCTCGGCATCGACCGCCACTTTACCGCGCGCCTGGCCCGCCATCGTTCACCTCGTTCCAGCTGGTTCCGCAGTTAAAGGCCGCTGCAGCCATTTGGTCTTCTCGCAGAACTGATAGAGCTCTTCGCGAAACTTCGGATGTGCAATGTCGATCAGCGCCTGCGCCCGCTGCCGGATACTCTTGCCATGGAGGAACGCGACGCCGTATTCGCTGACTACGTATCGGATCAACCCGCGAGAAGTCACCACGCCTGCGCCCGGGCTCAGCATCGGCACGATCCGCGAGATCGTCCCATTTTTTGCGGTCGATGAAATTGCGATGATCGGTTTGCCCCGCTTGGATCGCGAAGCCCCGCGCAGAAAGTCAACTTGTCCGCCAATCCCGCTGTAGAACTGATTTCCGATTGAATCCGAGCACACCTGCCCGGTGAGATCCACCTGCAATGCGGAGTTGATCGCCACCATGTCGTCGTTCCGCGCGATGAGCCCCGGATCGTTGGTATAGCACGTCGGATGGAATTCAAAGATCGGATTGTTGTCCACGAAATCGAATAGCGCTTTCGTGCCCAGGGCAAATCCCAGGATGATCTTGCGGGGCTTGAAGTTCTTGCGCGCCCCGGTAAGCACGCCCGCTTCGATCAATGGAATCACTCCGTCGGAAACCAGTTCGCTGTGCACCGCAAGATCCTTGCGGTCCATCAGAAACGGCAGCACCGCATCCGGAATTCCGCCGATCCCGGTCTGCAACACGGCGCCATCGTCAATCAAGTCGGCGACGTTGCGGGCAATGGCCTTGTGCATGTCGGTGATGGGCGCGTGCTTGATGGCGCACAAAGGACGGGAGGAATTCACCACCGCATCAATGCCCGTGACATGGATGAAGCTGTCTCCGTAGGTGCGCGGCATTTGATCGTTGATTTGTGCCACCACGTAGCGCGCACACTTCGCGGCAGTGAGCGATGTATCCACACCTACACCGAAACTACAAAATCCGTGTGAGTCTGGCGGAGAGAGTTCCAACAGCGCCACATCAATCGGCATGGCACCGCTTTCAAACAATCCTTCAATTTCACTCAAGTAGATCGGCGTGTAATCGGCCCGCCCGTCGTTGATGGCCTCGCGCACATTGCCGCCAATAAACATTGCGTTATGCCGGAAGTGCCCTTCCATCTCCGGCGCCACATAGGGCGCTGCTCCCATGGTCATCATGTGAACGATTTCCACGTCTTGCACGAAAGGACCGCGCCGCATCAGCGCTTCAACCAATGTCTCCGGCTCCGCGCAGCCCGGCTGAATGTAGACGCGCATTCCCGACTGGACGCAGCTCAGCGCCTCGTCTGCCGTGCGTAGTTTTTTCTTGTAATCAAGCTCCCAGGACATCCTTCCTCCCCAATCTTCGCGTTATCCCACCGATCTCATTTCCGGCGCCGGTTCCGCCGCTTTCGACGCGATGAACCGCTCGTAACCCACCGCCGCGGAAAAAATTGCACGATCAAAAAACTGATCCACCAATTCTTCCACTTCCAGTTCACCGGCAATCTCCACCGGCCGGTCCAGAACCGCTTCTTGTTTCAAGAAATCCCAGAGGTTTTTCTTGGTCAGAATGATCGCCCAAATGAGTTGACTGAGCGGCACCTCCTGCTCGGCGCGCCTTGCGCCGATCTCCAGGTAGCGCTTCTCGACATCCAGGTCGCCTTTGCCGAGCAGCCACTCTGCTAAATGCTGATAGATTTCGTGAACTCGCTCTCTGAGTTCATCCGGTGGCACATGGTTGTAATCTGGGAGAAAGGGAGAGTGACTCGTTCGTTCGAGAAGCCCATTTGCCAGCGCATCCGAGTGGGTCTCAACCAGCCGGAGAAGCCTGTATGCGAGTAACATCGGTGCCCCTCCTTAACTGCTTGAATCTTCGACCCTAACCCGGGATACAGCTATGACAGGAGGCACGTCTGGTTGTGACATGGGTCACAGCAACCTTCCACTTGTTTTCAGCACGTTCCTTCGCTCGCAAACTTTGCTGATCGATCCCTGCGCTGGCGCAAGGCTGACAGGTTCCGATTAGGACTAGTCGAACCCATTGGTGACGAGAGTCACTTCCCGCGGTGCTCCGAATCACTTCACGTTCGCTCATCCAATAGTACGTTCGTAACAAGGGCACGCAGGCCAATCGCATCTCCGGGGCACATTGCTCTTGACCTTGGAGAACCGTGATGGAGGCGGCTATGGTGTCAAAGTGCGCGAATCCCTCCTGTTCGGCCATCTTCCGATATCTGCGTGAAGGCAAGATTTTTCACGTGGCAACTGGACCTTATGGACCAGAGAAAGACAATGCCTCGGAAACCTTCACCCGTGAGCGTTTCTGGCTTTGTGGCGACTGTTCAACCAAGATGACCGTTATTTCTGACCGCTCCGGAATCCGCGTGGTTCCGCTGCCGGATCCATCAGAAAGGCAAAAAATGGAGCGGGCTCGAGGCATGGCGGTAGGAGCCGTCCCAGAGTCGCCTTCTTGACCGTGCCGATCGGCCCTCGAAGGAGGCATTTATGTCAACGACGGCGCAGATACCCAGCCAGAAAAGCATTGCGTTCAAGCATGTGCTGATGGCCACAGACTTCTCCGGAGCTTCCCAGCGAGCGCTTCACTTCGCAATTGCAATCGCCCGCCGTCACGGCTCGATGCTCTCCGTGATGCACGCAATCCCGGCGGAGCCGCATGATCGGATCCCCATCGGTCCCCTACCTCGCGAACTGGATCGTCGGAGGCTGGAAGCGGAGAATCAACTGAGTCTGCTTGAAGAGCAAACCCTCTTCAAGGACCTACGACATAAATTGTTGCTCGAACGAGGGGACGTATGGGATGTTCTCGCTTCCGAAATCCACGGTGAGAACATCGATCTGCTGGTCCTCGGCACACGCGGACGCGGTGGACTCAAAAAGCTGGCCCTGGGCTCGGTGGCGGAACAAGTCCTGCACTTGGCTTCGTGTCCTGTGCTCACCATTGGTCCGAATGTCCCGCAACCGGCCTCGGAAACTGCCGAATTCAAGCGCATTCTTTTCGCCACTGACTTTGGACCGGCTTCCAACGCAGCCTTGCCTTACGCTTTGTCCCTCGCGGAAGATCATCGCGCGAAGCTTTTTCTGCTACACATGGTGCCGCCGATGCCGGCTGCCGATCTCGGCCCGTCGATGTATGGCCCCTCGGCGTACGCTGCTGAGGAATTTACTACCTGGCAGCGCACCATGCGCACCGAAAGCGTCCGGAAATTAAAGGAGATGATTCCGCCCGAAACAAAACTTGAAGTCGAACCCGAATATCTTGCCGGAATGGATTTCCTGCCGGAAGGAATTCTGGAGACGACGACCGCTCACAGCATTGACTTGATTGTTATGGGTGTGAATCACACTTCGGTTCCACGGGTGGCGGCTCATATACCGTGGGCTCTGACGCATGAGGTTCTGTGCCACGCTAAATGCCCGGTATTGACCGTGTGCAAATGATGAAGCGCAACTGAGCAAGCACAAGCCGGTTGGAATATTCAATCGGTGCTATCGGGAATACGCTAAGGCGTGTGAGATCGCAGAACGATCCAAACGCAAGGTCAGGAGTTGACCATTTTCTGCAGCGCGGGCTTGTTGCGGATGAACAGGGTCGCACCCTTCAACTGCACCAGTTGCCGTTTCTTGAATTCAGAAAACAGTCGGCTCACGGTTTCCCGAGTGGTGCCGATCATCTCGGCGATCTCTTCATGCGTAAGCGTCAGTTTCACCTGCAAGGGGTCGCCGTTGCTCGTCGAATTGGACCAACCCAGAAGTAACTTCGCAAACTTCTCCGAGGGCGAGGCAGACAACCCGAGCGTACGGATCTCTTCATACGCGGTGTAGTAATTGCGGCTTAACTGCTCCGCAATTCGTACCGCGACCTCTCCATGTTCACGCAGGAAATGAAGCAAAGCATCACGCGCGATAAAGTTCGCTTGTCCCGGCTCAATCATCTCGGCCGTCACTTCATAAGGACGGTTGGAGATCGTAGCATTAATTCCGAGAACGTCGCCGGGCTCGGAAATCTTCGTGATGATGGTCTTGCCCTCGGCAGAGGACGTCGAGAGTTTCGCTCTCCCCGCGCACAGCACAAACACCCCGCGCGGCTGTTGCCCTTCTATGAAAAGCATGGCCGATTTCGGATAAACCGCGGTGGATTTGATTTCGTTAAGCTTCTGCACCGCAGCCGCCGGAAGATTGCAGAAAACATGTTCTTCCCGCACCGGACAGGTGAGGCAGTTATCGAGGATATTCAGCCCGTAGGGAGCTCGCATTGCACCGCCGTCCAGTGAATTGTACCACTTAGCCACCCGTGACCACGATCACTAAAAGCCGTGACTCGGGGCATGGTATCTCGCGAGTTATGCACTCACAATGTAATGTACAGCGAGTTGTGAAGGCTGTGCATGTGGAGGACCCATGAGCAGCGCAACTGAAGTCCACGAGCCGGAAGTTAAAAAGCCGGTCGAGGAGAGAGCTAAATCACAAGTATCGCCATCCCCGCAGGCAGCAGCGGCTAGGCCTTTGTTTTCAGACTGTTTGCTTGAGTCCGGTGGGGTTAAGCACGGCCGGTTCACAGTAGCAACGATATTCTCATTTATTCTGCAATGTTTGTTGGTGGGAGTCGCAATTCTGATACCCCTGATGTTCACGGAAGCCCTCCCGAAACAGCAGCTTTTGTCGTTTCTAGTAGCCCCACCGCCTCCCCCGCCGCCTCCGCCACCTGCCGCGGCGGAAGCTGCTTCGAAAGTAATTCAACGCGTCAGCGAGATCAGCGATGGCCATCTGCGCACTCCGGGAAAGATTCCACAGAAAATACAAATGATTAAGGAAGATGAGGCGCCACCTCCAGCATTCTCAACCGGCGGAGTCGTCGGAGGCGTTCCCGGCGGAATTCCCGGCGGTCAGATGGGTGGAGTCATTGGCGGAATTATCAGCGCTACTTCGAATCTATCTGCCGTTCCGAAACTGGCAGCTCCCAAGCGCATCCGAATTTCGCAGGGTGTTACCGAAGGCCGGTTGATTCAGAAAGTTCAGCCGGAGTATCCGTCGATTGCCAAAGCTGCGCGCATCCAGGGCTCAGTTGTGCTGAGCGCGGTGATTTCCAAGACTGGAGAAATCGAAAATCTGGTGCTGGTCAGCGGACATCCCATGCTGGTACCGGCCGCCATCAAAGCTGTGCAACAGTTCCGCTACCGCCCATTCTTGCTGAACGGCGAACCGGTGGAGGTGGAGACAACGATCACCGTAAACTTCCAACTCTCTTGATGCTCCGGGAGTTTGAAAGGGAGAACGCGGGAGGTGACAGCATCGTGGAAGGATCAGACCAGTTTCGTGTCGTTGCCTGGTGGTCTTCTGGCCGGAGTGGAATTGCTCAATCCAACTCCGCGCCAAACACGATTCACTTCGCCTCCCCTCCAGCCCTCGGCGGTATGGACGGGCGCTGGACTCCAGAAGATTTGCTTCTTGGTGCTGTCGCCAGTTCTTTCACCACCACATTTCGCACTCTTGCCGAGAATGCAAAGTTCGAACACACCGACCTCGAGGTAGAAGTAGAAGGTGTGCTCAAGAACGGTGCAACCGGCTACAGCTTCGCCGAGATATCGATTCGTGCCAACCTCATGATTCCCGATGAAGCCGAACGCGCGCGGGCGGTCAAACTTCTGAACACGGCCAAGAGCTTCTGCCTGGTGTCGCGCGCGCTCTCGATCCCGCAGATTTTTGAGCCCCTCGTCGCGGTCGCCGTGCCCGTCGGTTGAGCCCCGCGTAATTGTTTTCTCACCTCAACTCAACAGTTAGGCTATCCTCGACTGTATAGGCCGCAACATCGCAGGTTCAGGGATCCGCAACTTTAGGTTCCACTCAGGATGGTCCGATGGCATTAATCCAAACCAATCAGGAAGAGAACCAGCAAATCCAGCAGAAGCAAGGCTTGGACGCATTGTTCGCTCCGTCTTCTGTGGCCGTGATCGGCGCCACCAGCCGTCCCGGCACCGTGGGCCGGACCGTTCTCGAGAATCTGCTGCGCGATACTTTTCGCGGCAAAGTCTATGCCGTCAACGCTAAGCACGACGAAGTACTCGGACTCAAGACTTACAAGAGCATTCGCGATATCCCTCATCCAGTGGACCTGGCCGTAGTCGCCACTCCAGCGGCAACGGTTACCCAAATCATTACAGAGTGCGTTGATGCCGGCGCCAAGTCCGCGGTCGTGATTTCTGCTGGATTCAAGGAGCGCGGTGTAGAAGGCGCTGCCCTCGAACAACAAATCAAAGAGCAGTTGAAGCGTAGTACCTTGCGCTTGATCGGGCCCAACTGTCTCGGAATCATGAATCCGACCATCGGACTGAATGCCACCTTCGCCAAAGATCCACCCCAGGCCGGCAATGTTGCCTTCCTCAGTCAAAGTGGAGCGCTCCTGAGCGCCATCCTTGACTGGAGCCATCGTGAACAAGTAGGTTTCAGCGCCATCGTCTCCACCGGCTCCATGCTAGATGTAGGCTGGGGAGATTTGATTTACTACTTCGGCGATGATCCGCACACCAAGAGCATCCTGCTCTATATGGAGTCCGTCGGAGACGCGCGCTCGTTCCTGTCTGCGGCTCGCGAGGTCGCACTCACCAAGCCGATCATCGTAATTAAAGCGGGAAGATCCGAAGCAGCCTCGCGCGCCGCAGCCTCCCACACCGGCGCGCTCACTGGAAGCGATGAAGTACTGGACGCAGCTTTTCGGCGCTCCGGCGTTTTGCGTGTGCACAACATCGCCGACCTCTTCTACATGGCGGAGGTTCTCGGCCGGCAACCACGCCCCAACGGCCCGCGGCTCACCATCCTGACCAACGCTGGCGGGCCCGCCGTCCTGGCCACCGACTCGCTGGTCGCCAATGGTGGAGAGCTGGCTGAGCTCTCTCCCGAAACTTTGCAGCGCCTGAATGAGTTTCTCCCTGCCCACTGGAGCCACAACAATCCCATTGACGTCCTCGGCGATGCCGATCCCGAGCGCTATGCCCGCGCTCTCGAGATCGCTGCCCAGAATCCCAACAGCGACGGCCTGCTCGTCGTCCTTGCTCCGCAAGGCATGACCGATCCGCTACAGATTGCCGAACGTCTCAAGCCTTACGCCAAGGAATACGGCAAGCCCGTGCTCGCCAGTTGGATGGGAGGAAACAGTATCGCGGAAGGCGAAGCCGCTCTCAATTCTGCCGGGATCCCGACCTTTCCCTTTCCCGACACCGCCGCCCGCGCCTTCACCTACATGTGGCGCTACACCTACAACCTGCGTGGACTCTATGAAATTCCCGCCCTCACAGAAATCTCTGAGCTCAGCGACGCTTCTCGTAAACAGGTCGAGCAGCTCATAAACAATGCTCGCGCTCGTGGCCGCGTTCTACTCACCGAGCTGGAATCGAAACAGTTGTTGTCCCTCTATGGCATTCCCACGGTAGAGACTCGTGTCGCCTCCACGGAAGACGACGCGGCAGCGATTGCTTCGGATCTCGGATTTCCGGTTGTGCTGAAAGTTTTTTCCGAAACCATCACCCACAAAACTGATGTCGGCGGAGTCAAACTGAATTTGCAGGACGAAGCCTCCGTCCGCTCCGCCTATCGCGCCATCCAGTCTTCCGTAGCCGAAAAAGCCGGTCCCGATCAATTCTCCGGCGTGACGGTTCAGCCGATGGTCAAGCTGGATGGTTACGAGTTAATCCTCGGCAGCAGCCTCGACCCGCAATTCGGGCCGGTCATATTGTTCGGCTCCGGAGGCCAGTTAGTGGAAGTCTATCGAGACCGTGCCCTCGCTCTCCCGCCGCTGAATACCACCCTCGCGCAACGAATGATGGAGCAAACAAAAATTTTTACCGCGCTCAAGGGAGTTCGCGGCCGCAAGCCTGTCGACATCCCGGCTCTCGAGCAGTTGCTGGTTCGCTTCAGTCAGCTCGTGCTCGAGCAGCGCTCGATCGCGGAAATCGATATCAATCCTCTGCTGGCTTCGTCGGAACGTCTTCTCGCGCTCGATGCCAGAATTGTCCTGCATAGCCCCGCCGTGGCGCTCGATACTCTGCCGAAGCCCGCCGTCCGTCCCTATCCCTTGCAGTACGTTGCGCAGTGGACCATGCGCGATGGAAATCACGTCACCATCCGCCCCATTCGCCCCGAAGATGAGCCGCTCATGGTGAAGCTCCATGAAACGCTCTCCGATCGAAGCGTCTACTTGCGCTACTTCTGCTCCCTCAGCCTGAGCCGCCGCATCGCCCACGAGCGGCTGCTGAAAATCTGCTTTGGTGATTACGACCGCGAAATGGCTCTGGTCGCGGAGCTCACCGATCCCGACACTCAGGAACGGCGGATCATTGGCGTTGGTCGCCTGAGCAAGCTGCACAGCAAGAATGAAGCTGAAGTCGCCGTACTGGTTTCCGACCACTATCAAAAACACGGCTTAGGATACGAGTTGCTCCGCCGTGTCATCGAGGTGGCTCGCGATGAAAAATTGAGTCAGGTCTCCGCCGAAATGCTCACTGACAATGTGGCTATGCAGGTCGTCATGAGGCGCCTCGGCTTCCGCGTTCGCACCGGCGAAGATATGACTTCGGTGCGCGCCTATCTCGACCTCTAAATCAGTTTCGCAAACTTGCTGACGACCAGCCGCCCCCTCGTGATCGCAATCACATCAAGGAGTGACATCACGCATCGCCCAAATCCTCACCAGGTGTAACCCTGAATCTGGGTGCGGAGGTGTCTTATGACAGTCTTGGAAACCAGGCAAGACACACCCGAAACTGGGAAGCAACGGAAGGCGTTCTCAGTTAAGAACGTCCTCTACGCTACCGACTTCTCGGCCACATCGGAGTCTGCTCTTCCTTACGCTACCGCCATCAGTCGGCGTTTCGGCAGCACATTGCATGTCGCGCATATTTTGTCCGACGCCAACCTTCTGCTGATGACCGGCGGCGTCGACTACGTGAGTATGGGCACTCTTTATGAAGATGCTCACACTCAGGCTCAGGAAAAGATCCAGCAAATAACCAACCGGCTGGGAAAAATTCCTTACTATACCTATGTCCGCCATGGGCAGCCCTGGAAAAATCTGAGCCACATCGTGGTGGAAAACGCAATTGACTTGCTCGTGCTCGGAACCCACGGCCGTACTGGATTAGGAAAGCTTCTGCTCGGTTCCGTGGCCGAGGATATCTTGCGTCACGTGCCTTGCCCGGTCCTTACCGTCGGACCAAAAGTCTCTGGCCATGCCAAGCTGCAAGAAATCCAAGCCAAGGGCAGCGAACTGGCGCCGGCCGAACTGGAACTGCGACAGATCCTCTATGCCACCAACTTCACCGCCGCTTCGCTGGTGGTTGCCCCAGTGGCCGTGGCGCTGGCCGAGCAATTCAGGGCGCACCTGACGCTCATGCACGTCATCGAGCAGTACTCGGACTTGGACAATCATCCCGGGCCGATTGAAGATGGAGTCCAGAAGCTGCAGGCGCTGGTTCCAAAAGATGCGTCACTCCCGTACGCGCCGGAAATCGTGATGGAGTTCGGTCCAGCTGTCGAATGCATCGTGAATACTGCAGTGGAACGCGAGGCCGATCTGATTGTGCTCGGAGCCCGTCCCGTTGATGGCACGGCACATTTGCCGTGGTCGACCGTTCATCAGGTCGTGGCCCGCGCAGCCTGCCCCGTGCTGACTGTGCCCGCGTAGCCGTGATCACCGGCTCGCGGATTGCTTCTTGTTATCCGGATGTGTATTTCCGCGCCGAAAGCCTGCCCTGAGCGGAGCCGAAGGGCACCTATGTCACAGGGAGTAACGTGCAGCATGGAGAAACCTCAGGGATGATTTCCCTGTAGCCTACGTCCGCGCGGCGCTCGTAAATCAAGAAAACGCCATTCTGCTCACAAACGCTTGTGATCTTAATCACTGCCGCTCCCGCTGCGACCACTCAGAATCGAAGAGTCATTCATTCGCTGGAGAGCCCGTGTTCAAAATCACCCACGCACAATTCATCGCCCCCGGCATCAAACGGTTCGTCCTGGAAGCTCCCCGTATCGCCCGCAAACAGAAGCCCGGCCAGTTTGTGATCCTTCGCATTTACGAGGAAGGCGAACGGATCCCTGTGACCATTGAAAACTCGGATCCCGAGCGAGGAACTATTAGCATCGTCGTACAGTCGATCGGTAAAACGACCCATCTGTTGAATTCGCTGAACACCGGTGACCAGATTCTCGATGTCGTCGGCCCTTTGGGCAAACCCTCCGAGATCAAGAAGGTTGGCACCGTCGTCGTAGTCGGAGGCGGCGTAGGTACGGCTATGGCGTACCCCTCGGCGGCGGCCTTCAAACGCGCCGGCAATCGTGTGATCTCGATCGTTGGCGCGCGCACCAAAGAACTGGTGATCCTCGAACAGGAGTTGCGCGCCGTCAGCGACGCAGTCATGATCACCACCGACGATGGCAGCTACGCCGACAAAGGCTTTGTCACTGATAAGCTTCGCCAGCTCATTCAGAACGGCACTCGCATCGATCTTGTCCTCGCCATCGGACCGATTGTCATGATGCGCGCCGTGGCGGAACTCACCCGCAAGGAAAATATCCACACCGTGGTCAGCCTGAACCCGATCATGATTGATGGCACCGGAATGTGCGGCGGATGCCGTGTTCCCATTGATGGCAAAAGCGAATTCGCCTGCGTCGATGGCCCCGAATTCGATGCCCACAAAGTGAATTTTGAAGTGCTGGTGCAGCGCAACTCGATGTATCGCGACGCCGAGCAGCGCTCGCTGGCGGAGTACCAGCGTGTCACCGCCGAAAAAGCTGCGGTCCAACAAGCCGAAGAAGCCTGCGCCGTTGCGCCAAGGGGTGAACGATGAGTCCGACCACGAACAAATCTCTCAACCCGTTGCCGATGAAGGAGCGCATGAAAGTTCCCCGGCAGCTCATGCCCGAGCAGCCCGCTGACGAGCGCAATAAGAATTTCACCGAAGTGAATCTCGGTTACAGTCCGGAACTTGCCCGCCAGGAAGCCCTGCGCTGCCTGGAGTGCGCCAAGCCTACCTGTACCGACAATTGTCCCGTCGGCGTGAAGGTGAAGGAGTTTGTAGAACTCATCGTGGCTGGAGACTTCCTCGGCGCGGCTGCCAAGATTCGCGAAGACAATGTCTTGCCCGCAGTTACAGGAAGAGTCTGCCCGCAGGAAGATCACTGCGAAGGCAAGTGCCTGCTCTCGAAAAAAGTGAAGCCGCTCGGCATCGGCTATCTCGAGCGCTTCGTCGCCGACTACGAGCAGCGCATGGGCACGCATGTCATCCCGAATGTGCAGCCAACCGGCAAAAAAGTTGCGGTCGTGGGCAGCGGTCCGTCGGGCCTCACCGTCGCTGGTGACTTGATTCAGAAAGGCCACAAAGTCCGCGTCTTCGAAGCTCTTCACGAGCTCGGCGGAGTGCTGGTCTACGGCATCCCCGAATTTCGCCTGCCCAAGCAAATCATTCACGAGCAGCTAGATTACATGCGCGAGATGGGCGTTGAATTTGAAACCGATGTCGTCGTCGGCCGCACCGTCACCATCGACGAACTCATGCACGAAGAGGGATTCGACGCCGTCTACATCGGCACCGGCGCCGGCTTGCCGCAGTTCATGGGCATTCCCGGAGAACATTTCAACGGTGTCTACTCCGCCAACGAGTTTCTCACCCGTATCAACTTGATGAAGGCCTACAAATTTCCCACCTACGATGAGCCCATGGTCGACCTGCACGGCAAAGATGTCGCCGTGATCGGTGGCGGCAACACAGCGCTGGACGCGATCCGCTCCGCGCTCCGCCTGGGTGCGCGCAAAGCTTATGTCATCTACCGTCGCAGCGACGCGGAAATGCCCGCTCGCGCAGAGGAAGTTCATCACGCCCGGCAAGAGGGAATCGACTTCCAGATGCTGACCGCTCCCGTTGAATTTCTTTCCGATGGCAAAGGCTGGCTCACCGCCGCACGCTGCGTTCGCATGGAGTTGGGCGAGCCGGATTCTTCCGGACGCCGCAGGCCTGTGCCGATTAAAGGTTCAGAATTTGATTTGCCGCTATCCGTCGCGGTCATGGCGATCGGCACCACCGCCAACCCAATCGTGCAAAGCACCACGCCGGGTCTGGGCACAGACAAACGCGGCTATATTCAAGCCAATTCCGAGACCCAGCGCACCACGCGCCCCGGAGTCTTCGCTGGCGGCGACATCGTTACCGGGGCAGCCACCGTCATTCTCGCGATGGGCGCTGGCCGCCGCGCCGCCAAGTCGATCCATGACTATTTGACCAACGGCCAGTGGTGAGTGTTGCTGTGGTGTTCTCTCAGCTGTGTAGGCATCTCGCAACCCTGCGTGTGACCCGGATCACTTACCTCCGAGACGCTTATCACTGCCCGCCCATTCCACCGCGACTCTAATAAAACAGGGAACGCGGTGATCATCATCGCGAGAATCAACCGCGGTCCTTCCGGGGGCGCCCATGGTAAATGACGATTTAGTGAAGTGTCCGCTGTGCGGTGGTTTCACCCACGTCGCCAAGCCCGAATTGCTTTCCGCTTTGCGCGATGCCAAGATTCGCCAGCAAGTAGAGAATTACGTCGCCAGCCTGCTGCAATCTCAATCCGCTGAACTTGCCAGCGTCGTGACGACTCCACCGCAGAGCAGAGACTTTACGAAAGACGTTCACCACTGGAATCCGAACGTTCCCGTATGGCGCCGGAGTCCGAAGGAATAGAACCGGCCACCGGAAACCGGGGTCGGGGCGCCACCAAATACAGAGAGGAAGCAATGATTACCAAGCAACAAGCTTTGGATTATCACAGCAGCCCCCAGCCGGGAAAAATTGAAGTCACCCCCACCAAGCCCTGCCGGACACAACGCGACCTCAGCTTGGCCTACACGCCCGGCGTCGCTCAACCTTGTCTCGCCATCAACAAAAATTCGCATGACGCCTTTAAATACACCGGACGCGGTAATCTCGTTGCCGTTGTTACCAACGGCTCGGCCGTCCTCGGCTTGGGTGACATCGGCGCGCTGGCGGGCAAGCCCGTCATGGAAGGGAAGGCTGTCCTGTTCAAGAGATTCGCCGACGTGAATGTTTTTGATATCGAAGTCAACACTCACGATCCCGATGAGATCATTAAAGTCTGCCAGCTTCTCGAACTCACCTTCGGTGGCATCAATCTCGAAGACATCAAGGCTCCAGAGTGCTTCTACATCGAGGAAACCCTCCGCAAGACAATGAAGATCCCGGTCTTCCACGACGACCAGCATGGCACGGCGATCATCACCGGAGCCGCGCTGCTGAATGCGCTCGAGATTGTCGGCAAAGATATCGGCAGCGTTCGCGTGGTCTTCAACGGCGCCGGCGCCGCGGGTGTTGCCACCGCTGCACACTATGAGCGGCTGGGCGTAAAGCACGAGCACATTACTTTCTGCGACACCAAGGGCGTTGTCTACAAAGGCCGAACCGAAGGCATGAATCCTTACAAGGAACGCTTCGCGCAGCAGACAGACCAGCGAACCCTCGCGGACGCCATGCGCGGTGCCGATGTGTTTGTCGGATTGTCAGTCAAGGGCGCGGTCACTGCGGATATGGTTCGCTCCATGGCGCCGGACCCGATCGTCTTCGCCATGGCCAATCCCGATCCTGAGATCACCTACGAAGAAGCGAAAGCCTGCCGCAGCGACATCATCATGGCGACGGGCCGTTCCGACTATCCCAATCAAGTCAACAACGTTCTCGGATTCCCCTTCATCTTCCGCGGTGCACTGGATGTGCGTGCCACCGCCATCAACGAAGAAATGAAGCTGGCCGCTACCCGCGCCCTGGCTGCGCTGGCCAAAGAAGATGTTCCGGATTCGGTCTGCCGCGCCTATGGCGTGGAACGCCTGAGTTTTGGCCGTGAGTACCTTATCCCAACGCTGTTTGATACGCGCGTGCTGGTATGGGAGGCCTCCGCCGTAGCCGAGGCCGCTATGCGCACCGGCGTGGCCCAGGAACCCGTCGACCTTGCCACCTACCGCGAGCAACTCGAAAGCAGGCTGGGCAAGGCTCACGAAGTTACGCGCACCATGATCCACAAGGCGCAGGCTCATCCCAAGCAAGTTGTCTTCCCCGAGGGTGAAAACGAAAAGATCTTGCGTGCCTGCCACTCCCTCGTCGAAGAAAAAATCGCCAAGCCGATTCTGTTGGGCGACCTCGCCGTGGTGCAAGCTCGTGCTCACGAGCTTGGCCTAAGCCTGGCGGGCATGAAGATTGTGAATCCGGCGGCATCGGAGCTGCGCGAGTCCTATATTCAGGAGCTGTTCCGACTGCGGCAGCGCCGCGGAGTAACTCTGAATGAGGCGCGCACACTCATCAACGATCGCAATGTTTTCGGTTCGATGATGGTCCACACGGGAGATGCCGACGCTCTGGTCTCGGGCGTGACTCAACATTTTTCCGACACCATTCGTCCCGCGCTGCAAATCGTGCGCATGCGCGAAGGCTTCCACCGCGTTTCCGGCTGCTATGCCGTGATCACGCGCAAAGGCGAGGTATTGTTCCTCGCCGATGCCAGCGTCAACATCGAGCCCACCGCCGAAGACCTGGTTGAGATCGCGCTCTGCACCGCGCACATCGCCCGCCGTTTCGACGTCGAGCCGCGCGTTGCCATGCTCTCCTTCTCCAGCTTCGGCAGCGTCGACCACCCCATCTGCAAGAAGGTTCGCAAGGCAGTAGAGTTGTTGCATTTTGCCGATCCAACTCTCATTGTCGATGGAGAGATCATGGCCGACGAAGCGTTATCGCCGGAAACGATTGAACAATCGTATCCCTTCAGCAAGCTGAAGGGTGGCGCCAATGTCCTCATCTTCCCCGACCTCGCCTCCGCCAACATCGCCTGCAAACTGGTGGCAAAGATCGGCGGGTGCGAAACCATTGGCCCGATCCTCATGGGAATGAGCCGTCCCGTCCACGTTCTGCACCGGGGCGCTCAAGTCGAGGAAATCGTCGATGTGGCTGCCATCGCCGTAGTGGATGCCCAGGAAAATGAGTCTTACCAGCAAGGCCGGCAGCCTGCAGAGCCGGTAACCGTGGGAGTGTGAAGCAAGCGACCGCTCGTGTGAGGTGTATATGACTGGAACAATTTGGGTCGCCGTTATTGTAGTTGTGGTGGCGTTGGGTTTGTTCGCATTCCGCGCAATCCCTGGTCTGCGAGCTTATTTTGGCTACCGCGGCAAGCGCCTCATCACTTGCCCCGAAACTCATAAAGCTGCCGCTGTCGAGGTAGCCGCGGGTGAGGCTGCCGTCGGCGCTTTTCTCTCCCAGCCCACACTGCGTTTAAAGGAATGCTCGCGCTGGCCTGAGCGGCAGGATTGCGGCCAACAATGCCTGCAGCAAATCGAAGTGAGTCCCGAGAACTGCCTAGTGTGGAATATTGTCTCGACGTGGTACGAAGGCAAGCAGTGCGTTTTCTGTCACAAGACCTTAAGTGGACTTCACCATCTCGACCACGCGCCAGCTCTGCTCAGCCCTGACAACAAGTCAGTCGAATGGAGAGAACTGCGCCCCGAGCAATTGCCCGACGTATTTTCCACGCACCGCCCGGTCTGTTGGAATTGTCACGTGACTGAAACGTTTCGGCGTCTTCATCGTGAACTGGTAGTAGATCGGAAGTTGGAGCCGAAGCGCATCATGTAGAAAGTTTCGCCGCGAACGGGAGCCGATTCAGGCTCCCGCAGAGCGAAGCTTTACACTGTCTGTCTTCGCAGCACGCGCTGCAAGTTCCTCCAGAGACGGCACCGACACGGGAGCGATCAGCCTACGCTCTGGCGGTTGAGTTCCGGTCCGGATCGCTTCGGTCAGCATCTCCAAAGCCAGGTCAGCATTGGGAGGAATAAAAATTGTGGCCGCCAGCAAGCCGTTGCGCACCCACGCCTGCCCCGTCTTGGGCAAGCCGTCACAGCCGGTGAACGGAATCTTGAGCCATCGCTCGCGATCACTTCCAGCAACTTCCGAAAACGCTTTTCTCGCGCCCGCCGCCATGCTGTCGTCTTGCGCTCCCACCAGATCGATATGCGTTTCCTGCGAGGTGCGCAGTCGCAACCATGAACTGACTGTCTTATAGGCGCTCTCCTCGGTCCAGTTGGCGCGCATCGTCTTCACCTGAATATTCGCCGGCTTCGTCTTGCTCATTCCTGCGGTCCGCTCCTGCGCCGCCGAACTGTTGGCCGGCCCTTCAATGTACAGAATGGATCCGCCCTTCGGCAGCAGCGCCGCAAACTGCTTTCCCTGAATCTGTCCCACCTCGTTGTGGTCGGAACTGATGGAGAACACCGGCGACTGGCAATTCTGCCTGAGCTTGTGCACATAGTCCGCATCATGGTTGAGGATGACCCAGCCAATGTCCGCGCTGGTGGCCGCGCGCGCCACTTGCGGAAATCCCGTTCCACCCGCGGGTTCGAACACAATTGCATCCGGACGCGCTCCCGAGCCTTGAATGTACTGCAGCAACTGCTGGCTCTGCGTCACCGCATCATTGTTGGCGTGGATGATCTTGAGATCCACGCCCAGCCGCCGCGCAGCTTTCTCCGCGGCAGACGCCTGTTCCTGCTGGTAGTCGTTGTCGTCGTTCGTAAGGGAGACCAGGAAGCTGAGTTTTTTCATGACGGAGCCACTGCTCGATCATAATCAACTTTCCTGATATCCGATGGTAACTACAGTAACCACACAATTCCCAATCCGAGATCGATCCGCGCGTACCGGCACAGGGAACGACGCTCAAGAAATAAATTTTCAGTGCTTATTGTCCCAGACGACGTTGCTCGAAGAATTGCCGCCGGTAAGCCGCGTCACGAAACGCCTCTACTCCTCCCGGACGCGTGGTCGAAAAAGCTCCCGCCAGATTGCCCGCCGCCAGGCACGCCGGTAAATCGCCGCCTCGCAGATATTCGTGTAGAAATCCCGCATCGAAACTATCGCCCGCACCCACCGGATCCACGCTCTCAACCGTAATCGCAGCACTCACAAAGCGCTCGCTTCCGCGTTGCGCCAGCGCTCCTTTGCGGCCCAGCTTCACCACCAGCAACGGCACCATCGCAGAAAGTTTCTGGATCGCAGCTTCAACATCGGCAAGCCCCGCCGCCTTCTGAACCTCGCGCTCGTTCGGCAGAAAGATGTCAACATAGCGCAGCGCCTCCTGCAGACCACCCTCCCAACCGTCATCCGGATCATCGTTCGTATCGAGAGAAGTCGTAAGTCCCGCTTCTTTCATTCGCCGGAAGAGTTCTGGAATCCGCTCCAGCAATTTTCGCTGCAGATAAAAAGATGAGAGATGGAAGTGACGCGAATTCTTCAGATAATCAAGATCAAGCTCATCCCACGCCAACTCCGCAATCGTGCCTGAATACGTCACCATATTTCGCCAGTGTTCGCGCTGCAAGATAACGGTGATTCCCGTCCCCACCGCTCCCTCCACGCGCCGCACCCGCGAAACATCTACTCCACTCTCCTGCAACGGCTGCAGTGCAATCTGCCCAAAATCGTCATCCCCAATGCACGATTGAAATCCCACGCGGCTGCCCAGCGCAGCCAGATTGTGCGCCAGAATTGCGGAGGACCCTCCCAGCGTCAGCTTCATGCGATCGGCCAGCAGTTCGCGCTCCCGGGGTAGCTCTTCGGGAACGCCGTAAAGGATCAAATCCAGATTCACTTCTCCGGCAATCGTAACGTCAAAGGTAGGCATCGTTCGCTTTCGTTTGTATAACGATTGTTTTCCTTTTGTCCACCACCCATCCCGCTTCCCACAAAAAAGATGAAGCGAGATCAGTTCTCGAATTGCCACGCATGGAAACTGAAACTAGAAAAGACAATACTTCCGGCCTGCGGAAAACTCGAAGTTGTGGCTGACTTGTTGCCAAGTTGATGCTGTCTCCGAACCGAAGCTGTATCCGATCTTAGTGGTGCGGCTGATTTGCAGCTTTTGGGTGGCGCAGCGATTCATCGCTGTGATTACCGGCTCGTTCGAATCGCGGCTTTAGCCGCTGAGGTGCCCGCTGTCTCGAGGGCCCTTCTCACATTGCGACGATGCCGTAACCCTATGTCGCGTCTATAGTTGTGAACCAACAAGGGTGATAACCAACTGGATGCCGGTGCCCAAAGGCGCAATTGCGCAATGCCATCACTTCTGCGGTAATCCAAAGGTAAGGATGTTCTCCAACTATCTATGGACCAAACCCTGTTACGGAAAACGGAATTCGTTGCTGACAAAGGCGAAACGCAGCTCGAGCAAATCTATGTCCGCTCCCTCGCTGTCGTCTCGCGCCGCGTTGCCGGAGAAACTTTGATCGTTCCCGTGCGCGGCAAAGTCGGAGACCTGGCGTCCATCTACAGCTTCAATCAAACCGGATCGCTCATCTGGCAGTCGATGGAAACACCGAAGACCCTCCCCGAGTTGATCAATGCGGTCCAACAGGAATATGCCGTCGCCTACGAACAGGCCGAGCAGGATGTGAAGCAGTTCCTCGAAGACACGCTTTTGGCCGGCCTGGTCGAGCTTCGTGAGCAAGTCTCGATGGCTGCCATGAATGCAACCGGGCAGGGACAAGGAGAACTGCAGTCGGCGGGCTCGCACTAATGTCGCACATGCGCACAACCAATTCCGGAGGATCATGGAACAACTGAGTTACGGGGCCTTCAGCGCCGACCTGCACCAGCGCCAGTCCGGCCAGCGTGCGCCCATGCAGGTGACCATCGAGGTCACGCGCCGCTGTCCGCTCGAGTGCCAGCACTGTTACAACAATCTCCCCATGGGCGATCAGGACGCCCGCAGCCGCGAAATGACCACGGAAGAGCACTTCCGCATGCTCGACGAAATGGTCGAGATGGGTTGCTTCTGGCTGATCTACACCGGCGGTGAAATTTTCGCCCGTAAGGATTTTCTGGAAATCTACACCTACGCCAAGAAGAATGGCTTTCTGATTACCCTTTTCACCAACGGCACGCTCATCAACGAGAAGATCGCTGACTATCTGGTCGAGTGGCCGCCCTTCGCTATCGAGATCACCCTCTACGGCCGCAGCCGTGAAACCTACGAAGCTCTTACACAGATCCCCGGCTCCTATGACCGCTGCTTGCGCGGAATCAAACTCCTGCGCGAAAGAGGATTGCCGGTCAAGTTGAAGACTGTGGCTACCACCATCAACAAGCATGAAGTCTCCGCCATGCGACAGTTTGCGGAAGAAGAGTTAGGGGTTGAGTTCAAGATGGACGGCCAGATCAATCCCCGCATCGATTGCTCGCAGAGTCCGCTGGCAGTGCGCCTTTCCCCGGAAGACGTTGTAGCGCTCGACATGCATGCTCCCAAGGGCGTGAGCGAATATCGCAGATTGGCCAGGCACGAAATGGAAGGTCCTCCCAGCTTGTCGAAGACCGATTCCGTGTACTTCTGTGGCGGCGGATTCAACGCCTTCGCCATTAATGCTTATGGCGAGATGGGTATCTGCGTCATCTCGCAGCAAGAGACATTCGATGTACGTCGGGACGGCCTGAAGCCGGCGTGGGAGCATTCTCTTCGTGAGTTGCGCACGCGCAAACGTACTCGCGTGACCAAGTGTATGCAGTGTCGCATTCAATCGTTGTGCGGGATGTGTCCGGCGAACGGCGAAATGGAAAACGGTGATCGCGAAAGTCCGGTCGAGTTTCTTTGCCATGTCGCGCACCTGCGTGCAGCCGTGATCGGAGTCGAAATTCCTGGCCATGGAGACTGCGAATTCTGCGCAGGGGGCACCCAACACAAGGATTTGCTGGAGTCCGCACGCCGCATTCAGAACAAAGAGATCGACGTCGAAAGCTGGGTCGGTCCCCAGCAGATTTTTCCGATTCTGAACAACCCAGGTGCTGCCGCGGGCTGCGGCAACTGCGGTGGTCACTGAACCGTAGGAGTAAGGATTGAGGGGGTATGGAACAGAAAACAAATCAATCCGACGGTAAGAAGCCGTACGAATCACCGAAACTGACAACCATCAGCCTTCGACCGGAAGAGGCAGTCTTAGGGCATTGCAAAGTTGCGGGGACGGGTGGCCCCGGCGGCATCTGCGGATTTACATGCATGAACGCAGGATCTTAACTGTTGCAATCTTGGCGTAACGCGTCTGGAAATACCAAGTGACCTTGTGGGCACATTACCGAAATTCGACGACTCAAGCGCCGCACTCTGCGGAGGTTTTTCTGTCGGTGGCATAACCGTCCAGCTCACCGGCTATCGCACTGCGGATGTTGCGCTAGTCCCGCCCTTGGAGCCATTTCGCGCAAAGACAAGTGCCTCCGATATCAGCTTGGAAGTGGAATGGGTCGCTACTATTCCTCCGTCCGCCGCTCTTCGAGTGTTTGACTCTGGCTCGGTGTGGCGTTTGTCCGAGGACGAGGATTTCCTGCAGTTCGACTTCAACGTGCCATCCCTCGGTGAGCAACCCTACAAAAGACTGATCGTCGACAATAACTTCCGCCGCGCCAAGCTCCAGATGAATGAGCAGTCTTTCGCAACTTTGCCAACCGTTCCTGAACCCCTGGAGTATCCCCTTGACGAACTCCTGATCATGCATCGCCTCACCCAGGAGCGAGCCATCGAGCTCCACGGCGTCGGCATCGTCGGTCCTGACGGCGCAAGCAACTTGTTCGTCGGCCACTCCGGCGCCGGCAAAAGCACCACCGCGCGCCTCTGGACCGCGCTGCACAAAGTCGAAATCCTCAGCGACGACCGCATCATCGTCCGCGAACGCCCGGCTCGCGAACTACAGCCCGGCGACGATCCGAGGCAAATCTTCATGTACGGCACTCCCTGGCATGGCGAGGGATGTTTCGCTCTCCCGCAGCGCGCCCCGCTGCAGCGCATCTTCGTCCTCGAGCACGGCCACGGCAACGTCCTCACGCGCCTCTCTCGCAGCCAGATGGTCGCCGAACTATTCGCGCGCGCCTTCGTCCCATTTCATCGCCACGAGTACGTGGAAGCCGCCCTCAGCTTCCTGGAGCGCGTCGCCGATTCCGTTCCTGGCTATCACTATTCTTTCGAGCCCGATGAGCGCGCCGTAGAAAAAGTTCTACAGTTCCATGATTAGCAGGCTGAAAAGCTCGGTCTCAAGTGGGACCGGGAAGGGCACGAGTTTTACTCGTGCCGTACATCGTGCTCGATCGATGCGGCTTCTAGCAGCTGAGGTGAGCTCTTTTCTTGAGCAAAAATCTTCAAGACTCTTTCTGCGTCGAGAGTCGCTTCCATGACGAACCACGAGTCTGATTCAGAAAGCTTCGAGGCCCTCAGCCGCGAGCTGCTGAAGAACGGATTGAGCGTGCGCTTCGAGGCGCGCGGCGCGAGCATGTCCCCGTGCATTCGCGACCGCCAGATTGTCCATGTTACCCCCGTAATCGTGAGCAAATTACGAAAGGGCGATATTGTACTTACGAAAGGTCATAGCGGCTTCCGCCTTCACCGCCTCGTGCGTATCGATCATGATAACGATTTATTTATTACTCGCGGCGATTGCGGACAGCAAGATGACCCTCCAGCGCGCGGCCACGAAATTTTGGGCGTGGTCGTTGCGAAAGAAGTCAGGTTGGGAAAAACCATCGTGCGGACAAAACTAAAAGGAATCAGCGACAAATTGCTGCGAGTAGCGGCCCGCGGCCAACATCTGGCCGGCGCGCTCCTGCGCAGGTCGGGACGGCAGCGCTCATCGCAAGGCGCAGATAACAGAACCGGGATTCTGCTTGGAGTGCTATCTCTGATTCTCGTTCTTCTCGCCGCGCCCTCTTCCCGCGCTCAGGTCTTGGTCGATACTAGCCCCAGTACAAATGCGACTGCAGATCTGACAGGGCCAGGCACGCTGACACTCACTTTCAATCACACCACCTCGGCCACGGCGAATCGAGGACTGCTCGTGGGCGTTTCGATGAATATCAAAAACAGCCCCAGCACCGCTGTCACCGGTGTCACCTACAACGGCATAGCGCTCACCCTGGTAGGTGCGCAGAACGATGCCGCAAACACTCGCCGCGTAGAACAGTGGTTTCTGCTCAATCCTGCCTCTGGAACCAATCTGCCGATTATTGTCTCCATCAACATTCCGGCGACTGCGACCGTCGGCATAGCGGCCGGCGCGACCGTCTTCACCGACGTCGATCAGACCGTGCCCCTCGGTACGTTTACTTCCTCTGACGGTGAATCGGCAGGCTGCGTGGCCAGCGCAGCCTCCGGCAACTCGCAGTGCTCCTCCACCGTGGATATACCGAGCGTAGTCAACGGCATGATCCTCGACACGCTGGCGGTGGGCATGGGCACAATCACGGTGAATGGTCCCCAAGTATCGCAGTGGAACGTAACCTCCGGCGCCACCACTCCAAACGCAGCTCAGGATATAGTCGGCACAGGCAGCAGCAGAACCGGGGCACCCAGCGTGCCTCTTTCGGAAAGTTTCAATGAAGCTCTTGCTCTCACCTCCGTCGTGCCCAACGGCGTCGCATTCAACCTGACCTCCGTTGCCCCCAACACCGCCACCCTCACTCTAACCGCCGTTGCGAATGTCGCCGGCGGCAACACCGTTTACACCGGAACGATCACGGGTGGTGCCGGCAACGCTTTGGTCGGGGACACTGTCGTGGTAGCGGGTTTTACTCGCGCTGCCGATAACGGAACCTTCACCTGTACTGCTTCCACGGCGACCACAATAACTCTCAACAACGCGGGTGGAGTTGCGCAGACGCACGCTGGAACAGCAGCTGTGACCACTGCGGTTTATACGGGCACCATCACCGGTGGCGCCGGCAATGCCTTTCTCGGGGACACCGTCGTTGTCACCGGATTCACCAACGCCGGCAACAACGGGACATTCCTGGTCAACGCATCTACTGCCACCACACTGACGCTCAGCAACAAAGCCGGGGTTACGGAAACCGATCCCGCGACCGCCGTTCTGGCCACCGGGTCCACCAATACCGTCTACGTGGGAACGATTACCGGCGGAACCGGCAATGGCTTCGCCGGTGACAGCTTTGTGATCGCGGGGTTCACCAACGCCGGTAACAACGGAACCTTCACCTGTACCGCATCCACGGCGACTACCCTCACCTGCAGCAACACGGCCGGAGTTACGGAGACGCATGCTGGAACGGCGACCACGAATGGCACCTTCAACTGGGCGCTTGGAGCAATCTCGTTCAACCCCAGCGCAGCCGACATCGGCGTTACCACCACCGTTGGTAGCGCGGTTTTTCTGGGGGCGAGCACCACCTACAACATCACCGTCTTCAACAACGGAACCTCCGCCGCGAATGCCGTCAAGCTGACAGATACGCTGGCTGCGGGCATGACCTTGAACTCTGTCACTCCGAGCGCCGGTACCACCTGCACCGGAACCGGCCCCATCACTTGTACTCTTCCAACTCCCTTCGCCAGCGGAGCAACCGCCACCGTCGCCGTGGTTGAAACGGCCACCGCCTCCGGCGCATTTACCAATACGGCTGTCGTCTCCGACTCCGGAACGCCGCCCGATTTCAACACCGGCAACAATACGTACGTAGCCGTCGCAACTGTGCAGTCGGTCGCCTGCGCTGGAGTTTCCCAGGCTGTACCCGGAACCAATCTCTCTAGTGTCCTGAACACTTACTATCCCGGAAGCGCCAGCGTTGCCGCCGGCGCAACTTCCATCACGGTTGGCGCCGCTACCGGTGGTCCCGGCGGTACACCCACGCCGATCGCGGTAGGAAACCTGCTGCTCGTAATTCAGATGCAGGATGCAAGCATCAATGACTCGAACACTGTCGCCTATGGAAACGGTTTCACAGGCCAGGGTTTCACCGCGCTGAATAGCGCTGGCGATTATGAGTTTGTCACCGCGAAGAGCGCAGTCCCGGCAACCGGTGGCACCGTAACCATTACCGGTGCAGGTACCGGCGGCGGACTCGTCTTCCCTTATCACTCCGCCGCCGCCTCAGCCACCGCTGGCCAGAGCACTTATCAAGTAATTGTCGTGCCGCAGTACACAACCGCTTCGTTCAACGCAACCACGCCACCAACGGCTCAAGCATGGAACGGTTCCACCGGCGGAGTACTCGCCCTTGATACTTCCGGAACACTCACTCTCAACGGCGCAACCATCGCGGTCAATGGTCTTGGCTTCCGCGGCGGCGCGGGAATGCAATTAACCGGCGGCGGTGGTGCTAATACAGATTATCGCCAGCCTTCACCCGGCACGTATACCGGAGCGACAGGGGGAGAGGCTGGCTGGGATGCCTCGAAGGGCGAAGGAATCGCTGGCACCCCGGAGTGGGTGGAGACCGCTGCTGGCACGTTCCTGCACACGAACACTGACTATCCCAGCGGTACTGCAGGAACTGACGGCAGCATGGCGCGCGGCGCCCCGGGCAATGCAGGCGCCGGTGGCACAGACGCCGATCCGCAAACTGCGTCTCCTGGCGGCAACGACGAGAACGCTGGCGGCGGCGGTGGCGCGAACGGAGGCGCCGGAGGCTTCGGTGGCGACTCTTGGAATACAAACTTGAGTCTTGGCGGCGAGGGCGGCACGGCCTTTCCCGCGACCATCAACCGCATCGCGATGGGCGGCGGCGGCGGCGCAGGTACGCGCAACAATTCTGACGGAGACAATCAGGCCAGCGGTGGCGCGACCGGTGGCGGCATCATTATCATTCGCACCTTTGCACTCAGCGGAACCGGGACCCTCACCGCGAACGGCGTTTCGGCTTATAACGGTACAGCCAATGACGCGGGCGGTGGCGGAGGAGCCGGTGGCAGTATCGTTGTTCTCTCCGCTAATGGCGGCGAAAGTGGCCTCACCCTGCAAGCCAATGGTGGCAACGGTGGCAACGCCTGGGCCTCCGAACCCTTCACGATCGGAAATCGTCACGGTCCTGGTGGTGGCGGCGGTGGTGGCGTAATTCTCGTTTCTGGTGCACCAGCCAGCGCCAGCGTGAACGGCGGCACAAACGGCCTCACCGAGAATCCAGGAGTAGCCTACGGATCGACACCCGGCGCAGCAGGCGTCAGCATCACCAACGAGTCAATCATGCAGACTTCCGGCACCCAGTCCGGAGCGCAATGTACTCCCGACGTGACTCTCGGCAAAAGCCACGTCGGCAACTTTACTCGCGGATCAACCGCCACCTACACCATTCCGGTTGAGAATGTAAGCCCCTACGGTTCGACCGCCGGCACCGTCACCATGAACGACACGCTGCCTCTGGGCCTGACTCCGACCGGCGCTACTGGCACGGGATGGGCTTGCTCCATCGCTTCCCAAACCGTGAGTTGTACCAACTCGACAGTCCTGCCAGCAAACAACAGTTTCTATCCCTCGATCACCATTACCGCCAACGTTGCGCAGACCGCCCCTTCCACTGAAACCAACACCGCGCTCATTGGTGGTGGCGGCGAGGTGAATCTCGCGAATGATAGCGCTACTGATGTGGCCACCGTCGTATCCAGCGCAGACCTGAGCGTGACAAACGCCGTTTCGCCGGATCCGGTCGCCGCAGGCAGCAACCTCACTTATACTCAGGTTGTCACCAATAGCGGTCCCAGCGCCGCCGACAACGCTACTTTATCCGAGGCCATCCCCGCCAACACTACGCTAGTCTCTCTCTCCGCCCCTGCAGGATGGAGTTGTACCACTCCGGGCGTCGGAAATACGGGCAACGTGGTGTGCACCGACTTAAACATGCCCGGGAACACCGTCGCCACGTTCACATTGATCACCAAGGTGAACGCCGCAACCGCCAACGGCACAGTGATTACAGATACTGCCACTGTAAGTTCATCGGTAACTGATCCGAACTCGGCCAACAATACCGCCTCCGCATCCACCGTTGTTGGAACCACTGCGGGCGCCGAGTTGACAGTAACGAATGCTGCCTCTCCATATCCGGTCCAGGCAGGCAACCCCATCACTTATACCCAGGTCGTAACCAATACTGGTACCGCCGCGGCGACCGGCGCGACCTTTAGTGAGACAACTCCGGCCAACACCACATTTGTTTCAATCGCGCCTCCGGCAGGCTGGACCTGCACGGCATTTCCTCCAGTCTGCACCAACGCCAGTGTGGCCGCAGGTTCCTCGGGCACGTTTACCGTCATCTACAAGGTGAATGCGGCCACGCCTGCCGGCACCATCATCACCGATACGGCAACTGTAAATGCCAGCAACCAAGCCTTCGGCTCTAATTCCGCAACCGTCACCGACGTAGTGGCCACCGCTGTCCAAGCTGATCTCGCCCTGAGCACGGTAGCCTCGCCACCCACGGTTCTTGCCGGCAATGACATCACTTATACGCAGACAGTAACGAACAATGGTCCGGCGGCGGCCGCTAACGTCGTTTTCACCGAGGCGATTCCTGCCAACACCACCTTTGTCTCAGTGTCAGCTCCAGCCGGTTGGTCGTGCACCATCACCGCCTCTGTCGTTTGCAACGACGTCAGCATGGCTTCAGCTACGTCGGCGTCTATCATCGTTGTCGTGAACGTCGCGCCCACGGTCGCCGCTACCACCATCACGGCAAACTCCTCGGTTGCCTCCTCCACTACCAGTGATCCCTATTCCGGCAACAACAGCACCACTGTGAATACTCCAGTGACCGTAGCTTGCGACCTGGCTGTCACCAATAGTGGCACGCCAAGCCCAGTCCAGGCGGGCGGAACTATCACTTACACCCAGGTTGTGACTAATGCCGGTCCCAGTAATTGCAGCACAGTAGCGTTTAACGAAGCGATTCCTGCTAACACAACCTTCACTTCGTATAGTGGACCTCCGCCCGGATGGACGTGTACGTCTTTCGCTTCCGGTTGCACCATTCCGAGTTTGGCACCCGGTTCGACTAGCACCTTCACCGTGGTTGTGACCGTGAATGCCGGAACCGCCGCAGGCACCATCATCACCGACACCGACACGGCTACCACTACCAGCTACGACACAAATCTAAACAATAACTCGGCCACGCTGAATATCCCGGTCGCTGGAGCCGGACAAGCTGACCTTAGCGTTACGAATTCAGCCAGCCCGAATCCGGTGTCCGCCGGTAGTAACATCACTTATACGCAGACTGTAACCAATGGCGGTCCCGCTGCAGCCAGCACTATTACCTTCACCGAGACCACGCCAGCGAACACAACCGCCCAGTCGCTTACCGGCCCGGCCGGCTGGACTTGCAACCTGGGAACTCTTACCTGTACCATCGCCTCTCTCGCGGCCAACACCACCGCGAACTTCACCTTCGTCGTGACTGTAAACACCGGTGTCGCGTCCGGTTCCACCATTACTCAGACCGACTCCGTGACTTGTTCCGCCAGCGATCCAAGCTGCGCGAATAACACCGCATCCGCCAGCGTGCTGGTCGCCGCTTCCGCCGACCTATCCGTCACGAATACGGGCAGTCCGGTTCCGGTGCAGGCAGGCAACAACATCACTTATACGCAGGTTGTAACCAACGCTGGGCCGAGCACAGCCACCGGTGTAAGCTTCACCGAAACCACGCCAGCGAACACTACATTCGTCTCTCTGACCCCAATCCCCGGCGGATGGTCTTGCGTGCTTCCCACAGCGGGTAGTGCCGGAACCATTACCTGTACCGATCCGAGCTTCGCCACTGGAACCGCCAGCTTCCCAGTCATCGTGAAAGTCAATGCAGCGACCCCGGCCGGCACTGCGGTCAACGACACTGCAACCGTCAGTTCCACAACCACAGATCCCAACTCCGCCAACAACACTGCAACTGCTGCGGACGTGGTCGCGCTCGCAACCCAGGCCGATCTGATTACCACAAACACCGCGGTGCCTACCTCCGTTGCCGCGGGCAGCAATGTCACTTATACGCAGAGCGTAACCAACAACGATCCGGCTGCCGCGACGGCTCCCAGCTTCACGCAAACCACGCCGCCAAATACGAACTTCCAGTCGATCACGCCTCCCGCAGGTTGGACGTGCACGACTCCTGCGGTGGGAGCGGCTGGAACAATCACCTGCACCGCCGCCACGCTTGCTCTCAACGCCACGGCCAACTTCACCCTGGTATTGCAAGTGAACTCCAGCACGGCTTCCGGAACAAATATCGCCGAAACCCCCACGGCCACAGCCACTAACATAGTTCCCAGCCTCACAACTAATAGTGCGACCGCCACGGTTATTGTCGCCAATGCGAACAGTGCAAACGTGACCATTGCAAAGACAGCCACACCGAGTCCCACCGTGGCCAGCGGCGATACTTTGACTTACACCCTAACGGTAAACAATACCGGTCCCGCTACCGCGACAACCGTGACCGTAACTGACCCCCTGCCACCCAACGTTAACTATCTGCAATCCAGTTCCACACTCGGTACGTGTTCGGAGGCTGGTGGCACCGTAACCTGTCTGCTTGGAACCATGACTAACGGCAGCTCTGCCACAGTTACGATCCTCACCCGCGCAGGCTCGCCCGGAACCGCAACCAACGCTGCGAGCGTGAACGCGGATCAGATGACTTCACCGAACACTTCCAATCAGGTCCAAACCACCATCACTTTCGCAACCAACATCAAGTTGGAAATCTTCACCGCACAGAGCGGCAAGGATAAGACCGGAGCCAACCGCGTTGCACTTCTTTGGAAGACGGGTGGGGAAGCACACAATCTCGGCTTCAATGTTTACCGCGATCAGAGCGGCGAGCGTCTTCCATTGAATCCTTCACTGATCGCAGGCTCTGCGCTTCTCATGAACGGCGCACTGCCCAAGCATTCCGGCAGAACCTACACTTGGATCGATTCCTCCCCAGGCGCCGGAAGCGACTCTTACTGGCTTGAGGACATGGATGTAAACGGCACTCGCACCCTCCATGGACCAATTTCGCCGGCGGCTTCAGCGAGCGCCAGCGCCGACAGCGAAGCGACTTCCGCCATCATGATGAATCAGCTGAACCAGGCGCGGCCCGCCGCGACGCTCAGCAATGCGAGCCACACCGCTGAAAATGTCCGGCATGAAATTGTTCCGACGAACTCCCAGCGCCAGCAGCAGTTCAACCTCGCAGCTCACCCCGCAGTCAAAATATTTGCCAAACACGAAGGCTGGTACTGCATAACTCAGCCGCAACTTGTCCAGGCTGGCCTGGACTCAAATGTGGATCCGTCACTCCTGCATCTTTACGTTGAAGCCATCGAGCAACCGATCCAGATCATCGGGGCCGCGTCCGGCCCTGGAGGTTTCGGTCCCCAGTCTGAAATTTGTTTCTACGGCACTGGGATCAATACCCAATATTCCGATACTCGAGTCTACTGGCTCGCAACCGAAGAATCACAAGGTCAGCGGATTCAATCCTTGCCGCTCTCCACCGGTTCCAATCAGCCTCCGTCCAGCTTCCTCTTCACGGTGGAGCTCACGCCTCACACAACTTATTTCTCGGCGCTGACTACGGCACATGGCAACAACTTCTTCGGACCACTGGTCTCCTCCACCGCCGTCGATGAAACCGTGCACGTACACCACCTCGACACGACTTCGACCCAGCCGGCTCGACTCGAAGTAATTCTGCAAGGTGTTATTCTCGGCTTTCCGCACGACGTTACGGTTGCGCTGAACGGCACTACTCTTGGCGATGTGACCTTCACCGGCCAAGCCAAAGGAAGATTAACTGTAGATATCCCCCCCAGCCTTTTGCAAATCGGCGCGAACACTGTCACTCTGACTTCCCAAGACGGCGAATACGATTACAGTCTGCTCCAGTCCATCGGCATCATCTATCCGCACTCCTACGTAGCCGACTCCGGCGCCCTCACCTTCACTGGCCGAGCCGGAGATGAACTGAAAATTTCTGGCTTCACGCAACCTACGGTGACCGTCCTCGACATCACCAATCCCACCCAGCCTGTGCAGCTTACCGCCCAAGTCGCGCCCGATGCCGCTTCAAAAACAGACTATGCTCTGGAAGTGCAAGTGCCATGGTCAGCAACCAACTCCACCCTGCACACGCTCATGGCGGTAGAAACGGACCGTATCATTTCGGCCGCAGAGATCCATCAGAACCATCCCTCGCACTGGCACAGTGCACAGCCCGGCAGCGAAGTTGTGATGATTTCTCCCGCAGCCTTTGCCGGTGCTCTGAACCCCTTGCTGCGCGCGCATCAGGCGGAAGGAAAATCCGCTGCAGTTGTGTTGATCGACGATCTCTATGACGAATTCAACTTTGGCGAGCGCAGTCCCGCCGCCATCCGCGAATTCCTGCAGACTGCGGTCAACGCCTGGCACACCGCGCCCGGCTATCTCCTGCTAAACGGCCGAGCTTCGCTCGATCCCCGCAATTACCTCGGCTTCGGCTATCTGGATTTCGTTCCCACAAAAATTATTCCAACCACCGGTTTGATGACGGCCTCCGATGACTGGTTCTCCGACTTCAATGACAGCGGCCTGCCCACCATCGCAACCGGACGCTTGCCCGTGAGTACGCTGGCCGAAGCCCAACTCGTAGCCGGCAGGATCGCCACCTACGAGGGCCAGTCCACCAACGGACCGTGGACTTCGCAAGCCCTGATGGTCGCCGATGTAAACGATACCTTGAACTTTACGAAATACAGTCAGATCGCCCAGGCTCAGCTGCCTTCCACCATACAGGTGACGGATGTGTTTGCCACTTCGATGAGCATCCCGGATGCGCGGCAGGCAATTCTCACCGCCATCAACTCCGGACAAGTGTTAGTGAATTATTCCGGCCACGGCTCGGAAGACGAATGGTCCGGCGACGATCTCTTCGACAGCGGCACCGCGACTGCCCTCACCAACGGCAATTCGTTGCCGGTATTCCTCATCATGAATTGCCTCAACGGATTCTTCCAGGATGTTTATGAAGAGCCGCTAGCCGTAGCTTTGATGCTCGCTCCGAACGGCGGTGCCGTGGCTGTGCTGGCCTCGAGTGGCCTGAACCAGGCCCCGCCGCAAACCACTCTTGACAAACTCATCGTGCAGGCCGCAATGAACTCGCCGCAGCCGAGGTTGGGAGATGCCATTCTCAAGGCGAAGTCTGGCATCACCGATCTCTCCGTGCGCAAAACTTATAATCTCATGGGCGATCCCGCGATGCAGATCAAACTCCCGGCCGCGACTCCCGCGCACTAACGTTTTTTCTACGCTTGGGCCATATTCGCAGTCACTGCGGCCTTCCGCAGTGGCTCCCCGATCGCTTTCATCACCTTCTCGAATCCCGCGAAATCCAGCGACTGCGCTCCATCTGAGAGCGCCCGCTCCGGACACGGATGCACTTCAATAATCAACCCGTCCGCTCCCACCGCGACTGCCGCGCGCGACACCGCCGCGATCAGACTCTGCTTGCCCGTTCCGTGCGAAGGATCGGCGATGACCGGCAGATGAGAAAGATCCCGCGCCAGCGCCACCGCCGCAAGATCAAACGTGTTGCGCATCTCCGTCTCGAAAGTCTTGATGCCGCGCTCGCAAAGCACCACCCGGCTGTTCCCGCCCGAAAGCAAATACTCTGCCGCCAGCAGCCATTCTTTCACCGTCGCCGAAGGTCCCCGCTTCAACAGCACCGGCTTGTCCACCGTCGCCAGTCGCCGTAACAGCGCGAAGTTTTGCATATTGCGCGCTCCCACCTGCAGCATATCGACATGCTCGCAAATGACGTCCACATCTTCCGTGCTCATCACTTCCGTGACCACCGGCAGTCCAGTCTGCTCGCGGGCCTCTCGCAGAATCTTCAGCGCTTCCAGCCCCAGCCCTTGAAAATCATAGGGAGAAGTTCGTGGTTTATACGCCCCACCCCGCAACATCGTCGCCCCCGCGCGCTTTACCGCATGCGCAGTATCCAGCAACTGTTCGCGCGATTCCACCGAGCAGGGCCCGGCAATGATCACAACTCCGGGGCCACCAATGCCAACTCCGCCCACACTCACGACTGACCGCTCCGGCTTTACTTGCCGGCTTACTAGCTTGAACGGCTGCGCAATGGCGACCACATTCTCCACCCCTGGAGCCACCTGCAGGGCTTCAATCTCATGCCGCCGTCCATTGCCCACTGCCGCCACAATGGTCCTCTCCACTCCACGCGTAATATGAGGCTGGTACCCCGCCTCGCGAATGCGCTCGATGATGTGCGCAATCTCTTGTTCGGTTGCCTTCTCTGACATGTTTACGATCATTGCCACGCCTCCTGGATTTTCGCCGCAAAAGCAAAAGCCGCGATCCTGGATCGCGGCTTCTGGCTGAACTTGCTGGAATCTAATCGATCAGGGCTGATTCGATCTCCTCGCAAGTGCCGCAGCCGCTACTCCCGCAAACCAGTAGCGAAACTGCATGCTAAACGAGGTAAATCGCGCCATAAATGTCCTCTTTTATTGTTCTAAGCTGCCTTGCCGTCGTACAACTCGTCCCTAACTATTGAATCGAACTGGCTGCGTTCGAAAAAACGTTATTCGCGTTCGATCCGATCAGGCGTATCGTTCCCACTACCAGAACCAGGATCACTGCCAGCATCACTGCATATTCGGCGATGTCTTGCCCCGAATCTTCCGAAAGTATTCTACGTATAAACTCGGCCATGCTACCTCCAAATCTGGCAAGTATATTCCCTGAGCGAAGAATAGAAATCGGTGCAGACATAATGCCGCAGCGCCGCGCGCTTGTCAAATCCAATGAGCGATGGGTAGTGTCTCAATTTGGATTTTTATTTGGTTTTTTGTGGGTCCCCTTCCAAGCAAGCGAAAAACGATAATTCGCAAGCCAATAACAGAAATCGCAACAATTTATTTGGCTTTTTTGCATCGGCAACAGTTGATGCTTGCACCCAATTGGGATAATCTGCACTGGATTCTATTATGCATTAAAGCTTGGAATTGGATTGGCCAGCAGAAAAGAAAACGACTATGATGCTACTTGCCCAAATCACGACGCAGACGCAGACAGTCGCTCAGACTGGCATTGGACTCGGTTCAGCCATCGCTGTTGTTTGTTCGTGGCAGCGCAATCGTTCGATTTTATGGGCGATATTGGCAGGCATTTTTTCATGGTTCTATGTCCTTTATTTCGCCGCGACGAGAAAGGCCGACGAGCAGAAATGATTCCAAAGAGGATGATTCGAGTTGGGGATAGCTGCCGCCTTACACATCTCTGAAGCTAAATTAATTTCAAACTGAGCCAATACCGAACAATGACCCGCTTTTCAACCTTCTGACTAGGGAGAATTATGGAGCGCTGAAATCGGGGCGGTTGGCGGCGTCTCAGCCCGAGCCTGCCCCACCATCTGCCGCGCGGAATTCTGCGCGTATTGCAATACTCGCTCGGGAAATACGCCCAGAAAGATAGTTGCGGCGATGCAGGATATCAACGCCAGACCCAGCGCAACCGGAACCCGGCTCACCGGAACTTCCTTTCTCGATTCCCGCATGTACATCATCACAATAATCCGCAAATAGTAGTACGCGCCAACACCGCTATTGAGCACGCCGATGATTGTCAGCCAGATCAAATTGGCCTTCACCGCTGCGCTAAACACGTAAAACTTCGCAAAAAAACCGCCCGTCATCGGAATACCGATCAGGGACAGCAGGAAAATGGTGAGCGTCGCCGCCAGCATCGGGGAAGTGCGTCCCAGTCCCTCGTAGTCTTCCAGCGTCACATAGCGTTCGCCTGCGTTGGCGAAATGGCTCACCACCGCAAATGCGCCCAGGTTCATAGCGGCGTAAGAGGCGAGATAAAACATGGCCGCCGAACTCCCCAGAACGGGTGCGGCTGCGAACGCAACCAGCACATAGCCGGCGTGCGCGATCGAAGAGTACGCCAGCAGCCGCTTCACATTATTCTGCACCAGCGCTCCCACGTTGCCCAAAGTCATGGAAAGCGCTGCGGCAACCCAGATCAGCCAGATTGTTCCCGGCACGTTGATCACGAAAACGATGCGCAACAAAACTGCAAATGCCGCCGCCTTCGGCGCAGTCGACATCAATCCTACAATCGGCGCCGGTGCTCCTTCATACACGTCTGGCGTCCAGACGTGGAACGGCGCCGCAGCCACTTTGAAGCCCAGACCGACAAACATAAACGCCACTGCTACGAAGGCCAGCAGCGGAATCCGGCCCATCTGCAACGTGCTGCTGATCCGATCGATATTCGTCGAGCCCGTGGCGCCAAACATCATCGCCACCCCATACAGAAAAAATGCCGTGGCGAATGACCCCAACAGAAAGTATTTCAGCGAAGCTTCCGCGCTGGTCGCTGCGTGCCGCCGGAATCCGGTCAATACATAAGAAGCAATGGACGAAATCTCCAGCGCAATAAAAACCAGGACAAGTTCCACTGCCGACGACATCAGCGCCATCCCGACCGCGCCGAAGAGAGCCAGTGCGTAGTATTCCCCCGCGCGGATCCGTTGCACCGCCATGTATTCGTAGGAACTGAGAATGACAACGCCGGTAATCGCAATGATCAGGAAATGAAAGAAGACGCTGAATCCGTCCACTTGCACCATATTCCAGAACGCCAGCCCCGGAGCCTGTGCCATGAACCACGTCGCCACGATTCCCACTAACGTGCCCACGAATGCAATCAGGCCAAGAATCTTTTGTCCCGTTTTTTCGTCGAGCAACGGTTCCAGCAACATCACGATCATGCCAAAAATCGATAAAACAATTTCCGGCAGGATGCGAACATAATCTGCGCTCTGCGGCAGCGTCTGCGAATACGCCGGGACAAGGCTTGCCATCACGATCTCGGCGATCGCCACGTGGCAGATCATTGTCCCACCACCCTGCTCGCGACTCGCGTCAAGGGTGTCAGAGCCGTTTGAACCGCCGGATCGATCGCGGCCAACCACAAGATCGGCGCCACGCCCATCACCAGGGCCGCCGCCGCGCACGGCCACACCGCCCACTTTTCGAATCCCGAAAGATCATCCAAAGAATTGTTCACAGCGTGCGTAACCTTGCCGTAGAAGACGCGCTGGTACATCCACAGCAGATAAATCGAACTCCAGATCACGCCTGTGGCCGCGAGGATTCCAAAAATCGGCCTCGCCTGGAACGCGCCGCTCAACACCAGAAATTCGCCAATGAATCCATTCAGCAACGGCAGCCCCGCCGACGCCAGCACGATCACCAGATACGACGCCGCGTACACCGGCATCGGCGAAGCCAGCCCGCCGAACTCGCTGATTTCGTAGGTATGGCGCCGCTCGTGCATAATCCCTGCCAGCATGAACAAGCCGCCCGTCGAAATACCATGCGCCAGCATGACGAACATTGCGCCGTTCAGTCCCGCCTGCGTAAAGCTGAAAATTCCCAGCACCACAAATCCCAGATGGCTCACCGACGAATACGCAATTAACTTCTTCATGTTCGGCTGAACCATCGCCACCAGCGCTCCATAAATAATCCCGATCAAAGCCAGGGTCATCACCCAGGGAGCGTTATACCGCGATTGTTCCGGAAACAATCCAAGGTTGAAGCGCAATAATCCGTAAGTCCCCATCTTCAGCAGCACACCCGCCAGCAAAACCGACCCTGCCGTCGGCGCTTCCACGTGCGCATCCGGCAACCATGTGTGAAAAGGAAACAGCGGAACTTTCACCGCGAAAGCCAAAAAGAATCCGAGAAATAGCCACTGCCCGGCCGCCGGGAAGTTCGGGACCGCGCCGCTCATGATCTGCTCGCGAATCACCACAAAGTCAAAGCTGCCCGTATGCGCGTACAGCCACAAGATCGCCGCCAGCATAAACACCGACCCGATCATGGTGTACATGAAAAACTTTACCGCGGCATAAACCTTGCGCTCGTGGCCGAAGATGCCGATCAGCAGCGCCATCGGAATCAGCGTGGCTTCCCAAAAGAAATAAAACAGGAATAGGTCCAGTGAAGTGAACACCCCGATCAGCGCCGTTTCCATGATCAGCAGCAGGATGAAGAACTCTTTCACCCGGTCGTGAACCGACTTCCAGGAAATCAGCACGCACAGCGGCGTCAGAAATGTGGTGAGCACCACCAGCCATAGCGAGATACCATCCACGCCCATGTGGTAGTGAATATTGGGTCTAGTGACCCACTGCCGGTCGATCTCAAACTGAAAACCCGTTTGTGCACGATGAAAGTAAACCGGCAGATGTAATGACAAAATGAATGTCAGCAGGGAAATGACCAGCGCAAAAACTCGAATGTCCCGGTCGCGGCGCGGAAAAAACACCAGCAGCAACGCGCCCGCCAGCGGCGTCAACGTCACCAGCGTCAAGATGATGGAACTGAGATTGTCGGTGCTCATCGCACTCCCATCCAGATCATGAAAGCGATAACCGCCGCGGATCCGGCCGCGATCCAGCCCGCGTACGAACGAATATTCCCGGACTGCATATGGCGCACTTCGTCCGAAACGTGCCGCGCACCGTCGCCCGCATCATTCACCGCCGCGTCGATAATCTTACGATCCACTCCTTGCCACAGAATCCGAGTCGATCCGTTGATCAGCGGCCTGACAAAAATCGCCGCATACAATTCATCGATGTAGTATTTGTGTACGACCGCCTCGTAAAGCCCATCCAGCGAATCCGCAATCTTCTGCGGCAGCTCAGGCCGACTCAAATAGAGCACATACGCGAGCACTGCCCCTGCGATAGCGACCAGCACTGAAATAACCATGAACACGTATTCGGTATAGCGGCCGGCCGTTTCTCCCATAGCCCCTGCAGTCACGCCGGTCCCAAACACCGGGGCCAGGAAATGTTCAAAGCCATTGCCAATCCCAACCAGTCCGCCCACCAGCGAAAGCAGCGCTAGGATCATCAGGGGCGCCAGCATCACGATCGGACTCTCGTGCGGTTCGCCGTGCCCATGCTCGTCGTGGCCGTGTGATCCCTGTCCGTGCTCATCCACCTTGGCCCCGCGGTAATCGCCAAAGAACGTCATGAACAACAGTCGAAACATGTAAAACGACGTGATGAAAGCGGTAATCAAACCAATCAGCCAATAGACCCAGCTGACCTGATAAGCCTTCCAAAGGATTTCGTCCTTGCTCCAAAAGCCCGCCAGTGGCGGGATTCCGGAGATCGCCAGCGTCGCAATGCCCATGGTCAGAAACGTCCACGGAATATACGAGCGGAGCCCGCCCATCTTCCTCATGTCCTGCTCGCCGCCCACTGCATGAATCACTGAGCCCGCCGCCAGGAACAGCAGCCCTTTGAAGAACGCGTGCGTCATCAGGTGAAAGATTCCGGCCGAGAATGCTCCCACGCCGCACGCCATGAACATGTATCCCAGTTGCGAGATCGTCGAGTACGCGAGAACTTTCTTAATGTCGGTTTGCGCGATGCCGATAGTTGCCGCAAAAAACGCGGTAAGCGTTCCAATGATCGCCACCACCGTTAGCGCGATCGGCGCGCGCTCAAAAATCACATGCGAGCGCGAAACCATGTACACGCCCGCCGTCACCATGGTGGCAGCATGAATCAAGGCCGAAACCGGCGTCGGACCTTCCATCGCATCCGGCAGCCAGACGTAGAGCGGAATCTGCGCCGACTTTCCGCAAGCCCCCACCATCAGCAGAATCCCAATCGTCGTTAGTAGTCCCGCGCCAGCTGTCTCTGCCCCCAGCGGAGTAACGCTCTGAAACACCTGATCGAAGTTCAGCGAGCCAAAATGCTTGATCAGTAAAAACAGTGCGATCAAGAATCCGAAGTCACCAATTCGATTAACGATGAACGCCTTCTTGCCCGCCGACGCCGCCGAATCCTTTGTGAACCAGAATCCGATCAGCAGGTACGAAGCCAGGCCAACGCCCTCCCACCCGATAAACATCATCAGGTAATTGCTGGCCAACACCAGCGTCAGCATGAAAAACATGAACAGATTCAGATAGCTGAAAAAGCGGTAGTAGCTAGGATCCTCCCGCATGTAACCGACGGAATAGATGTGAATCAGAAATCCCACACCGGTAACCACCAGCAACATGACCAGCGAGAGTTGATCCAGATAGAAAGCGAAGTCGACACTAAAGTTTCCGGAGCGAATCCAGTGCACCAGATATTCGTGATAGGGAAGTGTTAGCGACGAAAAGCGCATCGCCACCCACAACGCCCACGCAAAAGCCGCCCCACTGAAAAACAGCGCAACAATCGTCACGGCTGCTCTCGACGACTTCTTGCCGAGAAAGCCGTTGATTGCAGCGCCCGCCAGCGGCAGAATCGGGATCAGCCATAGATTGAGCATCGGGTTCATAGCTTGAGCAGGTTCACCTGGTCCACGTTCAAAGTCTCGCGCGTGCGATATACCGCGATGATGATCGCCAGCCCCACTGCCGATTCCGCCGCCGCCACCACCATCACAAAGAAGACGAATACCTGGCCAGACAGCGCATGCCAGTGCGCGGCGAACGCGACGAACGAAAGATTCACGCCATTCAGCATCAGCTCAATCGACATGAAAATGGTGATGATGTTGCGCTTGATCAGAAATCCGATCACGCCGCACGCAAACAGAAACCCGCTCAGCACCAGGTAATAAGAGAGCGGCACCATCAGTCCACCTTCCTCGCCGTAGCTTCCGGCTTGCTGGCCAGCACCACCGCGCCCATGATCGCAATCAGAATCAACACCGAAGTGACTTCAAACGGCAGAAGAAAATCGTGAAATAGAAGCTGCGCAATCTCCGTCGGAGGCCCAGGCAAGGCTCCGACCGCCACCGCTTCCGTTCCCGAGTGCCGCACCATCACCCATGCCGTGAGCACGCCCCCGCTCAGAACGCCGGGCACACCCAGCAGAAGAGCGACGCGACTTCCCTTGGTCTCTTCCTCCTCACCCGCGTTCAGCAACATGATGACAAACACGAACAGCACCATCACCGCGCCCGCATACACAATCACTTGCACCGCGGCCACGAACTCCGCGCCCAGCAGCAGATATTCGCCCGCCAGCGCTGCCATCACGGCAATCAGCGACAGCGCGCTGTTGATCGGATGCCGCTGCGCCAGCAGGTTCACTGCCCCGCCCACGCAAACCGCGCCGAACGCCAGAAATAAAATCAGATGAAAGCTCATCAGCAGTTCTCGGTTCTTAGTTCCCAGTTCTCAGTAAATCCTTTAGAAGGCCACTTCCCAGCAGGAACCCTGGGGTTCTTACTGAGAACTGGCAACTGAGAACTTCTTTTTTCCTACCAGGCCACGGCAATCGCCGTTGCCACCAGATTGGCAATTGCCAGCGGCAACAAAAACTTCCAGCCAAACGACATCAGTTGGTCATAGCGGAAGCGCGGCAACGTGCCCCGCACCCAGATGTAAAGAAAAAGAAAACAGAAAACTTTAGCGCCAAACCAGAACACCGGCAGCACCGCCTGCAGCAGCGGAGGCCCAACCAGCGGCCCGTTCCATCCCCCGAAAAACAGCAGCGTGGCCACGCAAGCCACCGTAATCATGTTCGAGTATTCCGCCATAAAGAACATGGCAAACTTCATGGCGCTATATTCCGTGTGGTATCCCGCCACCAGTTCGGTTTCGGCTTCCGGCAGGTCGAAAGGAATACGGTTCGTTTCCGCATACGCCGCCATCAGATAAATAAAAAATCCAACGAACTGTCCGTGAATGATGTTCCACCGCGGAATGAATCCCCAGAAATGTCCGCCCTGCGCCTCGACAATCGTCCGCAGGCTGAAACTCCCTGACTGGATCAGCACTCCCACCAGCGAAAGCCCCAGCGCAATTTCGTAGCTAACCATCTGCGCGCTCGCGCGCAACCCGCCGAGCAAGGAATATTTGTTATTTGACGACCATCCTGCCAGCGCGACGCCGTATACCCCGAGCGACGTCACGCCCAGAATCAGCAGCAGACCGATGTTTACGTCCGTTACTTCCAGCGGGATATTCGTGCCGCCAATCGTGATCGAATTGCCGAACGGAATCACCGAAATGGAAGTCAGCGCGAAGATTAACGCCATCATCGGCGCCGCCAGAAACAACGGTTTGTAAACGTGCGGAGGTGTCAGATCTTCCTTGAACAGAAACTTAAGCCCGTCGGCCAGAGGCTGCAGCAGCCCAAACGGCCCCACCCGCGTGGGTCCCCACCGATTCTGCATGTGGCCCACAACCTTGCGTTCCAGCCACACCGTGTAAGCCACCGCGGTCAGCAGCACGAGCAGGACGACCACCGACTTGATCACCGACACGAGTATGAAAACGCCAACCGACAAGGCCTTTGCTTCCTCTCCCTGTGTTGCGAATCCCTTTGAATCTTTAGTTACGTTACGCGAATCAGTCTGCCGCAGCTTCGGCGGGCTTCACTTCGTGGCTCTCAATCACCGACTGCAATGCGCGCGAATAGCGTCCCAGAGTTCCGGAACTGAATAGATTGTCGTCCGCCGGCTCAATGGATTCCGGCCGATGCGCAACTCCCGCTCCCGCCTTGGCCAGCGACGTATGCTGGCCGTTTCCCGTCAGCAGGTTGATGCGGGATACGTCATAGCCCGGAACCAGCCGCTGAATCTCATCCAGAATCGCCGTCGGATCGAACGGACTCATCTTCGGTTCCAGTCCATGCGCCTCCAGCCATACCGCATGACGGTCAGCCTCGCCCGAATGCACTCCCCGAGACTGTCCCATGTCAGCGCGTGTTCCCCCGCCAAAAGGCACCAGCTTGCGAACATCAAAGCCCATCGCGTCCGCGACCCGCACGATCATTTCGAAATCTGATTTCGTTCCCGTCACCTCGCCGGCCTTTTTCACCAACTGCACGTCGCCGCACGTATTCGTGAACGTTCCAGATTTTTCGTAAGCGTTCGCGGCCGGCAAAACTACATCCGCCATCGCCGCAGTCTCGGTCAAAAACATATCCTGCACCACCACGAAACTCTTCGAGAACGCAAATGGATCGATGTTCAACCGCCCCACCGGATTCGATCCCACGACATAAAGCGCTTTCAACTTGCCCGCTTTTCCGGCGTCAATCATTCTATGCAAATCCAGCCCAGCCGCTTGCGGAATGTCCCCCCACTCCCGATGAAACTCGCTGTTTCCGCTGCTTGGGTGATATCCCGGCAACAAATCCGGATACAACCCCATGTCAGCCGCCCCGCGCGAATTTGCATAATCCGCGAGACACACAAACTTGGCTCCGGAGATTCCTGATCCAAACTTCACAAGATTCGTGAGATCCTCGCCCCGAACTTCAGAGCCAAAAACAATGACCAGATTCTGTTCGCCGCGCAGCTTATCACGCAGTGCGACCCAGGCTTCTTTATTCATCGACGGACCGGACAGAGCCTCCGCAGCGGCGTCGGTACCACTCAAGAATGCCGCGACTTTCCCTTCCGCTCCCGCCGGAATCTCCGCAGAGCTTGTCGCCTGCCGCCGCAATTTGATCGCATTCGAATTGATCACATACAGTCGCGCGCGATGCAGCCGCACATTGGTCCGAATCTGCCACGCCAGGAGCGGATGCTGCTCCGTCGGATCGTTCCCAATCAGCAGAATGGCCGGAGCAGAAAGGACCTCCGCCATGCTCGCCGTCGCCTCTGCCTTACCGCGAAGCGCAGCCGCCAGGGCAGGGAAGTCCGCCGTCCGGTGGTGATCGACATTATTTGTTTTCAAAACCACCCGGGCAAACTTCGAGAGAAGATAATCCTCTTCATTCGTAGTGCGCGTCGAGCCCACAACTCCAATCGCTTGCCCGCCTTCCACCTCACGAATTCCCGTAAACGTCTTGCCGATCAGTTCAAACGCCTCTTCCCACGTCGCAGGAGTCAGCTTGCCGTTCTTGCGAATCAGCGGCTTCATCAACCGCTCTTCATGATTCGCGAAATCAAAACCGTATCGCCCTTTGATGCAGAGGAAATCTCCGTTCGTCCCGCTCTTGTCGCGATTGTCCCCGCGAACAATCTCCATCCCCGTATCAGCGCGCCGCACTCCTAAAGTCGTCTTGCACCCGTCTCCACAGTGGGTACAGATCGTGCCCACATGCTTCATCTCCCACGGCCGCGTCTTGTAACGGTACGCGCCGGAAGTGAGCGCCCCCACCGGGCAGATGTCGATGCACATCCCGCACTCTTCGCACTCCAGATGATCTTCTTTATTCGGCGCAATGATCGAACTCACGCCGCGGTTCTGCACTCCCAGCGCCCAAACATCCATGCCCTCGCCGCACACCCGCACACACCGGAAACAAAGAATGCACCGCGGACGATCGAAGAACACTACCGGCGACCACTGCTGCTCCTCCTTATGATTCTTGGCCTCCATGAACTTCGATTCGGCCGCACCATAAGAGAACGTCATGTCCTGCAATTCGCACTCACCGCCCGCATCGCACACCGGGCAATCCAGCGGATGATTTCCCAGCAGGATTTCAACCGTCGCTTTCCGTGCCTGCTTGACCTCTTCGCTTTCCGTAGTGACGATCATGCCTTCACCGATCACCGTGGTACACGCTGTCTGCAGCTTGGGCATCTTCTCGATCTTCACCATGCACATCCGGCAAGCGCCACACAGCGAGAGTCCGGGGTAATAGCAGAACGAAGGCACTTCAATACCCGCGCTCTTGCAGGCCTCGATGAGCAGCGTCCCCGCCGGGGCCGTCAGCTTCTTGCCGTCAACTGTAAGTGTTACGTCAGCCATAAAAATTTAGCGATTGTGCGATTACGTGATCCGGCGATTGAAAAGCTTAATCGTGAAACTGTTTCGGTTTTCCAATCGCAAAATCATCCAATCGCTCAATGACTCAATACCTCTATCTCTTCCACCGCACCCTCTTTTTCATACGGACACGGCTTGCCTTCCAGATGATCTTCAAACTCTTTGCGGAACTTCTTTACGAACGCGATTGTCGGCATCGCCGCCGCATCCCCCAGCGGACAAAACGTCCGTCCCAGCATGTTCTCCGCCAGGTACTGCATGTTATCGATATCTTTTTTGAGACCGCCCCCGCGATGAAAGCGAGTGAGCGTCTTCTCCAGCCAGTCCGTACCCTCGCGGCACGGAATGCACCAGCCGCAACTCTCGTGCCTATAAAACTTCATGGTCCGCAGCGCGAATTTGACGATGCACTGCGCATCGTCGACCACCACCACTCCACCGGACCCCAGCATCGATCCCGCTTTTGCCACGGAATCGAAATCCATCGCGACATCGATTTCATCAGCCGTCAGCGCCGGACAAGACGATCCTCCCGGCACCACCGCCTTCAACCCGCGCCCATTCGGAATCCCGCCGCCCACTTCATAAATCATCTTCTTCAGGTTGTAGCCCATCGGCAACTCGTACACTCCGGGCTTCGCAATATTTCCGCTCAGGCAAAACAGCCGCGTCCCGCCATTTTTCGGCGTCCCTAGCTTGGCGTACCATTCGCCGCCACCCAGAATAATGTGCGGCACATTCGCCAGCGTCTCCGCGTTATTGATAACCGTCGGTCCGCCCCACAGTCCAACCACAGCAGGAAATGGAGGCCGGATCCGCGGAATCCCGCGTTTGCCTTCGAGCGACTCCATCAGGGCCGATTCTTCGCCTACCTCATACGCTCCCGCACCGCCGTGCCAGTAGATATCAAGATTGCGCCCGCTGCCAAAAATGTTCTTCCCGACGAAGCCCTTCGTGTACGCGTCGCGAATCGCCTTCTGCATGATGTTCGATAGATATCGATATTCGCCGCGAATGTATATATATCCACTCGCTGCGCCCACCGCCAGCGCCGCGATCATCACGCCCTCGATTACCGAGTGCGGATCGTGCTCAAAGATCAGCCGGTCCTTGCACGTCCCTGGCTCGCTCTCATCGCCATTGCACAGCACATACTTCGGCTTGGTCGATTGCTTCGGCACGAACGACCACTTCATCCCCGTCGAAAATCCCGCCCCGCCGCGCCCTCGCAGCCCGGAGTTCTTCACTTCATTAATAATGGCGTCCGGCTCCATGCCGAGTGCCTTCTGCACGGCCTTGTAGCCGTCCAGTTCGAGATAGCGGTCAATATTCGTCGCGCCCTTCCCAAACCGTCGCGAGACGACCTTTACCTCATCGGGATGTGAAACCAAGTCAGCCATTTTTGTGATTTCGTAATTGAGTAATTCTGTAATTGGGAAACGTTGAGGTTTCAAATTACAAAATTACCCGATTACAGAATTACAATTGCTCTCTACTGCGTGCCCTTCTTCCTATACTCGTCCAGAACCCTGTCGATCTTCTCGGTCGTCAGGTTTTCGTGAAAGTCGTAATTCACCTGCGCGGCCGGAGCCCAGCTGCACGCCCCGATACATTCCACTTCTTCCAAAGTAAACAACCCGTCCGCCGTGGTTCCTTTGTTCCCCACGCCCAACTTCTTCGCGCAATGCCGCAGGATTTCTTCCCCGCCGCGTACCATGCAACTGATATTCGTACATACCTGTACGTTGAACTTCCCGCGCGGCTTGGTCGTCAGCATCGAGTAATAGCTGATCACGTTCCGCACTTCGAGCTCCGTCAAATCCAGCCGTCCTGCGAGTTCCGCAATCACTTCATCAGAAAGAAATCCAACCTCATCCTGCGCATACAGCAGCGTAGGCACCAGCGCCGACCGCTTCGTCGGATAATGCGGCACCATCTCCGCAAACCGCGCCTCGAATTCGTCCGAGAATCTCATTTGTAATCTGGTAATCGGTAATTTGTAACTTAACTTGCCCGTCGCGCCGTATGCTGAGATGCGGTGAAAATCGCGCTCAACTCACACGCTTCCTTTAAAATATCCTTACAGCCCTCATCATTCACGATATCGCAGTCCGAAAGCATTTCCAGCCAAAATACCGTTTCATCTGCTTCTTCCACCACCAAACCGATCTTGGCAAGCCATTCTGCCCGCGAACGCCCTCGACAAGCCGCTCGATAGTTTGCCGCAACCGCAGTGCCGCAGCGCAACAACTGTTTGCCAACCACCTGCGAGTCGGCGGTGTGTGGCAGTGATCGATACAACTTTACGATTCGAACCGCGAAAGCTTTCGTTCGATCGCGCAATTCTTGGGGCCCGGTGGACATCTGATCACCACTCGGTTTTCAATTTACAAATTACCCGATCACAAAATTACAAATTCCTACCGGTCGATTTCCCCGAGCACAATGTCGATGGATCCAATGGCCGCGACAACGTCGGCGATTAAGCCGCCTTCGCACATCTTTGGCAAAGTCTGCAGATTGGCCAGGCACGCCGCTCGCATGTGCACGCGATATGGTTTCGCCGTCCCGTCACTCACGACGTAATATCCCATCTCCCCGCGCGGCGATTCCACCGCCTGATACACCTCACCCGCCGGTACCGCAAAACCTTCCGTAATAATCTTGAAGTGATAGATGAGCGCTTCCATCTGCGTCTTCATCTTCTCCCGATCCGGAAGCACAATTCCCGGAGCGTTTGCCTTGACCGGACCTTCCGGCATCCCGTCCAGCGCCTGCTGCACAATCTTGTTCGATTCCCGCAGCTCCGCCACGCGGCACATATACCGCGAAAAAACGTCGCCCTCCTGCGCCACCGGAACCTTGAACTTGAAGTTCTCGTAGCCCGTGTAAGGCATATCGCGTCGCAAATCGATATCCACGCCGCTTCCGCGCAGCGTCGGCCCGCTCGCTCCCAGCGCAATCGCATCTTCCGCTGTAAGCTTCGCCACGCCCTTGGTCCGCATCATCCAGATCGGATTTCCTGTCAGCAGGTTCTCGTACTCATCCACTTTGCTGGAAAAATATCCGGCAAACTCCCGCACGCGGTCAAAAAAATCCAGTGGCGGCTCCAGCGCCAGCCCCCCAATTCGAAAATAGGAAGTCATCATCCGCTGCCCGGCGATCGCCTCGAACAGCTTCAGAACTACTTCGCGCTCCCGGAAGCAATACAGAAATACCGTCATCGCGCCGATATCGAGCGCATGCGTCCCCAGCCACACCAGATGCGAATTGATACGGGTCAACTCGTTCATCAGCACCCGCATCCACTGCGCCTTTGGAGGAATCTCCAGTCCCAGCAGCTTTTCCACCGCCAGCACATAACAAAGATTGTTGGTCATGGGGCACAGGTAGTCGATGCGGTCGGTCAGCGGCACCACCTGCTGGTAGAACTTCGCCTCGCACGTTTTTTCGATTCCCGTATGCAGATAGCCGATGTCCGGCATGATCCGCACCACGGTCTCGCCGTCAATCTCCAGCAGCACGCGCAGCACGCCGTGCGTGGAAGGATGCTGCGGCCCCATGTTCAGGATCATCGTTCGATCCTGCCCAGGCTCCAAAACCGGTGTTGGTGTCAGGTGCGCCATAGCGAAGTTCTAGCGGTAGCCCTCCACCGGATAATCTTTCCGCAACGGATGCCCTTCCCAATCCTCCGGCATCAACAACCGCAATAAATAAGGATGTCCCGTGAACCGGATCCCGAACAGATCAAAAACTTCGCGTTCGAAATAGTTCGCCCCCGGCCACACCGAAGTCAGCGACTCCACCACTGGATTCGCGCTGTCCAGCCGAACCTTCAGCCGCACTCGTTCTTTGTTAGGAATCGAAAGCAGATGGTAGATCACTTCAAACCGCGGCTCAGCCGGATACCAATCTACGCAGGTAACATCGGAAAGGAAGTTGAATGCGCACCCCGCGTCGTCGCGCAGCAAGGCGCAGGCTTCGCGGATATTCGCTCGGTCCACATAAATCGTCATCTCGTCGCGGTCGAACTTTACTCCCGTAACCGCTGCCGCATTCCACGCCAGCAGCCGCCCCACCGCAGGATGACCCTTCAGTTGCTCAAGATCAGTGATCGGCGGCGCCAAAGCCATCAGCGTGCTCCCCGTCGCGCCGCATCCGGACCCCAGTCAAGCACGCCCTTCTTCCACACATAAAAAAATCCGACCAGAACAATGCCGATGTATACAAACATCTCCCACAGCCCAAAATGCTTGAGATCCCGCAGAATCACCGCCCAGGGATATAGGAAGATTGCCTCAACATCGAACAGAATGAACAGCATCGCCACCAGGTAAAACTGCACCGAGAAGCGTCCCCGCGAATCTCCCACCGGCTGCATGCCGCATTCATAGGCTTCCATTTTCGCCCGCGTCGGTTTCCGCTGCCCGATCAGCCAGGAAAGCGTGATAATGGCAGTCGCAATCCCTCCCGCCAGCAATATGTGGATCAGGAACGGCAGGTAGCGAACGAAGTAATTGTCTGGCATAGGAGAGCGTATATATAATTCGCGCGACGCGTCGCTAAACATTCTAGATTAGGTGTTGGCACGCGCGAGTGTCAAGGGAACCAGGAACAATTTAGCAATTGTGTTCATTGGATAATCAGGGAATCGAAAATCAAAACTCCGATAGCACGACAAACGTTGTAAGCTCAGAGTGTTTAGGTTTTCAAGTACGGGATTCACAGCCTCTTAACATACGGCGCGGCGGGCTGGTTCAATTACAAATTTACAGAATTACCAAATTACAAATTCCTGATGATTTTCGGCTTTAATACCGACGTCAAACACGGCGACACCATCTACCACGTGCAAAGCGAAGCGCGTGAGAGCGAAAAACTGCTCCAGACCCAGGTCTTCGTTCGCGGTCGCTGCGTGGGTAAGAAGGCCATCTCCTATGCGAACTCGGCCCTGGAAGCCGGTTTCAGCGATGCCCAGAAAGAGCAGCAATTGCGCGACCAGCACCGCCTCGTCCTCGAAGCCATTCGGGAAGGGAAGTTGGACTCCGTCCTCGACCGCGCCGAGACCGAGACCTTGGCCGCCATCAAGCAACTCGACGTCGAATGGATCAACGCCGCCTCCATCCACGCCAACCGCAATCTGACCATGCGATTGCGTGTGACCGAAGATGGAACCGCAGTCCCCGCAGCCCGTCTCACCTTTCGCTTCGCCCGTCCCGAGGTCGCTCCGTTCTATACCCAGGCCGTTACCGATTCCACCGGCAGCACCGAAATCTCCGTCGAGGTCGAGGAATCCGCCCTCCCCGATTCCTCCATCATGGTCCAGGCCAACCATGAAGGCCGCACCGTCACCCGCAAGTTCGCCCTCCGCAAAGCCGAGTAGTAAAGTTGGCCTGCAATTTTCGCCGTGAGAAAATAAGTCATGAAGCTTCACATCAACGGTGACGCCCGCGACTTCGCCGATCCCGCTGCACCCGCCGAGTTCACCCTCGCGACCCTGATCGAGTCGCTCAACATGAAGTCCGATCGCGTCGCCGTCGAACTCAACCGCGAAATCGCCCCCCGCGACCGCTGGCCCCAGACCGTCCTCAAAGATGGCGACCACCTCGAAATCGTCCACTTTGTCGGCGGCGGCTCCCGGCCTCTTACGTCCCCGAGAGCGCCCGAGCATTAAAACGCTGCTTTGAAAGGTTGCGGCTTTCGGACCTTCCGCAAACCACGATGGGCCCTTGGAAAACTCACGAACACCTAGCGGGAGATCGACAGAATTTGGGTGGCGCAGCGCTTTCAGCGCTGCGAATGAAGCCGTTCTTCCTTGAGGGCTTTAGCCCCTGAGGCTTCTCGCCGAATCCGTCCCCCGCGCACTCTTCTAGTTACCCCTCCAGCACGAATCTTCGTTGACTCCCGCTCCACCGTGTCTAAAATGTTTCAAACATTAACCTGATAGATTGTTTCAAACATGATCGGGGATCAATGCAAGACAGCTTTCCATCACACGAAGTCATCGCTCTGACCGGCATCACCGCCCGCCAGCTCCAATGGTGGGACGAGCGCGGCGTCGTCAAGCCTCAGCGTCAGGGCCATCGTCGTGTGTATTCCCTGCAGAACCTCACCGAAGTCGCCGTCATCTGCGAACTGCGCCGCAAGGGCTTTTCGTTGCAGGGGGTACGAAAGGTCATGCGCTTCCTGGAGCGCGAGTTCGGCAAGGGCCTGGCCGACATCGTCAGCCGCACCTCTGACGTGCACCTCCTTACCGATGGCACGCACCTCTACATCGAAACATCGGCGCGGCAAATCGTCGATATCCTCAAGAATTCCGAGCAGCCGATTCTAGGCGTTTGCCTCAGCGACGCCGTTCGTCACGTGCGCGCCGAGGTCTTAGCCAGAAAATCGAGTACTTCCGTAATACCGCCGCCCGAGCGTCGGCGTGCTAGAAAGGTCTCTTAGAAGTGCTTCACAAAGTTGGGTCACACAGAGTTAGGTTCAAAGGGGGAAATATGGTCGGCGAACTGGACATCCTGAATGAATGGATCCCGGAACAGATGCAGCCCGGAACCGTCTTTGTGCTCGAGAACGCCGGCGAAGTCGGCGAGAAGGAAGATCCCTACTGGGCCGTGCTGGCCTGCCCATCCTGCGGCATGCTCGGCCTTATCACCCGCCGCCAGATCAACGGTCTCGTCCCCGTCATCTGCGGCTCCGAAAAATGCTCCGCGCAGTTTTTTATTCGTGAAGCCGAAGTCGTCGTCCGCAAACCGTTCTAATGCTTCATCCGATTCGAGAAGCCCGGCTCATGAACAACCTGCGCGCCTTTGGGTGGCGCAGCGCTTCAGCGCTGCGATAAAAGTCATCTTTTCTTGCGGGCTTTAGCCCTGGGGTTGAATTCGCGTCGCCAAATCGAGTCATTACGATTTTGCGCCGACTCCGCTCAACTCCACCGGAACCTGATCCACAATCTCAATCCCAAATCCCTCCAGTGCCGCGACTTTCTTAGGACGGTTCGTCAGCAACCGGATCCGCCGCAAATTCAAATCCGAAAGAATCTGCGCTCCAATCCCGATCTCCCGCTGCGTCTGCCGCTCATTATCCAGCAACGCCGGTAACTTCCTTCCTCGATGAAAAGTCAGTGCTGTCCGCTCTCCAATTTTCTCCTTCGAAAATCCTTGCGACGTCTGATGCAGATAGATCAAAGCCCCTCGTCCCTCCTGCGCAATCCGCCGCAGCGAGCCTTCCAGCGTGGCGTGACACTCGCATCCAGTCGAGCCAAACACGTCCCCCATCAGGCAATGCGCATGCATGCGCACCAGCACCGGCGCCTCGCTATTCTCCACGTCGCCGCGAATCAGCGCCACGTGCGATTCTCCACCGTCCACTTCGCTCTCATAAGCAATCAGCCGAAATTCCCCAAACCGCGTCTCCACCAGCGCCTCACCCACGCGATGCACATACCGTTCATGCGCCATGCGGTACCGGATCAGCTCCGCCACGGTCAGCATCTTCATCCCATGCTCGCGGCAAAACTCAATCAGGTCCGGAACCCGCGCCATGGTTCCATCATCCTTCATGATCTCGCAAATAATGCCCGCCGGAACCATCCCCGCCAGTCGCGCCAAATCGACGGAAGCCTCAGTCTGTCCCGCCCGCACCAGCACACCGCCTTTTCGCGCCCGCAGCGGAAACACATGCCCCGGCCGCGCCAGATCTGACGCCTTCGTCGCCGGATCGATCGCCACCTGAATCGTGCGCGCCCGGTCGTACGCCGATATTCCCGTGCTCACTCCCACTCGCGCATCAATCGCCTCGCAGAACGCCGTGCCATATTGCGAAGTGTTCTCCGCCGTCATCGGGCCCAGCCGCAGATGGTCGAGCCGCTCCTCCGTCATCGCCAGGCAAACCAGCCCGCGCCCATACTTGGCCATGAAGTTGATGGCTTCCGGCGTAACCTTCTCCGCCGCCAGAGTCAGGTCGCCCTCATTCTCGCGATCCTCGTCGTCCACCACCACGATCATGCGACCCGCGCGAATCTCCTCGATCGCCGCCGGAACATCCACGAATGAAGTTTGTGGGCTCATTTGAAAGAATTGTAACAAAGCGCCTGTGCGCTTCCTGTCCAGGCGGTGCTCGTAGTTCTGGCCAATTACCGTGCACATCCTTGATGTTGACCAGTTCCCATTGAGCACGTAGAATGGTGCTGCACGTAACTGTGTGCCATATGAAGACTAATATCACCCTGAAACTTGACTCCGATCTCCTGCGTGAAGTCCGCATACTCGCAGCGGAGGAAGACACTTCCATCAGCGCCTTGCTTGCCGCACGTCTCGAACAAATCGTACGCGAACGCAAGAGCTTCCTGCGCGCTCGGTCGCGTGCACTCGCGAGGCTGCGTGATGGCCTGGATCTGCACTGGACTCGTCCTCGCTCCCGCGACGAGCTTCACGAACGCTAAGGCGAAATGGCCGACAAATACTTCGTCGACACTAATATTCTCATCTATGCTCATGACCGTTCGTCGGGTATTAAGCACCAGCGCGCCAGGCATACCATCGAGCGCCTGTGGGAGAGCGGGCAGGGTGTGTTGAGTACGCAAGTCTTACAGGAACTCTGCCTCAACCTGCGCCGCAAAGTTGCTCGCCCAGTCTCGCTCGAGGAACTTCGCAAGCTGGTTCGTGACTACATGAGCTGGGAGATCGTGGTCAACACTTCCGATGCTGTCCTTCAGGCTCTCGAGATCCAGGAACGACATAAGACGTCTTTCTGGGACGCCCTTATCTTGCAGGCCGCCGAACAATCGGGCGCTGCCGTTCTCTATTCCGAGGATCTGGCATTGTCGCAGAATTATGGCTCGGTTCAGGTGGTTAACCCGCTAATTGCGTCGAACGACGATTGAAACGGCGCTCTGGATGGGTTTGCAGTTTTGCTTGGCTTCGGCGGAATTTCCAGGACGAACATTCGGCCTGATTTGATTCGATTCCCTTCGTCAAGCCGCAGGCGGAGTGGTCGCCTGCTTAAGTCGTGTCTTCAACACGTAGCACTCTTCATGGACCGGTCGTCCGTACTCGTCCGACTTCGCGCTTTCAAGCGTTACAGAACGGTTGCAGATCGAGCACAACACCGGGTCCAATTGCGAACCAGGAGGCTTCTCCGCCGAATGCGGATCGCGTCCATTAACCCTGTTCACGGCCTACCCCACTACGATTTGGCCAGCCTAGTCCTTTGGACTAACCGCGTCTGTCCGCTAGCGCACATAGGGGTTGCCTTGTCCTCGGGGTTTCGCGCTCCCGTTCCCAAGGTTTACTGCGCTTTACTGCGGATTCGCCGGCGGAGCCTCCCCTTGCTCGCCGCCCGCTCCCGTCTGATTTCCAATCACATCGCCCGATACAATCATCTCCACCCGCCGGTTCAACTGCCGTCCTTGGGCCGTGCTATTGTCAGCCACCGGATTGGCCTTACCCATCCCGCGCGCCGCCACGTTATTCATCGAGACTCCATTGCTCACCAGAAAATCCCGCACCGCCTCCGCTCGCTTGTCGGAAAGCGTTTGATTGTATTCGTCGCTCCCAATCGAATCCGTATACCCGTCAATCTCCAGCTTCAAATCGGGATACGCCAGCACGATCCCCGAGATTTTTGCCAGCCGCTCCCGCGCCTCCGGCTTCAGCGTGTACTTTCCAAAATCGAACAGCACGTCCGGCATGCTGACGATCAATCCTTGCGCCGTGTCGCGCGTCTGCAACACCTGGTTCAACTGCGCCAGCAGGCGCGCTCGCATCGCCTCTTTCTGCTGAACTGCCTGTTGACGCTGCTGTTCAGCCTCGCTCGCCGCCTGTTGTGCCGCTGCCGCTGCCGCCTGGGCCTGTTGCTGCGCCGCTAAAGCCGCCGCCTGTTGCTGTTGGGCCTCTGCCTGAGCCTGCTCCGCTTCCGCCCGTCGTCGCGCATCTTCCTCGGCCTGCGCTTGCGCCCGCGCGGCTTGCTGCTGTGCCGCCGCAGCATTCGCCTCAGCTGTGGCCTGCGCCTGCTCATGCGCCCGCCGCTCGGCCTCTATCTTCGCCTGTTCCTTGCGCTGCAACGTCAACACGCGTGCGTCTTCTGCCATCTGCGTCGCCCCGCGCGCCGCCGTCCCAATCGGTGTCCGTCCTTGCTTGCGCTGGTAATAATCCTCCGCCCGCTGCAGCATGTCTTCCGCTTTTGTCAGACTGTCTGGCGCATACTGCTGCGCGCCCGCCGCTTTCGCAATCACCACCGCATTGCGCGCCTCCAGCAGATCGAGCGGGACTTTGATACTCGCCACGCTCGACGGCAATTGATCCGCCGGCACGTCGATCGTGTATTGCCCGCCCTCCAGCACCTCGAACTTCGCATCGATCGGCTCTTCAAATCCTTTCGTCCCGCGGCGAATAATATTCTCAGCCACCACCTTGTTACTCGGGTGCGTCACCGCATAATAAGGTTCCGCCGTGATGATCATTCCGAAGGCCTGCAGGTCGGTCGTCACATCGATCTTCTCCTGGCCATTCTCTCCCGGCAGGATTTCGCCCAGATTCACCGCCCGTCCTTCTGGCGTGATCGCCCACAACACATAAGTAAGGTATTGCCCTCCAAACCGGTTCGCCGGGGACAAATGCTTGAGCTCCAAATCGATGGCCAGCCGTCCATTCTTGCCCTCGACCTTCGCGTGACCCTCCACATCCGGCATCAAATCTGTGCCCTTAAAATTCACCTCTGTCGATCCGCCGCGGTTCCGGTAATTCACCGCCTTCGTCGTCCGCGCACTGACCTGCACGCGAAACACCGGCATCTGATCGTTCTGCCCGGTATTCTGATTCATCCCCTCCGGAGCGCGGTCCTGCTCCGGGTTCGGCGCCTGTGCAGGATGAGGATCCGTGGGATAGATCGGCGCCGGGTTGCTCTGCGCAATCATTGAGCCCGACAGCACCGCCTGCGCCAGCAGAAGAAACAGAATATTTTTTCCAGCCATCTTCACCAACCAACCTCCCGGCAGCGGTAAAAGCGAAAACGATAAAAGCGAATCACTACGATTCCACCGTAGCGGGGGCTGACAACCACATCAATACAGCGCATAACGTAGAAACCCGCGCTCCATGCCGCATTCGCGCTATCATCTCTTCACAAAATAAAACGGGCCGCCCGCAGGCGGCCCGTATGTTCATCTGATAGCTGATAGCTAGTCTCCCGCCACCGGCTCAGCCACTTCCGGCTTGGGTGTGGCTGTTCCATTGCCGTTTCCGTTCGGCTTGCCCAGCGCTCCCAGCGGAATGAATCCGTTCTCCGCCACCGCCGGCTTCTCTTTTAGCACCACTTCGCGGTAGAGAGCAGCCATGCGCGCGTTGTAAGCTTCATCATTCTTTTGCGGCCCACGATGTCCCGGGACCGGCGTTGCCGAATGATCCGTCCCCGCATCCGCCAACTCAGCTCCAGCAGCCGCGCTTGCCGTAGCCGCCTTCGCGTCTCTCGCCCGCTTCTTCTCCTCGCGCGCCGTCTTCGCGATGCCCAGCTTGTCCAGATCGTGCTGCAGTTCGTTCGTGACCAGATCATCGCGGAGCCTCAAGTAGTCGACATGCTCCTCTTCCATCTTCACCTTCTTGCCGCCGGCGAAGATTTCATGCCGTCCGTGCTCCTCGTACCACTTCGTGAGCGTCGCCGTCATGTGCATCTTCTCGATGATGTTCCGCCAGCCCACGCCCGTGTTGTACGCGCAGAACGAAATCTCACCTTCCTGTGTCGCGTAGGGAATAATGCACTGCTCCGTTCGCCGGAAGTCGTAGTTGAACAAATCCTGGAACCACATGCCCGCGATGAACAGGAAGTTCCAGCGATCGTTGGTACGCCGCTTCATCACATCATCCAGCGTACGATCCCCGCCAACCTTCCCGTAATTGCGTCCCGTAACGTTGTAGTTCTTGTCAAATTTCTTCAACAGATCCATCATCTTGAAATGCGTCGGCGCCTGATACGGATCGTAATTCTTCATCAGGCACAAGCCCATTCCAAACGCCGTCAGGAATTTTCCTCGCGAAGCATCATTCACCTTCGCAATATCTTTCGCCAGCTGATCTCCCGCCAGGAACGCCGTCACTGGAACCGCTTCCTTCGTTTCCTTATCAATCATGACGGCCATGCCAGTTCCGCAATTCGGGTGACAGCCACACGATAGTTGGCCCCAGTCGTTTTTGACGTCGTTGGAGTGCATTAAATCGGCCCAGTCTGAAAAAGTTCCCATGAATGAAATCGGAAACCAGTCGCGGCTGGGTTCGCCTAAGCCGGTTTGATTTTTTACGTCGTGAGCCAGGTGAGAGAGCGTGTAGCGCTGAGCTTGGCGGCGTTCGTCGGTGACGGCTTCGTCGCGGCCGGTGAAGCTTACGGGCTGGAAGCTCAGGAAGCTGATCGTCTTCGGATTATCCAACGCGAACTTGACGATGCGTCCGACTTGTTCGTTGTTTATGCCGTTCACAATGGTGATCACGGGAACAATTTCCACTCCCGCCTTGTGCAGATTTTCAATCGCCTTCAACTTCACATCGAACAGGTTGCCGACCATGCGGTGCGCGTTGGCGGCGTTACCGATGCCGTCGAATTGCAAGTACGCGTAACGCATGCCGGCTTCCACGGCCTGTTGGCAGAATTCAAAACTTTTTGCGAACTCAATTCCATTCGTCGCGGCCTGCACGGAGTTGTATCCAACTTTGCGCGCGTAGCGAACCGCATCCAGAAAGTATGGCGACAATGTCGGCTCGCCGCCGGAGAACTGCACGCTCATCTGACGCCGCGGCTTGATGGTGATCGCGTTGTCGAGCATGGTCTTGATTTCTTCCCACGTCAGTTCGTGGACGAAGCCGACCTGGTTCGCGTCCATGAAGCAGGGATCGCACATCATGTTGCAGCGATTCGTAAGATCGATGGTCAGCACCGAGCCGCGTCCATACTTCACGGTGGAAGAGCCGTGATGATGCAGCTTCTCGTCATTGTGCGCAGCGATGTCGCGGCCGGGGAAAACGTCTTCCAGGTGCTTCGAGAAATCGGTGTCGATCGACATCACGTCTTCGAAGTGGCCGTGCTTCGGACAATCCTTCACCATCAGAATTTTTCCGTCGCGTTCGACGATGGTGGCTTTGATCTCGCCGACTTTTTCATTCATCAAAACTTCGTGCGGCAGTTTGCCGTCAAGAATCTGCTGGCGGATCTCCGGCACACACTTCGGGCAGAGCGAATCGGTGGAGCGAGGCCAGCCGAGGGGTGGCTTGGATTTTTCGTAGGACTTAAGCAGAGGCTTGTCGGACCATTTCGGGGTGGGCGACGGGTTGGGCTTGATGCGATTCAAGCGGTCGAAGACAACCCAAGCACCTTTGGCGGCGACGGTGACTGCTTTTTCTACGTACTTGATCGGCTTGCGCATGATGGCTTCTGGCTCCTTGCTTCTTGCTTCTAGCTCTTCTTTAGGTCTTGGGTATTCGGTCTTAGGAAAAAACTCCGGCAGAAACTTGCCTTGGCTTCACCTGAGATCCTATTCCACAAAACCCAGCAACCTGTGGCTCTCCCCGGGAATTGAACCGGGTTCGTACACTCTTCCCTGGGAGTTGTCTGTACGTGATGTTATTGGAAGGGAAGGAGATGCGCATCCTTAAGACAACGAACGGGAGAAATACGGGGTTTAGCGGGGAAATGGGGGATTGGGTGGAGGTAAGTTGTTGAAAGGAAAAGAGGCTATCCATCCACCGGGTGCCCCGTCCTTGTCCCGCGTTCTTTGCGTGGACAGGGCGGGGACTTTGATCCCTCGAAATCCAAAGTCTCGAGTGGTATTTCTCCCGCCGTGAGCGAAGCCGAAGGCACGTTAGTCCTGGTAAGCTCAAAAAGTAGGAACCAAATCCCGTAGGGACGCCACCAACCTTTGGGCAAACCACTCACCGTTAAGACGATTTCGCTTTACGGTTTGATATCGTATCGGGGACGTCGTGGACTACCTCGGAAAATCCGGTTTGTTGACACCATTGCTGACTAGGGCAATTTGCCAAGCCCGCTTGAGTACGCGCGAACGCCAATGCGATTACCCCTGAGTTCGCCGTGCTAACGCGCGACTCAGCCTCTGGAAGACCTCCTCGTTCTCAATCCAAACTGTAAATCCGTGGCCCTTAGGGTCTGACGAGGACAAATAGCCGACGCCCTGGCGACTTTGCGAACAAGTCCCGCAGGGGCATGGCCGGTAAACGTCAAGTTTTCGGTTCTTCTCCCCGTGCCACGCGAAGTCGAATTCTCTCCTCAACGCCAACTCTCCTCAATGTTCTATTCTAGAACATTTTCGGTTCGGACGGAAGGTAACCTTTCGGTGTGATTCGTAGGGCTGGTCGGAAAAACATCGTCTCCATGCGGGTCGCTCAGGCGCGAAGAGCATGCACACCGCCGCTGACGCAGGACGACCTCTCAGGTCGGCTTGCTCGGATCGGAGTTCAGCTGGACCGCGCCGCCATTGCCAAGATCGAGAATAATCACCGCCGCGTGCTGGACTACGAGGTTAAAGCCCTCGCAGCGGCCTTGGGAGTGGAGAGCAGCTGGCTCCTTGGGGATGGAAAGAAGTGAAGGACGCCACGTCTCAGCTCCGCTCGGCTACTCGTCGGGCAAAGTCCGATGTAGCTAACAAACTAGTTAGCATGTTCCTTCATGAATTGAGCCGGAGGATAGGCCAATCCTGGCAGGTAGCGGTAGATGGCGAAGAATACGAGAGGCTAGTTCGCGAGCGATTTAACAATCGGTGTCCCTATTGCTCCTGTGACCTAGCAAGCACCGTGCCCGTGATCGAACACCTCGATGGGATGAACCGCTACAGGGTGGGCCTTCACGTTCCGGGCAACGTGCTGGTGGCATGCAGGCGCTGCAACAATGAGAAACGCCGAGATGATTCCTTGCTAGTCCTCTCGTTGGCAAAGTCGGGCTGGGAATCGTTCCTCTCCCACGACGGTAACAGGTGCTCTCAAACTTGCCCTACCTGCCTGTATTGGAAAGGAATTTGGGAAGACGACGCGGAGCGAAGGCTGCGGTTAAGTGAGAATCTGCAGAAACTTCGCCTTTTCCGCAGTTGCTTTTCGGAACTTGAGCAGGTCCTTCCGTCGCTCATCGATACGATGCCCGCACTATTGACGAAACTCTACGCCGACTGCCAGGCATTCGCGGAAACGGTAATGGAATCTCTTTTGGATCGGTTCGAGAAAATGTCGGGCAATCAACCTCGGCCCCACACACCGCCAAGACCGACATGATCGATACCAGCGCGCTCTAAACCGATTGCCTGCCCCCCGGCCCCAGCACACAGTTCCAGCGTGAGCAATCCACTCTTGGGTGGTTCTCAATTCACAAGCTAAGGTCAAAGGCGACGGACAGGAGTGTCCGTCCCACACGGGATACCTCGGGGGCTGAGGCCCGGCTCCTTGGGTCCTGATGATTGGCACGACTGGAAGTCGTGCCCTTCCCGGTCGTGCGAACGGGAGATCAAATTCCCCGCCCTGTCCCTGCAAAGGGCGCAGGGACAAGGACGGGGCACCCGCGGGTTTAGCCCGGTTCGGAATGACAAAGGGGTCGATTTAGGGGAGTGGGCTTATCGCAGCGCTGAAGGCGCTGCGCCACCCAAAACCTTTAAGCGGCCCATTCGACTTCATTCAGGGCAGGCTGCTGAAGCGACGCTCTTCTGCGGTTGTGCTGGCGGCGGTGGTCGTGATCAATTCACAATCTAAGGTCAAAGGCGACGGACAGCAGTGTCCGTCCCACACGGGCTAGCTCGGGGGCTGACGCCCGGCTGCTTTTTTCTAGCCTGTTCGGCACGACTGAAGTCGTGCCCTTCACGGTTGTGCGCGATTTTCAGGCGTACCTACGGCACGCGGTTGTCTCCATTTGCTTGCTTACCCGCCAGTGAACTGGTGGGCTATTTTCGTGCGGTCCCTACGGGACCTTGGGATGGTCGCATTGTGGGTAGGATTCTGCCGGGTAATCAGCTTCTGGATAATCTTCGTCGATGCTGGCGTGGATGGTTAGGGGAGGGTCGAGGAGGTGCCAGGCTTCGCGGTATTTTTCCAGGCGCATGCGTTTGGCTTTGCGGTGGGGATAGAAGCGGAGCATGGGCTGGGGCGTGCAGACTTCGACGGGGATGATGTACCAGATGTCGAGAGGGACGACGTGGGCGGCGATGAAATCGATGTCGCGCTTGGTGTAGACGGCGCGGCCTTTGCCGGTGGTGTAGGTGGCGCGGGTTTCGTAGGCGTCGGCGCGGAGGCAGTCGGTGCACTTGATCTGGATGCGGAAGAGGTGGACCTGCGGCTGGGGACGGTTATCGAGGATGAAGTCGTAGCGCTCGCTATCGCCCCAGGGCTTGGAGATGGCGAAGCGGCGCTGGCTGGCCTGGTAGAGGAACGCGGCTTCGGAACGCTCTCCGGTGCGCTTGGTGTTGGGACGGTTAGGATTATCGGGGTGGGGGCGCGGCTTGGGCATCGAGACTTCTGACTGCGGAAGGCGCCGAAGCGGGCTCCGCCTGGACTTTTATCGTTGTCTTTATCCTTAGCTTTATGGAATTTTAATTGATTTTCTAATAGCTATTATAGCAGGGGCGTCAAGGATAGGGCTAAAAGCGGATCGGTCCGACTGTGTTGGTCGACGATCCCCCCAGATCGTCCGCAACAGCAGTCGGACACTTATCCACGCCCGGCGCTACGCCATGACTCAGGAACGCAGCGGGGCTGCCCCAAAACTCACGTCAATGAGCGATGCTGCCGGGATCATTTGATTTCGACCCCACGGAAGTGGCACGAGGTCGAAATCATGTTTGAGATATTGAACCGGCTTCGAGGAAGAGTCCATGGAGAGAGTCTGAAGCCGTCTGAAGCGATCTGAAGATCGTACACGCGGGCTTACTCAGGCTTGATCTGATCTTCGGCGGTAGCTTTCGGGGTTCCGCGGGGATCCTCTGGATCAAGGCCAGCCGCGCACATGAGGGCGCGACCGAAGTCCACGGGAGAAATCGCGAAGGGCTCGGCGGAGGCGGATGGGGCGGCATCTTCGTGGGCGGTGGGAGCGACGAAGCGATAGCCGCGGCCGACGACGGTCTGAAGGTATTGTGGTTCGCCGGCATCGTCGGCCAGGGCGCGGCGGATTTTGCGGATGGCGGTGTTGATGCCTTGTTCGACGTCGACGAAGACATCCTTGCTGCTCCACAACTCGGCGGAGATCTGCTCGCGCGTGACCAGTTGTCCCCGGTGTTCGACTAGAAACATGAGCAACTGGAGCGGCAAGCCTTCCAGCCGAACTGGGATGCCATGGCGGCAGAGTTGAAAGCGAGCGTAATCCAGTTGGAAATCGTCGAAGCGAATCTTCTTCTCCGGCACAGAAAAACTCCTGGTTCCCGAGGGCTCGGTTGGCCTCTGCCCTGCCGGGCAGAGGCTTTAACGGGTTCTGGAATTTTGTTACGCCGGGCTTGCTGTGTCAAGCCTCAGGTTGAGATCAAAATCCCCACCCTGTCTCTCCAAAAAACGGAGAGACAAGGATGGGGCACCCGGCAAGGACGGGGCACCCGCGAATGTTTGCTAGTTCTGCGCGACGGGCTTTCGAGCGGGAGGCTTTTTCGTGGCGGGGGCAGGGGTGGACTTGGCGGCGAGTTTCTTTTTGTTGAAGTCTCGAACGATGCGGGCGACGTAGGCTCTGGTTTCGTAGTAGGGAGGAACGCCGTTGTACTGGTCGATGCGCTGGGGTCCGGCGTTGTAGGCGGCGAGGGCTTTGACCAGATCGAAGTTGTAGCGCTCGAGCAGTTCGCGGAGGTAGCGGGTTCCGGCGTCGACGTTAGCTTGCGGGTCGAAAGCGTTGCGGACGCCGAGTTGCGAGGCGGTTTGCGGCATGAGCTGCATGAGTCCCTGGGCGCCTTTGGGAGAGACGGCGCGGACATTGAATCCACTTTCGGCGCGGATGACGCTGGTGACGAGATCGGGGTCGAGCTGGTAGGTGCCGCTGGCGTCTTTCACGGCTTGAGTCAGGTCGAAGGGATGCGACATGGCCGCGGCAGCGCGCTCGGGCTCGGTGCGAGGAGTGGGAGTGTCGGGGATCGATTCGAAGTGGTCGATCTCGGCGGTGGGAATGTCGACAAAGCTGGATCGATCTCCATCGATGTACAGGCGGGTGACGGAGCCAATGATTTCGCGGCGCTCATGGCGGATGGAGAAGCCGTTGCGGAGGATGGCGGAATCGGCCGCGGAAGAGGGAAGCGCAGCGAGCGCGAGAAGCACGGTCCAGAGTGCGAGTTGGATCGGCTTGTGCATCTGTTTCGGAAACATCCCTCAGATCAAGTCGGCGATGGCGGCGGCGACGCCGCAGTTGTCATTGGCCAAAGTTTCGCGCCAGCCACGGGCGCGGAGCTCGGCGCAGGCATTCCCCATGATAACCGGATGGCCGGCGAACTCAAGCATTTCCACGTCGTTGTGGTTATCACCGATGGCCATGACCTGTTCGCGATGGAAGCCGCGGTGGGCGGCCCAGCGAGCCAGAGCGTGGCCTTTTGAGCAGCCGGCGTTCAGGATGTCGATCATGGAGAGATCGCGCTCGGGATATTCGGTGCGCAGGACGGTGATGCGGTTGCCCATGCCGGTGGCCTCGAGAGCGCACAGGGCTTGGGCCATGCGGTCCATAGAGCCGCAGAACATGGCCTGGACAGGATCGGTGACGAGGGCGTTCTCGAGGGGAATGATGAAGTCGATGTACTGCATATTCTTTTCGAGCCAGCGGCGAATGCTGGTATTCAGGGCTTCGAGATGCTCGAGAACGATGGCGCCTTTGCTTTCCTTATCGAAAGTAAGAACGGTGTGGCCGCGGAAATCTTGCATGGCGGTGACTAGATCGCGGCAGGTCTGGCGGGGCATAAGGTCGCGATGAAAAGTTTCGCCGGCAAGGGAGCGGGTGACGGCGCCGTTGGAGCTGATGAGCCAGAGATCGAAGCCGAGTTGCTTGGCGATCGGAAGGGCAAAGGTATGGCGGCGACCGGTGACGAGAACGATTTCGATACCGGAGGCGTGAGCGCGGCGGAGAGCTTCGAGATCATCTGGCGAGATTTGAAATTGGGGATTGAGAAGGGTGCCGTCGATATCGGAGGCGAGAAGGCGGATGGGAGCGGGCTTCGGGCGGCCGGCCTCCGGCGTCGGCAAGGGACTCGCGGTTTCTATCACGTTTCATTGTTACACAAGCTGGGTTACACAGGCTGGGTTATACGGGCTTTCGAGCTTCGCTCGAATGGAACAGTTCCTCCGACTTTGCCCAGGGTAGGCTTGGGCGGCTGTCCCTACAGGAAGGGACTAGGCTTTTTTTCGTTTATCGAGAGCGGCGGGAAAGTTCATCAAGTTGTACGTGGAGACGTTCTGGGCATCATGGATAACTGCGCGGATAGCGGTGCGAAGTTCGGCGATCGCATTTTCCAGCTCTTCTCCTTCCGCGACGGAGAGCAAGGCACACAACTGGCGGACGCGCTCTTCGGGGGGAATTGGCATTCGGGAGAGCATGGCAGAAAGCCGGCAAAAATACTGTACAGAGTTTCGCGTAGAGGCCTAAGGTATCCATCCTAAGAGCGAGCCGGTGCAGAGGCGTGGGAGCGTGATATATTGCGCTTCGCATGGGATATTTTTTCTTCTTCTTACATGGGTGGGGATTTTTGTTGCAGGCGGTGGCGATTGTGCATTTTATTCGCCGCCGGCCGGACACTTACTGGATTTTCGTGATTTTGTTCCTGGGATGGATTGGGGCCGCGGTTTACATTGTGGCGGAAGTGATTCCGGATGCGGGGCTGCTGCGGGGATCGTTTCAGGCGTTTCCGAGGCGACGCAGGATTCATGAGCTGGAGCGGGCGATCCTGGATAATCCTTCGGCAGGGAACTACGAAGAGCTGGGATTGCTGTATCTGGATGATGGCGATTTTGCGCGGGCGCGCGCGTGTTATGACCGGTCGATTGCGCAACGGTCGGATTCGGTGGATCCGTTTTACCGGCGGGGAGTGGCGGAGGTTGAGTTGGGCGACTTCGCGGCGGCGGTGCCGGATCTGGAGCGCGCGGTGGGGGCTGATCCGAAGTATGACTTTCATCGGGGGATAGGATTGCTGGCGCACGTGTACGCGCAGACGGGGCAGGCGGAGAAAGCGGCAGAACTTTTTGAACAGGCGACGAAGATTTCTACGAGCTCGGAGACTTACTACAACTACGCGACGTTTCTGCAGTCACATGGGCGAGTGGATGAGGCGCGGCAGTGGGCGCAGAAGATTTTGGATAAGCGGGCGACGATGCCGGGATATCAAAGAAGGCGGGAGCGGGTGTGGTTCCGGCGAGCATATGCGCTGATCGCGCGGTTGAGTGTAGGCAGGGGCTAAAGCCCCGATCACTCTTGGTCGCTTTTCGCGGCCCATTCGACTTCGCTCAGGGCAGGCTGCTGAAGCGCCGCTCTTCCACGCTGTGGCAAGCGTTCGTTAATGCTCTGAATACTTAATGCGTGTCGGCACGACTGAAGTCGTGCCCTTCCCGAGCGTCACTTCCGGAAATTACTATTTTCCGCGACGTTTTAGAAGCGGTCGTTGGTGTCGATGTTGAAACCGAGGATGGCGTTGACTTCGACGGGCTGGGCGCCGCGGGTGGCGGGGCGGAATTTCCAGCTGGGAAGTGCGGCCATGATTTTCGCGGTCATGGTAGCGGGGCCGGGTTCGAGGACTTGCAGATTTTTCAGATTGCCAGATGCGTCGAGTTTGCATTTGACGACGACGCGGGCGTGCGGCAGATCTTTGGGAAGATCGGTGCGAAGGCCTTGCGGTCCGGTGAGAGCGCCGGAATGGGCATGAGCGTTGGCGTCGACTTCGGCGAATTGCATCACGACGGTGCCGATGCTGGTATCGACGTAGACCGAGTAGTTATCGCCGGGAAGCTTGCCGTAGAAATCAAATACACCGCCGGAGCGCGAGGTGGCGACGATGGTGATGGCAGGGCCGGGATCGCCTTTTACGTTGGAGCGTCCGGGAAGATTCGGGGCGTTGCTGTTTCCGGAGTCAAAGCTGGGAAGATTGACCACGGTGCTACCGCCGCGAACGTCCACGCCGGGCGCGGCGGGAATTCCGGTGGGGGCGGTGCCTGCGCCGCCGGGGCCGGGGGTGGGAGAGATTCCGGCGCCTGCGTGGGGGTCGGAACCACGGCCTGCGCCGGATTTTCCTGAGCCTGAGTTTTCTCCCGTGAGGCCACTGCCGGGGCCGGTACCGTTTCCAATGCCGGAGCCTCCGCCGGAGCCGCCGAGGCCTGGCTTGTCCCCTCCCGCAGGAGACATGGCGAGCGATCCTTTACCGCCGGTGCCGGGCCTGCCGGGTCGGGAGCCGGGATCGGTCGATAAGACAACACCAGAATTGTCCTCGTTTCCGCCTGCGCCTTTGGGTGGGGCGAGGGCGGAGCCGACATCACCGGGGCCACCGAGGCCAGAGCCTCTTCTGCCGGAGCCGGAAAGGCCGGAGCCTGAGCCGGCCGAGGGCGGTGGTGGAACGATGTTGCTGGCGAGAAGACCTCCGTTGCCGGAGCCACCGGAGTTGCGCGTGCCGCTACCGGAACCCTGTCCGGTGCCGGAGACGGATGGAGGAGGAGGAATCACGTTGGATGCGCCGAGTTGCGTGCCTTGGGAACGTCCGTAAGGCGAACCATTGGGGGAAGAGCCGCTGCCGCTTGCGCCGGAAACTGAGGGCGGCGGAGGGACGATGTTCGGCGAGCCGTGAGATCGTCCGGTGGAAGCGCCGCCGATGGCAGAGCCAGATCCGCCGACGGATGGTGGAGGGGGAACGACGTTGGCAGTGAGTGAGCTGCCCGATCCGCCTGTAGAGGTGCGGGAGGTTCCGGCAGCGCTTGCAGATGAGACGGAGGGTGGAGGCGGAACGACATCCTGCGTGCCGAAAAGTTTTCCGATGATAGTGCTGACGAACGATCCATTTGCGGCTTGCGTGGGCGGCGGAGGAACGACTTGGGGCGCGTTGGAACGGACGCTGCCGCTTTCGAGGCGACGGAGGTCACGGGAAGAATCCGCAGAAGGTGGAGGAGCAACCACGGAGGGCGCAGGTAAATTGAGCTTCGCGGTGCGGCTGGAATCACGCTCGGGAGCGGAGACGGGCGGAGGGACGACGGCGAGGGTGTTCATCTGCACACGGGAGGGAGCAACTTCGCGGGTGACGGTAGAAGGCGCGGGCGCGATCACGCTGCCGTTCAGCGCGGGAGCGAAGCGTGCCTGGTCGCGGGAGACGCGCGTAGAAGCCGGAGCAATCACGGTTGAGCTCAAGGAAGGTGCGTAGCGAGTGCGGTCGCGAGAGACGCTGGGAGCGGGCGCGACGATGGCCGAGTTCAGAATGGGAGCACTACGAGATTGATTGGCGGAGACACTGGGAGCGGGGGGAACAATCGAGGTGAAGGTGAGGCCGCTGCGCGATTGATCGCGGGCGATGTTGGTGGCCGCAGGAGCAATCACGTTGGCGGGGAGACTGGGCGCAGAAAGAGAAGAGTGCAAGCCTTCCGCGGCAGAAAGATTTGGCGGACCGGGTTGCGGTGCGACGGACTTGAAGGCGAGGAGGTTGGCGACGGCTCCCGTGGAAGAGGGCAATTTGAGATTGGGAGCGTCGACAACTTTCTGGGCAAGCGACGTGCCGCGCGCGACCTTGATGGTCTGAGAGCGGTGATGCGCTTCGCGGCCACCAGCGCGGCCGGTAGCGCCGGACTGGGCTCCGCCTAAATCTTCGGTGCGCGGCAGTTCGTCGGCAGAGTAATAGATGACTTCGTCGGGCTGGATGCGAGGTGGAGCGTAGGGTCGGAGGCGGTCAATTTCGTGGGGCAGAATCATGAAGACGAAGATGATGAAGGCTTGCAGCAGCAGGGAGGCGGTCATGCCACGGTAAGGAAAAATTCCGTGGGGAGCCTCGCCGGCCAGGCGGGGGGCAGAGCGGGCGAAGGCGGGACGGATGGAGGTGGTGAACTCCTGCCAGCGCGGCGTCCACTCGACCAGAAGCTTGGGAGCGTCGTGGAGGTGAGTGAGTTCTTCGAGTTGGAGAGTGTTGGCCACGATGAAGTTTGAATGCGGTTCGTTCGACTCCGGGGGCTAAAGCCCACATCTATCCGGGAACGGTTTTCGCAGCGCTGAAAGCGCTGCGCCACCCAAAAGCTTTACGCGGCGCTAAAGCGCCGCCGCTCCGATGTATTTATATTTCACGCGTCCCCCTTCAGGTTGATTTCGATTCTATCGCCCACGGCGGTTTTGGTTGCGGCGACGGTGTGGCTCGGTAATTCCAGAACTGAAGCGGCTTGCAGGCGGATGGGGGCGAAACGCCAAGGCTGCAGGTTCGGCTCGAGGTGCACAACGGTGCCGTCCCGGTCGAGATAGACTACATCGATTGGGAAGCTCATAGCAAGAGTATGTACGCCGTGGCAGGGGCGAATCCAGAGGCCGCCGCCGTTACGGAAGTCATTTTCGGAGGCTCCCACCAGGCCGCGCAAACGGGTCCAGTGGTTCTGGGCCACGGAGAGTTGGGTGGCGAGATAGCACTGGCGGGTTTGGTTGAAGGCCTGGCCGCGCGGGACGCCTCGCGACATGGATTTTTCCCTTCCCAAATCCTTTACTCCATTTAAGTTCCACTCACCGCCTGCAATTACTTGCTGGTGAGGGAGTGATAGGCCTGAATGAGAGCTGGGCCGACGGTGACGAACAGGAACGGAACCAGAATAAATATGACGAGGGGAGGGACCATCTTGATGGTGGTTTTGGCGGCTTGCTCTTCGGCGCGCTGGCGGCGGGCGGTGCGTAAAGAATCCGAATGAACACGCAAGGCCTGGGCGACGCTGGTACCGAAGCGGTCGGTCTGGATGAGGGTGCCGACGAGAGAGCGAATGTCATCGACGCCGGTGCGGTCGACCAGGTTGCGCAGAGCTTCGGCGCGGGGCTTGCCGGCGCGCATCTCGAGATTGACCAGATGAAATTCGTCGCTGAGATCGGGGTGGGCGTGATGAAGGTCTTTGCCGACGCGCATCAACGCCTGGTCGAGAGCGAGGCCAGCTTCCACGCAAATGACGGTGAGATCGAGAGCGTCAGGGAGCGCGATGCGGATGCGCCGCTGACGGTCCCTGATCATGCGCTTGAGAAAGAAGCGCGGGATGAAGAAACCGAGGGCGGGAATGCAGACCAGGAGGGGAACGCTATCGACGCCGGAGAAAACGATGACGCCGGCCAGACCGAGAATCGCCAGCATGATGCGGGAGCCGAAATAGTAGCTGACATGGCGGGACTCGCGGAGTCCTGCCTGGATAAGCCAGGCGCGGGTGCGGGAAACATCGGAGGGGGAAAGCGGGATGGCTTTGCTGATGGGATCGAGGGCTTGCTCGATGCGCTCGCGGACCTTGACCGCCGGTTTTTCCTGGGCCAACGAGGGCTGGCCCCCGAGGGCGCGCAAGCGGGCTCCCAGCACGGAACCGGGCGTGACAGCGGCTGCGCCAAAGGCGAAAACCACCAGCACGACGGTGACAAATACGACGATGGTCAGAATCAACGGCATAGGTCAACCTGAATGCGAAAAGCTTTCATACTTGAATCTTAATAATTTTGCGAATCACGAAGTAACCCACGGTTTGCAAGCCGATGCTGGCCACCAGCAAGGCGTGGCCAATGGGATCGTAGAAAAGCGGTTTGACAAACTCCGGGCTGAAGACAAGAAGAATCGCTACCACCGTCGGGGGCATGGCCATGAGCAAAGCCATGGTAAGGCGGCCCTGGGCGGTGTGGACGCGAACCTGGCGCTGGATCTTGAAGCGCTCGCGGATGACGTAGGACAGGTTGTCCAGGATTTCGGCAAGGTTGCCGCCGGTCTCGCGTTGCAGCATGACGGCGGTGACGAAGAATTTTACATCGACGAGCGGGACGCGCTCGGTGAGATTCATGAGGGCGTCGCGTACGGGCATGCCGAACTTCTGCTCCTCATAGAGTTTGCGGAATTCACCGGAGAGAGGTTCGGCGACTTCGTTGGAAATCATTTCCAGAGCGGTGGTAAAGGCGTGTCCGGCGCGGACGGCGCGGGCCAGAGTGTCGATGGCTTCGGGGAAGAGTTCCTCGAATTTTTCGAAGCGCTTCTGGCGGCGATAGGAGACAACGGAATAGGGAAGGACAGCGCCGATGACGAGCGCGGCCCAGGAGATAGCGGGATTCTTGGTATAGAGGACGGCGGCGAGTCCGGCGAGCGCGCCGCAGAGGATGCATAACATCAGGAAGTTGCCGGCGCGGAATTTCATGCCGGCTTGGGTGAGAGCCTCCTGAATGGCGGAGACGCGCGCGGAGCGGCGGAGGAGAGTGTCGAGGGCGGGAATCTTGCTGAGTTGTTCGTCGCGGAGAAGAGCGAGTTCCTCGTCGGGTTCGCGCTCGGGCGCTTTTTGGACGGTGGCAAGGCGGTCTTTGATGAGACGGGCGCGGGCATTACGCTGGTCGATGAGGGAGCCTGCGGCAAAGACGGCGAGAGCCACCACGATAAAGACGAGAAGTGCAATCAGCGCTGGCATAGGAAAGTGTCGGGCAATTCCAATCTAGGGGACAAGGAGGCGAGCCAAACGCGCCAGTAATGTGTCGCGAAAAACGCGACACCTCGCGCGGCTCGCCTGGATCCTTCGCTGCGCAAAAAGCGCTTGCTCAGGATGACAACTGAATGCAAGAAGCGCTCGCTCAGGATGACAATCATATTTCGGTCCTCGATTCAAACAGAGCGGGACGGAGCCGGGCTCCGAAAGTGGCCAGACGATCGGCAAACTGAGGGCGGATGCCGGTGGCGTGGAAGGCCCCCCGTACTTTTCCATTTTCGTCGACGGCGCGACGCTCGAAGACAAAAATATCCTGCATGGTGATGGATTCACTATCCATGCCGGTGACCTCGGAAACCGAGATGACCTTGCGGGTGCCGTCCGAGAGGCGGGCCACCTGGACGACGGCGTGAATCGCAGAGGCGATCTGATGGCGGACGGCGCGCTCGGGAATATTCAGGTTCGCCATCGAAACCATGTTCTCGATGCGTGCCAGGGCATCACGCACGGAGTTGGCGTGGACGGTGGTAAGGGAACCCTCGTGACCGGTGTTCATGGCCTGCAACATGTCGAAGGCTTCTTCGCCGCGGACCTCGCCGACGACGATGCGGTCGGGGCGCATACGCAAACTGTTGATGACTAACTGGCGCTGGCGGACCGCGCCTTTGCCTTCAATATTAGGAGCGCGGGTTTCGAGGCGGACCACGTGTTCCTGCTTGAGTTGGAGTTCTGCCGCGTCTTCGATGGTGACGATGCGTTCGACGTTGGGAATATAGCCGGAGAGAACGTTGAGCAACGTGGTCTTTCCTGCGCCGGTACCGCCGGAGATCAGGAGATTTAACTTGCCCTTCACCATGGTGGAGAGAAGTTCGAGCATAGGCTCGGTGAGGGAGTGATTCTCGATCATGTTGCGGGCGGTGACGGGGTCGCGTCCGAAACGGCGGATGGAGAGGCAAGCGCCATCGAGGGCAAGAGGCGGAATGATGGCGTTGACGCGGGAGCCATCGGGCAGGCGGGCATCGACCATGGGAGAAGATTCATCGACACGGCGGCCGACGCGAGAGACGATGCGCTCGATGATCTGCATGAGGTGCTGGTTGTCTTTGAACGACAAGCCGGTGAGTTCAAGCTTGCCGGCACGCTCGATGTAGACCCGGTCAAAGCGATTGACCAGGATGTCGGAAATGGTGGGGTCCTTGAGCAGGGGCTCGAGCGGGCCGAGGCCGAAAATCTCGTCGAGAATTTCGCGCGAGAGACGCTCGCGCTCGGCGAAGCTGAGAGGAACGACCTCACTATTGACCGAGTTGCGGATGAGAACAAGAACTTCTTCGCGGGCAGAATCGCCGGTAGAGCGGCCGAGCTTTTCGAGGTCCAAGCGGTCGAGGATTTTGCGGTGCAGATCCGCCTTTACCTGCTGGTACTCGCTACGCTCGAAGGTCTGCAGATTAGCCATAAACTCTTGTATACGCTCTAAACGTTACACCGTCTTAAACAGCGACCAGGCAGCCCGTTTTACGTCGTTGTCGTTGCGGGTCAGTTCTTGCGCGAGCCCGGCAAAACAGCGGGCGATTTCGGTGTGACTCTGTTCCATCACGGGTGCGCCGCGATCGATGGCGGACGAGATGGCGAAGTACTGGTTGGGGATACGCCAGAGCAATTTCACGCCCGCAGCATTTTCTGCGTCGGCTTCGGTGAATCCCGGGACCTTGCGAAAGCGGTTCAGGACGAGGCGCAAACGCTCGCGGTTTCCAGTTTCTCCCAAGTATTGCTGGACGCGAGCGGCGCTCCAGAGCGAAGCTACGTCGGTGCAGGCGACCAGGAGAACACATTCCGCCAAATTCGAGACCAGTCGGCTGGCAGCGTCGAGGCGCGAAGAGTTGTCCACCACCACATACCGGTAGTGGTTGACCAACATATCGAAGAGGCGAACGAATTCCGCAGTGGAGGGTTCGATGGCTGCGGGGGAATTGGTTCCGGCCAACAGTTGCAGGCCGCCACTATGCCGGGTCATGAAACTTTCCAGCAGGGAGCTATCCATGCGGTGAAGGTTGCGGGTGGCGTCGGAAATATTGAACAGAGGCTTGAGGTTGAGATGAAGTGCGGAATGTCCAAGAGGCGCGAGATCGACGAGGGCAGTGTGGCCGAAGGCGGACTGCAGCGCGAGGGCTAAGTTTACGGCCACCGTAGTGGCGCCGCTGCCGCCCTTGGCATTCACGATTGAGAAGATTTTCCCGCGTGGGCCTTCCTTTTGAACCCGCCGCTGAGCGGTGGTGAGGCGAACAAAAGCTTCGAGCAAGTCGGTAGTCGTGGTGGGGCGCTCGATGAACTCGCGGGCGCCGGCGCGCATAGCATTGACGATGGTCTGCGGCTGGTTGAGACCTCCGATCGCGAAGACCGCGGAATCGGGCATTTCCTGGCGGAGAAGTTCAATGGCGCGCATGGCGATCGCGGGATTGTCGGCGGGGATATCCACCAGGAGCACGTCCGGATTGGCAGCCTGCACGCGGCGCATAATGGGATCGGAAGCGGCTACGGGGAAGCTGGCGCAGGTATGAACCGTGTTGGCCACGCTGGTGCCATCGACCAGCACCTGCAGCACGGTGCGCTGTTCGTTGTCGGTGGCTACGATAACGACTGAAAGCTCGGGCATAAACCGCTTACTTCTCCTGCCCCGCCAGGGGCTCAAATCAGGTTATTGCCGGTCCATCTCTCTTGCAACTGATTTTCAGTGTCCCTACTTGCCCGAAGGCTTGGCGCCGGACTTGGAGCCATCAAACTTGTCGTTGTTGATAAAGGGTCGCGGGTTTGCGGGACCGGGCGGCGGCTCGTTGCTGGGCGAAAGCCGATGCACAGTACACAAAACCATCAACTCCGAATTGCTCTTCGAAATACTCTTGCTCTTGAAAAAGGCCCCGAGGATCGGAATGTCACCCAGGCCGGGGACCTTGTTCCATGTGTCGGTGACGCGATTGTCGATCAGGCCGGCGATCACGAAACTCTGTCCATCCCGGAGTTCGAATTCGGTCTCCGCCTTGCGCGTACTTAAGGCGGGCACGGTGAAACCGGAGATGGTGAGAGCGTCGGCGAAATCGAGAGTGCTGACCTCAGGAGCCACGGTGAGGTGAATATTGCCGTTGGGCATGATGACCGGAGTGAACTCCAGCTTGACGCCGAATTCCTTGAAGGAAATGGTAACCGCTGTGAAGCCGGCGCCGGGTTGCACGATGGGAAACGGGAACTGGCCACCGGCGAGAAAACTGGCCTTCTTGCCATTGACAGCGATGAGATTGGGCTCGGAAAGAATCTGGAGAAGGTTTTTAGTTTCCAGAGCCTCGATGACCGCTCCCAAGTGAATATTGGGCGAAAATAAAAACATGTTGAGAACATTGCTGACGGTCTGACTGGCTGAATATGGGGTGTTCTGGCCTTGCGTTTGGGTAATGGCCTGAGAGCCGAAGCCACCGTATTGGCCGGTGGTGGTGGTGCCGATCAGATTGGCAGCGCCGGTGGAAAAAATGTTGATGCCGACTTGGGTGAGGGCGGAGCGGTCGACCTCGGCGAATTTTACTTCCAGCAGAACTTCCTGAGCACCCACGGGACCGAAGGTGAGCACGTTGACGACATTCTTGGAATAGGCGGCAGCGAGCTCTCCGGCGCGCTTGGCGACATCCTCGGTGGTGACATGGCCAGAGAGAACAACGGCGGAGCGCGAGGGGGTGACGGTGATTTGCTCCTCGGGAAAGACGCGACGTTCTTCTTCGGAGCAGGCGCTGACATCGACGTCGACACGAAGGTCGAAGCTGCGCGAACGTTCGAGTTCGTCCCAGATGATGAGTGAGACTTCGCCGGGAGACTTGCCGTGGACGAGGATTTGCGTGGGTGCAATGACCACGGGGTCCGCGACGCTGGAGTCAGTCACCGAGATGCGCTTGATCTGTTCAGTGGTATTGATGAGCAGCGATTTGTCGACCATTACGCGCAGAGGCGCGGAACCTTGCGGCTGGGCCGACTGTGCCGGGAGAGTGGTCTGAGTAACCGGGGCAGTCTGTTCCTGCGCTGGAACGGGAGCCGCAGCTTCCTGGAGCTCCGCGGGCGGTTGAAACCGGGACTTGGGAAGGGCAAAGGCCGGGACCAGAAGCCACAGTGCGACAGCTACTAAAGATGTCGAGCGAAACTTCATCGTGTGATTCCTCTCCACGTGAGGAAACTTGCAATGCGCGTACAGAACGCGTAGGGCAAACCAGCTTTCTTACTATTTGGTGTCTTCGCTGCTTTGTTCCGCCAAGGGAACGACAGTCTTTGTAACACCTTTGTAGACGTCAACGCTAAACACCGAAGGAGGGGGAGTCGGTGGTTGCGCTTTTTGTTGTTTTACGGGATGGACATGAACCGGCGTCGTCGGAGCCGGGGCCGGGGTGCCACCCTTATACAGTCCTCTGGCATTGGCGGCGGCCACATCCTCCTGGTGGGTGTCCAGGGGGTTCCGCAGGGCAAGTTGAATATGGCCTTCGGAGCTGGCCAGAGTCAGGCGTTCGGCATCATCGGGCGAAGCCAGAAGAGTGATCACCGGCGTGGTCTGGGCTTCTCCGGCAGCATTGCGCTCCAAGGTGTGGCCGGAGGCGATGACGGCGACGTTCTGCAATACGGTGGTGGTCTGGCTCTCAGTGCTGCCGTTAGGAGTGCCAGTAAGGAGTACATCGACGCGAGTTCCGGGGCCGACGAAGCCAGCGACCGAGACTACCTCATTCACCCGGACCGAGACCGCGCGCATGCCCGGCGGAATCAGAGAAGGCAGACCCGCACCCGCATTTTCCGGAGCTAATTTACTGGGCAAGATGAATTCGCCTCTGGAAATGGGGAGGATGACGCCACGCCCGAGCACTTTACCGCGAGTCGAGAAGGTTCCGGCGGGCAGGGCAGAGGCGGGATATTTGACGATACGCACGTCATGCTCTTCCACGCGGGCTCCGACCTGGATATCGTCGGCAGCCACAACTACATCCGCGCCGGGTTCGTTGTTCCCCGAGACCCTACCTTGCAGATTCCTGTAGACGAAGAGGGCGACAACGATACCCAAGCCCAAAGCCACAGCCCCGATCATCAACAGACGCGTACGATTCATAGGACTCCGTCAGGACAAACAAAGACGCCGGGACGCACGGAAAACCGGGCGAGAGCCGTTCTCGCCATGGTGCGCCGATGCCAAATATTACTGAATGGAACTGGCGACATTCGAGAAAACATTGTTGGCGTTTGAGCCAATCAGACGAATGGTGCCGACAACGATGACCAGAATGACGGCGAGCATGACAGCATATTCCGCAATGTCCTGTCCTTCATCGTCGCGCCAGAGTCGGTTAAGGTGGTGCATAGGTAATGCCTCCTTACGAAACAACCCACGTTTCAAGCACACAAAAGCATTGGCCACCGCAGAACTATCATATAGGTTGCTTGCTTTGTCCTACGGAGGAGTGTCCAGAATATAAACCATAATGCCCTTCAAAGTAACCAAGATGCGTAATTAATTGCATATCGGGAGTAACCGTCGGCAGCAGTTTCGGGCCAGTCATTCCTGGTCCCGGGAGTGGGTGATGGGGCCTGCCGGAGGCTGCGACGTGATCAGGATCACGGCCTGGGAATCCTGGTAGGAGACGGTCCAGCCGGGAGCACTCTGCAGGCCAACCGCCAGGGCCGAGTCCGGCGGGACCATGACGGTCTGGATTCCCCAGCGCTGCAGAATCTGCTGCCACGAGCCTTTGAAGCCATAGGCGTCGGCAAAGTCGTGAAACACCTTTGCGCCATAAAGGTCGGCGCGGCCGTCGATGAAAACCGGGGCGGACGGGTAAAGCTTCCAGATGAGATAGCCGCCCCAGTCATAGTGGTTGAAGATGGGGCCGGTGGGCGGATGACGCTGGAGAAAGGCCACAGCATCGGCGGGGAATTGCCGGGCCTCAGCCTGGGGCTGGCGCTGGATCACCTGCGCGACATGAAGGACAGCAAAGACAGCCATGGCGAGGACGATGGCTGCGTTGAGGGGAAAGCGAACTGCGGAGGGCAGACGACGAGAACGAGAGACGCCAGAATATGCATGGCTAGGCCAGTCGCCGAGCCTGCGGGCGATGAGCGGGACGGCAATCAAAACGAAGAAAGGGATCATGCGGATCGAAATCAGGCTGGCATGGAGGCTAACGAGCAGGAGGATCAGGTCACGCGGACGGACCCGGATGCGAGACCAGATGAAGGTTGCGAAGGTGGCGAGCACAATCAGGAGAAAGGGCCAGTATTCGGGACGATGAAAGTTAGGTGAAGCCCACTCCAGGATGTAGCTCTGCATGGTGGTGGAGCGCAGCGTTTCAATCGGGTAGGAGAACAGGCGCAGGCCGTTGGGATTCAGGGGAACGAGCAGGAGGTCGAGGAAAAGAACGAGCGCGGATGCGCGCCAGGGCGCTCTGGGTGAGGAGTCGCCGAAATAGTGGTCAAATAAGGCTCCGACGAGAAACAGTGCGGAGAGAGCTAATCCCAATGCAAATCCAGCGTGCAGATTGACCCAGAGAAGAGTGAGGGGAAGCGTCCACCAGAGAAGTTTGGGATTGCGGTCGGCGCGCTCGAGGATCAGGAGCCAGAGGCCGGTCAGCAGGAACGATAGAACCTGAGGGCGCACGCCCCAGATGGGTGCCGTAGCCCAGGCGGCGCACAACGTGGCGATGCCGGCAATGTAGGGAGCGGAACCACAGCGCAAGTAAAGGCAGTAGAAGGCTGCGCAGAGGATTGCAGCGAAGATCAGGATTAATCCGGCAAATCCAGTGGAGCGTTGAATCTGGTAGAGAAGAAGTTCAGTAAGCCACTCGTGCGCGACCCAGGGCTCTCCGGCGCGAGTGTAAGAAAAAGGATCGGTGTGAGGAATCGACTTGTGTTGGGCGATGTACTCTCCGGTCTTGAGGTGCCACCAGAGGTCGGGATCGGTGGCGTTGCGGGCGGCCATGGCGAATAGGCCTAGAAAAAGGATGGCAAGAAATACGCGGGTTGTACTGAACGTTGCTCTGAGATCTGTTCTGAAGTTTCTTCCGCGCAGGCCCGTCATAGGAACCCATCATAGCGGCTGACAGAGGCAGGAGGTACAATCGCGATCGATCGTGGCTGCGAACGGCAGTGAAGGCATCCCGGCAATTTGGACCGCATCGAGGCGACGCCTGGTGCGTCTTTTTGTCGCGGGTATCTTGTGCTTGCACCTGTTTCTTTTTATCAGTCTCAGAGAACGAATCAAGCAGGGCTATCCGGACTTCACGGTTTATTACACGGCAGCCACGATTTTGCGCAATGGCCTTGGGCATCAACTTTACGACGCGCACGTTCAATATGAGGTACAGAAAGGGTCCGTGGGAGTTATCGCCACGAGGCGCAGCGCCTTGCCTTACATCCACCCGCCTTTTGAGGCGTTGATCTTCCTGCCGCTCAGTTATGTCCCTTATCTCCAGGCATTTGCTCTCTGGGATCTGCTGAACTTGGGTGCGCTCTTCGGGGTGGGACTGCTGTTGCGGAAATCCGTGAGCACTCTCGGAAGGATTCCGGTGTGGGAATTTGTGCTGGGGTGTCTTGCCTTCTTTCCGGTTTTTATCTGTTTTCTGCAGGGGCAGGATTCCGTTTTACTTCTGTTGCTTTGCGGGTTGGGATTCAACGCGCTCAAGAAGAGGGCCGATTTACTGGCAGGCTGCTGGTTCGCCCTGGGGATGTTCAAGTTTCAATTTGTGATTCCCATCGTGCTGCTCATCGGAATATGGAAGTGGAGGCGGGCGGCGATTGGGTTCGTGGTGGTTTCCGTCTTGCTGATTCTGATTTCGGTGGGAATGGCGGGATGGGGAAGCTTGCTGCGTTATCCGGAGTTCACTTTGCAAATTGCGAACACTCCGGGGCTGGGAGGAGTGGCTGCGGAGTTTGCGCCGAACCTGCGAGGACTCATGCTGGGATGGCCGTTGCATTTGCCGCGGACGGTCGGGAGTGCGGTCGCATTGGTGAGTTCAATCCTGCTGTTTGTCTTTGCGGCGTGGAAGGGGCGCAGCCGGATTCCCCAGGAGAACCTTGAGCTGAGATTCTCTCTGGCCATCATCGTGTCCGTGTTGATCGCGTGGCAAACCAACATGCATGACCTCAGTTTGCTGGTTCTACCAGCCGTCTTGATCGCGGATTATTGCCTGCGCGCGCCGAAGCAAGGAGCGGAGAAATTCGTAAGACGATTCGGCTTGCTGCTTCCGATCTTCCCGCTCTTGATCAGTCCTTTGTGGCTGGTGCTTTGGATCGCGAAGGGAGTGGTCAATCTGATGGCGATTCCGCTTCTGTCGTGGGTATGGGAGATCGGCAAGCAAGAGATTGCCGGAGACGAACCTGGACCTCAAGCCTGACTAGCTGGGGAATCCTCGAGCGATCGATGAGTTCTGCACAGAACAACGGCCAGCATGGGCAGATAAATAAAGAGCACGGTCCACCGTCCCACTTCCGTGAAATTGTGCGGCGCGTGGTACCAGCGCCATAAGCCAGCTCCCCAACTAAAGAAGACAGTCCAGACGATCTCACGGCGCGAGCGGGGGATGAGCCAGAGAATGAAGCTGTCAAAAAACCAGCGCTGCGGCATGCAGGCCGCCAGCAGAAGCAGAATCGCATCGCGGTCGCGATAACGCCAAAGGGCAAGCAGCAGGAGCGGACCAGGCAGCACCAGCAGCGGGATGAAGTGATCGTAGTTGCCAAGCTGGGCGATCCAGAGTTGGGGCCACCGGGGCATGACGATGAGGCTGATTGCGCCGACAATCAGGCAAGCTGCAAAGCCGCGGCGGCTGAGGCGTGTTAGGAATACCGGCAGTCCGATCTGCGGCTTGGCCATGGTGACGGGCAGCAGAAGCGGAAAGAATGCGCTGGCGGCGATAACCGGAGACCACTGCACTGTGATCAGACCGGCCCAATAGGGGTACGCGAGAAATATGAGCAGACCACGGTAGCTATAGCGGGTGAGCCCAAAGGCCAGCGCTGCGGAGCTGAGTCCGTAAAAGACGCCGGCAGCGATCTCGGGCTGGAGGCGAACGAAGGGCAATGCGAACAGGCCGGCGGTAAGCGGATATTGCTCGAGCGTTGTGTCGTAGGGATTTTGCCGGGCGAGCAAGCGATGCGCGAGATGGAGAGCCCAGCGGAAATCGGCGGCATCCTGATGAAGATGTTTCATCAGGAACCAGCAGAAAATGCCGGTGACCAAGCCTACGGCGGCCGAAACCACGACGCGCAGCTTCATGCAGAATTCTTCAGAGCATTCAGTTGTAACATGGACGGCCGGGGAATCGGGCGCTCGAATACGAGCGAACGCCGAAGTCACGGTGGACTTTTTTTCAAAACATTTTGCGCAGAGCTTCTCAATTCGGATTGCTGATGGCGCTGCTTTGCGCGGGCAGTATGTGGTTCTACGTGCAGCGCGTGCTCATCCCGCATGAAAAAGCTGACGCGGTAACGCACGAACGGCCACGCGGGAATCTTTCGGATCTTTATCCGCGATGGTTGGGGGCCCGCGAATTGCTGCTGCACCAGCGGAATCCTTATTCGGAAGACATTACGCTTGAAATCCAGAAAGGGTACTACGGGCGGGTGCTCGACCCGGCTCGACCGAATGACCCGAAAGATCAGCAAGGGTTTGCCTACCCGGTCTATGTCGTATTTCTGTTGGCGCCGCTACTTAGGTTTCCGTTTCATGGGGTGCAGATATTTTTTTACTGGCTGCTGGTCGGGCTGACCGCGGCCAGCGTGTGCCTGTGGCTGCGGGTGCTGCGATGGCGGTTGCCGCTGAGTTCCGTCGCGATCTGCGTGGCGCTCACCTTGGGAAGCTTTCCGGCAGTGCAGGGAATCAAGTTGCAACAGATCAGCCTACTGGCAGCGGCGATGCTGGCGGGAGCGGCGGCTTGTGCAGCCAGCGGACTTTTACTTTCCAGTGGGGTGTTGCTGGCGTTGGCCACCGTCAAGCCGCAACTGGCCGGGCCTTTGGTGGCATGGCTTCTGGTGTGGGCCATCAGCGATTGGAGGGCGCGCCGGAGATTGGTGCTGGGATTTGGAATCGCGATGGGACTGTTGCTCGGCGGAGCAGAAGTTGTTTTGCCGGGTTGGTGGCGAATGTTTGCTGACGCGGTGGGAAAATATCATCGCTATACCCAGAATCAATCGGTGCTGGATGTGTTGGTGCCGTGGGGTTATTCGGGAAAGTTGTTGGCCGGAATTGCGGCGTTGAGCTGTGCGTTTGTTCTGTGGAAGTTGCGCGATGTGGCTGCTGATACGGCTGAGTTTGGGACGGCGACCGCTCTGGTGACGGCGTTAACGGTGCTCGTCGTGCCCATGTATGCGCCGTATAACCAGGTGCTGCTTCTGCCTGCGATCTTTGTCGTGATAAGGGATCGAGCAACATTTCTCTCGCGATCGCGGTACTGGCGCTTGAGTTATCTGGTGGGCGCGTTGCTCGTGGGATGGCAGTGGGCGGCAAGCCTGAGCCTGAGCGCGCTCTACCTGGTGGGCGGGCGGAGCTGGGCTCTTGAGCATTGGACCTTGCCATTTTTCTCAACATTTGCCGTGCCGGTGTGGATGTTCGCGCTGAATTTTTTCGTCTTGAAGACGAGCCGAGCGGAGTGTAGACCGCTCATTCGGGAAAGCTAGCTACGCGAGCTCTCCGGCGTGACTGCACTCGTCGAGATTGTGTGATAATCCTGCCCGTATGAATTCTCGAATATCCGCCTACATTCTTGCAGCGTTGATGGTGGTGGCGGTGCGTGTCGTGGTCGCGATTCGCGAGCGGCGCAGACCGAATTCATCGACTGCGGAGCCGGAAGAGGAATCGAAGCGCAAGGTGTGGCGATTGTTGCTGGCCAGCTTCCTGGTGTTGTTCGCCGAGCTGGCGTTCATCCGGTGGATTGCGGTGGAGGTTCGGATCTTTGCGTACTTCAAGAACCTCGCGTTGCTGCTCTGCTTTCTCGGTTTCGGAATGGGATGCGCGCTGGTTCGCGAACCAACTCGCTGGAACAGGGCGGTCACAGCGCTGTTGGGTCTGCTGCTTTTGGTGCGGGTGCCGTGGGGATCGGGAAGGTTACTGGAAAATCTCTCGCAAAACCTGGGCGCGGGCGCCGACACGAGTATCTGGGATACGGCCAACGCGGCGAATGTGTTGGGATTTCTCTCGGCCGCCGCTCTCTCCGCTTTGCTTTTTGTGTTGATCGTGTGGGTGTTCGTCCCCTTGGGGCAGGTGGTGGGCCGGCAGATGAACCTCACTCCGAAACCCCTGACTGCATATTCGCTGAACCTGGCCGCGAGCCTGGCGGGCATTCTGGCGTTTCTCGCGGTCAGCCGGCTGATGCTTCCGCCGTGGGTTTGGCTTGGCGTGGTGTTGCTAGGCTTTGCTCTGCTGCAAAGAAACAGGGAGCGGCGGATTTTGCTAGGGAGCTTGCTGATTCCGTTGGTGCTGCTCTTGCACGAACCTTCGGATCACGATCACTACAGCATTTGGACGCCCTATCAGCAGATTACCTTGAGCTGGAGTTATGCCCCAAACGGGGAGAGGACAAACGGGCTCGTCCAGGTCAATCACATTGGATATCAATTCATCGTGAACCTGACCGACGGCTTTCTGAGCCGGCATCCGAAGATTTTAAGGGAGGCGGTCGACGAGAATCCGTACAACATACCCTTTCGCTTTGCGGCGCCCGCGCCTTCCGTGATGATTGTGGGAGCGGGGACAGGCAATGACGTTGCCGCCGCGCTACGGCATGGTAGTTCGTGGGTCGATGCGGTGGAGATCGATCCAGCCATCCTGGAGATTGGAAAAAGAGAGCATCCCGAACATCCGTATGATTCTCCGCGAGTCTCGGCGCACGTGACCGACGCGCGGGCCTACCTCAAGCGCAGTACGGGCACATACGATCTGATCCTTTTCGGGCTCCTCGATTCGCACACCGACCTCTCCGATTACGCGAACATGCGGATCGACAATTTTGTATATACAGAAGAATCTTTTCGGGAAGCGAAGGCGCACCTGAAGCCGGACGGCATCATTTTTGTGAAGTTCGAAGTGCGCCGGCCCTGGATGGCGCGGAGGTTGAAGGAGATGCTGGCCTCGACCTTTGGCAAAGAGCCGGTGATTTTCAACGCGGAGTCGAGTTACACGGCGCGGGCTCGCTGCTTCGTGATCTCTTCCTCGAGCCGCGTGCAAGACGCGCTGAATCACGACCCGCGGCTGGCGGAGTTTGTGGCGCGCAATCCTGTCGATAGCGGCGACGCAGAGGTGCCGGTGACAACCGATGACTGGCCCTATCTATATCAGCGCGATAAGACAATTCCGGGGCCTCACTGGGCGATTTCCGGAATCATTATTCTGCTGGCCTTAGTTTTGTACTCGCGAATTTCCGGCGACGCGCCGCGGCGACCATCGTTGTTTTTCTTCTGCATGGGAGCGGGCTTTCTGTTGCTCGAGACCCAGGTGATCAGCCGGCTGGCCTTGTTTTTCGGGACCACGTGGCAAGTCAACGGTATTGTGATCTCGGCCATGCTGTGTGCTTTGCTGCTGGCGAATGTCATCGTAGAACGCAGCCGCAATGCTCCGTCGCCGGCCTGGACTCTGGTGGCTCTGCTGGGTGGTCTGGCGCTGGCGTTCTGGTTTCCGTTCGAACGGATGGCAGGATCGCCCACGGTTGTCGGGATGGTGGCGGTCGCGGTTTTCTCTATTCCGGTAGTGTTTGCCGGAATCCTGTTCGCGTCGCAATTTCGGGCGGTGGAGTCGCAGAGCGCGGCGCTCGGGGCGAATCTATTGGGCGCAGTAGCCGGAGGCTTGATGGAGAATTTGTCCCTGGTATTCGGGATGCGTGCGCTGTTGCTGATTGCCATGGGCGTCTACGCCATGGCTGGTTTTGCGCTCTGGCGGCAGGCCGCCAGCGTCGGAACGGAATCCGCCCCCGATTTTGTTCGCTCTTGAGGCGGAAGGCTCTTTCGCCGGGGCATGATTCCTGTCATTATGCATAGCAGCACTGTGGTTGGTTTGGGTGTGGGGTAGGTCCCCCTGTCGCGAGGAATGCGATCAGGATGGGGCAGCGCTGGCGTAACTACATCTCATGGGTCTTAGCGCAATAGGGCGTCCGCAGTCTTCCGGATCGGGAGTGTTCCCGGCGCTGGTACTGGTGCAGGGGAACGAGCAGAAGAACATTGTTCTGAACCGCACTCCGTTTAGCGTGGGACGAAAGGTCGATAAGGATCTGGTGATTGCCGATCCGCGCGTGTCACGCGATCACGCGCAAATCGTGCTGGAAGAGGACGGATTCTTTCTCGTCGATCAGGGCAGCAAGCACGGTACCTACGTCAACGGAGAGCGCATTCAGCGGCAACGGCTGGAGCGCAACGACCGCCTGGAGTTCGGAGCGCGGGATTCCACTTACCTGATTTTCAATCCGGCGCATGGCACCTCGAACACCGCGCGGGAGTTCTTGAGCCAGATTTCCGGCATACAGATTTCGCAGGAAGCCACCGACCTGGAAAAGCTGACGCTATTTCTGGAAGCGGCGCGCAAGTTGAATACCGCGGGCGTGCTGGACGAAATCCTGATGACCATGCTGGAGGTTACGCTGCGGTTGACGCGGGCCGAGCGCGGCTACGTTTTTTTGAAAGACGATGAAGGTAATCTTCGGCTGGCGGCGGGACGAAACAATAAAGGCGAGTCGCTGCTGGATGATAAGACGATTTCGCATTCCGCGCTGGAAGAGTCGCTGCGCTCGAACTCCGAGTTTTTATTGACTGATACCGGAAGTTCCGCGGATCTGGCAGGGCGGCAAAGTATTGTTGCCTACGATCTGCGGACCGTGATTTGCATTCCTCTGCGCAAGCGCCAGGTGCAGGCGACGCGCGAACAGCAGACGCCGGCGCCCGGTGCGCCTGCGGAAGTGACGGGAGTTTTGTATGTGGACTCGCGCTTCGCGTCGCGCGAATTCTCCGGCGTGGGCCATGACATTCTGCGGGCGATCGCGACAGAAGCAGCGTCTTTGATCGAGAATGCGCGGCTGGTGCAGGCCGAAGAAGAATCGCGGAGATATCAGCAGGAGCTGACGATCGCGGCCAGCATCCAGCAGCGGCTGATGCAGGTGAAGATTCCCGAAGTGCCGTTTGCCAAATTGCGCGGAAAAAATCTTTCTTGTAAGGAAATTGGCGGAGACTTCTTCGATGCCGTCAACACGAAAGAAGGTCTGGCGGTGGTACTGGCGGACGTGAGCGGGAAGGGAGTTTCCGCGGCGCTGCTGGCTTCCACGCTGCAGGGAATGATCTATTCACATTTGAGTTCGGGGATGCCTTTGCTGGATGTAGTGTCTGCGGTTAATCATTTTTTCACCGAGAAGCTGGTCGGCGAAAAATATGCCACCGTGCTTTTGGCTAGGCTGAGGCGGGATGGCGATCTGGAGTATGTGAATTGCGGCCACGTGCAGCCGCTGCTGGTTTGCGCCGGGGAAGTGATGCGTCCGCCGCATGGCAATGTGCCGGTGGGATTGCTGGCCGATGCGACGTTTGAGAGTGCGCGTTGCCAGCTCAATTCGGGCGACCGCTTCATCCTCGTGACGGACGGCGTGACCGAAGCGGAAAATGCGATGGGCGACTTTTTTGAAGATTCCCGGCTGGAAGCGGCGGCAGCCAAGGCTCCCACGCTCGAGGGAATCTTCTCGGCAGTGTCGGAGTTTTGTGCGGGGAATCCGTTGAACGACGACTGCACGGTGGTGGAGATTATTTATTCGAGTGCGGCGTCCGAAGCGTAGGATCCGGGCTCCGGCGTTTGAAATCAAAATCCCCACCCTGTCGCAAAGAGCGCGACAAGGATGGGGCACCCGCTCGATTTTCTTTCATTCGACCACTACGGTGTAATCCTTTCCTTCCCAACGATCTTCTTGGGGCCAATAGAAAGTGAAGACGATCTGGCTGCCGCCGGGCAGGGAGGCCGTGGGCAGATCGAGGATGAAGGTGCCGAGGCCGGTGTCACGGGTGTTGGTATCCTGAGAAGTGTTCCAGCCGTCGAGGCTCCAATGCACCATCGCCGGATTTAGAAGGGCGATGCGCAACTTCTTGTGGCGTGGAACGGATCGGGATTTGTTGTTCAATCTCCAGCCGAAGACTTGGCGAGAAGGTTTCTCGACCAGATAGCGTTGCACGGTCTGCGGGGGCTGATCGAAAATCTTGCCGTCGCGCAGGGACCGGCGCAGCTTGATGTATTCGGAATGGGCCCAGACCAGCGGACAGGCAGAGCCAGAGGGTTTACCGCGAAACAATTCCAGGGCGGGGATATCATCGGCATCCCAGACCTGTTCCGGAAGCAATCGACCATGCCCGGCGGTAGATTGCTCCATCACCGTAAGCAGCGATTCGGCCTCAGAGCGACGGCCGGCGGCAAGTTCGTAGTGAGCGCGCTCGCCGGCCAGTAGCGGCCAAGGACGGCCGATACCACTGCCATCGAAGGGCGAACCATCTTCGTGTTCGCCATATCCATCGCCGTTATAGCGGTACCAGCAGGGGCCCTGCGGCAGTTGCACGCGCAGGAGCGCGTCGATGACGCGGACGGTATTCAGAACCCTGGGATCATCGTGGGCGCGTAATCCAAAGCGCACCAGGGCCAAAGAATCCGGGCTGACGACGCGAAAGGCGCGTTCTGTGTCCTGGCCAGGAGGGCGATTCTTGATAGGGACGAAGCCCTGGGTCGGCGACGCGGCGGAATCGGTAATCGGCGGAGCGATGCGGACGTAGTAACCCTCTACGCCGACTTGCTCGGCGAGGTCGCCGCCGGTGGCATAGACCCAGCGTTCGAGGTTGTCATTCCAGGCATCGGCTACCTCGCGAGCATAGGAGGCGATGTCGCTGTGGCCGGTAAGGTCGGCGATGTCGGCGGTAGCGAGCAGGGAGGAGATTTCGGCGGCCAGGGTGAAGGGAGAATAGCCGCCATCTTCCTCCCAACGATCCTGTTGCGTGACCGGTCCATTGCGCACGATGTAGCTTGCAGCCTGGCGCACCATCGGCCACCAGCGATCGAGTTTGCCCAACTGTTTGGGTGCTTCGCGGCGCAGGAGATCAAGCAGGAGGATGGGGAAGGCGGTTTCATCCATCTGGACACCGCTCCAGTAAGGACGGCCGTCGAGCCATAGATTCTGGGCCCAGTTGCCTTGGGCCTCCTGGGTGGCTTCGAGATAACGCAGCACCCTTACCGCGTCGTTGACGGCGCCGGCGGCAAGAAGTGCGCCTGCGGTTTCAACCAAGTCTCGCGGCCATATCAGGTGATATCCGCCGAGATCTTCATCGCCTTTGTTGAAGCCCCAGGGAATGGAGAGGCTGGCGATGATGCCACCGAGAAAATCCTTCGATTCGTGGGTGCGCAGAACGGCGGCGGAGGCACGATAGAGATCGTACTCACGCTTCGGCTCATCGAGTTTGAGCAATGTGCTCTGCCAGTTTTTCCAGTGAAAGACGTAGTGCTCGCGAAGCTCGTCGTAATCCTCGAGCAAAGTTGAGCGGACTTGCTGGCCAGCCTCGGTGACGATGGCACCGAAACCCAGAGCGAGGATGAATTCTCCATGGCAAGCGGCGAGGTCGATTTCGCCGGTACAAGCGATGTTGCCCTTCTCGGCTCGCTGGTATTCCCACTCCATTTGGAAGTGCGTGGAGAGGTCCTGCCATCCGTCGGAAAAGCCGACGAACCCGACCGACATCTTTTTCCATGGGGCGGAGCTGCCCAGAGCCAATGCGACTCCATCGTGTTGCGCCAGGAACATGGGGACGCCCTTGTAGTCGCCGACCCAGCCGGTATTTTCGTATCCGCAGTTGGCCAGGTGGGGCGAGAGTAAGGCGTAGAGGCGGTAATCGGAGAGTTGGCCCTGCAGAGGCTCGAAGCGAGTCTTTTGCATGACAACGTTGCGATAAGGATCGCTGAGGATTTCCTTGTGAATGCGGTAGCGACCGCCGATCTCCGTGTTGGTTATTTCATAGGCGGGGATACCGGGTTCGAAAGGCCGGTTGTTGAAAGTGCAGTGGCGCTTTTCCTCGGAAAAAAGGTCACGTCCATTGGTGACGATCAAGCCCAGGTCTCGGGTGCAAGCCTGGTCGACGCGGGGGAAATAAACTTCGTTCAGAATGCCGTGGCTAGTGGTGAACCAGACCTTGCTGTGCTGGTTCAATGCGGTGCCGGCGGCGGTTTTGGCGCTCGAGGTCCAGCGCGGCGGAATGCCGGGCCAGCCGGGGGCATAACGGATAGGGGAATCGCTCATGCAGTCTTCATCCTAGGGAATCCAGTTAATTACAACCATAATCTCTCGGCGGGACGCGCCGAGGGCGACAACGGCGTGGACACAAAGCTGATGAACGGCATCGAAGAAAGAAGCAGAAATCCTGCGCTTTCCATGGAACGAAAGAAAATAACAAAGACCCGCACCGAACCCGATGCCGTCCATCCACCAAACGACGACCAGGCAAACGCGGAGCGTCTTACGTTTGATTATGGTAGCAGCCCTCTGGTTGTGCTTCTGCGGGTCGGCGTTTGCGGCGGGACCCGATGCGGCTCCGAGCACGGACTTGGACCGAGGATTTGTGGGGCTCTACAACCTGGATTTCGCGGGAGCGCAACGGGACTTTACGGCATGGGAGACGCAGCATCTGGACGATCCGGTGAATTTCCGGAAAATACTCTTTTTCCGCGGGAGATTGCGCGTTTGCGAACTTCCCATTAAATAGAAAATTGCAGCTTTCTCGGAAAACAAGAGAGCGAATTCTTCCGAGACCTCTTGAAGCTGTACTCTGCTGAAGCGATTCATCCAGAATTCGCGTTTTCCCTGCCGAGCCCATTCATCAGAAATTCACTTTTTTGTAACCGTCCTGTAACACAGCGCCGTTAGAACCAGAATATCTATTCGACGAGGGGTCATAAAACTGATGCGAAGAACCATGCTGGTTTTGTTGTGCGCACTGTTCGCTTTTCCTGCACTTGCCCAGACAACGTTGAACGGGGCAGGGGCCACTTTCCCTTACCCCATGTATTCCAAGTGGTTCAGCGAATATCACAAGCTGCATCCTGACATTCAGATCAATTACCAATCGATCGGAAGCGGCGGCGGAATCCGGCAAGTCATTAACGGCACCGTCGACTTCGGGGCGAGCGATGGCCCGATGACTGACGACATGCTGAAAGAAGCGAAGACGAAAATTCTTCACATGCCCACGGTTCTGGGTGCGGACGTTCCCGCCTACAACATTCCCGGGGTGACGGCGGAGCTAAAGTTCACTCCCGATGCGCTGGCCGGAATTTTCCTGGGCAAGATCACGAAGTGGGATGACAAGGCCATCACCAGCGCAAATCCCGGAGTGAATCTTCCCGACAAAGACATCATCGTGGTGCATCGTTCCGATGGCAGCGGCACCACGTACATATGGACGGACTACCTTTCGAAGATCAGCCCCGAATGGCAAAGCCAGGTGGGGAAGGGCACATCAGTGAAGTGGCCGATCGGGCTGGGTGGGAAGGGAAACGAAGGAGTTGCCGGTTCGATCCGGCAGTTGCAGGGATCGATCGGGTACGTGGAGTTGATTTACGCCGTGCAAAACAACATTACCTATGGGAGCGTGCGGAACGCGGCGGGAAATTTTGTAAAGGCATCGCTTGAAAGTGTAACGGCAGCGGCGGCTTCGGCGCCGAAGATGCCGGCGGATTTTCGAGTCTCCATTACGAATGCGCCGGGGAAAGATGCATATCCGATTTCCAGCTTTACCTGGTTGTTGATTCCTGCGCAATCGAAAGATGCGGCGAAAGGCAAGATCCTGGCAGATTTTCTCAACTGGATGGTCACCGATGGACAAAAAATGACAGCTGCACTTTCGTATGCTCCGCTACCCGAGGGCGTTGTTCAGAAAGAGAAGGAAGCAATCAAGCAAGTCCGATAGATCTGCGGGACATTTTTCATTCCTAGGTTTTGAAAAAAGGAGAGTGTGATGAATTCTGTATGGAAGTGGTGTGCGATTTTGTTTCTGGCTACAAGCGTGGTGGCACAAACCAGCACGCCACCCAGGCCCAAGAAAAGCAGGCCCGCGACTTTAACCGCAGCGGATGTGCAGGCATTGAAGGACGCAATCGCTTCGCAGCAAGCCGCGCTCGCCGCCCAGCAACAGGAAATTCAGCAGCTGCGCGATGAATTACATCGCAAGGACCAAGCCGTAACGCAGGTGCAGGCAGTGGCGACCGATGCCGCCACCAAGGCGGATGCGGCGCAAGCCACTGCCAGCCAGCAGCAGCAGACGGTCGTGGAACTGAAAAGTGACGTGACCGACCTGAAGACCAACGTCAACAACACGGCGCTGTCGCTGCAGGAGACGCAGAAGAATGTGAATTCGGCGCTGGAGAGTCCGCTAGCGCTGCATTACAAGGGAATCACCATCACGCCGGGCGGATTCCTGGCGGCAGAATTTGTGCGGCGGTCGAGGGCGTTGGGATCGGACATCAACACGCCCTTTAACTCTCTGACCATGCCCGGCGCTGCGCAGAGCAGCATTTCCGAATTCTTCGGATCTGGACGTCAGTCGCGCATCTCGATGCTGGCGGAAGGGCGGTTGAAAGCTGCCAAACTGAGCGGGTACGTGGAAACTGACTTCCTCTCGGCGGGCGTCACCTCCAACAACAACCAGAGCAACAGCTATACGCTGCGGCAGCGGCAGGCGTGGGGACAGGCGGCGCTGGATAACGGCTTTTCGGTAACCGGCGGACAGATGTGGAGCCTGGTAACCGAAACCAAGCATGGCATGGACAACCGAACCGAAGCCACGCCGATGACCATCGACCCACAGTATACCGTCGGCTTTAGTTGGGCTCGGCAGTATGGATTGCGCGTAGTCCAGAATTTTGACAACAAGGTGTGGTTCGGCGTCGCGATAGAGAATTCGCAGGCCACGGTTTCAAGCCACAGTAACGGAAATAACTTTATCGTGGGATCCGAAGGAGCCGGCGGCGGTCTTTACAACAGCGCAGTCACCAACTGCTCGACTGCCAACAATCCCATTGCTGGAGGCGCCCCCATCACGACCTGTTCGCTGGCAGGCAGCTATTCCTTCAACCCGTCCCCGGACATCATCGCGAAGGTGGTCTTCGAACCGGGATTCGGACACTACGAAGTGTATGGTTTGTATGATCGCTTCCGCGACCGGATCTATCCTTGCGGGGAAGTGCTGATCGTTGCGCCGGCGACGAATGGGCCTTGCCCGGACGGCGCAGGAACGGGCCCGAATGGTCTCCTAGCCTTTAATTCATCGAAGAACGGTGGCGGCATCGGCGCCAATGCACGATGGTCATTCATCAACAAGCACCTCGACTTCGGCCTGCACGCCCTCGGGGGCAGCGGAATCGGGCGCTACGGGACCGGCGGTCTGCCCGATACGTCGATCCATGCCAACGGAACCTTCGATCTGGTCAAGAGCTATCAGGGACTCGCGACGCTGGAGTGGCACGGACCGAAGATGGATGTCTACTTCAATGCTGGCTCGGAGTATGCCAGCCGTGCGGCGGATTTCGATCCCATCACGAGCAAGTATGTCGGTTACGGCTCGCCCTTCTTCAGCAACACCGGCTGCTACACCGAAACCGCTCCGAGCATCGGTGGCGGATTCTTTCCTGGCAGTCTTTCCAGCTGCACGGCCGATACGCGGGCGCTCATCGAGGGAACTGTGGGCTTCTGGCACCGCATGTATACCGGGCCCAAGGGCCGGCTGCAGTGGGGCGCGCAGTATTCCTACGTGACTCGCCAGACCTGGTCGGGGATTGGACCGGCAGGGAAGGGACAGCCCGGGGTCACACCCGAAGGACTCGACGGAATGGTCTTCACTTCGTTCCGTTATTACTTGCCGTAAGCAGTTTTCTTGTCTATCCATCGGCGCATCGCATGGCGGATTTATCCGCTGTCGGTGCGCCGATTTTTTTTGCCTAACATATTTCCAGCTCAACCAGGTTGTACAGGCCTTGTCCCCGTGGATGCTCTATACTGCGTCTTGCGGTCCGATGTTTTATACTGTGTAAGCGGCTAGTTTCCTCCCGGATCGGATCGAAAGCGGATCCCAGTCAGCAACGAAAATGGCAAGAATCGACGGATAACAGTTTCTCCATGGCACGTCTTTCGCTGGACAATCCTGCGTACTATCTCAACCGCGACACCTCATGGCTGGCGTTTAACAAACGTGTGCTGGAAGAGGCCGAGGATACGGGCAATCCGCTGCTGGAGCGGCTGAAGTTTCTTTCGATTTCGGCCAGCAACCTGGACGAGTTTTTCGAAATCCGGGTGGCCGCCATGATGCAGCAGATCGAGGACGGCTACAACGAGGCTGGCCCCGACGGTTTGACCCTGACGGAGAAGCGTGATGTGCTGGCGCGCCTGGCGCACAAATTTGTAGACGAACAATACGAGTGCTGGAACACGTTGCGGCCGGCGCTGGCAGAGCATGGCATTCGCGTGCTGGCGCTGCATGAGTTGGACGCGGAGGCGCGGCGGTTTGTCGACGAATATTGCGAGAAAGAATTGGATCCTCTGCTCACGCCGGTGACGGTAGATCCTACGCATCCGTTTCCACGGGTGATCAACAAGGCTTTGTGCTTGGGTCTGCTGTTGCGCCGGCGCCGGCGATCGTCACTCACTTATACGGGTGTGGTTTCGGTGCCGCGGGCGTTGCCGCGGTTGGTGCGGCTGCCTTCGGAGGGGACGACCGATTTTATTTTCCTGGCGGACCTGGTGGCGCATCACGCGGAGAGTATGTACCACGGCTACGACATTGTGGCGTCGGCGCCGTTCCGCGTGACCCGCAACAGCAATCTTTACCTGCAGGAAGAAGAGGCGAGGAATCTTCTGGAGTCGGTCCGCGCGGAATTGCACAACCGGCGCAAGGGCGATGCGGTGCGTATGGAAATTGAGGCGGACGCCGATCCAGAAATTATCGAACGCTTGCGCACCGTGTTTGAGTTGGATCCGTGGCAGGTGTTTCCGGTGAATGGTCCGGTAAATCTCTCGCGATTGTTCAATATCTACGAACAGGCGCAGCGGCCGGATCTCAAGGACCGTCCCTTCACGCCTCGCGAGTTGCGGCTCACGGCGAAATCACAAAATCTGTTCGAGGAACTGCGGCGGCACGATATCCTGCTGCACCATCCTTACGATTCTTACGACGCGGTTGTCGCATTCATCGAGTCGGCGGCGGAAGACGATCATGTCCTCTCGATCAAGCAGACGCTTTACCGCACCAACGAACACTCGCTAATTGTTCCCTCGCTGATCGATGCGGCGCAACGCAAGGAAGTGACGGCGGTGGTGGAACTGAAGGCGCGCTTCGACGAAGCCCACAACATACGCTGGGCGCGGGATCTGGAAGATGCCGGGGTGCAGGTGTTTCACGGGCTGGTTGGGCTGAAGACACACTGCAAGCTGTCTTTGCTGGTGCGGCGCGATCCCGATGGCGTTCCGCGCAGCTACGCGCATATTGGAACGGGTAACTACAACGCCACGACGGCGCGAATCTATACCGACCTCAGTTTGTTCACGGCGAATCCGGAAATCACGCGCGCGGTGCACGATGTCTTCAGTTTTCTGACTGCCTACGCCGAAAACCCCAGCTATGAGCCGCTGCTGGTGGCGCCGCTTGATCTGGCGGAAAAGGTGATTGCGCTGATCGACCGCGAAGCGGAACACGCTCGCGAAGGCCGTCAGGGACGGATCATCGCCAAGATGAACGCTTTGCTCGACAAGAACGTGATCCAGGCGCTGTATCGGGCGTCGCAGGCAGGGGTGGAGATTGATCTGATTGTGCGCGGCATCTGCTCGCTGCGGCCGGGCGTGCGGGGACTGAGTGACCATATCAAGGTGCGCAGCATTGTGGGGCGATTTTTAGAACATAGCCGGATTTACTATTTCGGCAATGGAGGCGAGGAAGAAATTTATATCGGCAGCGCCGACTGGATGCCGCGCAACCTCTACGAGCGTGTGGAAGTGCTGGTGCCGCTGCGCGACGAATTCCTGCGCGAGCGCGTGCACCGCGAAATTCTCGATGTTTATCTCGCCGACAACCGGAAGTCGCGCATCTTGCTGAGCGATGCAACCTATATTCGTGCGTGGCAGCCGTTGCACGGAAAGCGGAACAGGAAACCTCCGACGGGCGCGGCGGCGTTCAGTGCGCAGGATTTTCTGATCAGTGTGGCCGAAGGCAAGCAGTTGAACCCGGTTCCGCCGCAGGTTCCCGCTCGCAAGCGTAAGGTTTCGGCGGGAAGGGAACGATAAGCGGCAATGATTATTTATTTTCTGCGTCACGCCAGCGCCGGAGAACACCTGGCGAATCCGAAAAAAGATGAGAAGCGCGCGCTCGACAAGGATGGCATTGAGCAGTGCGGTTATGTAGGCCGGGCGCTGACGGCCATGGATGCGCAGGTGGACGTGATTGTTTCGAGCCCGCTGAAACGCGCCACGCAGACGGCTTCGCTGGTGGGAAACGAAATGGGATACGAAGGCAAGCTGCAAATGGATGCGGGGCTGCGGCCCGGAGCGAGCTTTGCGGACTTCCGGCGCCTGCTGGAAAAATATGCAAGCCTGGAATCGATCATGGTTGTGGGACATAACCCAAATCTGAGCCAGTTCCTGGGAACGGTGATCAGCGAGTCCGGCTGCGAAGCTTCCGTTGAGTTGAAGAAGGGTGCAGTAGCACGAGTCGACATGCGACGCAGTTCGGGAACACTGCAATGGTGTTTGACGCCGAAGGCGCTGCGCACTCTCTACACGGCTGCGGTAGAAAGTTCCCGTCCGAATACTTCGCGAAAATAGGGCGCGTCTTTCTCAATCGCCCACAATTCCAGATCCACTCCCATACGGCGGCGCGGCACCAGAGTGAGATGGACTTCGGCCGCCCGATGGCTGACACGAACTTTCTGCACGGCGCGGCTGCGGCCCAGGTTCAGGGCGCGCGCCAGGCGTAGAAGGATAATCGCTTTCTGGACACCGGGGCGGTCGTTGGGATCGAGAGCTTTCATGGGAGGCTCGTCCAAGGTAGGTCGCGACTTTCCCAGATAGCGGGCGATGGCCGCGATCAATCGACGTTGCTGAGGGGTGTAGCCGAGAATTTCCGAGTTCGAAATGATGTAATACGTGTGCCGGTGATGGCCGTTGCGGTTAACGTAATCTCCCACCTCATACAGCATGGCGGCGGCCGACAGCCACTCGCGGAATTCCGGCGCCAGGCCATGCACGGAACGCAGCGCCGAGAACAGGAACATGGCGGACTCGCGCACATCGAGAGCATGCTTGATGTCCACGCCATAGTGAGCGACAGCCCGGGTGATCGATTCCCAGCGTTCGGATTCGATCTGCCTTCCGGAGCGGGTGCTGCGGTCATGCTCGGCGGCCATCTGGGCGAGCAACCCGTCGCGAAGACCTAGCGGGGAATAGCGAAAACCTTTGAGATGGCAGCGGTCGAGCAATTCCTGATAGACCATGGCCCCGGCGACCACGATTTCTGCCCGGCGCAGGCCGATGCCTTCAATTTTGCGGCGATCGTCCACGGGCAAGTGCGCCAGGCGCTTAGCGAGGCGGGTGATTTCCGCGCGGGAGACCAGCATGCGCTGGCGAGTGCCATTCTTGCGGAGATGGCTGGCCGCGGTCGCCAAAGCGGCGGCGGTTCCGGAGGTAGCGATCACATTCTTGACTTTCGCGGCTACTACGCGAGCGGCAACGCGGTTCACTTCCCGGACGACGAATCCTTGCAGGCGTTTCAGTTCGCCCTTGCGCGGCGGATCGTGGCGCAGGAATTCGTCAGTAAGACGGACTGCGCCCAGCGGCATGCTGACAAGATCGCGAATATGACCGCTGGCGGAAACAGTGAGTTCGCAGCTGCCGCCGCCGAGATCCATCATCAGCGTGGGAGAACTATCGCCGCGAAGATTCGAGACCAGGCCCAGGTGAATCAGACGGGCTTCTTCCAACCCGGAGATAATTTCGACCGTCCAGCCCGTGGCGGAGCGAACCCACTCGAGAAAAGCTTGCGAGTTGCGAGCATCGCGGAGCGCGCTGGTTGCGACCACGCGGACGGGGTCGGTAACCACTTGTTGTGTGGCGCGGTGGAAGCGGCGCAGAACCTTCACGGTTTCGGCCATCGACTCGGGAGTGAGGAAGCCGGAGCGAAAGACGCCTTCGCCCAGACGTGTAACTTCGCGGTCTTCATGGATGGGGCGAAGATAGCCACGCGTGAGGCGCGCGATTTTCAAGCGAACTGAGTTAGAACCGATATCAACCGCGGCGAAGGTCGGCATGAGGCAAGGGCAACAGTTTACATGTGTCGGCAGGGCTTGGTCATCAGCCGGGTGGAGGCGACGAGGGATAGCCTATGCGCGAGACTAGGGTTAGGAAGATTTCGATGAGAGCTGCGAAAGAGCATCCAGAAGATTGCGGGCGCAGAGGTTGCAACATGAGCCTTGCTGTCGCGAGGATCCCTGGTCGGATAGGATTTCGAATTCGAGAACGGCAGGGGCTGCCGAACAGAGCTCACAGTGAGCTTGCTTCGTGAGCGAACGAAAGGTCATCGAGTCTTGCACACACGCTAACCCACTTGTATCTAACAGGAAACGGCGGCTGAATGCAGTGACAATGGTCACAGATAGAAGTTATTGATAACCGGGATGACGGAAGATTAAGGCTTGCGATCAGGCTGCGGCTGTATCGCTTCTTGGTTTGAGTGCGGCCGGAAGCGGAGCCCTGGCGGCGTGCTCGGAGGTGGTGGTTAACTTTCCCCGAGTGCGGGAGAGCACAGCGACGGCGTGGCGAAATTTTGCTCCGGTGACATTATGAAGCTCGGCCACGAGAGGGGACTCGCGCACCTCGCCGATTTCCTCGATGGCAGTCTGCCGCAAGGTCAGCCAATCGTGCCAATCGCCTAGAGCGTCCTGTAAGACTTTGAGTTCGGCGATAAACTTTTCAGCCTCGGGGGAGGGGCTGGCAAACTCGGCCGCGTAGCGGGCCCGCTTGCTGAGAATGCGATATTGATGGAGCACCGCTTCGGTAGGCGGCGAACTTGTGTGATCGAGCGGGCTCAGCATGGCTCTGGCGGCCGCCAGCGGATCGCGGCTTGCCTCCGGCTTGAAGCGCCGGGCAGCGCGTTTGAGACGTTTGCGGATCTCGCGCACCGTGGCTTTATCCGCGGCCTGCTGCAGCTTTTTTTCCTGCTGGCGGCGGAGTTCGATCAAGTGATTCACGAGTTGAGTCTTGCGGCGCGGTTCGTGCGGAGCCTTTAAGCTGCGAAGGGCAGCGAGCTGAACATCCAGATCGCGCACCTTGCCTGCACGTTTTCGGATTCTCCCCAGTTGTTTCAGGAGTTTTTTCTCGCTGCGGTCGAGTTTAGGAGAAAGTTCTCCGAGCAATATCTGCAGTCGGCGGGTACCGGTGCGGAAGCGGTGCACGCTCTCTGCGCGCGGTTTCGAGGAAAGCTTGATGAGGTCCCGTTCAAGCTTCTGAAACACGAGGCGGCTTCGGTTGGGCGCAATTGGCATAGGCGAAGCGATTGGAAGAAGAAAATACAGGCTTAGCCGCGAAAAGGCAATCCGAAAAGCTCGGTCATTTTAACACCCTGTTAACAGGATTCTGGTACGGTAGGGCGATGGCCAATGCTGCCCGACCTCGGCCTGATATGCCTGCTCCGCAACCCGTTGAAGCAAAGAAGGTTAACGAACTTGCCTCACATGGGAGGCGAGCCGTGACCTTGCTAGGGCCGACGGGAGAAGTTGGCGACCAGGTTTTTAAGGTCGTGATGCTTCTCTGCGGTCTGGCGGTGTTGGGAACTTTGGTCCTGATCGTCTACGAACTGGTACTGCGCTCCGGCCCCTCCTGGCACGCCTTCGGATTTAAATTCTTCGGGGGACGCGACTGGGATCCGGTGAGCGAACAATTCGGCGCTCTGCCCTTCGTATACGGAACCTTGGTGTCGTCCCTGCTGGCGCTGATTATTGCGATCCCGCTTTCTGTGGGCGTCGCGGTGTTCACCACGGAGATGTGCCCCAAGGCGCTGCGCGGGCCGCTCTCGTTCTTTGTGGAATTGCTGGCGGCGATTCCGAGCGTGGTCTACGGGCTGTGGGCCATCTTTGTGCTGGTGCCGATTCTCAGCAACTACGTCGAGCCGTTCTTATCCAAAACTTTGGGCTGGACCGGATTTTTTGACGGACCGCCTTATGGCATCAGCATGCTGGCGGCGGGAATCATTCTGGCGATCATGATCATTCCCATCATTTCTTCGATCACGCGGGAAGTCTTGATGGTGGTGCCACAACATCAGCGGGAGGCAGCGTTGGCGCTGGGTGCGACGCGATGGGAGATGATTCGCGTGGGCGTGCTGCGCAATGCGCGGGCGGGAATTATGGGGGGGATCATCCTGGGCCTGGGACGGGCGCTGGGAGAGACCATGGCCGTGACCATGGTGATCGGAAACCGGCCGGAGATCGCGAAATCGTTATTTGCGCCGGGCTACACCATGGCCAGCGTGCTGGCCAACGAGTTCAGCGAGGCTACCGGCGATGTTTACCTTTCGGCCCTGATCGAAATCGGACTGGCTCTGTTCCTGGTGACGATCGTGGTCAACGCCCTGGCTCGTTTGCTGGTCTGGACCGTGACCCGCGGCCAGCCTTCGAGGGCGAATGCCTGAGACCGGAACGAGTTCCGTGCTGCACACCGTGCCGCCCATCGCTTTGCGGCGGCGGATTACCGACCATGTGATGACCGGAGTGGCCGTGCTGACGGTCATCCTGGTGCTGGTGCCGTTGTTCGCCATATTCGCCTATCTGGTTTACCGTGGCATAGGGTCAATCAACTGGGCATTTCTGACGCAGACGCCGAAGCCGGTGGGCGAGGCAGGCGGCGGGATGGCGAATGCTATCGTGGGCTCGGTGTTTATTCTTGCGCTGGCCAGCGTTATAGGAGTTCCGGTGGGAGTGGGCGCGGGAATTTATCTGGCGGAGTATGGACGCGATCGCTTCGGCGATGCGATTCGCTTCACGGCCGACGTACTGAACGGAGTGCCGTCCATCGTAATCGGCATCGTGGCCTATTCCATCGTGGTGCTTTATCAGAAGCATTTTTCGGCGCTGGCGGGCGGAGTCGCGCTGGCGATCATGATGATTCCGACCATCACGCGGACGACGGAAGAGATGTTGTTGCTGGTGCCGCAGGCCTTGCGTGAGGCGGCTTACGGGCTGGGCATTCCGCGCTGGCGGGCGACGCTTTCCATCACGCTGCGCACGGCGACTTCCGGAGTGATTACCGGAATCATGCTGGCCTTTGCCCGGGTTGCGGGCGAGACCGCGCCCTTGTTGTTTACGGCTTTCGGAAATCAGTTCTGGAACCTGCGGGCGAACCAGCCCACGGCCGCACTGCCGTTGCAGATCTTTAATTACGCTATTTCTCCTTATGACGAGTGGCACCGGCAGGCGTGGGCGGGCGCGCTTGTGCTGATCGTCCTGATCGTTACCGCGGTCGCGGCGGTGCGCTTTGCAGTACGCCGCGGCACGTTTGGAGCCGCATAGTTTATGGGTGTTGGCATACAGGTCGAAAACCTGAACGCGTGGTACGGCAAGACGCAGGCGTTGTACGACGTCCATTTGGCGGTGGCGGCGAATCATGCCACGGCGCTGATTGGGCCCTCGGGCTGCGGCAAGTCGACGTTTATACGCTGCCTGAACCGTATGCACGAGACCATTCCGGAAGCTCGCGTTACGGGCAGTGTGCGCATCGGCGATATTGATGCCTACAACGGTACGTCGGCTACGCAGCTGCGGCGCCGGGTGGGGATGGTTTTTCAAAAAGCGAATCCTTTTCCGACGATGTCGATCTACGATAACGTTGCTTCGGGATTGAAGTTGAATGGTTTTAGCGACCGGCGCAAGCTGGATGAGATTGTGGAGAAATCACTCGAGGTTTCCGCGCTGTGGGAGGAAGTGAAGGATCAAGTGCACAAGAAATCCGGGGCCAGCCTTTCGGGCGGACAGCAGCAGCGGCTTTGCATTGCGCGGGCGCTGGCGGTGGAACCCGAAGTGCTTCTAATGGACGAGCCTTGCTCGGCCCTCGACCCGATTTCGACCGGAAAAATTGAAGAGTTGATCTTTCAGCTGAAAGAACGGTATACCATCGTAATTGTGACGCATAACATGCAGCAGGCGGCGCGCGTGGCGGAGTTCACCGGATTTTTCCTGCTGGGCAAAATGATTGAGTTCGACAAGACGGAAAAGATATTTACCAAACCGTCGCACAAGCGTACGGAAGACTACATTACAGGCAGGTTCGGATAATGCGCACGCGCTTTCAGCAAGGGCTCGACGATTTGCGGCAGAAACTGCTCCGCATGGGTGGACTGGCGGAACAGGCGGTGGACCGTGCGCGTCAGGCCTACATCGACCGCGATCTGAACCGGTGCCATCTGGTTCTCGATGGCGAGACCCAGATCAATACCTCGGAGCGGGAGATCGACGAGGCTGCCTTCGACTTGCTGGCCATGCAGCAGCCCATGGCCGTGGATCTGCGCTTCATCCTGGCGGTAACCAAAATTAATTCCGATCTGGAGCGCGTCGGAGACCAGGCCGTGAACATTGCCGAACGCGTGATGGACATGGTGGAGCTTCCGGCGGTGGATTTGCCGGTGGATATTGCGCGCATGGGCGCGGCTGTCAGTGCGATGGTGCGGCGGTCGCTGGAAGCATTTATCGAGGGGAAGGCGGAACTGGCGCAGGCCGTGCTCGAAATGGATAACGTGGTCGATCGCATGAAGGACGACGCCTTCATCCAACTAGTGAAAACCATGAACCAGCGCCCGGATGTGGTGCGGCAGGCGTTGGATGCGCTGCTGGTGGCGCGCAATCTGGAGCGGGTTGCCGACCATGCCACCAATATCGCCGAGGATGTGATCTTCTGGGTGCAGGGCTCCGACGTTCGCCACAATGTGAACCCGGAGGAAGAGCATTCTGAGCCTTCGTCCAGTCACGAGGGTTCGACGCGGGCTTCCGGCGTCTAACCTCCGAGCCGCCTAACGGATTTGTAGCCTGCATGCCCTCTGCGGTCTCTTTGACCTTGGGTTCCGTCGTAGATTACGCTGATCTCTCCTCATTCACTGCTGGTGCAGAATTAATCTGCGGAGGCCCCGTGATCCGAATTTCCCGCATCATTTTGCTGGCTGCACTTCTTACTTTTTGCATGGCAGTTGCGATCGCTCAGGAACCGAAGCCTGAGAGCTCCTCGATCTCGCTACCCACCAGCAAGATCTTGACGATTCCATCGCCTGGGCGCATCGCCAGTACCAACAGCTTTCCCGCCACGATCGCGCTTAGCCCCGACGGCCGCTATGCCGCACTCTTGAACGACGGCTATGGCACGCAGGAGACCATGGCGGTGCAGTCGATCGCGGTGCTCAACCTGAAAACCAATCAACTGTCGGATTATCCCGACAAGCGCTTCGGCGAGGAAGTTCATCAAAGCTATTTTCTTGGCCTGGTCTTCAGTTCGGATGGCAAGCATCTCTATGCTTCGGTCGGTTCGATTACGGACCCGACTGGACAGAAGCCGGGCGACACCGGAAACGGAATTGCGGTCTACAGCTTTGTTGACGGAAAAGTTGCGCCCGAACGATTCATCCCGATTCCACCACAGCCTCTTGGCGAGGGAGAAACCGTAGCGATGGGCCTGCGGAAAACGCCCGAGGGTTCCGCGATTCCTTATCCTGCAGGTCTGGCCGTGATTTCCGCCGCAGGCCGCGATCAACTCCTCATCGCCAATAATCTTGCCGACGATGTGATCCTGCTCGACACGCTGAGCGGCGAGGTTCTGCGGCGTTTCTACCTGGGCACCAGCGATCTTGTGCCCTCGTCGTTTCCCTACACCTGCGTTGCCACCAGCAATGGCAAGCGCGCCTGGTGCAGCTTGTGGAATGTGTCACAGGTGGTCGAACTCGATGTTACGCAAGGTCAGGTTGTTCGCTGGATTCCGCTTATGCTGCCGAAGGATCACATTGCTCCCGGCTCGCATCCGACGGCGATGCTGTTGAGTCCGGATGAGAAGTCGCTTTATGTGGCTTTGTCGAATGCGGACGCGGTTGCGGTGGTAGCGGCGGAGAGTGGCGAGATACGAGCGACGCTGGGCACCACGTTGCGCAGTCAGAAATTTGCAGGAACCTATCCTATTGCACTGGCGCAGTCTGGCGACGGGAATCGGCTGTTCGTGGCCGATGCCTCCTCTAATGCGGTCGCGGTATTTGAGACGGCGAATCTGACCACGAAAGGTGCGGATGACGCTGCTTCTTCAGCCCTCGGTTTCATCCCCACCGATTGGTATCCCAGCGCGCTTGCAGTCCACGGCGATGATCTCCTCATCGCAACGGCTAAAGGCCAAGGCACGCGCCCGAACCCGGGCCCGGGCAAGACTGCGTGGGAGGTACGCCACCACGAGCACCCATACATTCCCACGCTGCTGCGAGGATCGATTGCGCGGCTCAGTATTCCTGACACCCTCAAGAAACTTCCAGAGTTCACTCGCGTCGTCGAGCACGACAACCTGTTACACAACGATCCCGGAACCATCCACTTCGCCGGCGGGAAGAATCCTATCAAGCACGTGATCTATGTGATCAAGGAAAACCGTACGTATGACCAGATACTCGGCGACCTGAAGGTGGGGGACGGCGATCCGTCGCTCACGATGTATGGCGCCGATATCACGCCGAACGAGCACAAACTCGCGCTGCAATTCGGCGTGCTGGACAATTTCTACGACAGCGGAGAAGTTTCCGGGGACGGGCATCTATGGTCGACCGCGGCGATCACCAGCGACTACAACGAAAAGACGTGGCAGATTGCTTATCGCGGCAAGGAGCGGACTTACGATTTTCAGGGCACGGTCGCCGATGAGTTTCCGCTTGATCATAAGCAGCCGGATATCGACGATCCTTCCACCGGTTATCTCTGGGATAACGTGGCTCGCAACAACCTTTCTTATCGGGACTACGGCGAATATGTGAATGCGCAGTGGTGCAACAAAACTCGCAAAGCTGCTTCGCCGAAGCAGGGAACACCTTCCGCGCAGGAGGCGCCCTGCCCGCAGACCGAGTTGCATCAAGGAGATGCATTGCCGCCTACTGTGGGAGACCCGCACGGCGCGCCGAGTCCATACCCGTGGACGGTGCCGCTGTTCAAGGGGGTTAAGCCGACGAAGGCGGTTCTGCGGGATCACTTCGATGCGCTCTATCCTGATTTCAATACCGACTATCCCGACCAGCTTCGCGCCGACGAATTCCTAAACGAGTTTGCCGCCTACACTCACGCGCGCGAGGCGAACGAGAGCCAGGATTTTCAATTGCCGGCTTTTGTTCTACTCTATCTTCCCGACGATCATACCGGGGGCACGCGCCCGGAGCGTCCGCGTCCGGCGGCCTCGGTGGCGGACAACGATCTTGCATTGGGCCGCGTGGTAGATGCGGTCTCGCACAGTCCTTACTGGGACGATACGGCGATCTTCATCCTGGAAGATGATGCGCAGGATGGCGGCGATCACATCGATGCTCATCGATCCATCGCTTTCGTGGTCAGCAAGTATTCACCCGGCAAGGCCGGTGAGCCTTATGTCGATCATCGCTTTTATACGACCGTGAATTTGATTCATACGATGGAGATGCTGCTCGGTTTGCCGCCAATGAACCAGAATGACGCCTACGCACCTGCGATGGGGCCAATGTTTTCGGGAGCGGGGGAGCAGCCTGCGTTCAAAGCCGACTATCGCAATCTTAAGAATGGCCTGATCTACGAAACCAACAAGCGGGATGCCAAGGGTGCGAACGAATCGGCCAAGATGGACTTCTCGCGTCCGGACGCAGCCGGAGCGGCGCGCCTGAACGAAGTGCTGTGGCGCGATCAGAAAGGCGACACGCCAGTCCCGGCCCCGAAGCATACAGTGTTTCCGGCGGGAAGCGATTAGCCGCTGAGACAGTCCTCCCACGCTTTTTCAGAATGGGAAAGCATTTCCACCGTTACCAACCTGGAATCCCACCGTTTGTGAACTGATTTTATTTATTGCCGATAGATTCCGCATGAGCACCGCTGTGCGAGAACTACGGTCGGTGGTGATGATCCTGGTCGAAGCTTCGTGGGAGGACGAAAGCGGAGCTTTGCAGAAGATTCCCGCGCGCATGGAAGACCGGTCGGCCAGCGGGGCATGCATACGAGTGAAGACGCCGATCGCGGTCGGAGCGAAGCTGACGATTCAGTGGCGCTTCGATCGCTTCTGTGGCATTACCAAGTATTGCCGCAGCGACGGCCGGGAGTTTCTTGTAGGCATTCAGCGGGATAAGAGCGTAGTCCTCAGTCAGCCGGTTCGTCCGGAACTGCCACTGCAGGAAAGCACCAATGGACAGGGTTCTCAGGTTGTGGCGGCTAAAACCCAACCCTTGCTGGAGCGACCCGAAAACAAGCTCACTGAACCACAAGTAGCCAGGCCGAAGGCGGAAAGCAAACCCGCCATGCCTAGCGTGAGCCTAGAGACGCCACCGGTTCGGGTTGGTCGCGAAATAACGAACCGGGATCGGCCGCACATTGCGCGGTCGCGAGAACTCGGTACGCTTCGACGGAGCGAAGTCCGAACGAAACAGCCTCCCAAGAGAAAGGAAGCCAGCAAGGAGAAGAAACCTATGAAACGCAAATGGCTCGAACTGGCGCCCTGGCGCCATAAGCAGGACTTTCACATCGTGAAGAGCGATGAAGGCAGCGAGGCGAGCAGCGGCGGAAACCGGGATGGCAAGGGCCGGGACGCGCGTCTTGCGCTCAACGTATCTGCGTCGAAGGAAAAAAGCCTGGTGGACTCTCGGGAGGAAGGCGGTTTTCAGGTGGAACTTTTACCCATGGAAGAGATTTATCGTGCAGCCGGAGTATTGACTCCGCGAAGAGGATACAGCGTTGCCAAGGTAGTCGATATGCTTCAGAGCGAACACCTCCGTGGCGTATCGGCGGAGATAAAGCGCGCGGCGGTGCTGGTGGCGCTGGAAGCGGCCGGAGTGACGATCGGGCAGATCCAGCAGGACGCGAAAGCGCGCCGCGAGGCACTGGATAGCTATGAGAAAGATCAGCAGAAACAGGCGGAGGCAGAGTGGGCGCGCAAGGCGGAAGAGAACAAAGAAATTGAGGCCGAACTCGAACGCGTAAAAGCCCAATACATGGCGCGCATTACGCGCAACCTGGATGGGGTGGCGCGGGAGAAGGTCGCGTTCGACGCCTGGCAGACCCTGAAGAAACAGGCGGCCGAGAGCATGGCAGAAGCTGTAGAGCTGTGTTTAATGCCGGCAGCCTCCGAGGCCGCGAGTGCTCCACTGGCGAAGGCAGTGGCGCTGGGTGCGGGTAGCACAGCCAGCGTGAATCCGTCGCCGAGCAAAAGTTGAGTCGCGAACTGACACCATGCCCAGGGCGGGCGGCTAGCACCTCGGCAGACCTCGGCTTTACACTAAAGGTGTGAAGATCGCACTCGGGCAAATCAATCCAACCGTCGGAGATTTCTCCGGCAACGCTGCCAAGATCATCAAGTTTTCCCGTCGCGCGCAAGCCAGTGGCGCTGGACTCATTCTGTTTCCTGAACTCTCCGTGTGTGGTTATCCGCCCCGCGATCTGGTGGAGCGCTCCTCGTTTGTCGCTCGCAATCAGGAGACGGTCGAGCACATTGCGGCCGAAACGCACGGGATCTCGGTGATCTGCGGGCTGGTTACGCCTGCGGAATCGGAAACGGGCAAGTCGGTGATGAATTCGGCGGCGCTGTTGCAGGATGGCAGAGTTGCTTTTCTGCAGTCGAAGATGCTTCTGCCCACCTACGATGTTTTCGACGAAATGCGCAATTTCGCTCCGGCAAAAAGCCAGAGCTTGTTTTCATTCTGCGGGAACCGCGTGGCGCTTACCATTTGCGAAGATGCCTGGAACGATAAGCTGTTCTGGCCCAAACGGCTGTACACGGTCGATCCTATCGAGGCTCTGGTGAGGGCGGGCGGCAACATTGTTTTGAACATTTCGGCGTCGCCCTTCTGGATTGGCAAACGCGAGGTGCGCCGCGACATGCTGGCCGCCATCGCGCGCCACCACAAGGTTCCGGTGGCAATGGTGAACCAGGTCGGCGGCAATGACAGCCTGATATTCGACGGGTCCAGCATCGTTCTCAGCGCAGAGGGAAAAATCATCGCGCAAGGATGTTCGTTCGAAGAAGACCTGATCTTTTTCGACTCCAACGCTCTCATCGGCGAGTTGCACACACAGCTGGAAGGCGAAGACGCCAGCGTGTACGCGGCCCTGGTGCTGGGCACGCGCGACTATATGGGGAAATGCGGATTTCAAAAAGCGATTGTCGGCCTAAGCGGCGGGATCGATTCGGCGCTGACTGCCGTGATTGCCGCGGATGCGGTTGGCCCGGAAAATGTGATTGGCGTGGGCATGCCCGGACCCTATTCTTCGCACGGTTCCATTGAGGATGCCCGCACGCTGGCGAAGAATCTCGGCATACGTTTCGAACTGATCTCGATCGATGGCGTGTTCGAAGCCTACCGGCAGGCTTTGAAGGAAGTGTTCGCAGGTCAGAAGGAAGATACAACGGAAGAGAATCTGCAGTCCCGTGCGCGGGGGACGCTGCTGATGGCGCTCTCCAATAAATTCGGCGCCATCGTGCTTTCCACCGGCAACAAAAGCGAACTGGGAGTAGGCTACTGTACACTTTATGGGGATATGGTGGGGGGGCTGGCGGTTATTTCCGATGTGCCCAAGACGCTGGTGTACCGGCTGAGTCATTATGTGAATTCGCGGCGGCCAGTGATTCCGCAGGCTACGCTGGAGAAGCCGCCCTCGGCGGAGTTGCGGCCCGACCAGAAGGACAGCGACTCGCTGCCACCGTACGAGATTCTGGACGCAGTGCTTGAGGATTACGTGGAAGACGCGCATTCGGTGGAACGCATTGCGGCTGATCACGGCTTTGATATCGAGGTGGTGCGGCGCGTAGTCCGTATGGTGGATCGCGCGGAATACAAGCGTCAGCAGGCAGCGCAGGGAATCAAGATCTCTCCCAAGGCATTCGGCTTCGGCCGCCGATTTCCCATCGCTGCGAAGAACGAGGTTTGAAAGTATTTGTAGATTCATCCGCTGTGCCAGCTTCAAAATATTCTCTGAGAAGTAGAAATCGAAAGGAAACCATGCGCCCTTTTCTTAAGTCGATTCTTATCCTGGTACTGACCGGCGGACTGGCCGCCGCGCAATCCTCTGCGAAATCGCCGGAAAAAGCCCCATCCGCACCCGCCGTTACTCTTCCTTCCGATGCCACGGTGGATTCGTTCCTCGAGCAAACTTTTGGTTACCAAGCCGGGCTGAGCTGGAAGATTTCTAGCATCAAGCCGGCGCCGGTGCCGGGACTGGCGCAGGTTGACGTGGTTCTCGCCAGTCCTCAGGGGCAGCAGATCAGCCGGTTTTACGTCACGGCGGATGGCGAGCACGCCGTTGTGGGCGACATTATTCCGTTCGGTGCCAAGCCTTTCGAGCCGGTGAGGAAGACGCTGGAGAAGGGAATTACCGGGCCGTCGCGCGGACCGAAGACCGCTCCGGTCACGATTGTGGAGTTCGGCGATCTGCAATGTCCGGCCTGCAAGGCGGCTCAACCGGGGATCGAGGCGCTGGTTGCGGCGGAACCGAATGCGCGTTTCGTCTTTCAGAACTTTCCTTTGGAGATGCACAACTGGGCGGCCAAGGGAGCGGCCTATGCCGACTGCGTGGGACAAGCGTCGAATGAGGCTTTCTGGAAGTTTGTAGCGAAGACCTACGAAACGCAATCCGATATTACGGCTGAAAATGCCGATGAGAAGTTGACAGCGCTGGCCGACGCTTCGGGCGTGAAGGGCGCCGAGATCGCAGGATGCGCCACTACGCCCGTCACGAAAGCGCATGTGGATGCCTCGATTGCTCTGGGGAAAGCAGTGAATGTGACCGGCACGCCCACGCTGTTTATCAACGGCCGCGTCATCGGAAATGTGAGTCAGGTGCCGGCGGAGGCGCTGAAGGGATTAGTGGATTTTGCGGCAAAGCAAGGGAAGTGAAGCTCTAGTTCTGGGTCACCCAGATTTCATTCGTCGTATAGCCACGATTGGCCACGATGTGCGGGGTGATGATAATGAGCAGTTCGTCATCTTCCTTCTGGCGATTGTTGTCGACGGCGGCTTGATTTAAACCTGGGATGGCGGCAACGCCGGGAATGCCGCTGATGGTGTATTCATCGTTGGTTGTGATTTCGCCCGCAATCACGGTGGACTCGCCGTCCTGAAGGCGGATGCTGCCTTGATATTCCTGGTTGCTGATTACCGGCACTCCATTCGCACTGCTCCCCGTCAGGGAGCGCAACTGCAACTCCAGCTTCAGGCTGACCTCCCGGTCGCCATGAACGACGCTGGTGGCCTTGATATTCAATCCCAGATCCTCGTAACTGACCGAGGGGAACGGCGGAACGTAACTCTGATTGCCCAGCACCTGGGAGATCGCCGACGAATTGTAAATCGGTGCGTAGGAAGCATTCAGGATGGGATAGCGCTCCCCAACGTGGAACGTGGCTTCCTTCGCTTGTCCGGCGCGCAGCGTCGCGTTGGTTAAGCTGCGAGACCAGGATTCATTGAGGGAAAGCGCCGCGGTCAAGTGATCCAGGCTGACTCCGGAAAAGGTGAGGCCGCCACCGAAGGTGGCCAGCGGCTGGCTGAAAACCCCGCTCGTCTGTCCTTGCAGTTGCGCCAGCAGGCCGGAAAGCGCCGAGCTTCCAGCTGCATTGATGCCTCCGGAGGAAATCAACTGGTTCACCAGCGACGAGATGCTCTGTCCGCCCAGCGCCGCCAGCGCAGCGACAGGAAGGTTATACAGATTGAAAGTGTCGGGAATGTGCATACCGATGTCGCGCATGAAGTTGTGATCGATTTCGTAGACCTTGATATCGAGTGAGACCTGCGGACGATCGCTGGTCAACTGCTGAAGAAGCTGGGTACAGGCGTGCAACGTGGCTTGCGGAGCGCGGACTTCCACGGTTCCAAGTTGTCCTGAACTTATTTTCTGGAAGTCGCATATGTTGCGCAGGGAAGTGACCAGTTCGGTTGCTTCCTGCGGAGAGCTGGCGCCAGGCACGGCAAAGGTGGCGAGCGACATGCGGTCAAACAGTTTGTGATTCTCTGGATTGTCGGCCGCCAGCAGCAGCTGGCGAGTGTCGAGAGCGGTCCACATGGTTTTGCTCACGCGACATGCCAGGTTGAGTGCGGTGAAGAAATCGACATTATCCACATAAAAGCGGACGGGTTTGGTCTGCACCGAATCGTCGAACTCAGCACTTACTCCGTAGGCGGATGCGAGTTCCGTGAAAAGCCCGCGGACGTCGCCACGATAGTGAAAGGTTGCAACCTCGGTCTTGGGTGTCAGGTGGATTTCGCCTGACTCGGCCACCAAAGACGGGACCCCGACCGGTGCGGGACCGGCTGCGTCGAGCGGCAGGGCATTGGCGAGGCGTTTCTGGAGATAGTCATTGTCAGGATCGAGCCTAAGGGCGGCACAATATTCAGCTACAGCCTGTTCGCGCTGTGCGCTGGCCAGGAGAGCGTCTCCGCGCTCGGTGTGCTGAAAGACCAATTGCGACTTCGCGACTTCCCGCGCGGAAAAGAAATGGGTATCGTTCGGAGCCAGCCGTGAGGCTTCGTCGAAGGCGGCGAAAGCTTCCAGCAATTGGCTGTGCTGTTCTGATTTCAGCCCGCGGTTGTAAGCGATGCGGGCCGCCTTGAGATCCTGCTTCGAAGCCAGGCAGTGGATGCCGCCGGGAACGCCGTTGCCGCAGGAGATGGCCGGGGGATCGATTGCGTTATCGGCGGCAAGCGCGGGAAGGCCGACTAACGCCGCCATAAAACAAGCCGACAGAATGAGCCGCAGCCAACGCATTCGGTTGATTTTACCTTGCCCCCGAGGCTTCCGCAGATAACTAATGGTACCCGGCCCTTTGGTTTTTACCGCCTCTTGCCGGTGATTGCCAGGGACGAATGCGCAGATAGAACGGGGGATGGTCGTGTTCTTGCGCGCGCTTTGAGAAGCCCAAGGCCCGGCTCAGCTGAGCATGAGGCGCTCAATGTCCCGAGCCTTGCCGGTCTTTTCGTCGCAGTCGATCACAACGGCGCAGAGGCGGACGTCGCCCGTAGCGGGCTCGAAGCGCACCGGCATGCCGTTGAGGAACTTATTGACCACCAGCTCTTTCTTGACTCCGATAACGCCGTCGTAAGGTCCAGTCATGCCGACGTCGGTGATGTAGGCCGTTCCGTTGGGCAGGACTCGTTCGTCCGCCGTGGGGACGTGCGTATGCGTCCCAACTATGGCGGTAACCCGGCCGTCCAGGTACCAGCCCATGGAAATCTTTTCGGAGGTGGCCTCGGCGTGGAAATCCACGAAGATGATCTTGGCCTCGACCTGTTTCAAAAGCTGGTCAGCGATGCGAAACGGATCGTCGTTCGAAGCCATGAACACGCGTCCCTGCAAGTTGATGACGGCATAAGGAACTTTGGCTTTTTGGCCCTGATAGAGCCCCCAGCCGGGCATGTCCGCGGGGTAGTTTGCCGGACGCAGGACGCGGCGCGCCGGTCCGTGGCCGTTGCCTTCGACCATCTGGAAGTAATCCAGAATCTCGCGCTTATCCCAGACATGGTTGCCTGTGGTGATGACATCTATGTTCAGCTCAAACAGTTCCTCAGCCAGCGCAGGCGTGATGCCGAAACCAGCGGCTGAGTTCTCGCCATTGGCGATGATCAGATCGATGGCCTGGTCACGGACAATGCCCGGAAGCCGATCTTTGACGATGGTGCGGCCGGGCCGTCCGAAGATATCGCCGATGAAGAGAATTCGCATGCTTGGCGGCCCAGCCGGATCGATTCGTCCAGAAAAAGGCCGAAACCTGATGGTAACACCATAACTTCGGGGGAAATCCGGGGTGTTCGGGGGCATCGACGCGCTCTTGAATAAGTCAGTAGTTCTCAAACCTGTAAGCTCTACCCAAAGTTCCCTCCCGGTGAGATATCTCGTGAATGAGCAAAGCAACGGGTGTCGGCCAACTACTCTTAACGTGGCGTGGAGCGACGAGACTTGTAGCTCTCGCAGGTCTGGTGTCGTTCGCCGCAGGCAACGCACCGGCCCAGAACCCTTCGACAAGTCCCAATGGCTTCGGAATGCGGCCTTCGGGGCAATCGGAAAGCGTTGATGGGGAGAACTCGCTGACCCTGACGGCTCTGAGGTTTTCGGAAACGAGTGTGGTCGGGAGCGAGTCGACCACGATTACGTTGAGCCTGGCGAATCCCGCGCCCGCCGCTGGGGCGAGGATTTCGATTAGCAGTTCCGACCCCAAGGTGATGCTCACTCCGGCGAGCGTTCGAGTCGAAGGGGGTGAAACGAGCCTGAGTTTTCCGATTTCCACTAATGCGGTAGCAGACGCGGAGTCGATTACAGTTCGGGCGCGATATGGCGCTGCGACCGTGAGCGCCGATCTTTCGGTCTTCCCGGCGACGACAACTCCATTCACGGTAAGCGTTCGGCCTGCCACTGTGACCTTGGAGCAGGAGAAGTCCGGTTCGGCTACCGTGACCAGCAAAGTGGATAGCGGGTTCGATCATTCACTGCAATTGAAAGCCTCTGGCGAGCCCGTCGGCGTGACGCTGAAATTGAATCCGAAAGTGATACCGGCGCCGGGTTCCGGGACCTCCAAGCTGAGCATCAGCGTGGGGAGCAGCGTGCCGGCCGGCAGTTATCCGCTGACGATCACCTCGACCGAGGGGAGCGACTCGGCCTCGGCCAAGACGACGTTGAAAGTGATTAGCAGCTCTGGCAATCCAGACGCGAAGTTCAAAGGCTGCTGGTACAAACAAGGTGGCCACAGCTACCAGGCGGTCGATTTCTCGCTGGGCAATCCGGGGACGTATTCGTTCAACGCGCTTCTCTACTACGGGACAACTTGTAATGCCAACGATGTTGCGGATCAAATTGGCTTTGGCGAGTTAATCGATTTCGGCTCGGTTGGATGGACCTTCTGGTTCTCGGCCTTTGCCGATCAAACCGATATGTCGGCGCAGTGGTTTGTGGGAGAGGATCGCTCTCAGTGTGTGAATTATGAAACTGTACCGGATTGCTGATTGCCGAGAATGGACCACTGCCGCGCGATCAGACAATGTTCACTGCGCCAGCTCCGCGGTTCGCAGAAAGTCGTAGTTCCCTGCGGGATTCAATTGCAGATTGCGCACGCGTTTGTTGTGCACAAGAACGTTATCCAGATACCAGAGATCAATGTAAGGCAGTTCATTGGCGAGAATGAGCTGCAATTCGGCGTAGGTTGACTTGCGTTTGGCCTGATCGACTTCACGGCGAGCCTGATCGATCAGGGCATCTACTTTCGGATTCGAATAGAAGCCGCGGTTCGCGCCGTTCGGCGGAAATTTTGCGGAGTGGAACGCGTACTCAAAAATATCCGGATCCTCATTGCCGCCGATCCAGCGCAGGCTGTAAAGCTGAAATACGCCGTGGGTTACGTCGGCGAAGAATGTGGCGAACTCGAAGGTGCGAATATCGAGTACGATGCCGACTTCGCGCAACTGCTGCTGCATGACGGCGACCATCAGACGCGTGTTCTCGTCGGTGGAAGTCTTCATGGTGAGATGAAAGCGCACACCGTTGACCGCGGGGTGTCCGGCCGCGTCCAAAAGTTGCCGAGCTTTCATGGGATCGTGATCGTAAGCAGGAGCGTTGCCGTCGTAGGCCCAACTCTGCGGTGGAAGAATGCTGCGGGCCGGCTGTGCCTCGCCGCGCCAGAGATACTCGATCATCGGTTTGCGGTCGAGGGCATAGGCGATGGCCTGGCGCACCCGCGTATCGCGCAGGATCGGATCGCGCAGATTGAATCCCATGTACGCCAGCACGGTTCCAGGAGCGTGCTCGACGGCGAGTGACGGGTTACGCTCGAGTGTGAGCACGGTATCCGGAGTGAGCGCATTAATGGTGGCGTCGGCGCTGCCTTTGCGCAATTCAAGGGCGCGTGTAGTCGCATCGGGAACTACAGCGAAACGCACCCGAGCCAGCTTGGCCTTCTCGCCCCAGTAATCAGTGTTGCGTTCGACCATGACTTCCCGGTCGGTTTCGGCGCTGATGAACCTGAACGGTCCGGAGCCGATGGGATGCGCGCTTATTTCGCTTCCGCTGCCGAAGGGAACGATGCCCATCGCGCCGTCGGAAAGATTCCACAGCAGAGTGGCGGACGGCTCCTTCATGTGAAAGATCACGGTGAAATCGTCGGGCGCATCGATGTGATCGACGAAGCGATAAACTGCCGCCTTCGTGCTCCGAACTTTGCCTTGAAGTAGCGAGTCGAAGGTCCACTTTACGTCGCGCGAGGTGAGAGGGCGTCCGTCATGAAACTTAACGCCGTGATGCAGATGGAAGATGTAGGTGAGCGGATCGGGAATCTCCCAGCGCTCGGCGAGTCCGGGTGCCACATCCAGATTATCGCCGCGCGAGAGTAAATCGTCGAAGATGAGGTTGTCGATGCGCTCCGACTGGGCGTCGACTCCAATTCGTGGATCGAGATTTGTGGGGCTCGATTCGATCAGCATCACCAGCGTGTTGGGATCGGGCCTGCTGGAGCAGGCTGACAGAGACAGTGTGCAGGCAAGCGCCGCGAAGGTAACGAACGCCTTCACACCGTGTTCTTGAAGCGCAGTGTGTATCATTCCAGTTCGGTTGCCATCTGATAGAGGGTGTTCACGGTTTTCCAATTGCGAGTCGTAGCGCGAACGGAGAGCAGCTTTTCAAACGCGTTGTTGGAGAGCTTCGTCTCGCCATATCCACCCGGGCAGTAAAGATAAACAACCTTGCGCGAGTGGTGAAACTGGTCTGCGCCTGAGGGCAGCTTTCCCAATGTTTGCACTGCAGCGGCCGCAGGCGCTTGCGACAAAAAAGTGACGTGCAACTTTGTGCTGTCGATCCCGGCCTGCGCTACAAAAGGATTATTCTTAATAATCTCACCCATTTTCTTCGCGGTCAGCGAAATCACCGGTACGGTGAAACCAAAGTCAGCAAGGATTCGCTTTTCGATTTTCTCGCAGAGTTTTGCGGCCGAGCTTTCTTTGCAGCGAAACACCACGTTCCCGCTTTGTATATAGGTTTGCACTTGCCCCAAGCCGAGCGCGCCCAGGGACGTTCGAAGAGACTCCATCTTCATACGATTGTGGGTGACAAGGTTGACGCCCCGCAGCATGGAGATAAAAGTCGGCATCTTTTAAGGATACGAGATTTTTCCCAGAACCACGGCGCGTTTGGCGCCGGTCGCAGAAGGCATGCTGGAAGGCCGCCGCCGCCAGCTTTCATGGGCCAGGACGGCGAAGGCTACAGCTTCTTTCGCCGCCGAAGGCAGTCCAAACTCATCGGAAAATCGCAAACGCAAGCCGAGCGGCGCGAGGTCGTTGGCCAGCATCGCGACGAGCGTAGAGTTTTTCGCTCCGCCTCCGGAAAGAATCATCTCTTTAAACGCCGGCTTTCGGGAAGGAACCGATTTTTGCGCGGCATAGCGCTGCACGGCTACGGCTATCGACTTTGCCGTCAGCGCGGTTGCCGTAGCCACAGCGTCCTGCTTGCGGCATCTTTTGCAGCTTCGAAGAAAGTCGCGGACGAACTCGCGGCCGAATTCTTCCCGGCCAGCAGTCTTGGGAGGATCTCTGCGGAAGAAATCGCGCCGCAACAATTCCTGGATGACCGACCCGAGAACTTTTCCGGAAGCACCGATTCTTCCACCACGATCGAATGGTAGGCTAAAGAGTTTTTCGGTGACGGCATCGATCACCATGTTGCCGGGTCCGGTATCGAACGCAACCACATCCGTTGCGGACGCGCCCGCAGGAATGATCGTAAGGTTGGCGATGCCGCCTATGTTCTGCACGATTCTTCCGATATGCATATCGCGAAACAACAAGTAGTCGAGCAAGGGAACGAGCGGAGCTCCCTTTCCACCAGCCGCCAAATCTGCCGGTCGAAAATCTGAAACTACGGGAGCGCCGACTCGCGCCGTAATGATCGCGCCCTCGCCCGTCTGCCACGTAGCTGCGATTCTGCGGCCCAGAAAACGCTGTGGCTCGCCTTGGTGATAGAGCGTCTGGCCGTGGCAGCCAACTAAATCCACCTTCACGCGGAATTGCCGCTCGGTGGCCAGGATCGCATCGGAATAAAGTTCGCCGAGCAGGAAATTCAGGCGAGAGAGATCGGCTACGCTCGCGCGCGAAGCGTTCATCGCAGCCAGCACCGCCGCGCGAACTTTCTTTGGGTAAGAGAATTCCGCGTGGCCAAGCAATTGGAAACTTGGGTGAGAGTGAGCCGATTTGCGCGAGCCCAGACGCTCATTCATCCTCACCAACGCGACATTGATTCCGTCGGCGGAGGTCCCGCTCATTACGCCGGCAACGATCCTGCCTTTTTTCGTCATGCTCGCGCCCGCGGCGAAGTTCGCTGGCGTTCATTTTCAGCCCGTATCAGACCTTGCAGGCGCACTTGTTCGCCGAATTCCCAAAGCTTTCGAGAAAGCTTCTCGACCGTCCCGCCCGAGGGAGTTTTTGTACCGCGGAATAGGCTTGCGGACTTTTTCTTGAAGGCCAAAACTCGCCGCACTGAGTCTGCGACGCGCTTGGCAAACTGCGGCTCGCGCTCGGTCATTCTTACAAGCTCGTCGTAAGCTTGTGCAATGTAGTCTTCGCGGTGGCAGACGAGGCACAAATCTCCTCCGGCGCGGATGTGTTCGACTGCGGCCTCACCCACAGAAGCTGCCGATAAGACCGCACCCATTTCCAGATCGTCGGAGACGACGAGGTTACGGTAGCCGATGCGTTTGCGGAGGACGTCGGTGATCCAAACTTTCGAGAGCGACGCTGGATTCTGATCGTGCGTCACAGCGGGATACGCGGCATGCGAAACCATCACCATCGGCAGCTGAGCGCGGAGCGCGCGGTACGGGAACAGGTCCTCGGCCCAGAGCCTTTTCAGCGGCTTCTGAATTACCGGAAGCTTGTGATGGCTGTCGAGTTTGCCTTCGCCCAGACCGGGGAAGTGTTTGCCACACCCCAAAACTTTGGATGCGCGAAGGCCGGCGAGAAATTCGCGGGCGTAGGCCACCGTCTCTCGAGGGTTCGCCGAGACCGCGCGCGAACTCATTACGCTGCGCGAAGCTTCGAAGGCGAGATCGAGCACCGGGGCGAAATCAACATTGAATCCGAGGGTTCGGCAATTCTCTCCGATCAACTGCCCGTGCTTGCGGAAAAGCTTGCGGTCGCCGGTGGCAAAAACATCCGCAGCCGAGGGCGCTGGTCCGAGTGCGTCGCGAAATCGATCAACATTGCCGCCTTCAAGGTCGACGCAGGTGAACAGCGGAGTAGAGACGCATTTCTGGCAATCGTGCAGGAGGCGCCAGGTTTGCTCGACGCTCTTGATGTTGCGCGCGAACAGGATCACTCCGGCCGGCTGCAGTCGCGTGAGCAGAGAGCGCAGACGCGTCGTCACGTCTGTGCCGTCGAAGCCGACGACCAGGAGTTGGCCGATCTGATTCTGGACCTTCACGAAATGGGGTTCTCTCGATCCGATGGAGGATGGCGGCGATTAGCCGAGTCAAGCCACTGCACGATAACAAAGATCACTATCATCGCAGCCAACGCGGTGAGCATTTCTCCGCCGAGTGCAGCGACACGCTGCAAGCCGCGGGGCGCGCCGGCGAGCCAAAGGGCGGCCCGAGCTGCAGCTTGAGTGCCAGCCATGGCGAAGGCAAGCCTTAACGGCATTGCTCTAGCATGGGGGATGCCGGCTGCGCAGAAGATCGCAATCACGACCAGAGCGAGCGACCGACCTGGAAGCCGGCCGGGTTGTGCGAGCATCAAAATGAAATTCCAGGCCGCCAGGATCGCAATGAAAATGGTGGCTGCAAGCGCGAAGCCGACTTTTGCGTTCGTCATTCGATCGCTGTCAGTTGCGGTCTCGAACATGGGACACCTCCTGATGCCTCTTAGCTTGTTGCTGTCCTATTCGATCTGCTTCTTTAGTTCCGCCAGCAAATTGAGCGCCTCCAGGGGCGTGAGCCGGTTCAAGTCTACTGCGTGCAACTTCTCCAGAACTGGCTGCGAGATTGGCGTGAAGATCGTTAACTGCGTCGGTGGAGGCGTAGCTCCTGGCGATAAATGTTCTGTCAGTTCGTGCTCGGCCGATTCATGCTCTGTCAGCACTTCGCGGGCGCGCGTGATCACTTCATTCGGCAGGCCCGCGAGCTTGGCGACTTCGATGCCGTAGCTGCGGTCGGCGGCGCCGGGCTCGACCTTGCGGAGAAAGACGATGCCGCCTCCCGTTTCCTTTACTGAGACGTGATAATTTTTTACTCCGGTAAGCTGCTCGGCCAATTCTGTGAGTTCGAAATAATGCGTTGCGAATAGAGTCTTCGCGCGCACGCGGGCGTGGAGATATTCGATGGCGGCCCAGGCGATGGCGAGACCATCGTAGGTGGAAGTGCCGCGGCCAACTTCGTCCAGCAAGATGAGCGATCGCGCCGTTGCTGTGTGCAGAATCGCCGCCGTTTCCGTCATCTCGACCATGAAGGTGGAGCGGCCGCGGGCCAGATTGTCGCTGGCGCCGATGCGAGTGAAGACGCGATCGACCACGCTGAGACGCGCCGAGCGGGCGGGAACGAACGAACCCATTTGCGCGAGGATTACGATCAGTGCGGTTTGCCGCAGGTATGTGGACTTGCCGCCCATGTTCGGCCCGGTCAGCAGAAGGATCGTGTGCGTGGACGCGTTCAGATAAAGATCGTTGGGGACGAAGCGCTCGCTGCCTCCCGCCAATTCCTGCTGCTCGATTACGGGATGGCGTCCTTCGATGATTTCGAGATCGCCGGCATCTCCTTCGGTGGACACCAAGAGTTGTGGCCGGCAATAATTCCGCAGCGCGGCAATATGAGCCAGCGAGGCCAGCACATCCACTTCGGCCAACGCCAGCGCCGTCTGGCGAATGCGCTTTGCCTCAGCGGCAATTGCGGTGCGTAACTCGGTGAACAGGCGCCGCTCGATCTCGACAATCTTTTCCTGGGCGTCGAGAATCTTGGCTTCGTACTCCTTCAACTCAGGCGTGGTGAAGCGCTCTGCGCCGACCAGGGTCTGTTTGCGTTCATAATCCTGCGGAACGAGGTGCAGGTTGGGCTTAGAAACCTCGATGTAGTAACCGAAGATGGAGTTGAACTTGACCTTGAGCGAGGTAATTCCGGTACGGCCGCGCTCGCGGTGCTCGATCTGCGCCAGCACTTGCTTGCTGTTGCGGGAGAGTTCGCGCAGTTCGTCGAGATCGTGGTCGACGCCCGCGGCAATCACACCTCCATCAGCAAAACTCAGCGGAGGCTCGGGGACAATAGTTTTTTCGATGCTGTCGCGCAGGTCGGCAAGTTCGTCGAGCGATGCGTGCAAAGCTTTGAGCCGTTCGGCTGCCAACTTCGAGATTGCCTGCTTAATGGCGGGGATCTTTGCCAGCGACGCGGCCAAAGCCAATACATCCCGCGGATTCGCGGTCTCCAAGGTAACGCGGCTCAGCAGTCGCTCCAGGTCGAGGACGCCATCGAGAGCGCGGCGTAGTTCTTCACGGGCGATGGTTTCTTTTACGCCGGCTTCCACGGCGTCGAGGCGGGCATTGATCTCGGCCAGATCGAGCGATGGCCGCAGCAGCCATGCGCGCAGCAGACGCTTGCCCATGGGAGTAACGGCGGCATCAATGGACCGAAATAGCGTGACGCCCGCGTCGGTTCCGGCAAACAGTGGCTCGATCAACTCCAGGTTGCGTACGGTGACGGCATCGAGCACCAGACAGTTCTGGCGCTCATACCAGCCGATGCGGTCGACGTGAGTGAGTGATCCGCGCTGCGTGGAGCGCACATAGTAGAGAATGGCTCCGGCAGCGGCGGCGGCAGCGGTACGGCCGGCCAGGCCGAAGCCCTCGAGCGACAGAACGCCGAAATGATTCTCCAGCAGGGGAATCGCATGGTCGGGTGCGAAGATCCAGTCGTCGAGCGGAGTCTCGGTGCAGGCGGCTCCGGACGCACGAGGCTGCGGCGAAGCCGTGGGCCGGCTGGATTTTTCCTGACTGATCTTTTCTTGGCTGATTTGATCTCGATTGCTTTGGGCGTCGAATAGCGGCGCCGCGGATCCATACAGGAGTTCCTTCGGGCGAAGTTGTTCCAGTTCCTCCCGCACGCGCCGCAGCGCGGATTCTCCAGAGAACTCGGTGGCGCGAAATTCTCCAGTGGAGAGATCGAGCGCAGCGAAGCCTACCCGGTCACCGACTTGCGCGAGCGCGGCGAGGAAATTATTTTCTTCCGAACCCAGCAGCGAATCCGCAGCCGTACCAGGCGTGACGACTCGCGTGACTTCGCGGCGCACGAGTTTCGTGCCAATTTGTTTCCTGGCCAGCCGCGGATCTTCCATTTGCTCGCAGATGGCAACCTTGAAGCCTTTGCGGATCAGTTTGCCGATGTAAGCTTCCGCCGCGTGGTGGGGAACGCCGCACATGGGCACGGCGATGCCTTTTTCTTTATTACGCGAGGTCAGCGTGATCTGCAGTTCTTTTGCGGCGACGATGGCATCGTCAAAGAAAAGTTCGTAGAAATCGCCCAGGCGGAAGAATAGCAGTGCGGTGGGATGTTCTTTCTTGACGGCGGCGTATTGCCGCATCAGCGGAGTGGAGGGCTCGGTCATTCTTTCGGTCAGCAGCGGGCTTGGCGCGGATTATAACAAAGCCCCACTCGTCCCTTGTGATTCCGCGCACACGGCTAAAGCGAAATCCTAGTTGACGCAGCTTCTTCCACAATGTTTAGCTGATGCATGGAACTGCGCAAAGATCCGATCACTCGCTCCTGGGTTATCACGGGGGACGATCCAGTCGAGCATAGCCCGCGACCTGAGACGGCTTGCCGCTTTTGTCCCGATGCCGCCAACGCCACGCAGTTGATCTCTTCCGTCCCGAGTGCGGGAGCGTGGTCGGCGCGATCGGTGGTGCACCCTACTCCGCTTTATCACATCGAAGGCGAACCTAGCCGGCGTGGGGATGGCATTTATGACCGAATGAGTTCGGTGGGCGCTCACGAAGTTCTGGTGGAGAATCCCAGGCATGACCGTCATCTATGGAATGCCAGTGACGATGAGATCGGACAGTTTTTGCGCCTGGCCGCCGAACGCATTTTGGATCTCAAGCGCGACCCGCGCATCAAGTACGTCAGCTTTTTCAAGGATTACGGCAAAAATGCGGGACAGGAATTCGCTCATCCTACTTCGCAGATCACGGCGACGACGTTTGTACCGCGACGCGTGCTTTACGAACTGCGCGCCGGACGCGAATATTTTGTCAGCAAGGAACGCTGCGTCTTTTGCGATATTCTGACGCAGGAGGAGCGCCAGGCCGCGCGCGTGATTGAGGCACGCGGTGATTATGTTGCTATTGGGCCTTACGCACCCCGCGTGCCCTACGAAACCTGGATTTTGCCGCGCAATCACGAGGCATCCTTCGAGCGCACCGGATTGACAAAGCCGGGATTGCGAGTAAATCTTGCAGCACTACTGCGCCGAACATTGCAGCGGGTACGCACATTCACAGAAGATTTTCATCTGGTGCTGCACACCTCGCCCAACAGCTTGCATCCTTCGAAAACCCTGGGATATTGGAAGACGATCGACGAGGACTATCACTGGCACATTGAGATCATGCCGGTACTTGCGACCAAAGCGCGCTCTTACACCTTCAAGGAAGTGTATTACTCGCCGGTGAGTTCGGAGACCGCGGTGAGGCAGATGCGCGAGGCCAAGATTGATGGATGAAACAGAGATGAAAGACGCTGCTACGGTCTGGCGCCGGAGTGACGTAGTAATCGGCTGACGTCATTATTATTTCGGGCGACCGCCCACGCAAGAGCGGTGTAGCCATTCCGGCTGCGTAAGTTTACGTTCGCACCGGAGGCAATAAGCGCTTTCACCAGATCCGGACTTGTCTTAGGATTTTGGCAGGCGAGCATCAAAGCGGACTGCCCGCCTTGGTCCAGCGCATTGACGCTGGCAGCGGTTGCGTCCGTCAGCAGTTGCCGTACAGTCTTCAAGTCGCCCTGAGCCGCCGCCCGCATGAGGGGCGTTTGATCGGGATCCTCGAGAGTTTCGCCGCCGCTTCCGAGCGCCACAGGCCAAGCGATGGGAATCAGTCGGGTCACTTTGATATTCACATCGCCATTCATCTTCCGCCAATCGTTCAGTTTGAAATAGTTGTGCAACAAAGGCTGAATCTCCACTTCAACAATCGATTGCAAGGCGGAACTGCCTGCTGAATGCCAGGTGCCTGACGCTTCGTCCCAGGATTGCAGGTGAAACACAGTGAAACCATCGGCTGCATTCCACTCAAAGTGCGCGTCCAGATTTCTGGTGAAGCCATCCGGAGCGATCCATACAAGAGTGCAAACCACCAGCAAAGCCGCAACCCCATAGGGCCAGGAGTGCCGACCGGCGAAACGGGACACAATCACGGCCACTGATCCGATCAGAGCCAGTGCCACGATCCACAAGCCAGCGGCGGTGAGGATCGTACTCGCAGCGTTCCACCAGTGCACCCGCCAATCCAGGAAGCCGCTTTCATCAAAATGCCAGAACGGATTGAGATAGAGGAGAGTCAGACCCAGAGCAAAGAGTACGACGCCCCCCTCCAGACCGGTGATGGCCCAGCTCACGCGACGTATGTGGTTGGCATTGGGATTCTGCACGGATCTCGTCCGGACAGATGAGTATAGACACTCGAGAGAACGAGCGGGGAATCAAAGCTGAGCTCGATGCGCGCAGGAACCTAACCGATTACGCTTCCGCTACCTTCGCCTGCGATGTGCTACTGCGTGCGCGTAAGAGTTTGCTCGCCGCTTCCGGTTCAAGGGGTGGTGAGAAAAAAAATCCTTGTCCCAGGTCGCAACCAAAGTCCCGGAGGTATTCCAATTGTTTTGCGTTTTCAATGCCTTCCGCAATCACTTTCAACTTTAACTTGCGCGCCAGCAGAATGATCAACTCCACCGTGTCGCAGGTTACGCGGTCGGCGAGCATCCCGGAAATAAGGGAGCGATCGATTTTCAGGGCCTCGACGGGCAATTGCCGCAATCCGTTGAGCGAAGAGTTTCCTGTCCCAAAGTCATCAAGGATCACGCCGATTCCCAGGTGCTTCAGGTAAGAGAGCACGGTAGCAGTCAGTTTCGGATCGGTGGCCGCGACTTTCTCGGTCATCTCCAGTTGCAGACGCCAGGGATCGGCGCCGGTTTCGCGAATGGCCGCCTGGAGCTCATTGACGAAGCGGGCGTCGGCGAACTGCTTGGCCGAGAGATTCACGCTCACCGTGGCAGTGGCCATCGCGGGATCCTCGTACTTCCAGCTTTGCAGCTGCTTGCAAACTTCGAGAATGAGCCAGTGCCCTGCGGCAGAGAGCAGTCCCGTGTCCTCGGCCGCATCGATGAAGTGATAGGGAGAAATCAACCCTTGCTCCGGATGCTGCCAGCGCAGCAGAGCTTCGAATCCGGTAATTTGTTTGCTCTCAAGTTGCATGATGGGCTGGTAATACACGCGAAACTGGCCTCGCTCAATGGCTTCCCGCAACTCGGCTTCGAGCTTAAGGCGGTTGACGGCGCGGGTGTGCATAGCCTCGTCGAAAACCTCGCAACGAGAGCCTCCGAGAGCCTTGGCCCGGCGCATGCCAACGTCGGCATCCTGCAGCACATCTTCGGGCCGGACGTGTGTGATTGCACTTACCGCGATTCCCACGCTGGCCGAGGTGCGAACTTCGCGATCCTGCACGACAAACGGTGCGGCTACCGCCGCGAGAATACGTTGCGCAACTCTCATCGCGTCACTCGGATCGGCTACGCCTTCCAGCAGGATGGTAAATTCATCCCCACCCATGTGGGATAGGATGGCGTTTCTCGTGACCGAGTGATCTGGTCGTGAGACCGTGTCCTCATCTCGAAGGCTCGCCTGGAGGCGACGGCCGATCTCGACAATGACTTGATCGCCTACTGTTGGACCCATGGTGTCGTTGAACACTTTGAAACCATCCAAGTCCACGAACAAGACGGCATACTGCCGTTCGGGGCTACGCTGGGCGCGCTCGAACAGTTGCTGCAAACGGTCGAGGAACAGGCGGCGATTGGGCAGACCCGTCAGAGCGTCATGAAAGGAATTGTGCTCCAGCTGTTCCTCTGCACGCTTGCGCTCGGTGACGTCGCGATTCACGATCACCAGCTTGGCGACATCCCCATTTTCGTTCCGGATGGTGCCGGCCACGGATTCGAGCACCCTCCAGGTGCCGTCCTTATGACGGATGCGGTATTCCAATTTTCTGCCGACTCCGGTGCTGCGCGCCTCGCGGGCTGCCTCCAGGACTTTGAAGCGATCATCGGCGTGGATCTGGTCGAAGGCGGACGTCTCTCCGAGCTCTGCCATGGAGTAGCCGAGGATTCGCCGGTACGCCGGGCTGTTGTAAAGCCGGTTTCCCTTCACATCGACCAGGGCAATCATGTCGGCGGCGTTTTCGGTGACGATCTGGAACAACTCCTCGCGTTTTTTCGACTCGCGGCGAATCCGGTAAAAGCGAACCTCCTGATAAACCACCAGGATGGCGAAAGCGCCGAAGACAATCCATTGCCAGTGTTCGATCATGATTGCTGAAGAGTTCCTTCAAGGAAAGATATCGGCGGATTTCGTCAGAAAGTTAATTCCTCAGGGCCTGCAGCACCGTTTGGGCAACAGGTGGGAGGGAGGTGCGACCGCGAACGCGCATTGTGCATATCAGAGATCTGGGGGTGTCTGGAGTGCGGAAGCTTTGTGGAAGGGTGGGGCCCGGGATACCCCACATCTGGATGTTAGGGCAGATTAGTAGTTGAGAATTACCTCCTCCGGCAGCGATCCGCCGTAGCCGCATTGTGGAGTCAATCCAGAGGATAGATTGTTTACTTTCCAGGCCGGCTTGGCGATCTGGACAAACTTGTCGTTGTAGAGCCCCTGATCATAGAAATTGATCAAGCCGTTGGAGGGGTAATCGCCGCACTGAGCTATGTTATAGACCTCGAGGACGCCGCCAAAGGCCCAATTAAAGGTCTGCCCAAAGCTTGAGGTATTCAGCAGCTCAGACTCCCCTCCCGTCGTCACATCATAAGTAACGATGTCCCACGAACTGCAGGACTTCGTCCCCGCAGCACAGGTGTCGAACATGTAGCCCAAGATAAGGTCTCCGGAATTGACTCGCGCCGGCGTGGCCTCAAAGACGGTGCCAGTTACGCAGCAATTCCAGCTGGCGATACCCCACGCCGAGCCGTAATCGGAGTTCCACCCCAAGACAGGCTGAATGATCGTCACAACGTCGCTATAGTCCTCCAGACCATTGAAGAGGTACATGGTCTGCCCGTCGTTCGTGCTCGGCGCGGGTGGGACGTTCCAGTAGGCATACATAAAGCCATACGAGGAAGTGGTGGTGGTGCCCGCATATTCAACCCAGGCATGGCTGATGGTGGGCTGGTCAACGGCCTTCTCATCCCCCATTACTTTTTCTCCATCGGCTTTGTAATGCGGATAGGCGCACACATGAATGTTGTCAGAGGCTCCACTTGAGTGCTGGATGACGTTTGTGTCTTGCCTTACAACATCTCCCTTAGCCAGGTGCGCGACGCAGCTTGGATCGAAGTAGCCGTATGGCGTGATGACATAACCTGCCGGAACTGTCGCTGGGCGCTTTGGTCCAGCAGGGGTTAGAGCTTGGGCTGCAGTCAGGGCAACAACAAGCAAGGTGATTGGAATCGAATTCAGAAGTGTGGACGTTGAGATACGAAACATCGGTTTTTTCTCTCCTGTGGGGACAGGCCCTTGGCACGCGGTGCATGCCGCGGGGGAATTCATCGTGCGAATTCACCCAGCCCGTCCTCTCTCATAGTGCGGAGCCAGGCGAATTCGTATCATCAATTCGTATCGTCAAAAAGTTGCGCGTTCGCGGCACCGCCGCGACAAACCTTCAGCGACCGTTCATAATGGCGGCATGTCTCCCGATAAGACCCTCCGCCGCCTCAAGACCTACGCCGGCACTCAGGGGTATGTGTACCAGTATTACTTCGTGGGAAAGCGGGCGGCCCTGGCCGATGACCGCGAGGCTCCAGCCACGGAATTTGTCTTCGATGTCACTTCGGATCGCAAGCTGACTTATGCGGTAAGCGTCTTCCTGCCGGAAAAATCTCTCCAGGCATGGGCCGCCGCTCACGGGCGGCCGCTGACCGAGGCGGAACAGTACGCTGCCGCCAAACTTCGCCTGTTCCGGGGCTTCGATGAACTGGAAGACATGAAGGCGCAGGGACGGCGACTGGTGATTGACGCGGGGTTGCTGGAAGAAGCGCTGGCTAGCCTAGGCGTCGAATGATCATTTTGTGATCCAGATCACACTCCTCAGTGATGCCTGGCGTTTTCCCGCTGTAGCTTCTCCGCGCAGAATATAATGCGTGGAAAGAGATGGGGTTTCTGGGGACTGGAGAAGACGCTTACAAACGGACTCTGACTTGCATTAACCTCAGCGGACTCTAATACTTACCTAGCCTATGGCATTGCTTTGGTTGCGCTTCGCGCTGGCTTGTTACTTTATCGGGTTGATCTACGCATTCTTTGCGCTCACCCGCACCAGCGACCTTTTCAGCCGTATCGCGCTACACGCCGCCAGCATGGGGATGGTCTTCCACTTCGTCTCGCTGGTCGAGCTTTTTCTCTCCGGGCAGGTGGTATGGGCCTCGGTGCACAACGGTGAATCACTGCTGGCGTTCTTCTCGATGACGTTCTTCATGATCATCTACGCCATTTATAAAACCACTTCCCCGGGCGTGGTCGTCTTTCCGATCGTGTTTTTCCTGACCTTCGTTGCAGCGATTGACGAGCAACCTGTGCTGCTGACGTCGTTCGTGCAGCACAAGGGTTGGCTGATCGCGCACATCATCCTGATCTTCACCGGATATGCCGCGCTGGTGCTCAGCTTTGGGGCCAGCCTGCTATACCTGCTGCAGGAGCGGCGCCTGAAGGCCAAGAAGCCGAGCAGCCTGATTTCGTTTCTGCCTGCGCTGGAAGTAATTGATCAGATTGGCTATCGTTCCTTACTTCTCGGATTTCCGTTCATGACGCTCGGGCTGATTACCGGCTCGATCGTGGCCATGTCGACCTACGGGCATATCGACTTTGAGGATCCCAAGATCCTGCTCTCGATTTTGATGTGGGCCGTCTACATGATCATGGTTTTCACTCGTTGGAACTCGGGATGGCGCGGACGCCGCGCGGCGGTGCTGGCCACATTCGCGTTCGTGGCCGCGATCGTGGCCTGGGCCGCGAACTACTTCTCCGCCATACACAGGTTTGCCGCCTCATGAGATATCAGCTCATCGGCGTGAATCACAAGAGCGCGCCGCTCGAAGTGCGTGAGCGCTTGGCGATTCCGGAGTCCAAGCTGCCCGATTGCTGCCGCGATCTCACGGCACACCCGGGAATCGAAGAAGGGATGATCATCTCCACCTGCAACCGGGTGGAGCTGGTAACTCACACCAGCAACGGCTCGGCCGACCTGCGCGGCTTTCTGCATGATCACTTTCATCTGACGGCGGAAGAACTCGACGCGCACTTATACGAATTTCGGGAAAAAGATGCGGTGCGGCACATTTTCCGCGTCGCTTCGAGTTTGGATTCGATGGTCGTGGGAGAAGCTCAGATCCTCGGGCAGGTGAAAGAGGCTTACGCTACTGCCCGCGCTGTTGGCTCGGTGCGCGGACAGCTGGATCAACTTTTCACCCGCGCATTTGCGGTCGCCAAGCGAGTGCGCAGCGAGACCGCTGTGGGATCTTCTTCCGTGTCGATCGCTTCGGTTGCGGTGGAATTGGCGAAGAAAATCTTCGGAACTTTGCAGGGCAAGAATGTTTTCATCGTGGGCGCGGGCAAGATGAGCGAACTCGCTGCCCGGCATCTGATGGCTCACGGATGCGGTTCGATCTTCGTCGCGAATCGGACCTACGATCGCGCCATCGGGCTGGCGCAGAAGTTCAACGGTCAAGCCATCAAGTTTGACGACCTCTATAATACTTGTGACAAGGCCGACATCGTCATCACCTCAACCGGCGCGCCCCACGCTATTTTCCGCCGCGAACATGGCGAGCAATTTCTCGCCCGCCGCAAGAACAAGCCAATGTTCTTCATCGACATTGCCGTGCCGCGCGACGTTTCGCCGGAAATGGCCAAGCTTGACGGCATCTTTGCCTACGACATCGACGACCTGCAGCAGGCCGTCTCCAGCCACGTCGCCGACCGCCGCAAAGAGGCCGAACTCGCCGAAGCCATCATCACCAGCGAAGTCGAGCGCTTCGAAGCCAAACTGCATACGCTGGACGTGGTGCCGACAATTGTATCGTTGCAGGATCATCTGGAAACCATTCGCCAGGCGGAGATCGATCGCGTGCGCGGGCGTATGGGTGCGTTGACTCCGGAACAGGAGATGGCGGTCGAAGCGCTGACTCGCGGCATCATCAACAAGGTCATGCACACTCCGATCACGACGCTGAAGACAGCGGCGCGCGAAGCGGAAGCGACCACAGTGATTGATGTGGTGCGGCGGCTGTTTAATCTGCATTGAAAAAGACAAGGACCCAGTCGTCGGCAACTCGAAGAGTACAGCCGATCGTAAACCGAACTAGGGCCGAAGAGAAATCGGCGACTGATCAACCTCTCGCGTGCGAAAAGTATGACTCGATCTGTTTCCTGAAATCGGGTCGACTCAAATACCGCAATAGAAAATATTCATTGATTGGCCGGTCATCCTGCAGCGCGGGAACGGATGCCGCCGGTCGAATAAGACTGTCCAATGACACCTCGCGATCCAGGACGCGGCTGAATTGCGCTTGCGCGTTCGAGGCCGGTCCCCACTCCACAAGATCGGCGGCAGCGCTGGCTGGTAAACGGCCGGCCAAAGTAGCCGCGCTCAGTGATGGCAAAGGGGATGCGCTGGCTAAAAAGTGATATCCGCCTTCACCCGAACCGAAGGCGCGGACGTAGGGAAAAGAGTCCCGCAAAGCTTTAGCTACAGCGGCGACGATGGCGGGGTCGGAGTCACCCGGATACCATTGTTGAAGAATGCCGTCTGCACGCAAGTGTTGCCGGGCGACGGCATAGAACTCTTTCGAGTAGAGCAAGCTCGACGCCGCGGCTTGAACCGGCGGCGGAGGATCCAGAACGATCACGTCAAAATCTTTAGGGGTGCGTTCGAGGTAGAAGCGCCCATCGTCGATTACGATTTGCGACCGGGGCGAGCGCAGCAGTAGCGAGCCGTCGCTATAGAAGAACGGAAAAACAGAGACCACGCTGGGCACCAGTTCGACCGCGGTGGAAGATATTCCCCAGGAAAGCATCGAGCGCTGGGTGGTCCCCATGCCAAAACAAATTACCAGCGCGTCTTTTGGAGGCCTGGGCAAGAATGCCAAGGGAAGATGCGCAATCATCTTGGTGACCGGAGTCAACCTAGTCATTCCCACCCCGTTCACCAGAAGCCTTTTGTTCTCGCGATTCGATCCAATGGCGGTTACCGTGGCAGTGCTGTCACGGCGGACCTCTCTTGGGTAGAACTGGCTGGCGTAATCTCGAGCGCCTGCCAGAAGAGCCAGCGAGACCACCCCTATGGCCACCGGCTTCCATGAGAAGCCGTACTGGAAGCTCTGGCCTGCCCTGCGGAAATAGTGCGAACCACCAAAACTCACCACCATCCAAGGAGCCGCATAGGCCAGCAGCGTAAACCGTTCGCCTAGCATTGGCAGCAGCAGGAAGCCCGACAGCAGCGGTCCTAAAACACAGCCGGCGATGTTAATGGCATATCCCTGGCCGGCGCGGTCGGGATTGCCCCGCGAAAAGCGATCCAAAACCATGGGAGTTATAAACCCGACAATGAAGGAAAAGGGCACAATGCTCAACACACGCAGCAAACCGAAGATGGGCAGTCGAGGATCACAAATCAGGTAAGGCAGCACTGCCGAAAGCCCGAGGAGCGCCAACATCAGGCCGCTCGGAGAATTCTCCGCGGGTTGGCTTCTGCGATAGCAGCATGATCCGAGATAAGTGGCTCCCAGGTACAGACACAAAATTGTTGCGAAGGCGTAGACGAGCGTGCCCAGGATGGGCGTGAATAGGCGAATCCATACCAACTCCACACCCATGCTGGTTAAGCCTGTAGTGAAGAGCAAGAAATTCGCCCAGCCCGTTGCTATGGCGGGCAGCGCAACAGTATCGATTATTTCGGGGACCGCCGGTACCATCACCTTTTGCGGCTTTCGCAGAGAGAGCAAGAAGGCAGATGCCGCCAGGCAAACGTTTAGCACAGCGCCCAAACGCAAAGTTCCACGGAATCCCCATTCCTCGATGAAAAGCAGGGGCAGAACCGCGCCTGTCACCGCGCCTAGAACGTTGGCCAGATAGAGATAGCTGAACGAGGAAGCAGACTCTTCTGAGTCGCGCTTCTTGATCGCCGCCATGGCGAACGGAAACGTTGCCCCCATACACGCGCACCAAGGCACGAGAATGAGGCCGATCACAACTCCGGCGGCCACGTAGTAACCGGGGACGGAAAAAGAATTGCCCGCGTTCAGTTTCTCCAGCAGATGCCTGCCCCAGGACAACTCGTGCCGCACGAGAACGGCGGAAACTCCAATCAGCAACTCCGTCAGGGCATAGAGCCGTAACGCTAAAGCGGGCGGAGCAGCCAATTGTGAGCGGATGTATCGGCCAGCTCTCCAGGAGCCGAGACCCAGGCCGATCATGAACGCCGAGAGTACGATGGAAACCAAAGCCGTAGTCACGGCGAATTGCGCCATCGCCAGACGCAGCCAGACCAGCTCATACAGGATGCTGCAAAAACCCGAAACGAAAAAGAAGCCGAAGAACGGACGCATTGTGCTTTTCATTCTCTCCACATCGAGGTTATTGAGAAGGGCATTCAAATTTACTTGAATATGTTACATATATAAAGCGGTAATGCAGTGGGAGAACGAAGCGATCGCATGAAGCCAGCCAGCCAATGAACGAAATCCGCAACAGCGCAAATCCGCAGAAACTTCGCATCGGCTCGCGCGGCTCGCAACTTGCCCTATGGCAGGCCAATCACATCTCCGCGCTTCTTCGCGCGCGCGGTCACGAAGTGGAAATCGAAATCATTCACACGACTGGCGACAAGATCACCGACGTAGCCCTCGCCATGGTCGGGACCAAGGGCATGTTTACCAAAGAGATTGAAGAAGCTCTTGCCGCCGGACGCGTCGATCTCGCCGTGCATTCGCTGAAAGACCTGCCCACCGAACTTCCGCCGGGATTCGAAATCGCCGCCATCACAGAACGACAAGATCCACGCGACGCCTTCTGCTCCCGCCTTTATGCGAAAGTGGAAGATCTTCCGCAGGGCGCGCGCGTGGGCACATCCAGCTTGCGACGGCAGGCCCAACTTAAGGCGATTCGACCGGATCTGGACATTCATCCCCTGCGCGGCAATGTCGATACGCGGCTGCGCAAACTCGAACAGGGCGAATACGATGCCATCATCCTCGCCTCGGCGGGACTGAAGCGCCTGGGTAAGACGGAACTGATCAAGCAGATTATCCCTGCGGAAATCATGTGCCCGGCTGCGGGGCAGGGAGCGCTGGGCATCGAAATCCGCGAAGGTGATGCCACCACAGGCAAGCACCTCGAATTCCTGAACGACCCTGCGGCTCGCGCTGCCACCACCTGCGAGCGCGCACTGCTCAACCGTCTTGGCGGAGGCTGTCAGGTCCCCATTGGCGCCTTCGCTGAAATGCGCGACGGGAAACTGCATCTCGATGCCATCGTTGCCGATCCCGACGGCTCCAAGCTTCTGCGCGAATCGCGCGACGGTGATCTCAAACGTCCGGAAGAACTCGGCAACGCCGTCGGCGAGACCCTGCTCAGCCGCGGCGGCGACGAGATCCTCGAAGCCGTCTATGGCCGCGGCCTGGCCGTCCCGCCACAACCGTGATCCCGTATCATGATCCAGCATGAAGAGCGGCAGCGTTCTCCTGCAACTTCTGGGCGGCACCAAGAGTTCCCATGCTCTCCGCCGCTGGATCAACTTGTGGCCGCCGTTCCTGGGTGCGGGCATTCGCGTCAAGTACATCGCGCCTGACATGAAAGCCGCCGACGTCGAGATGAGACTGCGCTTCTGGAATGCGAATTACGTCGGCACGCAGTTCGGCGGATCGCTCTTTGCCATGACCGATGCCTTCTATATGCTGATGCTGATGGCGAACCTGGGCCACGACTACATTGTGTGGGACAAGGCGGCGACCATCCGCTATCGAAAACCGGGGAAGGGAACGGTGCGTGCGGAGTTTCGCTTGTCCGATAGCCAGATTGAAGACATTCGCGAGAAACTGAAAAGCCTGCCCAAATATGAACCCGTCTTCTCGGTGGAAGTGAAAGATGCGGCGGGAGTGGTGATCGCCGAAGTCGAGAAGGTTCTGCACGTTCGAAAGAAGCAGCTAGAGTCGTCAGGAACGTAGGAAAATCAACCCGTGTACATTCCCGAACATTTTCGTTTGCGCCATGACGCGGATGCGGTTGCATTCATGCGCGCGAATCCCTTTGCTATTTTGATTTCAACTACCGACACTGGGCCTTTCGCCACGCATCTGCCTCTCTTCGTGCGTGAGGTTGACCAAACCGTTGTGCTCCACGGCCACGTGGCGAAGGCGAACCCGCACTGGCGATATCTGGAACAGCAGCCGCAATGTCTGACGATTTTTCACGGACCGCACTCCTACATTTCGCCGACCAACTACGCGGCGCGGGAAAGCGTTCCTACCTGGAACTATGCGGCAGTGCACGTGTATGGCAACGCACGACTTTTTTCGTCCGAGCAGGACGTCCACGGGATGCTCCAGGAACTGATGCAGACGTTCGAACCGGCGTATCGCCTGCAATGGGAAGAGTTGAGCGAAAAGTTCCGCGGGAACATGTTGCGGCAAATTGTTGGCTTCGAAATTGTAGCGACGAAGATTGAAGGCAAGTTCAAGCTCAGCCAGAACCGAACCCGCGAGGATCAGGCGAATGTGATCGCATCCCTGGAGAAAGCGGAAGACTCCGCGGTTTCCGGCGTTGCGCGCATGATGAAAGAGCAGCACCTGGGAAAAACTCCGAAAGACAAGGAACACGAATGAGGAAGCAAGGGGCTGGCAGCGGTGCGAAACCCCACGCGCTGGCTGGCGTTCGCGTGCTGGTGGGTCGCGCACGGCATCAGGCTGGCGCTCTGTCGGGCGAATTGCGCAAGCTGGGCGCCACGGTGCTCGAAATTCCATTCATCGAAATCCGCAAGCCGAAATCTTTCAAGCCCCTGGATGCGGCTCTCGAGAATCTTGCCGAGTATGACTGGCTCATCCTCACCAGCGTGAATGGTGTCGACGCGATGTGGGAGCGGCTGGCCAAGCTGCGCCTCACGAAGACGAAGCTCAGGCATCTGCGCGTTGCGGCCATCGGCCCGGCGACGAAGAAGGCCATCGAAAAGAGCGGCGTTAAAGTCGATGTTGTTCCCAAAGAATATGTGGCCGAGTCCGTGGTGCGCAGTCTGCGGCGACGGGTGAAAGGGAAGCGAGTGCTGCTGGTGCGCGCCAAAGTTGCCCGCGATGTCATTCCCACTGAACTGCGAAAAGCCGGGGCGCAGGTGGATGTGGTGGAAGCCTACGAAACCGTGGTACCTCAGTCTTCGCGCACTCGTTTGCGCAGCGCGCTAAAAAATCCTCGGCGACGGCCGCACGTGGTCACGTTCACCAGTTCCTCAACCGTGCGCAACTTTGTGGCTTTGCTGGGAAAGACGCGCACGAATCTCAACGGAATCGAGCTGGCCTCGATTGGCCCGGTCACCTCTTCGACTTTGCGCGAGCTTGGCCTTCGCGCCGATATCGCGGCCAAAGAATTCACCATCCCCGGATTGGTGAAAGCGATCGTCTCCGCCGTATCTTCTGAACGGCTGTAGCTATTCCGTCAGCGAGCAACTGCAATCGGCCGGGGGAACGTGCGCCTGCAGGAAATCGGCGACGCGCTTATAGGCGTCGATCTGATTTTCCACGCGGGCAAAGCCGTGGCCTTCGTTTTCGTAGATCTTGTAATCCACCGTGCCGCCGCGCTTCTTGATGGCATCGACCACCTGCTGCGTTTCGGATTTCGGGCAGCGCGGATCGTGTCCTCCCGCCAGCAGCAGCAGCGGCGCTTTGATTTGATCGATGAAGTTGATGGGCGAGCGGTCTTCGTAGAGCGCTTTGTTCTTCACCACATCCCCCATGGTCGCCAGATCAGACTGTTGCAGCACCGGATCTTCATTCTCGATCTCGGTGAACCAGTTCACAAAAGGAACGATCGGCACGCCCGCTGCCCACACTTCAGGCGCTTTCGTCACGGACATCATGCTGAGATAACCGCCGTAGCTTCCGCCCATGACGGCAATTTTCTTGGGATCGAGGTGGCCGGTTTGTTTGATCCAGTCGACGCCGGCCAGCACATCCTGCAGATCGCCGCCGCCCATGTCGAATAAATTCGCCTGCTGGAATTCTTTTCCGTAGCCCGTGGAGCCGCGATAGTTGGGCGCGAGTACCATGTATCCCTGATTGGCGGCATATTGCACGAAGCGATTGAAGGTATTCATGGTCTGCGAAGTCGGCCCGCCGTGGATGTAAACGATGGCCGCGTTTTGTCCGTTACGCGCCATGTTGTAGGGGACGTAGAGGAAAGCGGAAATGGTCCACTTGCCGTCGCGGCTGGGATAGTGCACCAGATAAGGCTCGACCATATCTTCGGAGTGCACTCCGGCAACGAGCGAATGCGTCACTTGATGCGACTTGCCGGCGGCCAGCGTGTACACCCAGAGATCGCCGGGAGCGGTGGGGCCATTGTGATAATAGAGCAGGCGCGTGCCGTCTTTGGTGAACGCGGAGTGCCCGCCGGCAGGCTCATTCACACCCTTGGCGATCGGCAGCGCCGTGGATTTCCCGGTCGCGAGATCGTGCAGGTAAATATCTTCGTTGCCATCTACATTGGCGCTGAAGGTGATGTGCTTGCCGTCGGGCGAGAACTCGCCGCCGCGAATTTCCCATTTGTCGTGGGTGAGCCACGAAATCTTTTTGCTGGCGATCTCCAGCAGACCAATGTTTTCGTAGCCGTTCGCTGCGTTTGAACTGAACAGAACGCGCTTGCCGTCGGGAGAAATATCGTTCGCCGAGTAGCGCTGCTCACCTTCGTGCGGTGTCAGCAGTGTGCTCACTCCCGTGGCGACATCGGCGACGAAGATGTTGGAATCCGTGCCTTTGGCTTGCTCCTGCGTATAGACGATGAACTTGCCATCCTTGGACCAGATGGGATTGTAGTTGCCTTTGTCTTGCGGTGTGTTGCTGGTGAGGTGTTTGACCTCGCGCATCAGCGTGTCGTAGATATCGATCTCATAGGCGGCTGATGTCTTTGGTTTAACCAAGTACGCAAGATACCGGCCGTCAGGCGACCACGTCGGATCCGTTTCGGCGATCTCGCGCGTGCTGGTGAGGTTCACGACTTTGCCGGTCTTCGGCGAAACCAGAAAAATGTCCCAGAGTTCGTCGCCGTCGTAATCGGATTGATAGGCGATCCATTTTCCGTCGGGCGACCACGCTGGCGCGGTCTGGCGCTGATCGCTGACCGTGAACTGTACGGGCCATCCACCTTCGGCGGGAACGAGCCACAGGTTATTTCGCCCGCTCATGTTGGAGATGAAGGCGATGCTTTTGCCGTCGGGAGACCACGTGGGACGGCCGACCTGGCGCGTCATGTAGAGCTTTTCGATGGTCAGGCTCTTGGGTTCCACCTGCGCGTTGGGCTTGGAGGCAATCTGTTTGGGATCGGTGACGGCTTGCGGCGCGGGAAGAGTCTGGGCGGCAGCAATGCTTTCGGTGACGACAGTGCTCATGAGTATGACGATAACAAAGAGTGCGAAGTTGCGCATGAGTCGAAGCCTCGGAACGTTGATCGAAGAAAAGCGAATCGAAGAAAAAGTGTAGCAGAGGACCTCAGGCTTTCGCGTTCTTATGCATCTCCACCGTGCTCCAGGTTTTGTCGGCAGCGTGGCAAATGTTTTCGAGCGGGCAGTCGACGCACTTGGGGTTGCGGGCGATGCAGAGGCGACGTCCATGCCAGATGATTTGGTGAGAGAAGAGAATCCACTTTTCGCGTGGGATGATGCGCATCAGATCCTGTTCGATCTTCTGCGGATCGTCGTTGGTGGTGAGTTCGAGGCGTCGCGAGATGCGGTGTACATGCGTATCGACGACTAAACCGTCGGCCTTCTTGAACCACGTGCCCAGCACTACATTTGCGGTTTTGCGGGCGACGCCGGGCAGTGTGAGCAGACTTTCCATGTCGCCGGGGACCCGGCCGCCGAAATCGGCGACGATTTTCTTCGCCGCGCCGACCACGGATTTTGACTTGTTGCGGAAGAATCCGGTGGAGCGGACATCGGGCTCGAGCTGCTCCGGCGTGAGCGCGGCAAAAGCTTCGACGGTGGGATATTTGCGAAAGAGTTCGGGCGTGACGCGGTTTACGTTCACGTCCGTCGACTGGGCGGAGAGGATGGTCGCGACCAGGAGTTCCCAGGCGCTCGTGTGGGTGAGCGCGCAGGTGACATCGGGATAAAGCTGGTCGAGGCGCTTCAGGATTTCGGCGATGCGCTCGGGCGCGAGGGGAGTGTAGGAGGCTCTCTTAACTTTGGGAGCGGGTAGAGCCTTGGCTCTGCTTGGACGCTCCGGTGCGGCCTTAGCCACGTGATTCCCTTTGCTTTCGCGCGATTTGTTAGGTGCCGCCTTCGCGGGCGAGAGCGTCCGCGCCACACGGTCCTGGCGGCCAGTGCGGGCGGGTTGACGGGGCATGTTGCCGCGGGGCATGAGGGCAACATCTTAGCAGAGACCTCGGTAACCACGGGAATGATTGACTGACTCGATCGCACTCGTTAGTCTGGAAGGAACCTTACTTCATTCAGGAAAGTTACCGTGGCTGTAAGTTCCATCCAACTCGGGCAGGTGTGGCGTAGCGATGCTGACGGCCAGGACTACTTGGTCACCAAGGTGTACAACGAAGTGTTCGCGCAATATGCCATGCTGCGGCCGGCGGGAATCACCGCGCCAGACGCGCCAACCGTGCGAATTAAAGTGACGAAGACTCCCCAAGGCGCGGCGTTGCCCGGCTACACGTTTACCCAGGACGGCTCGTTCTAGCGCGACAGTCTCAATCCCCAATTTCCGATAAACTGAATTAGTTCTCAGTTCCCGGTTCTCAGTTTGAGAGGGAAAGGTTTGACTGAGAACTGAGAACTGAAAACTGCTTTCTCATGACTGAAAAGCTTCTGGCAATCATTTTTGTATTCATCAATTCTGTGGTGAGTGCCACGGGCTACGGCGGGATCACGCTGCTCATGGCGATCGAATCGGCGTGCATTCCACTGCCTTCGGAACTGATCATGCCTTTTGCCGGGTATCTGGTATTTACCGGGACGTTCAAGCTGTTATGGGTGGCGACGGCGGGTGCGATCGGGTGCAACCTGGGGTCGCTGATCGCGTATGAAATCGGGTGCTACGGCGGACGTCCGCTGGTGGAGCGCTACGGGCGCTGGATTCTAATGGGCCAGCGGGAACTCGACTGGGCCGACCGCTTTTTTGCCCGCTGGGGATATCTAGCGGTATTTATCGGGCGGCTGTTGCCGGTGATTCGTACGTTCATCGCACTTCCCGCAGGAGTTGCGCGTATGCCCCGGGGACGATTTCACATGTATACGTTTCTAGGCTCGTGGCCATGGTGCCTGGCGCTAGCCTATCTCGGAATGAAGCTTGGGCAGAACTGGCGCGAGCTCGGGAAATATTTTCACAAGTTCGACGCCGTGATCATGGTAGTGCTGGTGGCCGGGGCGGCTTGGTTTGTGTGGAGTCACTGGCAGAACAGGATGCGGACCGAAAGCTAGTACATGGGAGTTGGCGCTACGCCGGTTTCGCCAGCTGTGACCCCACAATCTGCCACCTGCCATCGCGTTTCATCACCACATCCATGTAAACATAGGAAACGGGGAAGCGCTGTCCACCTTGCTCCACATCGTCTTCTTCCGAGCCGTGGACGATCGCCACATCTGCGCTCAGCAGGCGGATTCGGCGACCGGTGGATTCCATTGAAACGTAGCGAATCGCGCCCGACTTGAGCTTGTTCAACACTTCCTGCTTGTCGTGAGCCTCTCCGGATTCGTCGTATTGCACGTAGTCGTCGGCGAAGATGCGTGAGAGTGCGGCAAGGTCGGCCGCGATCAAGGCGCGGTCTCCGTCTTCAAACAGCTTGAGAATTTGCTTTTCGTCGTCTTCCATGTGCTTCCCGACCTTCTCTTTGAGCTCCTGTTAGTGTACAAGGCTGATATTCACAAGGAGGCTTCTGTGATTCCAACGTCTCGTGCTCTCGCGTTATTTCTGTTCTTCGTCACCATATCGCCGATCCTTTCTCCCGCCCAGTCCGCGCCCGCAAGCTCCGACAAGCCCTTTGTGGTGGAGTACTACTACAAAGCGAAGTGGGGACATGCGGATGAGTTTCTGAAACTCTTCAAAAAAAATCACTATCCGGTGCTCAAGAAAGAAATGGAAATGGGGCGCATCGCGAAAGTTTGGATGGATCAGCCGCGCTACCACACCACGGAAGATGGGCGCTGGGACTACCGCGTGACCATCGTCTTCAAGAACGCGACCGTGGCCAACGAGGCGTTCGATGAGGCGGCGCTGCAGAAGCAGATGTATCCCGATCAAGAGACGTTCCAGCGCGAGGAGCAGCGGCGATTCGAAATCCTCGACGGGCACTGGGATTTGCCGGTGAAGAGTATGGATCTGGAGAAGTAGTACCGAGTCCCGAGTTGCGAGCGTTGATTCGAGTCCTCCCAGACTTGCGACTAGGTATCGCTGCGATCTGGAGGCGATGCCCGGCTTATGCGAAGGATGTTAAATAACGTTAACAATCGTGTGGAAAATTCTTCATGACTGTCATTGAAATTTAACGTTAGACAGAGCTGTAAAAAGTCCATACTGTTAACTATGGACTCATTAATATCAGCTGAGGATTTACATGTAGATTTGCTGCACGAGATCGGCAATCGGCTGGCGACGGCGGATGGCTTTCATGATGTGCTCACTCGTGTGGTCGAATTTGCTTCTGCGTTGGTCAAATGCGACTCCTGCCTGGCGTATGTGCTGGAAGGCGAAGAGTTGGTTCTGCGCGCCTCCAAGAATCCCCATCCCGAAGTTGTCGATCGTCTGAAACTCCGCGTGGGGCAAGGCATTACGGGATGGGTGGCCGAACATCAGGAACCGGTGGCCGTCTCGGAAAAAGCAGCGCTCGATTCGCGCTTTCAATTCTTCCACGAACTGCCGGAAGATAGTTATGAGGCATTCCTGTCGGTGCCGTTGATGTGCCGGGGGCGGGTTGTGGGAGTCATCAACTTGCAGCACCGGCAACCTCACGTGTACCGGCGGCGTGAAATTCGGCTGATCTCAACGGTCGGATTTCTGGTAGGCGCCGAGATTGAAATGGCGCGACTGGAAGATGCGAACTCCAACCTTGCGGAACAATTACAAACTCGCAAAGTGGTGGAACGCGCCAAAGGAATTCTGCAGCGCGACTTGGGATTGAGCGAGGAACAAGCCTATCTCGCATTGCAGCGGCAGAGCCGGCAGAAACGCAAGGCCATGCGGGAGATTGCCGAAGCGATTGTGTTGAGCGAAGAGGTGAGAGGGAATTCGCGGACCCTGGGTCCATCGTAGGACGTTGCCAACCGCTAGAAACCGCGCCAGTGTTGGAGAACCCAAAGAAGAGCGACAAGCGAAAACTGAGAGCCGATCCATGCGGATCGGCTCTCGTGTTGCGGGCGGCTATTGGGCAGAGATGTTCGTGGCAGGCGTGTGCGCCAGAGCTATCTCCTTCTCATAGTTCTTGGGTGCTGCGAAGTGCAGTGTAACCTCGAACTGCGGAAGCGTCATCGAGCTGACGTAGCTGCTGCCGGATTTCGAATGGATTACGAGGCGTGCCGTCTCGGAACCATTTATCGTCTCGGTATCGTTCACCATCAGCATGAAGGACGCAGGAGCCCCTGACATTTTGGTGAGCGTCAGCATTTCTGTCGGGCCCATGGCTTGGAGAGTGAACCTGTAATCTCCGGCCGGAACCTCGGCATTTTGCCAGAGTACCTCGTGGGGCAAGGTGAAGCTTCCGACCTCATCCTGGGCAGAAGCCAGGTTGGGTGCGAAGTTCAATGCGCTCAAAGTCAAAACAACGGCGTAGGCGTACTTGCGAATCGATTTCATTGGAATCTCCTGTTCTTGGTCTGAAGAGCACACTATCGGCGCGAGGCCGAATGGCGTGGGCTCAGATTGAGTGGAGAACAACAGGGTCAGGAGAATTGCAATACCGACGGCAGGGCCAGCATGCAAACATCAGCTTCGCGGGACCGGCTGCAGAGCTGGTTTACGAAGTGATTCCACTATGAAGGATGTTCGCGCTAGAGTCCAACGCAAAAAATCTATGCCGCGCATCTGCGATCGGGAAGTCTGATTGTGGCTGCAACGCCACGTGTAACGTTATCGTGTCTCATAGGCGTGGGTGAATATAGATACTTCGCGAGCGTACAATCGTGTCAGCAACTGTCCGCGCGGCTCGCGCGGAATCGTGGAAAGAGCCGAGCGATGCAAGTATCCTCGCGGTCCAGTCGCGTATCGACAGCCTGCAACTGCCAGGTCGAGCCGGCCGATCTGGTATACGACCTGCGGCTGAACAACGCCAGTTCTGATGGTTTCTACGCGGATGTGGAACGCTTTTTGGAAACAGTGTTAGCGGAGATCGAATTCCGTGCGGCAGCCGTGATCGATCGGTACAGCCGTCATGTCCAGATTGAGCTGCAGGAGTCTCGGCGAAGCCGTGGCGAGTACGCGATCGATCTGCTTATGCTCGGCATGGGGCTGCGCCAATATGCGGGAGCGGCACAAAACACACCGGGTTGGGTTGTCGAACTGCTCAGCGGACTCTTACGGCTGCGCCGGGCGTCCCCGCCGATCAAGGCTACGGCCGATTTTCTGCGAGCAATCGTTTTCCGCGCTTTTTTAGTGGGGAAGATTCAATGCGAGGCCACATCCAAGCCAACCACCGGCGGGTTGCAGGCCTTAATCTCGTGGCTCCGCGCTACCGGCGAGTTCGAGCAGGAGGTGGCACGTCTCGACAATTGGCGGAGTTTTCTGGGCACGCTTCCGGAAGCGGAAGCTCAACGCTGGATGCAAGTCTCGACGGAGCTGTTCGACTGGTTTCAATCTCAGGCCGCCGCAACGTTGGGATCCTATACCCGTGGTGTTCGGCGATTCCTCGGAGGGGAATATCGCAGGCACCGCTGGCGTGAGGACCAGATCTTCTGTGGAAGGAAACCGGTGGAGTATCACCTGAACATGGTGGCAGCCGAGGTGATGAACCGGGGACTCCGCAAAGACTTTGCTCAAACAGCGCGGCGGGTCGTCCTGATTCCCGGGTGCATGCGTGGCGGGCGCGCCCGCACATGCCGGGCGCGGGTACAGGATACGGATATCACCTGTGCGGCTTGCGACCGTACCTGCTCCGTAAACCACATCAACCAGCGCATGCAAAGTCAAGGGGTCGAGGTTTTCCTGGTTCCCCACGCAACCGGATTCAGCCGATGGCTCCAACGATGGCAACAGGAACCGAATTGTGGCGTGATTGCGGTTGCCTGTCTCTTGAACATCCTGCCCGGCGGATATGAAATGCGCGCCCGAGGTGTCGCTTCGCAATGTGTGCCGCTAGACTATCCGGGCTGCCAAAAGCATTGGCATCGGGAAGGGATTGCTACGGCTTTGAATGAAGAGCGCCTGGTGCGGGTTGTGGCTTCTTCCGGGCCTTGAACGGTTTGTTGCTCTGAAATTGTCGGCCCAGCGAAGCTCGGCCGTTCTTTTCTAGAAAAGATTGATTGAGGACTCATGGCAAACATCATCAAGCTCACTGCTGAAGCCGAACTTCCGCTCGTCGACGAAGCCAAAGAATTTCCCTGCGGTGCGAAGGCCATTTGTGTGGCAAATGTTAGCGGTGTCTACAGCGCCATGGACAACACTTGCCCGCATCGCGGCGGCCCGCTGGGGCAGGGAATGATTGAAGGTAGCAAGGTTGTGTGTCCGTGGCACGGCTGGGCGTGGGATACCAAGACTGGCCAGGCCGTACAGGATCCGAGCATGAAAGTTAATGTGTATCCGCTGAAGATTGAAGGCGGCGATGTGCTGGTGGAGATTTAGCAACTGACTCACGAACCCTCATGAGCCCAGTCACGCACTTCTTCACCGGATGGGTTTTCGCAAACGGTTTCGATCTGGAACGGAGAGACCGTGCGCTGGTCACCTTAGCATGTGTCGTACCCGATATCGACGGCCTCGGAATTATTCCCGAACTGCTCACCCGAAACTCTGCTCACCCGCTAATGTGGTTTTCTCTCTATCATCACTCGCTCCACACGCTGGGGTTCGCGTTGGTCGTTGCAACCATAGGCTTCGCGCTTGCAGTAAAAAAATGGAAGACGGCATTCCTCGCGCTTCTGAGCTTCCATATCCATCTGTTTGAAGACGTGTTGGGCTCCCGCGGTCCGGACGGCTTCCAATGGCCTATTCCGTACCTAGCGCCGTTTTCTTCTTCGCTGCAATTCAGCTGGCGAGGGCAGTGGGGATTGAATGCGTGGCCAAATGTCCTGGTCACGATAGTGCTCTTGCTTATCACACTCCGGCTAGCTTGGCAGAGAGGATTTTCTCCGCTGGAGATGGTGTCAGCAAGTGCCGACAGTGCGTTTGTAGCAACCCTACGGCGGCGTTACCAAAAGAATCTCAAAAATTTCCCAGGCTGATTGTCGTATCCCGGAAAAACCGTCGCAAGATTCTTGTTTCCCATGTGGCGCGCCACAGCTTCGCCAAGCACCTGTCGAAAATCCGTGGTCAACGCGAGATCGCGGCCTTCATAGAGCTGTGACTGATCGAGCCCCGGCCAGCGCCCGTAGACTTTGCCGCCTTTTACAGGTCCGCCGAGAACGAACATCACGTTCGCGTGGCCGTGGTCGGTGCCACGGTTCCCGTTCTCGCGCGCCGTTCTGCCGAATTCCGACATAGTGACAACAACCGTGTCTTCGCCAAGATCTCCAAGATCGGTCCAGAAGGCGGCAAGCGATTGCGAGAAATCATGCAGCACGTTGGCAATCTGGCCTTCGGTCGCGCCTTCGTTGACGTGATGGTCCCAGCCGCCGATGTCGGCAAACGCCACCTGCACGCCGAGATTCGCCTTGATCAGCTGCGCGAGTTGACGCAGGCTGTCGCCGAAGCGTCCCTTGGGATAATCCGCGCCGGGCGCGGGCTTGTATTGCGATGGGTCCGCGGCCTTGAGCATCTTCACCGCGTCGAACGTCTCTTCGCCCGTGCCATGCATTACGGTGTCGAGGGAGTGGTCGTACATAGCCTCAAACGTATTCGCTACGGGCGAAGCTTTCGGATTGCGGCCGCCGACGGCGAAATCATTAATATTGTTGATCGCAATGGCTGGCTCGAGGCCAGCCAGGATGCGCGGGATCGATGGACCCATGGCGATGGCCTCGAAGGCCGATTTCTGTTGCGCCTGCGGCAGGTTGCGCAGAGCGCGATTGAGCCATCCGTCCTCTGTAGACTTGACGCCCGGCGTGCCCGACTCCATGAAGTCCTGCGCATCGAAATGCGAACGGTTGGGATCGGGCGAACCGGCGGCGTGCACGATCGCAAGTTGGCGCTGCTGCCAGAGCGGCTGAAACGGCACGAGCGAAGGATGCAAACCGAAGAAGCCATCGAGATCGAGCACAGCCTTGCGCGGAATATTGATGCTGGGCCGCATGGCGTAATATTGCGGCTCGGCGTGAGGCACCACGATATTCAGCCCATCGGCCGCGCCACGCTGGAAAATCACGACTAAGCGCTTGGTGCGAGTCCCCGGTGTAGGGGCGCCCATGGCGGCGCGAGCCAAAAAACTTGGCACGGCCGCCGTTCCGACCACGGCGAGTGCGCTGTTTCGAAGAAAGGCGCGACGTGTAATGGACATAAAAAACGCTCCTGGCAGCTATCTCCTCTGAAACTCCGGCGAGCCCAGCAGCAAACCCGCGATCGTGCTTACGTCAGGGGGACGCGGTGAACTCGCCGATTTACTCGCTCCAGCCTTACTGTTCTGCTTCGCTGGCGCACCGTTCACTGCTCCTTCGATCTTTGCTCCGTCGGTCTTTGCCCCGTCGATCTTTGCTTTATCGATCTGCGCTGCATCGATCTTTGATCCATTGATTTGCGCCGCAATCGAATCGTGCGTCTGCTTGGACACGTCCCCGGTCAGTAGCGAGGCTTCCAGCGCGGAAAGCGTTGCCGTCGAATCCGCAGGCCGTGAGTTGGGTGCATTGCTTCCGGCCAATTGCGCTACATCCACCTTCACGCCCTTGATCTTGCCGCTGGTCAAGGCCAAAGCAAAATTCATGCGGTTGAGCAGCGCGGACGAACTCACCCAGGTTTCTGCCTTCATCGAATAGCCCGTCGGCGGCTGCGCACCATACAGCGGCATGCCCATGTTGTTGAGCTGGCGGGTGAGTGGCATTGCATCGTCGACCTCAGCCCCCGTAGCGCGCACCGCCGACACCACGAATTCGAGCGGCGTTTTCACCTTGTCACGGTACGTGCCGTCATCCCAAAACTCGGGCGAGTGAAGAAGCACGGTCATTACTTCACGAATGTCACCCTTCTTTTTCAAAAACGTCTTCGCCATGCGATCGACCAATGCTGGCGGCGGATCGTCCGCAACGAAACGTTCCGCGAGCTTGAGCGAGATGAAGTGCGCAGCCTGCGGACTTGTGGCCAGCCGGTGCAGCACCTCCAGTCCTTCGTCTTCGCCCTTGGGCTTGATGCGTCGCCCGAGCACGAACTTGGGTCCGGGCTCGTGCATGCGCGGATCGAACTTGAAACCGCCTCCCTGGGCCGGCTTGTCGATGGTCCACCCTGTAAAGACTTTGGCAACCTCGGTAACATCGCGCTGCGAATAACCGCCGTTCACGCTCAGCGTGTGCAACTCCAGCAACTCGCGTCCATAGTTCTCATTCAGCCCGCTCGGGCGTTTGCCCTGATTGGGATGCCGCGGGTGGAATCCGCCGTGCGGACCATACGGATGCAGCGGAATGCCCAAGGCCTGCGCCGAATCCGGCCCGACGCTCAGCCAATTATCGAGATAGAACAACATGGCCGGACTCTTCGCCGTGGCCACGAGCAGATCCTCAAATTTTCCCAGGGCGTGCGGACGAATCACATCGCGCTCGTAGCTGGTGATGAGCAGCCGATCGACTCCCTTGTCCATGAACACATTGAAGTGGTTGAACCAAAAGTCTGTCATCACTTCTTCCAGCTGGCGATCGCTGTAGATAGCCCGCAAAAGCTTGGCCTGCGCCAGTTCGCCGGTGACCACGCCTGCGGGATTATTCATGGCCAGCAGGGTTTCCTTCTGCTTCGGAGATAGTCCCTCCAGAAACTCCAGGCCTTTGCCGCCGCGCAGGGATTCAGCCAGCGAACGCTGCGCATCGGGTGACATCTTGAGAATCTTCTTGAAGCGTTCATCGGGCGGAAGGCCCGGCAGCTGCTGGACATCCAGGTCCGCGTAAAGCTGCTCCTCGCGGCGGCGCGCTTGCTCTTCTTCCTCGGGACTCAGCTTTGCCGGAGGCGCGGTGGCCACCATCGCATCCCCGGCGTCTGCAACAGCTTTAGTATTTGGATCGGCGGCTCCATCATTGCCCGCGCCGCCCGTGTTCATCGCAGAAGTGTCCGCTGACGCACTCTTGCCGCCAGCAGCGGAACCTAGCGCCATCGTCGAACTGTCCGCCGGGGGATTTGTATTCTTGGCTTCCTGCAAGCGCTCTTTTCGTTCCAGTTGCCGGTCGACCTGAATCTGATACACCATGCGCAATGCCGCGTCCGTCGGCATGGCTCGCTTGCCACTAATGATCTGATTGATCTCCCGACCATCGGGAAAATCTTCGGCCAGTTCCTTGGTGCTCAGGCGAGTGGTGCGAAGCGGCTCCAGACGCGCCGCGAGCGCACTGTCATCTATTTTTTCGGGATGCAGCTGGAGATCAATCCATTGATCCACACCGATCGCCATGACGCGCTGCACGTCTCCCGGACGCGGACCAAAGGTCAGGCGATTGAGAGCGTGGAGGGCGCGGCGTTGATCGCTGGCGCTAGAAGGAGGCTTGTCCTTCTTCTTCGCAAGCAGGGGCGGGACGGCGCACGCCAAGCCTACGCAGAGAAAGAAAATCGCGATCTTCGCACGGCCCACAGGCATGAAGACTCCAGATCAGAAGATCAGAGAAAGGCCACAGTCCTCTTATTATCAACCCACGGGGAGCAAAAAGTTGCTGCCTCGAAGGTAACCGAAGGCCGAGGTTACCGTTGGACCGACTGGCAAAAGGCAAGGCAGAGCCGAGAATTACGTCAGGTAAACTTTGCCGCGGGAGACTTTGTGCTGCAAGGTTGCGGCCAACTGATCCACATCGGTGGGAGCGATGTTCACCGCCATATGGTCCGCCAGCAGCGGGGTTCGATTGCTGCCCACGGCATCGCGCCGCACCTGGATCAGCAGGGCCTGCACCACGGCGGGATCGTATTTCTGCGGAGTCATGCGCACCAGATCCGTCAACGCGCCGCCCAGCGAAAGCGGCTCGCGGTAGGGCCGCAGGCTAGTCATGGCATCGAAAGTATCGGCCAGGGCCATGATGCGCACAGGCACAGGCAACTCCTCGTTCGACAAGCCGTCGGGATATCCTGAGCCGTCGCAGCGCTCATGATGCCAGCGTACCGACTCGTGAATCCTTGGCCATGGAAACTCGACGCTGCTGACAATCTGATGGCCAACCACAGTATGGTCCGCCATCTCGCGGAATTCCTCCGGGTTGAGCGCTGCTGGCTTGCTGAATAGACGGCGGTCGACGGCCACCTTGCCGATGTCGTGCAAATATCCCGCGCTGCGCAGCGCGGCGACTTCTCCAGCTTCGACGCCCATGGCTTCGCCAATCGCGGCCGCGTAGCGCCCCACGCGCAGCGAGTGGCCGTGAATGTTCACGTGCTTCACATCGATGGCAGTAGCGAAAGCTTCGAGAGCGCTGTCATAGAAGCCGTGCAGTGAAGCCATGAGGCGCAAGTTTTCCGTGACCCGTTGCGCCAGCGTCTGCGTCAGCGCGTGGTTGTGCACGGCCAGCCCGATGTAGCTGCACAGCAGTTCGACTGCATCGAGTTCTGCCTCCATGTAGGGCGCATCGCCGGGACGGCGTCCCAGAGCGATGACTCCGGCCAGCTTGCCTACCGACTTGAGCGGAGCGATGCACTTGAATAACTCAGGAGCAACGTTGCCGTTCGAGCTGAGAAATACCGAGTATGTGGAAGCGTTGAGCACGATTGGTCCGCGCGCCGCGGCGAGGGCATGAGCGTGCTTAGGAAGAAGAGGAATGAAGGCCGGCTCGGGCAGCATGGCGAAGCCGTCAGCCGCCACGGAAGTCAGCATGGTGGGCTTCTCATTGAAAACGAAAAGCGCACCTTCGCGCGCGCCCGCGGCTTCCATCACAGCCGACAACATGCGGCGCGATGTGTCGGTGAATTCGCGCTCGGCCGTCAGCTCCGGTCCGAGATCGGAGAGAGCTTCCACCGTGCGCAACAGCCTGCGGAAATTATTGGTTTCCACGATAGACGAGTGGTCCGAGAATGCTGAGCAAAATGAGCGTAACACGCAGGAACAACCACAGGGAGAGCCGTTGTTGGTTAGTTTGGTGCTAAAGAATGAAGCAGTTTACGAATCTGATTCTGACCCATCTGAGGAGTAGTTTTAGAAGTGCTCGGGTAGTTCCGCAAAGCGCCCCACGATCAGCAAACGCTGCGGCGGCGGAGCCGCATTCAGTTCATCGTGCTCGAGAATCCAAGTGTTTCCGTGCGGGACGAATACCGCATGTAATCCCGCAGCCAGCGCCGGGTTGATGTCAGATTTCGGACTGTTGCCGATCATCCACGTGGAGTCGTGCGTGAGTTCATATTTCTCGACCAGCGTGTGATAGGCAGCGGCATCTTTTTCCGCCACAATCTCCGTCGCCGCAAAATAATCTTTCAATCCCGAACGCTCGATTTTTCCACTTTGCTCGACAACGGCTCCTTTGGTCATCAGGATCAGATGATGCCGGGACGAAAGATACTGCAGCGTTTCCACAACCTCGGGGAGAATTTCGATGGGATGATCGGCGATGGTGTGGGCGAAGCTGTTGATCTGGGCGTGCAACTCCGGCGTAACCGGCTCCACGCTGAGCCGCTCAAATGTATCGACCAGCGCGTGCGCGAAGCTGTGCAGGCCGTAGCCATGCTTCACGATGCATTCCCGCTCTACATCATTGAGCACGCCGCGCACTTGCTCGGGAGAAAACTCGTGATGATTGAGGAATGAAATGAAGCGGGCGATGGCCCGCTCGAAGTAAATGTTGTTCTCCCACAGCGTATCGTCGGCGTCGATCAGGAGGGTTTGCGTTTCGTAGGTATTCTCTGTCGTGCCGGACAAATCCGCCATGCTCCTTGAGGAAGCTCCTAGGCTACCCAATCCACGCGCGCCTCAGGCCCAATGATCCCCGCTTTATGGCCCATATCCAGCAAGCGCGCGACGCCCTCGCGTCCCTCCGGGCCGTAGTCAAGCGTGCGTTCGTTGACGTACATGCCGACGAAGCGGTCAGCGGTTTGCGAATCGAGCTCGCGGGCGAACTGCATGGCATAGGACAAAGCTTCTTCGCGATGGTCGAGCGCGTACTGAATGCTGTCGCGCAGAGCGCCATTGATAGCTGAGATGAGCTCCGGCCCGAGCGCGCGACGGATGGCGTTGCCTCCCAGCGGCAGCGGCAATCCGGTCATCTTCTGCCACCAGCGGCCGAGATCGACAATCCGGTGCAAGCCGGCCTTGTCGTAGGTCAACTGGCCTTCATGGATGATAAGTCCAGCTTCGAACTTGCCCTCGAGCACCTGCGGAATAATCTGGTCGAAGGGCACGACTTCCGTCTCCACTCCGGGAGCAAAAAGCTGCAGGGCAAGATAAGCGGTAGTGAGTTTTCCGGGGACCGCAATGCGCTTCTCCTTAATTTCACTTTGCGTGAACGGGCGCGGCGAAACGATCATGGGCCCATAACCCTCGCCCACGCTACCGCCGCACGACATAAGCGCGTACAAGTCCTGTATATAAGGATAGGCGTGAAACGAAATCGCGGTCACATCGTACACGCCTTCGCGCGCCTTCTGGTTCAAGGTTTCGATGTCGCAAAGCGTATGCGTGAAGCGCAGTCCCGGCACGCGAACCTTGCTGGTCGCCAGGCCGTAAAACATGAAGGCGTCGTCAGAATCCGGGCTGTGAGCAATCGAAATCTCGCGCACTTGCGAGTCGCCGGCGTGCGATTGTTTTATTTCTTGTTCGGAACTTACCGTCATCTTTTGAACTCCTACTGCCTAATGCTACTCCTCTCGGCATCTGCGGAATTACGTTGCCATCGAGCCGCGATTCCGGCGGCAACCATCACCTTGATGATTTCCGCAAACAGAAACCAATAGAGCCCCCAGCGGAAGGCTTGCGCGAGCGAATGCGTCAGAACCGCCAGCCAGGCCAAACCTCCAGTAAAAAGCACAACTTCGCCGAGAAGGCCGCCGATTGCGGCGCGCGCAAAGCTCCGGCGACCATGTTCCATCACGTATCCCGCAACCCACGCAACCAGCGGATAAGCCAGCAGAAATCCGCCGGTCGGTCCGAGCAACTGCGCGATTCCCCCGGGACCCACGGGACTGAATACCGGCATTCCCATCGCGCCCTCGGCCAGATAGAGCGCCAGCGCCGCAAACCCGCGACGGCTGCCCAGCAGCAAACCCACAAGCAGCACGCCAAAATTTTGTACGGTTAGCGGCACCGGAGTGAAGGGCAGGGGAATCGTTATGTGCGCGCACAAGGCCACGAACAGGCTTCCACTAACCACCAAGCCAACCTGCCGCACAGCTTCAGGAAAGAGATGGCGTTCCTTCGAATTGTCTAGAACTTGTACTGCCGGTTTTTCCATGGAAAAGTCTCCGAATCTTCCACGCGGAGTATCATCCTTCAATCTTGCCCGACTGATCCTCGCGCTCCAGTTGGCTGGCGCTAAGCTCCTGGGCCGCGTGTGCAGCCTGCAAGTGCCGCCGCAAACGCATGTACAAGGCGATTGCCACGCACACCACGACCAGCGTACTCACACCCAGGATCAGGAACCACCAGATCATCCGCACAGCTGATCAGGATAACAGATCACCGGCGGGGAAAAGGGAAGTCACGCGTAGCCTCTAGCCGGCCTTGTTGGAAGCCATTCTTTCCCGCATCGTCGCCACCCGCTTCTGCATGAACTTGAAACGTTCCCGGCCATACTTGGAATTCATGATTACCTTCTCGATGATTCCGAACATCTGCGGATCGCCCGACTTTTCCCTGAGTTCTTTGAGAAAGGGATGAACCTTGGCGAATACGATGAACATTTCACCGCTGACCGCGGGTTGCAGGAATAAATCCGAGTTCAGCACTCCGTGTAATACGAATGATGCGGCCATGCTCCAGTAGCCAGATACCTGGCGAAGCCAGTTGTTCTCCTGCGATCCGGCCGTAAACGCGATCTTCATAAAATCGTCAGCGCTCGACGGCCAGAAGTCTGTGAACCACCAACTGCGCGCCTTGCGCATTTCAGGTTCGCGGCGCAGATCGTAGAGTTGGAGAATCAATTGAGCATCCGCAGCAGTAGGTTTTTTGGCCATGGAACACCTCGTCGGGGAATTGAGAAATTGAGTGATCGGGTCATTGAGCGATTGGGCGATTCTAATGCCAACGGCTCACAAGTGAAATCGACGGTAATCATCCAATCGCCCGATCGCAAAATCGCTAAATGTTCAGGCGCTGGTCGCCGCCGCCTCTGCTGGCGGTGCCGCACGCTCGTACTCGCACTCTTTGTTCGGGCAGGCGATTACTGGTCCGGCCTTCAGGTTTTTCTCGACCAGATATTCACTGCCGCAACTCGGACACTTTTCGGCAATCGGTCGATGCGCCGAGGTGAATTTGCAGTTCGGATAATTTCCGCACCCGTAGAAAGTATTGCCTTTACGCGCACGTTTCTCCACCAGTTCGCCGTCTTTGCATTCTGGACACTTCACGCCGATAAAGTTCTGCTTCACGTACTTGCATTCGGGATAGCCGCTGCACGCCGTAAACTCGCCGAAGCGTCCGTGCCGGATCATCATATTGCGCCCGCACTTCGGGCAGGGCTCGTCGAGTGGAATGTCGGGAACTTTCTTGCCCTGGTCGAGACGTCGCGTAGTTTTGCAGTCAGGATAGCCCGTGCAAGCCATGAACTGCCCGAAGCGCCCACGCTTGAGCACCATCACCCGCCCGCAGTTTTCGCAATATTCTTCCTGCGTCGTCTCCTGCACATCTGCCGAGTCGAGGTCGGGCAAGTTGATCGGATTTTCTTTGGTAAACGTGCACGTGTTCGGATCTTCTTTATCGTAAGTGCTGCACGCGTAGAACGACCCGTGCTTGCCCCACTTGATCACCAGCGGCGCGCCACAGCGCTCGCACTTCTCGTCTGTGGGCTTTTCCATCCGCTTGATGTTCTCCATATGCTTTTCGGCATATTTGAGATCCTTCGTAAATTTCTTGTAGAACTCCGCGAGCGTGTCCGTCCACTTCTCTTTGCCTTCTTCGATCTCGTCGAGCTTTTCTTCCAGGCCGGCGGTGTAAGCCACATCGAAGATGTCGCGGAAATTTTCCACCAGCAGATCAGTAACCACTAATCCGATTTCTGTCGGCGTAAACTTTCCGCCAAGTTTCTGTACATACTGCCGCTCTTGAATGGTCGAAAGAATCGCCGAATAGGTTGACGGACGCCCAATGCCGCGTTCTTCCAACTCTTTCACCAGCGACGCTTCGTTGTAGCGCGGCGGCGGCTCGGTGAAGTGCTGCTCCGGCTTCAGTTCTTTCAGCGTAAGCTTCTGCCCCGCTTCCAGCGCGGGCAGCTTGTGCTTCAATTCTTCGTCTTCTTCGTCCTTTCCTTCCTTCGATTCTTCGTAGACCCGCAGGAAGCCGTCGAACTTCAGCACTGATCCCGTCACGCGGAACCAGAACACATCGCCGTTCTTCGTCTTCGCATCGATGTCGACCGTGGTCTGATCGAAAACCGCGGGCATAATCTGCGAGGCCACAAAGCGCTGCCAGATCAGCTTGTAAACTTTGAATTCATCTTCCTTCAAATACTGTTTAATCTGATCAGGATGGCGCATCGCCGAGGTTGGCCGGATGGCTTCGTGCGCCGCCTGCGCTTCCTTCTTCTCTTTATATGTGTTCGGCGTCTCGGGCAGGTAGGCCGCGCCATATTCCTTGCCCACATATTCGCGCACTTCCTGAATCGCCTCGGGCGCAACCCGCGTGGAATCGGTACGCATGTAGGTGATCAGGCCGACCAGGCCTTCTTCACCCAGTTCCACGCCTTCATAAAGCCGTTGCGCGATCATCATCGTGCGCTTCACGCTGAAACGCAGCTTTCGGGAAGAGTCTTGCTGCAACTTACTGGTGGTGAACGGAGGCGCGGCGTTGCGGCGGCGTTCCTTTTTATCGACCGAGCGAACGATCCACTCGGCTGGCTCAAGCGCCGCGCGGATCTTTTCCGCATCCTCGCCATTCGTGACTTCAATCTTCTCTTCGCCCTTGCCCAAAAATCGCGCGTCGAATGCGGGCGGCTTGTTGGCCGCCAGGTGCGCATCGATGGTCCAATATTCTTTTTTCTCGAACGCCTTGATCTCGCGTTCGCGTTCCACGATCAATCGCAGAGCGACCGTCTGCACCCGTCCAGCGGAAAGTCCGCGCCGAACTTTATCCCAAAGCAGAGGCGAAACCTGATATCCGACCAGCCGGTCGAGCACGCGCCGCGCCTGCTGCGCGTCCACTAGGTTTTGGTCGATGGCTCGGGGATGCTCGAACGCCGCCTGCACCGCCCGCTTGGTGATTTCGTTAAAGGTGACGCGCTGAATGCGTGGCGGCGTATCCGCTTCGGCCTTCTTCTTTTTTCCTTTTTTCGCCTTGGCGCCGTTGCCGTCAAGCTCGCCCGCAAGATGCGCTGCAATCGCCTCGCCTTCGCGATCCGGGTCAGGAGCCAGATAGATCGCGTCCATCGGCCCAGCGAGCTTCTTCAGCTTGGCCAGAACCTTTTCTTTCCCAGGGATCACAACATAGTCGGTCTCAAACTCGTTGCTGGTATCCACGCCCAGCGTGCTCTTGGGCAGATCCTTCACGTGGCCGAGCGAGGCCTCGACAGTGAATCCCTTCCCCAGATATTTCTGGATGGTCTTCGCCTTTGCCGGCGATTCGACAATGACTAAACTTTTTACCAATGGTTCCTCAGTTCTTAAGATTTCGCTTCGAAGCTAGCACGAATGGGACGGCGGCAACAAGTTACCGCAAGAAAGCTTTTGGCTTCTGGCTGCTAGCTATTAGCTAAAACCGTGACTTTCAGCCTTTGCGCGAGTGAGGCTAGCATGCGCTGGACTTCGAGGACTTTTGCTTCTAAATCTTTGTGCCCATCCCTGGACAAGAAATTCAGATCCTTCGCGAGGAGTAGGTGGTATTCCACCTCGTTAGCCGAGCCGCGGGCGATCTGAACGAACCGTCTCATCTCTGCATCCGATCTTCGGCCGCAACCCTCCGCAATGTTCGCTCCAACCGAAGAGGAGGCGCGCCGCAACTGGCTCGTCAGTCCATACATCTCCTCTTTCGGAAAAGCGCGCGTTATTTGATAGACGGCTAAGGTCAATTCATGTGCCTTGGCCCAAACCCGCAAATCTTTGAAGTCTTCGATTGAACCACCTCGGTTGAGCCAGCAGCTAGAAGCTGCCTTAAAAGCTCTTCACAAAATTCTTCCCCGGCATCTGCCGGATTTTGCCCGTCAACTCCAGCTCAAACAGAGCTGCGAAAATCTCGGAGGAAGATAACTCAGCCTCCAATCGCTCCACCAACTCATCGATGTGCGTGGCCTCGTCCGATTTCAGCAGACTCAGAATCCGTTTCTCGTGCGGCGGAAGCGCTTCGCCCGGGAATAGAGATGCGGAACCCGTGCCGCCGGATTCAAGCGGGGCCGCGGGCGTCAATGCGAGTTTTATTTCTGGCGGAAGATCTTCCCATACATCTTCCCAGGTCGCGACCAGCTTCGCGCCCTGCTTAATCAGGCTGTTCGGCCCCCAGGAATTTTTGTTCGTAACATTTCCGGGCACGGCGAAAACATCACGATTTTGTTCGAGCGCGCAGCGCGCCGTAATGCGGGTTCCGGAATACTCCGCGGCTTCCACCACCAGCACGCCTACTGACATTCCGCTCAGAATCCGGTTGCGGATGGGAAAGTTCTGCGGCGCCGCGAACGTTCCCATGGGAAACTCCGAAATCAGCGCTCCGCCGAGTGCAAGAATCTGCTCCGCCAGCCGCGAATTTTCCTTGGGATAAATCACATCCACGCCCGTGCCGAACACCGCGATGGTCTTGCCTTTGGCCGCAATCGCACCGCGGTGGCTGGCGGTGTCGACTCCCCGGGCCATACCGCTGATAATCACCGATCCTTGCGCCGCCAGATCAGTCGCCAGCCGCTCCGCCATCCCCGAGCCATACGGCGTGGGATGGCGCGTGCCCACCATGGCGATTCCGGGCAGCCGCAGCACTTCGGGATTGCCCCGAACAAATAACACCAGCGGCGGGTCGTAAATTTCTTTCAGCCGTGGTGGGTAACAACTGTCCTCGCCAGTAACAATCGTCACGCCCGCGCCTGTAGCGCGAGAAATCTCTTCCCGCGCCAGTTCCGCAGACTTTCCTGTGGCGATCGATTGCGCCGAAACCGCCTGGATCCCTGTGCCTTCCAGCTCCGTGAGCGACGCGTGGAACACAGCTTCGGCGCTGCCGAAGTGTTCCACCAGCTTCCGCGCTTTTGTCGGCCCCAAACCCTGGGTCAGCGAGATGGCGAGCCATTCCAGAATATGGGTCGTGGGGAGGGCTACGGCATTCGGCAAGTTTCTACTCCAGTTTCCTCGACTGGGCGGACTGTAGTCACTCGCCGAAGGCAGTGTCAAGGTAAGCCGTCACAAAGGCCGATCAATAACCTCTGCTAGAATCAAAACAGGAATGAGACGTCTGCGCATCTCTGCGATTTCCTACCTTAATACTGCGCCCCTGATGTGGGATTTCGAACACGGCGAGGCGGGCGGTGAGTTTGATATTTCTTACACGCTGCCCTCGGTTTGCGCTCGCGCCTTAGACGCCGGGACTGCCGACATCGGTATCATCCCCGCAGCCGCTTACACGCAAATCCCTGCACTGCTGGTCCTTCCCGGTGTCGCCATCGCCTCCCGCCGGCCCGTGCGCTCCATTCTTTTAGTCAGTAAAGTTCCAGTGGAAAAAATTCGCACCGTGGCTTTGGATACGTCTTCGATGACTTCGGTGGCGCTGACGAAAGTTCTGTTTGAAAAATGGCTCGGCGGTGGCCGAACCTTTACCTCAATGCCGCCCGACATCGACAAGATGCTGGCCGCGCACGATGCCGGATTAGTGATTGGAGATCCCGCTCTGCAGATCGATCGCTCGCGCTATCTCACCCTCGATCTCGCCGAAGAGTGGATTCGCTACACCGGCAAGCCTTTCGTCTTCGCGTTCTGGGCAATACGCAGCGCGGCGTTGCCGGAAGCCAATCCGTCACTAGACTTGCCCGCAACTTTTCAGCACTCCCGCGACCATGGACTGGAACCGGCCAGCCTTGACCACATCAGCCGCGAATGGGCCCCCAGGCTCGCCCTCCGCGTAGCCGATGTGCGTTCTTACCTGACCGAAAACATTTATTACCAGCTCGACGCGCCCTGCCTGGAAGGCTTGCAGCTGTTCTACCGCTATGCTGCCGAAATCGGCGCCCTGCCCGTCGCTCCGCCAATCGATTTTCTGAGCACCGCAAAAGCCTGTATAGCGCAATCGCGATAGCAGCCTGTACACTCCTACAACCTGAATGCTTCCTCACATCCATCCGCTGTTGGCAATGTCGGCGTGGCGCCACCTGCGCCGCATGGGTGGCCCCGGCCTAATCCTGCTGGGCATTGCCGACAATTCCGTGATTCCTCTCACCGGCAGCATGGACGTGCTGACCATCTGGCTGGCGGCCCGTCATCGCGAGCCTTGGCCCTACTATGCCCTGATGGCCACGCTCGGTGCGGTCGTCGGCGGCTACATTACTTATGCGTTGGCGCGCCGAGGCGGCAAAGAGACCATGGAGCGCAAACTCTCCAGGAAGCGAACTCAGCAGGTCATTGGGGCCTTTGAACGTTGGGGATTCGCCGCGGTCGCGATTCCAGCCTTGATGCCTCCACCGTTTCCTTTCTTGCCGTTTCTCTTGGCCGCGGGCGCCATGCAGTACTCAAAAAAGAAATTCCTGGGCGCGTTAACCCTCGGCCGCGGGATTCGCTACTTCGTCGAAGCCGCTCTGGGATTCGTTTATGGCAGGCATATCTTGCGTTTCTTCTCCAAGTACTACAAGCCGTCGCTGGCTATCCTGATCGGATTGGCCGTGATCGGCGCCGTGGTCTCACTGATTGAATATGTCCGAATGAAGAAGAAGTAGGGCCACGCTCGCTCATTTGGAGCCAGTTGCCATCCTCCGTTAGAATTAAGTGGTCAACATGTCTCTCACCAAACAGCAAGCCCTGGAGATGTTCGAGTCTGATGACCTGATCGGCATCGGCATGGAAGCCGACGCTGTCAGGCGAAAGCTTCATCCCGAAGGCACAGTCACCTACATCATTGACCGCAACATTAATTACACGAATTTCTGCACCGAATATTGCACCTTCTGCGCCTTCTATCGTCCGCTGAAGGGCCCTGCCGCGAAGGAAGGCTACATCCTTGATCTCGATACCATTTACGAAAAGATTCGCGAGACCGTCGAACTCGGCGGCACCGGCGTGCTGATGCAGGGCGGCCTGCATCCCGACCTCAAGATTGACTGGCACGAAAAAATGCTGCGCGGCATCAAGCAGCGTTTTCCCCAGGTCCATCTGCACTGCTATTCCGCGTCAGAGATTATCGCCATCGCCGAATACAGCAGCCTCAGCATTCGCGACACGATTCTCCGCCTGCGCGATGCCGGACTCGATTCCATCCCCGGCGGCGGCGCCGAAATTCTCGACGACGAAGTCCGCTACAAAATCGCCCGCCTCAAGTGCCTCACCGGCGACTGGATCAACGTCCACCGCACTGCGCACGAGATCGGCATGCGCACCACCGCGACCATGATGTTCGGCGTCGGCGAGGATTACAAACAACGCATCAACCATCTGCAGGAGCTTTACGATCTGCAGGAGGAGACGGGCGGCTTCACCGCATTCATCCCTTGGAGCTTTCAGCCGCAAAACACTGCGCTCGGCGGCCGTCACTGGGACGAAGCCACCGCCGTCGAATACCTGAAGGTGCTGGCCATCTCGCGCCTGTATCTCTCGAACTTCGTGAACGTGCAATCGAGCTGGGTCACGCAAGGCCTGAAAGTCTGCCAGATGGGCCTGCGCTTCGGCGGCAACGACGTCGGCTCGGTAATGCTAGAAGAAAATGTAGTGCGCGCCGCCGGGGTGACTAACTGCACCACCGAAGAAGAGCTGCGCCGCATCATCCGCGACGCCGGCTTCCGCCCCGCCCAGCGCGATACGCTGTACCGCCAGTACTTCCTGAACTAGCAAACTTGATTGATACATCAGAAACTCTGTCATGCTGAGCGAGGATCGAGCTTCGCGAACGCGAAGCTCAGCCGCAGTCGAAGTATCCCTGCCCTTCATGCGCACCTAAACAAACCGGGAAGGGCACGACTTGAGTCGTGCCGCCAAGCTGCCCGGCGTTAGCCGCTGAGGGACGTCGCGCCGCTTCATCCGCGAGGCCTGCTTCCCGCCCGATGCAACAGCCGAGAGATTTTGTCATGCTGAGCGAGGATTGAGCTTCGCGAATGCGAAGCGCAACCACAGTCGAAGCATCCCTGCCCCTTCATCCGGCCTCACAACAGGCCACTACCACACTCTGCATGCCTTCACCGCAACCATCGGCTGCGGCGCCTTGCAGCCAAATGCTTTGGAAAACTCCGGCATATTCACCAGAACTCCATTCGCACGGAAGCGGTCCGGCGAATGCGGATTGGTCGTCGCGATCAGCCGCTCCAGTTCTGGACGCCACACCGCACACCAATCCTGCGCAAATCCCAGGAAAAATTCCTGAATGGGCGTGTATCCATTGGCAATCTTCTTATCCACATCCAGCGCCTGCTGCGCAGCGCGCGCCAGAAACGCGATGTAGGCCAGCCGCGCCCCGCCGTTGTCGGCCGTATTCTCGCCCAGCGTTAGCTTGCCGTTGAGCTTGGTGTCGCCCACGCTGAACTGGCTGTATTCATTCACAATGCATTCCGCCTTCTCGGTGAACTTGTCGGCATCTTCTTTCGTCCACCAATCGTGCAGATTGCCATGTCCGTCGAATTGCCGGCCCTGATCGTCAAATCCATGCGTGATCTCATGGCCCATGAAAAGGCCGATGTGGCCGTAATCCAGGGCAGCACCGGAGGACGGATCGAAAAACGGAGATTGCAGCACCCCCGCCGGGAAGTTGATGTCGTTCATGCTGGGGTCGTAATATGCGTTCACCGTCGGCGGAGTCATTCCCCACTCATCGCGATTCACCGGCTTGCCAATCTTTGCCAGTTGGCGATGGGACTCGAACTCGGCCGCGCGCAGGCTATTCCCCAACGCATCGCCGCGCTCCACCGTCAGGTTGGAATAATCTCGCCAGGTATTCGGATAGCCGACCTTGTTGGCGATCAAATGCAATTTCTCTTCCGCCAGCTTCTTGGTTTCCGGACTCATCCAGTCCAGGCTTTCAATGTCGCGGCCCATGGCCGCTTCAATGTCATGAATCAGCTGCAAAGTCTGCTCTTTGCTGGACGCGGGAAACTTCTCCTCCACATACGCTTTGCCCAAGGCCTCGCCCAGCCCGCCGTCAGTGCTGGCCACGCAACGCTTCCAGCGCGGCTCCTGCTCAGGAATCCCCACCAGCTTGCGTCCGCCGAAATCGAATTGTTCCTCATCCAGCGCCTTGGGCAAAACCGTGCCCGGAAGTGATTGCACGAGTTGCCATCGCAAATATGTCTTGATCGTCGCCAAATCGGTTTCCGCAATCACCTGGTTCAGGCCCTTAAAGAAATCCGGCTCCGCCACGTTGATTTCCTTGAACTGCGGGGTGCCCGTCGCGGGATAAAATTTCTCCCAGTTCAGAGCCGGCGTCAGCGCCTGCAACCCACTGTTCGGCATCATGTGATAAATGTTGTGCGGATCGCGCTGCGAGGTCACATCCATAGAAACCTTGGCCAGCGAGGTTTCCAGCTTCATGATGGCTTGCGCGTCGCTCGCCGCCTGCGCCTCGCTGGTTCCCAGCAGCTTCAGCATATTGGCGATGTGCTGCACATATTGCTTGCGAATCTCTTCGTCTTTTTCCCCGGTTCGCAGGTAATAATCTTTTTCCGGCAATCCCAGCCCGCCCTGCGCGACCACGGCGATTTCCTGCGTCGCGTCTTTGAAGTCCTGCTGTGAGCCAAATCCCAGAAACGCATTCACATTGATCAGTTGAAAGTGCGCCAGCAACTCGGGGAGCTGCTCTTTGCTAGAGAGTGCGTTGATGCGGTCCAGTCCGGCTGCAGCGGCGTCATCCCTTTCTTCTGGATAGCGGCTTCGTCCATGCAACTCGCGTAGTAGTCGCCAATTTTCTGCGTGTTCGCGTCGCGCGCGCCGCCCGCCGCGGAGGCCTTCTCCAGAATGCCGTGCAGCACTTGCCGGTTGTATTGATCGAGGTTGTAAAACTGGTCGGAATACGGCGAGTCATTCGGAATGGGATGCAGCTTGCTCCAGTTGCCGCAAGCGTAACGGTAGAAGTCCACGCAAGGCTCCGCCGCCGTATCCATCAGGTCTTTGTCCAGGCTGGGGATCAACTTGAAAGTCTCCGCCGCTTTCCCCGCCTCGCCGGCTGCTGCTGGATTGGTTTGCGAGAATCCCCGACCACTGCCGACCATCAAACCGGCCGCGCACACGCCGCAAATAAGAACCGCCCGCCAGGATAAGCGCATCTGTTCCCTCCGGCTGGAAATCATACACTGTCAAATTAAGTGATTTGTCAGGTCGTCTCGAGATCGATATCAAAGCTCTGGTTGAGTCCGAAACTCCTGTCATTAGCAACTCTGACCCTTGTCATTCCGAACCGGGCGCAAGCCCGGTGAGGAACCTGCTGTTCGCTCGCGCCTACCTCAGAAACTCTGTCATGCTGAGCGAGGATTGAGCTTCGCGAATGCGATGCCCAACCGCAGTCGAAGCATCCCTAGCGTTCATCCGGTCCTCAACAAACCGGGAAGGGCACGACTTGAGTCGTGCCGCAAGGAGCAAAAAAAGGGAATTCGGCTTCAGCCGCTGAGGGGCGATGCGCCGAATTATCCGCGACGCCGGCTTCCGCCCGCGCAACATCTCAGAAATTCTGTCATGCTGAGCGAGGATTGAGCTTCGCGAACGCGAAGCTCAACCGCAGTCGAAGCATCCCTAGCGTTCATCCGGTCCTCAACAAACCGGGAAGGGCACGACTTCAGTCGTGCCGCAAGGAGCAAAAAAGGAATTCGGCTTCAGCCGCTGAGGGGCGATGCGCCGCATTATCCGCGACGCCGGGCTTCCGCCCGCGCAACATCTCAGAAATTCTGTCATGCTGAGCGAGGATTGAGCTTCGCGAACGCGAAGCTCAACCGCAGTCGAAGAATCCCTACCGTCCATCCGGTCCTCCACACCGCGAACGGCGTGACTTCAGTCGTCCCGCAAAGACGGGAAAAAGATTCGATTCCAGGGTGACATCTACCCTTGCCCTCCACAGCCCCGCCATCCGATCATGGTCGAGGCCATCACGATTGCAACCGCCCAAATCGTTCAGCTCCTAAGTCGTTGATTCAAGAGATTTTGGCATCTAAGTTCGTTGAAAACCGTAATTTGCGGAGAATTTTCTGCTAACTCCATGATTCCACGAGCAGAAGATAGGGAGGGGATACCCAGAGTTATAAGAAAGTAACTAGCATTTTCCCGCAGCCGGCAAGCAGACTCCGGTTAGAATGGAAGCGTTCCATCGCTCGACCGATCCTCACGGTCAGCTCGTGAAGGGCATCTTCCAGATTCTCCCAACTCGGAAGAAGCTCGCAAAGAAGATCGCAACCGATGAAGCTGGCTTACGCATGTTTGCTAACCGTCCTGCTGGGAGCCAGTGCTCAAACACAGTCCGCGGAAGCCGCGCAGCCAACCCGATCCGTCGTCTCTGGAACAGTCACCAAGGATTCCGGTAGCGAGCCCTTGAAGAAGGCGCTCATCGAGTTGATCGCCGAGAGCCGTAGCGACGGCGGAAACTACACGGCCCTCACCGGCGCGGACGGTAGCTTCCGCATCGAGAACGTGATCCCCGGACGCTATCGCTTGTTCGTGGAGCGCACCGGCTACCAGGAAATCGACAAGCATCGCCGCCGCACTGAAGGCCGCGTGCTCACGCTGACCGCAGGCCAGGAGCTGAAAGATGTCGTGATTCGTCTGCAGGCCGCGGCGGTGGTCGAAGGCCGAGTGACCGATGAAGACGGCGATCCCATGCCCGAGGCGCAAGTCGCCGTGATGCGCCAGACGTTTGTTGCGGGGCGCGGCCACTGGGAGGCGGTTGGAGCCGAGCGTACCAACGATCTTGGCGAATACCGCATCGCAGGCCTCGCGGCAGGGAGCTATTTTGTTTCAGTCACGCCGCCGCCCGATTTCAAAAGCTTGATCGAAACCACCGGCAGCGCGGCTGTGACAGCTCACAACAGCGCTGCAACCGACAAGCCCGCGCCTTCCGCATATCAGACGACTTATTATCCGGGCACAAGGGACCGCGGACAGGCCGCGCCGATCCAGCTCCATGCCGGCGATGATTTTCCAGTGAGTTTCTCGCTCACGCCCAGCCCGAGCTTGACGATTCGCGGGTCAGTGGTGAATCTGCCGCCGGGCGCAACAGCGGCGATCATGCTGCAGTCGAAAGATTTTAATCTGGTGCTCAACGGCGCGGAGATGCACAAGGACGGCAGCTTCGAGATTCGCGATATTTCTCCTGGAGCCTACACAATCCTCGCAACGGTGGATAACGTTGCGGTGCCGATGATGGCGCGGCAGTCACTGCAGATTGCAGAAAGCGTCGAGGGGATTCGGCTCGCGCCGCAAACCGGCGGAACGATTCGCGGCCGCATGCAAATGGACGCGGGTGGCAAAGCCAGACCAGACGCCAGCCAGATGTTTCTGCTGCTTCGCTCGACCGATGGCGATGACGAAGCTTCCGGAACCGTAAGCATGGGAGATGGTTTTTCCACGCTGGCCCATGTGAACGCCGATGGCAGTTTTGAATGGAACAACGTTCCCGCAGGTCACTACTCCGTTCAGATCGCCGATGCGAGCGCGAAGCCGGATTGGTTTCTGAAATCCGTGGCGGCGGGCGGGCGCGAGGCCGTGGACTCTGGATTCAGCGTGAGCGGCGGCGTGATTGCACTGAATTTGGTCGCAAGCGCCAATGGAGCGATCGCCGAGGGCATCGCCACCAATCAGAAGGATGAACCACTCGCCGATGCAGTGGTCGTGGCCGTGCCTGCGGAGCGATTCCGCAACCATCCCGAACGTTATCGCAAAGCTGTCACGGACCAGAGCGGACGCTTCACTCTGCGTGGCCTGCCTCCCGGCGACTACACAGTCTTTGCGTGGGAAAGCGTGGACGGAGAAGCCTATTACAATCCTGAATTTCTCAAGAGCTTCGAGGGGCAGGGAAGTCCGGTTCATCTGGAGGAAGGCCACCGTGCCAGCGTGACGCTGAGGGCAATTCCCTCCGCCGAAGACCAGCCGTAGCACGCGAATTCCTGCGCCGTTTCGAACCGCGTTGTCGTATTCTTTCCGCATTATGAAACTCTTTTTGTTCTTCCTCGTTTTTGTTTTGCTCGTCGTTGCGCTCGGATCCGGTCTGGTACACGCTGCGGACACGCCTACGAATGCGCTGCTGGTCCTGTCCAAGCATGATGGCACGCTGGCGATCGTCGACCCTTCCAGCTTGCAAGTGATTGCGCGAATTCCCGTGGGCAAAGATCCGCATGAGGTGATTGCGTCCTCCGACGGAAAAACAGCATACGTTTCCAATTACGGATTCGGCGCCTACAACACGCTTGCAGTCGTGGATCTGGTTTCGCAAAAGGCACTGCCTGCCATTGATCTCGGAGCCTTGCGCGGGCCACATGGACTGACATTCGTAGGAGGAAAAACGTGGTTCACCGCCGAAGGCGCGAAGGCGATCGGCAGATATGATCCTGCGAGCAGGAGCGTGGACTGGATTCTTGGCACGGGCCAGAATCGGACGCACATGATTTACGTTTCGCCTGACATGAGGCTGATTGTGACTACGAACGTGAGCTCCGGCACGGTGAGCATCATCGAGAAGACCGATACAGGAGTTGCGGGGCAGGGCCGTCCCTTGGACGCGCCCGGCGGAGACTGGAATGAGACGGTGGTGAAAGTCGGCAGCGGCTCGGAGGGATTCGATGTTTCTCCCGACGGCAAAGAAATATGGGTCGCGAATGCTGGCGACGGGACTGTCTCCATCATCGACGTTGCGAGTAAGCGGGTCACACAAACACTGGCCGCCGATGTAGGCAGCGCGAACCGCTTGAAGTTTACGCCCGACGGAAAGCTTGCACTGATCTCGGCGTTGCGCGGTGCGGACGTCACCGTGATCGATAGCGCGACGCGAAAAACCGTTCAGAGAATCGCCGTTGGACACGGCGCCGCAGGCATCGTTATGCAACCGGATGGTGCGCGTGCATTCGTCGCCTGCTCTCCCGACGGCTATGTTGCCGTCATCGATTTGCATTCGATGAAAGTAGTAGGCCGCATCGAGGCGGGGCAGGATCCCGACGGGTTGGCTTGGGCGAGCAGTGGAACTGCTCGAATCGCATCGTTAACTTCGACGCAATGAAATGAGAAGTACCTGCCGAAACTTTTACACGCATCGCAACTAGATTGGGCTGCAAGGGTTGATACTGAAAAGGCTGGATCGAAGCTTGGTAGCGTAGCGCATGCGGGCTAGGATTTTGAAAATACGATAGTTCCTCGTGCTTCCTACGACTTCGACCAGCTTGGCACGTTAATTGCACCATAAATTATTTGCTTCCTTGCGCCACTGGTCCGGAGGAGGTTGTATGTCTGCCATCAGCGATGCCGAGTTTATTCGACTGCTTAGAAAAGATGTTGATTATTTCGCGCAAGCCATGGAGCGTTTCGAGGATCTGATTCCAAACGTATGCGCTCCGGTGCAGGATCAGTGGCGCTTGCAAGCGCAGTCTCGCAAAGAGTTTGCGCGGGAACTCGAGATTCTGCTGGTCAAGGCTGAAGGGTGCATCGATCCTTTGCTGCAGAGCTCGGAAAACACAAATGGGCAAGAGTCGGCTTCCTGCTAGGTTTCCGTTCGTTTCCTATTTCAGATGCTGACGATATAACGAGGGTGAAGGCACTCGAATCCGGTAGAATGGAAGTTTTCAGCCGGCTCACTTGCTCTGTTCTGACTTCATCTTGTCTTCCGCGTTGGCCGTATGGGACGCCCCCAAGGGCATTGGGCCCTATCTCCGGCAGCATTTGCTGGACAAAACTTTCCAGGGGCTTTACCACACAGATGCGTTTGATCGCGCGCTACTGATTCCTTATTTCATTGTGCTCGTGCTGCTCGCGGGTTACGGAATGCACCGGTACATCCTGGTCTATCTGTATTACAAGCATAAGGAAAATCGAACCACCGAGCCGGCCGCATTGTTCGAGCAATTACCGCGAGTCACGGTGCAGTTGCCCATCTTCAATGAGCAGTACGTAGTCGAGCGGCTTCTGGAATGCGTTTGCAAATTGAAATATCCGCGGGAGAAACTCGACATTCAGGTGCTGGATGATTCCACGGACGAAACCGTCGATGTGGCGCGGAATCTGGTGGAGCGCTTCTCGGCTCTAGGAAATCCGATCAGCTACCTTCACCGTACCAACCGCGAGGGCTTCAAGGCGGGAGCGCTCGCCGAAGGCCTGAAGACGGCGAAGGGCGAATTTGTTGCTATTTTCGACGCCGATTTCACGCCGCCGGAAGATTTTCTGCTGCGCACCATTCACCACTTCACCGATCCGAAGATCGGCATGGTGCAGACGCGCTGGACGCACATCAACCGCAACTATTCGTTTCTGACGCAAGTGGAAGCGATCTTGCTTGATGGACATTTTGTGCTGGAGCACTCCGGACGCGCTCGTAGCGGCGTGTTCTTTAACTTCAACGGAACGGCCGGGGCTTGGCGGCGCGCGGCGATCGACGAAGCCGGCGGTTGGCAGCACGATACGCTCACCGAAGATACTGATCTGTCTTACCGTGCGCAATTGAAAGGATGGAAGTTCATATACCTGCAGGATGTGGAATGCCCCGCAGAATTGCCGGTGGAGATGACGGCGTTCAAAACTCAGCAGGCACGCTGGGCCAAGGGCCTGATCCAGACGGGAAAGAAAATTTTACCGCGCGTTTTGAAAAGCGACGCTCCGCTGCATACCAAAATCGAAGCTTGGTACCACTTAACGGCGAATCTCAGCTATCCGCTGATGATCATTCTCTCGGTGCTGATATTGCCGGCGATGATCATCCGTTTCTATCAGGGATGGTTTCAGATGTTATTCATCGATCTGCCGCTATTCATGGCGTCGACATTTTCGATTTCGAGTTTTTATCTGGTCTCGCAGCGCGAACTGTTTCCCAAGAGTTGGCCGCGCGCGCTGCTGTATCTTCCGTTCCTCATGGCCCTGGGTATCGGATTGACCATCACCAACACCAAGGCCGTCATCGAAGCGCTCATCGGCAAGGAGAGCGCGTTCGCGCGCACGCCCAAGTATCACGTGGAATCGAAGAAAGATAAAGTTCGCGCGACCAAGTACCGCAAGCGCCTGGGCTGGGTGCCGTGGCTGGAGTTGGTGATTGGGACGTATTTCGCGATGACGGTGTACTACGCCGTACAAAACGAAAACTACGTTACGGTTCCATTCCTCGTGCTGTTTGTGGTGGGCTACTGGTACACCGGATTGATGTCGCTGCTGCAGGGGCGCTTCTCAGGCGTGGCGTTGAGCGGGGAAGCCCACACGAAACCGTTCCCGGTCGGAGTGTAGTTCAGGAGTGCCCGCACCAAGCTTTCTTTTACCTACGCTTTCTTTCACTTGATCACTGGTTTACAATCCACTCGCCAAACGTTTCTCATCGGGCCCGGCTCGCCGGTTGAACTTCGCATGTAACTTCGCAGAGTTCCAAGGAGGATCCGATGCTCCGCTTGCGTCAACTGTCTTCTCTTCTTGGACTGGTATTGCTGGCGATCTCGCTTCTCAGTTGTGGCCCTCATGATTCCAGCGAGTACTTCGTATTCGTAGCCGCTAACTTGCAGGTGCCCTATTGGCAGGCGGCGGGCGCGGGATTTACCAAGGCCGGTTCGCAATTCAAGGTGCGCACCGATTTCCTGGGCCCCAACACATATGATCCGAAGGCCGAACGCGATGCGCTCGACCAGGCAGTGCAGCAAAAGGCTACCGGAATCCTGCTCGGCGTGACCGATCCGGTATTGCTGAGAGACAGCATCGACAAGGCGATTGCCGCCGGAGTTCCCGTGATCACCATGGATTCGGACGCGCCCGCCAGCAAGCGCCTTTTCTTCATCGGCACAAATAACTACGAGGTTGGCATGACCGGCGGGATGCGCCTGGCCCAGGAGTTGAAGGGCAAGGGCAACGTGGTGGTCTTCACCATGCCCGACCAGCACAATATGCAAGACCGCCTGCACGGGTATCGTGACGCGCTGGAGCGCACACCGAATATCAAGATCACGCGTGTAGTTGATATCCAGGGCGATCCCCGCATCGCCTTCGATACCACAACGCAAATCATCGGCAAGGAAAAAGATCAGGTGGATGCGTTCGTGTGCCTGGAGGCGCAATCGGGGAAAGAAGTGGCGGGTGTGCTCGATAGCTACCACGTCACGGGCAAGGTGGTGATGGCCATGGATACTGATCCCGAGACACTGCAATACATCCAAAGCGGGGCGATTGCCGCTACCATTTCCCAGAAGCCCTACACCATGGCGTTTGTCGGCATGCAGATGCTCGACAATTTGTATCACCACAAGCCTTCTTCGCTCGAAACGGATTGGTCGAAGGACAGCTTTGCGCCAATCCCCGCCTTTGTGGATACTGGTTCTGCCCTCGTCGACAAGAGCAATGTAGATTCATTCCTGCAGGCGAAGCAGAGCGCGACCGGCAAGCAGAAATAGTTTGGAAGGGTTGGCAGTTGGGCCGGTTCGGCGGATGAATCTTGGGGGCGCAACTCTCGGCACTGGAACGGATAGCACGATGCCAAGGCGGCGGCTCTCTTTTTTTCTAGCGAAGTTCTTTATTGTTTCTTCTCTCCTGCTAGCGGGCACACTTGTTTTTGCCCTCGATCGGCAGCCCAACTCGGACTATCACGCCCGCCGCGAAGCACTGGCAAGAAAGGTTGCAGGCGTGATCGTTCTCTTCGCTCCCATGGAAAGCGAGGGGCCGAATGATCTTTATGGTTTTCGTCAGGAAGACAATTTTTACTACCTCAGCGGCTTGACCGAGCCGGGAGCGGCGTTACTCATTGCGCCAGCCGCCGAAGCTGTGGCGGACAAGCCAGCGCGCTCCTACACAGAGATTCTTTTCCTTCCGCCGCGCAATCTGACGCAGGAGAAGTGGACCGGGCCTAAACTCGGTCCGGAAAATCCGGAAGCGCCAGGAATTACCGGCTTCGATCGCGTCGACGATATGGCCAAGCTTCCCGAAGAGGTGATGAAGGTGACATCGGGCGTGCGTCCGGTGGTTTACACCGATGTTGCCTCGCACGATCAGACCTCGGCCAGCGCCGAGCCGCTGGAATTTCTGAGGAATGTGAACTCGTTCCTGAATTTTCAGGACGTGAAGCCCATGATCGATTCGCTGCGCACTACGAAAGATGCGGGAGAGGTGGCGCTGATCCGCAAGGCGGTCGATGCATCGGTGGCGGCACACTTTGCCGCTTTCAAAGCGGTAAAGCCCAACGTGAATGAACTCGAAATTTCCGCACTCATGCAGTACGAGTGGGGCAAGCGCGGTTGCGAGCGTCCGGCTTATGCGCCAATTGTCGGCTCCGGCTTCTACTCGACCGTGCTGCATTACTCGGATGATTCGCACGTGATGAAGTCGGGCGACGTGGTCGTCATCGATGCCGCCGGAGAATATTCCATGTACGCCTCCGACATCACCCGCACGCTACCGATCAATGGACATTTCAGCGCGCGCCAGCGTGAGATCTACGATATCGTTTTCGGAGCGCAACAGGCTGCCGAGGGGGCGTTCAAGTCGGGCAAGTCCAACATGAGGCGCGAGGACCCGGACTCGCTCTACAAAGTCGCGTACGATTACATCAATACCCACGGCAAAGACCTGCACGGCGAGCCGCTAGGAAAGTACTTCATCCACGGTCTGGGCCATCCGGTTGGCCTGAACGTGCATGATGCCACCGATCCCGATGCGCCGCTGGGACCGGGACAAGTCTTCACGATTGAGCCTGGCATTTATATTCCCGAAGAGAACCTCGGCGTACGCATCGAAGACGACTACTACGTAGATCAGGACGGCAAGCTGATCAAGCTGAGCGCGGCGCTACCTTCGAAAGCAGAAGATGTGGAGAAGGAAATGGTGGGGAAGTAGAAGCCAAGCTGTCGGTTCAATCCAGTTTCAGTCCAGCGAAAGCACCACCCAATACACTCCCGTGGGATAAGTCTCCGTTCGCGCGTAACATGCGCCGACGGAGAAGCTGTGCAGGTTGCGGCCGGCGAGCATGTGGCCGGCGTTTGCCGGCAGCGTTTCCGGATGAAGGCTGGTATAGGTGAGAACCGTACATTGTTGCGCGAGTTGATGGACTGAGGCGGTTCCGAGCTTATCGGCTTGCGCCATGGAACAGGCTGCATCGTCCGCGGTGGGCAGATCGCGGCGGGCGAGTTCCGGTTGGTTGGCCTGTCGCCGCGTTTGCGACAAGGTAGCCGCAATTCGTTCCTTCACTTCCGTCATGGAATAGTTGGGGAGGGCATGGCCGAAATCCTGCACAATGTACAGCCGGTCGCCACTGCGGACGACGCCCAATCCAACCGCGTTGTAAGCCGGGTTGAGCAGGTTCGCGCGATGCGGTGGCGAAAGCATGAGATGTTGGTGCGCCTCACCGGCGTCGAAATCGAGCGCTACGTTTTCGCCTTCCTGATCGAGTTGCGTGCGAGTTGCGGTCGCCAGACGCTGGGGGAGGGAGGGCTCGTCGGGGAACTGATGGGATAGTTGCCTTGCTGCGAACATCGCTTCGGCATGCAAGCGGGCAGCCCGCGTCAGGCCGGCATCGAGCGTCAGGGGCGGTGCGCCAGCTTGGGCTCGCGCCTGATTAGCCAAGGCGAAAAGTTGCTGTTCGGACTCGAGATCGTAGTCGGTGAAAGGAATATCGGGAGAGGTAGCCGAGGCTGATTTTACGGTCGCTTGCTGGGCAGGCTTCTCAGATGCAGCCGGAACTCCCAGAGAAGAAGCCAACACTCGGGTCGACGGAGGAATCGAGACGGTGCTCGTTACCAGCAGAAACGCGATGGCGAATCGTCTACCGGTCCTGCTAATCATCGATCTAGGAGCCCGTAACATCAGTTTGTGCCTACTCAACTTGATCCTGGGAAAGGATGCCTTCCGGCTCAAACGTGGTTGCTGGTGCTACGCTAGAAGCTGAAATCTGGCCTGAGAAGTTACCTTCGCTATGGAACCAAGTGTCATAGGGGTCATCGGCCTGTTGTTTGGAAGCTTGATTGCTTGGCTGGCGCTGCGCTCGCGAGGAGCCGCGCTCAGCGCACGTTTGTCCTTGATGGAAAAGGAATTAGCGGCGGGAAAGGCCGATCTGGAACGGCTTCAGCGGGCTCACACGGAATTGGTGGCGGGCAAGGCCAGGGCGGAATCGGCTCTGGAGGCGGAACGAAAGACCAGCAACGAAAAGATCGAGTTAGTCACGCGTGCCAGCGAGGAATTGCGCAACGCTTTCAAGGCCATGGCCGCGGATGCGTTGAAAAGCAACAACTCGTCGTTTCTGGTGATTGCGGAAGAGACCTTAAAACGCTTTCAAAGCCAGGCCAAGGGCGACCTGGAAGCGCGCCAGAGGGCGGTCGCCGATATGGTCGCGCCGGTGCGCGATTCGTTGAATAAAGTGGATGCGCAGATTCAGCAGATGGAAGTGGCCCGCGGTGATGCCTACGGCGAACTGCGCGCGCAGGTGCAATCGCTGATCACTACGCAGAAAGAGTTGCAATCGGAGACCGGCAATCTGGTGCGGGCGCTGCGCACGCCCAACGTGCGCGGGCGCTGGGGAGAAATTCAGTTGCGGCGCGTGGTTGAGATCGCAGGCATGCTTTCCTATTGCGATTTCGCCGAACAGGAATCGGTGACCACCGAAACCGGAAGGCTGCGTCCTGACCTGGTGGTGAATTTGCCCGGCGGCAAGCACGTGGTGGTGGACGCGAAGACGCCGCTGCAGGCTTTCCTCGATGCCTTCGAAACCACGGATGAAGATGCGCGGCGCGCGTGTCTGGCGAATCACGCGCGGCAGGTGCGCGACCACATGAACACGCTCAGCGGCAAGAAATACTGGGAGCAGTTTGAAGCCACGCCCGAGTTTGTAGTGATGTTTCTTCCCGGCGAAACATTTTTTAGCGCCGCGCTGGAGCAAGATTCAGGCTTGATCGAGCACGGAGTGCTAAACCGCGTCATTCCTGCGTCGCCGACCACGCTGATCGCCCTGCTCAAGGCGATCAACTACGGATGGAATCAGGAAAAACTCGCGCGCAACGCGCAGAAGATCAGCGAATTAGGCAAGGAACTGCACGACCGCTTGCGCTTGCTCGCAGGGCACATTAGTTCAGTCGGGAACGGCCTCGACCGCGCCGTCGAGTCGTATAACAAAGCCGTTGGTTCGCTGGAGAGCCGCGTGCTGGTGTCGGCGCGGAAGTTTGCCGAGCTGGGCGCGTCGGTGGCCGATGATATTCCGGAGCTCGAGCCCATCGAAACCACCGCCCGCGCGCTCTCGTTTGAGTGGGACGAAGAGGGTATTACGCCCGATTCCCCAGCCACAGATGCGCGGAAAGCCGGCTGACCTGACGCCGGTTCGTGATTAGTCGACTATGATTTGTCCGCGATTAAATTCCTAGACTTAGCAAACTCTTAGTTTGTCCAGCCTCTGCCTCTCTAGCAGAACCATCTCGGAATCACATGAAAGGCGCAGTCCAGCACCCCTAGTGTCGAATTCGAGCTATTGCTTCTTCTTTGATCTAAAGCCTGCTGGGACTCCGCCGATAGCGTAACTGGGGACGCTGCTCTGCACGCGGCATTGGCATTCCTGCACTGTGCCGACTATTCAGGAAGCTCTAGCAGGTTGCGGAAAAACTCGGTTCGAAGCGTTGGTAGGAACCGATTTATCCTCGGCAGCGCAGTTTCAGTCTATCGGAAGTTGTTGTCAACCCTTTTGTTCTCGATGACGATGCAGTAGAGCCCGCTCCAATTCCGTTGCCAACGCCAGCCTTTCTTAGTACCCGGCGCATTACTCTCGATGTAGGAAGTTGCAAGTTCAGCGGATAAAGGTTCATTACAGTGTGGGCACCGTGGTGCCGAATCCCTCCTGAAACTGCCACCGCACTCGCAAGGCTGCACGTATTGCTCCATGGCAGAACACATCTCTTGTTGGCCCGGGCAGTCCGGCAGTTTCGGCATGCGCTTGTCCCACATAGAGAGGATGGCTGTCTTGCCGCAGGAATCACAGTAAGCGTAAACACAATCTCCGAATCCGCAATGTGCAAGCCAGTACCCGAACTGTTGCTGGCAGCGCTCGCAAGTTCCCGTACTGAGTTCTCTAGCCATCGTTCGACCGCTCCGGTTTGTAGAGATATTAAGCCAAAGGACCCAGTACCAGAAAACTCTCTTGTTTCCACAACCCAACCTGATAAAGAAGAAGACATGCGTGGACAAGACGAGCAGCAGTTGGGAGTTTTCAGCTACGTAAGCCCTGAGCAGCGAATCCCTCGCGACCATCCTCTTCGGCAGCTACGTGTCAAGGCCGATGACGCCCTGCGCGAGTTGAAGCCCCGTTTCAGCAGACTGTACGCAAAGACTGGACGGCCATCGATAGCACCGGAGAAGTTGTTGCGTGCGTTGCTGCTTCAAGTGCTGTACTCGGTGCGCAGCGAACGGATGCTGATGGAACAACTCGATTACAGCCTGTTGTTCCGTTGGTTTGTGGGACTGAACATGGATGATCCGATTTGGGATGTGACGGTATTCACGAAGAATCGGCAGCGTCTGCTTGCAGGAGACATCGCCGACGCTTTTTTCGCAGCCGTGGTCAAGCAGGCACGACAGAGCAATCTGCTCTCGGATGAGCACTTCACCGTGGATGGAACCCTGCTGGAGGCATGGGCTGGACAAAAGAGCTTTCGCCATGTCGACGATGACCGCCAGCCGCCCGCCACTGGAACGGGCGAAGGCTCAAATCCGACCGTGAACTTCCACCGCGAGAAGCGCAGCAACCAGACCCACTGCTCGACTACCGACCCCGATGCCATGCTGTCCCGCAAGAGCCGAGGCAGCGGCGCGGTACTGGCCTATCGCGGCCATCTGCTGACAGAGAACCGCAACGGTCTGGTGGTTTCGACACTCACCACGCGAGCGTACGGTTCGGCGGAGCGCGATGCCGCGTTGCTAATGGCTGAAGGTCTGCCCGGCACTCACCGCGTCACGCTTGGAGCAGACAAGGGTTATGACACCCACGACTTCATCGCCGAACTGCGCCACATGGAGATTACGCCGCACATCGCGCAGAACGACAGGAATCGTCGCAGCGCCGTGGATGAGCGCACAACACGCCATACGGGGTATCAAGTCAGTCAGAGGAAACGCAAGCGAATCGAAGAGGTGTTCGGCTGGATGAAGAGCGTCGGGTTGTTGCGCAAGCTACGGCATCGCGGATTGGAGCGGGTCGGTTGGATGTTCACCTTCACGGCGGCAGCTTACAACTTAGTGCGCATCTGCAACCTGATGCGCAATAGCCCGCAGGCGCAGTGTGTCTGAACGAGCACGGTGCCGCTCGAAATCTCCAACCGCCAACCCGAGTAACTCCAGAACCCAATCCTGACGAGAGTCGCAGAAGGCAAACCAACCCTCCGTCCGCTCGTTTTTCAGCAGCCTGCTAGAGGAGTAACAGTACCGTGAAACGTGCGGCAGCATCTCCGGACGGTAACAAACCCCGCTCTCGGGCGCTCGAAGCGGCGCCGCGGGCGGAGAGCAGATCCGCAGTCGAGGAACTGCAGCAAGCTCAGCAGGCCTTGCGGGAGAGCGAAAAACGGCTTAACGCCATCATCCACTCGGCCATGGACGCGATCCTGACGGTAGATGAGCAGCAGCACATCCTGATGTTCAACGCAGCGGCGGAAAAGATGTTTGGTTGTTCCGCTGCCGACGCGATCGGACAGCCTCTGGAAAGATTCGTTCCGCAACGATTCCACCTGACGCACAGAGAACAAATCTCCCGATTTGCCGCCAGCGGTGTCAGCAAACGAATGATGGCATTCAAGAACGGTCTGCTGGCGGTACGCGCCGGAGGAGCGGAATTTCCCATCGAGGCCTCAATCTCGCAAATCGACGTGGCGAGGAAAAAGCTGCTCACGGTCATCGTCCGCGATATTTCCGAACGCAGGCGAGCCGAGCGTGCGTTGCGCTCGCTGAGTGACTGCAACGAGGCACTGGTGCGAGCCACCGATGAACCGAGTCTGCTGAAGCAGATTTGCGACTTGGTGGTGAATGTTGGCGGCTACCGGATGGCGTGGGTAGGCTACGCCGTGCACGATGAGAAAAAAAGCGTCCGGGTGGTGGCGGAGAGCGGGTTTGAAGCAGGCTACCTGAAGGCGCTGAACCTGACCTGGGCGGACGAACGGCGTGGACACGGACCTACTGGCACCGCCATCCGAACCGGTACGGTGCGCTTATGCTCCGACATGGCGACCGATCCGGACTTCGCTCTCTGGCGCGAGGAGGCGATGCGCCGCGGTTACCGCTCGTCGATGGTTCTGCCGCTTAAGAACGGCGAAGTGCTGCTGGGGGCGATCTCCATCTACGCGCCGGAGATAGGAGCTTTCGACGCCGCCGAGAAACATCTTCTCGAAGATCTCTCCAACAATCTGAGCTACGGCATCACGGCGCTTCGCGCCCGGCAGGAGCGCCGACAGGCGGAGCAGGCCTTGGCCACAAAAGCGGCGGAACTGGCTCGCTCCAATGCAGACCTGGAGCAGTTCGCCTATGCTGCGTCGCATGATCTGCAGGAGCCCCTGCGCATGGTGACGGCTTACACCCAGTTGCTGGCCGAACGGTACCGCGGCAGGCTAGACGCGGACGCCGACAAATTCATCGGCTATGCCCGCGAGGGAGCTCAGCGCATGCAAGTGCTGATTCGGGATCTGCTGGCTTTTTCGCGAGTGGGCCGCGGCAACGTTGCCGGCGGGAGAGTCGATTGCAATGCGCTGATGCAGCAGATTTTGCAGACTCTGTCGTCGGCTATCGAGGAAAGCGGAGCCATGGTTACTTATGGCGAACTGCCTTTGATCTGGGCAGAGCATACACAGATCGCCCAGGTTCTTCAGAATCTGGTAGGGAACGCCATCAAGTTCCGGCAACAGGCAACTCCGATGATCTCGGTGCAGGCGGAGAAGACGGAGGCGCACTGGCTCTTCAGCGTGCGGGATAACGGCATTGGAATCGCGCCCGAGAGCGCAAAAGAGATCTTTGTGGTCTTTCAACGGTTGCATGCGCGCGCCGAATACCCGGGCAACGGAATCGGGCTGGCGATCTGCAAGAAGATTATCGAGCGGTACGGTGGCAGAATCTGGGTCGAATCGGAGCCCGGCTCTGGTTCCACCTTCAAATTCACTATACCGCTTCATGGTGAGGATGAGGAGGAAGGGAGCGCGAAATGAAATCGGGTCTCCGGTTGCTGTTGGTGGATGACAATCCCGCCGATGTGGGATTAACGCGCGAGGCGCTGGCCAGAAGCCCGTATCACAGTCAGATGGAGAGCGTGGAAGACGGAGCGGAAGCGCTGGCTTTTCTCAATCGCCGGGGAAGGTATGCGAACGCAATGCGTCCCGATCTGGTGATCCTGGACCTGAGCCTGCCAAAGAGAGACGGCCTGGCAGTATTGGCGGCGATCAGGGCGGGTCCGGAGCTGCGCCGGATTCCGGTAGTGATTTTCAGTACGTCCCAGTTAGGGAAAGATATTGCACGCAGCTATGAACTGGGAGCGAACTGCTACGTGAGCAAGCCGGGAAATTTGAATGATTTTCTGTCGGCGGTGAAGTCGATTGAAGAGTTTTGGTGCGATTTCGCCAGCCTGCCGCCACGAGGAGAATGAGGACTATGGATCATCCGATTACAGATTGTCCGACGACGCAAGTATTGCTGATTGAAGATAACCCGGGCGATGCGGACCTGGTCCGCCTGCGACTGGTCGAGTGCAAGACTCCGGTGAACATCAACTGCGTAAACCGGCTCGCCGACGGCCTCGCCTCGCTTACCAAGGAAACACCCTCGGTGGTGCTGTTGGACCTGAACTTGCCCGACAGCCGTGGCGCGGAAACCTTTCGCCGCGTCTTGGAACACGCGCCCAACGTGCCGGTCGTTATTCTTTCCGGACAAGATGACGAAGCGCTGGCGATCAAGGCGGTTCACCATGGCGTGCAGGATTACCTCATCAAGGGCACCATGTCCAGCAATCATTTGGAGCGTGCCATTCGTTACGCGGTGGAGCGGCAAGCCCTACTGCGTTCCCTCGAAATCACGCGCAAGCAGCAGATGGAGTTCAAGAACCAGTTTCTATCCCATATTTCGCACGAACTGCGGACGCCGCTCACCTGCATTCACCAGTACGTTACTTTGCTGCTGGACGGGCTGGCTGGTCCGATGAGTCCCGACCAGTCCGACCACTTGAAGACTGTGCTGAAAAGCGTGAATCAGCTGCATGCCATGATCCGCGATTTGCTCGAGGCAACCCGCGCCGAGACCGGGAAAATGCGAGTGGAACCGCGCTGCATCGCGCTGGGCGATCTGATCCATCAGACGGTGGCCATGATGCGGCCGATGGCGGCGGAAAAGCAGATTGGACTTGAAATCGGAGTCGACCAGAGGCTGCCCTTGGTGCATGCCGATCCGGACCGCGTTCTCGAAGTCCTGATCAATCTGGTGGACAACGCGATCAAGTTTACCCCGGCAGACGGCGCAGTTATGGTCCAGGCCTGCATGATTGAAGCGGATTCGTCCGCGGTCTACGTTTCGGTCAGCGACACCGGACGCGGCATTAATCCGGATACGAAGACGCTTATCTTCGAACGCCTCTATCAGGATGCCGAGTCAGTTGACAACAACCGCTCCGGCTTGGGACTGGGCCTGTTCATCTGCCGCGAAATCGTCCGTCTGCACGGAGGACGCATCTGGGTTTCGAGCGAACCCGGCCAGGGCAGCGTTTTTACATTCACGCTGCCAAGCTATTCTCTGCCCAAGCTGCTGGCTCCGGTGATTACTCACGAAGATCGGTTGCGGCCGGCGTTTGTGCTGGTGCGTGTAGAACTCGCGCCGTGCTCCGCCCTCCGGGGTAATTGGAAGGAAACCTGGCAACAGTGCCTGGAGATTTTGCGGCGCTGCGTCTATCTCGACAAAGACCTGGTGCTGCCGCCGATGGGGACCTCGGCAGCGGCCGAGACTTTTTTCGTGGTGGCTTCGACCGATCTCGAACGCTCCGGAATTATGACGACGCGCATTCGCGAACAACTGGAGCGCGTGCCTGACTTTAAGTGCAAGTGCGTCCTCACAATCATGGCGGCTCGAGTAGAGCTGCCTTCCGATATTTCCAGCCAAACGCTGGAACAACAGGTACAAACCGTGACTGAACAGATTACTGGGATGATCACGGCAAGCCTGGAACGAAAACAGCTGTGTGCAGGAAAGAGCTCACGAGATTCCAACTAAGCAATTGAAAAGGAGAACAACCATGCCAAGAGCAAAGATTCTGGTAGTCGATGATGATCCCGATCTGGTGCGGGCCTTGCGGCTGCGCTTGCGGGCCAACAATTATGAGGTCGCAACCGCCAGCGATGGTTATTCCGCCATCGCCTCGGCTCAGAAGGAGCGTCCAGCCTTGATCATTCTGGATCTGGGCCTGCCGGTCGGCGACGGTTTCGTAGTTCTCGACCGGCTGCAGAATATCGACGCACTCTCGAGCGTTCCCGTCATCGTGTTGAGTGCGCGTGATCCTCAGAGTAACGAGGAGCGAGCCTTGAAGGCAGGGGCGGCGGCGTTCTTTCAGAAGCCCGCCGACAACGATGAGCTGATGAATGTGATCCGGGTGAGCCTGGCGCACGAACAATCGCAAATGGCGCCTTGGCCGTCCTAGGATTTCGACCTCTCGTCGCGAAAGTGCCGGTGTGAACGAAATCACGTCCCCGCAGCTGATGAAAGTCAGCGCGGGGACAAGCTGTGTCTGTGCAAACCTCGCCAGTGCCGCCCCCCGCCTTATCGCTTCCCAAGGAGCTTGACTTAAACCGATAGGCTAACTCCCTGCTCGGCCACTAGATACGGAATTTCACAGAAACCTCCAAAAAGACGTAATCGCTGTTCGAAAATCCATCTATAATCCCGGAAGTGCTGTAGATGCCGCACTTAAGGATTTCCAAAGCGGGAAAAGACATGGCAGCGAAGTTGCTCATTGATGATCTGCAGGACGTCGTCCCTACTCCTGCCCAGCCACTCAGGGGTTCGGGGCCGCGGAAGTCCATGAATCGGGAAAGCCAAGTCCGTTTCGTTGCCGTTCTACTGTTCCTGATAACGGTGGCTGCGGTCGTATTTGCCGGCTTCAATTTCGATGCAGAATTAAAAGCTTCCATCCCTGATGACGGAGTTTGGTGGGTCGAGCATGGCGGCCGACTCACAGCCGATCGGGTCGATCCCGCCGGACCGGGCGCCAAGAGCGGCATCAAGTCAGGCGATCAGCTGGTTTCGGTCAACGGGCAGGAAATACAGAACATCTCCGGGCTGGAGCGCCAGCTCTACCGCAACGGAGTCTGGTCGAAAGCGGCATATTCCTTGCTCCGGCAAGCGGTGCCGCTCGATTCCAGCGTCATTCTGGTTCCAGCCGAGCGCTCGCTGAACAACTGGTTGCGGCTGATCGCGCTCATCTATCTTGGCATCGGCCTGTATGTGCTCTTGAGACGCTGGACGGCTCCTGGCTCGACGCACTTCTATATTTTTTGCCTGGTATCGTTCATTGCGTACTCCTTCAAATACACCGGGAAGCTGAACGACTTCGACTGGACCATTTACTGGGGCAACATCGCCGCCGGAGTATTGCAGCCGGCGCTGTTTCTGCACTTCGTTTTGACCTTCCCCGAGAAACGCCAGGCCGTGCGCAAGTATCCGTGGCTGTTGGCGTTGGTCTACGTACCGGGCGCGATCCTGCTGGCGATTCATGTGGGCGCTATGCGCTGGCTGCAGGCCAGTGAACGGCTGCGCTGGAACCTTGACCGGATGGAAATGTCCTACGGGTCGTTGTTCTTTGTGGCCTCAGCCATCCTGCTGTGGTACAGCTACCGCGGCGCCAGCACCACGATTCTGAGGCAGCAACTGAAGTGGGTTACTCGTGGCACCATCCTGGCCATCGTTCCTTACACGCTGTTCTACGTCGTTCCTTATCTGATGGGGACGCTGCCGGGCGCGACGATGAAGATTTCCGCGCTCTCGCTGGCGCTTCTGCCGCTCACCTTCGGTTACGCCATCTTCCGTTACCGCCTCATGGATGTGGATCTCATCTTCAAACGTGGCGTGGTCTATACGCTGGCAGCCGCGACCGTGGTGGGAATGTATTTTGGACTGGTGGCCGGTGTCGCCGAATTGGTGCACATGCGGCAGCCCAGCAGCGGTCCGGTGGGCTTGATCCTTGCCGTGGTGGTCACAGCCCTGCTGTTTGACCCAGTACGAAAGTGGATTCAGGACCGCATCGATCAATTCTTTTATCGCACGCGCTACGACTATCGCCGCACGCTGCTCGAATTTGGCAGGGAGCTCAGCTCGGAGACGGACCTGAATGCGATGCTCTCTTCACTGATGGATCGGCTATCGCGAACGCTTGCCGTCGACCGCATGGCGATTTTCCTGGCCGGTGAAGACGCCGAGCGATTTGTGCTGGCGAAGTCCTACGGTTTGTCCGCGCCGGGCAAACTCGATCTGTCTTTCCTGAGTGCGCCGCGACCGGAGGCTGGTGGGCACCTCTTCTTTGAGAACACGCACCAGGTGCCGCGCGAAAATCCGGGTGCGCAGCAAACCATCGCCCGGCTGGAGCTGAATTATTACATTCCTTGCCACGCCCAGCAGAAGACCATCGCCGTGCTGGGCCTGGGAAAGACCGCGCAAGGAGATTTCCTCTCCAGCGAAGACATGGAGTTGTTGGAAACTCTGGGCGGATATCTGGGAATCGCGATCCAGAATGGACAACTCTACGCGTCACTGCAGCAGAAAGCCGCCGAGTACGAACGCCTGAAGGATTTCAACGAGAACATTGTGGAATCCATCAACGTGGGTGTGATGGCGCTCGACATGGAAGATCGCATCGAGAGCTGGAACGCACAGATGGAAGTGATGTATGCGGTGCCGCGCTGGCAGACTTTGACCCAGCCGCTCAAGGCGGTTTTCCCAGCAGAATTCGTGGAAGAGTTCGATCGCATGCGCGAGAGCGCGGGGATTCACAATCTTTACAAGTTTCGGCTGAAAACACCTGCGGGCGAGGTTCGCACGGTGAATGTGGCCATCGCGCCTTTGGTGACTCGCAAGTTTCAGGTCATCGGGCGGCTAATCATCATGGACGACATCACCGAGCGCATCGAACTCGAAGCCCAGCTTTCGCAAGCCGACAAGCTTTCGTCGATCGGTCTGCTGGCGGCCGGGGTCGCCCACGAAGTCAATACGCCGTTGGCGGTGATCTCTTCTTACACGCAGATGCTCTCGAAACAATTGCAGGGTGATCCGCAGAAATCCGGCTTGCTGGAAAAGATCACGCGGCAAACCTTCCGCGCATCGGAAATCGTAAACAATCTGCTGAATTTCTCCCGCACCAGCGGGAGTGAAATCGGCGACGTCGACGTGAACAAGGTGATCGCCGACACGCTCGCGTTACTGGAACATCAGTTCAAGGTAGCGAAGGTGGAGGTTGAGAATGCGCTCGCGCCCAAACTGCAGCCGATTCAGGGAAATCCGGGAAGATTGCAGCAGGTGTTCTTGAATTTGTTTCTCAACGCGAAAGATGCCATGCCCGGTGGCGGCAAATTGCGCGTTGCCACAATGAACGGCGACAGCGTCAGCGTTTCCGTTTCCGATACCGGCTCGGGTATTGCCCCCGAGCACATTCAGCGGATCTACGACCCGTTCTTCACTACCAAGACTTCGCCTCGCGAAGGCCAGGCGCGCGGAACCGGCCTGGGCCTTTCCGTTACCTACGGCATCATCCAGGAACACGCAGGCAAGATTCGCGTGGAAAGCCATCCTGGCTCCGGTACAACGTTCACTCTGGATTTCCCACTCAGCAGGAAGGCAGTCCATGTTTAAGCCAAGCATCTCGGAGCGCAGCGTGTCGAAGCAAAACAGTTCTGAGGCCGAATTATGTCTGAAGCAGCAGTGATTTCACGCGGGGCGATGAACGAGAACCCGGGCCTGGCGGGCGCGGTCCTCATCATTGACGATGAAGCGGAGATTCGTGAATCTCTGCAGACCTTGCTGGAGTTGGAAGGCTTCGCCGTGGAAACGGCGGCAACCGGCGAAGAGGGATTGCAGCGGATTGGCGAGCATCCTTTCGATCTCATCCTGCTCGACCTTGCGTTGCCGGGTCGCAATGGCATGGAGATTCTGGCCGAAATCCGCGCTCATGAAACCGGACTGCCGGTCATTATGATCACCGCCTTTGGCACGGTGGAAAACGCGGTGCGTGCCATGCAGGGTGGCGCTGCCAACTTTGTTCAGAAGCCCTGGGATAACGAAAAGCTGCTGGCTGATGTTCGCGCCGCCGTGGGATGGCGCCGTGCTGAAGAAGAAAATGTTCAACTCAAGCGGGCGCTGAAGCAGCGTTACAACTTTGAAAACATCGTCGGCAAAAGCGAGCCGATGCTCAAGATCTTCGATCTGGTGGCGCAGGTCGCGAACAGTCGGTCCACCGTTTTATTGCAGGGCGAGAGTGGAACTGGCAAAGAGATCATTGCCAAAGCCTTGCATCTGAATTCTCCGCGTCATGAGCGGCCTTTCGTGCCGGTCAACACCGGATCTATGCCGACTGACCTGCTGGAGTCCACTCTGTTCGGCCACGTAAAAGGCGCGTTCACCAGCGCCATTGCTTCCAAGAAGGGGTTGTTTGAGATCGCCGATCGCGGCACATTGTTTCTGGACGAGATCGCCACCATGAGCCTGGAAACGCAGGCAAAGATTCTGCGAGTATTGCAGGACCGCAGGTTCATGCATCTCGGCGGAGTACAGGAAATCCAGGTGGACGTGCGCATCATCGCCGCCACGAATATTGATTTGCGACAGTTGGTGCGGGAGGGCCGCTTCCGCGAGGATCTGTTCTACCGCCTGAACGTCATTACCATTGAATTGCCTCCGCTGCGCCAGCGCCGGGAAGACATTCCTCTGCTGGTGCAATTTTTCCTGAAAAAATATGCGGAGGAGAACGACCGCCCGGTGCGGCGCATCACGCCGGAAGCGCTGCGTCCGCTGATGTCCTACTCGTGGCCGGGCAACGTCCGTGAACTGGAAAATGTGATTGAGCGCGCGGTCGTGCTCTCCTCTGGCCCCGATATCACCATCGACCTGCTCCCCGACAATCTGCTGGGCCGCGGCTCGGCGTTAACGCTGCACGATCCGCCGACGGATGCGTCACTGTTTGAAATTGTGGAAGACGTGGAGCGGCGCATCATCAGCGACATGCTGGAGAAGTGTAACTGGAACCAGACCGAAGCCGCCGAGCGCTTCAAAGTACCACTCTCCACATTGAACCAGAAAATCCGCCGGCTCAACATCGAGATCAAGAAAAAGACTCGGGGATAGAAGAAAGTGGCCAGTGGCCCGCCATCTTCGACCTCACATTCACCTGATTTTTCTGAGCACTGACCACGGGCCACTGACCACTGCGCTTCTGCTATAGTTCGAAAAAGCGTGGCTCCGTCTGCCTCGCTGTGCAGACCCTCATGGAACTGACTTCACCCACCGATCTCGCCAAGGAAAAAGTCCTGACGGTTCAGGATTACTTTCTGTTCTCCCTGCAGACAGTCGCGAATCTTTTCCGCAAGCCGCTGTACTTCGCCGACATGATCCAGCAGGCCGACACCATCGGGGTGGGCTCTCTGCCCATTGTTGTGCTCACCGGATTTTTCACTGGAGCCGTGTTGGCGCTGCAAGCCTCCAACACTTTGGAGCGCTTCGGCTCGATCACGTTGGTCGGACAACTGGTTTCGACTTCTATGGTGCGCGAACTGGGACCGGTGCTGACCAGTTTGATGGTTGCTGGGCGCAATTCCTCCGGCATGGCTAGCGAACTGGGATCGATGGTGGTAACCGAGCAAATCGACGCCATGCGCGCGCTGGGCACCGATCCCATGAAAAAGTTGGTGACGCCGCGCATGGTGGCCACGGTGTTCATGCTGTTTTTCCTCGCGATTATTTCGGATCTGGTGGGTTTGGTGGGAGGGTTGGCAATCGCGAAGCTTCTGCTCCGGCTCGACGCCCGTCAATATTGGGCCAACGCTTGGGAGAGCCTGGTGTTTCAAGATGTATTTATGGGACTCATCAAGCCGGTCATCTTTGGCTTCATCATCGCCACCATCGGCTGCTTCTACGGGATGAACGCGCGCGGCGGGACTCAAGGAGTAGGCCGCGCCACCACGCAAGCCATGGTGGCAGCGTCAGTTTTGATTCTGGCGATGGACTTGATCGTCACCCGTTTCCTGATGGCCACGCTTTCTTATCGCTGATCCTATGTCTGCGCCGACCTTACCGCTCGATTCCGCTACTGCGACAACCGTCGATATTTCCGCGCCGGTCATTGTGTTCGAAGACGTGGTCATGTCTTTTGGGGAGAACGAGGTGCTGCGTGGCGTTTCTTTCCATCTCCCTCGCGGCGAGACCAAGGCGGTATTCGGTGTGGCTGGATCGGGCAAGAGCCTGATCCTGAAGCTGGCGCTCGGCCTCATCCGGCCGGACTCAGGGCGCATTGTGGTCCTCGGGGAAGATGTGACCCAGATGGAGGAAGCGCAGCTCTTCGAATTGCGCGGCAAGATTGGCATGGTCTTTCAGGAAAGCGCGCTGTTCGATTCTCTTACCGTGCGCGAAAATGTTGCGTACCGGCTGATGGAAGAGCACGGCGTCTACGACGAGAACATCGACCGCAGAGTGCGCGAGGCACTGCGCTTCGTCGAACTGGAGCACACGCTGGACTTGAATCCCTCCGAACTTTCAGGAGGCATGCGGCGGCGCGTAGCCATTGCGCGAGCGATCATTACTCAGCCGGAGCTGCTGCTCTATGATTCGCCAACTGGCGGGCTTGATCCGGTTACCTCCAACACCATCATCGAATTGATTGTGAAGCAGCGCGACGTCAACAAGACGAGCGCGCTGCTGGTGACGCACCGGTTGCAGGATGCTTTCACCATGGCTACGCACCAATTCGACAAACAAAACAATCGCATGATTGCGCTGCCGCCAGGGCAGCATTGCGACGTGCCGATGAGCTTTCTGGTTCTGCGCGACGGCAAGGTAATTTTCGACGGCGACCTTCACAACCTGGCAAACTCGCCGGACGAATATATTCAGGAGTACATCTCGTAGGACGTGGGATGCCACGACTGTCTGAGATATTCGCCTCGCGACAAGCTCCATTCGTTTTCGCTGTGCTACCCTTGGCTTGCCCTCCGTCGACGATTTCCCATGGAACCTCTGCCCAAGGTTCAAGCGAATCAGGTGCGCATTGGCACGGCTGGCTGGTCTTATAAAGACTGGGACGGTATCTTCTATCCGCCGGGCATGCAGCGCCGCAAGCAGCATCCGCTGGAGTATCTGGCGCGATTTTTCGATACGACCGAGATCAATACATCGTTTTACGGGCCGTTGAAACCGGAACTGGCGAAGCTCTGGTGCCGGAAAGTGGCGGCGGTGAACAAGAAATTTCTGTTTACAGCCAAGCTGTACCGTGCCTTCACGCATTCACCCATCGCGGTGATGGAGCCCACTTCGGCGGCAACGATTCGTCCCACCGATGAGGATGAAGCGCGCACCCGTGAAGGGCTCGACGCCATCGCCCACGAAGGAATGCTGGGTGCGCTACTCATCCAATTCCCGGTATCGTTTAAGAACACTTCGCTCAACCGCGAATATCTCGATCGCCTGTTGCGCCAGTTCATCGAGTATCCGCGGGTGGTGGAAGTGCGCGATTCCAGCTGGAACAACGCCGAAACGTTAGCGGCGTTCACGCAGAAGAATGTCGGCTTCTGCAATATCGATCAGCCGGTGCTGGGACGATCCCTCGCGCCGACGGAACATGTAACGGGCGCGGTCGGCTACGTGCGCTTGCATGGGCGCAATTATGAACAGTGGTTCGATTCCGACAATCGCAACGACCGCTACAACTACCTCTACAGCGAGCGTGAGCTGGCAGGATGGAAAGCAAGAATCGAGAGCGTTGCCGAGCGAGCGCACACCACATTTGTTATCACCAATAATCACTTTGAGAGCAAGGCGGGAGTGAATGCGCTGGAGTTGAAGGCCATGATACGAGGCGGGCGGGTGCTGGCCCCGCCCACGTTGATTGAGAAATATCCTGAACTGAGAAAAATTGCCGATCCCGCGGAAGATTCGGGCGAGGACTTAGGATTGCAGTTGCCGCTGCAAGCTTGAGGCGGAAAGACCCGCGACGGCGATTATCTAGGATCTCTGTTGGATAGCGGGACTGCTTTAATTTACCTTGCTCCCGCCGCGGCGTGGTCGGACATGCGCCGCTTGTTATAGCGGAGTGCGACGTTCATAAACACATTACCCAGGGAAGTTTCGAAACAGATCATCAGGGCCTCGACGTCTTCGCTGGTTTTGTCGCCCTCGGCGCTGGTGAGCAGTATGGGAGGATGCACGCGGAAGTGAAAGCCCTGGTCGTTAAGGGCGGAGACGGCGTTGCCGACGACCTGATTGGCGAGTTCGTAAATCGTCTCTTTAATCAGAGCGTCGGACTCGGGCAAAGCTGCGCCGGCGTAATGGCTGGCCACGCGCACCGCGGTTTGCGGCTCCAGGTCGAGAATGATTCGGCCCTCGATGTCGCCGGTTAGCGCCACCATGCCGGCCACACCTTTGCGGCGATAGGCTTCCTCTTCCATCAAGAGGTTGCCCACCTTGGTGGTGCCCTGCAGGCCTTGCGACAACACGGCGTCGGCCGCGTTGATGAAGGGCTGAATCAGCTCCATCTTCATGTGATTAGACCCCCGCGCCGGCCGCGTTCACGACGGAGCCGTCTTCTCCCATTACATATTTGATGACTTCGTACAGCACTTCCGGCTTCACCGGCTTCTGCACGAAGTGGCGCGCTCCGCGTTGCAAGGCCGCCACAATGTTTTCCTGATAACCGACCGAAGACACCATCACGATGCGGGCCTCGGGATGCCCTTGCACAATCTTTTCGGCAGCCTCGATGCCTTCCATCTGAGGCATGGTGATGTCCATCAGCACGATGTCCGGGTGGGTGCGATCGAACTCGCTGATCGCGGTAAGACCGTCTCCGGCCTCGCCAGCCACTTGCCCGCCGAAACTCTCGATCATGCGGGCCAAGTTTTTGCGTGCGAATACCGAATCGTCGACGATCAGGTACCGGACCGCCTGGCTGTCCTTGCTGCGTTTGATTGGTGCAAACTGCTCCATAGCAACCTCCCCTTCCAATTTCAACACGGCGGCGTTCCGCCCACCAGATGACTCAAGTCATCAAGCGCTAATTCAGCAACTTTTCTTAACGCCCGGCACGGAGCGCCTTGCCCCCGCCACCGTTATTTCCCTGACCTTCGTTGCGGCCACAAATTGCCTGTAATGTGGAGGAAAGCACGTCCAAAGCCACGACCCGCGTGGCATAGCCACGTTCGATGGCGGCTTTCGGCATTCCGAAGACCACGCAAGATTCTTCGCTTTGAGCGATGGTCATTCCGCCGGCCTTCTTTACCTCGCCCAAGCCTTGCGCGCCATCCTCGCCCATCCCGGTCATCAAAACCGCAACCGCGCCCCGGCCGTATTCCTTGGCCACGCTACGAAACAGAACGTCGACGCTGGGACGGTGGCCATTGACCGGAGCCTCGTCATTGAGCACCACGACGTCGCCCGTGGACAGCCGGCGGACGGTCATATGCCGGCTTCCGGGGCAAACCAGAACGCGTCCAGCCTGCAGCACATCTCCCGATTGAGCTTCTTTTACCCGCAGACTGCACAACTCGTCGAGCCGGCGCGCAAACATATCGGTAAAGCCCTCCGGCATGTGTTGCACCACCAGAATCGTTCCCGGAAAATCTGGCGGAAGCTGCGACAACAGGAATTCGAGGGCTTGCGGTCCTCCGGTGGAGATTCCGATGGCCACCGTTTTGGTGGCGGCGGGTCCTGACTTGGCCGTGCCAATCTTTTCCGGCCGCGCCGGCGCCGTGCGCAGGGTCCCGGGACGGACCACCTTGGAATCGGCGGCAGCTTTTATTTTTGCGATCAGCTCCCGCGCAGCATCCGCCATGTGCGCGGTAGCGTCCTGCGGTTTGGCTACGAAATCGACGGCACCCAGCCCCAGCGCCTTGAATGTGATGGATGCTCCCTCGGTAGAATGCGAACTGACTACAATCACCGGCAGCGGTTGCCGCCGCATGATTTCCTTCAAAGTATCAATGCCGTTCATGCCCGGCATTTGCAGGTCGAGGGTGACCACGTTAGGGTGAAGTTCTTCGATTTTCTTCAGGCAAAAGTTTCCGTCCATCGCGGTGCCCACAACTTCGATGCCGGGATCAGTTTCCAGCATCTGTGGAATCAACTTTCGCATCAGGGCGGAATCGTCGACCACCAGTACGCGTATTTTGCTCATGCCTGGCCTCCCGCTCCGGCGGCGCCCAAAGCCAGGCGCGCCCGATCCGCTTGGTTCAGCAAGAGCCCATAATTGGTGACCCCGGCCGCTTCCGGACGCGACCGCGACACATGCTCCACCACTGCGGGCAAATTCAGGATGAGAACTACCTTCCCATCTCCGAGGATGGAAGCGCCGTTCACCAGATCGGTGGAGAAGGTCTGGTCGTCCAAGGCTTTAATCACTAATTCTTCCTCCCCTTCCAGCGCATCCACGATGAGTCCATACTTTTTTTCGCCCACGGTGATCACCAGCACGAACAGCTTCATCGATTTCCGCTCAATATCGGCCGCCGCGCGCCGTCCCAGGCGAAGCAGAGGCAGCACTTGATTTCGCAATTGCAAAACTTCGTAGTTGTCGACCTGATGGACTTCGGCTTCCGTGGTGCGGGCGATCTGGTTCACCGCATTCAGCGGAATGGCGTACAAGCGCTGCTCCACCCAGAACATCAGTGCCTTGATAATGGCCAACGTTAAAGGCAGCTTCAGACGGAAGGTCGTACCCAGGCCGGGATGAGTCTCGATATGAATGGTAGCCTTCAGCCGGTGCAGCACGCTTTGCACGACGTCCATTCCAACGCCGCGTCCGGAAACTTCCGTGACTACTTCCGCGGTGCTGAATCCCGGGCGGAAGATGAGTTCCAGGGTCTCGGCTTCGCTCATGCGCGCCGCTTCCTCGGTGGTCACAATGCCTAACTCGATCGCCTTGGAGCGGATTTTCTGCACATCGATGCCGCGACCATCGTCACTGATTTCAACCACCACCTGATTGCCCTGATGCATAGCATGCAGCCGGATCTTGCCCCGGGGTGGTTTGCCCATGGTCCTGCGTTGCTCGGCCGGTTCAATCCCATGACTGACCGCATTGCGTACAAGATGGGTAAGCGGTTCGGCAATCGCGTCGAGAATGCCTTTATCGAGGTCGGTTTCCTGTCCGCTTAATTCCAGATCCACTTCGCGGCCGCACTGCCGAGCCACATCGCGCACGATGCGCGGAAAGCGGCGGAACAATTGATCGACGGGCACCATGCGGATTTTCATCACGGAGCGCTGCAGATCGTTCAGAACCCGCGACTGGAAGGCCATGGCATCGGCAAACTTGCCGCGCAGCAGATCTTTGGGGTAGCGTTTTCCAAACTCATTCAGCGCCTGCTGCAACATCGACTTGCCGATGATGAGTTCTCCCACCAGGTTGAGGACGTTGTCGATGCGCCCCGCTTCCACTCGCAAGATATTTTCCGTGATGCCCTGCGCCAGAGGTTCTGGTGCAGAAACTTGCGCCTCAAGCGGAGCAGACTGGACTTGGATGGTTCCTGATGCTGGGATTTCACTTGCCGAGCCAGCTACGACGGGCAGTTCGGTCGGATGCGTTCCAGACTCTTGAAGGTCAACCGGGGCAGTGGATTTGGGCCGGCTGGCGGCTGCAATCAACGTCACAATCGCATCCGCTGAAATCGTGGGGATGCGGCCCTTGGTCGCAATCTGTTCTTCAGGCTGCGAACTCGCCACAACGAATTCCACCTGCTTGGTAGCGGCTGGCGATTTCGCGTCCGGCCGCACCACTAGGACTTGCCCAACCCCGCTCATGGCGTTCTGAATCAGTTGTCGCGCCGCGATCGGCATGGGGCAGTGCGGATCGATTTTCACCACAACGTCATAGATCGCCAAGCCCGCGGTTTGCGCCTGAGCCAGCGCGCGCTTCTCCGCGTCCGTCCAATCTTTAGAGGCTTTCAGGCCGGGCGCGGCAGCCGTCTTCTTGCGCCGGGACTTCTTGGCGAGGGGAGCCGAGGCTAACTCCTGAATTCGCCGGCGCAGATTGTCGGTGGCCGGCATGGGGCCGCCACTATGGTAAGCGGCGAGCATTGCCGCGAAGATATCTGCAGCCGCAAATGCGATTTCCGCCAGCGCGCCATGGGCGGCGGCGGTTTCGAGCGAAAGTGCATCCTCAAACTGGTGTGCCAGTTCGCTCAACTCGCGCAGCCCGCAAGCCGCCGAGTCGCCCTTGAGCGTGTGGACCGTGCGCCGGATCGAGCGCACAATCTCTTCATCGCCGGGATGAGTCTCCAGCTTCAGAGTTTCTTCGTTCAGCGCTTGCAGCAGTTCCTGCGAAGTCTCAAAGAACAACTCCCGCAGTTCTGCTCCGCGATCGTCGAAATCGCTCACTCGCGCACCTCGATCCGTTGATAGGCCGTTCCGCTGTCCCGATGCACCATCTGGAATTTTTCGGTCAGGCCCAGCAGACTTTCGGCGTGGCCAACGAATAGGAAGCCGCCGGGATTCAAACAGCGGTAGAATTTTTCAATCAGGCGCTTCTGTTCGGCCTCGTCGAAGTACATCATCACGTTCCGGCAGAAGATCACATCGTTGCGCTGGGGCAGGTACTCCGTTTTCAAGTTATGAAAATCGAAGTGAACCATTTCCTTCAGCGCCTTCTTGACGCCGTAACGGTCACCGATCTTGTCGAAGTAGCGCAAGCGGTAGGTGTAATCCACCGACCCCATCTGGTGTTCGCTGTAAGCGCCTTCCTGCCCGGCGCGCAGCACCGAGTAGCTGATATCGCTGGCGAGAATTTCCACCCGCCACGGCGGTGGGATCAGCGGCTTGGGCAGCGCTACTTCTACCGGCAAGGGATTGCGCAGGTAGTAGTAGGCCAGCGTGTCCGCCGCCATCATGCCCAGCGTGTAAGCCTCTTGCCCGGTGGAACAGCCGGCGCTCCAAATCCGAATGGAGTATTCCCGGTGCACTTGTTTCTGTTTCAGCATGTCTTCCAGCACATGCTTCTGGAAGAGATCTAATTGCGCCTTGTGGCGAAAAAAACTGGTTTCATTCACCGTCAGGTTCTCAACCAGTTTGGCCAGTTCCGCTTTGCCCTCCTGGCTGATCAGCAGCCGGTAATAGGCGTAGAAGGAATCCGCGCGGCATTCTCGCAGCCGTTTCAGCAGGCGGTCTTGCAGGAAGTGGGTACGGCGCTCGTCGAAATGCATGCCGCACTCCTGATAGATCAGCGCCTGCAGAAGCCGAAGCTCCGCTTCCGTCAAGATGGGAGCTGGTGCTGCTCCGAATGTGCTCATGCGATCTCTCGTTCTCCGCGCCCGTCGATCAAGTCGCCTCCACTGGGCCTTCCGACTGAACTACTTGGCCGCCGCTCCCCGCGCCTCAGGCGGTTTGGGCTTGCTTTCTACATTTCCGCCGGCTTGGATCAAATTGGCCGGCGCCAGCAGCTTGTTCATGTCCAGCAACACAATCAGCCGACCTCGAACTTTTCCTAATCCCGTGACACAGTTGAGCCCGCCCTCCTGGAATGCCGCGGGCGGCGGTTCCACATCCTCGCTGGGAATCTTCACCACCTCGGAGGCAGAATCCACGATCAATCCCGCCAGTCTGCCGGAGTGTTCGACTACCAGAATCCGGTTTCCTTTTTTCAAAGCTGCCTGCTTGATTCCGAAGCGCTTGCGCAAGTCCATGACCGAGACGATCTTGCCCCGGAGGTTGATGACGCCCTCCAGATAGTCGGGCGCATCGGGTACGGCCGTGATCTCGGGAACGCGCACGATTTCATGCAACGAAGTGATGGGGACGCCATAGGTCTCGCGCCCAATCTGGAAGCCCACGATATGGAGTTCGCGACTCATTGCTGATCCTTGTATCCCCCTAGTAGCGGGAACCCGCCGAAGCCCGCCGCGCATTCTGGGCTTTCTCTTCCGTCGACGCCTGCCGCGCCGCCCCCTCATCCAGCGTGAAGCGATCCATAAAGTCGAGCAGGCCGCGCGACATCTTCGACATCTGCTCGGCGGAAGCTGCCAGCTCGGTTGACCCGGAGGTCGACTGCTGTACCAGTTCGCGCATGCGTTCCATGGCCTTGACCACGGCCTGCGCTCCGGAAGCTTGCTCTTCCACCGCGGAATTGATTTCGTGGGTGATCTCGTTCAGCCGCGTGGTGGCTCGGGCAATCTGCGACGACCCGTGCGACTGTTCGTTGGTGGCTGCACCGATTTCCTGTGCGAACTTGTAGACTTCTGTGACGACGTTGGAAATCTTGCGCAGCGCAGCATTTAATTCGCCGCCCAGATCCAGGCCTTCGTTTACGATGCCGGTCGAGCGGTCCATATTCTCGACCGCCTTGCGCGCTTCCTTCTGAATGCTCTGGATCAGTTCGGAAATTTCCTTTGTCGACTGCGCCGATTTCTCCGCCAGCTTGCGAACTTCGTCAGCCACGACGGCGAAGCCGAGACCATGTTCTCCGGCACGGGCCGCTTCGATGGCGGCGTTGAGCGCCAGCAGGTTGGTCTGTTCCGCGAGGTCGTCGATGACCTCGATGATCTTTCCAATATCGTCGGCGCGCTGTCCCAGGGCTCCGATGATTTCTCCCGAACTGGTGATGGTTGTGTTGATGCGGTTCAGGCCGTCCGTGGCCTTTTCCATGGTGGTGATGCCGCTGTGCACCTCTTCCCGCGAGCGGTTCGAGATGTCGAGCAGCACCTTGGCTGTGTCGGCCACGCGCTGGATCGAAGCCACCATCTGGTCGATGGAAGCGGAAGTCTCGCTTACGCTCGAAGCCTGCACCTGCGTGCTCTTCACCATGTTCTGCACGTTCACGCTCATCTCGTGCATGGTGCTGGTAACTTCATCAATGGCCGAAGACGCCTGCAGGCCGATCTTGGCCGAGTCATCCGACGCATTGGCGACTTGACCCGACGCGCTGGCCACCTGGGCGGAAGCATCGCGTACACTGCGCACCAGACGGCCCAAGCCTTCCACCATGCGCGCGAAAGCGTTGCCCAAGGTGTCGTGCGTCGATCGCGGCTTTACCTCAACTGTAAGATCTCCTCCAGCGATGGATTCGGAAACTCCCGCCATCTCTTTGAGGTAAGTCACCATCTTGGCGAAGGTGCGGGCGAGTTCTCCAATCTCGTCCTCACGAGTTACATCGATGTTATGTTCCAGATCGCCGGTGTCGCCGATCTGGCGCGACACGGTCATCAGGCTGGTCAGGGGCCCGGTAATCGACTTGGCCGTGGTGATGGAGACAAAAACGCCAACACTCAGCGCGATCAGCAGCGTGACTACCGAGAAGAGAATGGTCAGCATGCTGGCTGTCTGATCCGATCGAGTGCCGGCATCGACCAGTTTGCTGTTTTCCACGTCCGCTACGTCCAGCGCGTCGGTGGAGTTCTTTACCCACGAGGAGGCATCCTTCTGAAGGTAGTAAATCTGTAATTCCGCGACCGTCGCGTTGCCGGAGTCAACGTCCTTGCGCTTGTCGATCAAGGGTTGGGCGAATTCTTTGCTCCATGCCTGCTCCAGTTGCGAAACCTTGTCCAGGGCCGTGCGCTCCTGCTCGGAATTCGCGCGCGTTTTGCCCTCCTGCAATTTCTCGGATAGCGTGCGCAGACCTTCGTTCATCCGGTCGACTTCCCGGCTGTCTCCACTGAGCAGGTAGTTGCTCAGGTAGAGGCGGTTCTGCATCATCTGGAAGCGCACTTCATTGGTGGCATCCTTCAACTGCAACGAAGCGGTAGCCGCGGCCTTGGCCGCGTGCTCTCTTTGCACCGCCAGCAAGTTCACGATGAACAGCACCACCACCATGCCGAGGATGATTCCGAAATTCTTATAAAGCTTCTTGCCGATCGTCATGCCGTTCCCTCCCGGCCGCCCTGCTCGCCCTACTGATGAGGTTCGAACTTGAAATCCACCACGCCGGTGCTCTCCACTGCCGCCGGTTCAAAGCGCCACTTCTTGACCGCATCGAGCGCCGCCGTGGCCAGCACTGGATGCCCACCCACAACCTTGGCATCCTTGACCGTGCCGTTGGGGGCGACGACCACCTGTACCTTTACCGTGCCTGTGATGTTCATCTTGCGCGCCAGTTCCGGATACTCCGGCTGCACTTTGCTTTTGGCGCGGCGCACGATTTCATTGTCGGAATTCTGCGCGCGCACGCCCGGCACGCCCGACGCGGCTACCATCGCAACTACTGCCACCAACACTCCAGCCTTTCGTAAAGACACAGTTCCTCCCTTGGCAATAATCCTGGTGACCGTTTGGGAGCAAAGCCGGGGCCATGCGTCACTTTTTGAAAAAACCAAAGTCACACTTCGGATCGGCCTACAAACGCAAACACTTACGCACAATTGTCGAACTTCCCCATGAGTTCGGTCGCGCCTAAGTAGCGTCTCATCTTGGGCGCGGAGAGCATCCATTCTCAAACTGAGAGACCAAACCCGCTGAATTCTCGGGATTTCACACTAGGGCACCCCCTATTCCCATTTCACTTGACTCAAATTGAGATGACAGGGTAGTTTTCCATTAGATTCAATCACTTGTGAGAATCATCAAAATCGTCTATCGGCAATCGGTAGCGCTCTGAACATGACAGGAGGCAATTTGACGCCGTCGCCGGAAGTCCGCGTCCAGGGTGGATCCGACGAAGCGTTTCAAAAACTCCTCTTGCGGATCGCCGCCAAAGCTGCGGAACGCGCGGATCCGACCTCCCTGATCCAGCTCTTCTGCCGCGCGACGCGCGACTTTTTTCAATGCACCGGGGTCTATTTCTGGCGGCGTCACGCGGGCGACGAACTGGTTGGGGAGCAGGCCGACGGCAAGTTGGCCGAGCATTTTGTAGGACTGCGTCTGCAACCTCAGCAAAGCGCGGTGACCGCCTCAGTGGTTCGCTCGCGGCGCACCACCTTCATCAATCGCGTGCGCTCCTCCACCTTCCCCGCAGCTCACGAATTTGAGGCTCGTTCTCTCATGGCTGCTCCGCTGGTGGTCTTTGATGAAGTCATCGGCGCGATGACCTTCTTACATGATTCCGAGGATGAGTTTTTTAACGAGGACCTGGCGGCGAAGGCGACAATTGTCGCGGGACAATTGGGCAGCCTGCTGGAAGCGACGCGGTTGGTCGAGGTTTCGCGCGAGGAACACCGGCGCGCAGAAATCCTGGCCGATGTCGCCACGGCATTGCACAGCACGCCGGATGTGGATTCCGTTACGGAGGCGCTTGCCGACCGTCTCCGTTTGTTGCTGCGCACCCGCCTGGTCTCGGTTTTTCTGCGCCGCGAGGGACCCTTCGAGCTGCGTGCCGTCTCCGCTGAGACACCCCAACTGGCTACTTCTTTCCGTGCCCGTCATGATCGCCAGACTATTCGCTTCGCCGCCGATCTGGCGCAACGCGCGGTTTCCGCGGGCGAAGCCATCACCATCTCGATCAGCAGCGATCAACACTCTCTGGGCAGCGTGATTTCCCCTGGCGTGCTGATCGCGGCGCCCTTCCGCACTGCACGGACGCAAGGCGCGATCCTGGTCTATCCGCGGGCCGACGGCGCCTTCACGAACGAGGAAAAATCGTTGGTGTCCGCGGTTGCCGGCTTCGGCGCGGTGGCCATGGCTCACGCCGAACTCTGTTCCACTGCGCAGGGCCAGGCCCGCGAGCTGCATCAGTTGCTGGAGATCTCTTCCGAACTAAGCTCCAGCGGCGACCTCGATCATTTTCTGCAAGCCTTCGTGATCCGCGCCGCAGAGTTCCTGGGCTACGGACGTTGCTTCATTGCCCTGCTGGAGGACGGGCAATTCCGCGTGCGCTATGGCGTAAAACGAGGTGAGCCGCAGCGTGTCGATAACATTTTTCCCGAGGGAGCGGCAACGCATGCTCTCCGGGCAAAAGAGGTTTTCTGGTCTGACGATCTCAAGCAGGTGCCGGGAGCGGACATGGAGTTGATTGCCCGCTATGAGGCCAAGCAGTTGCTCGCCGTGCCTCTATTGGGAGCCAAAGGAACCGTGCTGGGCATGTTCGGAGTGCTCGATCGTCTCGATAGTACGGGCATCTCCCGCGAGGATATCCGCCGCGCCCGCGCTTTGGCGGCGCAGGTCTCGGTGGTTATGGAGGTTGCTCATAACCTGCACCAGTCTGAACTGAATCGCCGGCGCTCCGACGTATTGATTCAACTGGCGCGCGAAATCGATGGCTTGCTCCGGCTGCCGGATTTTGCCCGCAAATTTCTCGAGCGTGCTGTCGAATTAACCGGAGCGCGCGCCGGGGCTCTGGCTTTATTTCAAGACGGACGATTTCAGACGGTTGCCCTGCTGCCACAGCCGCGTACCCTCGCGCCTGCGAATGAGCATCGCAAAGAGGCTACGGATCCTGAGGATGCTGCTCCGCCCGTCTCTTCGGCCCACAATCCTTCCGGCCCGGATCGTAGTGTGGGCGCTTCTGTTCTCGAGGCTGGCGCGCGCGGCGAAGATCACCTGCTGCAGCGGCGTTTCGCGCGCTCGCTCGCGGAGCTGGCGGCAAACCACGCGGATGCCATCGTTTCCGGTACCGCCTCCGAGTTGCTCGGGCCGGAGCTGGCCGCGATTCTGGATTGGAAGGAATGCCTGGTCGTGCGACTTCCCGGCTCGAACGGAGAGCTTGCCGGTTTGCTCTGCCTCGTTGGGCGCTCCCGGCCGCTCGGCGCGGAAGACCGCGAATTGCTCGAAGCCATCGCGGGCCATGCCGCCATGGCTTTGGAAAATGCGCGCTTGTTTACTCGCATCGAACAGGCCAATCGCCACTGGCTGGAAATCTTTGATGCCATCACCGATCTGATCGTAGTGCACGATGAAACCGACAAAGTTCTGCGCGTGAATCGCTCCCTGGCGGCGATGATCGGAGTCGCTCCGAGCGAACTGATCGGCGTAAACATGCGCGCGCTGCTGGCTCTTACCAGCGAGCCCACGCTTTATTCCTGCCCCTTCTGCCGTTCCATGGGCGAAGAAACCGACGAATTCGTTCACCCCGCACTCGACCGCACGTATCTTGTTTCCACTTCGCGCGTGCATGGAGCCTCCGGGGAGAACCTGCAAACCATCCACGTGCTGAAAGACATCACCGATCGGCGCGAGGCCGAGCGCCGCTATCGCGAACTCTTTGACAACATCCAGGAAGGATTGTTTTTCAGTACACCGGAAGGGCGCTTCGTCGAGGTCAACGACGCGCTGGTCGCCATGCTCGGCTATTCCAGCCGCGAAGAACTCCTGCAGGTCGATATTCCCACGCAGGTTTATTTCTCCGCCGAACAGCGGCTGCTGCACAGCCAGGCGATGGAAGAGCACGGCCACATGCGGAATTTTGAGGCCACACTGCGCCGCAAGAACGGCTCTCCCATTTACGTCCTCATCAACGCCTTTGGCATGTACGACAGTGCGGGAAAGCTGTTGCAGATTCGCGGGTTAATGCTCGATGTCACCGGCCTCCATACCTTTCAATCGGAGTTGCAACGCGAGCGCGATTTCTCCGGCAAGATTCTCAGCAATACGCAAAGCTTCATCCTGGTCTCGGACACTGCCGGCCTCGTCAGTTATGCCAACCGACGTTGGTCCGAAGCCGGTTTCGAGCAGCGCGAACTCCTGGGGCGTCCGTTGCTGGAGTTGGCGGCGCCGGGCTATGTGCGTCCGCTTTCGGACGCGCTGCAGGCCACTCTCCGCGGTGGACAAGTGGACAACCTTGAATTGCAGATCATGCGCGGCAATGGTCACGTCGGCCAGTTCTCGGTGAACCTTAGCCCCATGCGCGACGAGCAGAACAACATCAACAGCATCGTCGTGGTCATGACCGACATTACCGACTCCGCCGAACTGCGCGACAAACTGGTGCACGCTGAAAAAATGGCCGCTGTCGGACAACTCGTCTCCGGCGTGGCCCACGAAGTAAACAATCCGCTAACCGCGATCCTCGGCTTTGCCGATCTGCTGCTCGAAAATCCTGAGATTCCCGAGAGTGCGCGGAAAGATCTGCGTGTCATTCTGCAGGAAGCCCAGCGCACGAAAACCATCGTGCAGAACCTGCTCAGCTTCGCCCGGCAAATGCCTCCGCAACGCAATGCGGTGCAGCTCAACCTCATTCTGCGCCGGACCATTCAACTGCGGTCCTACGACTTCAACAGCCATGGCGTCGATGTTGTCGAACATCTGGACGAGGGACTTCCCGAGGTGATCGGCGACGCTCACCAGTTGCAACAAGTTTTTCTGAACATCCTGAACAATGCTTATGACGCGGTTCACGAAGTTGGCCGTCCGGCCCGCATCGAAATCATGACCACCAAGGCCGGCAACGCCGTCGAAGTATCCTTCCGTGACAATGGCTACGGCATCTCCCATCCCGATCGCATCTTCGATCCCTTCTTCACCACCAAAGAGGTTGGCAAGGGAACCGGCCTCGGCCTCAGCATCTGCTACGGCATTGTGAAGGAGCATGGGGGAGAAATTCTCTGCCACAACAATACCGACGGGCAGGGAGCCACTTTCATCGTCCGCTTTCCCGCAGCGCCACACACTGCTTCTCTGGGTGTGGCCGCAGGAGTACTCCAAAAATGACAACCCCTGCCATCCAACCCGCTACATTGCCCGTTCTGCTGATTGAAGACGAACCGTCGATCATGGCCTTGGTCAGCGCCACGCTCGAGCGCAACGGCTATGAAGTCGTCTGCATCGAATCCGGCGCGGAAGCCCTGCGCCTGCTCGAAAAAGGCCGGTATCTGGGCGTGGTCTCTGACATGCGCACGCCCGGCGGCGTCGACGGAGCCCAGGTTCATTCCTGGATCTCCGCCAATCGTCCCGACCTCGTCGATAAAGTTGTCATCATTACCGGCGACTATGCCAATGAAGAGACGGTTACCACTCTGCGCAAGATCGGCGCGCTCTATCTTGAAAAGCCCTTTCGTGTGCAGGATCTCATTTCCGCCGTTGAAAAAACTATGGGGAAGGCCCGGTGAGTGCAGCTCTGATGAAAGACGAACTCCGTGTCCGGCTGCTGGTCGTCGACGACGAGCAGAGCATCCGCAAGCTGTGCATCACCGTTGGCGAGGCTTTGGGGTTCATCTGCCTCGAAGCCGATAGCGGCGAATCCGCCCTCTCCGTTCTTGAAGAGCAACCCGTGCATATGATCCTCAGCGACATGGTGATGCCGCATATGTCGGGCCTCGAATTTCTGGAGAAAGCGAAGAAACTCCTGCCGCGCACCGAAGTCGCGCTGATGACCGGTCACGGCTCTATTGAAACCGCCGTGCAAGCCATGCGCCTCGGTGCCTATGACTACATCACCAAGCCGTTTTCTCCGCTTGATGAACTGCGGCTGTTCTTGCGCCGCATGGCCGAGAAAGTCCGGCTGGTTGAGGAAAACGAATTCCTGCGCCAGCGCATGGATACGGAAACCGCCGTGCACGGCATAGTCGGCTCCTCGGCGAAAATTCAGGAAGTCCTGCGGGTAGCATCGCGGCTCAAAGACACGCGCACGTCCGTCCTCATCTCGGGTGAAAGCGGTACCGGTAAAGAGTTGATCGCCCGCGCCATTCATTTTCGCGGAGCCTTCGCGAATCGTCCTTTCGTTGCGGTCGATTGCGGATCGCTCGTGCCCACACTGATCGAGAGTGAACTCTTCGGTTACGAAAAAGGTGCGTTTACCGGCGCTCTGAAATCCAAGCAGGGACTTTTTCAATCCGCCGATACGGGTTCAGTTTTTCTCGACGAAATCGGCGAGCTGCCGCTCGAATTGCAGGCCAAATTGCTGCGCGTGCTGCAGGAAAAAGAGGTACGTCCGGTGGGTAGCAACCAGCGCGTCAAAGTCGATGTGCGCGTGATCGCCGCCACCAACCGCGACCTCGAGGCGGCTTACAAGAATGGCACCTTCCGCAAAGACCTCTACTTCCGGCTGAACGTCGTCACCGTGCACGTGCCCGCTCTGCGCGAACGCCGCAGCGATCTTCCCATGCTGGTGAATTGGTTTTGCGAGCGTTATTCACCCGGCTCGAATCTGCACGTCTCGAACGCAGCCATGAAGGCGCTGATGAATTACGACTGGCCGGGCAATGTGCGCGAACTGGAAAATTGTGTGGAGCGTGCGGTCGCGCTGGGGAACGGAACGCTGATCGATCTTGGCGATCTTCCACCTGCCATCGCTGCGATGAATTCGGTTGCGCCTCGCATGCTGTCAGATTCCGCGACCGAATTGGTTTCCGATCTTGCGGCCGCTCCCGAGTTGAATTCTGGTGCTGCCTCCCCTCCACTCTCGACCACCGATCTTGAAGACATCGAGCGCGCCACCATTCAGCGCGTCTTCGAACAAGTCAAAGGCGACAAGGCTCTCGCCGGACGCATGCTCGGGATCAGCCGCGCAACTCTTTACCGCAAACTCAAGCGCTACAACATCACGGGGAGCGCCGCGGAAGGACCATCCAGTCATACTTTGCAATAGCTTCGTCGCCGCCGGACTGGCGACGGAATTTCTTGATCCTCTGCAAAAAAAGCACCCTGAGAAATCTCAGGGTGCCTGAACAATTCTGCCAACTCTCAGTGTCGATTTCCTACTGAGGCTTCTTCTTCTCTTCCTCCTGCCGCTTCTTTTCCTCTGGCGTTAGCGGCTTGGCCGGTTGCTTGGGCGGGGGCGGTGCGGGTTTTGCCGCCGCAGGCGGAGGCGTCCGTGGCTGCGGATGTTCCGCAGGAGGAGGCGCCTGACGCGGTGCTGGAGGAGGCGGAGCCGGATGTGCGGTCTCCGGCCGATTGTTTGGCTGCGCAGCAGGTGGACGATTCGCCGGCGGCGCCGGTGCAGGCCGATTATTCGGCGGCGTCGCGGGCGGCCGGTTCGGAGCTGCTTCCGGACGATTCGCCAGGGGCGGAGCAGCCGGGTGATTGGCGGGCGGCGCCGGTGCTGGTGCCGGCCGATTAGCTGGCGGAGCTGGCGCGGGCTTCGTCGGTTGAGCCGGCGCAGGAGCCGAGGGCCGTTCGTTTGCGGGAGGCGGATTTCCCGGACGGTTCGCTGCCGGTGCGGGTGCAGGTTGTCCCGGTCGAGGCACGTTTGCCGGCGGGTGGCCTGTGGTCGGCGTCGCAGGCTTAGCCGGAGGCGCTACCTTCACCATCGGACGCGCTGCCGCGGCAGCCGCTGGACGCAAGGTTTGCACTTCGCTTCGTGCCAGCGGTTGCCCGGGATGTGCCGCAAGAGCCTGTTGCTGTTTCGCAAAAGGCACGGGCGGCGGCGGAGGCGTTTTCTTCGCTACTACCTGCCGGCTTGCAACCGCCGGTGGCGGTGCAGTCACGTGACCCGCAGTCGCAGCCTTGCTGCCCAGAACACTCTCCCTCGTTGGAGCCACGGCGACTCTTCCACTCATCGGCGCGGACGCGATCTGAGCCGCGCTTACCTGGACTCGCGCCGCCGCTACCGGCTGCGCGCTTACGAACGCGTGCTGGGGCACCACCATCACCGCGCCCTTCACATTCCGGTTCGCGTAAGTAATGTTCGTAATGGTGGTGGTGTTGTTGTTAATAATGGTCGTGTGATAGACGTTGGTCACCTGCGTAACATTCACCGTCGTACTGCTGACGTTGACGCGGGTCACGTAAGCTTCGCTCACATGATAGGACGGCACATAAACTTCTCGTGGACCTAACGGGAACCAGCCGACGTTGCCGCCGAATCCGCCGGGGCCACCCCCGATAAATACAACGAGTGCTGGAGCATAGACGGCCCGTTCTGCCGGAGGGCCTGCGACCCATCCCCAACGTCCCTCGACGTTGATCCAGCGGCCGTAGTGGAATGGCGCGTAGCCCCAGGAATTGTCGTCGACCCAGGTCCATCCCCAGGGAGAGATCCAAGCCCAGTGGCCGACATGGTAAGGTGCCCATCCGGCTTCAACGCGGTTAGGGAACCAGACGTGGCCGTAGGCAGGATCGTCGCGCCAGTCGCCATTGTCGTCGAGGTCCTCGTAGCCGACGACATCGGGCGAAAGGTAGTGCGCGGAGCGAGAATAATCGTAGCGGTGATCGCGGGATTCGGACCATCTGTCGAAGTCGTCCGGACCGTAAAGCTCTTCCACATCGGCGTAAAGCTGATCGGTACCGCTGAGTGTGGCACGCTGACCGCCGCGGAGTTCATAGCTCTGGCCTCCGCCCGTCGATTCGCCATCCCCTTCGCGAACGCTGATGATGGTGTAGTTTCCATCGGCGCCGACTTCGACGCGATAGTGACCGGGTTGGAGGATGGTGAAGGCCTGATTGGGTGTGTCGATCTCGAAGTCGTCGTCTTCATGCAGGCGGCGCACGGTGACGTTGATTGCGCCAGAGGTGAGCTGAAGCTGCACGGTATTGTCGTCGAGGTCGAGGAAAGAGAATCCGGTCATGGGCCCGAGGCGGATGACGGCCGACCCGAGTTGCACTTCGGCGTGGGAACCCTCGTCGGACCAAAGCTGGTCGCCGGTCGTCAAGGGACGGTTGGGAACGGCCCCCACCCAATCGCCTTCGCCGGCGGGCTGGAAGGAAACGGAACCTTCCATGTAGCCCAGGCGAGCAACGCGGCCCGGCGGATCGTCTTGATCCTGAGCGGATGCGTTGTGGGGCAGAACGAAAGTGGCAAGTAAAAGCGCGAGCACGGCGCTACACCAAGCAAACTTCGCTGACTTCAGTTTCGGTGTTGTTCTCATAGACGTTTTATGTCTCCCAAGCTTTGAGTGTGATATCGCGAAAGGGCCCCGCCGCGAGTGGCTTGCACCACCGCATCGCCGGTTCAGAGGTAGCCTTGGATGCAGGATCAGTCGAATGCGGCGTAGCCGCCATCAGGATGATCTTCACGGTAGAACGAACTTCTCCCGAGCGGCGCGGTGGGTAGCTCCGCGCTGAGTGGCTTGAGGATAACAGGTTGGCCGGAGGGGATGAACGATTTTGCCTGTGGATAATCGGGACAGAGAATTTTTCGCAGTTTGGTGGGGGATGAGACTGATGTCTCATCCTGAGACGTGTGTCTCGCGACATGCCTCTCGCCAACAATGCTGACAGTTCTAACTCACTGAAAAATCTAGCGCCTCAGTGCTAATCCTTCCGTTCGGGCCGATGGTCCCGGTCGTGCTCCTGTTTTTCGCATAACCGCGAGTTTCGGCTCCCCAAAGCTCTTCCTAACCGGGAAGAGGGGGAGCCCAACCGCACTTTGTGAAGTTGGGCCAGGGAAGGGGCATCAACGCTTTGGGGCAAGTAGGAACAGCGAGGGGGCGGACTGGGCCGACCAGCACGGTTGCCGACCTGGCGCGCTTTTTCCCGGAGGCAACGCCGGTCCGCATTCCGGTGGAGTTTACGCGCAGCGCTCCTGCGAGTGAGGGCAAGCTGGCGAGCGCGGCGGGGTCCCCGGAGAGTACGGTGATTGAGTTTGGCACGTCGCGCGAAGTTTTGTTTGCCTGCACCATGCCTTTGGAATTTGCCGACGTTCTGCGGCTGCGCAACTCCGATGGCTCGCTGGACACGGAAGCGTCCGTGGTTGCGGTGCAGTACCATCCGGGCGCGACGGTGGTCGCAGCGCGCTTCCTCAATGCAGTTCCGAACTGGATCGTGAAATCATGACACCTCCTTCTGCTTCATCCCCGCAACCGGCATCACCTGCTCCTGATTACGCGGCGCTGTGGTCAAGCGCGCTACGCTTACATCCCATCTACAAGGAACTGGCGCGCGAGTTTGTGATTGACGCACCGTCTTGTGCCGGGCTGGACGAGCCGGTCGATGCGCCGGATCGAGAGACGGTCGAGCATGCGCAGCAATGGTTGCAAGAGATGGATGACCGCATCCAGGTGCACCAGTTGCGGCAGTTCCTGCAGACCAGCTCTGTGGTGGATGGAGACGGGCTGATTGCGCTGGTGCAGCATTTTCTGGGAAAGAAGGCGCACACCGACGCGGCGCGAGACAAGATCGATTTCCTGCTGGTGCAGTATTTCAGCCAGAAAGCGCCCAGCGAGCTGGACGATAATGGTGCGGACATCGCCTATGTGGCGCAGGAACTGGAGCCGGTGCTGGGCAAGGTAGAGCTGAAAACTCCGGTGTGGCTGAATGCGCTGGACCGGGCGCTGGAAGCGGCACGGCGCTGCCGTTCGCTGGACGAGCTGCTGCATGGTGGTGTGCTCGAACAAGGACGAAAAGCTAAAGCTCAGGCCGGCGAGTTATTTTATCTGCCGGCGGCGCTGGTGGCGTTTACCCGCTTTGGATATCTAATGCGGCGCGCTTTCTTCCGCCTGATGCTGGCCGATCTCAACAACATTTTGGATGGGCTGACCGAACTGGAAGAGAAAGGCGTGGAGACGATCGACTGCCGTCGAGCCCAGTTTTCGGCACAGGAGCCGATTGTCCGGCTGCGCATGATTTGCCAGTCGTGGAAGGTGATGTTCCAGGCGGAGTATTCGTCGGGGCAACCCCTGCGCATGCTGGTGGACTTGCGGGCTTCGGTGGACTTCGCGCTGGGGCGAGGCGCGGAAGCGGAAGGTGGCGAGAAGGCAGCAGCAGCGACGGCGGCGGCGAAGGCTGCGCCCGCCAAACCAGCGGCACAAAAAGGTGCGACCAACAAGTCAGAGTCAAGCCCGCCTGTGGCAAACAAAACTGTGGCGAGCAAACCTGCGTTGAACAAGCCGGTGGCGCGGGCGGCAGGTGCCGCCGCTGGAGTTCCAAAAACTGCAGCACCGGCCAAGGCGGCGCCGGCAATGGCCGCAAAACCGAATGCCAAGTTCGCCGTGGCGAATGAGGCAGCTCCGGAATTTGAAGTCTCGGCCGCGGTGCCGGAATGGAATCCGGAGGAGGGCCCGCAGCCGGGGAAGAAAAAATAGCCTGGAGCGAGTGGACAGAGTGAAGTTGTAGACAAGAGATCAAGAGTTCCGGGGAACAGGCGTGAACTCCAAGCAGAGGAAGCTGGCAAGTGGATCATCCGACGGTACTGGTTATCTCCGACGACGTTGAGTTTTCGCGAAGCATTACTGCGCGCTGGCAGGCCGAGCGCAATGTGCCCGCATTTACCATGCTGAGCGGAGATTTGTGGCCGCGCAGCGTGGATAATTTTGAGGTGGCAATTGTCGGACCGCTACGCCGGGAGTTGCTTTCTCTGATCCTGGAACCTCTGCACTCCACTTTGCAGCCGCTATTCTGCGTTTGTCAGGACGCGGCCACCGCACAGCTGGTGCGGGACCGCTGGCCGCGAACCTCGGTGCTGCGGCATGACGAAAATTGGCTGGATGGGTTGATTCTGGCCGCTGGGGAAGCGGTACACCGCGCCACGGCGGAAGCCCGCGCGCGAGCCGCCGAACAAAACTGCGCCGCACTGGAGCGGCACGCGATGCTGGGCCGTTACATGCTGGAGATGCGGCATGGCTTGAACAACGCGTTGACCTCGCTGCTGGGGAATTCCGATTTGTTGCTGATCGAACCGGGCAGCCTGTCGGCGCAGTCGCGCGCGCAGATTGAAACGATTCGTAACATGACGCTGCGCATCCATGAGGTGATGCAGCGCTTTTCGTCGCTGGAAAAGGAAATGAACGTGGTCGCGCAACAAGTGGAACGGGATTCCGGAAAGTTCCGCGTTGCCGTGGCTGCGGGCTTCTAGGAGCAGTAAAGACTCGGGTCCGGCCGCGAAAGCGGCGGGCAACAATTGATCCTCCCCTGGCAATTTGCCGATCTGACAGTGGTTGGCGTGCGAGAGGTCTCGCGTGCTTGGGAAAGGCTCTATGCATAGGCTGATTACGACGAGCACCATTCTGGAGCACGAGATTTCGGAGCTGCGGCTGCTGGTGGAGCGGCAGACCGGAGTCGTGCTCGATTGTCCCAACAGCGCGCTGGCCGCGCGGGTCGCCGATTTCATCGAGACGCAGGAGCTGGACTCCTCGACGACGCTGCTCGATCGTCTGCGCTCCTCCGAGCAGGACCCTTCAAGTTTGCCGTCCTTGCTGGATGGGCTGATCAATACGAATACAGGATTCTTTCGTCATCCGGGAGCGCTGAATGCGTTCGGGCGGCAGGTGTTGCCGCAACTCTGCGCGCGCAAGTCGGCCGACGCCCCGGGGCCGATCCGGATCTGGAGCGCGGGCTGCGGCACCGGAGAGGAAACATATTCCATTGCGATGGCGGTGTGCGACGCGGTGAATCCCGCCAACGTGAGCGTGGCTAGCAACGGCAACGGCTCGAGCAACGGAAACGGCAAGGCGGGCGCACGAAACGGCGGCGTTGCGGAAAGTTCGCAAACTACAGCAGGCCCCGCAGCGAAGCTGAACGCCGGGTGCTCGATTCATATCGTAGGCAGCGATTTGCTGGCGTCCGGTATTGAGACCGCGGACCGGGGAGTGTACCCGCAGTCCGCGCTGGAGGGCTTGCCGCCGGCCACGATTCGCAACTATTTTTCGAAGATCGGCTCGCCCGCGGTGGTAGGGTCAAATGGCGCGTCCAGCGAGGGCTTAAGCGAACCTTCGGGGTCGCAAGCTCCCACGAGCAGCGCACATCTGTTGGTGAAGCCACGACTGCGCAGCCTGGTCACTTTCAACTGCATGAACCTGGCGCGTCCCGGCTACATCGGCCGCTTTGACTGCATTTTCTGCATGGATGTGCTGTCGCAATTTTCTCGCGTGCAACGCCAGGCGGTGCTCGAACGTCTGCACCTCTACCTGGAACCCGGCGGGTATCTATTCCTCAGCCAAACGGAAAAGCTATCTGCTCCGAACCTAAACTTCCGCTCGGAAACCTTCGACGGGTACACGTTCCACCGCAAGCCGATGGCGGCCAGCGCGGCGTACGGGCGGTAGGAAGCTCAACTCTTCTAGATCGACTTAGGGCTGGCTATGAACGGATTCACGACTTCGATTCCGTCTAACTTCTGACCGGCCTGCAGGTCTTCCGTGAGCAGATAGCGGCAAGAGGCTGTCTTAGCGGCTGCCACGATCAAGGCGTCCCAGTAGGCAAGGTGGTAGCGGTCCTGGATCTTCCATCCCTGCTCCAGCACCGTCGCATCTATTACGACCGGATTCCACGCGAGGAGATCGCGAACTTCAGCGCGGGCCTCATCATGCTCCTTTGGCAGAAGCCTGAGTGCGTTGACGTAAAACTCCCCGAGCACCTGAAAGCTCACGCGGCCCCGGCGGCTCTTCCATAACTCTGCGCGCCAATCTTGCGCTGCCCTCTGTTTTTTAGGGTCCGCCTCGTCTAGGGCGTAGAGAAACACATTGGAATCAACGAAGACCGGCGCGGTCATGGACCTCCTCGCGCGTCAAATAGCGGCCCTTACTCTGAAGAAAGGGTTTTCGCACCAGTGCCCGTCGCATGGCTTTTTCGTACGCGTCCTGGGCGGCCATACGCTCCTTCAGCAGTGCGCCGAGAAGCCGCGAAACGCTAGTGTCCCGGCGGGCTGCTTCGATCCGGGCCCACTGCGCCACATCTTCTTCGAGGGTCACAGTTACATTGCGCAGGCGATTAGCATTGGACACGAGAACAGTGTAACACGGTTTTCGTGTTATGCGAACAAAAACTCCTTAGTCCTTAACTCCTTAATCGTATCCCGCAGTTTCGCCGCCTTCTCAAACTCAAACCGCTTCGCCGCCTCGCGCATGTCGCTTTCGAGTTTGGCGATGTATCCATCCAACTCTTCCTGCGACTTGAATTCCGGCATGCCTTCGGCTTCGGCCCCGGTAAGGTCGGTGTAATCGGCGGCGACGATTCCGGCCAGCGTCATGTCCAGCGGACGCACGATCGATTCCGGCGTGATTCCATTCTCGGTGTTGTAGGCGGTCTGAATTTCGCGGCGGCGCAAGGTCTCATCGATCGCCCTCTTCATCGAATCGGTCATGCGGTCCGCATAAAGAATCGCGCGCCCGCGCAAATGGCGGGCGCAGCGTCCGATCGTCTGGATCAATGATCCCCACGAGCGGAGGAAGCCTTCCTTATCGGCATCAAGAATCGCTACCAGGGAAACTTCCGGCAAGTCGAGACCCTCGCGAAGAAGATTGATGCCGATCAATACATCGAACTCGCCTTTGCGCAGATCGCGCAGGATCTTGACCCGCTCCAGGGTCTCGATCTCGGAATGCATGTAACGGCATTTGACTCCCACTTCGGCGTAGTACTCGGCCAAGTCTTCGGCCATGCGTTTCGTCAAAGTGGTCACGAGGACGCGTTCGCCGCGTTCCACACGGGCGCGAATTTCGTGCAGCAAGTCGTCGATCTGTCCCTTCACCGGGCGGACCTCGACTTCAGGATCGATCAGGCCCGTGGGCCGGATGATCTGCTCGACCACCACGCCCGCAGATTTTGTCAGCTCATAGGGACCGGGCGTCGCCGAAACATAAACCAGTTGGTTGGTACGATGCTCGAATTCCTCAAAGGTCAGGGGACGATTATCCAGGGCCGAAGGCAAGCGGAAGCCGTACTCCACCAGGGTTTCCTTGCGCGAACGATCGCCGGCATGCATGCCGCGCAATTGCGGAATGGTCTGATGCGATTCATCCACGAACATGAGATAGTCGCGAGGAAAATAATCCAGCAGAGTTGGAGGAGGCTCGCCGGGCATGCGTCCCGTGAAATGGCGCGAATAATTTTCGATGCCGTGGCAGTACCCCATAACCTTGATCATTTCGAGATCAAACTTCACGCGCTGATGAATGCGCTGGGACTCCACCGCGCGGCCCTGCTTCTCCAGTTCCACTTCCCACCAGGCCAGTTCCTTCTTGATCGACTCAACCGCGGAAGCGCGAGTTTCATCCTTCATCACATAGTGCGTCTTGGGATAAATCGGCAGCCGCATATACTTCTGCTTCACCGTGCCAAACAATGGATCGATCTGGGAGAGCGACTCAACCTGATCTCCCCACAGCTCGATGCGGTACGCCATGTCGTCATAGGTAGGGAAGACTTCAATCACGTCGCCGCGCACCCGAAACGTGCCGCGCCGGAATTCGCCGTTGGTACGTTCGTACAGAATGTCGACGAGCTTGCGCGTGATGTCTTCGCGGGCGATCTTCTGGCCTTTTTCCAGAAACAGCATCATGCCGTAGTAGGCTTCCGGCGAACCCAAGCCATAGATGCAGCTCACGGAAGCGACAATGAGGGCATCGCGGCGTTCAAATAACGATCGGGTCGCGGAGAGGCGCAGCTTGTCGAGTTCGTCGTTGATGGTTGCTTCTTTTTCGATGAAAAGATCGGCAGCCGGAACGTAAGCCTCGGGCTGATAGTAGTCGTAATACGAAACGAAATATTCGACGGCGTTGTGCGGAAAGAAATTCTTGAACTCATGATAGAGCTGCGCCGCCAGCGTCTTGTTATGAGCCATCACCAACGCGGGACGATTGACCGCCTCGATTACCTTGGCCATGGTGTAGGTCTTGCCCGATCCGGTGACGCCGAGAAGAACCTGATGCTGCTCGCGGTCGTAGACGCCGCGCAGGAGGGATTCGATGGCGCGGCCCTGATCGCCCTGCGGTTTGTAATTCGAGACGAGTTTAAAGTCCATGGAAGAATCTCTTGGCTTTTGGCTCTTAGCTTTTAGCAGACCCTGTGACTGGCAACAGTCTGGCGTGCACCCTTACAGAGGCAACTTTACCGACTAAGAATCTCTCTATTATAACGCGGGCAAAGCGAGGTCATTCCCGATGGATTTACAACTCCGCCAGCGCGCGGTGCACCAGATAGATGGAGATCGACCCTTCGCCAACCGCAGAGGCCACGCGCTTCACGTTTCCGGCACGGACGTCGCCGACGGCGAAGACTCCCGGCAGGCTGGTTTCAAGCATCTGAGGTGCACGGGAAAGTGTCCATTTAAACTCCTGTGCGACCGGATCCAAATCGCGGCCGGTGAGGATGAAGCCCTTGTTGTCGAGCATCATGCATCCCTTGAGCCACTCGCTGCGAGGTGAAGCGCCCGTCATGATGAACACGTGGCGGATGTCGTGGGTTGAAGTCTCGCCCGTATTTTTGTCCTGCCAGGTTACTCGCTCCAACTGCGTGTCGCCCTCGAGGCCGACGATCTCGGTGCGGTAGTGCAGGCTGATCATGGGGTTTTCTTCGATACGCTGGATGAGATAGCGCGACATGGTGTCGGACAATCGACTGGATCGAACCAGCATGTGGACTCGGCCTGCCATCTGGGAGAGATAGACGGCAGCCTGACCCGCCGAGTTACCGCCGCCGACGACGATCACGTCATCTTTCCCGCACAGTTGCGCTTCAATGTAGGTTGCGCCGTAATAAATGCCCTGGCCTTCGAACCGTGCGAGATTGTCAATTTTTGGCTTGTTGTACTGCGCGCCGCTTGCAATTACGACGGCACGCGCGCGAATGACCTGACCGCAGTCGACCGTCAACTCGTAGGGACGCCTTTCGCAGTTGAGACGAGTTACGGTATTGGCGATCAACACCTTGGCGCCAAATTTCTGCGCCTGCGCGGCGGCGCGGCCAGCCAGTTCGTTTCCTGAAATCCCCATGGGAAAGCCGAGATAGTTTTCGATCTTGGAACTCGATCCGGCTTGACCTCCGGGAGACTCGGCTTCGATCACTAAAACGTCCAGCCCTTCGGAAGCGGCATAAACAGCCGCAGCCAGGCCCGATGGTCCGGCCCCCACGATGACGAGATCCCGCACTTCTGACGCCGTGATATGAGGGTTGAGGCCTAGGCATCGCGCCAATTCCTGAATCGACGGATTGTGGAGCACCGTCTGGTTGTTGCAGATGACGACCGGGATTTGATCGAGTTTGACTTGAAAATGATCAAGGAGATCTTGATAGCTCGTGTCCGTGTCGAGATCGACATAGGTGTGGGGATGTCCGTTGCGGGTGAGAAACTCACGCAGGTGCAGCGTTGGGGCCGAATGGCGGGAGCCCAACAGGATCACATTTCCCTGGCCGCGGTTGATCAGTTCCACACGGCGCAGGATGAAGGCGCGCATCAAGATCTCACTCAACTCCGCATCTCGCGCGACCAGAGTCCGCACATCCTGGCTGCTCATTTCGAGGAATTCGCCGGCTGCGGTGACGCGCCCGCGCACCAGGCAGCGGCGGCCGGAGATCATGGTGATTTCGCCAGTGAATTCTCCGGCTCCAAGGTTGACGATGGGACTTTCACCGCGCAGTTCGGGCTGAACGATTTCCATACTTCCGGAAAGCAGCACGAAGAATGGAATGTCGCTCTGGCCGGGCTCGAAGAGAATATCGCCGACGTTCACCTTTCGAATCTTGGCAAGGGGACGGATGCGGTTGATCTGCTCCTCGGTGAGGACGGGGAAAGCTTCACCGCGGATGTCAGCGGCCAGGGGTATTAGCTGAATCGACATGGGTTCTCCCGGCAAGAGGAAATCGAAAGGCCTGAAGGGTTAGTAGATGACAAACGCGAGGCTTCGGACGCATCGGAAGGCTGGATTCTCGGTTGCGTGGCGATTATTTTTTCTGGAGGTCTTCGACCGCCAGAATCCGTGAAGTGGCGCGGAATTTCTTGTAGTCGCGGAATGTCTGTTCCACATCCACGTTGAAGTTCTTGAGCAGGGCGAGACGAACGTCGATTTTGGCGGTAAGCTGGCGCGGCAGCCACACTTCTTCGTTTACCCGGGTTTGCTCGAGCATGAAGCGAGAACCCTTATGAAAGCGCGCCAGGAATCATCCCCAGGAAATCGTGTCCAGGCATTCCAGATCCATCTTGGAGAGTTGCAAGTCGCTCTTGTCGATCCAGACTCGACCGTGGAACTTCGGCAGAATCTTTGATTCTTTCAGGTGCGGCACAAAGTCCGGCCGTGGCTCGCCCTCAATCACCCAGGCGTCGCGTCCGCCTACAAGCTCCGATCCGACCAGCTTGAAATTGTAGGCGTCGGCTACTTCTTTCACAAACTTGCGGTCCTCTTCACGCGCTTTCTCTTCTTTCTCCTCGCGCTTCCTGCGCTCGTCCTCTGATTCGTTCTTGCGCTTGTCGAGGATCTTCTGAATTTTTTCCTCTTCTTTCGCCGCGTCCTTGGCATCGAGCGGCTTATCGTCTTTTTCGATCAGTCGTTGCACCTGCTCGCCGTAAAGCTCCATCACTTCATAAGTCTTAGCCTCCGTGGATTTCACCTCTCCCTTGCCATCGAGCTTATGTTCTTCGTCGCGTTCAATGTAGGTGTAATCGCGGAGGCGCTTGTCGTTTTCCATGTCCTTGTCGGCGACCACGCGCAAGAGTTGCTGCATCTGCTCCTGCGAGAGATTGCCGTTGGCATCGGGTTTGAGGTCAGGCAGAGAAGCCGCGCCGGGCATCTCCGTAGTCGTTTTGTCAGGAGTCGGTGCAGACGCAGGCTGATCTTGCTGACTGAAAGCCAGCACAGAAGCGAGCAGCAAAAAGGAAACGAAGACGCGGGACCCCACTCGCAGATTTTATCGCAGGGAACAAGAGAGCGCGGTTGAGAAATTGGAAGGGAATGCGCGGCGAGCGGAGGACACAAATTGTACAAACTCATTACGCGGCGGTGACAAGGTCAAAGAATGGCAGCCCTAGTCTTTGCTAGGCTGCGGGTTAGAAAAACATTTCCAGCCTTCGGCCGAGCCCTCTCAATCCAAGGAGAACCACCATGTCCCGTTTGCATATGCGCCAGTTGCCGGCTCGCGCTCTAGCGGTCACGTCTTTCGTCGCGTTGATGCTGATGCTTGCTTCCAGCCCAGCTGCGGCACAATATCAACTCACAAACCTAAGTTCAAACCAGGTGAAAGCTGCGAAACACACGGATCCATTGCTGGTGAATGCGTGGGGATTAGTCCACGCCCCGGGTAACGCTTGGTGGGTCAGCGACAATAACTCCGGATGGTCGACGCTCTACAATGCCGCCGGAGTGGCGCAGGGACTGAGAGTATTGATCCCCACCGCGGGAGGCGGCCCGGATTTGCCCACCGGGGCAAACGGCCCAGGCTCGCCAACGGGGATTGTGTGGAGTGCGTCGACCACCGGCGAATTCCAGGTGGAGGGATGGCCGTCACTTTTCCTGTTTGCCACGCTGGATGGAACCATCAGTGGGTGGACATTTAAATCAAATGTCAACCAGGCGATTGTGGCAGTCGACACATCGACCAGCACGACCCCATCGGTCTATACGGGCCTGGCTATCACGAACCACGCGTCAGGGAACTTCCTGTACGCTGCTGACAATAAGAACAATAAAGTGGACATATACGACGGAGATTTCAACCTGGTTACCTCGATCATTGACGCTGCGGTCCCCGCGGGCTTTGCAGCATTCGGCGTTCAAGACATAAACGGGCTGGTCTACGTGACCTTTGCCAGTACTACCGGAGGCAGTGGGGGCTTCATTGACGTATTTAAGGAAGACGGTACGCCTGTGACCCCAGGGCAGCATTTGATTCAAGGGTCGCCGCTCAACCAGGCCTGGGGGATTGCCGCAGCCCCGAAAAATTTTGGCCCGTTGGGCAATACGCTACTGATTTCGAACAATACCAACGCTGGGACTATCAATGCCTTCGACGGAACGACGGGGAAGTTCGTTGGAGCCGTCAAGGACACAAACAAGAAGGTCATTCATATTGACCAGCTTTGGGGAGTTGGTTTTGGCGATGGTACGGGCAGCAACGGCGCAACGAACCAGTTGTTCTTTACCGCCGGTCCGAGCGGAAATCTAGCCGGAACCTTCGGAGTGATTGCGTTCGCGTCGTCGAATTGAGTGAAGCAAGACGGCGGGACGATGGTTTCACGAATCGTTCCGCCGTTCTGTCTTTCGACCGCCCCTGGGTGCTACTCGTCTTCCTTCAGCGCTTTTCCCATACACTCCGCTTGAAACAAGCGTTCGTCCACGCGATGCAGATGCTTGGCCATGGCCGGAGTAATAAGCGGGTAATGCTTGATCTCGAACAGGTGGAAGACGATGAACCACACGGGCTTGTCGGTGGTCATCCAGTTTTGGCGATCGAAGCGTTTCAGGTCTACAGGAACCGAAAAGCGGCGCAGTGTGCGCTCGCGGCGCAGATTAAAGTAGGCGTTGAAATAAGTCAGCGCCAGTTCGCGCAGTGTGCGATGGACCGGCTCGCGCCAGCGGCATCCGGTGTAGTTTGACTTGGCGACAGCGCCCCAACATCCGTTCTGCCGAAAAATCGCGATCACATGGTCGGTGTCATGTTCAGCTTCAAAATCAAGAAGCAGCGGAGGATATCCATTGGCGCGCAGTGCCGCGGCCGCGAAGATCGCGCCCTCCAGGCAATGCGCAGTCTGCTCGGCCAACACGCGGCGCGGGGACCAGGCCGTGTCGGCGAGGTGATACGGAGCATCGTCGAGAAATTTCTGGATACCGTGGGGATCTTTCATGCTGCGCAGCTTGCGGAGTTCCGAAGAGGTGAAGCCGTTTGGATCGCTCATCGTCGCATGAGTTTACACGAGAGGAGTGAAAAACTCGGCCAGTTCGCGGGGCGCGTCGACCAGCACATCTGGAGGGCTCTTCGGCAACGTATGAGGAGCAAAGCCGTAATTGACGCCCACCGTCCACAGGCCGGCATTGCGTCCGGTTTCGACATCCACGTGGGAGTCGCCAACGATGGCGGCTTCTTCGGGGCGAACATGGTGCTCATCGAGCAGTTTGCGCGCGCCTTCGGGGTCGGGTTTCTTGGTGGCAAAACTATTTCCGCCATAGATTTGCGTGAAGAATGGGCTCAGACCAAGGGCCTCGACGATGGCACGCGATGGGACGACAGGTTTGTTCGTGAGAACAGCCATCTGGCGCGGCGTTTCTGGCTTATCCGCACTTCCGTTAGAAGTTCTGTGCGCGGAATTCTGAATAGTTTCGAGTGCCTCGTGGATGCCGGCGTAGACGGTGGTGTGATCGAGCTTGTGTTCGCGGTAGTAGGCGAGGAAAAACTGCAGACCTCGACGCACGACGGCCTCATCGACCGTTTCACCGCCGAGCGCGCGCTGGATCAGAATCGGTGCGCCGTCGCCGACGTAGCTGGCGATGACGTCGTCGGGCAATTCGGGCCGGCCGATGTGCCGAAGCGCGGCGTTGACGGAGTGCACCAGGTCGAGACGCGAATCAATCAGCGTGCCGTCGAGGTCAAAGATCACCAGCTTGATCGAGCGCGGGTCGAAGGCACGGCGAATCTGAATCATCTGTCTCTAGAATAAATGATGGCAGGGCTGAGACGCTTCTCCCCTGTCCCACAGTGTCGCGGGTTGATCTGCTCTGCGGCGGGGTGACCGTATAATTCCGGCATGGCGAAGAGCTGGAAGACGCGGCTGATTCATTCCGATGTGAAGGTTCCGGAGGGATACCGGTCGCTGGCGAGTCCGGTGTTTCGAGGTTCAACCACATTGTTTCCGGATGCCGCTTCCGTTAACGACAGTTGGGATCAGCCTGAAGTCGGCTATACGTATGGGCTCTACGGCACTCCGACCACTCTAGAGCTCGCGGGAAAAATCTGCGAACTGGAAAAGGGATTCCGAACGATCATCACCCCCGGAGGCCAGGGCGCGATTTCGCTGATCAGTCTGGCGTTTCTGAAGAGCGGGGATCACATTTTGATTCCGGAGAGTGTTTACACTCCGACTCGTAAGCTGGCTTATCACGTGCTCCGGCGCTTTGGCGTGGAGGCCGGGTTCTATCCTCCGGAGATTGGCGCTGGGATTAAGGACCTGCTGCGCGAGAATACGCGGCTGGTGTGGTGCGAGAGCCCGGGATCGATCACCATGGAAGTGCAGGATGTGCCGGCGATTGCCGAGGCCGCGCATGCTCACGGAGCGCTTGTCGCGATGGATAATACTTGGGCTGCCGGGGTGTATTTCGATGCGTTCGCTCATGGTGGGGACATCACGATGCAGGCGTTGACGAAATATGCGGGCGGGCACAGCGATTTGCTGATGGGATCGGTGACGGTCAAGGATCCCAAGCTATACGAGCAACTAGGGGCGACACAGCAGCTTCTGGGGAATGCGGCCTCGCCCGACGATTGCAGTCTGGCATTGCGCGGAATGCGGACGATGGCGGTGCGGCTGAAACACATCGAAGCTTCGGCCTTGCAGATTGCGAACTGGTTGGCCGCGCGGCCGGAGATTGAGCGCGTTCTGCATCCGGCGCTGGAAAGCTCGCCCGGACATGAATTGTGGAAGCGCGATTTCACCGGATCAGCGGGAGTTTTTTCCATCGTCTTCAAACCTAACGCCACGAAAGCGCAAGTGCTGGCATTTGTGGATGGGCTGGAGTTGTTTGAGATTGGATATAGCTGGGGAGGAGTGACGAGTCTCGCCGTTGCTTACGACTTCCAGAGATCGAAAGGGCGTCCGGACTATGGGCACCGCATTGTTAGGCTGAACATTGGGCTGGAAGATACGGAAGATTTGCTTGAGGATTTGGAACGTTGCCTGCGGAAAGTCTGGGGTAATCGGGGCGATTTTCAGGGTGACTAAGGTTCCAAAGTTCGCGAGGGCGGAACTTGCATATTTTCCAATTCCTTGTTCCCATTTACAATGCAACCTGCCTCATGGCGCGTTGCACCTTATTTCGCTAGGCGCATCTAATAAGCGGTAAAGTTTTATAAGGCACTCATCAGGGAACCGGATGGCGACTACAAAAACCGACCCCAAACTGTCTCTCACAGGAACCAAGAAGTCGCGCAGTTATGAGGGACTTACCCGCGAACAGCTCATCGAAGCTTACCGCATCATGTACACCTCCCGGCGGATCGACGACCGGGAAATCATGCTCAAGCGGCAGCAGAAGATTTTCTTCCAGATGTCGGGGGCTGGGCATGAGGCCATTGGGGCGGCAGCGGGGATGGTGCTCAAGGCGGGTTATGACTGGTTCTATCCTTATTACCGCGACCGAGCGCTGTGCCTGGCTTTGGGCGCCAAACCTCTGGAGATGTTTTTGCAGGCGGTGGGAGCGGCGGATGATCCCAGTTCGGGCGGACGGCAGATGCCTTCGCACTGGGGCTACCGGCGTCTGAATGTTGTGACCCAATCGTCGCCCACGGGGTCACAGATTCTGCAAGCGGTGGGATGTGCGGAAGCTGGTCGATACTTTACGCAGCATCCGAAAACTACCGAGGTTCCGGCTTCCAAGAATGGCGAGAGGCTTGACTACCGCCAGTTCAAGAACGTCAGCTTTCGCGGCGATGAAGTTACTTATGTTTCTTTGGGGGACGGCACTACCAGCGAAGGTGAATTTTGGGAAGCGCTGAACGCGGTTGCGCTGAACAAGTTACCGGTCATTTTTTGCGTGCAGGATAACGGATACGCGATCTCGGTGCCGGTGGAAGTGCAGACCGCGGGAGGCAGCGTTTCGCGGCTGGTTTCGGGATTCCCGAATTTTCATTTTGAGGAAGTTGACGGCACCGATCCGGTGGCGAGTTACGGAGCCTTCCAGCGAGCAACGCAGTATTGCCGCGAGGGCCACGGGCCCGCGTTTGTGCATGCCCATGTGATCCGCCCTTATTCGCATTCGCTTTCCGACGATGAGCGGTTGTACCGTCCAGACACCGAGCGCGAACGGGACTCCGCGCGCGATCCAGTCTCGCGGACTCAGATGTTTTTGCTGCGCGAAGGGATCCTCGACGAAAAAGGCATTAACGATCTGGAAAAGAAAGTGGAAGAAGAACTTCAGATCGCTGTGGATCAGGCCCTGGAAGCGCTGCCTCCGGCGCCCGAGAGCGTGATGCAGTATGTGTATTCGCCGGACATCGATCCGACATCCGCGGCGTTCGACTCGCAGGCAGTGATTGGCCCCGATTCGGCCGACGGCAAAAAGCCAGCGGCGAAGACGATGGCTGATCTGATCAACGTCACGCTGCGCGATGAAATGAAGCGCGACGAACGCATTGTGATTTTCGGCGAAGATGTCGCCGACTGCAGCCGCGAAGAATATCTGAAGCGCAAGCTGGTAAAAGGAAAGGGCGGAGTCTTCAAGCTGACCTTCGGCTTGCAGAATGAGTTCGGTAACGACCGCGTCTTCAACTCGCCACTGGCCGAAGCTGCCATCGTGGGACGCGCGACTGGCATGGCCACGCGCGGCATGAAGCCGGTGGTGGAAATTCAGTTCTTCGATTACATATGGCCGGCGATGATGCAGATTCGCGACGAGCTATCGGTGATTCGCTGGCGGTCGAACAATGTATTTTCTTGTCCCGTGGTGATTCGCGTGGCCATCGGAGGGTATCTTACCGGCGGAGCGATTTATCACTCGCAGTGCGGTGAGAGCATGTTTACGCATATGCCGGGGCTGCGGGTTGTATTCCCATCCAACGCGCTCGATGCGGCGGGATTGCTGCGCACCGCCATCCGTTGCGACGATCCAGTGTTGTTTCTCGAGCACAAGCGGTTGTATCGCGAAACCTTCGGACGCGCGCCATATCCAGGACCCGAGTACATGATTCCGTTCGGCAAGGCGAAGATCGTGAATCCTGGGACCGACTTGACTGTGATCACTTACGGCGCGGTGGTGCCGCGGGCGCTGCAGGCTGCGCAGAAGATTGAGCGTGAGCACGGTGTGAAAGTCGAGTTGATCGATTTGCGGTGTCTGAATCCGTTTGACTGGGAGACCATTGCGGCATCGGTGGCAAAGACGAATCGGGTGATCGTGGCCTACGAAGATACGTTGAGTTGGGGCTATGGGGCGGAGATCGCGGCGCGCATGGCCGACAAACTCTTCGATCATCTGGATGCTCCGGTGCGCCGGGTCGCTGCCGCGGACGCATTTGTTCCTTATCAGCCAATTCTTGAAGACGCGATTTTGCCCCAGGCGAACGATCTGTTTCGAGCTATGAAAGAGCTGGCCGAATATTGAGTTCGCGCGGCGAAGTGCGACCTGCGCGCACAGCGTTATAGAGCCTTCCATCTCCGGGTGTTCCTTCCACAATTGACCAGAGCCTTGCGGTACCCTAAGATTAGGCGCCACTTTGGGGGTTCCGATGACGCCGCTTCGTCTTCAAGCTTACTTCCGCCGGCTGGCAGGAATAGCCAGCCTAGCTTCCATTCTCTTCGTTGCTCACAGCGCGGCACAGACCGCCGTTACCACTTATCACAACGACAATTACCGCACGGGTTGGAACTCGGCGGAGACCGTACTGACGCCGAGCACCGTGAACACCGCTTCGTTTGGACTTCTGGCCAAAGTTGCCGTGGATGATCAAGTGGATGGGCAACCGCTTGTGGTTCCAGGGGTCACCATCACGGCGGGGAGTAACCAGGGAGTTCACGATGTCGTTTATCTCGTGACGGGAAATGACACGGTATACGCGATTGACGCCGATGCCGGCACTGTATTGTTGAGCCATAACCTGGGGAAGCCCGTGACTTGGCCGCTCGGCTGCAATAACAATGGACCGAACGTCGGTATCGACTCGACGCCGGTGATCGACGTCAGCGGCAACACGATCTACTTGATCGCGTATACGCAGGATTCGACGGGGCCGGCTTATCGGGTTCACGCCCTTGACCTGGGCAACCTGACCGACAAAGTGACGCCGATGGTGGTGAGTGCGTCTCATACCCTGACTGACGGAACGACGTTCACTTTCAATGCCACCTACCAGCGACAGCGTCCGGGGTTGCTTCTGGCGAATGGAAACATCTATGCGGGTTTTGGGAGCTTCTGCGATTACTCGGCCAACCTGTCCCGTGGCTGGCTGCTGGGTTGGAATGCGGCAACGCTGGCGCCGCTTTCCGCAAACCGGCTGAACGATCAGCAGCCGACTTCTCCGAACAAGTTCTTTCTGTCGTCGATCTGGATGTCCGGTTATGGGCTGGCGGCGGATGACTCGGGGAACGTCGTGTTCGTCACCGGAAATTCCGACTACTCTGGGACGACCTACGACGGCATAAGCAACATTCAGGAGAGCGTGGTGAAAGTGTCGCCGGACCTGACGATGGTCGTCGACTTGTTTACGCCCTCGAACCAGGCCAGCCTCGACGGGGGGGACACGGATTTTGGCTCCGGAGGCGTGCTGGTTTTGCCGGATCAGACCGGTTCTACGCCGCATCTGGCTGTGGCGGCTGGCAAGTACGGCAGCATGTATCTGATGAATGAAGACAAACTGGGAGGCTACTCGACCACCACCAATAACGTTCTGGGCACTTATCCAGTGGGCGCCTGCTGGTGTGGAGAATCTTACTTTGTGGATCCGACCGATGGCCTAGCGCGAGTCGTGAGCAGTGGCGCACATGAAGTGAAGGTTTGGAAGGTGAAGACGTCGCCGAGTCCGAAGTTGGTTGGTGTGGCGCGCTCGCCGGCGTTGAAAAGCGGGCAACTGGCAGGCTTCTTCACCAGCGTGTCTTCCAACGGCAAAGCGACTCCGATTATCTGGGCACTCACGCGACCGGCCTCGCATAGTTCCCCTGGCATTGGGCTCTATGCCTTCAACCCCGATTCAGGGCCAAAGATGACTCTGCTCTTTCAGACTGACGCTGGCTCCTGGCCGAACTACGGCGGGAACTCGAATCAGGTGCCTGTAGTGGCGAACGGCAAAGTCTACGTCGCGAGCAACAAGGAGTTGGAAATCTTTGGGCTGAAACAGGCCGCGAACTTGAAGTCGTCGAAATAGCCGGAAATCGTCGATTGCCTTTGGGGCCGCGTCTTTTCAGGCGCGGCCTCTTAATTTTTTGAGATGAAGAATCGATATCGGGATCGTCTACTCCGCAAATAATGCGCGGTAGATGCCGCCTCCAATCGCGCCCCCTAGGAGCGGAGCGACCCAGAACATCCACAATTGCTGCAGCGCCCAGCCGCCGGCGAAAATTGCCGGGCCAGTGCTGCGAGCTGGATTGACTGATGTGTTGGTCACGGGAATGCATATCAGGTGAATCAGGGTGAGGCAGAGGCCAATGGCGAGCGCGGCAAAACCCTTTGGCGCGCGGCTATCGGTTGAGCCCATGACGACGATCAAAAAGAAGGCGGTCACCACGACTTCGGCGACGAAGGCAGAGAGCAGGGTGTAACCGCCGGGAGAATGCAGGCCGTATCCGTTCGAAGCGAAGCCGGCGTGGACGTCGAAATTGGCGTTTCCGCTGGCAATGACGAAGAGAACGCCTGCGGCAGCGATTCCACCTGCGACCTGAGCGATCACGTAGGGAAGCAGATCGGAGGCGGAAAAGCGTTTGCCGACGAGCAGGCCGAAACTGATTGCTGGGTTGAAGTGACCGCCGGAGATGTGACCGACAGCGTACACCATGGTCACGACGGTGAGCCCGAAGGCGAGCGCAACTCCGGTGAATCCAATGCCGAGCGAAGGGAAGGCGGCGGAGAAGAGTGCGGCGCCGCATCCGCCAAAAACCAACCAGAAGGTTCCAAAAAATTCCGCGATGGCACGTTTGCTGAGGGGCATGTCAATCTCCTTGGTCGCGAGAACTATTTCAAACCACAGGGGCCCGTGTTCGGTGCGGGAAGAAGACTAGCACGACGCTGGCGAAAGAGGAACTGAAGCCGTGGAGGGTATACCCCTCCCAGAGGCGGTCTGTTGGAATGTTGGGCTTAGCGAGAAAATGCTTGCAAAATCTAGAGGGCACACGGTTTATAGGGCAAAATCTAGGGAACAAAGGAGTTGTGGCTGGCATTCGGTCGGGGTTTCCTTGAGTTATCGATCTAATTGGTGATGGCTCTGCTTGGCAATGATGAAACGAATTTGAGGAGAGGCGCAAGGGCAGATGTCACGGGGAGCTGTGGATTTGGGGTGAATTCCGGGGGGTGGGGTAGAAATCTTAGGCTATTCAGATTGGGAGCGCCCACCCCTTGCAAGGCTCGCAAAGGATCGGCCTCTCCGCGATTCGCCGCTTCAGTCAAACTTGATACGCTTTGAGGCAGCCTCAAGATTCTTGCGGCGTTCCTCGCGCTCAGCCTCTTCGCGTGCCAGACGAGCGTCTTGTGCCCGTCGCCAGTCTCGATACTGCTTATTTGTTTCTGCGACTACAAGCTGAAGAGTGTCGCGATGGTACCGCTCGACCTCCTCGATTCTCGTTCCATCAAGGGTAACAGCCGCGCCATAGATCTTTGCAATTCCAGGTCTATGCATCGTGGTAAAGCGAGGAGGGTGATTCCAGTTCTCAATGAAGAGTTTTCCCCATTCCGGAGGCGGCGTGTGGGACAGCGCGAACGGAATGGAATAGAGTGCACTGCCATATGTGCCGTCTTTACGCGGCTCTGTGATGTCCTCGACGATCACCCGCGCAATCTTGATGTCCTCGAATTCTGAACCGGGAGTGGCCTGTGATGGGTGGGATTCTTGGGCAGCGCTCGGGCTGATTGTTGCCATCGGTTTCCCAATGGGTGGCGCTGTCTCACGAATTCCTAGCAGAGTGCGGACGAGATCTTCGTAATCTCGCTCCGAATATGGGTCGCCAGTCAAGTTAATGTAATACCTTCCAAGAAGCCACGACGGTGCGGCTTCCGACCAGGCTCCCTTTCGCAAAACAGGAATGAACTTGCGATGGTTATTCGAACTGATGACCTCGGCGGTCATGATGTCTCCCTCATAACCGACGCCGCCCTCACGCGAGTCTGATCGAATTTTGTAACGCGGAGTACAGACGATTACAACAAAGCCGTTCTCTCGAATGGCGCGCTCCATAAAGGCGGGGAGTTGATCTCCGGGGACAGCGGCCCACCTATCGATGGAGACATCAACGCCATCAGCCCGAAGCCGTTCCGCCAACTTGCGAACCCACTCACAATGTTGATCGTCATCCCACGAGTATGAGATGAATACCGACTTCGTATTCCTACCTCCGTCAGAAGCAGCTCCACGTCCGACCGGGCCATTGTGTGCTGAATGGACCGCCGTGGACTTGAGTAATCGGACCTTATCTCGCCATATCTTCCATTCGCGCAGCACACGATCGTGACCAAGCGCCGAATTACTCATCATCTGATTGATAGCGGACGCCTCTGCGCCTGGGGGAGATGCGCACCGCCTCTAGATGTGATGAATCTGCGAACAGCCGCAGCCGAATGTGTTGCTTGTTGCTCTCGGGTTCGCTGTGCTTCGTGAAGGATGGTATTAAAATCGTCATCCGTTGGAGTTTGATTCGCCTCTGTAAACGCTTGCCGGTACGATTCCAACCGAGCACTCATGGAACGTTCGATGTGCCTTACATGCTGATCAGCGATCGCTTGAATTTCAGGGCCGCTCAGCAGTGAAGGTCCCGCGCTCCGCTGCGCCATTTCCGTGAGATAGCCAACCCGTTCTTCGTGCAACTTCCTCACCGATTCCATGGAAGTTTTCTCGTAGAGCGAGCTAGCGTAGTTTTTGATCTCAGCGTTCAAGAGTTAAGTCTCTCCAAGATTGTAAGCTTGGCACAGCGCAGTTGCCGAGAACGGCCTAAGCCTTTTGGGATGATAAATCTGTGACGGACGGGATCAAAATCCCCGCCCTGTCTCTCCAAAAAACGGAGAGACAAGGACGGGGCACCCGCATCGGTCTGTTTACGATTCGGTCCGGGGTACCCGCATAATTCCGAAAACTTTGGTATTTCCACAACTTTCCTTGCTTCAAGGTTCACTTAACCTTGCTGAAAATTCCAGATAGGGAATACTGAGAACAGGGCGGAATTTCACGACAATTTTGCAATCCGCGGGCATCGCATTTCGATCCGGTGCAGTCCAGGGGTGGAGGAGTGAAGAAACTATGGCGTTAGGAAATGTTCCTCGTTGTCAGCATATCAAGATGAATGGAATGCAGTGCGGCTCTCCCGCGCTGAACCGAAGGAGGCAGTGCTTTTTTCATGAGCGGGCGCGGGAGCAGCATAACCGGATCGTAAAAGATCAGTTCAAGCAGGCCCGCTTTGTGCTGCCGCTGCTGGAGGATGCCAATGCGGTGCAGATGGCGCTCATGCAAGTGATGCAACTGCTGGCCTGGGGCGAAATGGATCACAAGGTGGCGGGACTGCTGCTTTACGGTCTGCAGACCGCGAGCAGCAACCTGAGCTGCGTGGACTTCGAACCCGGGGAGCCGACCGATGTAGTCATCATTCGTGAAGACGTACAACTGACCGACATCGGTGGCCCGCAATGGGATCCGGAAGAATTTGAATCGGGCGAAGACGAGGAAGAGGAAGAAGAGGAGGAAGGCGAAGACGAAGACGACGACGAAGAGGAAGACAGCGCGGACGACACCGTTGTGGGGGCCGATTCGCCGGCTGCCGCGGTTGAGGGAGCCGAAGTCCGGGCGAGCGCGCCCAGCATGGATGTGGATATGAATGAAGTGCGGAAGCAGATCAAGGGACTGCTCCAGGATTACATCGTGGAGACGGGAAGAACGCCGCGGGAGTTGAGTGGTTAGGTGGGTAGTCCAGTCTGACCAGACGGGTGTGTGCTCAGAAGAGAAGCGGCGCCGGGCAAGTTACCGCCGCTTTCCTTGCAAGCCGCTTCTCGTTGATCGTTCCTGAGTGCGGATGCTAGGCTGGCAAGAGTGGGTTCCACAACCATCCATTCTATGAATTCTGGCGATGCCGCGAGCCGCGTGGGAGTGTGGTGGCAATCGGCCACGGCGGAAGTGTGGGCGAAATTTCTGCTGGCGCTGGTGGGACTCGGTCTGGCGTTCGGGACGGCATTATTTTCCACGGCATCAGGCGAGGCGGGACATTTGTGGGCCTCGGTGATTCTGGCGTCGGTGGCGCTGTTGATGGCGGTATTTGTGGGGCTGGTGACCGTGCCGTATCTGGCGCGGCGCGTGGCGCTGGAGCGGCTGCGGCAGACCTTTCACTATGAAGTGACCCGGGCGGGAGTGGTGTATGTGCTGGTCACGCTGGTGATCGGCATTGCGGCATTGAACACGGGAAATAATCTGCTGTACATCGTGGTGGCGGCCATGCTGGCGGCGATCCTGGTATCGGGCGTAGTTTCCGCGATGGTTCTGCGCGGCCTGGAATTGGATGTACGACTTCCCGAACATGTTTTTGCCGGGCGGGCGGTCATGGGTCACATTGTGCTGCGCAACGCGCGGCGCTGGATGCCGTCTTTTTCCATTCGCATCGTGCCGACACGCAAAGAGAAGAAAGTCCGCAAGGAATGGCGTTGGGAGCCGACCACATTCGTTTTTCCGCTGAATCGTCCACCACAGAATCAGTGGGTGCGGCTGCGCGACTACCGCGTGCGGAGGGTCGAGTTGCCGGGCGCTCCGCCGGGAATTTTCGAGGGCATGGTTTATTTTCCGTACCTGCCTGCGAAGGCTGAGTTGGCGGCGGATCTGGAGTTGCTGTTTGATCGCCGGGGACGGTATTGCGAGTCGAGTTTTGGAGTGGCCACACGGTTTCCGTTTGCATTTCTGACCAAGACGCGACAGATTGCGCTGCAACGCGAGATTCTGGTTTACCCACCGGTCGAGCCGCCGGAAGAGCTGTTTGAGATTCTGCCGCTGGTGCGTGGGGAGTGGGAAAGCTTTGTGCGTGGACGCGGGTCTGATCTTTACCGCATCCGCGAGTACATGCCGGAGGACTCGGCGCGCCATGTGGATTGGAAGGCGACGGCGAAATCGGGGTCGCTGAAGGTGCGCGAGTTTAGCCGCGAGGATGAGCGCAAGCTGTGCATCGTCTTCGATAATCCGCGGGCGGGAATGATCTCCGATGAGGCCTACGAGAAAGCGGTAAATCTGGCGGCATCGTTGGGGTGGCATTTTTCCACGCAAGATGCGGAAGTCTCATTTGTGATTCCGGGGCAAGGCCGGGGCGTGGATCTGCACGAATTCCTGGCGCAGTTAGCCGTGATCGAGCCGGTGGGAGCGACGCACTCGGGGCATGCGGCGCGGCCTGGAATCAAGCAGGAAATCGATCTGAGGGAAATCGGCCTGGATAACAGCGGCGAATACAATATCGTGCTGACCGCGAGGCCGCATGGCAGCCTGCCGACCTCGTGGTGGAATTGCTCCTACTTTGTGTTCCTCGGCGCTGAAGGTTCGCCTCGCCCTCGCAAAGCGTAGAGCGGTCTGCGCTGCTTCGTCCCGGAATGAGCCTGGAGTAGAAATATTATCCCTCCCAACTGTTTAGTCCTTCCCCTGCATCTGATTTCGGAATATACTCGCCCCCCGTTAGAGGTTTGTGGGTGCTCGGAAGATAACAATCTGGGAGGATCCAATGCGTATCTGCGAGCTGATCAAGGACCAGGTAACTTATCAGGCAGAGATGGGGCAAACGGTTCTGGAAACGGTGCGTGCCATGGTGGAACGCAATATCGGCGCGGTTCCGGTCTTGCACAATGGCAGACTCGTGGGGATTTTTTCCGAGCGCGATCTGATGAAGCGCGTAGTGGCTGAGGGTTTCGATCCCTGCAGCACCTGCCTGGCGGAAGTGATGACGGACGACCCGCTCACGGTAAGCATGAACGAGGAGCTGGAAAACTGCATGGCCCTCATGCGGAGGCATAGCTTCCGCCATCTGCCGGTCTGCCACGAAGGACAACTGCTCGGCATCGTCTCGCTGCGCGACATCCTGTTACATGACTTGAATGAAAAGGATGACGAAGTGCGCATGATGCGGGCCTACATCCACTCAGTTCCCGACGCATAAAGCGTGCCCGACGATGCACTCCGCGCGCCAGCGCTGAACGTGTATATTGGCCCTCAGTTTGAGCAAGGAAGTGCCGAAAGCAGGTTCTCAGGATCGGGCATATGGCACGAAGGTAACGTTACTTTAGGTTACGCGAGTACATTGAACACCTGCGCTAAAAGGTTTAACTTCTCTTACATTAGTACGCCGGTTAAGTACCGCCTTTTTCTTGCCTTTGTGTGATCGAGTTAGGTCCGGAGAACTGTTGCGATGAGCAAAATCACGATCCTTTATTACGTTCTCTGGATTGCTCATCCCGTCCTGCAGACCGCTATTGCTGTGGCTATGTTCCGCCTGGGGCGGCAGAAGCATTTCAAATATTTTTTTGCCTACATCGTGGCGCAGATTGCGGCTTTTGCCGTGGTTTTTCCGACATACCGCTATAATCCTGCCGCATGCGTTTACCTTAGCTGGATCAGTACCGCGGTCAGCGTGGCTTTGGGTTTCAAGGTGATTCACGAAGCCTTCCTTGATGCTTTCCGGCCCTTCCACACGCTGCGAGATCTGGGCACGGTCCTGTTCAAGTGGGCAGGGCTGGTCATGCTGCTGGTGGCGGGAGTGGTATCGGTTTCCACAGATTCGCCGGACATCGCTCCGTGGATACAAGCCATTCTCACCGCGCAGCGCTGCGTACGAATTATTCAAATCGGCATGGTACTTTTCCTGCTGTTCTTTGCCCGCTACCTGGGCGTGAGCCGGCGACAGTACAGTTTCGGCGTGGCGTTGGGGTTCGGCTGCTTCGCAACGGTAGAGCTGTCTCTGGTGGCGTCCTGGGTGGGCGACCACATGAATAATCTTTCCATGGGCCTGGTAAACATGGCGGCCTACAATTGCACGCTGCTCATCTGGCTGGGATATACCTTGGCGAAGAGCCCTGCCCGCGAGGCTCCGTCAAACATGCTGCGGCCGCAGCGTTGGGAACAGAGCCTGACCGACATTCATCACCCGCTTCCTGCGGACTCCTTGATCCCGATGTTCGAAGGCATGGTGGATCGAGCTCTCTCGAAGACGCAAGCTTCGCCGTCGCTCGTGCAAGAGGACAGGATTAATACCAAAGCCGCAGCTGCGCATGCGGGAGGGGCCCCCGCAGGTGTGGGATTCAGCGGACTTCCCGGCACCGGGTCGACCAGGAAATAGACTTGCAGAAGTTCCGTCTGCTGGGTTCTCAGGGCTGTCGCTTCGGTTCGCAGCTTCGATTTCGGATTTCGTAAATTTCGTTCCTGCCGCGTGTCACTCGAAACTTCGTCCCTCATCAGTTATTCAATTACATTAGGGGCAATCGTTTAAGTGGTTGGTGATAAATAGTTAAGCTCTCCGGGAGAATGGCCTGGGTGAGGGGTATGAGCCAACTACAGCAAACGATGTAGGGGAATTTCTGTAGAAGGGATTGACTTGTGCCTTATAATTCTCCCCCGCGTCAAGTTAGCTTCCCTTGAAGTAATGACGCGGTAGGAGAAAACCCATGAAGCAAGCAGTCAGGATTTCGATCCTGATGTGTGGACTAGTGGGCACCTATGTCGTAGCTGCCGTTCCGCAGGTTCCCGCCCCGGACGGAGGCCCGATTCTAGTGTGCCCACCACAACAACAACTGCAGGGTAGATGCGTTCAGCTTCCACCGATGATGAAGTAGTAGTTAATCGGAGGAGAGAGTTGAAGGCAAGATCACCAAAGTAACCTGTAGTAACTTGGGCCGAACCTGGGCTCGCTATTTTTGGGCTGACGGACTCATACATAAACCGTCAGCCCCGTTTTTTTTGGTCAACTCTTCCGGTTCACGGCAAGTTCCAGGGTTCGCCGCAGTTCCTGCGCGTCGCGGGTTGGGGGCTGACAGGTAAAGCCGGAACAAAGAACGGCAAACGCCTTGCCGGATTTCAGTTCGGGCAGGTTCGGGATGGTAGACGCGAGCGCGGGAGGAAGATTCTTCGCGACCGCCTGATTCGCGGTAAGTCGAAGCGCACTCTTATTGAACGCGAAGGACGCATTGGCGGCCGCGGCTAGAGCGGAGCCTGCATCGTCGGCTTCATTTTCAGAAACCACAACGACCTGAATTGGGTTTTCCAGGAAGTGCACCGCCGCGATCCCGTACGTCGCGGCAAAGATTCCAAATTGTCCGGCGACGCCGGCAAAGGTTTCGAGCGTCTGTTCGGCCTTGTCGCGATACGCAGCGTCGCCCGTGTAGTGATGCAGGCGCAACAACGCGATCGCTGCCATGGGGTTGCCTGCCGGAGTGGGCGAATCCTGAAGCGGTTTGCGGGGCGTGGCCAGAACGCCCAGGCTCTTGCCATCGGCTGCCGGCTCGGCGTCGAAGAAGCCGCCGGAAACGGGGTCGAAGAATTTGGCAATCATGGCGTCGGCGATGGCGTGGGCAAATTTGAAATAGCTGACATCGGCCGTGGCTTCGTAGGCGTCGAGACAGGCCAGCGCGGTCGCGGCGTAATCTTCGAGCATGCCGGGGACCTCGCGGTGCTTGGCCTCAGGATCGGAGTACGCGACCACGTGCAATAACCGTGGCTGTGCGACGTGGGTACTTGCACTTTCTGCGTGTGCCTTCCAAGCCTCCGCCAGGATGCGGTCGAGGGAGCGCAGCGCGAAACGCCGCGCCTCAGTGAGGTTGAGCGCCTTCGCCGCTTCCAGATAGGCCGAGACACACATGCTGTTCCATCCCACATAAACCGTCTTATCGATGTAGGGGGTGGGCCGCTGCAAGCGGGCGGCATACATTTTTTTCTTGGCGGAGTCCAGCAGTTCTTTGACGCGCTCATCGCTGAGGGTCATGCGCCGCGCGATCTCGTCGATCGGCGCGCGAACGTAGAGCACATTCTTTGCCGGATCGTGATGCATTTCGCCCACTTCGTTGATGTCATAGCGCAACGCGGCGACTTGCGCTTCTTCTTCGGTTAACACGGCGCGGGTTTCGTCAAGAGTCCAGGTGAAGTAATCGCCGTCGTCCTCCATGTTGATGTCGGCGTCCTGCGAGGCGTAAAAGCCGCCCCGCTCGCCGTCGCTCAGCCATGCATCCATCCAGCGGATGATGTCACGGGCCACGTTCGCGAAAAACCCCGATTCCGTGGTCTGATAAGCGTGCACATAATTTTTCAGCAGTTCCGAGTTGTCGTAGCACATCTTCTCGAAGTGCGGGACCACCCAGCGCTCGTCGACTGAGTAACGATGAAATCCTCCCGCCAGCTGGTCGTAAACCCCGCCATTGGCCATGTGCTCGAGAGTGGTGACGATCAAGTTGCGCAGGCTTTCATCTTTGGTCCGGGCAAACTGCTCGATCAACAGATCCAATACTGACGGATGGGGAAACTTGGGCGCTTGCCCGAATCCGCCGTGTTGGGGATCGAACATCTTAAAAGCGGATTCCTGAATCGCTGTAATGATGGCGGGCGATATGCGCCCGCTGCGTCCGGCGAAAGATTCTGCCTGGGCGATGGCGTTCTCTACCATCTTGGCCTGATCCAACACGTCGCCGTTCTTTTCTCTGTAAGCATTGGCGATGCTCAACAGCACACGCCGAAAGCTTGGGCGTCCGTAGCCATCGGTCGGAGGAAAATAAGTGCCGCCATAAAACGGCTTGCCATCAGGCGTAAGAAACGCGGTGAGCGGCCACCCACCCTGCCCGCTGACTGCGCTGACTGCGGCCTGGTGGCGGATGTCGATATCGGGGCGCTCATCGCGATCTACTTTGACGGCGATGAAATGTTCGTTCACGATGGCGGCCACTTCAGGATCGTCGTAAGATTCCCGATCCATCACGTGGCACCAGTGGCACCACACCGCGCCAATATCGAGGAGCATCGGCTTGTTTTCCCGTTGCGCGGAAGCGAACGCCTCCTCGCCCCACTCGTGCCAACGAATTGGCTGATGCATGGCGGAACGCAGGTAGGCGGAAGAGGCGCGGGCGAGGGAGTTGAGGGTAGCGGTGGTCATGATCATTAGAGTCTAAATGCACCGGGCGAGTTGATGTTGGCCCGCCGGGAATCGGCGGTCGTTGTGACCCAAATCGTCACTGCATTCGGAGTTTCTTTATGAGCTAAATGAGTTTCTTCGCGATCACGCAGTAGAGATCAATGGCTTCTGCAAGTTGCTGTTTCTCGAGGAACTCACCGTCGGTGTGCGCTACATGAATCGATCCCGGACCGATCAAGAGTGGTTCACCCCAGTTCGTCAGCTTGGGAATGTCAGTGGTGAAAGCGACGATCATCGTCGGCAGACCATCGACAGCGCCCAGGCGCAGGAAGGGAATCTCAAGCGGAAAATCGATTTTCACCTGATCGCCCGCGGTCTGGAGAATCTGGCGCCGCAGGTCTTGCGTTGGACCGATGAGGCGATAGATCAAATCCGCGTGAGCATAATCAGGAATTACATTCGGTGCGCGGCCGCCTTCGATCAATCCAATATTCAGCGTGCAGGGACCAATCTCCGGATCGGTAGGCAACGGCATGGCGCGCAGGCGAGTGAGTGAGGCAATGAGTTTGTCGATGGCCGATTCGCCGAGCTCGGGATAAGCAGAATGGGCCATACGGCCAGAGGCCGTGACTTCCACGCGCAGCGTGCCTTTCGATGCGAGGGCGATATGGTTCTCAGTGGGCTCGCCGTTGACTAAATACTTGCAACGATGCCCTGGTTGGGTTGCAGCATACTCGTTGGCGATTTTCGCACCCAGGCTATCGCGCTCCTCGCCGGCCACGAAAAGCAGACCGACGTAGATTCCTTGCTGGCGGAGGCGTTCGGCGGCGGCGATCTGCGCGGCGATGATGCCTTTCGCGTCGCATGAACCGCGGCCGTAAATTCGCGCGGCATCTTCGGAAGAAGGGATGAACGGAGGAACTGTATCCATATGGGTGGAGAAGACCACTTCCGGATTCGCGTGATCGGGCGACGTGGCGTAGACATCGAAGCGATCGCCCTCGACGGGAATTCTTCGTGTCTGGTAGCCGATGCGGGTGAGCTCACCGTAGAGATAGTTTCCGACGGCAGCTTCATTGCCGGAGATGGATTCGATGTCGACGAGTTGGCGAGTGAGGATGATGGCGTCCATGGTGGAGAGAATAGCAGAGGAAAACCGGCGAATAAGTTAGAAGTAAGAATACAAAATGCAGAAGTGAAATCGTGACCTCTCAGGGCGCAGAGCGGCGAAGTCCAGTTCCGCACTTTGACTTCTCACTTCTGACTTCATGTAATCTGAATGGCGTGATTGGCGAGAATTCAACCATCAAGTCGCTGTTCCTCGAAGGGCCGGCGGGACGGCTGGAAGCGCTGCTGAATGCGGGCGCCGAGAATGCGACATATGCGGCGGTGGTTTGTCATCCGCATCCGTTGTTTGGCGGGACGCTGCATAACAAAGTCGTGTTCCATACCATGAAGGCACTGAACAGCTTTGGTTTTCCGGTGCTGCGCTTCAATTTTCGTGGTACTGGTCTCAGCCACGGCGAGCACGACCACGGGAATGGGGAAATGGAAGACGTACGTACAGCGCTCGACTGGCTCGACGCGGAGTTTCATCTTCCGTTGATATTTGCGGGATTCTCTTTTGGCGCCGCGGTGGGAATGCGAGCCGCGGCCTCCGATGCGCGCGTGAAAGCGTTGATCGGCGTGGGGACGCCAGTCGCTCCGGTGGCTGCGGACACGGAAGCGCCTCGGATTTACACATTTGATTTCTTGCGTGATTGCGTGAAGCCGAAATTGTTTGTGAGTGGCGCGCGTGATCAGTTTGGTCCGCGGGCGAAGCTGGAGGAGCTGGTTGCATCGGTGCCCGAGCCGAAGAAACTGGTTGTGATCGAGGGTGCGGATCATTTTTTTGAGGGCCGGTTGCGGGAGCTGAGAGAAGCGATCGAAGGTTGGGTAAGGCAAGAAATCGTTCGGAACACTGCTTCATAATTCTGCTCATGTTTGATGCCAATCGTGATTCGTTGTTTCGGCAAATGCGCAAGGCTGCGCGGGAGATATTTCTTCACGCGCTGGCCGAAGCCTCGATCGCCAAGGGGTTTGCGCGGCATGTACATTGCGAGCGGGGAGTGCTGCGGGTCTGCGAAGATCTTTATGATCTGCAGGCGTATTCGCGGGTCCTGGTGATTTCTATCGGCAAGGCCGGACACACGATGGTGGAGGCATTGGCGCAGCAGATGGGTGCGGCTGCGCTCGAAGGCATTGTGGCGAGTTCGGTTGAACCTTCGGCACAAGTGCGCGGTTTCCGTTATTTTCGCGGTGGACATCCGACACCGAATGCTGAATCCATTCACGCGGCGAAAGCAATTCTGAAAGCGCTGGACGCGCAGACTGCGGCTTCGCTGGTGATATTTTTGCTCAGCGGCGGAGGATCCTCGATCGTCGAAAAGCCGATTGACGATGAGCTTTCTCTCGATGACCTGATGGCGACTTATCGCGCGCTGGTGCATTCGGGCGCGCCCATCACTGAAATTAACGCCATCCGGAAACATCTGTCGGCGGTGAAAGGCGGGCGGCTGGCGCGGGCGGCGTTTCCGGCGCAGCAAGTTTCGTTGCTGGTCTCCGACGTTCCCGAGGGTATGGCGGATGCTCTGGCGTCGGGTCCCACGATGCCGGATTCCACCAGCGTGGAGGACTGTTACCGGATCGCGGAAAAGCATGAACTGGTGGCGCAGTTGCCGCATTCCACGCGCGAGCTTTTCGAGCGGCGTGCGCTTGAAGAGACGCCGAAGTCGGATGATCCGGCGTTTTGCCGTTCGCGGTGGTGGCCAGTTCTTTCGAACCAGACTGCCGTCGAAGAGGCGAGGGCAGCGGTCGAGCGCGCGGGATTCGCCGTGCACGTGGACAACTCCTGCGACGACTGGGATTACGAGCGCGCGGCTGAGTATTTGCTGAAGAGACTGCGCGAGCTAAGAAAAGAATCCGAACGCGTGTGCGTGATTTCCGGTGGAGAGGTCACGGTGAAAGTCACGAACGGCGGCGTGGGCGGACGCAACCAGCAGTTTGCCCTGGCATGTGCGGCGAGGATTGCGGGCGAGAATATAACCGTGCTTAGCGCGGGAACGGATGGAGTGGACGGGAATAGTCCTGCGGCGGGTGCGGTTGCGGATGGAAGCACTCTGATGCGCGCCCAGGCGAGTGGACTAGACGCGTGCGCGGCACTGGAGAGGTTTGATGCGTATCCATTCTTCAGCGCGCTTGGGGATGCAATTGAGATTGGACCGACCGGGAATAACCTGAGAGACCTACGAATTCTTCTGGCCTATTGAAACGGTCGGGCTTCGCCCGATAGACAGCCGAGGGCGGCTGTCCCCACATGAGTTATTGTGCATTCTACTTGATCAGGCGGCTTCGCTTTTTACCTGCACTCCCGCCCACTTTTCCAAGAGGGTCAAGGTCGCGGCGTAGTCAAGGTCGCCATTACCCTCTTCACTGGCCATTTCGTAAATCTCTTCCACAGTTTCGAGGGCGGGCAATTTCACGCGAGCCTCCTTGGCGGCCTGGAGGGTGAGAAGGATGTCCTTGTGCATGAGGCGCAAGGGAAAATTAGGCGTGAAGTCGCGCTGCAGGATGAATGGACCTTTGTACTCGACGACGCCGGAGCGGACCATGGTGGCTTCGATGAGCGAGAGAAGTTGCTTGGGGTCGACGCCGAGTTTGCTGGCGAGGGTGAGGGCTTCGGCGAAGCCTTCGAAGATGAGTGCGATCTGGAGGTTCATGGCGAGCTTGGTGGCCTGACCCTTGCCCGTCTCGCCCATGCGGAAAATTTTCTTGCCCATGGCGGCGAACAAGGGGCTCAGGCGATCGATGGTAGATGCGTCGCCACCGACCATGAAAATCAGCGTGCCGTTGGCGGCGCCGATTTTGGATCCGGTCATAGGAGCGTCGACGTAAGCCACGCCCTTGCCGCGAACGCGCTCGGCAAATTTCACGGTGGCGGAGGGAGAGATGGTGCTGGAATCGGCGATGATCATGCCCTCGGTGAGCGACTGGTCAACGCCATCTGCGCCAAAGAGAATCTGTTCGACGGCGTTGGTATCGGAAACACAAAGCCACACGACTTCGGCACCTTGCGCGGCCGCGGAGGGAGTGGGGGCGACGCCTGCACCTTCTATAAGTTTGCCCGGAGTGCGATTCCAAACCGTGACTTCATGCCCGGCCTTGGCAAGATTCGTGGCCATGGCATGGCCCATAATTCCCAGACCTAAGAAAGCAACTCGCATCGCTGAGATTCTCCTGTTCGAACAATCGGACCCGCTCTGGATTAGATACGAGGGCTAGGATGGAGGTCAAGCAAACTGGCGTATGATTGTGCGGGTGCCGAGCGGCCGAGAGAAAAGCTCAGGGGGAATCGCGGGAATTACGCGTCTTTCTAGCGGCACTGAACTAAAATAGACCGAGCCGCTTCCAGATTTCATCCAATAAGCAGGCTGTTACAGGATGATCAAGGCAACGCTTCGCAATCCGGCCCTCCGCAAGCGCGCGTCGCAGTTCGGGCGCCTCGTGCGGCATTCGGCCGTGACCCCGCTTTGCGGAGAGACGCACCTGCCTCGTCTGGCTTCGAACGGCGAACTTGGGCTGACTTTTATTGGCCATTCCAGCTTTCTGGTACAAATTGGCGGGCAAAGCGTGATGATCGATCCCAACTTCGCGCGGTGGCTATTTGTGCTGAAGCGGCTGCGGCGTCCGGGAGTTCGCGTCCGCGATTTGCCGGCCATCGATCTGGTGCTGGTGACGCATGCGCACTTCGATCATCTGCACCGGCCGTCGTTGCGGGCGATTGTGCAAAACAATCTGCGGCAGCGCGGAACGGCGCCGGCCATAATTATTCCCAGTCATGTTACGGATCTGGTCTCGGATCTAGGCTTCGCCGAAATTATCGAACTTGATTGGTGGAATAGTTCGCGGCACGGCAATGTGTCCGTGACGCACGTTCCTTCGCGGCATTGGGGTGCGCGGATTCTCAAGGACTCACATCGCGGCTACGGCGGCTACGTGCTGAAAGCGGGGAAGCATTCGGTTTATCACGCGGGCGACACGGCTTATTTTGCCGGCTTCGGCGAGATTGGGCGTCGCCTGTCGCCGGAATTGGCTCTGCTTCCAATCGGCGCATACAATCCGCCGACGTTTCGGAATGTGCATACGAATCCGGCGGATGCGACGCACGCCTTCCTCGACTTGAAGTCGCGCTGGATGGTGCCCATGCACTACGGGACGTTTCGGCTGTCGCACGAGCCTGTCGATGAGCCGCTACAACTGCTGGAGAAGGAAGCGCGCGCGGCTGGAATTGAAGACCGCGTGGTGGTGCTGGAAGAAGGCGTCACGAAGTTCTTCTGAGTTTGTTCCCCCGGGGGCAGGACGCCGATCGTTGCACGGGGCAAGATCCTGCCGTAGCCGTTTTTCTGTAACACTCCTTTGACAATCTGCCTTGGAATTTCGGTGTAAACTCTGGTGCACGAATTTTCTCTGAAGGAGGCGAACATGACCGCGAAAGCGATACCGGAGGGTTACCACACACTTACACCCTACATGACCGTGCGCGACGCTGCGCACGCGATCGAGTTCTACAAGCAGGCTTTTGGCGCAGTGGAAAAAGGCGTGATGAAAGGGCCGGACGGAAAAATCATGCATGCCGAGCTGCGCATCGGCGACTCTCTCCTCATGCTGGCGGATGAATTCCCACAATTTGGATCTGTGTCGCCGCAGACCATTGGCGGCTCGGGAACGGGACTGCACATTTATGTCGAGGATGTGGACTCGGCGTTTGACCGGGCGATTGGAGCGGGAGCGACTGTGGAAATGCCGGTAGCGGAGATGTTCTGGGGCGACCGCTATGGCAAGCTGGTGGATCCATTCGGCCATAAGTGGTCCATCGCGACTCACAAGCGCGATATGTCGATGGAGGAAATCGAAGCGGCGCAGGAAGAGTTTATGAACCAGATGCCAAAGAGCGCCTGAAAGGCGTGAGATTTCGGCTGGTTTTCGAGGGCGCGGCCAGTGGTCGCGCCCTTCGTTTTGCGGCCAGACACTTCCGTAATGTGCGGAAATCCCGCTATTACACAAGTATTACAGTGATCGGCTCCACGGCTTGATAGGTTACATATGTACGTTATCGAACTTAGGCAAGAATCGGGGATGCTCCTTGGATATGCAACTGGAAAGCCTGGAAAAACGGCAAGCCGCAAGAAATGAAGTGAACTGGGTGACGGCAATCTTTATGATGGCGTTTCACGTGGGCGCCATTGCCGCACTCTTCTTCTTTACATGGAAGGCCCTGTTCGTTGCCATGTTCCTGTGGTGGGTGTCTGGAAGTCTCGGCATTGGGATGAGCTATCACCGCCTGCTCACGCACCGCGGCTATAAGACGCCGAAGTGGGTGGAATATTTTTTGACGGTTTGCGCGACGCTCGCTCTCGAAGGCGGGCCGATTTTCTGGGTAGCGACGCATCGCATTCATCATCAGTATTCCGATCAGGACGGCGATCCGCATTCGCCGATCGACGGCAAATGGTGGGCCCACATGGGCTGGATCCTGATGGGCAAGTCGATGCACCATGACACGACCACACTAGCCCGCTACGTCCCTGACCTGGCCAAGGATAAATTTCACGTATGGATCACGAAGTATCACTACGTGCCGCAGATTGTGCTGGGCGGGGTGCTGTTTGCGATTGGCGGACTGCCCTTTCTTTTGTGGGGAACGTTTATGCGCACGGTGGTTGGCCTGCACGCCACCTGGCTGGTGAATTCGGCCACGCACTCCTGGGGCACGCGCCGCTTTACCACGCGCGATCTTTCGACTAACAGCTGGTGGGTGGCACTGCTCACATTTGGCGAAGGCTGGCACAACAATCACCACGCGCATCCGACCGCAGCGCAGCATGGGTTTACCTGGTACGAAATCGACATGAACTGGTACGGCATCTGGGCTCTGAAGCATCTGGGCCTGGCTTGGGACATTAAGCGGGTGAAGCTCGCTGACCTGGAAAAGGGTTTAGTGGCTACGCCGAATGGCAAGCTGGTTACGGTGGCTCTGCCGGAGGCGGCAGTGGCGGGAGATTAAACGAATCAAAACTTTGGTCCCCTTGAGATATGTAGACAAGACTCCGATCATCGCTGATCGGAGTTTTTGTTTCTAACCACCACCCGTTTGCCGGCGCACTTGCCGGACGACGTGATTTGCCAGACCCATGAAGAAGAGCCCTTCAAGAACAATTATCAGGAAGAATGCGGATACGATGATCGATCGTGCTTGCGGGAACAACCATCCCTTGCCTGACCAGTATAAGAACAATGGTGCAAAGGAGACCGAGACCCCCTGAAAGCCCCAAACAACAAGCATCAGAGGAGAACGGACAAGTGACGTCCACAACGAGTTGATTTCGACCGTGGTGCCTGGCATTGCAAAATTCTAGGTCCATTCATTCGGCGGGTCCATATTACTGTAGTGTCTTTCAGGATGGCTGGCAGCATTTGTTTTTCCCCACGGCACCAGCTATTTCGCAAGAAAGCTGTCTACTACGCTGTAGAATCAGCCTGAAGCCATGCGCATCACGAGTCGCCGAGGAACGATCATCTTCTTTCTTTGCCTGGGCATCGGCCTGGTGGCCCTAGCGGTTGCGCTGAATGTCGGATGGATCATCCTCAACTGGCGCGAAGGCGTGCTGCTGTTCTTTGGGATCATTTTTTTTGCGCTGATCATTGCGGGCATGATCGTAAATACGACTTTTCTGTTGCGTGAGATTCGACGCAGCGAGCAGCATGACAGCTTTATCAACGCGGTTACGCACGAACTGAAAACGCCGGTGGCTTCCATCCGCTTGCACCTGGAAACCTTGCAGCGCAGGGATCTGCCAGAAGCGCAGAAGCAGGAGTTTTACCGGCTGATGCTCAGCGATACCGATCGCTTAACCGAGACGGTGGAACAGGTGCTGCGCGCCGGTCGCGCGGGAGACAAGAAGGCGGGACGGGAAAAGTCTGCGGTCGACTTCGGGCAACTGGTGCGGGCGTGCATGGAGGCAACCCGGGTCCGGCATCATTTGCCGCCAGAGGCGCTGCACTACGAGGAAGCGTCGAGCAATGGGGCGGGGATACGCGTGATGGGGAGTGCCGAAGACTTGCGTACCGCGGTCTTCAACGTGCTCGACAATGCGATTAAATATTCCGGCGACACCGTGGATGTGCGGGTGCGTCTGGATACTCCCGATGAGAAGCGCATCGTGCTCAGCGTGCAGGACCACGGAGTCGGTATTCCTTCCGACGATTTGAAGAGCATCTTCAAGCGCTTCTATCGCGTTACTCATCGATCGCTGGCCCACGTAAAAGGAACGGGGCTGGGGCTGTTTATTGTGAAAGCGATCGCGCAGAAGCACGGCGGCAAAGTGTCTGCAGCGAGCGAGGGCGAAGGCGAGGGCACAACGATTACGATGGAGCTGCCGAGGTCGAACGCATGAGCCGGGTTCTGGTGGTCGAAGACGAAGCGCATCTGGCGCAGGGGCTCTGTTTCAATCTGCAGGCGGAGGGATATTCGGCTGAGGTGGTAGGCGACGGCGAGGCCGCGACCGATCGCCTTCTCGGCAAGAAGGAAAACTTCGACGCCATCGTGCTCGATATCATGTTGCCGGGCAAGGACGGGTTCAGCGTGGTTTCGGAACTGCGCGCGGCACGGAATTACGTGCCGGTGCTGATGCTGACAGCGCGAAGCCGGCCCGAGGACGTTCTGAAAGGCTTCGCCGCCGGAGCGGATGATTATCTGCCCAAGCCTTTCGACCTGTCGATTTTGCTGGCCCGTTTGCAGGGGTTGCTCCGGCGCAGCCAATGGATGAGAGCCGACCATCAAGCGGGAAATGCGCCGCCCGCGTCTGACGCGGCCAATGTGGGCGACTTCGGAACATTTTCCTTCAGCGGCAAGACCATCGACTTCGGCGTGCTCGAATTGCGGACGGCCGATAACGTGATTCATCTGACGCTGATGGAATCGGAACTGCTGCGCTACTTGGTGCGTAACGATGGGCGCGTGGTTTCGCGCAAACAAATTCTCGAGGAAGTGTGGGGACTGCACGAAGACACCGACACGCGCGCCATCGATAACTTCATGGTGCGGCTGCGGCGCTACATCGAAGACGATCCCGCAGAGCCGCGGCATTTGCTGACGGTGCGCGGGGTGGGATATCGGTTTCTGGCGAATCCGGAAAACAAGTGAATTCGGACCAAAGTGAGGCAGACACGGAAATCCGTCAACCTGTTTATAAAGTACTCGGTTGGCTTCCGATTTGCGTCTTGCCTTTGACGGCGGTGGCTTGCCGCGATCTACTGCCGTCCTGGGCGTTCATGTGGATTCTTTCGTTCGCCATCTTCCTAAGCCTTAAGTGGCTGACGTGGTGGGAAGCGCGATTACGCATCGTTCACCCGGCATGGCGCTCGGCAGCTTATCTTCTGGCTTGGCCGGGAATGGATGCGGCTTCTTTCTTGGACGCGAGACAACGCGTGTCGCCACTAACCTCCTGGACCTGGGTCTGGGCGGCATCCGAAACCATTCTCGGCTCAATCCTTCTTTGGGCGGTGGCGCGATCCATTCCGGCAGGATATGGCCTTATCCGTGGGTGGGTAGGGATGGTGGGTATGATCCTGGTCCTTCACTTTGGCATTTTCCACGTAGTCGCGCTGCTGTGGCAGAGCGTCGGCGTCAAAGCCGAATTCATCATGTCTTCGCCTCTCCGTTCCACCTCACTGGGACAATTCTGGGGGAAGCGATGGAACCTTGGCTTCCGTCAGCTTGCTCATGAGTTGATTTTTCGCCCGCTACATCGAACGCTAGGGCCGAACGCAGCTGGGTTCCTGGTATTCATGGTCTCCGGACTGATCCACGACTTGGTGATCTCGCTGCCAGCTCGTGGAGGCTATGGCCTGCCTACCCTTTATTTCGTTCTGCAAGGCGCGGGTGTGAGAGTGGAGCGTTCGCGGTTGGGCAAGCGGCTCGGACTAGGCCAGGGAGCAAGCGACTGGTGCTTCATGGTGGTGTGCCTCGCGGTACCGGTCTTTTGGCTCTTTCACCCGTGGTTTGTGCTGCGTGTAATACTTCCATTCATGCGAGCAATTCACGCGCTATGACTCACGCACTCGTGCAGCAGTTGTTTGACATCGACCTGTGGCTCGTTGGCGCGGCACATTTTGTAATCCTCTTCGCCAGTTTTCAAGTGCCGTATCGGCTGCGCTGGAAACAAGACTTACAGCAATTGATACCATTCAACAGGAAACTGCTTTGGGTGCAGAGTGGATTCACGGTGTTGACGATTATTGCCTTCGGCGCCCTGACGTTGGCGCTCCATACGGAACTGCTCCGAGGCGACCGTGCCGCGTTGGGACTCGCCTGCTTCATTGGGATTTACTGGACTGCACGGATTCTTGTCGACGCGATTTATTTTTCTCACGCCGACTGGCCCAAGGGAACAACATTTGTCGTGGGACACGCTCTGCTCACCCTGCTGTTTTGTTGGCTCGCGGCGAGCTATCTTGGATTATTCTTTTGGCACTTACGGCTGAGGGCTAATGGCTGATCAGGCTGATAGTGATCGGTTATCGCGGGTAGGCAATCGGCCATGGTAATTGCCGCAACGGCGGTCCCACTGCTTGCGATCCTGCTGGCCATACTTCTGGTGCGATTTTGCAAGAGGCGTCTCGCAGCCTTCCACCGAGCTGTTACGAACCGATTTGCGATCCGATTCGCCGGAGCGTTGCCCGGTTTCGCCATTGTTACAAGCGCGGGTCGAAACTCCGGCAAGCTCTACCGGACGCCAGTGAATGTTTTTCGTCAGCCCGACGGATTCCTGATCGCGCTCACCTATGGGCGAGAAAGCGGATGGGTCAAAAATGTATTGACTGCTGGGGGCTGTCAGCTTGAGACTCGCGGTGTACCGTATCAGCTTTGCGCACCAGTCATCGTGAACGACCCCACACGACGACGATTTCCGCTTCTAGTGCGCATCATTCTCGGCCTGATTGATGCGAACGATTTCTTGAAGCTTTCAATTTCTGATCAGCGGGGCGCTGTGCTCTAGAGAGGGCGGGCTCCTGGCCGACTAGGCGCGGCAAAGCTCTGCGACCATGGCTTCGCGTCGCTCCAGCGCCAGGCGGTCCATACGGTTCAGCACCATCCCGTAGAGTGAAAGCGAGATTCCCGCCAACAGCAGAAGCAACAAAGTCGCAATCCACAAATTTCCGATGTAGCGAGCCATCACAAAAGCGCTGACGCCGACGCCCACGACGACAAGCTGCAGAGCCAGGCTGACAAGTACCGTCACCTGAGAGGCGCGCTGGCGGCCGAACTTGGAGTAGTCCAGTTTTTTCGGCGAGTAGATCGATAACACGTTGCCCACGGCAAAATTCATGGGTGCTGCGAATAGCAGGCCGGCAAGGGTGGCGACCGTGATGTTGAGCGAGGGCCTGCCGTAGAAGGAAGCGACCGCAATCCACGCCACGGCTATTTCCACGGCCAGAATGCCGGCATGGGTGAGATTCTTGGCCAGCACAATGTCGCGGAAGCTCACCGGGGCCGCGTAGAAGAACTGGATGCCGCCGGCATCGCCGCCGAAATTGTTGTAGACCAGGTTGGTCAGCATCAAGAGGGTATAGGCGGCGGCGACGGGAAATGCCAGGTTGGGGGCGCGAGTCAAAAAAACACTCGAATGCCGGACGGAGTTCATGGAACCGAAACGAAAGACCAGCAGCATAAAAATCGGCATGATCAGGGTGAGCAACATGGGGCCGCTGCGGAGGAGATAGTGAATTTCTTTTTCGAAGACCGCCGTGACCGGCGTTGCGAATCCGGGAAGATGCCAGCCCAAGCGGAGCGGCCGGTCTTGCCGAGCAGTGGACGGGGCGACGGCCTCGCTCAAACTCTCGCCGCGATATTGCGCCAGCAATCTTACGTGCAGGCCGTAGCCGATCACCATCAGAAAAGCGCCTAATAAAGCGAGTGAAGTAAGGGCCACTAGAAATTGCGGATAGATTCCCTGCACGATGGCGTCAGCGGCAAGGCCGGGTGGGAGAATTCCTTGCGCCGGAGCAAGGAACTCGACAAACTTTTGGACTTGAGGTTGCCCGTGCGCTTTGAAATGCCTGGTCAGTGGGCCGATCAATTGAAAACTCAGCATCAGCAGAACAAACAGAACGCCCATGATCTCGCGGGTGCGGCGTTGTGCGAGCCAGCGTTCTACCCAGGCGAAGACCATTTGCATGAACAGAAGATTGAAGGCGACGAATGCCAGCAATACGAGGAGCGTCCAGGGCAGCGAGGCGGGTTTTGCAAAGCCGACGCCCACCAGGATTCCGAACGACCACAGGCTGCCCAGGACGCTTGCAGGATCGAAAGCCCCATAGGCCAGGCGCACCAGAAAATACGAGCGGTAGCTGAGCGCGAAGCGGAGCAAGTCAGAAGAGTCTGGATTGTTGGTGAAAGCGGTAGCCATGATGGGAAAGGCTTGCCAGAAGAAAAAGATAGCCCACAGGAGTAGAGCCAGCATTTCCGGCTTGCCCGACGAGAGCAAAAAGTAAGCCGCGACTCCCATGAACACTGCTCCGCCGAGTCCACCGATGGCGAACGCAAGCGAGACGAAGATGTGCGAGATCAGCTCTAGTTGCCCCCGCGTGGTGCGCAGAGCGTTCAGGAAGAGGCGCCAGCGGAGCCATGCGATGGCTGTAAGTTGGCCGCGGCGACGGAGCTGAGGAGTGGCCTCAATCATGGGCTAACGGTTTCGGCGAGCGGAGGCAGAGCCAGCGGAACAGGGCCGACATGACCGCTAATCTCGGCGGTGCGTCCATATACATTACACATTCTCCCGTGGACTCCAGCATAAGCTCAAGCGTGAATTTGCCCTAGCACGGCCAGGAAGAATCCGGCGATTATCTATCGTGTGGGCGTGGATACAGCGCACGACAGCTTTCGTTCTGCGGCCGTTTTCCCTTCGGCTTCTTCTTGTCTTCGTCGGTCCGCAAGGGCGGAATTGAGCTGCGCCAATTTCTTTGGGTCGGTGATGATGCGAGCGCGAGAGAAGACTACCTGCCAGAGTCTTAGTCTCCCGCGAGAAGAAGCCAAGCGTGAACAGCGAGGCTTCATGGCTCCTCCGCGGGGTGCACGGCGCTGCGCCGGCTTCCGGCTCCGCCAAAGGATCCCAGTTCCACTTTTTGCAGAGTTCGAAGGCTATGGAGAGCGTCGGCAATGGCGAGCCGCTCCTCGAGTAGGCCGCCATCGCGATCGTCTGCGACTAACACTTCCTGGGTACGCTGTTGGAGAGCCGCGTGAGCTGCCTCGATTTTCTCTTGCAGTTTCTTCGGGTCGAGTTCGAGCATTGCCGCCTCGTACAACTTCCGCCATGGATATTCTTTCTTCACACTGAACCCCCACTTTTCAAACCTTTTTCAGCATACCCGGGGCACTAAAAAAAGGTGGGAATATTGGGTACCTCTGACGTGGCGACGGAATGCGGAAAGGCGAAGTAAACCGCAGCCGTGGCAGGAGCAAAACAGAGCGCGTCATCCATATTGCAAAATAAACGTATAGTAGTAGTATAATTATCGTGCTGGTATCGCAAACAGCTTACTGAGGTAGGTCATGTCCAAGGAAAATAAGGGAAGCGCCCCGCGGCCAACTTTAAAATACCGGCAACTGGCGGTTGCCGAGCTGAACCGAGGCAGGCGAGGGAAGCACCACGAGCTGGTGCAGGGGATCCTCAAAGAGTTGAAGACGGCAGCCCCGGGCTCCGCTTTGGAAATTCCGCTGGCGGACGTGGGCGGAATTGGACTGGCAAACCTGCGTTCAGCGGTGCATCGCGCCTCGGCTGCGGAGAGCCTGCCCATCGAAACGCTGGCTGACGAAAAGAACTTTTACGTTTGGAAGAAATAGAGCCAGCTGTTCATCCCAACCAGGAAAGCTCCTGATCCGTGGGGCGCGAGCCGCCGACGGTACGGAGAAAAATCTGCTCGAGCGTCATCTTGTCTCCGGGCGATGGGGAAGCATCGATGGCCGATGGCGTCTGTGCCTCCACGCCGATTCGCAATTCTTCGAGCGATCCCTGCGCCACCAGCCGTCCCTGATGGATGATGGCGACGTGGCTGCATAGACGCTCGACGATTTCCAGCACATGCGAGGTGAGGAAAATCGTGGCGCCGCGAGCGATCATGCCTTGCAGCATGGTCTTCAAGGTTCCGGCGGCAATGGCGTCCACGCCTTCGAATGGTTCGTCGAGGAACAGCACCTTCGGACCGTGAATCACGGCCGCGGCCATGGCTAACTTTTTCTGCATTCCGTGCGAATAGTCCATAACCAGCTTCCTGGGCTGATCGGCGAGCTGCATGAAGTCGAGCAACTCAGCGGTGCGTTTGGCTGTCGTGTCTCGATCCAGTCCATACATGCGGCCGGCGAAGTTCAGGAACTCCGAGCCGGTCAGCCGTCCGAACAACGCCATGCCTTCGGGCACGACGCCGATTTGCCGCTTCACCTCCACGGGATGCGCAGTGAGATCCAGGCCAAGAATTTGGATTCGCCCGGAGCTCGGAGCAAGCAGTCCGGTGAGCATTTTGATGGTGGTGGATTTGCCGGCGCCGTTAGGGCCAAGGAAGCCGAAGAACTGTCCGGGAGACACGCGCAGGTCGATGCCGTCAACCGCGATAAGTTCTCCGAAGCGGCGGGTCAGGGCTTGAGTCGAGATGGTTGGGGCGAGATCCATGAAACTCCTGAATCTAGCACAGGCGCATTCAGCGGGCGAACGCTGTAGGAGTAAAACGAGCACTGAGAGAGAAAAGAAAGGAAAAGCGCCTCCACCATGCGGGCGAGGCGCTTTCCGTGGCAGAACTGCAGCGGTTTAGAACAAATTCCAAAGGAATTGGTTGTAGACTTCGTGGTGATATTGCACTTCGGGGGCTTTTACAAAAGTTCCCAGCAGGCGTGGACAGCGGTCAGCTGCGGCCTGTTTCAGGTCGGCGTAACGGCCCTTCACATCTTCGCCCAGAAGTTCCGTAGTCCATTCGGCTTTGCGGAAGTCTTCGAGCGCGGTATAGATGTTGTCCGGGAGGTAACGCTCGGCCTGGCGGAGGTTCTTGATCTTGGAGGTCTGGCCGTCGATTCCGCTCTTGAAGATCGAGAGCATGACCAGGTAAGGATTCGCATCCGGCGCTACCGAACGAACTTCCACGCGCATGCTCTTCTCGTTGCCGATCGGAATGCGGATCATCGATCCGCGATCGACAGCGGAAGCCTTGATCTGGTTCGGCGCCTCAAAGTGCGGATCCAGACGACGATACGCGTTCACGCTGGGATTCAGCAGCAGGCAGATGTCATTGCCATGGGTGAGGATGCGGTCGAGAAAAGCCCAACCGATCTTGCTCAACTTCTCTTCGCCCTTCGCATCCCAGAAGAGATTCTTGCCGTTCTCGCTGATCGAAACATTCGTGTGCATGCCGCTGCCGTTCACACCAACAACGGGCTTCGGGAGGAACGACGCGGTCAGGCCCATGTTGGTGGCAACCTGACGGCAGATCAACTTGTAGAGCTGAATCTGGTCGGCGGCGGCAACCACTTCGCCGTAGCCGTAGTTGATCTCAAATTGCGAGGGAGCAACTTCCGGATGGTCTTTCTCGTTCTGGAAGCCCATGGAGCGCTGCACTTCTGCCGTAGTATCGATGAAAGTGCGAAGCGCATCGCCGGGCAGCGAGTGATAATACCCGCCGGTGTTTACGTATTCGAATTTTCCGGTCTCGTGATAGCGGCGCTCGGCATCCGAGCCCTTGAACAGGAAACCTTCAATCTCGTTGGCAGCGTTGAGGGTGTAGCCCTTTTTCTTGTGGAGCGCCTCGGCGTAGCCTTTCAGCACGCCACGAATGTCGGCGGTGTAGGATGTTCCGCCTTTGTCGATGACTTCGCCGAACACCAGCACTTTGCCGGAACCGAACACGTCAGACGGCGCCCAGTAAAAAGCGGCCCAGTCGATGCCCAGGCGCAGATCGCTCTCGCGCTGCGCCGTGAAGCCGCGAATGGAGGAGCCGTCGAAGGTGAGATTGTCCCAGCTCTTGATGAGGAACTTCTTGTCGTAATCGAGCATGTGCAACCGGCCCTCGAGATCGCTAAACAGGACGGTCACGGCTTTGATTCGCTTCTCGTCGGCGAGATACTTCAACCGCTCTTCCTGGATCTTGTGGATGGGAACGCGCTTGCTGCGCTGTTCCTTTGCCTTCAGATTCAGCTCTTCCAATTCGTCATAGGTAAGTGCCAGAAAATTGCGCAGTTCATTAGACATGGATGGTCGTCAGTCTCCTATTCGTAGTCTGCAAGTAATAATTTCAGCAAAGCAATGCCACCGAGACATGGTGAAACGGTTGGGAGTGTACCCGAAAGAATAGCGCGACTCTCCAGTCTCGACAATCGAAAAAGCTGATGCGAGGTATGAAAGAGATTTCTTCGGCTGACGAGACCCCACGAGCGCCAACTGAAAGGCAGAATTCGCTCCGCCTTGCCTGTGATCCGCCCAGAGCAGCGAAGTATCGCATCCCTATTGTGTGTTGAAAGGGACCTGATGAGCGTTAGAAGAGCCCCCCGCTTCATAGATCACACATAATCGAAAAGGGTCATGAAACCGAAGTCCATGTGCAGTTGCTGGTGACAGTGGAATAGCGTCAGCCCTGGGTTGTTGGCGACGAAGTCGATTTCGGCTTCCTGGTAGCCACCTAGCATCACCACATCTTTTAAGATTCCGGATGTTGTCTTTCCCGCCACGCGCGTGAGCTCAAAGCTATGCCGGTGCAAGTGAATGGGGTGGATGTCGTCACTGGCATTTCGCATGTGGACGCGATACCGTTTGCCTTCTTTCAAATGAAACGAGGCAGGGACCATATCGTTGCTCATCGGGTACGCTACGCCGTTGATCGTCCACCGGTTGAAGCCGTCGGCGGCGGCATTGTCCTTGGCAAAGATCATCTCAAAGGTTTCGTCTGGTGGATCAGCGTTTACACCAGGTTTCGCGAAGAGCCGTAGTTCCAGCGATAGGAAGGAGCCGCAATCCATTCCGCCTTGCCCTTGGCTCCTGCGTATTCGACGACAATTCCCATGCCGTGCTCACGATCATCATCCGCCAAATCTCCCATGATCCAGACCCCAGGATGCTTCATTTCAACAATGGCAGAGACGCGCTCTGCGGTGCCTAGCCAAAGTACCGGAACTGTAGCCGGGTTGGGCACGGGATTTCCGTCGAGTGCCACCACGTGGAACGAATGGCCGGGCAGGGCGAGACTGCGAATCTCGGTCGCGCTGCCATTCAATACATGGAACAGAAGTCGTTCGCCTTGCTTCACGCGAATAGGCTCCCCATGGTGCAGCATCCGGCCGTTGATCGTGAAAGAGCCGTAGCCCACCTCGTATCCGTGCGGCATGCCTTTGGCGAGGGAAGCCTTCATGGCCGACTCGCCTTGCTCTTCGAGCACTTCGACCGTGGTTGGAGGCAGGAAGTTCTGGGCCATGTCTCCACCACGGCTGAAAGTCGGTTCGAATTCTTTTAGAACGAGGAAGACCTCGCGGTCATAGTTGCCAGGCTCATGCTTGGGTTCGATATACACAGGGCCGACCTCCCCGCCGTACTGTCCGGCGTAAAGATCCGCCCCCGCTCGATTGTGCGTGTGATAGAAACGAAATCCCGCGGGACGAGGAGTGAATACGATCCTGCGTTTGCCACGTGCGGGGATGAACGGCGTGCCCTCCTCTGCGGCTCCATCCACGTCAACCGGAACCATCTGGCCGTGCCAGTGAAGTTGTTCCGGCATATCTGTGTCGTTGAATATGTTTATCGTGACCTGCTGGCCTTCTTTGAAGCGAAGCAGTGGGCCGGGAAATTGGTCGTTGTAGGTGGTCGCCGAGATAATCCGCTTGCGCGCTATCTCAATCGGGGACGTTTTGATGTGCAGCGTGTAGTCTGCAGAACCAGACTCCAACGAAGCAGCAGCCGTGCCGTTGTGCGGTGTTGAGATACTCGATTCAGCGACAACCGTTCCCGGGTGCAGAAGAGCCGCTCCGGCTGATAGACCCGCTGTTTTTAGAAACCGACGCCTGGATTCAGACAGTTCGTTCATGAAGTCTCCTTGATAATTCTGAACAAACCCAGGAACATCTCATTCTCGACTTCGGTCGGGCACTGCTAGCCTTGCGTCGATCGACCAGAGGCCGCCACCAACTGAGACGAGAAAAATCAAACAGCAGAACATCGCAAAATCGGTGCGCGCGTCGCTAACCATGTACCAGAAACCCTGGTTTGCGCGAAGCAGTTCCGGGATCTTTGTAGTCGCAATCGCGGTCGTAATCACGATCAGCAGTGGAATCGACGCGAATCTTGTCCACAGCCCGATTAGTACGAGAAGGCCGCACAGAGCCTCGAAGGTACCGACAAAATGGGCCATAAAGTACGGATGTGGAAATCCGATTCTTGTGAAGCGCACCCCACCCATATTTGGGTCAAGGGAACTTTAGAATGCCCTGTGTAAGGAAGATTAGCCCCACAGCAGTGCGGACCAGCAATATGCCGCGTGGGCCTGCTTTGGGTTCGAGTAGTAGATGAAGGTTTGTGCTCATCTAAGGCGCCGGCCTAATAAGCGGTTGTGAAAGATGCTTCTGGAACTGGTTCGATAACAAGGATGTTACATTATCGATGTTCGTTGCCGCATTTCGAAATGGATTAGCGAAAGTAGTTGAAATCCGAGATTAAGTTTGGCTCTGGTGGGGAGTCCTGAACCGATCACCCTATGCTGCACTCTTCTTTGGCCCATCAAGCCTGACACCCAAAGTCCGAGTGCCATTGGCGCCCTCTCGACGAATACCTTGGGCCAATCGGGATCCCGGTGCCGCTAGCGCACGCCGAGTCCCGTTCCCGGCATGAGGTGGATGATCACACCTAGCGCAGTGAGGACGGTCAGGTAATAGATGGTGGTGGCGCGGCTGGGGTGCGGAGGCAGATCTCGGGCAAAAAAGACTTGATATCCGGCGCCGAGCGCTACCAGGAAGAACATATTCTGGCCGAGCAACAGCCAGAGAGCGAGGCACGCGGTGAGCAAGATGATGCGCTCCGTCTTGCTCAAGGCCAGTACAGCTTGGCCGCCATCGAGCATCCAGACGGGAATCAGATTGAGAAGATTGAGGACCGCGCCAGCGCGTGCGAGTGCGGCCCATAGCGGATTGCCTGTTTGCCACCACAGGACAGCGCAGGCCACGGCCACAAGAAAACCAGCCAGCGGTCCGGCCAAGCTGATCTCGGCGCGCGTCTCGAGAGGCACGCCCATCGCCTGCCAACGGACGTAGGCGCCGAGGCCGGGCAGAAACACGGGCATGTCGGCGGGCAAACCGCGGCGCTTGATGTCGATGAAGTGGCCCATCTCGTGGAGCAGAATCAGCACTGCGAACCCGATCCCGAATTTCATGCCCCACATGGCCCAATAAAGTCCGATGAAGGCGGCAAAGCTGAGCAGGAACTTCAGCTTGAAGAGTGCGAATAGGACCGTCTTGCCCTTGGCCAACAGGATCGCGATCGGACCCACCGGGCCGAGTCGCTTGGCCCACTTGTTGTCGGTTGGCTCTGGAATGCGAGCCTCGTCCCCCGCAACCCCGAGCGCCGCCACCTCAAGGGCTCGCGCGTGCTCCTTGATCCAGTCATACTGCTTGGAGGTTCGCGGTAGGAGAGGAAGTCCGGCGAGCCAGCGGTCGCGTGCCTGGCGCAAGTCTCCTTTGGCTTCGAGCGCTTTCGCGTCCGCCGCCAGACGATCCAGTTGTTCGGAGTGCACGAGCGCGTGGCATTGATCGCAGACCAGTGCCCCGGGTGCGAGTTCGCGAGCGCAGCGTCTGCAGTTTCGAATCAATTCGGGAGTGATGGAGGACACAGCTGTAGATATTATGCCCGTCAGCCGGCGCTAACTCCAGCCGGCGGGCGAGGCGAGGATTGAAACGGTCCATCGATCGCAGGCAGCTTCTGTCCGGTGAGTTGCCAAGCAATGCGAATTCCGATGAAGAGTATGAAGAGTCCGATTGCTCCGTGAAGAGGATCGGCCAATTCGAGAAACGGGGAGGCCAGTCCCAGAACCGCCAACGTCGCGAATGCCTTGCCGATGTTCACGGCAGGCTTGGCGGGCGCCGTGGTTTGTGGCCTTCCAGTGTCTCTCTCCAACTCGCGTTGTTCATCCGCTAGTTGTTGTTGCTGGGAGGCGTGCTGGGCTTGCTTGTGCTCGCCTGCGTAGTGAATCCAGACGGGAATCGCGGCCATGGAGACGGCCGCGTAAGTGAGCAGCGCGGCGGTGATCTGGTAGCGGCGGCCGCCTTGACCGTTCGATCCTTTCATCATCGCCTTGCCAACCATCCAGCCCACAGCCAGCGAGACATAGCCAATGATGAGACTGGTCGCAATTTCGAAGGCGGCGTAAAGAATCAGTCCGGCAATCGCGGCGCCCACACCGTAGAGAACGCCACGAACGTAATCGGCGTGGCTATATTGCGGCAACTCGCTCTGCGCTTTCTCGGCGCAGCCTCGACAGGCCATGGCGCCATGCACGCGGTAATAAGTGCCGGTGATGGGCTGCTGGCAGAACTGGCAGTGATCGGCTCCGGGCGATCCGAGATATTCGGCGGTGCCGAACTGAATTGGAGAAGAGCCATGCGTGGGATTGTCGAAGCGGGCGGGACTCATGGGCCGGAACGATAGCATAGCGTGTAGAACGAAGGAAGGGAATTCAGGGCGGGGCGGACCCGGTCACTGGCGGTGCGTCGAAGCTCCCGCAGCAATCTCGCGTAGCGCGCTGACAAAATCTGTGGCGGCATTCGGGTCCGCCAGGGATTCCAGGTGGACGACGGCTGAGAATTGTGGAGATTCCGGACGGAAATGCACCTCGAGAAACTCCTGCCGGCGCGCCGACATCAGGGCATTCAATTCTGCTGAGGGATCCTGCTTCCAGTGCGTCCGGGTGGTCAGGATCACGGCGCCGGGTTCGTAGACATCCCACTCGCGATCGTCGCGCTTGGGAGATGAAATCCCGCGATTATGGGCGCACCAGCGATGACGGATCACCTCCAGACGGAAACTCGGGGAGCTGTCCAGATCGGCCTCAAAGGTCAAAGTTTCTTTTTGCTTATGCCAGCAGCTGATCAGCCACTGAATGGGAAGAGCGCGCGGGCGGAACTTCACGGTAACGCGGGCGTTGTCAAACCAGCGGGAGGGGAAATGAAGACGGGCTTGCAGGCGGGACGTTCCCATCCAATTCGATTCGAGGATGCGTCCCTTGCCGACGCATGCGGACTGGACCCAGCGCAAGACGGCGGCGCCTTTTTTTCGGTTGTAATGAGAAAACACGACGTACCACAGCCCCAAAACGGCGACCGAAGCGACCACGTCAATCAGCAGAAGGCGCCCCACAACGCTTCCTCTGATGCTCATGGTACGTCCGAGGTTGCGGGTGAGGCAAGGGGGCAATCGCACACATTTTCGGCGCTCACGGCGCCGTGCGGCGCATATCTGTGGAAAACCTGGGGCCGAATGCTTTCATAGGGCGGAACGAGCTTTCCTCTGGCCGTTACAATGGCCGCGTGCCCTTCACCATTCGTGATTTCCAGCCCTCCGACTTCGAGACGCTGTGGCGCATTGACCAATCCTGCTTTCCTCCCGGAATTTCCTATTCCCGGGCAGAACTCCGGCTTTATATGCGGCGGCGTGCAGCCTTTACAGTGGTGGCGGCGGGTGTGGGTGGAGTAGGGACGGCTGGTTCGGCCTCGGCAGGTTCGGCTTCCATAAAAAACGAAAAGCATTCTGCTTCTCCCACACCTGATTCGGCCATTGTCGGGTTCCTGGTTGCCGAGGCAGGCAGCCGCGCCCGCGGGCACATCATCACGATTGATGTGATTGCTGCCGCGCGCCGCTTCGGTGTCGGGTCGCTGCTGCTGCGTGCCGCAGAAGACCGTTTGATCGTGACCGGCTGCCGCGCGGTGGAACTGGAAACTGCCGTCGATAACGCATCCGCGCTAGCGTTTTACAAGCGGCATGGCTTTAACGTAACCAGGGCTTTCCCTCGCTACTATTCCAACGGGATGGACGCGTGGGTGCTGGAAAAAAATCTCATCTAGAGCCTCAGAGTCACCAGCTCTGCCGAATGGATTTGCGCTCGGCCCACTTCTCCAGCTACCTTGCCTTGTGATGAAAGTTGCAGCGAAGAAAGTCGCGATTCAGGGTGAGCTCGGTTCCTTCAGTCACGAAGCAGCGGAGCGCATGCTGCCGGGCTGTACCGTGATCCCTTGCGCCCATGCCGCGGAGGTCTTTCAACGCGTGGAGAAGGAATCGGTTTCCGCCGCCGTAATTCCGATCGAAAACTCGCTGGCTGGAACCGTGGCCGAGCACGCCGATCTGCTGGTTACGCGAGATGTGTTCATCCAGGGTGAATTTCTGTTGCGGATCGTGCACAACGTGATTGCCGCGCCCGGTGTGAAGCTCGCGGCAGTGCGGCGCGTATTCTCGCATCCGGTGGCTCTCGATCAGTGCCGCGATTTTTTTCGCCATCATCCCGGGATCGAGCCGGTTCCGTTTTACGACACGGCGGGAAGCGTAAAGCATGTTGTGGCGGAAAAGCTTCCTGACGCAGCAGGCATCGCTGGACGGCACGCCGCGCGGGAATACTCAGGCGAGATTCTGCAAGCGGGAGTCGAGGACGACAAACGAAATTTCACACGCTTCCTCCTGATTCATAAAGCGAAAGCATCCTCTTCGCGACGGAAGGGAAGCGTTACCTCTGCAAGCCGCTACCAGCGCCTCATTCCCCACGGAGCGAACAAGACTTCTCTGGCATACAAGGTGAAGAACGAGCCGGGAGCGCTGTTCAAATCGTTGAGCGTGTTTGCCCTGTGCGATATCAGCCTGAGCAAGATCGAGTCGCGCCCCATGCGTGGACGTCCCTGGGAATACGTTTTCTACGTCGACTTTCTGCGCGGCGATGATGAACCTGCCCGGAACGCACTGCGGCATCTTGGCGAGATCGCAGAGTTCGTCAAGGTGTTAGGGATTTACCGGGCAGCCTAACGCGCAAGGTAATTCTTCGATTATCTTCGATTCAATCGCTACTGGAGCGTGGAATCTCGAGGCGCTCTCCCCCGTAGAATCTTTGCTATACTCCGCAATCGTGAGGTGTACTCTCATGAAAAAGATGCTCTATTTTGTAGTTGCAGGAGCTTGCCTGACGGGAATTTCGTTCAGCCAGAGCGCGGCTCCGCCGCAATCCCCGGAAACGGCTCCAGCGTCGGTTGCGCCCAAGCAGCCCGCGATTGAAATGCACTTTACGCCGGGAACCTTGATTCGGGCAGAGCTCGAGAAGCCCGTTGATGCCAAGAAAGCGAAGGTGGGAGACCAAGTGCTGGCCAAAACCACTGACGATCTAAACTCATCTCCACCAGGCCTTGCGACCAAGGGCTGCAAAATCATAGGACACGTGGTCGAAGTTGTCCCTCACCAGGGGGATTCTGCCTCGACCTTGAAAGTTGCGTTCGACAGGATGATCTTGAAGAACGGTTCCGAAATGGCGCTGCCGGCGAACATCCAAGCGGTTGGATATGCAGATCAATTTGATCCTGCAACCAATTCGGAACAGATCAACCAAATGGGGGGTGGCCCTGGGGTCCGTCTGGGGTCGCCTCCTGGAGGAGTTATCGGTGCTGGCAGCGGTCAGCCAAGCCAGTACGGTGGACAACGGATGCCCACCGGCGGCGGAAGTAATCCAGACGCCAAACTGCCGTTTAACGCCAAGGGAACAGTGGGTATGTCCGGCGTGGAGTTGAGCGAAGCCGCGCAGGAATCGGTGCTGACTTCCAAGAAACACAATGTGAAACTGGAAAATGGAATGCAAATGATTCTGCGGGTTGATTAGAGTTCGAAGGCAAATAGCAGTTTCATACCTCCAATCGTTCCACGGCTGGGCGACGAGTCGTTAGCACGCAATGCCCGTGTTTCCTGCGGACGGTACCAGCCGCGTTAGCCCCGGTACCTTGGGCATCATGCCGGGCGACTCAGGATGCCGATAGAATCGAGAAGCCTCGGGCATATAAGAGGTGGATGAAACCTTTCCAGAGGATTAACATCTAAGCTTGAGTGAGTTACACTCAAGGAGAGCCAATGAGCCAATCACCGCTTTCCGAGCCGACTGCTAAGCATCGGGAAATAAATGACGTACGGGCTTTGCCCGTGCTTCCAGTGCGGGATACCGTTCTTTTTCCGCACGCCGTCCTGCCTTTAACGGTAGGGCGCGATAGTTCCGTCCAGCTTATTAATTCGCTCGGGGAGGATAAGACCATCATCGTTGTGGCGCAGCGCGAGGCGCGCGTCGACAACCCTCAACCCAGCGACCTTTACACGGTCGGCACTTCCGCAGTCGTACATAAGGTCGTCAAGATGCCCAACCAGAGCCTGTTCGTGTTTGCCGAAGGGCTGGAGCGGGTACGTTTAGGCGAGTTCACGCAATTGACGCCGTTCATGCGGGCCCGGGTATCACCGATTCCTGAAGCGGCGCCGCCTGACAGTTCTGAAATCGAAGCGTTGCAGCGTAACGTTCTGACCCTGTTCCAGCAGATCGTGGCCGGTTCGCCGACGCTTTCGGATGAGCTTTCTACCGTTGCCCTCAACATTGACGAGCCGGGCCGTCTGGTGGATTTCATCGCCTCCTCGTTGCCATCGCTATCCACACCCGACAAGCAGGACACGCTGGAAACTCTCGACATCCGCATACGCCTGGAGAAGATTAACCAGCATCTCGCGAAAGAACTGGAAGTGCAGCAACTGCGCAACAAGATCCAAAGCGAAGTGCAGGATCGCGTGCAGCAGACGCAGCGCGAGTATTACCTGCGCGAGCAAATGAAGGCCATCCAAAAAGAATTGGGCGAGCAGGATGAAGGGCAGCGCGACGTTGAAGATCTGAAAAAGAAAATCGACGATGCGGGCATGCCGGAAGAAGTAAAGAAGGAAGCGCTCAAGGAATTGGGGCGCCTCTCCCGCATGTCTCCCATGGCTGCCGACTACTCGCTTACGCGGAATTACGTCGAGTGGCTGGCGGTGTTGCCCTGGGCCAAGACTTCCGGCCAGGAAATCGAGATCCCGAAGGCCAAAGAAATTCTGGATACGGATCACTACGACCTGGAAAAAGTTAAGGATCGCATCCTCGACTATCTTTCGGTGCGGCGCTTGAAGCCGAACATGAAGGGTCCGATCTTGTGCTTCGTTGGACCTCCCGGCGTGGGTAAGACTTCGCTGGGCAAGTCGATCGCACGCGCGTTGGGACGGAAGTTTGTGCGGCTGTCGCTCGGCGGCGTGCACGATGAGGCGGAAATCCGCGGGCATCGTCGTACTTACATTGGCGCCTTGCCGGGACAAATTATCCAGGGCATTCGCCGTGCAGAGACGAAGGATCCAGTTTTCATGCTCGATGAAATCGATAAGGTGGGCCGTGATTTTCGCGGCGATCCGGCTTCGGCGTTGCTCGAAGCGCTTGATCCTGAGCAGAATTCCAGCTTCCGCGACAACTATCTCGACGTCACGTTTGATTTGTCGAAGGTGCTCTTCATTACCACCGCGAACATGCTCGACCCGATTGCCGAGCCGCTGCGCGATCGTATGGAGATCATCGAACTGCAGGGCTACAGCGAGGAAGAGAAGCTGCACATCGCGTTCCGTTATCTGGTTCCACGGCAGGTGGAAGAGAACGGAATCACAGCGGAGCAGATCGAATTTCCTCAGGCGGCGCAAAGCTACATTATTCGCCACTACACGCGCGAGGCTGGAGTACGCAGCCTGGAACGGACCATCGGAACCATCTGCCGCAAGCAGGCGCGGCGGCTGGCCGAAGGCAAGACCGAGAAACTCGTGGTGACGCAGGAAATCATTCAGGAATTCCTGGGCGGAATCAAGATCCGCACCGAAGGCGAGATCGAGGAGCGCACGGAACGTCCGGGAGTGGCTGTAGGCTTGGCCTGGACTCCATCGGGCGGGGACGTGCTCTTCGTCGAAGCCAACGCGATGAAGGGTAAAGGTGGATTCACCATGACGGGCCAGATTGGCCAAGTCATGCAGGAATCCATGCAGGCAGCCCTGACGTGGGTGCGCTCGAATGCCGCGCAGTTGGGCATTGCGGAAAACTTTTTCGCCGATCACGATATTCATATGCACGTGCCGGCGGGAGCGATTCCGAAGGATGGTCCATCTGCAGGTGTGACCATGGCGACCACGCTGGTGTCGCTACTGACGGGGCACCGCATTCGTCCGTTGCTGGCTATGACGGGCGAAATCACACTCAGCGGCAACGTGTTGCCGGTGGGCGGCATTAAAGAAAAAGTGCTGGCCGCCAAGCGTGCCGGAGTCACGGACGTGATTTTGCCGGCGGAAAATAAGATGAACGTTGACGAGGACCTCACCAAGGAGCAACTCGAGAATCTCAAGGTTCATTATGTGAAGACGATTGAAGAGGCGTTACGCGTCTCGCTGCCGGAGGTAGCGGAGTCGGCGGCTGCGAAGCTGCTCACTACGCAGGCGGATACGGCGCACGATAAGGCATTCGCGCGAGCATAGGAGCAGTAGCAAGTGACCAGTGATCAGTTGCCAGTCCTCACGGGCTGGCAATTTTTTTGTCCAGTAAGAGATTGCAACTTCGTGCGCGGAGCGACGGGCGCGCGGTAAACTTGCAACGAGCAACTTACCCATGCATGTGCACGTTCTCTTTTTCGGGATGTTGAAGGATCTGGCGGGAAAGTCCGATGACACGCTGGAATTGCGCGAGGGCGCGACGGTAGGCGACGTGCTCGCCTACTGTGAGTCCCAGATTCCGCGGCTGAAAGATGCGATGGCGTCGCTGGCGATTGCGGTGAATCAGCACTATGCGGGCGCGGAGACTGCGTTGAGATCCGGCGACGAGGTTGCGTTACTCCCGCCGGTGAGTGGCGGATCGGGAGAGGCGAAGCGCGATGCGGTCCCGGAGCTACGCGCGTCGATTATTCGCGAGGCGATTGATACGTCGCGGGTGCTTGCCAACCTCAAGCGTAGTGAGGATGGGGCAGCGGTTGTCTTCGAAGGGGTGGTCCGCAACCAGACGCGCGGCCGTAAGACGCGCTACCTTGATTATGAGGCCTACGAGGAGATGGCGCGGCGACAGATGGAGGGGTTGGCAGAGCAGGCGCTGAAACAGTTTCAAATCCGCAACGTTGTCCTGGTACACCGGCTGGGGCGGCTTGAGATCGGCGAAACCAGCGTGCTGATTGTGGTTGCATCGGCCCACCGCGGCGCCGCTTTCGATGCGTGCCGCTGGCTGATTGATACGCTCAAGCGCACAGTGCCCATCTGGAAGAAAGAATACTTTGAGGATGGCGCCGTGTGGGCTGATGGAGAATCGTTTCCTGCTGAGATTCCCCGCGCCAACTCCGGCGGGTAAATTCCGATAGCACAGATTCTGGCAGTCAGATCGCGGAGCCCCGGGCAGCCCGGCAGCGGGCCATGCATCTAAGTGAACGGGCTAAGTCGCGTTCAGCGCCGAGATCCTGCATTCGAAAACGCCTGGTTGTGCTCGCACGGACTGCCGAGAGCCTGCTCTGAGCGAAGTCGAACGGGCGGCAGTCGCGACGTATACTTCTTTTGCGAATGAGAAAACTTGCAACCTTGATTTTGCTGCTGGCTTGCGCTGTCTCCCACGCGCAACAAACTCCAGTTCCAAAACAATCCACAAACGAACCCAGCACACTCAAGGTTGATGTAAAGCTGGTGAATGTTTACGTAACGGTGACGGATGCTCACGGGGGCCCGGTTGGTGGACTCAAGAAAGAAAACTTCACGGTGCAGGAAGATGGCCGCGAGCAGACAATCTCGGTCTTCGATAAAGAATCAGCGGTGCCGCTTTCGATTGCGCTCGCCATTGACACCAGCCTGAGCACGCGGCACGATCTGCCCTTGGAACAATCCTCCGCCAAGCGCTTTGCGCGAATGATCATGCGGCCGGTGGATGCGCTGTCGGTGTTTGGCTTTAGCGAAACGGTGCTGCAGTCCACCTCTTATACATCTGACCTGAAACGGATTGATGATGGGATTGATCACATCCGGCTGGGTGCGGCCACGGCGTTGTTCGACGCGGTCTATCTGGCTTCGCGCTCGCTTGACCGACGGCAAGGAAGAAAAGTCCTGGTACTGATTACCGACGGCGGCGACACGGTCAGCAAAGTGGATTACAAAGAGGCGGTGCGCGCCGCCGAAGAGGCGGAATGCACCGTTTACAGCATCATTGTGGTGCCGATCGAGAGCAGTGCGGGACGAGAGACCGGAGGCGAGCACGCTTTGATTCAGCTTTCGGAAGACACGGGAGGCAAGTACTACTACGCCACCTCCATGTCGCAGCTCGACGATGCTTTCCGCCAGATTAGCGACGAACTAAGAACTCAATACCTGCTGGCTTACTATCCCTCCGAGCGGACTTCGAACTCCCAGTTCCGTCGGATCCAGGTTAATGTTTCCGGACCACCGGACTCTGCGAATTATCGAGTACGGCACAGGGCAGGCTATTACACGTTGAAGTCCGACTTCTGATCTTCCCGGCCGCGAAGTCGCAACACCTCGCTCTGTCCGCCTGGATGGCCCCCAACATAACCCTGAGACACTTTGTTAGCGATACAGTAAACAAATTTAGATTTGTTTTTACAGAACGAATCTACAGTTTTTGGTATTTTGACGAGGCGTGGAAACCTGTACCGTCTAGGTTTTCGTCAGCGATGATGTCCGTAAATACATGAAACACATATACTTGATGGAACGTTCCCGTTTCGGCATGGGGCTGGTTGGAAAATTGCTTCAACGCTGCCAGAGCTATTTTTCTGTTTGTGGGAATACGTTTATTGGCGGGAAGTTCGGATCGGCATCCCGCCGAAGCCGTTAGTCGACAGTTCTTAACCTAAGCTTTCTGGTACGGCTTCAGATTCCTGAAGCGATTTGGCGAACAATTTTCCTGATGATCACAATTCCGAAAGGAAGGTTCACGATGTTGAAGCTAAGCTCCTCCCGCCCCAGCGCGAAGTTATTGATCTTGGTTTTGGCTGCTGTATCCGCATTGCTTCTTTCCAATGTGGCTTTCGCCCAGACGACGGTCGCGACCGGTAGCATTCAGGGTTCGGTAAGCGATCCCACTGGTGCTCTCGTTTCCGGTGCCAAGATCACGATAACCAACAAGGCTACTGGGCAGGTTATTAACGAGACTTCCAACTCGTCGGGAACCTACGCCTCGGGGTCCCTGATTCCCGGAGATTATACGGTGCGAGTCGAGGCCAAGGGATTCAATACAACCCAGACCTCGGTTGTCGTGGAAGTCGGTGTGACCGCGACGGGCAGCGTGAAGCTGCAAGTCGGGCAAGAAAGTACGGTCGTCGAAGTCCAGGGCTCCGCCGTTAGCGTGAACACGGAACAGGCGACCGTCCAAGGCGTGCTGAACACGCAGCAGATCGAGAACTTGCCGGTCAATGGACGCAATTTCCTTGACCTCGCCCAGTTGGAACCGGGCGTGCAGATTCAGGAAGGTAGCACTTTCGATCCAACCAAGAACGGTTTCTCGTCGATTTCCTTTGGTGGCCGCTTCGGACGAACGGCGCGAGTTGAAGTCGATGGTGTGGACGTCAGCGACGAGACCGTCGGCACCACCACACAGAACATTCCCGCAAGCGCTATCCAGGAGTTCCAGTTGAGTTCCTCTTCTCTGGACATGTCGACCGAACTTACCTCATCGGGCGCCGTCAACGTCGTTACCCGGTCTGGGACGAACACTTATCACGGCGAACTGTTTGGCTATTACCGCAACAGTACCGTAGGCATGGCGAACCTCCCCGGCGGCAGCAGCAATCTTTGGACGCGCCAGCAGTTTGGCGGAAATTTCGGCGGGGCGATCATCAAAGACAAGTTGTTCTTCTTTGTGGATGCCGAGAGGAATAAGCAGAACCTGAATAACCCGGTTCAGTTCGGTGGTCCGTTCGTGTCCCAGTCTCCCAATGTTGGCGAACCGTTCCGCGAACTCGAGACCTCTGATCGGCTGGATTACCAGTTGACCAAGAGCGCCCATCTGTTCTATCGGTTCAGCTACGATCAGAACAGCGATATTCGGCCGTTCGGCGCCGGGCCGAGCGCTCAGCCCTTCCTGAACCACACCAATACTCCGTCTCACGACGTGGGACTCGACTTCAACACCGGTAGCTTCACTCATACCATCCGCTTCGAGTATCTAAAGTTCCGCAATGGGATCGCAGACGGAGCGTCAGAAGTAGCAGGCGCCGGAAACCCTATTCCTACGGCTACGATTGAGATTGGCGGTGGAGCGGTGGATCAGTGCGAGCCCGGCTCACTCTTCTGCTCCGGTCCAAATTTACTAGCTCCACAACAGACCTACCAATCCGATCACCAGATCAAATATGACGGTAGCCATATTATCGGAACACACATTTTGCGATACGGCTTTAGTTTCAACCATATCCTCGGGGGCGGCTTCGCCTCATTCTTCGCGCTTTCTCCAACCCTTGCTGATGACGGCTCCACGGTGCTACCAGCAGGAACGGGTGGATCTGACGGTAACCCGGCGAACCCGCTAAACTATCCCGTAGAGTTTTCGTTCATCGGTAATGGCGTCGGCTTTGCCACTGAGACTCCGCAATTTGGGTTCCCGGCTGGCGGACAACACGACAACCGCCTGGCCTTCTATTTTGGCGATTCGTGGAAGATCAAGCCAAACTTTACTTTGACCTACGGCCTGCGCTGGGTAAGGGATGAAGGCAGAACCGACAGCGACTTGCCCGCGATCCCGGGTCTGAACGCGTGGCAACCTGGGCTGGGGAATCCCGTTCGTCTTCCAGATAAGAACTTCGGGCCGCAGTTGGGCTTCGCCTGGGATGTCTTCCATTCAGGCAGGACTGTGATCCGCGGTGGAACTGGCCTCTACTATGAGAACGCCATCTTCAACAATGTGCTTTTCGACCGGCCGGCGCGCCTGACGAAGGGCTTGTTCCTTAACTTCCCCGTGCCCTGCATTGGCGGCGGAGCCGGATCGATTCCGTGGCCCTCCGATCCAGGGCCGATTGGTACCGTGGTCGGAACGGGAGGAATCGTATCGGCAACCGGTATTGTGTCTCCGTATGACCCAGCGGCCGCCGGCAACAATGGCGGTAACGGCTGGTGCGGAGAGTCCATCGGCACGGCGGCACCTTTGGCCACCGATTTGGAGAAGACCTATCAGGCAGCGACACTAGCTGCCGGCCCGGCGGTTAATGGAAGTTACATCGGGAATCCGGGCGCGTTTGCTGGTCCTAACGAGAACGGACTTGGAATTTTGGCTCCGAACTACCAGACTCCGCGCTCGGTGCAGATGAACATCGGTATACAACATCAGATTCGGCAGGGGATGGTGCTGACTGCGGACTATCTTCGCAATGTAAGCACCCGCACTACGCTCGGCGTCGATGTCAACCACGGTGGTGCCGCTAGTAGCTTCAATGCGGCCAATGCCGTAGCTGATCGAGATGCAGCTCAGCTGGCGGCGGGCTGTTCGGCTGGACCGGGCCAGGTAGGTTGCATGATTACCAACCTAGGCGTCTCGAACGTTCTAGGGGCATACGGCAGTGCCGGAATTGGTGGTCCCGCTCAGGTTAGCGGCGGACCTCCATGCCCCACCTGCGCATTTCCAGGAGAAGGTCTCGGCGTGAATGTCGTGAACTTCCCCGAGGGGCGCTCGGTATATAACGGGTTGGACGTCTCGCTGAAACAGCAGACCAGCCATCTCGGAATTCCAGGCGTCAAGGGCGCGAGTTTCCAGGCTTCGTATTCCTTGTCGAGGTACACTAGCCAAGTCGCAGACTCGGACTTCGTCAACCAGTCGCTTGACTACAACAACCCGGATCGCTTTACGGGTCCTAATGCCTTGGACCGAACCCACCAGTTCTCTTTCGGTGGATTCTTCGATCTGCCCGCCTTCTTCCGCTTGGGCTTGATTGGTCACTTCGACAGTCCGCTTGCGCAGAACATAGTTCTGCCCCAATCTTCAGGTGGGGGCGCTGATGTGTTGGTCACGGACTGGACGGGTGACGGGACGATCGGTGATCCAGTACCCGGAACTCAGCTCGGGGATTTCAACCGCAAGGTTTCCGCGGGTGGACTCAACAGTCTGATCAGCCACTACAACGCCACGTACGCTGGGCAGCCCACGCCCGCAGGCAGCGCTTTGATCGGCGCGGGGATATTCTCTCTCTCCGATCTGCAATCCATCGGAGGGGTCATGCAGCCTCTTGCCCCCACCATCAGCAACCCTGTCGGACTTAGCTGGCTGAAGACGTTCGACGTGAACATTGGCTGGAACTACAAGATCAAAGAGCATCTGACCATAGAGCCAACCATTGGGATCTTCAATATCTTCAACTTCGCCAATTTCGACCTTCCCTCGAACGAGCAAGGCGCGTTTCTTAGCTTTGCTAGCTCTTCGGTCCTTGGGATCGGTACGCCGACGCAGACACAAGGGACAATTGGCGGTACGAACGCCGATAAAACCAGCCCGAACTACCGCACCAACCGCGCCTCGTTGCAGTCTGGCACCAACGGATTGGGCGCTCCTCGGGCGATCGAATGGGGGCTGAAGCTCAGCTTCTAGCCCATCGATTAGCTAAGTAAAACCAAAGCCGTGACGCTTGAGCGTCACGGCTTTCTTCTTTGATCGCGATGGGCCAAAGATGCTTTTTAACGAGAGATCTGTGAGCGAAGTTCCTTAGCCAACTTCTCGATTCGCTTGAGCTTGTCACTCAGATCCTTGGGAAGCATGCCCTTGGTGGTTTGATCAACCGCGGGCGGGACCGACTGAGCCAAGGCGGCGAGTTCGTCGGCATCGTGCCGTAGCTTCACCGCGTCGACTGACGGGCGCTGGTTCATCGGAGGAACAGAACTTTTTTCGAATTGATCCTGGGCCTGATTGGCCTGCCGCACTCCGGCTGGAGTTGGATGACCGGTTTGTGGGAACGTCAAGGGTGTTGCTAACAAGAGGAAGAGCAGGGAGTTCATTGCGGTAAATTTCACGGCGGACCTCCTAGACAGGGAAGGAAGCGATTATTTTCGACCATTGTATTCCAGAACTCAGCTTCCGCTTCCAATCACTGCACGGATCGATCCTTGCCCAGTGCCGTTTGTGTACAATGCTTCCATGCCTTTTCGTCCACAGGGAAACCCCAACGCCGGCAAGCGAGGCCGGACTCCCCCTCCGGAAGAGACTTTCGAGGAAGCCGGATTTCTCAAAGGCCTGGGGGAGAAGCAACGGCCGGTGAGCGTCAAGTTGATGGACGGGCAGACGGTAAACGGATGGATCGAATATTACGACAAGCACATGGTGCGCCTGACGCGCGAAGGTGCGCCCAACCTGTTCATCTTCAAGCACGAGATCATGTACATTGCCGAAGACGGCGGCGCGAAGAAGTGAAGCTTCTGGCTCTCGGTGTTAGGTCTTAGGTGCTAGGTCTTCGGTCTAAGGTTCGCTAGCTTACGCCTGCGTTTGGATCCGAAACCCCTGCATCTGCGTTCAAGACCTATGACCCGAGGCCCAAGACCTGCAACCCAAGACCCGAGGCCTGTGCCCAATACTCCCAGCGACAGCTTTATTCCTGCCATGTCAGAGATCGCGCGCGAAGCGGGGGCGCTGTTGATGGAGTACTTCCATCAGCACCTGAAGATTGAGTACAAGGGTGAGGCCGATCTGGTTACGGCAGCCGACCGCGCAGCGGAGGCGATGATCCGGGATCGCATACGCCAGCGCTGGCCCAGCCACGATGTGCTGGGCGAGGAGCAGGGACTCAGCGACCAGGGGAGCGAGTATCGCTGGTATGTTGATCCGCTCGACGGTACTACTAATTTCGCGCACGGCTACCCGGTCTTCTGCGTCTCCATGGGACTGGAACACCAGGGACTGGAACGCCAGACGCCGGAACAACGCTCGTCCGGAAAGCTGGGCAGCCGCATTGCTGGGGTAGTTTACGATCCCACCCGGAACGAACTGTTCTCCGCGGAACAGGGAAGAGGTGCGTGGCTCAACGGAGAGGGCATTCACGTCTCGAAAACCGCGACGTTGAAGGAGAGTCTTCTGGCCACGGGGTTTCCCAGCCAGAAGCGGCACAAGAATCCGAATATTTATTTCTATCACCAGATCACGCTGCGCTCGCACGGCGTCAGGCGCGCGGGCTCCGCTGCGCTGGATTTGTGTAACGTCGCCTCGGGACGCTTCGATGGTTTCTGGGAATTCAATTTAAATCCCTGGGATACGGCGGCGGGCGTGCTACTCGTGGAGGAGGCAGGCGGCAAAGTGACGCGCTTCGACGGATTGCCATTCGAAATCAATAGCCGCGAGACTGTGGCGTCGAATGGACTGTTGCATGAGGCCTTGTTGAACGAGTTTAGTGAAATTTTCGCGGGAAGAGGAATGGAGCCATTGCCAGACCCGCGCCAGCATCAGCGGTGAAATCAAGGGAAAATATGGATCTCGCCAAGCGGTCTGCGATTACCGTTTTTTCTGTCGCCGCACTGTTCTCAGTCTTACAGGGAGCTGACAAAGGCACTTCGCCCTCTGTCTCTGCACCCGACCCGGCTTATGTGCAGTCGTTCGAAAAGTGGAAGGCAGAGCAGATCGAGGATCTGAAAAAGAACTGGCTGCCGTTGGCGGGCCTGTACTGGCTCAAGCCGGGAGCCAACAGCTTCGGGTCGGCAGCGGAGAATGCGATGGTTTTTCCCAAAGGCCCGGCGCACGCCGGAGAGTTCGATCTTGAGGGCAAAGACGTCACTATCAAATTGCTGCCTGAGGTGCATGCCACGGCGGCCGGGAAGCCCCTTGCAGGGTCGGCTAAGTTGGAAGCTGATGTTTCCGGTCACGCCTCTATGGTCGAGATTGGAAGTTTGCAGTTTCACGTGATCGTGCGCGGAGCGCGCGTGGGGATTCGCCTGAGGGATGCGGACAGCGCTGCAGTGAGCAATTTTCACGGGCTGATGTTTTATCCGCTGGATATGAATTACCAGATCGCCGCGACGTGGGTGCCGTCCGATGGAAAAAGGACGATCGATGTGCCTAATGTCCTGGGAGATGCGACCGCGATCAGAGTGGCGGGTACGGTGGTGTTCAAGATCAACGGTCAGGAAGTGGAGTTGACCGATCTCCGCGGCGATCCTTCGAAAGGACTTTTCTTCGTTTTTAACGACCTGACGGCGAAGACCGATACCTATCCTGGCGGGCGTTTTCTGGAGACTGGTCCTGTAGTAAACGGAAAAGTGACGCTCGATTTCAATCGGGCTTACAATCCTCCGTGCGCCGTAACTCCTTATGCTACTTGTCCTTTGGCGCCGAAGGAGAACCGGTTGACGGTGGCGATCCCGGCCGGTGAGAAGTTTGATAAGTCAGCGCACGCGCACCACTAGTCCGGGGATCGGCGGATCGAATCCCGCGCTACAATAAATGGGGACTGGGTAGCCGCTTCTGCCTGTCCGATAAATCGTTCAATCCTACAGGCGCAACGTGATCAACTCTCTTCTGGAACGCAAAATCGAAAAGCGGCCGGACAAAGTCCGGCTGCAGGGCCGCATTCTCTTTCTCACCGAAGATCCCGAACTGATCAAGCTGCAATTGGCCGGGGAAGATTTGCCGTGGGATACGAAGAATCCGGCAAACAATCCCAAACTACGAGATGACATCTCGACCGACGAGATAACACCCGCGCACTACTGTTTTTACTTCGATGAGACACTCGGCGAAATTCCTTACCTCGGGCTGAAGTGCGGCAGCGTGACGCCGATTGGGCGTGGGGATGTGAAGCGCGGCGGATTTGTGTGCGCGGTGAGCGGCAAGCGGCGCGGCAAAGGATCGAGCCGCGAGCAGTCCCCGTACGCCGAGATGTGTGCCGGTGTTCGCGTGGTGATCGCCGAAAACATTGAGCGCATCTACAAACAAAACTGCCAGAACCTGGGAGTGCTGACTTCCACCAACTTTTCTTTAATCGACACGATCCGCGGCGGGGAAGAGATTCCGTTGAGCGAGTTCACGGCAGGGGAAGATGAGATCACTCGGCAGGTGATCGAGTACGGCGGGTTGTTTCCCTTTAACGTGGCGCGGATGCAGAAGAAGGTGTTCCTGCCACCGATCAAATCCGCGGACAAGAGTGTCCGCGCCACACGTCCGATGACGGTAGCGGAGAAAATTTTCGCGCGGCACATGGTGAACGAAAGCGGTGGCATTGGGGTTGGCAGCGTAAAGCCGGGCGATACCGGGTTTGCGCAGGCTGACTTGCGCTTCAGCCACGAGTACGTTACGCCGATGGCGGCCATCTTCTTTGAGCATTACGTTGGCAAGCATGCCAAGGTCAATGACGCCGCGAGCATTATTTTTTTCCGCGATCACCTGACCTTTCTCGATGAGGTGATCTCGGAGGAGAAAAAGAAGCTGGGCCTGCTCGATCTGGCGACGCAGCTCAAGCTGAAACAGCAGGACTTCGCCGCCAAGCAGGGAATCAAGCTGCACGGAGAATTGAAAGACCGCAAGGGGTCGGAGGGCATCTGCCACTCGATTGTGCTGGAGAGTTATGCGCTGCCGGGGCAACTCAACATTGGCTCGGACTCGCATACTCCTCACGTGGGCGCGATTGGCTGCGTGGCTTTTGGCATTGGCACGACCGATGTGTTCAATAGCTGGATCACGAAGGATGTGCGCGTCAAAGTTCCGGAATCGGTGAAGATCGTGATTCGCGGCAAGCGGCATGCGAATGCCACGGCGAAAGATTTCATCCTGAAGATTCTGAGCCTCGACTACGTTCGCAGCGGCAAGGCGCTGGCGAAAGTAATGGAGTACGCGGGCGAGGCCATCGAAGAACTTAGCGTGGACGAGCGTGCCACCATGACAAATATGGCGGCCGAGATTGGCGGGTTTACGGGCATTGTGGCACCGGACAAGAAAGCGGTCGACTTCCTGGTGGAGCGGCGGGCCATGGATCGCACCAAGGCCCAACCTATGATCGAAGGCCTATACAGTGATCCGAATGCGCAGTATGCACATATGATCGAACTGGATGCGTCGGAGATCAGGCCCATGGTGGCGACGCCGGGTGATCCTGGAAACGGAAAATATGTACGGGACCTGAACACCCCGGTTCCGGTTGAGATTGCCTATGGTGGCACCTGCACGGCCGGCAAGAATGAAGACATGGACATGTATGCCCGGGTGCTAGCTGACGCACTTAAGCAGGGCAAGCGGGTGGCGGACTCGGTGAAGTTCTACATCCAGTTTGGATCGCAGGAAACGCGCGATTACTGCCTGCGCAAGGGCTATCTGGATGTGTTTCATGAGGCTGGGGCGCACGTGATCGAGCCCAGTTGCGGCGCCTGCATTAACGCCGGGCCGGGAGTTTCCACACGTCCAGACCAGGTCGTGATCAGCGCGCAGAACCGCAATTTCCCCGGCCGGAGCGGTCCCGGACAGATGTATCTGGCTTCGCCTCTGACCGTCGCGGCCAGCGCGGTCGCAGGCTACATTGTGGAATATGAACCGAGCGAGGAGTTGGTAGGGGTGTAGGCGAGAGCAGGTCTGCAAGTGGTTGAATTTATGCGGGGTGGCCGAAATCAGCCACCTTGGGAACTGCAACTTTTCCTGGAGTGGCGAGTTCAAATAGGTAGGAGCTTCGGATAGAAAGGAAATCCGGAGGGACTTCAGATCCGATAGTTTGATGGCGGGTAATGGCGGGTCTGAGATAAGGGGGATTCACCATGCGGTACTTACGAAATTTGGCTTTGATTGCGGTTCTGGCGCTGCCGCTAGCTTATTCGCAGCCCTCCCATGCGCAGGTAGCAGTAGGTATCGGGGTGGGCGCCGCTCCGGTTTGCGACTATGGGTACTATGGAGACTATCCCTATGCTTGCGCTCCCTATGGCTACTACGGGTCTGACTGGTTTGTGAACGGCGTGTTCATTGGCGCTGGCCCGTGGTACGGCTGGGGAGGCGGCTGGGGTTGGCGTGGTGGCTGGGGCTATGGTAGTGGCTGGGGCTACGGCCGTGGCTGGGGCTATGGCCGCGGCGGCTACGGTGGACGGGGCTACTACGGTGGACACGGTTACTACGGCGGACATGGCTACGCTGGCGGACACGGTTACGGCGGCTACCACGGCGGAGGAGGGTTCCACGGTGGCGCTGCTGGTGGCTTCCATGGCGGAGGCGGCGGCTTCCACGGTGGCGGTGGTGGTGGCTTCCACAGCGGTGGCGGCGGACACGGCGGAGGCGGCGGACACCGGTAATCGGATCTTGATCTCGGGTTCGTTGAGCTCTCCAGGAAGACTTGACAACGGCCGGCAGCCAGCGCTGCTGGCCGTTTCGTTTTTGCGGAGTGGCGCGATTTCTTGCTAGAATGTGCGCTTTCGCGCACCGCCGTAGTAAAATAACTGCATCCAGTTCAGGAGACCGACACCGTCATGACCTATGTAATCGCAGAGCCTTGCATCAACACCAAAGACACAGCGTGCGTGGACGCGTGCCCGGTGGATTGTATTCATCCTAAGAAAGATGAACCCAAGTACGCCACGGAGCAGTTGCTCTACATCGATCCGGTGGAGTGCATCGACTGCGGGGCATGCGTCCCGGTGTGCCCGGTCTCGGCCATCTTCGCGTTGGATGACCTCCCGGAAAAGTGGAACTCCTTCACCGAGCTGAATGCAAAATATTACGGCCGATAGAGCCGCTGCTTATTAGCTTGCAGCGTGTTGAATCCAGGAGCGTGTCCTTGACGGATGCGCGCTTTTCATTTTGTTCGCTCGCCCGGTCCCGTGCCGGCCCACCCACTCTCCGCATTGAGAGCGCTTGGGTGATCCACGTCACAAAGACGTGTGATAGCCGCCATTCTGCGGAGTTTCGTTACGCCCTAGGATGCCATCAGAAAGCAATTTTCCGAGAGTTTCCTGTCGGTCGTGGCGACTCCGTTGATAAAAGGCTTGGTTCAATGTCCGATGGCATTCCGAGTTTTCAGTACCACTGCAACCGCTACAATGCGCAGGCGGCTTGCGAGCACTGCCAAGGTGTCATACGGCACGAACGTTGGTGCATCACGCGGGATCAGCTTGTCTATTACGCCTATCAAATCGTGACCGACTCGACTAAGGTGACCATCGGAGACTCGCTCATACTTCATTCCCTCGGAGTCGTCTGGGGAGAGAAGCAGTGTGAGGGTGAGGACGCAAGCAAGGCTCCGGCCGGCGCTTCAGCCTGAGCTGGGGTCATCATTTCTTCTGCGCCATCAGGCTGCGGCAATGGCGGGCAATCTGTCGTTCTTCTTCAGTCGGGATAATTTGAATCTTGTCTGCCGTGAGCCCCATGGCTTCGAGTCCGTGCGTGGCCGACGACCGAATGCGATCGCTGTGCTCGCCGATGCCGCCGGTGAAGACCATGACGTCGATTCCACCCAGTAGAGCCATATAGGCTCCTATTGTCTTGCGAACTGCAACCGCAAAGACATCCAGCGCCAGTGCAGATTCCGGGTTGCCGGAGCGGGCGCGCTCTTCGAGCGTCTTGACGTCGCTTTGGCCGGACGAGAGCCCGAATAAACCGCTCTGATGATTCAGCAGAGTTTCCAGCTTGTCGGCATCGAGCTTTTCATGGCGCAGAAGATAAATGATTACGCCGGGGTCGAGATCCCCTGACCGGGTCCCCATAGGAATGCCGCCAGTGGGCGTGAGGCCCATCGTGGTGTCGATCGATAGGCCGTTTCGCAGCGCGCACAGACTTGATCCATTCCCCAGGTGGGCAAAGATGGCCCGCTTGGGAAGCGTTTTGCCGAAGTGATGGACTAGCGATTCATAGGAAATGCCATGGAAGCCGTAACGCCGAATTCCCGCGTCGAAATAGTGGCGGGGAAGAGCGAATCGCGATGCGACCTCGGGAATTGTCTGGTGAAAGGCGTCGTCAAAACAGGCGAAGTGTGCGGCCTCAGGGAAAATCGACTGGGCAGACGCGATCAGCTTCAGCGCCTGCGGAATGTGCAAGGGCGCGAAGTGGGTTGCAGCGCGGAGTTCGTCGAGAAGGTGCGGTGTGATCAGTTGGTGCCTGACGAGCTTGGGACCTCCATGCACAACCCGGTGCCCGACAGCCACTGGGCTGGTATGAATGTACTCGCGAATGGTGCTGGCGAGCAGGCTGAGGGCATGGATTTGGGATTCATGAATACATTCGCGCTGCACCAGCGACTTTCCGTCGCCGGAGCGAATATGCAGGGAGCCGTTGTCGTGGCCAATGCCCTCGGCGCTCCCGGTCAGGAGCGGCTCTTCATCACTGTCACCCGCCCCTTGGCAATAGATGCCGAACTTCAGCGAGGACGAGCCGCTGTTCAGCGCGAGAATCAGATCGTCCTTGTTGGGTAGACTGGCCGTCACGCCTATTCCGCCCATTTCCAATTGCGAATTTCTTCTTTATCGATGCCCTCCGCGTGAGCATAGTTGATGCTCTCGATGATCTGATTTTTCAGCCATTCTTTGACGTGCGCGCCGCTGGGATGCAGGCGCGAGACGCGGTCGATTACATCGATGGCCAAGTCAAAGCGATCGACCTGATTGAGAATGGCGAGCTCGAGCGGAGTGTTGATGTTGCCTTTTTCCTTATAGCCACGCACGTGAATGTTGTCGTGATTGGTGCGGCGATAACTGAGTTTGTGGATGAGCGAGGGGTAAGAATGGAAGTTGAAGATCACAGGCTTGTTGGTGGTAAAGAGCGAATCGAAATCGCGCTCGGAGAGACCGTGCGGATGTTCGATTTCCGGCAGGAGCCGGAAAAGGTCGACAACATTGACGAAGCGGATTTTCAGATCGGGGAAGTGCTTCTTCAGAATCTGGACCGCGGCGAGGGATTCCATGGTCGCGATATCGCCGGCGCAAGCCATCACCACGTCAGGATCGGTGCCATCGTCAGTTGAAGCCCAGTCCCATATGCCAATGCCTTTGGTGCAATGGGTGACGGCCTCGTCCATGTTGAGATACTGGAGATGATCCTGCTTGTCGGCGACAATGACATTCACGTAATCATGCGAGCGAAGGCAATGATCCGCCACGCTGAGCAGACAGTTTGCATCCGGCGGCAGATAGATGCGCACTATGTCAGGACTTTTATTTGTAACCACATCGAGAAATCCAGGATCCTGGTGGGTGAAGCCGTTGTGATCCTGCCGCCATACGAGAGATGTAATGAGAATGTTGATCGAAGGCACCGGGGCGCGCCAGGATATTTCCTTCTTCGATTTCTCCAGCCATTTGGCGTGCTGGTTGAACATGGAATCGATGACATGCACGAAGGCTTCATAGGTTGAAAAGAACCCATGGCGGCCGGTGAGGACGTAGCCTTCGAACCATCCCTCGAGCGTGTGCTCACTGAGCATTTCCATAACGCGCCCAGCGACATCGAGCTCGCCTCCGTCGGCGTCATCCGGTTTGTATTCGGCAAGCCATGTCTTCTTCGAAGCGGCGTAGATGGCGGTGAGCCGATTGGACGCGGTCTCGTCGGGCCCGAAGACGCGGAACGAGTTCATATTGCGGCGCATCACTTCCGCGAGAAAGTGCGCCAGCACGTCGGTCGGCGGGGCGTACATCGCGCCCGGAGTTTTTACCTTTACGGCATAATCCCGGAAGTCCGGCATGGCGAGTTCTTTACGCAGCAATCCGCCATTGGCGTGCGGGTTGGCGGAGATGCGACGCTCGCCGGTCGGCGCGAGCTGTTGCAACTCGGGCACGAGTGTTCCGTTCGAATCGAACAAGTCTTCTGGTTTGTAGCTGCGCATCCAGTCTTCGACGAGCTTGAGATGTTGCTTGTTGGTGACGGGGTCGAGCACCGGAACCTGGTGAGCGCGCCACGTGCCTTCCACTTTGTGACCATCTACCTCTTTCGGTCCGGTCCATCCCTTCGGCGATCGCAGAACGATCATGGGCCAGCGCGGACGCGTGGGATCTTGCTTGGAGCGGGCGCTCTGCTGGATCGAGCGAATCTCGAGAATGCATTCCTCAAGAGTGGAAGCCATCTTCTGATGCATCTCGGCTGGGTCGTCGCCCTCGACAAAATAAGGTTTGTGGCCGTAGCCGATCAAGAGCGATTCCAACTCGTGCCGCGGAATACGCGCCAGCACGGTTGGATTGGCAATCTTGTAGCCGTTGAGATGCAGCACCGGCAATACTGCGCCGTCGCGAATCGGATTCAGGAACTTGTTGGAATGCCATGAGGTCGCAAGCGGACCGGTTTCGGCCTCGCCATCGCCAACCACCACGGTAACGATCAGATCAGGATTGTCGAAGGCCGCTCCATAAGCATGCGAGATGGAGTAGCCAAGTTCGCCGCCTTCGTGGATCGAGCCGGGCGTTTCCGGTGTGCAATGCGAGCCGATTCCGCCGGGAAAAGAAAACTGCTGAAAGAACTTCAGCATGCCTGCCTGGTCGCGGCTTTTATCCGGATAAATCTCGGAGTAGTGGCCCTCGAGATAACTGTTCGCCAGTGTGGCCGGCGCACCGTGACCCGGGCCGGAGATGTACATCACATTCAAGTCGTACTTTTTGATGAGTCGATTCAGATGAATCCAAACGAACGATTGACCGGGATCTGATCCCCAGTGGCCGAGGAGACGGTTCTTGATGTGCTCCGGCTTCAAAGGCTCGCGAAGCAGGGGATTGGCGCGAAGGTAAATCATTCCTGCCGATAGATAATTGCAAGCTCGCCAGTAAGCATCCATCTTTTTCAGTTCTTCGGCGGAGAGAGGAGTGAGGGTTTCGGTTGCGACAGCCATGAATTTGTCTCCTTGAATAACTAGTTTAGGATGCCGCGGCCGGGAAGTGTGATTCTTCTTAAGGGTTAACGATTCATGAATAGTTCGAGATCGGGAGGGCCCCGCCGGATGGAGCACAAACAGCGCGGTTCTTAGTGTTTCGGAATGAGTTGGATCTGGAAAATCTTCGGCCACAACTTGCCGGTGACAAACAATCGCTTGCGTTCTGCATCGTAGGCGATTCCGTTCAACACAGCGCCCGATTCCAGGCGATAGACGGGGCTTAGCAAACCTTCGAGGTCGATCCAGCCGAGCACTTCGCCGGTCCGCGGAGAAATCTGGGCGATTCGATTGGTCTGCCAGACGTTAGCGAAAATCTCGCCTTCGACAAATTCCAACTCGTTCAGCTCTTTGATCTGGGTAGTTCCCTCGTGAACGGTGAAACGCCGCTTTTCGGTCAGTGTGACAGGATCCAGGACACGGATCTCCGGCGTACCGTCACTCATGAAAATCTCACGGCCGTCGGTGGTTAAACCCCATCCTTCCCCGGAGTAAGAGAATTGCCGTAGCAAATGGAAATCGGCCAGGTTGTAGACGAATCCTATCTGGGACTGCCAGGTCAGTTGTACGATTTCATTCTTGATGATGGTAATTCCCTCGCCGAAGAATTCAGGCGCCAGATCAACTTCGTGAACAACCTCGCCAGTTTCAAGACGCACCTTGCGCAACGATGATCTGCCCTTAAGCCCGGTGCCTTCGTATAGAAACCCGCCATGAAATACCAGGCCCTGGGTAAAAGCGTGCGGATCGTGGGGAAATGCGCGGGTGACCTTGAATGTGTATCGCCGGACGCCCGCTGAGTGAGCGCGAGGAGCAGGTTGGCCGGACAGCGGGTGACCAAAGGCAATCAGAAGAAAAACAATAAGAAGTGGCCGCGTAACTGTAGCCCTCATGGATCGGCTATTGTCGCACTCGACTGGGGAATACGCTATTGCGGAAACCGGCGGAGTGGGCTCGTTTTGAGGCTTGGTCATCGCGCCGGGTGGCTTCAGTAATCTCAGATGGTTACTTTGAACACTGTTTCTTTCGGCTCAGGATTCGCCGCCGCCTTTCGTAATTGGCGATGTTTAGCGGCGCACAACTAAACTGCGACGCGAGGGTTTAGACCCAACATGAACAATAAAATCACGAAGTCGCTCTTAGTCCTGGCAGTGGGTGGTCTGATGTTTGTGGGCGCCGCCGCTGCTCAAACCCAAGACAGCAACACATCCGGCGCAGGACCAGGCCAGGTTGATCCCGGTCATCCTCGCGTCAACGAAGTGAATGGCCGCGAGACCAACCAGCAGGACCGGATCGCGAATGGCGTGAAAAACGGTACGCTGACGCCAGGTCAGACTTCGCGTCTGGAGAATCGCGAACAGAATATCGAGAACCAGCAGAAGGCCGATATGGCGGCTCACAACGGTCATCTGACCAAGGGCGAGCAGAAGCAGCTCAACCGGGAACAGAACCGCACGAGCAAGCAGATCTATAAAGATAAGCATGATGGGAAGTAGCTCGAGCGTCTGACTCCCCAAGTTCAGGACCTAAGCCGCGGATGGCCGCGGCTTTTTTGTTTTTCGTAACACGGGGGAGAGCGTTGCGTGTTTGCACGGGCACTTGTCTATAATGTCCGGGGCAGATTGGGGCCATGCCCGTGGACTGCAACGGTCCGCCGTAATCTTGTACTCGACGTTGCGTTAGGTAACCAAGGAATGTCGGTCGACTGCATGAACGTGAAACCTGGAGTGGAAGTGGCGAGCCTGAGCGACGTGGGCTGCCAACGCGACAATAATGAGGATTCCTACCTCTATTGGGAACCGGCGGCTGAGGGTGAATTCCAGCGAAAGGGAAGATTGGCCGTAATCGCCGACGGCATGGGCGGATACGAAGGCGGCTTGGAAGCCAGCCGTCTCGCGGTAGAAACGGTGCGCGAAGTTTACGACACCATGGTGCGGGATGATCCCCGTGCGACTTTGCTGGAGGCATTTGCCACCGCTCACAATAGGATTCAGAATTACGCCGTGCAGCATCCCGAGCTTCACGGAATGGGGACGACGTGCACCGCTTTAGTCGTTCGTAATCGACAGTTGTATTTTGCGCACGTGGGGGACAGCCGACTGTATCTGGTACGTGGTGCTCGAATCTCGCGGCTAACGCGCGACCACTCCTACGTTAGCCGGTTGGTGGAAAGCGGCATTGTGCGCGCCGAGGACGCGGAGAAGCATCCCCAGCGCCATATTCTGACCGGTGCCTTGGGAGCGGGCACGGAGGTTGCCGTGGATGCCGTCGAATACGGCACGATGTTGCAGGATGGAGACGATCTGCTGCTCTGCACCGATGGACTTTGGGGCGTCGTGACGGACGAAGAATTGGAGATGGCGGCGGGCAAAAATGCCCCGGCGGAGTGTTGTGCCACGTTGGTAAACCTGGCTCGGCAGCGGGGCGGCCCAGACAATATCACCGTGCAGGTGCTGCGTATTCTGCCCGAGGTCTAGATCGATCGATTCCGATTTCGGTTCTGAAAGCTCTCCCATGTCCTCGAAACTGCAACGGAATGCACATCGGCTCGCGGGAACATTTCTGGACCTTCTGTAAACCTCTGAAATCAGGTTTGTTGGATGTAGCCGAGGTAGCTTCAAGATGGCGCGAGAATTGCTCCCTGGTGGTCTATAAAGTCTATTAATACAATGGACTTTATGGTATAGTGGCCGCGCTATGAAAATTTCGCAAAAGGGACTGTACGCGCTGCAGGCGATGATGATGCTGGCACGCCGTTACCACCAGGGTGCCATCAAGATCCGGGAAGTCGCCTATGAAGAGAATCTGCCCGAGAAATTTCTCGAGCTGATTCTCCTTGAACTAAAGAACGCGCGCATCGTTGAAAGTGTGCGTGGAGCGAAGGGCGGATACCAGTTGCGCCGCGATCCTGCTGAGATCCGGCTGAGCGAAATCATACGATTGATCGATGGTCCGCTGGCGCCGTTTGGCGATGCCGAGCAATTGCGTGCGCTGATTGTCCGCGATTTGCCGCACCGGGCGCTTTACCAGTTGTTCCTGGACGTGCGCGACGCAGCCGCGCACATCCTGGAAAATAGAACTTTGGCTGACCTCATCGCCGAGCCGCATCCGCGCGTCACCAAGGGCAAGCAGGCGGCCAAGAAAAAAGAGAAAGAAAAGGCGGCGCTCCTCCCCATGGTCGTCGGGGGAAAGAAGAGTGAGTAAGAGACTTCTCTTTGGGCTGATGGTTGCGTTGGTCGCCGCGCTTCCTGGGTGGACGCAAACTACGGTTCGAGTGGGCGCGTTTCCCAATATTACGCACGCGCAAGCCATGGTAGGAAAAGCTAACGGCTGGTTCGACAAAGCCATGGGACCGCAGGTCAAAGTGCAGTGGACCAGCTTCAACGCCGGTCCCTCCGCCATTGAAGCCTTGTTTGCTGGCGCGATTGACATGACCTACGTAGGTCCAAACCCGGCAATCAACGGCTACGTGCGTTCCAACGGAGAGGCTCTGCGAGTGGTCGCAGGAGCGGCCAGCGGCGGCGCATCCCTGATCGTGCGCAACGACAGCGGAATTCAGAAGCCGGAGGATTTCCACGGCAAGCGAGTGGCTTCGCCGCAATTCGGCAACACTCAGGATGTGGCGCTCCGCAACTGGCTCAAGAGTCATGGGATGAAGACGAACGACAAAGGCGGCGACGTCCAGATCATCCCCATGGCCAATCCCGATCAACTCACGTTGTTCCTGAAGAAGGAGTTGGATGCGGCCTGGGCTCCTGAACCGTGGGCTACGCGGTTGATCCACGAGGGAAATGGCCGCCTGTTTGTCGATGAACGCACCCTTTGGCCGAATGGGCAGTTTGTCATCGGGGTTTTAGTCGTGAATGCAAAGTTTCTGACGAGTCATCCCGACCTGGTCAAGAACTGGATCCGGGCGAACGTCGATCTTACCGATTGGATTAATGATCACCCCTCAGAAGCCAAGAAACTCTTGAACCAGCAGATTCTGGCGGAGACCGGCAAGGCTCTTCCGCCGGTGGTTCTCGACGAGGCCTTTGCCCGCATGCAAGTTACCTATGATCCGCTGCATAGTGCGCTCACGACTGCGGCGCAACAAGCCTTCGACGACGGATTCCTCGGCCGCCAGATGCCCGATCTCTCGCGGCTTTACGATCTGACGCTTCTTAATCAGGTCCTGGCAGAGAAGGGAAGGAAGGCTATTCAATGAGCACGAATGCGCACAATTTTCCGTCGCAACTGCCGGTCCCAACCTTTGATCCTCGGAAGAGTGATCCTCGCAAACCGTCGCGCGTCGGCGCTTCCCGGGGGAAAGTAGGTCTGGCTGTAGCGGCGCACACGATACGCGGAGTTGCGGACATTCCGAAGGTCGGCCTTACCGACATCTGTCTCAGCTATCGGACGCGGACCGGCGAACGTATGCTGGCGCTTGATCACATTAATCTTGAGGTAAAGGCGGGAGAGTTTCTTTGTATCGTGGGGCCTTCCGGCTGCGGCAAATCGACGCTGCTCCATCTGATCGCGGGTCTGCATCAGCAGACTTCAGGCCAAGTTCTGGTAGATGGAAAGCCCGTGCAAGGACCAGGAACCGACCGCATTCTGATCTTTCAGGAGTTGGGTCTTTTCCCTTGGCTTACGGTGGGAGATAACGTTCAGTTTGGAATGAAGATGAAGGGCATCGGCAAGGCAGAAAGGGAAGAGAAGACGCGGTATTACCTGCGTCTGGTGCACCTCTCTCAATTCGAAGACAGCTACACTCACCAGCTATCCGGCGGCATGCGGCAGCGCGTAGCTCTGGCTCGCGCCCTCGCGACCGAACCAGATGTCCTGCTGATGGATGAACCTTTTGCCGCGCTCGATGCCCAGACCCGCGACCTGTTGCACGATGAGCTCGAACGCATTTGGGCGGAGACTGGGCGCACCATCATCTTCGTGACACACAATGTGCGGGAGGCTATCCGTCTGGGCGATCGCGTCATTCTGCTGACCTTCCGGCCGGGGCGTGTGAAACGAGAATTCACCATCGGGTTGCCGCGGCCTCGCGCGCTCGAAGACTTGAACTTGGCCCGCACGGCTGGTGTGATCCTCGGCGAGTTGCGCGAAGAGATTAACCGTTCCCTCGAAGTGGAATACCAGGCGGGAGTGAAACCTCACGTGCAAACGGTGGTTGAGCCATGAAGCGGGCTGCTCACTTGATCATTTTTTATGCCGGACTGTTTGGCCTGTGGACTCTGCTGGCCGAATTGAAAATCTGGCCGCCCTATTTGTTCCCCACACCCTGGGGTGTCGGCGGGGCGCTGTACGCTGGATTTCAGGATCACAGCTACTGGATCGCCATCGCGGTCAGTATGCGCCGAGTGTTGATCGGTTATGCGATTTCGGTTGTTCTGGGCATGATTCTTGGACTCGGCGTGGCCAGCAGCAAATTTCTGGAAGAAACCATGGGCGGGTTGCTGGTGAGTCTGCAGAGCCTGCCCAGCATCTGCTGGTGGCCTCTGGCGCTGCTGTGGTTTGGCCTTAGCCAAAACGCGATTCTGTTCGTGGTTGTCATGGGATCGTTCTTGTCCGTCACCTTGGCCATGGAAGATGGACGCAAGCAGATGCCGAAGATCTACGCCATGGCTGGTCGCAACCTCGGTGCCAGCGGATTTCAATTGTTTTGGCATGTCCTGTTGCCCGCGAGTCTGCCCTTCATCGTGTCCGGCTTGAAACAGGGATGGGCTTTCGCCTGGCGTTCGCTGATTACCGCCGAGATGCTTTATCTGAGTTTGGGTTTGGGACAAGTCTTGATGATGGGCCGCGACTTGAACGATATGAGCGCGGTCATTGCCGTGATGATCCTGATTATTGCCATCGGCTATGTGGTAGATGGCTTGGTGTTCAAATCGATGGAAAGCCGCTTGCAACGCAGGTGGGGGTTAACATCCTCAACCTAGGCCTTCGCAGCCACGAAAGAATCCCCCCGGCTTTCAGAAATTAATTCGCCGTTAACAAGGAACGTGTAAATTTGCGGAGAATGACTATTAAACCAATTATGATAATAGACACACGCTGGACTCCGCTCGAAGACCGTCCTGTTCTCGGCAATCGAGGCCTTGGTTAAGGCGATTCTAATTTTGCGACGCCTTGCCTTGGTGGAAGGAATGCTCGAGAAAATCGGCGAACAAGAATGAGAGGGTGCCTGTCCCAGCACCAAATCGCAAAAAAGAGTTTTTCTGTTGCTCCCCCAGTAAGTGTTGTCCAAACAAAACTCGAAAAAGGAGAGGATTTAATTCCATGCGTCGAGCGAAGAATGTGTTTCTAGCAGCCCTGACTCTGGCAGCATTTTCAGCCAGTGCTTGGGCACAAACGTCGGGCCCAGTCACGATAGCTTCTAATGAAGGACATGGTGCAGCGGCGACTTCACCTGCCGCGGCTCCAGCAGCTCCCGGACCTGCACCTTCCGCCGTCACAGCAGCGGATGTTCAGGCTCTGAAAGATGCTCTGGCCGCGCAGCAGCTCCAAATCGACCGGCTCACGCAGCAGCTGCAGCGGCAGCAAGCGCAATCCGCGGTGGAAGCCGCGGGTAAGACCGGTACAACCCAAACTTCGCCCGTCCCGCAGCAACAAGTGGCGGAGGTCACAACGGGTGTGGTTGTTCAACAGCAGGACAGCGGCAACACAACTCCTGGACTTAACCTGCAAGGCACGCAGGTGCAGCCCAATTCGAGCCCTATAGAGGGTCCGCTCACGATACACTTCCGCGGCATCAACATCACTCCTGGTGGATATGCCGCTGCCGAATTTGTGCGGCGCTCACGAGCACTCTCCGCGGATTTGCCCACGCCCTTCAATTCTCTGACCATGCCAGGCGCATCCCAGAGCCAGGTATCGGAGTTTTTTGGGTCAGGCCGCCAGTCTAAGATCACCACCTTTGTTAACGGCCGCTTGAAGAACGTGGATCTCTCCAGCTACGTCTCTGCCGACTTCCTTTCTGCCGGCGTTACCTCCACTTCTACCTCAACTAATAGTTACACTCTGCGTCTAAGACAAGCGTGGGCGCAGGCCAAGTTCGACAATGGCTGGAGTTTCCTGGGTGGCCAGGCATGGAGTCTGGCGACGGAAAACGGAAAGGGAATCTCTCCGGACGATGACTTGGGTAGAACCAATGACGCCCGGCCTAAGACCATCGACCCGTCTTACAACGTGGGCTTCGTCTTCGCGCGCCAGTATGGAATCCGGCTCACCAAGACCTTCGGCGATAAGGTTGCATTCGCCGTCGCCATGGAGAATGCGCAAGGCACGCTCAGCACGCATGGCAACGGGGATAATTTCCTTCTCGGCCAAGCGGGCGCAAGCAATAGCTACAACACTACTTCAACCTATACCTTCAACCCTTCGCCGGATATCATCGCGAAAGTCGCTTTTGATCCCGGCTTTGGGCACTACGAGATCTTCGGTCTGTACGACCGGTTCACCGACCGCATATTTCCCTGCGGAGAGGTCGCTTCGGCAACAACCACTCTCTGCGGCGGCAGCACCGTCCCTGGTCCTAACGCCCTCGGAGCCCATAATGCTTCCAAGGATGGGGGCGGCATCGGCGCAAGTGCCCGCTGGAACATTGCCCACCACTTGGTCTTCGGTGTGAAAGGATTAGGCGGCAGCGGAGTCGGACGCTACGCCCCGGCAGGGCTTCCGGATGTCTCCATCAACGGCGACGGTACGCTTCATTTGGTGAAGAACTTGGAGGGACTTACCACACTTGAATGGAAAGCCAAGAAGTTCGATATATACGGCTACGGTGGTGTCGAGTACGCTCAGCGCACTGCCAGCTTTGATCCCATCACGGGGAAGGAAGTTGGTTTTGGGGCGCCCTTGTTCAACGACTCGGGGTGCTACACCGAACTACCTCCCGCGGTGGCAACCGGCTTTACTCCTACAAGCCTTACGAACTGCACGGCCGATACCCGCGCCGCGATCGAGGGAACTGTCGGATTCTGGTATCGCTTTTACAGCGGGCCCAGAGGCAGGTTCCAGTTCGGCTCGCAGTACTCGTACTTGACGCGTGATACTTGGTCAGGCGTTGGCTTTACGAAGGGAGTTGGCGTGACACCGGAGGGAATCGACAATATGGTCTTTACTTCCTTCCGTTACATCCTGCCGTAAGCCGCAAGCAGGTCCCGCGTCAGCTTTCGGCGCGGGACCAGCAGGTTTCCGCGGATTTTTCCACTTTTCGAGGGGCGCCTTCCCTTCGAAAGCGCCGCCGGCCTGGTTACGGCTACTCTCCTTTTCCGGGCCGGTGGTGTTAATTTGAATTTACGCTAACACTTCCCGGATGAGATATTTCGAAAGCGATTTCTTTGCAAGCGTGCTCGGAAGACTATGAACTCCAGACGTGAATTTCTCAGGCAAATTTCGGGGGCAGCGTTTGCCGCAGCCGCGGCGCCTTCCATGTTGACTTGGGCTCTTCCGCAGGGACAAGCCGTTCCGTTTCCCGGCGAGGACGGCATGATTCTTCGCTCGTTCCGCTTCGTCGACTTGGAAAGTCCAGTCGAGTATTTCAATACCTGGCTCACTCCGGTGCCGCACTTCTTCGTGCGCAATCACATGCACGAACCGATTGAGCTCGACGCAAGCGGCTGGCGACTTTCGCTGGGTGGTGAGGTGGAAAAGCCTCTCACGCTGAGCCTGGCGGAACTTTCTAGACTTGAGACCCATTCGGTGGTCAACACGCTCGAGTGCGCGGGCAACGGACGCAGCTTGCATCGTCCGCAGGTTCCGGGCATACAGTGGGGCAAAGGCGCGGTGGGCACAGCCCGTTTCTCCGGTCCTCGCCTGCGTGAGGTTCTGGAGCGTGCCGGAGTGAAAGCCACAGGCAAACACGTCATGTTCCGCGGGCTCGACGAAGTTCCCGGCAAAGTTCCTCCTTTCATTCGCAGCATTCCGATTGAGAAAGCTCTCGACGCCGATACCCTGATCGCTACGCACATGAATGGATCTCCGCTGACCAAGCATCACGGATTTCCGGCGCGGGCTCTGGTCCCAGGCTGGATCGGAGCGGCATCCTGCAAGTGGCTGACCGAGATCAAGGTGCTCGATGCGGAATTCGTGGGCAATTTCATGAGCCCCGGTTACCGCCTGCCAAACCAGCCGGTCAAGCCCGGCGACGCCGTGAAGCCAGAAGATACGCACGCGGTCACCGCGCTAGGCGTGAAGTCAGTAATCTCCGGACCGATCGATAGCAGCAGTCTGAAGATGGGCAAGGTGACTGTACATGGCGCGGCCTGGGCCGGAGAAGCGGACATCGTGAAAGTTGAAATTTCCACCGACGGCGGTGCGACTTGGAATCTCACAAAACTTGGCCGCGATCAGGCGCACTATGCGTGGCGTCTATGGAGTTGCGACTGGAAACCCAGTAAAGGCGGCGACTACTCCATCCAGTCGCGGGCCACGGATAGTCAGGGACGCGTCCAGCCCCAGACGCCGGTATGGAATCCCAGCGGTTATCTTTATAACGCTGTCGATCAGGTGAACGTCCATGTTTCGTAGAGGCATGTTTCCCACAGTCTCGGCCTTCGTACTGCTGGTGCTCACCACCGGTTTGCTGGCGCAGAAACCTGCTCCGGCAAACGTCACCGCAGATCTTCCGGCCGGTGCGATGCAGGCGAAGGCAACCTCGGCGTGCCTGGAATGTCATGAAGCGCGGATCATCCTGCAGCAGCGTCTGAGCAAGGCGGCGTGGACAAAAGAAGTCGAGAAGATGACGAAGTGGGGGGCGGTGGTCGATCCCGCCGATCGGGATGCGCTGATCGATTACCTGAGCGCCAATTTCAGCCCCGACAAACCCGCCTATGAACCCCCAAGAACGGCAAACAAGAATGGCTCTGGAAAAAGTGGGGATTAGGAATGCCAGGGGGAAAGCAAAGCGCTACCGACCCAATGTCCAGAGGCTGGGACATTACGGCAGCGCTGCCATGATCTGAGCCCGAACTGCTGGGAAAAGTATAGCCCTGCTTCTAGTGCATTGTAGGGTACTCGGGAGTTAATACCGCAAAGCTCATCAGAGACTTTGAGGCTTTTCTTCCGTGGTCTCCGCATTGGAGCTCTTCTCGGGCCGCAGCAGTGGAAACAGAATCACGTCGCGAATCGTGTGGGAATCGGTCAGCAGCATGCATAGGCGATCCACGCCGACGCCGCAGCCTCCCGCCGGCGGCATGCCATACGAGAGCGCGCGGAGGTAGTCTTCATCCATCTGGTGCGCTTCGTCGTCACCACGCTCGCGTTCTTTCAACTGGCTTTCAAACCGGAGCCGCTGATCCTCCGGATCGTTGAGTTCGCTGAAGCCGTTGGAGATCTCCATCTGTCCGGCGAAGATCTCGAAGCGCTCGGTCCATTCGGGCTCATCCGGCTTTTGCTTCGAGAGCGGCGAGACTGCGGTAGGGAACTCGTAGATGATGGTCGGCTGGGTCAGATGCTCTTCAGCCGCGCCCTCAAATAAATGCGCAATGGTCTTCCCCAAAGGCTCATTCGGATCGTAAGCCACATGCGCGTGCGCTTGGTTGAAGCGCTCGACTAATTTCTTCACGCCATCGTGGGAAGAGAAGTCGCTCATCTCCGGCTTTGCACCGGCCGCTTCCGGCCAATAGTGGATGATCGCTTCGCGCATGGTCAGTCGCTTCCAGTTCGCCCAGTCAATTTCCTGGTCGCCCCACTTCGCTTTCGTCCCACCATTCACGTCTTTTGCCGCTTGCGTGATCAACTCCTGCGTGAGGTCCATGATGCCTTGGTAGTCGGTATAGGCCTGATAGAACTCCAGCATGGTGAACTCTGGATTCCATCGCCAGCCCAGCCCTTCGTTGCGGAAGTTTCGGTTGATTTCATACACGCGATCGAATCCGCCTACGACCAACCGCTTCAGATAAAGTTCTGGTGCGATGCGCAGGTACAGATCCATGTCGAGCGTGTTGTGGTGAGTCACAAACGGACGCGCCACCGCCCCTCCGGCAATGGGTTGCATCATCGGCGTCTCGACCTCGACAAATCCATAGGACTCCATCGTCCGCCGCAGCGACTGCACCAGCTTGCTGCGCTTCAGAAACACTTCCCGCACTTCGGCATTTACTACGAGATCGACATAACGTTGCCGGTAGCGTAGTTCGACGTCCGTGAGTTCGTTCCATTTCTTAGGGCCATCGGGGCTGGAGGCGTCTCCTTCGATGGCTTTACCCACTGGCAGGGGCAACAGATCCTTGCTGAGGAAAGTAATTTCTTCGACATGAATCGTCAGTTCGCCCGTACGCGTGCGAAATAAATAGCCGCTGACGCCGATGTGATCGCCGAGATCGAGCAATTTGTACAACTCGAATCCTTTGTCGCCGACCGCATCCTTTTTCACATAAATCTGCAGGCGCTTTCCATCCTGCTGCAGATGGCAGAATCCGGCCTTGCCCATCAGTCGGATCGCCATGATGCGCCCGGCCACACGCACGTTGACCTTCGGTGCCTCCAGTTGCTCCGCAGTCTTGTCCGAGTAGTCCGCCAGGATCTGCGGAATGGTGTGTGTGAATTCGTATTTGCTGCGGTACGCGGTTTGGCCCAGCGCCTCGATTTGTCTCAGCTTCTGCCGCCGCAGCTCGTAAACATTTTCGTCGAATGCCAAGAGAATCCTTTTAGCAGGGAATTGCGCCTTGCCGGGCGCTCAGCTCATGAAAAGAGTGAAACGCGATTATAAACAACGCGCGTCGAGACGTGCGTGCCCGGCTCGGCTGGGGTCACCGCGATTTGCAGATATTTATGTACGTTGGTACATTGGTACACATGACAGAAGATTCGAAGCTGCTGGTCGAGCGCGTGCAAACCGGAGTGCGCATGGAAAAGCGTCTGCTCAAAGTGCTCAAGGCTTTCGCCGAATACCATGACATGACCCTCGGCGATCTGCTGGAAGGCATCGTTCTGCACGCCTTCGACGGGAAAACCCCGTTCAGTGCGGCCTCGCTCGAGCGCATCCATGAGTTGAAGCGCTTTTACGATTTCGACCTCGATTCCAGCGCCAGTCACCGCTTGAAAGAAATCAAGTCGCGGCCCGCGCGAAAAAGAGGCACTGACAAATAGGGAACTGATCCTATGAGCACACAACGCACACAAATTGCTTTGACCGGACTGCAATGGACCCTGGGACTGGTGATTCTGATTGAAGCCATTCTCTTTGTGATGCCCGGTGCGGCTCACAGCTTTGCGAAAACTCACATGCCGGACGTAGTGCGCCTGGCGCTGGGATTCGGCGAGATCGTGGGATGCATCGTGATGCTGATCCCGCGAAGCGCAATCCGTGGCGCCTGGCTTCTGGTGGCCGTTTTCGTCCTGGCCATCGTCATTCATCTTCTGCACGGCATGTACGAAGTAGGAAATCTCGCGATCTACGCCGCTGCGGCGTGGGCTGTTGCCGTGGGCAAGGGAAGCTAACCAGCGAGGGTTTTTTGATGAACTCCGACGAAAGACTTATCCACGACTTCGAGAATGATGCGCTTCCTGACAATTCTTTCCATCATGCCGATCACGTCCATTTAGCTTTTGCTTACTTGTGTCGATTTCCGGTTCTGCTGGCATTGGAGAAATTCTCCGCAGCGCTTCAGCGATTTGCGGCCGCCCGGGGAAAGACGCAGCTCTACAACGAAACCATCACCTGCGCTTATTTCTTCCTGATCCGTGAGCGCATGGCGCGCGGTGACGTCGCAGAGTGGGAGGAATTCGCGCGGCGCAACCCCGACTTGCTTACCTGGAAGGAAGGGATTCTCGAAAGCTACTATCGCGAAGGCACGCTGGGGTCAGAATTAGCCAGGCGCGTGTTCGTGTTGCCCGACAGATGTTCTCAATGATCTGTACTGGACTGCACAATTGTGGGAGTCGACAGGCTTGCCGCCGCCCTGGCGCAAGATGCGGGTACCGTTGATAAATCGCGATTGCGCTCATTGACCTTAGGATTGGCTGATTCTCAATGATTGAAATCGCCTGTTAGCTTCAATCAACCTTGACCGAAAGCCGTGAAATAGAATGGGATCGTCTTGCGCCTGTATTCGCTATGCTCAAAAGTCTTACTTCTGAGCAAGCGGAACAATAGGATTACGGCGGGGGTCTAAACAAGTAGATGCGCCACAAGCCCGTGAGAGCGGCGAAGCTTTTTTGCAGTATAGATCGCACTCCATTTGTGGCCGTGAGTGCTACTTTATTTGCAGTTTTCCTGTTCGCTCTCATCCTGACAGCTGGACGGCCCGGGTTCGGCCGTTCGGATTTGCCCAAGGTCAATAATCCGATTCCGCAGCTGGGCGCGAATAAAGAAGCCGCGATCGTTCTTACCGTCATGTGCAACGGCAAAGTTTTCTGGGGGCAAGATCCAATCTCGGTGGGTGACTTGCCACATAGACTTGGCGATCGAGTGGAACGCACCCCGAAAGCCACGATATACATGGCCGTTGATGCGCACGCCACTTACGGGAATGTCGGGAAGGTACTGGCTGTTTTGCGTTCGGTTGGAGCAGCGAGGGTCGTCTTTCTGGTTGACCAGCGCAAGGCCCGGACCTCAGGCATCGATTATTCGGAGCCCCACGTTTGGGATTTTGTCGAAGTTTGGCGCTCGATGGACTGGCTGGGACGAGCGGATTTCATGCTGCTCGTGTTTATGCTGGCGAATACGGGTGCAATCATCTGCTTCCGCCAGTACCGTAACAACACGGCTCGACGTCAATCCCGTACCTTCATCCGCGACGCCGCCTTGGCACTACGGGACGGCAAGTTCGACGAAGTAATCACGATTGCCGCGCGAAGCAGCGAGAGTCACATTGCAAGCATTGTTGCCGAGGGTTTAGCAGCCTACGCTTCGGTGTCGTCAGAGTTCACCAACACAGAAGCTATCGCAACCGCCCAACGCGCCTTTCAGCGCCGCAGCAAATACCTCGCTGCACACTTGAAAGTTGGGCTTAACACCATTGTCACCATTGCGTCCTCCGCCCCGTTCATCGGCTTTCTGGGCACGGTCGAAGGAATTCTGGAAGCTGGTCGTGGAACGGCCGGACAGCCTTCTGCAGACCTAGCAAGGGGGGCATCGGAGATCGCCCAGGCATTGGCCTTGGGTGCTATGGGACTGCTCGTGTCGATTCTTGCCGTGTGGTGCTTCAACTATCTACACAGCCGTATAGAGGTGTTTGAGGGTGAGATGTCGAACGCAGAACTTGAAGCGGTCAGGTGCCTCGAGGCTCATCCACAATGGCGCAAGCGATTTGAACAATCGTATCCGGTACGAAGGATTTTAGCGATGCCGGATGCCTCTGTCGTCCGCAACTGGGAAGTTCCGTACGACCGTCATCGTCCCTTGTTGTTGGCCATGTGGTGCTGCGTTCTCTGCCTGGTGTACGTTTTAGTTCGGGAGGTGTACTGGTCGTGGTTTTATCCGTGACGACGCAACTTACACAGCGATCTATTTGGATTGACGAAATATTCTGATTGCACTCATTGACTTGGATTGGCCAATTCTCGATGACTCGCAATCACCCGGTTTCGAACAGCTACTTCGGGTTCTGTATTTCTGCCAAGTGCTCCCTCAGAAAATCTGAACCCTGTGAGTCCGGTACAAGTTCCAGATATTCGCGAAGGTGAGAAGCCGCATCGGTTGGATTGTGCTTTGCTTCGTAAATCTGGGCAAGTAAGAACTGAACCATCGGTTCGCGGTGATTCCTGTCGATCTCTTCGGCTTTCAATGCCCGCTTTTCTGCTTCGGGCAACTGGTTCAGATTGAAATAAGCGATCGCACTGAAAAAATAAGCATAGGGATCGTGCAGCGGATCGAGTTCGAGTGCCCGGGTTGTGTCGCGCAACACGTCATCCCATCTTTCTTCGCGTCCGGCGATTTCAGCCAGGCAGAGATAGGATGGCAAGTAATTGGGATCGGCCTCAGATGCCTGCGAACAGGCTCTACGGGCTTGTTCTGGTTGTTGCTGCGCTTCCAGGATTTGACCGAGCATGACCCATCCCGCAACATATTTAGGGTAAATTTGGACAGCCTTGCGCAGATGCTGCTCCGACAGAGCAAGGCGGTGTTTCTTCAGAGCTGAACAGGCAGCGCCGTACTCCTTTTGCGCCTTAGGAGGAAGCTTTAAGCTGGATACGCTCGTAAGACCAGCAAACTCGGGAAAGGGCTGGATGGAACACGGCTCTTGAGCGCTGCCACGCTCCATTGATCGCCCGTTGTTTGCAACCGTCAGGTCAATGGGAAGCCTCGGCGAGATCGCGGTTTGGGCCGAGTTCAGGGCCGGGCATCCATGGCAAGAGGCCGATTCTTGCGCTACCGCGAACTCACTGCAAAACAGGACTATCCATAGGGCGCCCAGACCCGCGCAATTCAATTTCAGGACTGCTCCCGTCAGGCCGTTGTGCTGGGTGGGATCACTGGTTTCCATAGGCACACCCCCATCTCACGCGATGGAGATAATTCTGTGCCTGGGGCGGGCCAGACACAAGCACTTTGATGGTTGACGATAAATCGTGATTGCAGTCATTGACTTGTTAAATTGAGGTGCGCCGCAAACAGGTAGTGCGCTACTTTGAAAGTAGCGCACTACCCGCAAACATCTGTTCTTGAAGTCGTCCGTGATCGGCGGTAACATTGGCTGCTCGACAGTTGCGCGAGCGATTCGATCGCGCGAGGCGCCCGATGCCGCAAAATTACGTCCCTATCTTCATCTTCATCGCAGTGATAGTAGCGACTCTCCCGCCAACCCTGTGGTTATTCAAGCTCGTGCGCCCGGAGAATCCGAGTAAGACTAAGCTGATGCCGTACGAATGCGGCATCGATCCCATCGACAATGCGCGCGGCCGTTATACGGTGCGCTATTACATTATTGCGATCCTGTTCGTGGTCTTCGATGTGGAAACCATTTTTCTATTTCCCTGGGCGGTAAAATTCAAGGCCCTCGGAGTCTTCGGATTCGTCGAGATCCTCATCTTCCTCGTGATCTTGATCGTCGGTTACATCTGGGTCTGGCAAAAAGGTGCGCTGGAATGGGTGTAACGCCGCCTGCGCCTGATGCTGAGCCGTTGGCCGAAACCTTTACCGCCAGCCGCTGGACACAGGGCAATTTTCTTTTTCCCACTCGCCTGGTCGTGAGTCCGCTGCGCGTGAGCCGCGTGAAGTCGCGCTGGTTTGGCAGCAACGACGAGAGCATCGCCATGTCGAAAATTGCGTCGGTGCACATTTCCACTGGCGTGCTTTGGGCAGAGATTCGGATTGAATCCACCGGCGGCACCGATCCCATCACCAGTCACGGCCATCGCAAGAAGGACGCGCAGCGCATCCGCGACTTGATCGAGTCTTATCAGGCGAAATCGCGCGCCTAGCAAGCAAGATCGGCATTTGTGGAAAAAGCGGCGGACTATTTTTTGTGACTCACGTCGTTGACACCGCATGCTCAAGCTGATAAAAATTATCGTTCTCTCCGAAACCCTGCGGGCTTGAGGTTTGCGCCTTCGCCGCTAATGCCGGACGAAATCAAATCGCCCTCTACACCGCCGCCGGAAGGTGATCCGAAGCCGACGGCGGACAAACCAGCCGTTCCCGGCGGCGTGAAGGCAACTGCTTCCGGCTCCGTTCAGCCCGACACCAAGGCTTCTACTGAAATTCCAGCCGCACCTCCTACACCCTCCATTCCAGCGAAACCTGCAGCTGCAGCGCCTGGATCGACTCCGGCAGCCAAGCCCGCGGCGGCTGCGAAGGCAGCGGCCCCCGCTCCCGTTCCCTGGGATTCGCCGATGATCGCGAAGTTCAAGGGGATGTACGGGTCTGGCATCGAGCCGCTAACCTACGCCGGGCAGAACTACATGGTGGTCGATCGCTCACTGATACCCGAGATTCTGCAGGTTCTGCGCAACGAGGAGCAGTTCGATTACTGCGTCGACATCACGGCCGTGCATTATCCGAAGCGCGAAAAACAGTTCGACCTGGTCTGGGTGCTGTATTCCTTTGCGCGCAACGAGCGCATTCGGGTGACCGCGCGAATTTTGGATGGGGAGAGCTTGCCCAGTTCCGTTCCCATCTGGCCGACCGCTAATTGGCTGGAGCGCGAAGTGTTCGACATGTTCGGTATTAAGTTCGACGGCCATCCTGACCTGAAGCGCATTCTGCTACCCGACGGATGGAAGGGATATCCTCTGCGCAAGGATTACGGCATCCTGCAGCAGGATAACGAGTGGGTGCAGATCAATCTTGGGATTGAAAGCGGCCAGTGAAAACAGAATGACCGACCGGAACACTTCGCTCTCGAACCTCGATCTCGAAACTCCCGAGAAGCCGTTTCTTGATGCGAACGAGCTGGTCATCAACATGGGCCCGCAGCATCCCGCCACGCACGGCGTGCTGCGAGTGATCTTGCGCCTGGACGGAGAAAAAGTCCTGGGCCTGGAATGCGTGATCGGCTATCTGCACCGCGGCGTCGAGAAGATTGGTGAACATCGCACGTATACGATGTTTAATCCGTACGTCGATCGCATGGATTACGTGGCTGCAGTTTCGAACGGGCTGGGCTATTGTGAAACTGTCGAGAAGCTGCTCAATGTAGAGGCGCCACCGCGAGCGCAATATGTCCGCGTAATTCTGACCGAACTCAACCGCATCGCCAGCCACCAGCTCTGGCTGGGTACGCATGCTCTCGATATCGGCGCCATCACGCCGCTCTTCTATACTTTCCGCGATCGAGAAGAGATCCTCAAGATTTACGAGAAATATTGTGGCGCCCGCCTGACCACCCACGCTTTCCGCATCGGCGGCCTGCAGTACGAAACCTACGCCGGCTTCGAAAAGGACGTGAAGAATTTCCTCAATTTCTTTCGGCCCAAGATCGACGAATATGAGGAGCTGCTCACCACCAATCGAATCTGGGTTGAGCGTACCAAGAATGTCGGGAAAATCTCCGGCGAAGATTGCATCGCGCTCGGCGTTACTGGACCCGTGCTGCGCGCCAGCGGCGTGAAGTGGGACTTACGCAAAGCCCAGCCCTATGCGAACTACAAGAATTTCGATTTCGATATTCCGACCGGGCAGAACGGGGACACCTACGATCGATACCTGGTCCGCATGGTTGAGATGCGGCAATCGGTACGCATCATCGAGCAAGCGATTGATGCAATTCCCGAAGGCCCGATCATCGCCAAAGTTCCTAAGGTCATGAAACCGGCGGTGGGCGAGGTTTATCACTCGATCGAAGCGCCGAAAGGGGAGCTGGGATATTTTATCGTCAGCGATGGTTCCACCCAGCCTTATCGTGTCCGCGTGCGTCCGCCATCGTTCGTGAATCTGCAGGCTCTCGACTTGATGTGTCGCGGCCAGCTCGTGGCCGACGTGATCGCCGTGATCGGCACACTCGATATCGTTCTCGGCGAGGTGGATCGCTGATGGGACAAATCGTCCAGTACATCGGGTCTTACCTTCAGAACAAGGATCTAACCCCTGGTGCAGCGGGGAACATGTTCTGGGTGCTGGTCTACATTCTGCTGGTTTTCGTTGGACTCTCCGTCGCCGTCATCGCGATGAACTGGCTCGAGCGAAAAATCCTCGCTCACATGCAGGTGCGCCTCGGTCCCATGCGCGTCGGTCCGCATGGCTTGATGCAGCCCATCGCAGACGCACTCAAGCTCCTGCTGAAAGAAGACATCATGCCCGCCGAGGCCGATGGGCTTATTTTCTGGGTGGCCCCGTTCATCGTGGTGCTGGCGGCCTTCACCGTGTTTGTGGTGGTCCCGTTTGGGCCCACGCATGCGATTACAGACATGAACATTGGCATCCTCTTTATGCTCGGTGTTTCTTCGCTGAGCGTGTTGGGGATCGTGATGGCGGGCTGGGCTTCCAACTCGCACTATCCGCTGATCGGCGCGCTGCGCTCCAGCGCTCAGATGGTGTCGTACGAAGTCGCTATGGGACTGGCCGTGGTTTCGGCCATTTTGATGACCAGCCTCAACGCCGAGGGAACCGGAACGCTCAGCATGATTGGCATCGTTCAGGCGCAGCAGGCGCAGGGCGAGTGGTTCATTTTCAAGTTCTTTCCGCTTGGCCTGATCGCCTTCTTCATCTTTGCCGTCGCCATGGTTGCGGAGACCAATCGCGCACCCTTCGATCTGGCCGAAGCGGAATCTGAACTGACCGCGGGCTTCCACACGGAGTACAGCGGCTTCCGCTGGTCATTATTCTTCTTGGCCGAATACTCCGCCATGATCGCCGTCTCCTCCATTGCCGTTACGCTCTGGCTCGGCGGATGGCTGCGACCGTTCCCGAATATGCTTAGCGGCCACATTTGGGATCAGGTCTTCGCACTCTTTCCGGGTGTCACGTTTCTACTTTTCGCGGCGATGTGTTTCTACAACACGGTCCGGATGCCGAAGCACCCGCTCTTTAGAGTGCAAACCATCGGCCTCGCGGGATTTGGCGTCGTCCTCGGCTTGATCGGTCTGATTCTGTTTATTCCGGCAGTGAGCACGCGCATTCAGGATATTTTCTGGTTCTCGGCGAAGGTCGCCGGATTCATGTACCTCTATATCTGGTATCGTGGCACGTTCCCGCGGTATCGCTTTGATCAGCTCATGCGGATGGGATGGAAGGTCCTTCTGCCTCTGGGCTTGGGCGTTCTAATTCTGACGGCCAGTGTAGCGCTGCTGCAAGAGAAATTATGGCACCCGTAGCCACACCATTTTTCTTTTATTTGCTCTCCGGGATCATGCTCATCGGGGGCATCCTGGTGATCACGCGCAAGAATCCGGTGCATTCGGCCCTGGCGCTGATTGTGACACTACTGGCGCAGGCTTCGATTTACCTGATGCTCTATGCGCCGTTCGTCGCTGGCGTGCAAATCATTCTTTATGCCGGCGGAATTATGGTGTTGTTTCTGTTCGTCATCATGCTGGTGAGCATCGACCGCTCGATGAGGGAACGGCAATTCAATAGCCAGTGGGTCGTCGGGATCGTTGCGGCTACGGCCCTCGGCGGACTGTTTATTGCCGTTTATACGAAAGGGAAGGACATCTTTCCGGAGCACGCCCTGCCGATGGTGGAAAACGATAACACCCAGCAGATAGCAACGATGTTGTACGGGAAGTACATGTTCGCCTTCGAGATCGCTTCATTACTGTTGCTGGTGGCGATCATCGGAGCGGTGGTGATGGCGAAGAAGAGGATCTGAAAAACCGCTTCTAGCTCCTAGCTTTTAGCTAGAGGCAAGAAGCTGGAAGATGTTATGGAATCGATGCTACACATTACGACACTACACTATCTGGTTCTCGGCGCTGCCTTGTTCCTGCTCGGCGTTATCGGCGTGCTGACCCGGCGCAACGTGGTCATTGTTTTGATGTCCATCGAATTGATACTGAATGCCGTGAACCTGAACCTGGTCGCATTCTCGCGCCTGTGGGGAGGATTGCACGGCCAGGTGTTTGCCATTTTTGTAATCACCGACGCCGCCGCGGAAGCTGCGGTCGGCCTCGGCATTCTGATCGCCTTCTTCCGCAACAAGGAGACGGTGAATATCGACGAAGTGAATTTGTTGAAGTGGTAAGAAGACAGCTTTTAGCTGTTAGCTCTTGGCCCTTAGCCAGAATCTAAGGGATTGAGCTAAGAGCGAAAGGCTAAGAGCCAAAAGCGAATGTTCCTCACCCACATCTGGCTGATCCCGCTGCTTCCCGCCTTCGGAGCTGCAGTAATGTTCTTCTTTGGCCGAAGGTTGCAGAAGGCTACGGTCAGCGCTGTTTGCGTGGGGACCATCGTGCTTGCCTTCGTGATGGCCTGCGGCGCAGTCCGGCAGTATTCAACCTGGTCGTCCACGCCTCAGAATTACCACCAGCCTTATCAGACGATTCTCTACACCTGGCTCGGCACCGACACGGGCCACATGAACTACACAACCCACGATGGCTCTCCGGCCGCGTTTCAGGCGGACGCTGGTTTTCTGCTCGATCCGCTTTCCAGCGTCTGGCTGCTGTTCGTTACCGGCGTGGGGATGCTGATTCATATTTACTCGATCGGCTACATGGCGCATGAAGGCGGCTACTACCGCTTTTTCGGATACCTCAACCTCTTCATGTTTTCCATGCTGACGCTGATCCTGGCCAACAACTATGTGCTGCTGTTCGTGGGCTGGGAGGGCGTGGGGCTGTGCTCGTATCTGCTGATCGGTTTCTATTTTCATCGCAAGTCCGCGAGCGATGCAGCTGCCAAAGCATTCATCGTGAACCGCATCGGGGATGCCGGATTTCTGCTGGGCGTGTTTTTCATCGCCTGGTACCTTGGCTCGCTGCGCTTTACTGACGTCACGCAGATGGCACATAGCGGGCGCTTCGTAATCGGCGATCCCATCATCACCGCCGCAACCTTGCTTCTGTTCGTGGGAGCCTGCGGCAAATCGGCGCAGCTTCCGCTCTACGTCTGGCTGCCGGACGCGATGGAAGGCCCTACGCCAGTTTCCGCACTCATCCATGCCGCAACCATGGTCACGGCGGGCGTCTATATGGTCGCGCGCTCGAACGCTTTGTTCGTGCTGGCACCTAGCTCAATGAAGACGGTTGCCATCGTCGGTGCATTGACTGCAATCTTCGCGGCCTCCATCGGCTTGGTCCAAAATGACATCAAGCGCGTGCTGGCCTACTCCACCATCTCGCAGCTTGGTTACATGTTTCTCGCGCTCGGCGTTGGTGCGTTCGCTGCCGGCGTCTTCCACGTATTCACGCATGCGTTTTTCAAAGCGCTGCTCTTCCTTGGCGCGGGCTCGGTGATCCACTCGATGAGCGGCGAGCAGGACATGCGCAACATGGGCGATCTAGGCCATCGCATTCCCATCACGCATCGCACCATGTTGATCGCCACGTTGGCTATCGCGGGCATCTTCCCGTTCGCCGGATTTTTCTCGAAGGACGCCATCCTTTGGGAAGCTTGGTCGCGAGAAGGGGGCGCCTACCGCCTACTCTGGGGCGTAGGTTATGTCACCGCGTTGATGACCGCCTTCTACATGTTCCGCCTGATGTATCTGACTTTTCATGGTCGCCCGCGGATGAGCCACGAGGTCGAGCATCATATTCACGAGTCGCCCATCTCGATGACAGCGCCGCTGGTGGTGCTCGCCATCTGCGCCGTCTTCGCTGGATTCCTGGGATGGCCGCACAGCCTCGGCGGTTCCGACCGCTTCACAGCTTTTCTTGAGCCCGTGTTCGCTCCTGAGGCTCGCGTCCTTCAGGTAGAAGGCAGAACCAGCCAGCTAGTGCAAGGCGTGGAGGAAGAAAAAAATACCAGCACGGAGTGGTTGCTGATGGCGCTCTCTCTAGGCGCCGCGGGCCTGGGATGGGGGATGGCCTGGAGAAGTTATCGCCACGCTGACAAGGGTTACACCGAGCCCATCGCCGCCGCCTCTCCGCGCGGCTACAATCTCCTGCTCCACAAGTATTACGTGGACGAGGGGTACGACTATGTCTTCACCGGTCGCCGTAAGCTGGGAGACGTCCGTCTCGGCGTAATGGGACTCGGCGAAGCGTCCTCGTGGTTCGATACCCACGTGATCGATGGAGCCGTCAACGCCGCGGGCTGGATTACTCGTCTGACCGCAACCATTTCCAGTTGGTGGGATAAATGGATCATCGATGGCATCGGAGTCAACGGTCCAGCGATTTTGGCACGCATGCTTTCTTACCCGGCACGACTGTTGGAATGGGGTCTGGTCCAGTGGTACGCGCTGGTGATGACCGCGGGATTAGTAGGGTTTGTGTTTTATTACGTGTATCACTAAGGCTTCCAGCTGCTAGCTCCTGGCTTCTGGCTAATCGTGAACAGCCAGGCAGGAGGAGCTAGGAGCCAGAAGCTAGAAGCTGAACTTCATGCAAAATCACATACTGTCCATCATTCTCTTCACGCCGCTCCTAGGCGCGCTTGTGCTCTTGTTTGTTCCCAAGGAGAACAAAAGCGCCGTCCGCTGGATCGCCAATTTTTTCTCGCTGGGCGGCTTCCTGATCTCGCTGCCGCTGGTGCCGATGTTCTGGGCGCAGCGCTTCGAGCCCGGCTTCAAGTTCATCGAAGGCACGCCCAACAACTGGATCCCCTCGATCGGCGCGGGCTACGTGATCGGCATCGACGGAATCTCATTCCTGCTCATCATGCTCACCACGCTGCTGGGCTGGATTTCGATTCTCTCTTCCTGGACCGCTATTGAGAACCGCGTCAAGGAATATTATGTATGGTTTCTGATTCTGCAGACCGGCATGCTCGGCGTCTTCATGGCGCTCGATTTCTTCCTCTTCTTCGTCTTCTGGGAAGCCATGCTGGTTCCGATGTATCTGCTGATCGGCATCTGGGGTGGTCCGCGCAAACTCTACGCCGCCATCAAGTTCTTCCTCTATACTCTGGCCGGCTCGGTGCTGATGCTGCTCGGAATCCTGTTCCTCTATTTCCACCATCACGCGCTGACCGGAATTTATACTTTCAGCCTCACCGCACTCTACGAAACCGCGCCGAAGATTTATTCCGATCCGGCTTACGGGCCCACCGTCGCAACCTTGCTGTTCTTCGCTTTCTTCTTTGCCTTCGCGATCAAAGTCCCGATGTTCCCGTTCCACACCTGGCTGCCGGATGCCCACGTGGAAGCGCCCACTGCCGGTTCCGTTATCCTGGCCGGCGTTCTGCTGAAGATGGGAACGTACGGCTTCATTCGCTTCTCGTTGCCGTTCTTTCCCGACGTGCTGATGCACACCAAAGTCCGCGGCTGGATGATTACTCTCTCGATTATCGCCATCATCTACGGCGCGCTCGTCTCGCTGATGCAGAAGGACATGAAGAAGCTGGTGGCTTATTCCTCCGTCAGCCATCTCGGCTTCTGCACTCTTGGAATTTTTGCGCTCAACTCCGCGGGCCTGAGTGGATCGGTGTTGCAGCAGATCAATCACGGTATCTCGACCGGCGCGCTGTTCTTGATTGTGGGCATCCTCTACGAACGACGCCACACGCGTGAAATCGCCGAGTATGGCGGAATTTCCAACGTCATGCCGGTCTACGCCACCATCACGATGATCATGTTCCTCTCCTCCATGGGACTGCCGCTGCTGAACGGATTTGTCGGGGAGTTCACCATCCTGCAAGGCACGTTCATGGAGAACTGGCGATGGGGCGCATGGGCAGTGCCCGGCGTGGTTCTCGCAGCCGCGTATTTGCTTTGGCTTTACCAGCGCGTTTTCTTCGGCCCGGTGACGAATCCGAAGAACGAAAAGCTGCACGATCTTACGCCTCGCGAAGTGCTGACTTTTGCTCCGCTACTTATCATGGCCTTTTGGATCGGCCTCTATCCCAAGCCGTTTTTCCAGATTCTTGAACAACCGGTGAATCAGATCGTGGCAAATGTGCACGCGCAGCGGCCTGGCGACGCGGTGAATGCATCCGTTCAACCTCCTGAAGTGACGCCAGAATTTCCGGTGACTCTTGATGACCGAGCTGATCCCTATCACGGTCCAAAGCCCGTGAAGGCACCGCCCAAGGGGAAGAACTAGTGGGCGTCCTTTCCCAATTCAACGCAAACGACTACCTGCTGGTCCTCCCGATCACTTTGCTCACCGTGTTTGCCCTCGGCATTCTGCTCATCGATCTGATGCTTCCCGCCGAGGAGAAGTGGGTGAACGCGCTTCTGGCTTTTGTGGGAGTGCTGTTTGCCGTCAGAGGCGTATGGACCATTCAGCACTGGATGCAGCTGAATCGCTCATTCTCCCGTGGTTCGTTCGGCATGATGGACACCCTGCTGGTGGACCGCTGCACTATTTATTTCTGGTATCTGTTTCTGGCCGCCACAGCGGTTTCGATTCTCATCTCGGTGAAGTACATGAAGACCGAGCATGAAAACCACGGCGAATATTATGCCCTGATGTTGCTCTCTGTGGTGGGCATGATGTGCATGGCGGCGGGTTTTGACATCGTGCTCATCTTCATCGGCCTCGAGCTGATGGCGATTTCCACCTACGTTCTCGTTGGTTTTTTGCGGCGCGATCGCCGCTCGAATGAAGCCGCGCTGAAATATCTGCTACTCGGCGCATTTTCTTCGGGTATTTTCGCTTATGGCTTGTCCCTGCTGTACGGTCTTACTGGGAGCACGAACCTAGGCGACATTGGCCAGCGGCTGGGCCGGATTGTTGCCAGAGATCCGCACAATCCAATTGCGATCATTGCCTTACTGACCACGGCCACCGGACTACTGTTTAAGATCGCCGCCGTTCCGTTTCATCAGTGGGCGCCGGACGCCTACGAGGGCGCGCCGACGAGCATCACCGGTTTTATGTCTGTTGCGGTGAAAGCCGCGGGATGGGCCATGCTTTTGCGCATTATGGGCGCTACCTATCCCAACTTCGTTTTCGGACTCGCGGCAATGCGGCCGATCTACGTTCCGCTGTTCGTCTTCGTTTCGATCGCCACCATGACGGGCGCAAATTTTGCCGCGCTGACGCAGACCAACACCAAGCGCCTGCTGGCTTATTCTTCCATCGCGCACGTTGGTTACATGCTGCTCGGCTTGATCGCAGGAACTTCAACCCAGCTTAGCCCGGACGGTGTGAAGGGGATCCTGATTTATCTTCTGGTGTACACCTTCATGAACCTGGGCGCGTTCGGCGTGATTACCTCGCTGCGGCATCGCAACGTCATTGGCGATGAGCTCGACGACCTCAACGGACTTTATTTGCGGGCTCCAGTCGAAGCCGTGCTCATGTTAATTTTCCTGCTGTCGCTCGCCGGGATCCCGCCGCTGGCCGGGTTCTGGGGCAAATATTTTATTTTCCTCAGCTTGATCGAAACCGGGCACTACGCGCTTGCATCTCTTGGCGTGCTGTATTCCGTCTTCGGCTTGTACTATTACCTGAAGATGGCCAATGCCATGTTCATGGGCAAGTCCGAGGAGACGGGCCTGCTGCCGGTGAGTTGGACGATGCGTGCCGCGCTCGGTGTTACAGCGTTCGCCACCCTTTTCATCGGAATCATGCCGGACCGCTTCATCAATATAGTGAACTGGTCGCTGGTGATCGTGCAGAGTCCGGTGGCGAAGCTCGTCAACTAACTTGCGAATCACGGATTTTGAACGAGCAAGCATGCCGATGTCCACACCTCCATCCAACCCAACGCCGCGCCCTGAAGATTCCAGCCGTAAAGATAACTTCTGGGTTCAGGCTGGCCGCTACAGCCAACTGGCATTTGTCCTGCCAGCAGCTCTCGTCGTGGGATGGTTGATCGGAGCGGCGCTTGACCGCTGGCTGCACACTACTTGGCTATACCTTGCTGGCATCCTCCTGGGGATCGCGGCGGGGTTCATCGAATTGATCCGCACTGTGCTGCGCGACACGAAGTAATCGCCGCGCTCCAGCGAAGTTAAGGTTCCGCCAAGTCGCCTATCGCTTACCATGAGTGCGGCAGAATGTTTTCCTATCAGCCGGAATGCCAGACTTGGTCCAACCCGAAGTGAACCCCGCAGGTGATGAAGCCGCTGAGTACTTCTACTCCGGAGCGCTGCTTCGTATTCGCCGCTTCATGGCGGTGCTTGCTCCGGTGCTAATTGCCGCCGCCTGGTGGAGGTTCGGCCTGCGTCCTGCGGTCGGTTTTGCCTTCGGCTGCGCTATCGCTTACGTCAATTTCCACTGGTTGAAGCGCGTGATCACCGGCTTTGTCGATCGCGCCACGGGCACCGCTACATCGCAATCCGGAAGCGGAATCGTGTTTCGATTTCTGGTCCGATATCTTTTGATGGCGGTTGGTGCCTATGTTATATTGACTGTTTCACCCGCGAGCCTGAATGGGCTTCTTGCGGGCTTATTTTTGCCCGTTGCCGCCATCGGATGCGAAGCGGTTTACGAACTGTACGCAGCACTGGCGCGTGGAGTTTAGCTGCCACAAGTTTCTTTATGCCTGAACAACTTTGGTTCACCGCGCTCCTGAATCGGCTGTTCGCGGCTCCGGTCACGGGACTGCTGCAAGCGCTGCACCTCCCGCCGAAATACCCGACAGCTCCCATTACGAACTCGTTCGCGATGGAAGTGCTCGTCTTTTCCCTCCTGCTGATTATGTTTCTTCTGGTCCGCTCGCGGCTGTCGGTGGAGAGTCCCGGGGCGCTGCAGCACGCTTTTGAGGGTGTTGAGGGATTCATACAGGGCCAGAGCGACGAGATCATCGGCCACCACAGCGAAGGGTATACTCCGTTTCTCGCGGCTCTGGGTCTGTTCATTTTGTTTTGCAATCTGATCGGCGTGATTCCGGGCTTTGAGTCGCCAACAGCCGTCCCCATCGTTCCCTTGGGCTGCGCCCTTTGCGCCTTCGTCTATTACCAAGCTCAAGGATTCAAACATGCCGGAATTGGCTACCTGAAGCACTTTGCGGGGCCCATGCCCGCACTGGCGCCGCTGATGGTTCCCATCGAACTCATCAGCCACCTGGCGCGCGTGCTTTCGCTCACCATCCGTCTGTTCGCCAACATGTTCGCAGGCGACATGGTCACCTTGGTTTTCTTTTCGCTCGTCCCGATCGGTGTACCCATCATTTTTCTGGGATTGCACATCGGCGTGTCGCTACTGCAGACGTACATTTTCGTTCTGCTGACGACCGTCTATCTGCAAGGGGCGGTTTCGGAAGAGCACTGAAAGGCAGTGATCAGTGGTCAGTGCCTAGTAAGACCTTTGATGTCCGGGCTATTTCAGCTGCCCCTTTCAAGGCTCTTACTGGCCTCTGACCACTGATCACCGGCCACTGATTTTTAGCCGTTCAGCGTGAGGGCGTCTGCTAGGTATGGCGTCAACCACCCACTGGCGGTATTTCATACGAGGAGAAACACAATGAGTAAGCTGAGCAAGTTGTTCATGGTACTTTCCGTACTTTCGTTTGCCGTCCCGGCCTTCGCGCAGGGCGGAGCCGAGAGTGGAGTCAACTGGGTTGCAATCGCCGCCGGATTCTCCATGGCCTTTGCCTCCGGCATCTGCGCTCTGGCACAGGGCAAGGCAACCGCCTCCGCCGCCGAGAGCCTAGCCCGCAATCCAGCCGCTCGTCCCGGCATTCAGCTGGCGCTGATTCTGGGTCTGGCCCTGATCGAGTCACTCGCTCTCTACACCCTGGTCATCATTTTCGCCAAGGTGAAGTAAGCATCCTTAGAAGTAAAAGCCTCTGCCCATGAGCAGAGGCTTTTTGTTTTCTTCGGACTATTCAAGCCAGGGAGACGTTAGACCTTCCGATCCCCGCTCCACTCCTGATCCTTCTTTTGTGGAACATTACTCAGAGCATCCACCAGCAGCCGGCGCAGCCGATAACGGCTTTCAAGGTCGGTATTCACGATTTCGAATCCGACTTCATTCACGCGCGCCCGGCGCAGCAGTACGTGAGCTTTGATCTTCGACCGCATGCCGAGAGATATTTCGAGATCGGCCTCGCTGCCGATTCGTAGATTGTCTTCTTTCGTCCCCATACCGCCGCCGAGGCTCAACTCGCGAATCAGAATTCGCGATTTCCCCCAGGAACTCCCAATTGTGGCTCCCAGCGCGCGGGATAGAACCATGCGCTCGTAGCGCCGTTGCCGCACCCAAGGGCATGCCGGGGCGGTATCCAGAGGCGCGATCGCCAGCTCTGCCGCTTCGATCCCGCTATCGGAGAGAATCTGAGCACTGTAGCGGGGATCGGTCTTCGACAAAGACTGAGCAGAAGCAATTCGCAGTTCGCGATGATAGACCCATCCAAAGGTTTTCTTTGTTTCGACGATCTCGCGGAGCAGAGAGACTGCCTCTGCGTCGCGCAGGCGTCCCAGCGACTCGATCGCCTTCAGCTGCACAAAGGGCGACCGTGAAGCCGCTTCACCCGGTTTGGCCATCGCCATCAGTGGGTGCGCCGCGCTGACATCGCCGCTCATTCCGATTTCATCAATCGCTTCCGGCAAAACCACAGAATCCAGGACCTCCGCCAACTCCAGCAGTGTTCTGCCCCGGTCCGGCGCGGCTCCATACGCGACCTGCCGCACGACAATGTCATGGTAAAAGCGGTTCCACTCGGGCAGGCGCGTCGGCAGCAGCTCAAGCAAAGTGCCCACATCCAGCCGGCTTAACAGGCCCACCACGGCAGAAGCTTGCCGCGACTGTCCCGTGCGCAGAATCTCGCGCAGCTGCGTGAGAGCCGGTGATCCCATCTCCTTGACCAGTTCCACCATGCGATCGCATTCGTCCCGCCGCATGCAGCGGAAGAACCGGTCCGCCAGATGTTCCGCTCCCGACTGGCAGGTGCGCCGCAGGACCACCAGCAGGTCCGCAGGTATCGGATCCAGGCGCAAGGCTTCTTCAATAAACTCCGGAATCCGGTTTTCCACGCCCACGCGCGGCCTCAGGTCATTCACCATCACGGGCCGCTGCTGCAGTAACATTTCCATCCCGGAGCAGACTTCGTTCACCGCCTGGTAGTTCCTGGCTTCGCTGGCCTCCTGGCTCAAACGCACAAAAGCCGCGCTCAGCAAGCTTTGCAGCTCGGGATCCTTTTCCACGCATAGCTGCTCGGAGACTTTTCGGATGGCTCCGCCCATCGCCTCGCCGCCCAGTCGTGCGTAAAGGTCCGCCAGTTGGCTCAATCCAATTGCAGTCTTGCGGCGCGAGTCGGCTTCCTTATTGCTCAGGCTGGCCGAATAGTTATTCAGAATTTCGGCGGACGCTTGTTTGTCATCGCGGTCGAGAAGCACTTCCACGAACTGGCGCACATTGCGCGGTGGAACGCACGGAGCTTCATGGGAGAGCAGTACTGTCTTCTTTCCCGACTCCGGCACTTCGGCCCAGAACATTCGGTCGAGGATATCGGCGTGCGACTCCACCAGAATCCCGGCCTTGTTCATCTTTTCTTCTTGCAACTTCAGAATCTGGCGCAGCGAATCCATCTGCCGGCTCATATGCTCCATCATCTGATGGACGGCATTTACCTTGACTTCGCCCTTCTGGTAGCGCTCCAGGGCAAAGCGGATCGCCATGTGCTCGGCCGCCTTCATCAACAGCGGCGTATCTTCCTGCTCGGCAGTGGCTTTGGCCGCGAGAGTGCCCAACAACTGCTGCAGGTTCAGCCGCGTGTTCGGGTCGGTCTCGGTGAGCTCTTTCTGCAGAACCTCTGGACTTGCGTTCGGGTCGCCCTGGACCTGTCCGAATCGAGTCAGCAGGCGGATGGCCTGCACGACCTCGGCTTCCTGCAGCGGCACCACTCCGCCCTCCCATGCTGGAGCTGTTCCCGTGCCGATGGCTGCGCCGGTGCCGGTTCCTGGCCCTGCCACCCAGTGACCCGGACCGTTCGGAACGCTTCCGAAAGGAACTCCGGCTCCGCCTCCGCTGCCTTGTCCCTGGCCACCGCCTCCGGCGTTGGCGCCTTCGGCCGCTGCAATTAATTGCAGAAGCTTTTGCGGATCGTTTAACCACTGCTTGAATTCTGGTCCAAGAGTTTGTGCAGCGATTTGCGCGGCTACGCTGATGTCTCCGGTAAGCGGATCGGCGGCCACAAATTTCACTTCATTAATCTTGATCGTACTTTGCTTGGGCCCGCTGTTGAGAGCCTCTTTGATTTGTTTCGATACATCCTGGGCCTTGGAACCAGCCACGGTAAAGGCGCGTACCAGGCGTGTGAAGTCTTCGACCGTAACGTCTTTGGAGAAGTGCAGGCTGGCCAGGCCAGCAGTGGTGAGCAACTGACCAAAGCTGCGTTCGGTTTGACCGGTTTCCAGCGGGACGCCATCCAGCAGCAGCTTGTTGTCGGAAACTCCCAACAGAAATCCGCCATCGCCGGCTGCAGGCAGCCCTTGCTGAAGCTCATTCCACGTAACTTCAAACTGCGCTTCGGTGCGCTTGTGCTCATAGCCGTACATCCGCGCATACTTGATGAGGATGTTCAGGCTATGGACGAAGGCCCGCGCCGATGCCGCGCGATTGGCATGAAATGTACTTGCGTTCGTGATAGAGCACTCCTCGAACTACACTCTGCAAGTAAAAGGTAAATCCAGAAGGTAAGTCCTCGCACGTTACGGAGGTAATGGAAAATTGCCGGGCTACAGGCCCTGTACTCCCAGTGGGGAAGGGTTTGGGACACACCCCGGCACTGGCGTTCCCAGCCAACAGCGGCGAAAATGGATATGCAAATATTTGGCTCCGGAACTCTTGTGCCTTCCTCCATTGCTCGCACAACCCGACCCAGGAAAATCACTGGCCTTCGCTACTGGATGCTGCGTGTTTTGGAGGAATGCGAGCACGTTTCCGCCGATTTCGGGCCTGACCCGGTCCATGATCTGCGCGTCTCGCTGCGCCGCTGCCGCTCGCTAGCCGATGGATTGATGGCCCTCGACCCCGACCCGGACTGGAAGGCGATGAAGAAGGCCGGCAAGCGCCTCTTTCAGCGCCTCGGCGCCTTACGCGATGTCCACGTAATGATGGAGTGGGTAGAAAAACTTGCTGTAGTTCAAACTCGTTCGGATGAGGGCGAGCCATCGGCTCCGTTCAGGGAAGGTTCACCTGCGATACCGGCATCTCAATCGCATCAGGAGCTGACGGCAGACTCAGCCGATCCCGTCGCCCACGCCCTTTTCCAGATCCTCCACCGTCGTGAAAACGAGCAGCAGCACGAGGCTCAAGCCGCTCTTGAAGAGTTCGATCGCAAACAGTGGAGATCCTGGAGCAAGTCTCTTCCCGTTCGCGCCGGGCGCATCCGTCCGGGGAGCGCGCTCTTTAAGCATCTTGCGCTTGAGCGCTGGACGGCAGCCCGCGAACTCCATGCCCGTGCTCTGCGCAACCGCTCCCAAGTCGCATTCCACTGCCTGCGGATAGGGATAAAACGCTTCCGATATATCGTAGAAAACTTTCTTCCCGTCGAGCACAAGGCTTGGAGCGACGGCCTCAAGGAAATCCAGGACTTGCTTGGTGAGGTTCATGATCTCGACGTGCTTTGGTCCACAGCCAATTCCTGTCAGGTTTTTCCCGATGCAGGTTCTCGCACCGACTGGCACGCGCGAATCCTCTCCGAGCGCACCAAGCGCATCGATCAGTACCGCGCCAAAATGGTTGGCTCCTATTCCCTCTGGCAAGTGTGGCGCGCCGCGCTGCCCCAAGGTAAGCAGATACAACTGCTGGCCACGCGCCGGATGAAGCTCTGGGCGAACGGCCTCGATCCCGACTTCCCGCACTCCGAGCGCGTCGCCAGCTTGGCTCTCCAACTCTACGACGGCCTTCTAGCCTGGGGATGGCAACCTGCCGTCGACGCTGTCTCCTCCCGCTCCAGCCTGCTCGCCGCCGCTCTTCTGCACGATGTCGGCAAATCCGAAGGTCAGAAAGGCCATCAAAAAACTTCCTTCGATTTGATTCGTGCCCACGGTAATCCATTGGGCTGGAAGGCTGCAGACCTAGCGCGCGCTGCCATCGTTGCGCGTTTTCACCGTGGAAAGCTGCCCACCCGGAAGCACAAGACGCTGCGCGATCTTCTCCCTGGCGAGCAGAAAGCAACCATTCAGCTAGCCGCAATTCTGCGCCTGGCCAATGCCTTGGACGCGGGACACGACGGCCACATCCGCCGCATTCAGATTGAAAATGCACGGAGCAAAACGAAAGGGAACGAGGCCTTGATCCTCATTGCTGAAGGCTACTCGCCGCTCGCACGATCCGCTCAAACGATCGCCGCGGAACGCCACCTGCTGGAAACCGTCTTGCGGAGGCCGGTAGTTCTTAAGCCGGTGAGGAATCCGATGGTAGCGCATGCGAGCCGGTAGCCGCGCAGTTACTTTCCAGCACTCGCCTTGGGAGACTACAACGTAACCATCCATGACTCACGCCCAACTGGTCGAAAAAGCAGTTCACTGGCTGCGTCGCTACCGCTGCGGAGTGGTGCTCTCCGAGCAAGCCTGCGTGAGCGGCGAGATGCCCGACGCCATTGGTTGGAAGCGCGCCTGCCATTCCGTTCTGGTCGAGTGCAAAGTTACCCGTTCTGATTTCCTGGCCGATCGAGCCAAGCCCTTCCGATCAAAGCCGGAGCGGGGAGTTGGCTGCGAGAGATTCTATCTAGCACCGGTTGGATTGATCCGGCGCGATGAGTTGCCCGTAGGCTGGGGGTTGCTGGAACTTCGTCGCGGAAGAATTGAAACTACGCACTCTTCGGCGAAAAACTTACGCAGCGCCACAGGCTTCCGCTACGAAATGAACTTACTGCTGGCGAGCCTGCGGCGCGTCGAGGTCCGCGTTGAACCGCAAAGTATCACCGACTTTCTCAAGTGGAAGAACCGCATGGCCGAATACAACCGCGGCACCCTCCCGGAAGGACTGGCTTCTGCCGAGGAAGAGGTCAATGTATTCCTGGAACCGGATCTGACGGCATAGGGATAAGCCAGCAGCGAGAAGCCAGAAGATCTCTCTACAGTTCCCGCCGACCTTCCATGGCCTTCAGCATAGTGATCTCATCGGTGTACTCAATGTCGCTGCCAACCGGAATGCCCATCGCAATGCGGGTCACCTTCACTCCAGCGCGTTTGAGTTGCTGGGAGAGATAGGTGGCAGTGGCTTCACCCTCGACCGTAGGATTGGTGGCGACGATCACTTCGTCTACATTGCCCGCGTCAACGCGCGCGATCAGGTTGGCAATGCGCAACTGCTCCGGGCCCACGCCGTGCAGCGGCGAAAGCGATCCGTGCAGCACATGGTAGACGCCGTTGAAGTGCTTGGTCTTTTCAATGGCGGCAATGTTGGTGGGCTCTTCCACGACGCAGACCAGGCGCTGATTTCGAGTCGCACTGGTGCAATACACGCACGGATCGACGTCCGTAATGTTATTGCACACGGAGCACAGCCGCAGGCTGGCTTTGACGTCGCGCACGGCTGCCGCCAGTGCCTCGGCATCCTCATCGCTGGCGCGCAGAATATAGAAAGCCAGCCGTTGTGCGCTCTTGGTGCCCACACCCGGCAGCTTTTTCAATTCATCAATCAGGTGCGACATCGGCTCAGCAAATTTAGACATAAAAATTTGAGTTACCCAGCGATCAGGTCGATCGGGTGATTTAAAAACCAAAATCCAGGGAATCGAGTGAAATGACCGGATCATCCGATCGCCCAATTCTTCACAGTCCGCCGATGCCCAGTCCGCCGAGCATACCGCCAACGGTCGATTGCATCGCTCCGTCCACTTTGCGCGCAGCCTCATTCACCGCGGCCAGGATCAAATCCTGCAGCATTTCCACGTCGCCAGATTTCACGGCCTCCGGATCGATGCGCACGCTCAGCAGTTGTTTGCGTCCGTCCATCTTCACCGTGACCGTGCCTCCGCCAGACGAGGTTTCCACCACGGTCTCCTGCATCTTCTTCTGCAGGCTCTCATACTGCGACTTGGCCTTCGACATCAGCTCTTGCAGATTGAATCCGCCCATAATAGCGTTACCGCTTCTCCTTGTAATCAATCACGGTGCGAATCTGAGCGCCGAATTTTTCTTGCAAACGCCGGACGATCGGATCCTGTTCAGCGCGGCCCCGGCCACCAATTCCGGAACTAGACCCATTTGTTTTCGGAGATCCGTTGCGCTTTTCTGTTGCCGTCACAGCCGCTCCTGGAACGATCTTCAGTTTGACCGGGCGGCCCAGAAGACCGCTGGCCGAAGCGACGGCTAAACGCCTTGCATCGGGACTCAACGACATATCGACTACGGTTTGCGACTCAGAAACTTTGATGACGACCTCGTTTCCTTCGATCGTCCATTCGCCTGCTTCGAGCATCGAGACCAGGATGCGCTGATTTCCGTCGGTGAGCGCTTGTAGCACCGCCGTCTGCAGCTTCTCGATCGGCGCGGCCACTGCTGCGGAACTCAAGGGCGTCGGAGAGTCTTGGCGAGGAGCCTGCAACTTCGATTCGGGAGGCGAATCGAGATTAGCCAGTGCCGTGGCACCCATAATCACCGGTGTCGACGAACTGGCTTCTCCGAAGCCGCGGGGAGCGCTGGCGGAAATTGGCTCTGCCGACTCCTGACGCGGTCCACCCTTGCGCGCGGAATCGGCCGCGAATGGCGAAACAGGATTTAGACGGGCCGGTGCAACCGCTTCTGTGCGCCGCTCACCCGCATTCGAAGCCACGATGGAGGGCCGCGCTGGATTTCTGGTGGTATTCGCTCCAGCGCCTGCAGCACTCGAAGAACCGGCCACTTCGCTCAGCAGTTGCTCGATCGGCAACAGGCGCTGCGCGTGGGCCATCTTGAGCAGGCCGAGCTCGAGATGGAAACGCTGCTCCTGTTTGTATCCCAGCTCGCCGTGCGTCCGCAGCATGATCTGCAGATGACGCGTGAGATCTTCTTCCTCAAAGAGTGTGGCGACACGCTCCACGCGCTCGCGCTCTTCACTTGAGATCTGCAAGAGGGAAGAGTCCTTCCCCGCGATTTTGGCAACCGTGGCGTTGCGCAGGAAGCGAACCATCTGGCGCGCGAAATGCGTGGGGCTGTGCCCTTCGCTGATGAGGTGGTCAATCTGCTTCAACACATCTTCGCTGGCGCTGCGAGCGATGGCCTGCATCACTTCCTCGAGAATGTGCGCGGGAGCGGCGCCGACCAGGTTGCGCACAGAATCCGCCGTGATGCGTCCGCTGGAAGAGGCAATGGCCTGATCGAGAATCGACAACGCGTCGCGCATGGAGCCGTCGCCCACCTCGGCCAGGAGAGCGAGAGCATCGTCATCCGCTTCGATTTGTTCGCGTCCGACGAGGTCGCGCAGCTGGCCGACGATGGCATCGAACTTTACCGCGCGGAAGCTGAAGTGCTGGCAGCGCGAACGAATCGTCTGCGGGATATCCTCCGGTTGCGTGGTCGCCAGCATGAAAACGATATGATCGGGCGGTTCTTCCAGAGTTTTCAGCAAGGCATTAAAGGCCGCGTCGGTAATCTGGTGAGCTTCGTCGAGGATGTAGATCTTGAAACGATCTCGCGCCGGGCGATAACGCGCCGCCTCGCGAAGTTCGCGGATTTCGTCAATGCCGCGATTGGTGGCCGCGTCGATCTCAATCACGTCGACCGCGTTACCAGCGCGAATCTCGGTGCAGGATTCACAGATGCCACAAGGTTCGGCCACAGGCTTGTCGGATGAACGGCAATTCAGCGCCGCGGCCAAAATCCGAGCCACGGTAGTTTTTCCAATGCCGCGATGGCCGCTAAAAATGTAGCCGTGAGCAGTCCGTCCCTGTTCAAGTGCGTTTTGCAGGGTACGGGTGACGTGTTCTTGTCCGATCACATCGGAGAACTTCTGTGGACGGTATTTACGCGCCAGGACGGTGTAGCTCATGAGCCGGAAGAAACGATTATACGTGATGAGAAGAGCGATGGAGTTGTTGACCCGAATGGCGTGCCGGGTGCGATCGGTAGGAACTACGCAAATTGTTGCGCACCCTTGAGATAGCTGTAACTCGCCCGGCACACTCCTCTAATTTTTCTGTCAAAGAATGGAGAAAGATAGTACTATCCGCAAGCTAAAGTCCCGCCCGGGAGTTTGCCGTTATTTTCCCCAAGACTGTTGAAAGGGAAATCCCGGCTAATCGCAAGGAGAGATCGTGATTCGAAGGCTAAGTGTGTTCTTGCTCGTGATCGTCGCGATGATGTTGAGCGCGCCCGTTGCTTCCCAGGCCCAGTCGCAGTCCACACTAACTCGCAATGTGCGCGATGAAGTTCTCAACGGGCAGGCGAAGCCTGTTGGAAGGCTGCCTGCAACCCAGTCCATGCGCCTGGTTTTTGTTCTGCCGCACCGCAATCAGATGGAGTTAGAGAACTTCTTGCAGGAACTCTACGATCCTTACAGCCCGTCTTACCGCAAGTTCCTCACAGTGGAAGAGTTCACAGAAAAGTTTGGTCCCAGCCAGGAAGACTATGACGCTGTGATTCACTTCGCAGAAGCGAACGGCCTCAGGGTGGTTGGAACCTCCCGCAATCGCATAAACCTTGATGTTAGCGGGCCGGTCGCGAGCATTGAAAGGGCCCTGCATGTAAACATGGGCGTCTATCAACATCCCACCGAAAACCGCACCTTCTACGCGCCAGACCGTGAGCCTACGATGGACCTGGCGGTTCAGTTGTGGCGTATCGCGGGTCTGGACAACTATTCGATTCCGCGTCCACTGGTGCGTGTGCGTTCCAATGCCACGTCGAAGGCGACCACTGGCTCCTGCCCTTCGCAATCTTTCTGCGGCAGCGACATGAGGGCGGCATACTACGGCGGAACAGCGTTGACCGGGGCCGGCCAATCGGTAGGACTGTTCGAGTTTGTGGGTACAGATCTGGCCGACCTGAACACGTACTACAAAAACGCCAAGCAAACCAACAATGTCCCGGTCACTTTGCTCTCTACCGACGGAACCTCCACAAGTTGCCTGGCATCGGCGGACTGCGATGATACGGAACAGACCTTAGACATGACGCAGGCGCTCGGCATGGCCCCGGGGTTGTCCAGCCTGGTGATGTACGTGGGGTCAACCGATTCCGCGATCTTTAACGCGATGGCGACCGCGAAACCGCTGAACGCACAATTGAGTTCTTCCTGGGCGTGGCTTCCGGTGGACCCCAGCACCGACAACCCGTACTTCGAAGAGTTTGCGGCGCAGGGTCAGAATTTGTTTGATGCGGCCGGCGATAGCGGCAAGTGGACCGCATCTACCGAATTTGTTTGGCCCGCGGACAGTGCGTTTCTCACGTCGGTGGGCGGGACCGACCTGGAGACCAGCAGCGCAGGCGGACCATGGAGTTCGGAAACCGCCTGGGCCGACGGTGGTGGCGGCATTTCGACGAATAAGCTTGCGATTCCCTTCTGGCAGGTGACTGCGGCCGCCGGCTGCGCGGACTGCTCCCAAACCTATCGCAACGGACCAGACGTTTCAGCGAACGCGAATTACACCTTTTACGTTTGCGCTGATCAAACCACTTGCACCGCCAACGTCTATGGCGGGACCAGTTTTGCAGCGCCGATGTGGGCAGGTTACCTGGCTCTCGCCAATCAGCAGGCAGTCTCAAACGGACAACCCACTCTCGGCTTCATTAACCCAGCCCTTTATACGATTGGTTTGGGCTCGAGCTATGACACCGATTTCCATGACGTCACCAGTGGCAACAACGGCTATCCGGCGACCGTGGGATACGATCTGGCGAGCGGATGGGGCAGTCCGAACGGAAGCGCGCTGATCAACGCGCTGGTCGGAACATCGTCTGCCAGCTACGCCATTTCTGCCTCGCCCACTTCGGTTTCGGTGGTGCGGGGCAGCAGTGGCACATCGACGATCACTACCGCTGTTTCGGGCGGTTTTGATTCGGCCATTGGTTTGTCGGCAACGGGCCAACCCGCGGGCGTAACGGTCACCTTCAATCCGAAGTCAATCGCCGCACCAGGTTCTGGCACCTCGACGATGACCATGGCCGTGGCCTCAACCACCGTGGCTGGCACATATCCGATCACCGTTACCGGCTTGGGTGGAGGCATTAGCCGCACCTCCACGGTGACTCTGACGGTGACCACGGCTTCCAAGGCCAACTTCGCCATCAAGGCTTCTCCCAATGCCATCACGGTGGCCCGGGGCAGCACTGGCGCATCGACCATAACCACCAAGGTAGGCAACGGCTTCGACTCGGCAATTGCCTTGTCGGGAGCCTCCGGAACATCTTTCAGCGTGAACCCCATACCCGCGCCGGGAGCTGGGAAATCCACTCTGACCATCACGGTTCCCAAAGCCGCACCACTTGGGCCCCACGTGTTCACCATCAAGGGCACTGGCGGTGGCATAACGCACTCGACGACGGTCACCGTTACGGTGACGCAGTAGCGAGCCTGAGATGTTGCGGTATTTGCTCGCAAGGTTTGGCATGGAGGGCCCGGATCAAGTGATCCGGGCTTTTCTTCTTTGAACAAGGATCGGCCGAGAACTTGCTAAAGCGGCAGAGCAAGCGTTAGGCTGGAACGTCGCCGCCGAGTGCAGGAACGGTGTTGTCTCGACGAAAATCGCGTCGGATGTATCGCGTCAGACCGATCGCGTCGGACCTTAAGGAGAGCAAAATGCAACTGAAACTAATGACACAAACGAAAGACGGAATCTTGATTGTTGATTGCAGCGGACGGATTGTTTTTGGCGAAGAGTCATCGCTGCTGCGGGAGACGGTAAAGAAAGCTGTGTCACAAAACAATCGCATTGTGCTCAATCTGGGCGAAGTGAATTACATCGATTCCGGCGGGCTGGGAACCTTGGTTGCACTGCGCACGACGGCGCAGAATGCCGGCGGCACGATCAAATTGACGAATCTGACCAAGCGAGTGGGCGATTTGCTGCAAGTTACAAAGTTACTGACGGTATTCGACGTATACGACTCCGAGGCGGAAGCCGTCGAATCTTTCCGCAAGGCGGCCTAGACACGCCCCGCAGGTTCGGGCTCCTGAATCGGGGCCGGTGATCATCCGCACATCCTCGGCAGAACCATCGACTTCTCCTCGAATGCTTTCTCGTGTCGCTTTCATTTTGTGCCTGCTGGCGTGTGCCAGCGGCTTCGTTTCCCCACCAGCGGCGCTGGCTCTCGGGCTGGCGTTTGGCCTGACCTTACCGCATCCCTATGGTGGGGAAGCGAAGAATGCTTCCAAATACCTTCTGCAGGCCTCTGTGGTGGGACTCGGTTTTGGAATGAATCTTCATCAGGTCGTGCAGGCAGGGCGCAGCGGGTTTGTCTATACCATGCTGGGCATTAGTTTCGCGCTGCTTGCCGGCATGGGCCTCGGCGCATTGTTCGGGGTACAGCGCGTGCCCGCGTTCCTCATTTCCACCGGAACTGCCATTTGCGGCGGTAGCGCCATAGCTGCTGTTGGGCCCATCACACAGGCGAGCGACGAAGAGATGGCGGTGTCCCTGGGAACCGTTTTCGTACTGAACTCCGTGGCGTTGTTAATTTTTCCGACTATCGGGACGGCGCTCAAACTAACACAATCGCAATTTGGGCTCTGGGCAGCGCTGGCTATTCATGACACCAGTTCAGTCGTGGGAGCAGCGGCAAAGTATGGAGCCGTAGCCTTAGCCATCGCGACAACCGTCAAATTGGCGCGGGCCCTGTGGATTGTTCCCCTCTCAGTTGCGACCGCAATCGTGCGAGGTGCGAAGGCGAAAATTCAGTGGCCGTGGTTCATCGGATTCTTTTGTCTCGCAGCGGTTTGCAACACGTATCTTCCTGCCGGCGCGCACGGCTACTCTCTTGCGGTGAAGATCGCAAAGATTGGGTTGACGGCTACTCTGTTCCTGATCGGTAGCGGGATCTCGATCGCAACCATCAAGCGCGTGGGGCACCGGCCGTTGCTCCAAGGTATTATTTTATGGCTGCTGGTTTCGGTGGGATCGCTGTGGCTGATTCGCATTGGATGGATTGCGTTGTGAAGAAGGGAAGCGAAAAGTCGCCGAAGAAAAGGGTTGGTAAGAAACGTCCGCTAGGATCGATTCCGGATCAGTCGTCGAAGATGCGAATACGGATTGAGGCTGCTATTCGACGCATACCCAAGGGCAAAGTGTCGACATACGGAGCGGTTGGACGCGCCGCGGGATTTCCTGGAGCTGCGCGGCAAGTTGCGAAAGTATTGCACCGCGGATTCGAATTGCCCTGGCAGCGAGTATTAGGTGCAGGGGGAGAAATCAAGCTGCGAGGCGATTCGGCGATGGAGCAGCGATTCCGGCTGGAATCTGAGGGCGTTCGCTTCCGCGGGCGGAAGGTGGATATGAAGGCGCACGAATTCGAGTTTGTCCGCGGAAGCGCGGCGAAGAAGCATTGACTCGAGTCGAATGCTTCTATTGGTCGCTACTTCTTGAACTGTTGGTCGATCTCCACTTGGTAGCCGGTCACCATTTTGTTGGTTTCATTGGCCATGCCCACTACGGCCATCAACTCCTTGAACATGGCGTCCGTCATGCCTTTCTTCTGCGCGGACGCGGTATGCGAAGCAATACAGTAATGGCACTGGTTGGTCACGCTGACGGCGACGTATAGCAACTCTTTGGTTAGCGGATCGAGGGCGCCAGGAGCCATAATTTGTTTGATATCTTCCCATGTTCGCTTCAGGGTGGCGGGATCGTGTGCGATCGCTTTCCAGAAGTTGTTGATCCAATCGGTCTTGCGCGTGGCCATGATGTCGTCGTAAATGGCACGCACTTCGGGGCTGGCGTCTTTGTATTCGATGAGTCCAAGTGTTGACATGAGTTCTCCGGTTTAATGAATCGAATTACCACGGAGACACAGAGAGGGCTAAGCATCCAAAGGCAGATTTTTCTCAGTGTCTCAGTAACTCCGTAGTGAAGCCATTCTGTTATTTCGGAACTTCTCCGCTCAGCAGTTTTTCCAATGCGGCTGCTGGGCAGCGCACTCCTACGTAGAATTGGCCGAACAGCGCATATACGGCGCTGACCTGATCAAAGCGCATTTCGTAGATCAATTTCTTGAACACGAGAGGATCATCCGCGAATAGATCGACACCCCACTCCCAATCGTCGAAGCCGATCGAGCCAGTAATAATCTGTTTCACCTCGCCGGCGTAGCGGCGGCCGACGAGTCCATGCTCGTTCATCTGGCGGGCGCGCTCTTCGATGGGCAAGGTATACCAGTTCTTATCCTCGCCTCGGCGCCGATCCATGGGATAGAAGCAGATGTAACGGTTCTGCGGGATCTGAGGGAAAAGGCGCGGATGCATTGCCTCCCGGTGGCGACCGAGCTTGCATTCGATCTCGGCCTTCCACTGGTCGGAATGAGGCTGTATGCCTTGAGCCGACAGTTCTTTGTAGATTTTCAGAGTCGAGTCATAGAGCCCGAGCTCGATGATGGAAAGGTATGAGGAAGTCGGTTCCAGATAGTCACTCAGGCGCAAACCGGCCAGCTTCAGTTCCGCCTGGTTCAGATCGGCGAAGGAGTTGCGAAAGTGCACCAGCATCAAATCGCCCTTGTGGCCGATCAGCGAAAAAAGAGCAGACTGTCCCTCCGCTCTCTGCTCCATTTCTCCTAGCATCGCAGCGGCTTCCTGAGCGATCGCTGCCCGTGTGTCTTCCGCCAGGGCTCGCCAGGCGGTCCAGCGAAAGCGCATCATCTGATGCAATACGCTGTAACCTTCGGTGGTCAGCGGAACTTCGGGAATCTCTGCCGAGAGAGTTTCCGAAGGAACGTTTTGCGGATGCAGATGGGGAGTCGTCGTGGCGGTCGTCGTTGTGGCGGTCATTGGCTTCTCGGGACGTGTACTCATGATTGCAGCCTCTATTGTACGCAAGAGCTGCGGAGGCGGCGAATTCTGGATTTACAATCGATCTGACACTTTGAATGCGTCGACTTCTTTCATGCGAAAACTGATTCTAATTGCATATGTCCTTGCCTTCTCGACTCTGCTCACGGCGCAGAATAAGCGCCTGTGGGTGCTCGGTACGCCGGGGCAGGCGGCGGAATACGATATCACCACGTTCGCCGAGAAGCAGAAGGTGGAGATTCCCCCGGAGGCGGTCGCTTCGCCGTTAAGGTTTTCCGTCAATGCTCTTGGGCAAATGTTGTTCGCCCTGCCGGCGGCGCTGCCTTTGCCGGACAGCAATCTCTCTGACGAACGAAAAGTGTGGGTCTGGGATGGCCACAAGGGAAGCATCATTTCGCGGGACCTGGCCCGCATTACCTCTACTGCGGGATCAAATCTTTCCATCAGCGAGACAGCTCCCGTGCCATATCTCTCGGCGGATGGCACGCATCTCTATTGGTTTTCGAACCGGGCGCGCCGCCTGCAGCGCGATGGCGTGGATCTTTCTACCAAAACGACCTGGCTAGGCTGGCGGACGGACCTTGCTGGCGCGAGTCGTCAGGACATGGCCTCCATCTCGCTGCCCGAATGCTCGTGCACCACCGGGGGATGCGAGGAGACCTGCCCTTACGGACAAGTCTGGGTTCCTGACGAAGGAGTTGGCAAGTTTTTTCTTCTGACACTATTTGTGGAAGGACAAACGCAAGCTATTTACAAGTCGACATCGGTTTACGTGGAGAATGCCGGCCAATGGGCGGCGACGGCATACGATCCGGCGCTGCGAATTGTGCTGGACGCCGCTAATCCGGGCGCGGTCCTCGAGGCAATTCCTGACGCTGGCTGCTGCGGATGGGCGAACGAGAGCGATGATCAAACTCTGCTGCACCTTGAAGGGACGACATTGACGGTGTTCGATGAACTAACCGCATATAAGAATCCCGACTACGACGTGAGCTTCTACACGCAGAACGGCAAGTTGTCGCCCGACCTCAAAGCCGTGGCCTTGACGATCGATGCTACCTCCAAGCCGAACACGCCGATTCAACTTGCGGAGCAAGGGCAGGCCAATCCTGAAGAGTCGCAACGCATTCGCAAAGCTTTGCTGGATCTCCCGGCAGTCGAGGTGAAGAGTGCAGCGGAGCCTCCACGGCGTCTCGCCTTCTTGCCCCATGCCACACTGGTGGGTTGGGTCAGCGAAAAAGAAATCCTCATCGTGGAGGATCACTTGCTGGTTGCATATAACGTTGCCGGCGGAACGCGCCGGAAATCGAACATACACGTGGAAGATGCAGCGCACGTCTTCCTCCGCTGAAGATCGGCCCGTGGCTCGATGAACGCGGATGCTAGTTGACCCATCCTTAGAGACCAAGGTTTTCCCACTTTCATTGACTTGCAGTAGTCTGGGACGTAGGATTTTTCAACGTGATCGGCAAAACCATTTCGCACTACCGGATTATCGAGAAACTCGGCGGCGGCGGAATGGGCGTGGTTTACAAGGCCGAAGACCCGCGCCTGCACCGTTTTGTAGCGCTAAAATTCCTGCCCGATGCGGTGGCCCGCGAGCCGCGCACACTCGCCCGTTTTGAGCGCGAAGCGCAAGCCGCGTCCGCACTGAACCATCCCAACATATGTACGATCTACGACATCGGCGAGGAAGACGGCCAGGCGTTTATCGCCATGGAGTTTCTGGATGGCCTTCCGCTGAAACACCGCATTGGCGGCCGTCCGCTCGATATGAAAACTCTGCTTTCCCTGGCAGTGGAAATCGCGGACGCTCTCGATGCGGCGCACACGCATGGCATCATTCATCGCGATATCAACCCGGTCAACATTTTTGTCACCAAGCGTGGTCATGCTAAGGTCCTTGACTTCGGGTTGGCCAAACTCACAGAGGGCGATGAAGCCGTTTTGAGCGGCAACACTTTCGGTGAGGTTACGCAGGCGCCGGAAGACCCCGCGCGTCCTGGCTTCGCCTTGGGAACGATTCCCTACATGTCGCCCGAGCAGGCTTTGGGCAGGCCTCTGGACTCCCGCACTGACCTGTTTTCTTTCGGAGTCGTCCTCTATGAGATGGCGACCGGAATTCTGCCTTTCACGGGACAGACCACGGCTGCATTTTTTGACTCTCTGATTCATAGCGCACCCGAATGGCCCTTGCGCTTCAATTCTGCGACTCCCACAGAACTTGAACGCATCGTGAGGAAGGCGCTCGAGAAAGATCCCGGAGATCGATATCAAAGCGCGGCGGAAATGCGAGCTGATTTGCAGCGCCTGCGCCGAGAAGTCGAGTCCGGACAAGCCGTGACCACGCCTGTCGTCCGGCCCGTGCCGGATTCGAAAGATAGAATCCGCGCCATGTTTGCTACAGCTCTCACCACTGCTGCGGCTCACCCTAAGTCAAGTAAGGTACCGTGGCTGGTGATGGGGCTGGTCGCACTCGTAGTTTTTTTCGCAGTTGTTTTTTTCCTGAGATCACCGGAGTCTCCGCCTGCGGTGATCTCGTCGCTACAGATTACAAATGACGGAACATCGAAGCGATCTCTCGTCACTGACGGCACCCGGCTGTATTTTTCCGAATATGTGAGCGGCCACTCAGTTCTAATGCAAGTTTCCACGGCTGGCGGAGAGACGGCGCCTGTACCTATCTCATTGCCCAGTGCCGACGTCTACGACTTTTTCCCAGGCCGTGCCGAATTACTTGTGAAAGGCGTGGCGGAAGGTTCGGATACGGAGTCGCCGGTGTGGATATTGCCGCTGCCTGCGGGATCGTTGCGGCCTGTGGGAAATATTCTTGCGCATGCGGCCACATGGGCTCCCGACGGCCAACACATTGTCTATGCCAAGAACTCGAGTTTGTACTCGTGCAACGAAGACGGAAGCGACTCGCATGAATTAGTCGCAGTCTCCGGCGTTCCCTTTGCGCCTCGTTTTTCTCCGGATGGTCATCTCTTGCGCTTTACCATCCGCAATACCGACCAGCGCACGTCGTCTCTGTGGGAAATTTCGCCGGACGGGAAGAATTTGCACGCCGTATTGCCGGATTGGAACAAACCAGCGCAGGAGTTTGGTGGAACCTGGACGCAAGCTGGAGAATATTTTCTGTTCGAGTCTACGCGCGATCATACGCAGAACATCTGGGCTGTTCGCGAGCATAAGCCAATATTTGGCAAGGCCATCGCTGAACCGACGCAACTCACTGTGGGCCCGCTCATGTTTAGCAATCCGACTCCAAGCCCAGATGGAAAGAAACTGTTCGTGATCGGGCAGCAACGCCGCTTCGATCTAATTCGCATGAACGGCAGTTCGCAGCAGTTCTCAATCTACCTTCCGGGTGTCTCTGCGGGCGAAGCCGATGTCACACGCGACGGAGAGTGGATCGTTTATGTGTCGCATCCCGATCTCACACTTTGGCGAAGCAAGCCGGATGGGAGTTCCCGGACGCAACTTACTTATCCGCCGATGTTGGCACATATGCCGCGGTGGTCTCCGGATGGAACTCAGATCGCTTTTATGGCGTCGCGCCCAGGGAAACCGTGGAAAGTATTTGTGACGCCGGCCGAGGGTGGCACGCCCCGCGAAGCGAGTGCTGGAGACAGAAACCAGGGAGATCCTACCTGGACTGCGAGCGGCGATGCGATCGTGTTTGCGGGAATGCCCTGGCTGGAATACGGCAATACGGCCGGTCCCAACATTCACATGGTGGACGTGAAGACTTCGCAGGTATCGGATGTTCCGGATTCGGAAAATCTTTTCAGCCCCCGCTGTTCGCAGGATGGCCGTCACGTGGCGGCCCTCTCCGCGGACTCGACCAAACTGATGCTCTACGATGTCGAAAAAAAGAAGTGGTCGCAGCTTGCCGAATCCCGCTTCGCATTCGAGAACTGGTCACACGATGGTAAATATATATATGCGGAAGATTATCCCGACAAGAGCGACGACATGGTTCGTGTGAATGTGGCCAATGGCAAGATGGAACGCTTATCCAGCTTAAAGGAGATTCCTCGCGGGTTCGATCCCTGGGAGTTCTGGGTCGGCCTCGCCCCCGATGACTCGCCGCTCCTGATGCGCGATAAGAGCACGCAGGAAATCTACAGCTTGGACGTGCGCTTCCCGTAATACAGAGATAGGCGATCAACCCGCCCGCGTTGTATAACATCCCATCGGAAAACGACGCCATGAACATACTCGATCTCGTTGTCGGGAAGCCCATCAAAACCACAGACGAACGCGCCGAGCAAATCGGTCCGACGCAGGGAGTCCCGATCTTTGGTCTCGACGGGCTGAGTTCGGCCGCCTACGGCCCGGAAGCCGCTCTCAGCCTTCTGATTCCGCTTGGGCTTCTGGGTGTTCGCTATATCGTTCCGGTCAGCGCTGCCATCATTATTTTGCTGGTGATCGTATATTTCTCCTATCGGCAGACGATTGCCGCTTATCCTTCTGGCGGCGGTTCCTACACGGTGGCACGCTTCAACCTTGGCGCGCCCGCTGGATTGCTTGCGGCAGCCGCGCTGCTCGCCGATTACATTCTCACGGCCGCGGTTGGAATTTCCGCAGGAGTGGGGGCCTTGGTCTCGGCCGTGCCCTCTTTACTGCCACATATGGTTACTCTGTGCGTGGGAATCCTGATTCTGATCACCATTCTGAATCTCCGCGGCGTGCGCGAGGCTGGTACCGCTTTCGCGATTCCTACCTATCTATTTGTGGGCACACTTCTCATCACCATCGGGGGCGGGGTTCTGCGGGTTCTCTTCAGCGGAGGACATCCTATCGCAGTGGTTCCACTTCCGGCACCTCCGCCGGCGACGGTGGCCGTCACTTATTGGCTTCTTCTCAAGGTGTTCGCTAGTGGCTGCACAGCGCTAACTGGCGTGGAAGCCGTCAGCAACGGGGTGAAGGCTTTCCGCGAACCTACGGTGAAGAATGCGCAGCGCACGTTAACGGTGATTATTTTTCTTCTCGCAGTATTGCTGGCCGGTATTTCCTACCTCGTAAAGGCTTACGGAATTGCCGCTACCGATCCGGGCGCCCCGGGCTACCAGAGCGTCCTTTCCATTCTGACCTCAGCGGTGTTCGGCAAAGGAATGTTTTATTACCTCACGATCGGGTCGATTCTCGTTGTACTTTCGCTATCCGCCAATACGGCCTTCGCGGATTTCCCACGCCTCTGCCGCGCTATCGCCCAGAACAATTACCTCCCACACGTGTTCGGCTATCGCGGCAGGCGACTGGTCTATACCTACGGAATCGTGGTTCTGGCGGTATTGTGCGGCGGGGTTCTGATTCTTTTCGGGGGCGTAACTGACCGGCTTATTCCGCTCTATGCGGTGGGTGCATTCCTGGCGTTTACGCTCTCGCAAGCCGGCATGGTGATGCACTGGGTCAGAAATCGCGGTCCAAACTGGCTAAAGAACGCGTTCGTCAATGGACTTGGGGGGATTGTCACCGGCATAACGACTATCGTCGTACTGGTTGCTAAATTCGTGGAAGGCGCTTGGATTACGCTGCTTTTTATTCCGCTCACAATTTTCTTCTTTGTGCTGGTCCGTCGCCACTATCACTACGTGAAGCTGCTGACCAGCTGCAAGGCTCCGATTGACGTGGCCAGCCTGAGCGAGCATCCAATTGCCGTCATCGCGATCGATCGCTGGAGCATCATCACGCGGCAGGGGATTGAATTTGCCTCCCGTCTTTCCCCAGAGGTGATCGCGGTGCACGTCGAGCCCAACGAACATTCTCAATTGCTCGAAGGAGAGTGGGAGAATTACGTCGAGAAGCCCTTTCAGGCGGCCGGCAAAGAGCCGCCGCAGCTACACGTTTTGCCATCGCCATATCGTTTCATCATCATCCCCTTTGTTCAGTTCATTCTCGATCTTTCGAAAAAACATCCAGATCGCAGCATCGTCGTTGTCATACCGGAGCTGGTGGAGGACCGGTGGTATGAATACTTTCTGCATAACCAGCGGGGACGGCTTCTGGAGTGGGTGCTGCTGGCCCGCGGCAATGAACGAATTTTTACCGTCAGTGCCCCGTGGTATGTGGGGAAGCGATGCTGATCTTATCGGGACGAGTTACGACTTGATAAAGATGCAGGCAGGCGAACTCAGTGGCCACGCCTGCCTGAGGATGAGCCGCAGTTTATCTAGTGATGGTCGTGGTCTCCGTGGCTGTGTCGCCAGGTCCAGTATTCTTTTTGTTCTTCAGGGGGAAGCTTGCGAAAATCACGGTCGGGATCGCGGTGATTGTCGCGGGCCCACGTGTGGTAGTACGTAATCTCGTCATCGTTCCAGACGTGGTAATCACTGTAATAGGGATCATAGACCCGGTAGTAATGATGGTGGGCGCACCCCGCACCCAAGGCTGAGCACGCCAGCGTGGCGGCCAGGAAACATGAACTGAGAAATCTGGACTTGCTATCCATCGGTGAATGCTCCTCCTCGAGCTTCGGTTTCTCACGAACTACACTCCCCAAGGAACGAAAAGCACTTCAGACTTCGTTGCTCGGAGGCTATTGCGGGTTGCTCATTCTGTGACTGAGCTGCAGGGTCTTGCATGCGGCGGCCAAGTTGGAACAGCACCTAACCGCCCGGAAATTTCAAATTGAACCGAATAAATAGCGCTTTCTGTTGTTTTCCACAGGGTGTCATGAAATGTCCCGAGTTGTCCTGTGTTGTCCCTTGCCGCAGCGCTCGATTTGACATATGAAGATAAGGTGGAGTCGAAGTTTGAGCTTCGCACGCCGCGGCGGAGGGCAAAACGCTGCGGCGATTTTTTTTTGGATTGCAGGATTTATTCGTTCAGCCAGCCTGCAAGTCGCGTTCTAGATTAGAATGGAGACACAACATCCTGAAGTTGTTTCGAGAGCCAAGGAGCACACGAATGTATCCAGAGATTATGGTCATCCCTATGCGCGAGGAATTAACCCGACTAGGCATCGAGGAGCTGCGCACGGGAGATGATGTCGATGAGGCTTTGAAATCGCAGTCCGGAACGGCACTCGTGATCGTCAATTCCATCTGCGGATGCGCGGCTGGCCGCATGCGTCCGGCCGTACGAATGGCGCTGGAGAAGGCGACGCACCCCGACAAAACATTCACCGTATTTGCCGGACAAGATATTGAAGCGACCGAGCGCGCCCGCAGCTACTTCACCGGACAACCGCCTTCCTCGCCCTCGATCGCGATTCTACACGATGGCCAACTCGTCTACATGATGCCCCGCCGCGACATCGAATCCCGCGAGGCTCCGGCGATTGCCGCCGAGCTCAAAGCGGCTCTCGACAAGTTCTGCGCCAGACCCGCGACAGTTTAATTCAGGATGGCTGTCATCAGTCTTTGGTAGTCGCTAGAGCGTGCAACCGACCGGTTACTTCTTGACTGCTCCGCCCACCATAAAGGACTTCACCACAATCCCGTTCGGCTGCATGCCAACCGGGATCATCGTCAGCAGCGAATACTCGGTCGGCTCCAGCTTCCGCGCCGAGCGTTTCTGAATCACAGTCACATCCCCCGACTGCGTGTCGAGCACCAGCAGGTATCTCTGATCCTGCGACAGCGCCAGCCCATCCGGATGGCTGCCCACGGGCATGGTTGCGATCCGCCTGCCCATCTCGATGTCGTACACAGCGACGCTGTTCGATCCAAAATTGCTTACGTATAGACGTGAGTTGTCCAGTGTGACCAGCCCGCGCGCGGGATGTTGCCCGATCAGCACGCTGCTGCCCACCTCATCGTTTCCTGTCTCGATAATCGAAACGCTGTCGGAATCGAAGTCACAGACCATCAACTCGCCACCATCCGGTTTCAGTGCGAGACTTACCGGTGTTCGTCCTACATCGAGCAAGGCGAGAACGCGGTCGGTGGCGGGGTCAACACCTTTTCCCACACTCGACGCCAGTGCGATCGACGCCACCTGCGAGGAGCCCGAGCACGCCACAAAGGCTTTGCTCGAGTCCGGGAGGATCGCGATATCTTCCGGTTGCTGGCACACAGGCAGCGTCGCCCGGACCCGCAACAGCTTCGCATCGATTAGCGAAACGGTATTGTCTGCGCGATTCGACACCACTACAGTTCCACCGTCGGGGGAAAGCCGCGCCAGCCCTGGGGATGAGCCCACCCGCACATTGCCTAGCACCGTGCGCTTCTCTAGATCGATCACCGAAACATTCGCCGACCCGGAGTTCGCTACGTAGGCGCGTTTTCCGTCTTCGGAAACATCGATAAAATATGGCCGACCGTGAACTCCGATCGTGGCCACCACAGCATTCTTCTCGGCATCGATGATGCTGACGTTGTTCGATCCCGAGTTCACCACATAGATTTCGTTCTTCTTGCTGTTGGCCGCAATGCCCGTCGGTTCGGTTCCGACCGCAATCGTCTTCGCCAGTTCAAAGGTCCGTAGATCGATCACGCTGACCGTGTTGCTCTTGCCGTTGCTTACATAAGCGTATTCGCGGTAGGCAGGCCCGTAATCCGGAAAAGCCTGCTCGCGAAAATACCACCACCCAGCCGCACCCAGCAGGGGAATCAAAACAAGGATGAAAAGGATTTTTCTCAAGATGAAAGATGCTTCCCTGAGAGCAATCAGGAAGTAAACAAGATTACCAGACGGGACCTCTCCAGCTGGAGTCTAACGCGATGTCAGTTCTGGCCGCGATGATTGAACCGGGGACGATTGTCCCTTCAACTCGCCGGTTATTGCTGCGAGTTTGTCATCGGAAACGCGGATCTCTCCATCCAATACCACCAGCAGTTTGCCGGAACCTGTACCCTGAAATTGCGCGCGTTGCAGGGTGGCGTAGCTTCTGGCTCCCGGGGGAAGCACGGATTTGAAGTCCACACCCTGGCGCAAAATGGAGAGAGTCGATCCCGTGACTTTGTCGCGCACTGTTTCGCCCAAAGATCCCGAGCGAAGCAACTCTCCAACCAACCCTTCTGCATCGATGCGCCCAATCACCGCCGTCAGCTGGAACGTACCATCCTGTCCCACCGCCGGCGTCATCTTCACCTCGATCGTACCGTTACCTTCCGCCATTTCGTTCATCGTGTCCCGGCCGAAGCACGCCCAGCGCTCAAAGTGCAGTCGCACCTCCGCCAGGCTGGCCGGCGGCTGCGGGTTCAGAGCTACGGTCTGGATCGTAATCCGCTCCCCACAGCGATCTGACTTATTGAGTTGGGCGCGCAGCACGTCGGCGATGGTTAGCTGCAGGTCCGAGACGTCCGTCGTTAGTTCCACGGCGAAGGTGTTCTGGTCGCCTTTCTCCACGCCCTTCGAAACGACTCCAGAGGTGGTGATCGCCATGGGTTGGTTGGCTACAGTAATCGAGTTCTTCACGGGCAGAAGTTTGTAGGCGACGTTCGAGTTGCCATCAGGATACTCGATGCTCATCTCCTCACCCAGATCGACTTGTGCGCGCTGAAAACTGGTGAGTGCGCGATCGAGATTCTGCGCCGAAATCAACATCTGCCCCACCGGGGCGTTGGTTTCCACTTCCTGATCCACTACCTTCGCTTCTTGAGCCAGATCGGAGTCCGACTTAGTCAGCCTCTTGGTGATTTCTTTCAGTCCGGACTTCTGTGCTTCCGAGAATCCTTCCAGAAACTTCTTGTTTAAGGCTCGCGCCGTTTCGACTGCATCCTCCAGTGTTTTATCGTGACTCGCAGGTTCCGGCGCATTGTGCTCTTTCCCGGTCTGCTCGATAAACGCTTTCAACTCGGTGCTGGCGACTGCTGTGCTCTGCAGCATTCCGGCATAGGCGATTTTCTGTTCATTGCTGGCTTGCACCGCCATGATCTGGTGAAAGTCTCTCAAGTCGTCTTTGTTTTCAATGCCGGTGGCCCGGTTGCCTCCGCTCAATCCACCGCCCCCGGCTGAGGTCCCGCCAATATGACCGCCCCCACCGCCATGCTGCGCAAAAGTTGAGCAGGGATACGCCAGCAGCGCTGCGCCTAGAAAGATCGTTTTCACTCCCAACCTGCCCTTACCACTGCGAAACATAGACCAGATCCCCCAAGGAACAGCTAAGCTTCTACAACCGAATTATCGAGACAATGACGGAGTAGACCTACGCCTTTCGATCCACGAGAAAGCTCTAGATTGTCTCAGCAGCCGAGAAAACGCTACGAACTTTACAGTTCTTTGCACAGCAAACTTCAGGCCGGAGGAGGGTCGAACTCTGCGCGCCCCCGGCCGCAGCATTCATTCGGCATCCAACGTGATTAATGCGGGCCGTTATAAAAATGAAAATCAACTTCCACGCTAATCTCGCTCTTTACCGGAGTTCCGTCTTCGGTCCCCGGCTTGAATTTCCATGTGCGGACCGCTTCGATGGCCTTTTGGTCGAGACTGTCTTCAACGCTGTGGACCACATGCACGTCGGCCACATCGCCATTTGCATCCACCACCACGTTGAGCACCACCGTTCCCTGTATCTTGGCTTTCCTGGCGTGTTCGCTGAACTCCGGTTCCGGCGAATAGATCGCGCGGGGCTTGGTGGGCCCGCCGTTTCCGTAAATCGTGCTGCCACCACCAGCGGCAGCCGGCGGCGCATTATCCGCCGCCTGAGTCGAGTCGCCACTCCGCTCCAAGCGGCTCACGGGGGGTATCCTCCGGCCGGGATTGAGGTAGAAGTGGCATCGCAGTTTCAGGTACTGGCCGGTGAATTCGGCGGGCACAGCCATAAAGGGGGCGGATTTCGCGATAGCATCCAAGCCGGTGCCGTCCAGCACTGCGTCTCCAGAACTCTCCGCCACTCGTCGACTCTCAAGAGTGCCGTCTTTCAGGACGGTGAACTCAACCGCGAAGGATTTCTGGTCGCTGGTGGGGACAAGTCCTTTTTCGCTGAGCGTCTGTTGCCAATTTCGCCGGATGTTGGCCAGCAGACCGAAAGCAAGATGATTTCTGACGTGAAAGCTGACGGGGCCGTTCAAAACCTCCATCTCACCAGCCTGCGCGATCTGGTTTAAAGCGGGACTGTGGAGGCCGGGAGAATTCTGATTCGCGTAACCATCGGGAAGCGTTTGCCACGTCCCTTGCGCCAATGCAGGCCCCGCGAAGAGAAGTGTAATCACACAGGTGCAAGCTGCATAATCAACCAGAGCTTTTTGGATTTTCTTCATGTTGGACCTGCGAACCGAGGATTCCAACCTACTTCGCACCCACCGTTTCCCTTACTCCAATCGCCGGGACGGTCCTGCCGACCACAGCCGCGATCTGGCGCACCTGCTTCATCAGCTCATCGAACTGGTCGGGAAACAGCGATTGCGGACCATCCGACATCGCCTGATCTGGCTGGTTATGCACTTCCACCATCAATCCATCCGCACCCACGGCCACTGCAGCTCGCGAAAGGGGAGTGACTTTATTTCGCTTGCCCGTTCCATGGCTGGGATCGACAAAAATCGGTAAGTGGCTCAAGCGCTGTACCGCGGGAATCAGGCTCAGATCCAAAGTATTTCGCGTGTGATCGGCAAACGTCCGCACGCCGCGTTCGCACAGCGCCACGTTGTAATTGCCTTCACTCAAAATATATTCCGCTGCCATAAGAAATTCTTCCAGCGTCGCCGACATGCCGCGCTTCAAAAGCACTGGCTTCTTCGCCCGTCCAGCGCGCTTGAGCAGCGAGAAATTCTGCATGTTGCGGGCGCCGATCTGGATCACGTCCGCATACTCTTCCACCAGATCAAGCGATTCGTTATCAATGGCTTCCGTAATAATCTTCATCCCATACTGATGCCGGATGTCGGCCATGATGCGCAAGCCTTCCTCGCCCAATCCTTGAAATGAATAAGGGGAAGTCCGCGGCTTATAGGCACCACCCCGAAAAAACTGCGCCCCCGCGCGATGAACACGCTCCGCAACCGCAAATGCCTGTTCGCGGCTTTCGACGGCGCACGGTCCCGCCACAATCGCCAACCCAGGGCCGCCGATCGTTGCGGCCGTCCCAGCGAAACGGATAACAGTGTTGTCTTCCTTAATGTCGCGGCTTACGAGCTTGTAAGGCTTCGAAACCTTAATCACTTCCTGCACGCCCGCCATCTCTTCCAGCGTGCCCTGCTCCACCTCGCCCCGGTTTCCGGTGATGCCAATCGCGGTGCGCTGTGCCCCCGGCATGGGGTGTGCCCGGTATCCCAGTTGCTCGATTTTTTCGCAAACGCTACGCACCTGCTCTTCGGTTGCGTGCGCCTTCATGACGACTAACATAATTTCCTCTTAATGAAACAAGTGGGGGACAGCCGCGCCGGCCCTTCCGCGTTGGCGGCCTTAAGCCAGCCTATCAAGTCTATCCTTGCCACTGCTGCACCGCAAACGCCGCACCTTTCTGCATGCCTTTATACTTCTCTCATGCCCCGATCCATGGCGCGCGAACAGGATATCCTTGCTGGTCCTGCGCCTAAACGCCCGCCCCGCCTCACTTCGCGTCGTATCGGCATTCATACCTCCACGGCCGGAGGCATCCACAACGCGACGGAACGCGCCTACCGCCTCGGCTGCAACACACTGCAGATTTTTTCGTCCAGCCCGCGCCAATGGGCACCCTACGAATTGAGCGACTTGCAATGCGAAGAAATGACCCGCCTGCGCGCCAGATACGATCTCAAGCCCCTGGTTATACACACAAATTATCTGGTCAATCTGGCGAGCAGCAACCCGCTTTTCCTGAAGAAATCGATCGAAGCGTTTCGCGGAGAAATCGAGCGCGCCCTCGCGGTTTGTGCCAATTATCTCGTGCTCCATCCCGGCTCATTTCGGGGATCGGACCGCGAAGCTGGCCTGCTCCAAACTGCCGCTGCCATCGCTGCGTCTATTCAGGATCTCGACCTCGCGACTGGCGGACTCACCATCCTCATTGAAAACACTGCCGGCGCTGAGTTCTCTCTAGGAAGCAGCTTCGAGCAAGTCGCCGAGCTTGTAGACCGGCTCCGAGGTATCGTCCCGATTGCAGCCTGCATCGATACTTGTCACACCCACGTTGCCGGATACGATATTGTCAGTGAAGAAGGCATCTATAAGACGCTGCAGCAACTCGACACAACCATCGGCTTGAACAATGTCAAAGTGATCCACTGCAACGACGCCAAAGCTCCTCGTGGATCCAGGCTCGACCGCCACGAGCAAATCGGCAAGGGCACGATCGGCCTTCAGCCGTTTCGTGTACTGCTCAACGATCTACGGCTCGCTCACGCCGCCTTCATCGCGGAGACTCCCATTTCCAAGCCCGGCGACGACCGCAGAAACATCCAGGCACTGAAGAAGCTCGTGGTCTGACTCTTAACCTGTGAGAATCTTGCCTTTTTGCTGGATCCCTCCTCGGCTGCCACGCGATTTCAGAGCGGCCTTCGCCGATCTCCGTACATGATTCTGCCTCCTCGTTGTAGAATCTAAGGTTTATCCGCGACGCGCAACGATCCCTTATGCCGCAGCAAGACAAAGTACAGGTCGAAACAGCTATCGGTAGTGTCGGTCCACGGAAGGATCGCGCCGACCGCGATGATGACCGCTATCATCCCCAGCGCGTGGAGATGAAATGGTTTGAGCGCTGGCAGAGTGATCCCCAGCTCTACGCCGCGGATGCGGCCAGCTCGAGCAAGAAAAAATACTACGTCCTCGAAATGTTGCCGTATCCCTCCGGCGCGCTTCACATGGGACACGTGCGCAACTACTCGATCGGCGATGCGCTTGCACGCTACATGTGGATGAATGGCTACAACGTTCTTCATCCCATGGGATGGGATTCCTTCGGCCTTCCCGCGGAAAACGCTGCCATCCAGAACAACACGCCGCCGCGTGAGTGGACACTTGGTAACATCGCCAAAATGAAGGCGCAGATGAAGCGCCTTGGTTTTGCCTACGACTGGTCGCGCGAGGTCACAACCTGTTTGCCGGATTACTACCGCTGGAATCAGTGGTTCTTTCTCAAGTTCTACGAGAGAGGTTTGGCGTATCGCAAGAAAAGCAGGGTCAACTGGTGTCCCAACTGCGCCACTGTGCTGGCAAATGAACAAGTCCTCCCTAACGGCTGCTGCTGGCGCCATGAAGATACGCTCGTCGAGCAGCGCGAGCTCGAGCAGTGGTTTTTGCGCATCACAAAATACGCGGACGAACTATTGCGCGACCTCGAAAAGCTCGACGGCTGGCCGGAAAAAGTTCGCACCATGCAGCGCAACTGGATCGGCCGCAGCGAAGGTGCGCTCGTCGACTTCAAGCTTGACTACGCCGAAGACCGGAGCGGGTTCGGCCCTGCCGGCGGGACCATCAGCGTCTTCACCACACGCATCGATACTATTTTCGGCGCTACCTCGGTGCAGCTCGCGCCCCAGCATCCCATCGTAGCCGATCTCGCTGCGTCCAATCCCGATCTGCGCGCCAAGGTCGATCAACTCATTGCTGAGCAACGTAAAGCCAAAGAAGCGGGCGATATCGGCGAAATTGAGAAGCACGGCGTTTCCACCGGCCGTTACGCGATCAATCCTTTCACCGGCGAAAAAATTCCGGTCTGGGTGGCGAACTATATCCTCATGGATTACGGCACCGGCGCCATCATGAGCGTGCCAGCCCACGACGACCGTGACTATGAGTTCGCGAAAAAATATAACCTCGAAATCCGTCTTGTCGTTCTTCCGATTTCCAGCGACCCGGAGGAGACCGTTACCGAACCGCGTCTTCCTTTCATCGCGCATGAAGGCATGTTGATCAACTCTGGCCGGTTTAGCGGGCTTGAGTGTGCAGACGCAATCAAGAAAATGTCCGCCTATGCGGAAGAGAAAGGTTTCGGCAAGCCCACCATTACCTACCGCCTCAAGGATTGGGGAATCTCGCGGCAGCGCTATTGGGGAACGCCGATCCCCATGCTTTATTGCGAGAAAGACGGGATTGTTCCCGTGCCGGAGAAGGATTTGCCTGTAATCTTGCCGGCCAATGTCGATATCACCCTAGCCGGCGGCTCGCCGCTGGGAAGAGTGCCGGAGTTCGTCAACGTCACTTGCCCGAAGTGTGGAGGCCCGGCGCGGCGCGAGACCGATACCATGGACACCTTCGTCGATTCGTCCTGGTATTTCTATCGCTACACTGACGCGCATAACGACCGTGCGCCGTTCGACTCGAAGACGGTGGAATATTGGTTCCCCATCGATCAGTACATTGGCGGCGTCGAGCACGCAATCTTGCACTTGATCTATTCGCGCTTCTGGACCAAGTTCATGCGCGATCTCGGACTCGTCACGGACGACGAACCCGTGGAGCGCCTCTTCACCCAAGGCATGGTCATCAAAGACGGCGCAAAAATGTCGAAGAGCCTGGGCAACGTGGTCAGCCCGGATGAAATGGTGGCGCGCTACGGCGCGGACGCCGCGCGCCTCTACAGCCTCTTCGCCGCTCCGCCCGACCGCGACCTCGACTGGCAGGACTCCGGCATCGAAGGCATCCAACGATTCTTGGGCAGAGTCTATCGTTTCGTGACAAGAAATGCAGCGTCTGCTGCGAACGCGCACGCCGAGTTGCCGCCCCCCACATCCCTCTCGCCGCAAGCGCGTCAGATCCAACGCAAACTTCACCAGACCATCAAGCGCGTCAGCGACGACTTTCAGGGCCGCTGGCACTTCAACACCTGCATCTCGGCCATCATGGAATTGGTGAACGCGCTCTACGCCTATGAGGAGAGCGCAACGGCGGAGTCTCAAAGCACAGGTAGCAGCTCGGCGGCGCTTTTGGCGGAAGTCCAGCACGATCTCGTTCTTCTGCTCGCGCCCTTCGCGCCGTATCTCGCGCACGAACTGTGGGAGATGCTCGGCGAAAAGGGAAACCTTCTCAAAGCTGCCTGGCCGAAATATGACGCTGCGCTAGCCAAAGAGGAAGAACTCGAGATCCCTGTGCAGATCAACGGAAAATTGCGCAGCCGCATCACCGTACCGGCGGATGCTCAGGAGAGCGTCGTACTGGAGCGTGCGCTGGCCGATGAGAAAGTAAAAGCGTCAATCGCCGGAAAGCAGATCGTAAAGAAAATTTACGTCCCCGGTAAGCTCGTCAACATTGTCGTGAAATAAAGTCCCACAAAACTCTAAATGAAAAAGCGGGCCTGCGAGCGCGGCCCGCTTTGTGAGAAGAGTTTGCCTTACTCGCCCGCCAGAACCAAAGCTTCGCTGCGGTTGTTAAACTCGATTTCATCAAGCGCTTTTGCATTGTTCTGAAGCGTCTTGATTGATACCGCGTCATAGGGGGCGGGTTGCCGCAAATTCTTGATTTGCCCCTCGGCAGTCGCGATCGTCTTTCCGTGTTTCATGATGTTGATCTTTACGTCGTTCGCGGGGCCGTCCCATTCCGCCCTGTAGGCGCCGGGCGCAAGTTGTGTAGAACCCACTTGTACCGTGTCAGCCAGAGTGAAATTCCCGGAATGACTGTCTTTCGCGAAGGCGCCCACAGAGAGTAAGAGCGCTATGACGGTGAATGAAGCGAAGTAGTGTACGACTTTCATTTCTATGTTCTCCTAAGATGTATTCTTGCTTTCTTCTTACAACAGATGCTTGCCTATCAGGGTCGGTTGCAGATATCTGCGGGGAGGTACATATAGATTTGTAAATCTCGCCAACAAATATCTTGGACCACGCGCACTTTGACTCTGTTGCGCTATCCTAATCAGCGAGCACACTTGGAATGTCCGTAGCATCACCTACAATCGAAGGATTCCGCGTCGTGTTTCGGCGTCCGTCACTTACCTTGGCCGAAATCGCGTGGCGCTGGGCGCCAGGCTTTACTGCTGTGGCGTTGTTGTTGTTTTATTTCATCGAATATTTCAACACTCTGCCGGTAACTCATGCCGACTTGGTTCTCCTGTCAACTCGACAGCCTGCGCTCATCGCACGAGCGATCGCGCATATCTTTCATGGAAGCCTGAATCGTGCTGTGCTGGCTGTATTGGTGTTAGCTGTGGGACTGTCGCTGTTGTGGAGTATGGCTGCTTCGCTAGGCAGGCTAGCCACGGTGGACGCTTTGCTTGCCTATTTCCAGAGCACGACCGCGGACATTCGCTCGAACACAACGGGAACCTCAGGAAAACCAAGAACAATCCGTGCACTGATTCATCTGAATTTCCTTCGCGTAGCGCTGGTGCTCGCAATGCTGCTTTCCGGCGTCGGCGCGGCTATTCTTTCCAATTTTGTTTCGACGAATATCCACCCGAGACCAGGCCTGGCTTTTGCTTTGTTTGTTCTGCTGACTGGATGTATTTGTATCGCGGGTTGGGCTCTGAACTGGTGGTTGTCGCTGGCCGCGATCTTCGTGGTCCGCGATGGCGAAGACGCACTGGGGGCATTTTCCCGAGCCGTCAGTTTTTTCCGCGATCGCACCGGTGCGGTGATTGCGGTGAGCACGTGGACTGGCCTTGCGCATTGTGTTGCCTTCAGCATTGCTACGACTGCGGCGTCGGTGCCCCTCGCTTTCATTCAAGTCGCGCCGTGGCGTCTTGTGATCGCTAGCATCGCTCTGGTAACGCTCGCATATTTCGCGGTTGTCGACTGGCTCTACATGGCGCGCCTCGCGGGATACGTCTGCCTAACGGAAATGCCGGATACGTTGCTCGCGCCGCCGCTGCCCCCGCCGATATTGCCCAGCTTCGAAGCGGACGAGACCACGATCGATCGCGACGAACCGATTCTGAGCGATCTTCCGAACCTGGCAGTACAGCCGTAGCTCGTTGCACCAGCGACCAACTGCTTCTTTACACAATGCTGCCGATTTGAGAGACTCATCCGTGGAAAACCAATCCATCGTCATCCTCGACTTTGGCGCGCAATACACGCAGCTCATCGCGCGCCGCATCCGCGAACAGAATGTTTTTTCCGTCGTGCTCCCTTGTAACGCCCCGCTCGACGAAGTCAAAAGCTATGCTCCGGTAGGCATTGTGCTCTCGGGGGCGCCCTGGTCGGTCTACGACAAAGATGCGCCGCCAGCGGATGCTCGGCTGTTTGAACTGGGTCTGCCGGTGCTCGGCATTTGTTATGGTCTGCAATTCATGGTGCACACGCTGGGAGGCAAGGTGCGTCCAGCGGACAAACGCGAGTATGGTCATGCGGAGGTCGACATCATCGTGGAGTCGGCGTTGTTTGCGGGATTAGCGAAGCGGCAGGCGGTTTGGATGTCACATGGAGACGAGGCGCTAGAGTTGCCGCCCGGGTTTGAGCTCACGGCCAGGACCGCGCATGCGGTTGCCGGAATTCAGAACTTGAAGAAGAAGTGGTTCGCGGTCCAGTTCCATCCCGAGGTTCATCACACGCGGAACGGGACACAGATTCTGCGCAATTTTGTGTTTGAGATTTGCGGAGCCAAGCCTTTGTGGACGCCGCAGCATTTCATCGAAGCGACGATCGAACAAGTCAGGCAGCAAGTTGGCAGTGGACGAGCGATCTGTGCGCTTTCGGGCGGAGTGGATTCGTCAGTTGCGGCGGTACTTGTGGACCGCGCGTTGCGCGATGCGAAAGGCAAATCGCGACTGACTTGCGTTTTCGTGAACAATGGTGTGCTGCGCAAGAACGAGTTCGAGAAGGTGCAGAAGACTTTGCACGACAAGCTTGGACTTCAGTTGGACGCGGTCGATGCCACGGATCGTTTTCTGGCGAAGCTGAAAGATGTCAGCGACCCTGAGAAGAAACGCAAAATTATCGGCAACGAATTCATCAAGGTGTTCGAGCGGGAAGCGCGCCGCATTGAGAAGGAAGAAGGGAAAGTGAAGTGGCTGGTGCAAGGAACGCTGTATCCAGACGTGATCGAATCGCGGTCCGTGCGAGGGCCTTCGCAAGTGATCAAGTCGCATCACAATGTAGGTGGGCTTCCGGAAAAAATGAAGTTGAAGCTAATTGAGCCGCTGAAAGATTTGTTCAAGGACGAGGTTCGCAAGATTGGCCGCGACTTGGGCATGCCGGAGGAGATTTTGCAGAGGCAGCCCTTCCCGGGGCCGGGGCTGGCGGTGCGCGTTCTCGGGGAGGTTACGCCAGAGCGCTTGGCATTGTTGCGCGAGTGCGATGACATTGTAGTCAGCGAAGTTAAGAATGCGGGACTGTACACAAAAGTATGGCAGTCGTTTGCAGTGCTGTTGCCAGTGATGTCTGTGGGGGTAATGGGCGACATGCGCACGTATGCGTATACCTGCGCGGTCAGGGCGGTGAGTTCCGAGGACGGCATGACCGCGGATTGGGTTCCGCTGCCGCACGAAGTGCTGAAGAATATTTCCACGCGGATTGTGAATGAAGTGAAGGGCGTGAATCGCGTGGTCTATGACATCACGTCAAAGCCGCCGGGAACGATTGAGTGGGAGTAGGAACGCCGCTTTCAGCGATTAGCTCCGGGCTTTCGCTTGAACCTGGCGCTGCGCCCTCCAAAGGCTGCTGCGAAGGTTGCATCATTGGCGAGATCAGATGACCCACCCTCGATAAAGCCGAAGGGTGGGGCACCCGCAAATCAGGTGGTGATTTCCAGAAGATTACCTTCCGAGTCTGCGATCACCGCTTCATAGTATCCGTCTCCTGTGATCCTCGGCCGGCTTACGATGCGAACGCCGGCGGTTTCCATTTCTTGCACGAGACGATCAACGGCCTCGCGCGAGCCGACGGAGATGGCGAGGTGCGCGGAGCGTGGAGATTCGCCGGGCGCAGTCATCAGCTCCAAGCGCGCGCCGGAGCCGAGCGACAGGAAATAGGATTTGAAGTCGCGCGCTGAGCTGGAGTGCCTCGGTCCGGGCTTGGCCTTGAACCAGCGTTCATAAAATCCGCGGGCGCGCTCGAGATCGCCAACCCAGGCCGCGGCGTGGTCGATTTGTGGAGCCGCATGTTGTCCAACCGAATCGAGCAGCCCGAGTCTTATCAGTTCATCGCGAAGCGCAGGAGGATCGGTGAACAGGATGCCATGCATGCCGAGAGCAGTTGCGGTGTCCACGTTCGATTTCAGGTCATCGATATAGACGGCATCGACCGGGTCGATGCCGTGAGTCTCGAAAAAATGCTGAAAGATGCGCGGGTCAGGCTTGAGCAGGCGCACTTCACCGGAGAGCACCACCCCCTGGAACCAGCGCAAGAATTCGAATCGCTTCAGAGATATCGGAAAAGTTTCCGAGGACCAGTTGCTGAGTGCATAAATAGGAACTCCGCGAGCGCGTAGGTCCGCGAGAATTTCGACGGTGCCGTGAATTGGACCGGTCACCATCTCCTCTTGACGCTGAATCCAGGCATCGATCAATTCGGCGTGAGCGGGATGCTCCAACTTGAGGGAGGCGCAGGCCTCGGCGAAAGGGCGTCCGGCATCTTGCTGGGCATTCCATGCGGGCGTGCAGACGGTGGTCAGGAAATGCTCCATGGCGCCGTCGTTTCCGTCGAAGAGTTTGCGATATAAGTGACGCGGATTCCAGTCAATGAGAACGCCGCCAAGATCGAAGACTGCTACCGAGCGATTGGACATGTCGAGATTATTTTATCGAATGAATGCTTCTCAGGATTGGTCGCGGTGGACGGTATCCATGGAAAAGGCCGGCAGACAGACCGCGATATACTCTGCGCCGCCTTCGTGAGGAGTAGAGTAGCGGATCCACTCGCCGGCATGGGCGATGACGGCTTGTCCGGCGTCAACGTCGAGAAAACCGTTTTTGTGTTCGACGCGGAGGGTACCTTTGAGCACAACGGTGAACTCGTCGAAGTCAGGCGTCTGGCCGGGCTCGAGCCATCCGGCGGGGCTGCGCATATGGGCGACGCTGGCGGATGACGTTTGGGAGTTGACGCGTCCAATGTATTCGTCGATGAGTTTGGGTTTGTTGCCGGCGGATTGGATGCGCGTGGGCTGCGGGATCAGAGTGGGCATGGATGGTTTTAGTTCAATCCGAAGGTAAGAGTTTAATGCGGCGGGGAGTTCAAAGGAAACTCGCCGCCGCATTTCTACGCGAACTTGATGAAGCGCTAGGGGCAGGGATGAGGAGTGGGCGGAGTTGGCGGGATGCCAGGGATGTGGACCGGAGGAGTGCCAGGAGAGTCGCCGACGGCGGGGGTTCCCGGGATGTCGATATCGGGTGTACCGGGTGTGCCGGGACTGTAACAAGTGCCGGTGTCGGCATTATCGGGCCAAGGTGGGATAGGTTGCAGACGCGGGGAGATCGGCTGCTGGGGCGCGGGATGCTGCTCGGCATCGTGGATAGCGGTGGCGACCTGATCTTGCTCAAGAGTGAGCGGGTGCTGCAGAGTCATTTCGACGGGCGAACCTACGTCGAGAAAGAAATTATGCGTGTTCAAGAGCAGGGCGAGCGAAGCTACGGCCCCGATGGCTCCGCCGACCATGGCACCGATGACCGTGTCTTTCGCGGTGCTGCCAGGAGCGGTGACACTTGAGCTGAGGCAGCCCGGCGGCGGTCCGGTGCAGCCGGGCGGCAGTGTGCTGGTAATGGTGTTGGGTTGTGAGTTGGCGACCGAGTGGCCTATCAATGCACCAATGCCAACGCCGGCGGCGGGCAAGGCAATTCCTCCAATCATGCGGTCTTTGCCCGGGTCTTTCAGGGCGTAGCCGTCATCGCTTTCAAGGGTGATGGGGCCGGTGACAGGAGCGACGTAGCCGTCGGGGTAAGTGATCGACATTGATTGAAGATAAAGTTCGGCGCGGCTGCCTTTGCGTTCGAGTTTGTCGACCTTGCCTTGAACAAATGTGCCTGGTGGAATGACGACTTCAGTGCCGGCGACGACCGGAGAAGTGGTTTGGGCGTAGATGTCATCCCCGCGATGGACGTAGCGGCTTTGAATGGGATGCATGAGCACGAGCGCGATGCTCGTGCCGGCAGGCACGGTGATTGCGGTGCTCGGAGGATTTGCCGAGGCAACCGAGAAGTCCGGTGGCTGGGGCGCTGGCGTTTGCGCGAACGAGTTTCGCGAGATGAGCATCGCGATTGTCAGCGCGATGATTTGGTAGAGTTTCGTTTTGGCCAGGGCTGAGAAGGAGCAGAGACGAAGCTTTTTCGGAGACATCGGCGATACCTCCTGAAGGTGCGCGTGAACCTTCCGTTCTGCGGCGCTTTGAGAGCACCGGAATCTGCTCTCTGAAACAGTAAATGCCGTGGAAGCCGAAAAGTTGTATAGAGAATCGTGTACGAGTGAAAAGGTATGAGGAGTTTTGTAAAGGTGTGTCAGTCGAGCTGATTGGAATCACAAGTGCGAGAGTTCAGAGGCGCGCTCCACTTCATGGCATAGCCTCATCGTTTACAATCGTCGCTTATGTTCTATCGATCGGATAATCGGGTTGTCGATCAATTGCGGCCGGTGGTCATCACTCCGGATTTTATTACGACGGCGGAGGGGTCGGTGCTGATCGAGGTAGGGAATACGCGGGTGATCTGTACTGCATCGATTGAAGAGACGGTGCCGCAGTTTATGCGGAACACGGGCAAAGGATGGATTTCGAGCGAGTACGCCATGATCCCGCGGGCGACGCTGACGCGAACGTCGCGCGAAGTGTCGAAGGGGCGGCAGAGCGGAAGGACGCATGAGATCCAAAGGTTGATCGGCCGGTCGCTGCGCGCGGTGACGGACTTGACGCGGCTGGGTGAACGCACGATCTGGATTGACTGCGATGTGATTCAGGCCGACGGCGGCACTCGAACCGCTTCGATTACGGGGGCGTTTGTGGCGCTGGGACTCGCGCTGGAAAAATTGGTGGAGGCGGGCACGTTGACGTCGGTTCCGTTGAAGGATTTTGTCGCAGCAGTCAGTGTGGGGATTGTCGACGGCGAGATCCTGCTCGATCTTTGCTATGAAGAAGACTCGCGCGCCGATGTAGATATGAATTTCGTGATGACGGCGGCATACAAAATGGTCGAAGTGCAGGCAACGGCAGAGCGGCAAGCATTCGACGAGGCGCAGTTTGCGAAGATGATGGTGTATGCGCGGCAGGGCGTGCAGGCCCTGATCGCGAAGCAGCAGGCAGTGTTAAGTGGGCTGACGCTAAGGCAGTAGCGGAGGAGGATTAAACCCTCGTCCAACTTCTCAGCCCTCGTATTGCACCATCGTCATGAAGCCGTTGTCCATGTGCAATTGCTGATGGCAGTGAAAAAGCGTAGAGCCGGGGTTATCCGCGGTGAAATCCACTTCGACTTGCTTCCTGGCCGGCACGACGATTACATCTTTCATGACGCCCGCTGTCGCCTTGCCGGCGAACCGAGTTAGCTCGAAGCTGTGTCGATGGAGGTGAACTGGGTGCGCCTCGTCGCTTTGGTTGTCGAAGCGGAGGCGGTACCGCTGATTGGCCCGGACGCGAATGGGATCGGTCTTCGGGAAGGACTTGCCGTTGATGGTCCAGTGATCCACCCAGCGGTTGCCGGCAAATTTCTTGCGGAAGACGAGAGGCACGACGCCGCCATTTGGTTCCGGTGCCTCAACTGCGCGTCCGAACATTTCGCGTCCGAACAAGGTGTAGTCCCAGGGGGTATTTGCCGGCGCGATCCATTGCGGTGCTTCGCTGCGGTTTGCATATTCCACCACGACGCCCAGCCCGGCGTTCCGTACTTGATCATTCGTCTCGCCGAGAATCCACACGCCCGGCCGATCCATGCTGACGACAGCGTCTACCCGCTCGGCAGGGCCCATCTCGATCGCGTCTACCTCACGCGGCACAGGCACAGCATTTCCATCCAGGGCGATGATTTTGAACTTGTGACCGGGCAAGGCAATGCGATGTTGATCGGTAGCGTTCGCGTTCAAGATGCGGAAAAGAACTTTCTGACCTTCTTTCACGCGCAGCGGATCGCCTGAACCCAGGGCGTGGCTGTTGATGGAATAAATTGGGTAAGTCACTTCCAGATTGCCCTCGTCGCCCAGGCTATTCAGAGAAGGATCCCAGCCATGCAGCGCGAGGAAGACCTCCGCGTCGTACTGTCCCGGATCATCCTTCGGTTCAACATAGAGAAATCCGAACTGCCCGGTGTAAGTGGCTCGGTTCATATCACGGCCGGCATGAATGTGGCTGTGATACCAGCGTGTGCCCGCGGGGCGCGGGATAAACGAATAGCGCCGCATTCCCCCTGGAGGGACCATCGGTGTGCCTTCTTCTTCGGAACCATCTACGTCGGAAGGAACGAACAAGCCGTGCCAATGAACCAGTTCTGGAATTTTGGTCTCGTTGAATACATCTACGGTGAGGGCTTGGCCTTCGCGCAGGCGTAAGACCGGGCCGGGAGCTGAACCGTTGTATCCCGTCGTCTTGATTAACTTCCCACGGGCGACTTCCATCTCGACTGGCGAAATGTGAAGGGTTACGTCGGCCTTGGAACGCTCGGGCGCGGGTTGTAGACCCATGCGACGGGCCCACTCGGCGCAGGCTGTCGTTCCCAACAGCGCCAGGAAATTTCTGCGCTCCATGCTGCTCCGAGAGAAGCTTACGCGATCCAGACGGTCTTGATGTTCATGAACTCGCGGATGCCGTTGGCGGCGAGCTCGCGGCCGTGGCCGGAACTTTTTACGCCGCCGAAGGGAATGCGGGGATCAGAGGCGACCATTTTGTTGATGAAGACCATGCCGGATTCGAGTTCGTTGATAAAGCGTTCGCGCTCGCGATCGTCGTTGGTCCAGGCGCTGGCGCCGAGGCCGAAGCGGCTATCGTTGGCGAGGCGAATGGCTTCATCAATATCTTTGACGCGGAAGAGCGATGCGACCGGGCCGAAGAATTCTTCGCGGTAGGCGGGAGATTCTTTCGGGATATCGGTCAGTACCGTGGGTGCGTAGTAGTTGCCAGGAAGATCCAGTTTGTGGCCGCCAGTGAGGAGTTTGGCTCCGGCTTTGACGGTCTTCTGCACGTCGGCATCGAGATCTTTGACCGCGCCTGCGGTCGCAAGTGGACCGAGTTCAGTCTTCTCGTCGAAGGGATCGCCGACGCGCAGGTTCTTCATGCGGTCCACGAACTTGCGCTGGAATTCGTCGGCGATCGAGTCGGCTACGATAAAGCGCTTGGCGGCAATGCAGGACTGGCCATTGTTGAGCGTGCGGGCGTCGACGCCGGTGGCGACGGCGGCATTGAGATCGGCGCTGGGCATCACGATGAAAGGGTCGCTGCCGCCGAGTTCGAGAACAACTTTCTTAATGCGCTTGGCGGCGGCGATTCCGACTTCAATCCCGGCTTGCTCGCTGCCGGTGAGAGTGGCGGCGACGACGCGCGGATCGTTAAGGATGGCATCCACCTGCTGTGAGCCGATGAGGAGGGTCTGGAATGCACCAGCAGGAAATCCGGCTTCGAGAAAAAGTTTTTCAATCGCGACGGCACATTGGGGAACGTTGGATGCGTGTTTGAGCAGACCAACGTTGCCGGCCATGAGAGCGGGAGCGGCGAAACGGATCACTTGCCAAAAGGGATAGTTCCACGGCATGACGGCGAGAATGGGGCCGATGGGGCGATAGCGGATAAAACTCTTTTTCGCACCGGTTTCAATGACTTCATCGGCGAGGATGGTCTCGGCATTGTCCGCATAATATCGACATGCCGTGGTGCACTTCACGGCCTCGGCGACGGCGGCTTTGTAAGGCTTGCCCATTTCGAGAGTCATGAGGTGGGCGAACTTGTCTTTGTCGCGTTCGAGAATGTCGGCTGCCTTCCGCATGCGTTGGGCGCGCTCGGAGAAAGGAGTCTTGCGCTCGGCGTGGAAAGTGGCCACGGCGAGCTGGAGCTTTTGCTCGATCTCGGCGCTGGAAAGAGCTGGAAACGTCTGGAGAGTTTCGCCGGTAGCAGGATTGATGGTGGCAATGGCCATAATGGTTCGTCCTTAGAAATTGTATGGAAAGAGCTTTGGAAATTCAGTTCGCACTATTGTCTGCCTCGACCAGAAGCCAAGGGAAATCGTAGCGGTCATACCACTATACCATTGGCCGTCGCCGGACCAACAGCCTGTTAGGATTTGCCCAGGAGACTTGGAATGGACGGAAAGACCAAGACCGCGCTGATTACTGGCGCATCCGGCGGTATTGGCTATGAACTGGCGAAGCTGTTTGCACGCGACCACTACAACCTGTTGTTGGTGGCCCGCAGCGCCGACAAACTGAATCAAGTCGCGGGCGAACTGCAAGGGCAGTTTGGCATTACGGTGAAGACCATCGCGCTGGATCTGGCCAGTGGGCCAGCTGCGAAGTCTCTGTTCGATCAAGTGCACGGCGAGGGAGTAGTGGTGGATGTTTTGGTGAACAATGCCGGATTCGGCGTCTTAGGGGAATTTGCGGAAATGGCCGAGGAAGAAATTCTCGGCCAGATTCAACTGAACGTCGCAGCGCTCACGCAGCTTACCCGATTATTTCTGCCGGCGATGGTTGCGAGGCGCAGCGGGAAGATCATGAATGTGGCGTCTACCGCGGCTTTTCAGCCGGGGCCATTGATGGCGGTCTACTATGCGACCAAAGCTTACGTGCTTTCGTTCTCGGAGGCGCTGGCGAATGAGGTTGCTGGATCAGGAGTGGTGGTGAGCTGTTTCTGTCCAGGAGCCACCGATACGGGGTTTCAAAAACGCGCAGGGATGGAGAGCTCCCGTCTGTTCAAGAAAATAGGGGCGATGAACGCGGAAGTTGTGGCGCGGGATGGATATCGTGGACTGATGGCAGGGAAGACGTTGGTGATTTCGGGCGCGCAAAATTGGTTGGTGGCTGAGTCGGTCAGGTTTGCGCCGAGGAAATTGGTGACGGCAGTTTCGAGGTGGGTAGCGGAGAAGGTGGAGTAGGACGAATGTCGCTTCTCTTTCGGCAGGCTGCGATCACTCATGGCGGGCAGTGGACATCCGCGATGCGGCGCCTCGTGGTTGCAGTGCTCGTGACGGCGGCGGCCTTGACTCCAGGGAAGCCGACGCGCGGAAACGTCAACGACTTTATCGCTTACTGGACAGCAGCGCGTGAGGTCATTGAGGGCCACGATCCTTACGCCGGCCCTGTGCTCGAGCTCGAGCGCCAGCTTGGCTTTGCGCAGCCTAAACCTCTCATCATGCGCAACCCCCCGTGGGCTGTGCCCGTTATCGTTCTTTTCGGATTGTTACCGTTTGGCGTGGCTCAAGGACTCTGGTTGGTGGGCAACCTGATCGCGGTGTTGATCGCGATGCGGTGGCTCTGGGGCGTCTATCAAACAAGGGGAGAGTCGCGTTGGACTCCGTGGCTGGCCACAGCAGTATTTTTGCCCGTCGCCGTGGCCTTGGCGATTGGACAGATGAGTCCTCTGGTACTGCTGGGAATCGCCGGATTCCTTCATTTCGAAAAGAAACAAAACCTCGGCCGAGCGGGAGCATCCTTATATCTGGTTGCCCTCAAGCCGCATCTCGTTTTTCTCGTGTGGATAGCGCTTCTATTTTGGTCGATCCGAAGATGGAAGGGCAGAACTCTGGCGGCATTTGGTTTTGTTACGCTGGTGGTAAGCATGACCGCGATCGCTCTGGATCACGCGATTTTTGCTCAGTACCTCGGTCTGCTGACGAGCGGCGGGGTGCTAGCGGAGCTTAGTCCAACACTCGGCGGCGTTTTGCGGTTGTGGTTGCCGCAGTATCAGTGGGTACAAGCATTGCCTGCGGTGCTGGCTCTACTCTGGTTTCTCTTCAGGTGGAGAAGAGCGCGCGATGAGTGGGAATGGCGAGAAGAAATGCCCATCTTGCTTCTGGCCTCGCTTCTTACGACTTCGTACGGATGGTTTTTCGACCAAATTGTTCTTCTGCCGTGTGTGTTCCAAGGCGCGGAATGGTTGACGACAAGCCGCCGATCGATCTCGGCCGGCGTTGCAATCTTGTACGTCTGCATGAACGCCATAGTATTGGCGCTTGTTCTGGAGCACCGGACGACGTTCTGGTATGCGTGGACGGTTCCGGCCTGGTGTGGGTTGTACGGACTTTGTCGCGTGCTAGGCCAGGATAGCTCAACAACTACTGCGTCGACTGCAGTTGCGACGTTAGCTGATTGACGGCTGAAACGTCGAAGAAGTTGGATAGATCCGCGTGACCCGCCAGGGTCTCACGCTGTTTGCCTTCCACCAGAATTTTCACTTTCAGAATGCCGGGGATATTGGTGGAGAGCGTCTGAATGAGCGATGCGACGGTCAGTTCCTCGGCAAGCACACCGGAGCGATGGCCATCGGCCAAGGCAGCGTTGACGTCGATGACGGCGAGGCCGGGATCAACAAGGTAGACGCTGCGAATGTCAGAGCCAGGCGGGAGCGGGTGAGGGGAAGTTTTATCGAGATAAAGAGCAATCAGAGCTCGGAGGATTTCTTCGGCGCGCTCCTGGCGGACCGACGGCATGGGAATCTGCGCGGCCTGGGCACGCAGGATGCCGATGTCATCGTAGGCCACGTACAGAGTGACGCGCTCAGTGGCTCCGGCAACGGGTGGGACAACCGGGCGAGTGTCGACGGAGGCGACGGGAGTGGCGGCGGCGCGCCCGCGCATGCGCCACGCGTAGATGCTCATGGCGAGCACGGCGGCGAGGAGGATGGAGAGCGCGATAAAAAAGTGTCGCGGAATCATGGCGCGGCTCCGAGTTGTGAGCGGATGGCGACGATTCCGTTAGCCACGGCGCCGGCGATAAGTTGCTGGTAATCGGGCGAATTGAGGGCGGAGACGTCGGATGCCGGTGGGGCGACCTCAACCGCAATCGCGGCGGTGACGATGTTATTCAGCGGACGGAGCGGAGCGGTGAGAGTCCGAACCGGGACCTGGATTCTTTTCAACATTCCCGCCACGCTTGCAACCGCAGCCTGGCTCAGCGGGATGGATGAAGACTGGGCGGTAGGCCAGGAGCGGAAGGGGCCGCGGGACTCATCATCGGCGTAAGGAAGCATCGCGGTGTAGAGGCGGACGCCGTGGCCGCTGGAAGCGGCGTGCAGAGCGATATAGATGGCCGCGTGGGTGGTGTTGGCGAAGAAGGCGCGATCGTCGAGCGAAAGGTTGGCGTCGGAGTCACGGAGGACGAGAGTAGCGATGCCCCGACTTTCGAGTTCCTGGCGAAGCAGGCGGGCGAAGGCGACAGTTACGTCCTTTTCAGCGATCGAAGGGCTCAAGGCTTCGCCGCGGTCGGCCCCGCCGTGGCTGGCGTCGACCACAGCGAAATAGCGGCGTGGAGCGGAAGGCGGAGTTGGCGGCTGTATGGCGGGAACGCTTTGGGCTGGAGGAGTGGTGGGAGGCTTCGCGGCCGTGTTGCCGGCAATTTGCGATTTCGGAGGAGCGAGCGTGATGGTGCGACCGTCGTTGCTGAACGTGGCCAGCAAGGGAACGGTGGTGGTTACCGTGATATCGGCGGCGCCATTGCTCTCCGAATAGGTGGCGGAGGGAACGAGCTTGCTAGAGAAGGTGAGCGTGGGTGAAGCGGGGGCTGTAACCGGTTCGTGGTTGAAGGTCAGGCGCAGCTTGCCGGGTTCACTGGCAACGGAGGGGTTCACCGGAGCGGTGAATTGAAAAACGAGCCGCGAAGGGTCGTCCGAAGCCACGGAGGCAGTGAAGTGAGTGGCGACGCTACCGATAAAAAGACGTCCCGACTGCTCGTGGAGAGTTGCGGGACCTCCCAAGAAACGGGGCAGAAGGGAATTGAGGGAGGCAAGGGGAACCAGACCGCGTCCGTTCTCAAGGATGAATTTTGCGGAGAGATCGGCGTCGCGTCCCTGGACGCGGGCGCGGGCTTTGTCGGCGGTAAACTCCCCGAGAACGTTGTTGTAGTGCAGACGCCAGCGTTGGCCATCGACCTTGGCACTGACTGTGCCAAGCGGTTCAAGCAGTTCGAGCAATCCAACATAGTCACGGCCCTGGCGCTGAACGACGGGCAAGGAATAGTTTGCGGCGGTGGAGTAGACGGAAAGATGTTTTTCAGGAGGTGCGGCGGAAAGCGGGACGGCGAGGAAGAAGAGGGTACCGATTGTGAATAGTAGTTGCATCCCTACACGGGTATTCGAGCGAAGCTGGAGCGGGCGGAAGCAGCGGAGAGTGGCTGGGCTTTGCTCGGCAGGACTGACGAGGGCGGCTATCCCCACATGAGGCCCGCTAATCAAGGGCATAGACCGTCAATCCGCTGAGGAGCTTGGGGTAGAAATCAGTGGATTTCTGGGGCATGACTTCGCCGGCGAAGGCAATGTCGCGGACTTGCGCCATGCGGCAGGGATTCATCAGGAAAACAATGTTTGCGCGGGGGCTGGCTTCCAGGTGGGAGAGAGCATCGGCGGCATCGCGCACGTAGGCAATGTTTTGCTGGTTACGAATGGATTCTTCGGTGAGGTGCAGGACATTTTCCAGCAAGACCTTATGCAACTGCACCACGTCGAGCGATTGCTGGCGAATGGAGAGTCCGTTGAATACGTGCGCGGCGTTGGGGTTGGGATGGTGCAGCAGGAATGCACGGGTGGGAGTGACAGCCAGGATGCTGGAGCCGGCGCGTCCGGATTCCCGAAGCATGGCGGTGGCGCGGGGAGCGTCAAGAGAAGCGTCGACTTCCTCGATGTCGAAAAATGCCCGGGCGGAATTGCGGAAGTTTTCTTCCGAAAACGAAGCCAGGCTGTGAACGACACGGTGCGTGGGCAGGATGAGGAGGGCAGGGCTGTTCATGTTGACGAAAGTCATCATGACGTACTCGTGAGGCGCAACGCTTGGCTGAGCGCTTACGGAGGAATCAGCGGCCTGCGGATTATTCTTCCGGCGCTCGTTGCGGTAATTGAGTGCGGTTTCGTAGCGGTGGTGGCCGTCGGCGATGATCAGTTTCTTATCGCTCATGGCGGAGCGCACCGAGTCTATGAGCTGGGGATCAGAGACTTGCCAGACGCGGTGAAGGACTCCATATTCATCGGTCACGGTGATCTCCGGGCTGGCGGGAGAGGTGAGAAGGGATTCGACCTGACCGGAATCTTCATAGAGCATAAAAATCTGGCCAAAATGGGCATGGGTGGCGCGCAGCAGGTCGAGGCGGTCGGCCTTGGGCTTGGCCAAGGTGTGCTCGTGGCGGAATACGACGCCCGCAGAATAGTCTTCGATGCGGCCTAAGGCGATGAAACCGCGGCGCTCCAGTTCCTGGTCGGACCCTGGAAGCTTGAAGCGCTGGGAATACGCGTATAGAGACGGTCGGGCATCCTGGCGGAGAATGCCTTGCCGGCGCCAGTCACGAAAGCTGGCTGCGGCGCGCGAATATACATTATTTTCCGGATTGTCCTGCGCTTCGTGCCGCCCCAGGATGATGCGGACGAGGTTGTACGGGCTGGCCGCGTAGTAGCGTTCCTGGAGAGCAGGAGTGATCTTGTCGTAAGGTTGGGTCACCACCAGAGCTGGGGAAGTCCGTTGGGGATCGTAACGAAACGCGCGAAAGGGATGAATGTCAGCCATGGAAACCTTTGATTGTAACAAGGGAGCAGCGGATTTCCGGCTTGAGAATCACCGGGTTGGGACGAACCGCCTGAAAAGGCGCGTCCAATCCGGGATTATCTCCAAGATTTGACAAAAATACCGCAGCTGCCCGGAGAAAGCTGTGATACTATCGCGGCCAAATGAGGTGCTTATGTCCTTTATGGATGAGCGCCGGTTATCTTGCCCCGTGACCCAAGCTGGGAAGTCCGGAATATTTCGAGGCTGGAATCCGAGTGTCCTCCGGAAACGGACCATGCTGCGCGGTCTTTCCCTTCCGTTTTCGCTATCGAAAGTCTTGATGATGTTCGCGGTTTGCGCTTGCTTAGGCGGGGCATTGCCGGCCGCGGGACAGACGGATGTCAATGACGTCCATGTGGTGCCGCGAACCGTAGAAAATGCCAAAGCAGAAGAAGTGCCGAAGGAGAGCATCGTTTCGCCATCGCTGAAGACGCAGATCCGCCCCTTGAAGGTAAACGCGGATCTGGTGCTGGTGCCGGTTACGATCACGGATCCGATGAACCGGTTGGTGACAGGTCTGGAGAAGCAAAACTTCCAGCTGTTTGAAGGCAGCACGGGGCAGGAGATCAAGACTTTCTCCAGTGAAGACGCTCCAGTCTCGCTGGGAGTAATCTTCGATTCCAGCGGCAGCATGAGCAGCAAGATGGACCGGGCCAAGGACGCGGTGATCGAGTTTTTCAAAACTGCCAACCCTCAGGACGAGTTTTTCATGATTACGTTCTCGGACGAACCCGAGGTGGTCAGCGACTTTACCAGTTCCGTGGATGATATTCAGGGCAAGCTGGTGTTTACCGTGCCCCGCCGGCGAACCGCGCTACTGGACGCGATTTACATGGGTGTTACCAAGATGCGGCAGGCCAAGTTTGGCAAGAAAGCTCTGCTGATCATTTCTGACGGTGGAGACAATCACAGCCGCTACACCGAGGGGGAAATCAAGGCGTTGGTAAAGGAAGGGGATGTGATGGTCTACGCGATTGGGATTTATGACCGGTACTTCCCCACGGAAGAAGAACGACTCGGTCCCGCGCTGCTGGGCGAGATAGCGGAGTTGTCGGGTGGGCGAGCCTTTACGGTAGAAAATCCGAACGATCTCGCGGATGTGGCCACGAAGATCGGGGTCGAACTGCGCAATCAGTATGTGCTGGGGTATCGTCCGCAGAACGGCTCGCGCGACGGCAAATGGCGTAAGATCAAGGTGAAGTTACTGCCTCCGAAAGGATTGCCACCGCTGCGAGTGTATGCCAGGACTGGATATTACGCACCCGAAGAATAAGGGAGCGAACTACTCTATTTTCCTAAAATGCGCGTTGGTAGGTCTGCTTGCTATTCTGGCCCGGCCTGTTACCGGGTACGCCGAGTGGCAGTCTCTTCGGAGCCAAGCTTCTCAAGCCCAATCACCCCCCGCCCAATCTTCACAAGCCCAACCAGAGGCAGCGCAGCCTCCAGCCCCAAAACCTCCATCCGCGGCAACTACAACGCCTTCGAGCCGGCAGCAGCAATCTCAGGACAACGGAACTTTTGTCATCCGCAAAGACGTCGATGAAGTTATGTTGCATGCGACTGTGGTGGATGACAGGCAACGCATTGTGACCGACCTGGACCGCACTGCTTTTTCTGTGTACGAGGATGGCAAGCCGCAGACGATCATTTCCTTTCATCACGAAGATATTCCGGTGGCGATGGGGATCGTGATTGACAACTCCGGATCAATGCGGGAAAAGCGCGCCAAGGTGAATCAGGCGGCGCTGAATCTGGTGCGGTCGAGCAATCCTCAGGATGAGGTCTTCGTGGTGAATTTTAATGACGAATACTATCTGGATCAGGATTTCACCAACGACCTGCTGAGGTTGAAGGAGGCCTTGGAGAAGATCGATGCTCGAGGTGGTACCGCACTCTATGAGGCGGTGGTGGCGTCTGCCGATCACCTGAAGAGAGACGCGAGGCTGGAGCGGAAGGTATTGTTCGTGGTGACGGATGGAGAAGACAACGCGAGCCGGGAAACGTTGGAGCAGGCAGTGAAGCAGCTGCAGGAGGAGAACGGTCCGTCGGTGTACGCGATCGGAATTTTGGGAGATGAAGAGCATCCCAAACGCGCCAAGCGCGCGCTGGAGATCATTACCCAGCGAACCGGAGGGTTGGCATTTTTTCCGAAGACGCTGGACGAAGTGGACGAGATCAGCCGCCAGGTAGCGCACGATATCCGCAACCAGTACACGATTGGCTACAAGCCGACGAACCCAAGGGGGGCGGGGGGATTCCGCGCCATCCGCGTGGAAGCCAAGGCAAAAGGGCATGGCAAGATGGTGGTGAGAACCAAGAGCGGATATTATGCGACCCAAACGGTTGCGGGGACAAAGTAGAGCCGTTGCTCAGCCGATTTCGAGAGACAGCAGAAATCGACGTAATCTAGTTCTCGGGCTTTCGTTCCATTGACGATTCCAGACCCTCCCCCTTACCCTGTAACGTGCACCAGAAAAATCTTGAAGTATCCCATCTCGGAGTCGCCGACGATATCACGGATCTGGTCGGCGGAACTCCCATGTTGCGGTTGAAGCGACTGGTTCCCGCCGGTTCGGCTGACATCTTCGCCAAGCTCGAATACTTGAACCCCGGCGGCAGTGTAAAGGATCGCGCGGCCATCGGCATTATCCGGCGAGCGGAGCAGGAAGGGAAGCTCGCGCCCGGGGGGACGATTGTGGAAGCGACGGCAGGAAATACTGGAATCGGACTGGCGCTGATCGGGGTGAATCGCGGCTACAAGGTGAAGCTGTTTGTTCCGGAAAATTTTTCGCAAGAAAAAGTGATCATCATGCGCGCGCTGGGGGCAGAAGTGGAGCGCACTCCAGATGAAGAGGGCATGCGGGGCGCGATCCGGCGCGCTAAAGAACTTGTGGCCAGCGACAAGAAAGCGTTCATGGCGGGGCAGTTCGAGAACATGGCGAATCCGGACTATCACTACGAAACTACGGCGGTGGAAATCTTCGAGCAGATGGATGGGAAAGTGGATGCCGTGGTTCTGGGCTGCGGCACCTGTGGAACGTTCACTGGTATCGCGCGCTACATGAAGGAGCACGTACCGGGAGTCCGGGCGGTCGCGGTGGAGACGCAGGGTTCGATTCTGGCCGGCGGGGAGCCTGGTCCACACAAAGTGGAAGGGATCGGCGTGAGCTTTATTCCGAAAACATTTGATCGCTCCGTATGTGACGAAGTGATTGCCGTGACGGACGAGGATGCCTTTGCCACGGTGAAGCTGCTGGCTGCGCAGGAAGGCGTGCTGGCGGGATCGAGCGGAGGGGCGGCGGTGTTCGCGGCTCTGGACGTGGCGCGGCGGTTAGGCTCAACGAAACGGGTGGCGACGATTATTCCGGATTCGGCGGAGCGTTATTTGTCGAAGAAGATTTTTGAAGGTGGAATTTAGGAAAAATTCAATCCCGACGGATGCTCCAGTCCGCGCGGAGAAACGCTGAGAACGTCGAGCCATTCAAGAATACATTCATGACAAAAAATAGACAGGCTGGTTTTGCTACCCGCGCGATCCACGATGGGCAACAGCCCGATCCTCTGACGGGCGCGGTCAACGTGCCCATCTACCTGACTTCCACTTATGTTCAGCAAGGGATCGGGGAGAACAAATGTTACGAATATTCGCGGGTGTCGAACCCCACGCGGGATCGGCTTGAGGAGAATTTGGCGTCGCTGGAAGGCGGAGTAGCGGCGCGCGTATTTGGCAGCGGGATGGCAGCGATCAATGCGATTGCGAGCATGCTGAAGGCTGGCGACCATGTGGTGTGTGGTGACGATCTTTATGGAGGGACACCGCGGCTGTTTAACCAGGTGCTGACCGGATTCGGGCTGGAATTTTCCTATGTAGATACGTCCGATACAAAGAACGTAGAGCGCGCGATCCGAAAGAATACGCGAATGGTGCATGTCGAGACGCCGACCAATCCGCTGATGCGGCTGAGCGACCTGCCGGCGATTAGCCAGATCTGCCGGCGCAAGAAAGTTGAGTTGGTGGTGGACAACACATTCATGTCGCCCTACTTTCAGCAACCGCTGGCGCTGGGCGCGGATATGGTGGTGCATTCGACCACAAAATTTCTGAACGGACATAGCGACGGGTTGGGGGGCGTGGTGGTGTGCAGCAGGCCGGAGCAGGCCGAGATGCTGGCGTTCTTGCAAAAGTGCGCGGGGGCGATTCTTTCTCCATTTGAGTGCTTTCTGTTGCTGCGCGGGGTGAAGACGCTGGCGGCGAGGATGGAGATCCACGACCGCAACGGGCGCGCGGTGGCGGAATTCTTGGCGAAGCACAAGAAAGTGGGAAAAGTTCTATATCCCGGATTGAAAACTCATCCGCAGCACGAGTTGGCAAAGCGGCAGATGAGCGGCTTCGGAGCAATGATCACGTTTGAAACCGGATCGCTGAAGAATGCCAACAAGATGCTGAAGAAATTGCGCGTGTGCTCGCTCGGCGAATCTCTGGGTGGAGTGGAAACACTAATCTCACATCCGGCGACGATGACGCACGCGGCGCTGGGCGAAAACGGGCGCAAGGCGATCGGGATCACAGATGGAATGGTACGGATTTCCGTCGGGATCGAGGATTTGCGGGACATACTGGAGGATCTGGAAGTGGGTCTGGGAGCGATATAGAAGCCCTTAGGCCCGGATCTGCAGCGATTATCTGTCTCAGGAACTACTCTCCTCGCCTGCGGCAGCGACAGATTCGCCAAGCCATGCCAAGTAATTCGGTGATCCGTCTTCAACTGCCAGGCAGATGCATTCTGGAAGCTCATAGGAGTGGAGCTTGGCGATAGCTTGGCGTACCTCTTCGAACGCCGCAGCTGTGGTCTTGATTACCAGAAGGGACTCGCGGGCCTCTTCGATGCTGCCTTGCCAGCGATAAATCGATGCGATTTGCGGGACGATGTTGACGCAGGCGGCCAAGCGCCCTTCCACCAGATGGTGCGCGATCATCTGAGCTTCTTCTTGCGAGCCGGCGGTAGTGAGAACGATTCGCTTGTTGGTCATATGAAATCCACTTTCAGTGGTCAGCGAGAACCAACCAACGTGGAGAGAGTAGCACCTCACGTTTGTTCACGAGGGGTAATTCCTTTTGAAGGCAATATATAACCAAGTTGATTCCTTCTATTCACAGCGGCGAACTTCCCCTTGACGTCGCAAGGGAAGGGGACGTTCACTGAGTAGTTGCCGCGAGAGAACGCGGTCTGGAGACTGACTACGGCAGCCAGGCACTGAATTTTCGAATGAAGAAGAAGCTGACGAATATCCGGCGATTTCCCACGCCACAAGAGGGGCTGCGGGCGATGGCCGAGCAAGCGCCTCGGGCCGAGGCGATGGCTGCTGCCTGGATGGAAAGGGGGCGCCCGGTTTTCGCGCGACTTTATGCTCTGCGGCGGCGGATGGCGACCATTACGGTTGCGGTGCTGGCAGGCTTGCTGTTCGTGCACGTGATGTTTGGCGCCAACGGGATGGTTGTCTACAAGCAGAAGCGATCTGAGTATGAATCGCTGCAAAAGCGAATCATGCAGGAACAGAAGGAAAACGAGCTGTATACGCAGCAGATTCAAGGATTGCAGACGGACGAAAAAGCCATCGAGAAAGAAGCTCGCGAGCAGTTGCACTACGCGCGTCCGGGTGAGTTGGTGTACGTACCGGCTCCAGTGAACCCAGCGCCGCCAGTCAGTCACTCAGCGAGAAGGTAAGTGGTGGACGAATCCCCCCGCGAAGGTATGACAATCCAGAACATCCCCTGTGGTATAGTTCCGGCAATCGACGAATCGGTGGAAGATTGAGTTGCTGCCGGGCGCGCGATTAAAATCCCTCCTATCACCTGCGGCGTGGGACCGCGATCGAAACATCAAGAAGATCAAAAGGAGAAAAACCGGCCATGAGAAAAGTTCTAGTGCTGACTCTTGCTATGTGTTTTGTGTTCGCCCTGACGGCGATGGCGTTTGATGATATGGGAAAGGCCACTACCGTTAACGGTTGGGTGAGCGATGATAAGTGCGGCGCCAAGGGCGCCAACGACAAGGCTGAGGCGTGCACCAAGAAATGCCTGGCCGCCGGCGCGAAGATGGTGATCGTGACCGATAAGGATTCGAAGGTCCTGATCGTGGCCAACCCGGATGCGCTGAAGGATCATGTAGGACACCACATCGCGGTAACTGGACACGTGATGGGCGATAGCATTCACGTGGATAGCGCGAAGATGTTATGAGTTTTGACTGACGTGAAAAAGGGCGGCTCCGGCCGCCTTCTTTTCATTCGATAAAGAAAAATAACCTGGTTCTGCTTATTGAATCTTGCCGCTGAGTTCTCCCGGTGGAACGATTCCCCAACGCAACTCATCCGGGCCGCTGAGCGCATAGTACTCCGTCAGACGATAGACGACATTCGACTCCAAGTCCCGAAACCGCCTCTCGGTTTCATGCTCTCGTAGCATGGATAAGAACGGGCCGGGTAGTTCCTCAATCAGTCCGCGATGTACGAATTCCTCGAGTTGTAGTTTCATAATGTGAGCTTTCATCACAGACATCGCACCGATTTTGAACCTGCTGAGTGGAGGCGGAACAGTGGGATTCAGAAGCTCGAAGGCATCAACGCGTTCCCAGCGAGGCATGGTTGGAGGGTTTGGGTGGACATACGTGTAAATTTCGCCTGACTTGGGATCGCTGAACCATTGCTCTCCTCGTCCGCGAAAGCCTGGCCTAAGAACGGGGACTTCTTTGATGGTTCCAGCTCGGATTGCTTCGTTGAGCCGCTCGACAAAAACCTGCCAGTCACCATATTCGGCGATCGTGAGATCGGCTGTGAGTGATTCGAGAATACCCGCCATAGTTTGCTATGGTGCCTACCTCGCGGTTATCGAACCACGCCTTCGAGCGGCGAGCTGGCCGTAGCATACAGCTTCTTCGGCATCCGACCCGCGAGATAGGCTTGGCGTCCAGCGAGCACCCCGTTGCGCATGGCCTCGGCCATCAGCACAGGATCCTGCGCGTTGGCGATGCCAGTATTCATAAGGACTGCGTCGGCGCCGAGTTCCATGGCGATCGCCGCATCCGATGCGGTGCCTACGCCGGCATCCACGATGAGAGGTACAGCCGTGATCATTTCGCGCAGGATACGGATGTGGGCCTGGTTCTGAATACCCATGCCGCTGCCGATGGGAGCACCGAGCGGCATTACCGCAGCGGCGCCGGCGTCGATCAAGCGCTTGGCGAAGACGATGTCGTCGGAAGTGTAGGGCAGGACGGTAAAGCCTTCGCCAACCAGAACGCGCGTGGCTTCGAGCGTAGCCTGCACGTCTGGGTAGAGCGTGGCTTGATCGCCGATCACTTCGAGTTTCACCCAGTCGGAGAGTCCGACTTCGCGGCCGAGGCGCGCGGCGCGAATGGCTTCGTCGGCCGTAAAGCAACCAGCGGTGTTGGGAAGCAGAAAATATTTTTTGGGATCGATGTAATCGAGCAACGATTCCTTGCTGCGGTCTAGGTTGACGCGCCGTACGGCGACGGTGACCATGTCGGCTCCGCTAGCCTCGAGAGCGCGGGCGGTTTCCTGGAAGGATTTGTATTTTCCCGTACCGACGATCAGGCGGGAGCGGAAAGAGCGGTCGGCGATATGAAGGGCATCCGTCATGACCCTTCATTGTAAACCGAGTGGGAGAAATGTCGAGCGGCGTTTGACGCACCGCAGCGAGCGGCACTGCCTTACGACGTGGTTCCGGATTCGGCCTGAGCGTAGAGGTCGTCGATCTGGCGACGGTAGCGGTCTTCGACTATCCGGCGTCGCAACTTCAGAGTAGGGGTCAGAGCGCCATTATCGGCGGTGAATTCGTCGGCGACGAGCAACACCCGCTTCAGCTTTTCGAAGCGCGCGAGACTCTTGTTGATCTCTTCCACAATCCCATCGTAAAGGGCCTGGACCTTTGCGTTGGCGACGAGTTCAGCGCGCGAGGAAAACGCAACATCGTTGGAGCGGGCCCATTCTTCTAGAAGCGCGAAGTTCGGGGAGATGAGGACGAAGGCGAACTTACGCCGGTCGCCGATGATGGCAGCGGTTCCTACCAGGGGATTCAGCTTGAGGGAGTTCTCGATGGGCTGCGGAGCAATGAATTTCCCTCCGGAAGTCTTGATCAGTTCCTTTTTTCGATCGGTGACTGAGAGATATCCATCGGCATCGATGCTGCCGATATCGCCAGTCTTGAACCAACCGTCCTGAAACGCGTTTTGAGTCTCCTCGGGACGGTTCCAGTATCCCTTGAACACGGAGGGGCCGCGCACGAGAATTTCGCCATCCTCGGCAATACGAACTTCGAGATTGGGAAGGGTCCTGCCCACCGTACCGATGCGATGGTGAATGGGTGTGTTGACGGCGATCACGGGAGAAGTTTCCGTCAGTCCATAGCCCTCGTGAATGCGGATGCCGATAGTGGCGAACCATTCGGCGAGCTCGCGGCCCAGGGGCGCGCCTCCAGAGATGAACGTCTCGACGTTCCCGCCCATACCGGAGCGAATTTTCGAGAAGACCAAATTGTTGGCAAGTTTCCAGCTGGGAGAAGTGGGAGTTTCTCCCGCCAGAATTTCAGGTTTGTGGGCGCGGCCAACCGAAAGCGCCCAGCGGTAAATGGGGCGCCGCGGAAAACCGCGAGCCGTCGTCTCGGTTTTGGCATAGATCTTTTCGTAGACCCTGGGAACAGAAACGCAAAGACTCGGCCGCACCTCCAAAAGAGTTTGCGGGAGATTCTCCATGAATGGGCAATACGCCAGAGTGACGCCGTGGTAGAGCAGGGCGAGATCGACGTGGCGCGCGGTGACATGCGAAAGGGGAAGGAACGAAACGCTGACCAGCCCGGGGCGCATATCGAAGCCAAGCAGCGAGCACGAGATGTTCGACGCCAAGTTGCCATGGGTGAGCATCGCGCCCTTGGAGGTACCGGTGGTACCGGAGGTATAGATGATGGTAGCGAGGTCGTCGGGCTGGATCGAGTGGGCGCGGGATTCGGTTTGGGGATCGAGCGCAAGGGGACCCTGGGTCATGAATGCATTCATGAGCACGCAATTGGCGGCGAGCTCGCTGGGGATCTGAAGATGATCCATGACCACGATCTTCTTGATTTGGGTTTGCGAGAGGATGGCCCGAACTTTGCGGAGTTGGTGTTCCGTAGAGACAAAAATTACGCTGGAGCCGGAGTCGCTCAGGGTGTACGCGGTCTGTTCGGGAGTGAGCGTCGCGTAGACGGGCACGGTGACAGCGCCGAGCAGCAAAATGGCGAAATCGGCGGTGGACCACTCCGGGCGATTCTCGCTAAGAATCGCGATGCGATCGCCCTTCTTGATGCCCCATCGTTGCAGAGCACAAACGGTGGCGGCGACGTTGCGGCTGAAGTCTGACGAAGAAATGGGCAGCCACTTTCCGGCATCGCGGTAGAGCATGGCGCGCTCGAGATTGCGCTCTGCTGCGGCGAAGAAAATGTCGTTCAGTGTGGTGAGACTCATGGGCGAAGTGAAGTTTCGTACGAAACGAATTTACTGGTTCGGGGTCTCATTCGGCAATGTGAAATGGTGTGAAGGCAGGTACTGACTGGCGTCCCGGTCCGGTCTCGGTAACTCGAAATTACAATATCTCGGCAGCTCTGGGCTATCATTCGGCCAGGAGGAACGTAATGCAGAGAAGAATGTCGAGCGCGTTGGCTGCGCCTTTGCTTCTGGGGGCGTTGGCGGTGGGTTCGTCCACTTTGGCCTTGGGGCAAGCGAAGCAGGCAGAGAATGCGTCCATGTCGATGCCCAAGGTCGGAGACATGGCGCCGGACTTCACTTTGAACTATTTCGACGGGAACGACCTGAAGCCCGTTTCCTTGAGCCAGTACCGCGGGAAGAAAAACGTGGTGGTGGCATTCTTCATCTTTGCTTTCACCGGTGGTTGAACCAAGCAAATGAAAGCTCTCCAGCAGGATTTGAAACGGCTGGAAGCTACCGACACCCAGGTTCTGGGAGTGAGCATGGACAGTGCCTTCGCGAATAAAGCCTTCGCCGATCAAATTGAAGTTACGTTTCCTCTGCTCAGCGATTGGGGCGGAGATGTTACGCGGAAGTACGGAATTTATGTGGACAAGTACAAAGCCGCACGTCGAGTGAACTTCCTGATTGGGAAAGACGGGAAGATTCTGGAAGAGCAGGTGGATAAGGATGCGATCGATCCGACGAAAATTGTCGATACCTGCGAGAGACCGAAGTTGAAGAACTGAAGCCGCCTCACGCAGCAGGTAGTTCGAAGGAGAAGACCGATCCGCGGCCGAGTTGGCTGGTGACGCCCACGACTCCGTTATGGGCTTCTACAATGGCCTTGGCAATGGCTAATCCCATGCCGGTGCCTTGCACGCTGTAGCGCTGATCGCGGCCGCGATAAAACTTGTCGAAGACCAGCGACTGCTCAAAATCGTCGATGCCGGGCCCATGATCGGTGACGCTGGTGATGACGCGATCTCCCTTTTGCTCCGCGGTTATCGTGATCGGGGCTGTAGGCGGGGAGTATTTGGCCGCGTTTTCCAGCAACTGCTTAAGCACTTCCGCGATGCGGTCAGAGTCCACCTTCACCTTAGGCAACGATGGTGGGACACGCACTTCCAGCGGGTGCTGCGCGAGGACCGTTCTTGATTCCTCCACGGCCGACTCGATCACAGTAGCGACATCCACGGGAGCCATGTGCAGTTCTACCTTGTGGGCGTCGAGTTGAGCCATCTCCGTGGCTTCGCCGACCAAGCGGTCGAGGCGATCGGTTTCTTCGTTGATGACGGTGAGTAACTCCTTGCGCTGGGCTTCGTCGAGGTTGTAATCGGCAAGCAGGCCGGTGACGGCAGCCTTGATTCCAGTGAGCGGAGTGCGCAGTTCATGGGTCACGGAATCGAGCAGAACAGCGCGCAGGTTTTCACTCTGGTGAGCGGCCTCGGTCTGTGAGAGTTTTTCCATCGCTCCGGCGCGTTCGATGGCGATGCCGATCATGCTGCCCAGGGCCTCAAGAGTGGCGCGCGAAAGTGCGGGTCCAGCGATACCTACGGCTCCGGTGGTGCGTGTGCCAAGATGCAGAGGAGTCAGCGAAATTCCACGCTTGGAATCAATGACCGGCTCACCGCGCGAACTCACCATTTGAAGATCTTGCAGGGGAAACCAGGTTGCCTTGGGATCTGTGCGGTAAACCTGTTGCGAACTAAGCAGGTAAATGGCGGCAGCTTTGGCACCGAAGCCATCACAGACGTAAGCCGGGATCGCGTTCAATAGTTCGGCTACGTTGTCCGTAGCGAGCAGGCGCTGGCTGAAGGCGTAGAGCCGTTCGACGTCGCGGCGCCGCTGAATGGCATCAGCGGTTTGTCGGCGGGCACGGTCGGCGAGCTCGCTGGCAATGCCGGCAGTGACGAGAAAGGCGAAAAGCGCCACCCAGTTTTGCGGATCGGCGACGGTGAAGGTTCCGATGGGAGGAAGAAAATAATAGTTGAAGGCAAGGGTGGCAAGCACAGCGAGAAAAACGGAAAAGCGAAATCCCCAATAGGCGGCGACCCACAGTACCATCAGCAGAAAGGTTAGAGCTACCGTAGTCGGGTATACGTGGACGATCCGGCGGCAGATTTGCGCCACGAGTTCGGCGGCTATCAGGCAAGCGGCATAGCGGAACAAGTGCTGTGGCCAGCGAGGCTTCACGGGCACGATTGTACTCGAAGAGGAGCTTTTCACCACGGAGTCACCCTTCCGACTTCGCTCAGGGCAGGCTCCGACACGGAGAAACGTAAGGAACCATAAGAGGGAAAATTAGGGATTTTCTTCGTTCCCTGGGTCTCAGTGGTGAACAATGGATCACGATCGGGATTCGACAATTTTCCTTCGGGCGTGGAGAATAGCGGCGATGACTAAGAGTCCCGAAGAATGGCTTAAGGAGGTGGACACGGCCCAGCGGCCGGCGGTGTTCAAGCTGTTTCTGGGCTACGCCCCCGGCGTGGGAAAAACCTATGCCATGCTGAGCGAGGGCGTGCGGCGGGCCAGCCGCGGCGAAGAAGTGGTAATCGGGGTTGTGGAAACCCACGGCCGCAAACCGATCGTGGAACTCTCGTCTCGCTTGGAGACGGTTCCGCGCAAGAAGCTGGAATACAAGGCGACAATCTTTGAAGAGATGGACGTGGACTCGATTCTGGCGCGCAAGCCGCATGTGGTGCTGGTGGATGAACTGGCGCACACGAACATTGAAGGCAGCAAACACGCGAAGCGCTATGAAGATGTTTTCGAGTTACTGGATGCTGGGATTGACGTTCTCTCTACGCTGAACGTGCAACACATCGAGAGCTTGGCGCCGACGATTCGGGAACTTACCGGCGTGCAGGTGCGGGAGACGGTGCCAGATTGGGTGATTCGGCGAGCTGGTGAGATTGTGATGGCGGACTTGACGCCACAAGCCTTGCAGACCCGCATGCGCCGCGGTGATATCTATCCCCTGGAGCGGGTGGAACGAGCGCTCGCGAATTTCTTCCGCAACACAAATCTGGTTGCGCTGCGCGAACTGGCGTTGCGTCAGGTGACGCAGGCGGTCGACCGCACGCTTTCGGAACTAAAGACCGAGGACGGCCAACTCCTGCAAGTGCGCGAGCGGATCGCGGTATGTATCAGTTCGAATCCTGCGGCACAGTACTTGATCGCACGCGGGGCGCGCATGGCGCAGGCCTTGGATGGCGATCTGTATGTGTTTTACGTAGACACTGGTGCGGACGAGAGTGACGAAAACCAGCGCACTCTGGCCGACAATATCCGCTTCGCTGAGAGTGTGGGCGCGAAGGTGGCGAAGGCCGAGGGCAAAGTGGTGGCGGAAAAAGTTGCCGAATTCGTGCGCGAGAATCACATCACACAAGTGGTCTTCGGGCGATCGGCTACGAAGGGGTGGAAGAGATATTTCTATCTTTCCGCAATTCACAAGTTTTTGCGCGATACGCCCGCGGTGGACGTCCATATTGTGACCCAGGAAATGCGGTGAGCAAGAGATGACGAACGAGCACCGGCGAATCTTAGTAGTGGATGACGAACCGCAAATCACGCGGGTACTGCGGACAACGCTTTCTTCGCAGGGTTACGACATTCGCGTGGCCAACGATGGCGAGATGGCGCTGGAGTTGATGAAGAACTGGACGCCGCATGTGCTGATCACAGACTTGGCCATGCCGAATCTGGATGGCGTTGATTTGTGCCGCCAAGTCAGACAGACGTCGCAGGTGCCGATTATTGTTCTGTCCGTGCGCGGGCAGGACCGCTCAAAGGTGGAAGCGCTGGATGCGGGAGCGGATGATTACGTTACCAAACCGTTCAGCATGAACGAACTGCTGGCACGCATTCGAGCGCAATTGCGGCGGAGTCCCGAGACCGAGGAACAGCCCAGCTTGATCACAGCGGGAGATTTTTCGATCGATCTGGATGCGCGATCTGTGAAGGTGGCTGGGAACGAAGTTCATCTCACGCCGAAAGAATTCGATTTATTGCTGTATCTGGCGCGACGTCCGGGCAAAGTGGTTACCCACCGTACGCTTTTGGCGGCCATCTGGGGACCGAACAGCACTGAGCAGCCAGAGTATTTGCGAGTCTTCATTGGCCAGTTGCGAAAGAAAATTGAGAGTGATCCTTCCTCGCCGAAATATCTGCTGACCGAGCCTTGGGTCGGATATCGCTTCGAACCAGGTTCGTAGCGCATCTTACCGGTTTTCCATTCCTCTGCACCTTTACGAACATTTTATGCACCCTTTATTCGAACTTTCTGCGGTTCCGTGTCCAATGATCATGAGGCGGAAAGAACAGGCCTCAAGAACGGTACAGATTGGGGAGATCAAGGGTTATGTGGATTAACGAAGTGGCACCGGAACGGTTGGCCGAGCTTTTCCATCACTATCATCAGGCTCTGATGCCAGAGATTTCGGGCAAGGGCAGCGAAGGGCGTGGCTCGTGGAGGGAAGTTCCGCAACCGGAGAAGAGCCGTCTGGTGGCGGCAGCGCGCCTAGCGCTGCTCGAGCTGGAGTCGATGACTGGCGAGCCGAAAAAGCCGCGACCGTACTTTGCCCAACCGGGCGAAGCGGAATGGGGCTGCTAGGGCAGCGGGTATTATTTGCGCGTAGAACAGGGGTATGATTCCGCGCGCGCGATGTACGCCTTTACGAAATCCTTAGAAATTCTTTAGAGCTCTCTTACTCCCTCAGTGGTGAACTGGTGGGTCAACGACAGCGGAGTGCCTTGGAGTCGTGAAATGTGGCTGGCGATGCTATTTGTAGCCATCACCGGTGCCGGAACCGTGTTTATGGTTTGTTTTCTGGTCGCACTGCTCCAGGAGGTTGCGGCTTCGAAGTGCTATTGGGCGACGCCGGTGGCATTCGAGAACCACGGGGAGCCAGTTCTGGAGGATTTGCCGACGAGTGTTTTGGTTCGCGTTGGGCATTTCACATCGACGCCTACGTTTATGAAGTTCAGGGAAGCCGAGGTTGAAAGTTTGGACGAGGAATACATCCCCCTCGGACGTCTAACGCGATCGAAGTCGTGGCTAAGCCACGTTCGTCAGGGTGAGGAAGTGGTCCGTTATCGCCGTCATATTTAGCTAACGTGGAGATTAAGCTCTTAGAATACGACTATCATCATGCGAGTGTGCCCTATTGGTGTGGCAAGGGCGGAGTCACGCCGCCTGGTTCTGGGGGTGTACGATTTACCAACAACGGCTCTCCCCAATCCTTTGCTTGCAACGACGGGAATAGGTCTGGAGCATTATCACTCGGAGCCGCGCAAACCGGCTGCGCGTCCCAGGGCAGCAGCGTTTGGTTTCCTGATCTGAGGCGGGATGAGCAACTCGTCGACGTCGACATCATGGTCAAGTTCTAGCGAGGTTACTAGCCCAAACGACCCCGGTGCTGAGGTGACCAGAGGTGGAGGGAGTCTGAGATGCAAGACGCGATCTTTCTTGCTGTCACTGTTTTATTCTTTGTGATTTCGCTTGCCTACGTAAAGTTCTGCGAGCGCGTGCGCTGAGGAGTTTATGGGATCGATCATCATGCTGTTGATTTGTGTGGCGTTGACGGTGTATCTCGTCTACGCCATGTTGAGGCCGGAGAAATTCTGATGACGGCGAATGGATGGCTGCAGATTTTCTTTTTCTTGCTGGTCGTGTTCCTCGTGACCAAGCCACTGGGCGCGTTCATGTCCCGGGTGTTCGGCCGCGAGCGGACTTGGCTAGACCCGGTAATGCGGCCGGTGGAGCGCATTCTCTACAAGCTGACGGGCGTGGATGAAAGCCACGAGATGGACTGGAAGGAATATGCGCTGGCGCTGTTGTTGTTCAGCGGCGTTTCCATGATTTTACTTTATGTGCTGCAGCGCGCGCAGCAGTGGGCATTTCTGCCATGGAATCCGCAAAAGCTGGCGGGAGTGGCTCCGGCGCTGGCGTTCAATACGGCGGCTTCCTTCACCACGAACACAAACTGGCAGAATTATGTGCCTGAGACCACCATGAGCTATCTGACGCAGATGGTTGGTCTCGCTTATCACAATTGGGTTTCAGCAGCGGCAGGGATGGCGCTGGCGATCGCCTTCATTCGTGGCATCTCTCGGCGAGAACAAAAGACCATCGGCAATTTCTGGGTGGATTTGGTTCGCGGAACGTTGTGGGTCCTGGCGCCACTCTGTTTGATAGGAGCCTTGGTGTTGGTGTCACAGGGCGTAGTCCAGAACTTGAAGCCCTATGACACAGTGCAGTTGGTGGACCCCTATCAGAGGCCGCAATTGGGTTCCGATGGTAAGCCGGTGAATGGTCCTGACGGCAAACCGCTAATGCAAACGGTGACGCAGCAAACGATCGCGCAGGGTCCTACCGCTTCGCAAGAGATCATCAAAGAGCTGGGCACAAACGGCGGTGGCTTCTTCAATGCGAACAGCGCGCATCCATTTGAAAATCCCACACCGTTCACGAATTTCCTGGAGATGTTCTGCATTTTTGCAATTCCCTCAGCCTTTACGTTCACTTTGGGAAAAATGACGGGCTCTCCGCGGCATGGATGGGCGGTGTGGGCGGCGATGGCTCTGTTGTTCCTGTCCGGCGTGACGACGGCATATTGGGCGGAGGCGCGAGGCAATCCCCTGCTAACGGCAGCAGCCCAGCACGGTTCGCGGCATTCGTCGTCTGGGCCGCAAGCCACGGGCAACCTTGAGGGAAAAGAAGTGCGGTTCGGCGTGGCGAACTCGGCGCTGTTCGCCACCGTGACCACCGACACGAGTTGCGGAGCAGTTAACTCCATGCACGATTCGTTCACTCCGCTCGGCGGAATGGTTCCGCTGATCAATCTGATGTTGAGTGAAGTGATCTTCGGCGGAGTGGGCGCGGGCATGTATGGGATGTTGGTCTTCGTAATTTTGTCCGTATTCATTGCCGGATTGATGGTAGGGCGCACGCCGGAGTACCTGGGCAAGAAAATCGAAGCCTACGACGTGAAGATGGCGATGCTAGTGATCCTGATTTTTCCGCTGGTGATTCTGGTCTTTACAGCGATCTCAGTTTTATACGGCTTCGGAACGTCCGCTATGGCGAATGCGGGTCCACACGGCTTCAGCGAAGTGCTTTATGCGTTCACGTCAGCCGTGGCCAACAACGGCTCGGGTTTCGGCGGAATCAGCGGCAACACGCCCTGGTACAACACCTCGCTCGGCATTGCCATGCTGCTCGGACGTTTCATGATGATTCTGCCGATGCTGGCGATCGCAGGGAATCTGGCGGGCAAGAAGCAGGCCCCGGCAACGCTGGGCACTTTCCCAGTGACTGGGCCGTTATTTACGGTGCTGTTGATCGGCGTGGTGGTCATCGTGGGCGCGTTGACTTTCTTTCCGGCGCTTAGTCTGGGCCCAATTCTCGAACATCTGCTGATGATGGCAGGCAAAACCTTTTAGGAAAATATGGCAAGCAAGAAATCAAAACGCAGTCTGTGGGACATGAAGATCGTGCGCCGTGCGGCGTGGGATTCGCTCATTAAGCTGCATCCCGTAACCATGATGCGCAATCCCGTGATGTTCGTCGTGGAAGTGGGCAGTGTGGTGACCACGGTGCTGCTCGTGATGGAACGGCAGCACGGCGGATTCGGATTCAATCTGCAGATCACGCTATGGCTGTGGTTCACGGTGCTGTTTGCCAATTTTGCCGAAGCTATGGCGGAGGGCCGCGGCAAGGCTCAGGCTGATGCATTGCGCCGCGCAAAAGCGGAGACGATGGCAAACCGTTTGCTTCCCGACGGGAAGACCGAGACGGTGCCGGGATCCAAATTGCGTTGCGGCGACATGGTGCTAGTGGAGGCGGGGGAGTTTGTTCCCGGTGATGGCGAGATTGTGGAAGGCGTAGCATCGGTGGACGAATCGGCGATCACGGGTGAGTCGGCTCCGGTGATTCGCGAAGCCGGCGGCGACCGCTCGGCCGTGACGGGCGGGACTCGCGTGCTTTCGGATTGGGTGAAGGTGAAGATCACGTCCAATCCCGGAGAAACATTTCTCGATCGCATGATCGCGTTGGTGGAAGGCGCAGAGCGACAGAAGACGCCGAATGAAATAGCATTAAACATTCTGCTGGCGGGGCTGACAATCGTTTTTCTTCTGGCCGTGGTCACGCTGCAGCCTTTCGCGATTTATGCAGGTGCGCCGCAGACAGTGTTCGTGCTTGTGTCTTTATTGGTGTGCCTGATTCCGACAACCATCGGCGGACTGCTTTCAGCGATCGGCATCGCGGGCATGGACCGGTTAGTGCAGCACAACGTGCTCGCAATGTCAGGACGCGCCGTAGAAGCGGCGGGCGATGTGAATACGCTGCTGCTCGATAAGACGGGAACGATCACCCTAGGCAACCGCCAGGCCACGGAGTTCGTGACTGCGCCAGGCGTAACCGAAGCGATGCTTGCCGATTCTGCCCAACTCTCCTCGCTGGCCGATGAAACTCCCGAGGGACGATCGATTGTCGTCCTGGCGAAAGAAAAATACGGATTGCGTGGGCGCGAGATGAGCACGCACGACGCGGAATTTATTCCGTTCAGCGCGACGACTCGCATGTCGGGCGTGAATCTGGATGGACGCGCCGTTCGCAAAGGCGCGACCGATGCGATTGCCAGGTACGTCGAGGAGCAGGGCGGCACGCTGCCGCCGGAGGTACGCGAATCGGTGGAAGCGATATCGCGTTCCGGCGGAACACCGCTGGTAGTGGCCGAGAATGGCCGCGCCTTGGGCGTGATCCATCTGAAAGACATTGTGAAGGGCGGCATGCGGCAGCGCTTCGATCAGCTGCGCGCCATGGGAATCAAGACGGTGATGATTACCGGGGACAATCCACTGACCGCGGCGGCCATCGCGAGCGAAGCCGGCGTGGATGATTTTCTGGCACAGGCTACGCCGAAAGACAAACTGGATTTGATCCGGCGCGAACAAGGACAAGGGAAACTCGTCGCCATGACGGGAGATGGCACCAACGACGCGCCGGCGCTGGCTCAGGCTGATGTAGGCGTTGCGATGAATACCGGCACGCAGGCCGCGAAGGAAGCCGGCAATATGGTGGACCTGGATTCGAATCCCACGAAGCTGATTGAGATTGTCGAAATCGGCAAGCAGTTACTGATGACGCGGGGCGCGCTGACCACGTTTTCGATTGCGAATGATGTGGCGAAATATTTCGCCATCATCCCCGCGATGTTCGCCGGAACGTTCCCGGTTCTGCAGGCGCTCAACGTGATGCGGCTGGCGACGCCACAGTCGGCGATCTTGTCGGCGGTCATCTTTAACGCGCTGATCATTGTTGCGCTGATTCCTTTGGCGCTTCGCGGGGTGAAATATGTTCCTCAAGGGGCGGCGATATTGTTACGGCAAAATTTGCTGGTTTATGGGTTGGGTGGAGTGATCGTGCCATTCATTGGAATCAAGCTGATCGACTTGCTCATTGTGCGGGCAGGCTTGGCGTAGAGGTGACTATGAAGAAGAATCTGATCACATCTGTACTGATGACGCTGGTAACGACGGTATTATTCGGTCTGCTCTTTCCGCTGCTGACCACAGGCCTGGCGCAGGTTCTGTTTCCGGGTAAGGCCAACGGGCAGCTCTTGACGCGGAATGGAAAGATCGTCGGATCGCGACTGATCGGGCAGTCATTTTCTTCGCCGGGATATTTTCACTCACGTCCGTCGAGCGCGGGAACGGGCTATGATGCGGGAAATTCCGGCGGATCGAATCTGGGGCCAACCAATCAAACCCTCATCGCCCGAGTGCAAGGAGATGCGGACCGCCTGCAATCAGAGAATCCCGGTGCGGTAATTCCGATGGATCTGCTAACCTCGTCCGGTTCGGGGCTAGATCCTCACATATCGCCCGAAGCGGCGGAGTTTCAGGTTCCACGAATCGCGAAGGAGCGCGGGCTCAGCGAGGATGTAGTTCGCGAAGCGGTGCACCAGCACACGGAATCGCGACAATTTGGATTTCTGGGCGAGCCGCGCGTCAATGTGCTGGAGTTGAATCTTACGTTGGATGAGATCGCGCCGAAGCCGGTAAATCGGTAGTGGGTTGAGCCGGTTTTTGCGAACTGAGTTTGACCACCGGGCTAAAGCCCCCGACCCTAAGCTTGATTCTTGTGCGGCGCTGAAGCGCCGCTCTTACACGGTGGTCCTGGCAGGTCCACGTGGACTTGTTCCAGCTTCTCGTTGTCCCTCCCGGCGGATTCGTTGCGCTGCTTTCCCGCTGAGTTTCCCCGGATTACGAATGTACCTCGACCGCACGCTATTGGCCAGGTCTGGCTGAAAACCACCATCTAACGACAAGAAACTAAAGGTATCTACTCGTGTTTATTCCTGTGTGGATAAGATTGAGGCCACGACGCTTCTATATCCATTGGGGAAGAAATTATGAAGACACATCGGCAGTGGTGGAGCTGGGCGGTAGTAGTTGCGGGCTTGGCATTCATGCTGCAAGCGCCTGCCGGAGTCATGGCGCAGGACGCGCAAGTCACGCCAGATTCGCAGGCGGCGCAAGCGCCACAGGATTCGCAGGATGCGACGCAGGATCCTCCCGGCCGCGTAGCTCGGCTGAACTACATGGAAGGGGCAGTTTCGTTTCAGCCAGGTGGAGAGAACGACTGGGTGGACGCGGTGCTGAATCGACCGCTGGTGACGGGCGACAACCTCTGGGCCGACGAAAATTCGCGCGCCGAAGTGCACATCGGATCGACCGCTCTACGGCTCGGCCCGAAGACTGGGATTACCTTGCTGGAAGTAAGTGACCGGGCAGCGCAGATTCGTCTGGCACAGGGATCGCTGATTGTGAAGGTCCGTCATGTGGACGACGAAGACTCCTATGAGATCGACACACCGAACGTGGCGTTCGTTGTGATGCAGCCGGGAGACTATCGCATCGATGTAGATGCGGACGGCAATCAAACAGAAGTGACGGTGTGGCGCGGACGCGGTGAAGTCACAGGCGGTGGCTCTTCTTATACCGTAGTTGCGAATCAATACGCCACATTTTCGGGCGCTGATCATCTGGACTATGAACTCGGCCAGATTTCGGGCGACGATGGATTCGACACCTGGGCTTTGGATCGAGATCGAACGGAGGACCAGTCTGACTCCGCGAATTATGTTTCGCGCGAGATGACCGGATATGAAGATCTTGATGAGTACGGTGACTGGAGTTACGCGGCGGGCTACGGGATGAGCTGGCGGCCGCGGGTTGTGGTGGCAGGATGGGCTCCGTATCGCTTCGGCCATTGGTCTTGGGTAGGGCCGTGGGGCTGGACGTGGGTGGAAGATGAGCCTTGGGGATTCGCTCCATTTCATTACGGTCGGTGGGCCTTTGCCGGTGGTGGATGGCTCTGGGTCCCGGGACCGAGCGTAGTCCGGCCAATGTACGCGCCGGCGCTGGTGGCGTGGGTGGGTGGTGGACCGGGACTCAATTTCTCGTTTTCGTTTGGCGCAGGTGTGGGATGGTTTCCACTGGCTCCGGGCGAAGTATTTATTCCGGGCTACCGTGTGAGCCGGGTTTATGTGAACCGCGTGAACCTCACCAATACACGGGTGGATGTTTCGAGAGTGACAAACGTTTACAACACCGTCGTCATCAACCGGAGCACAACCACGAACAGCATCGCGTATGCGAATCGTGGCGTGAACGGGGGCGTGACTGTGGTGTCGCGCGACACGTTCGTGAATGCGCGTTCAGTGGCGCGGAATGTGGTATCGGTTCCGACGAGGGAGCTCGCGGCGGCGCCCGTGTCGCACACAGCCGCGGTCGAACCCGTACGTAGCAGCGTGCTGGGCTCAGGAAGGCCGGTGTCGAACAGGCCGCCCGCAGCGGTATTGAGCCGTCCAGTGGTGGCGCTCAGGACACCGGCTCCGATGCCGAGTTCCTTTGCTCAGAGGCAAGCGCAGGCGGGCGGACACTTGAACCAGGAGTCATCCTTGGTGCGGCAACAAGCACCAGGGCGGCCAGTACAGACGCCTCCGGTGGCGCGACAGCAACCTCAAGGGGACGATGGCTTCCGTTCATTCGGCCAACCCAGCGGCGCAAGCAGCCCGACAAAAACGCAGCCACGAGTCTGGGAAGCGCAAGGTACGCCGGAGCCGGAGCGAAGCCCGGACCTTCAACCCGCGAACCGACCTTTGAACGCGAGTTCGCGACCGGCGCAGCAGAGGTCCAATCCGCTCGTCAGGCCGGTGGCTCCAGTGCAGCAGGGTAACGGACAGCAGCAGCGGGAAGAGGAGCAGAAGTATAGTGCGTGGCATCAGGGGCAGAAGCCGGCATCGGCTTCGGGGCATTCGCAGCCAAGTTCGCATACCACGGGGCAAACTCACGAGAGTGCGCCTAAGAAAGGACATTGACGCGAACTGCGCGGCTGGCGTCTGATAGGATCGCATGCGGTGCGAGTGGCAAGCGGACCGAAGGAAAGTGGAGAGGGAAAATGGCGCCGGGAGACGGGGAGGCAGCCCGATCCCGGCGTCGTTATTTTTCGAGTTCGGATTATGAGCGAACAGAAGCGTCCTTCAATGAACTGGATGGATGTTCTCTGGCTGCTATTCCTGGCTGGGCTCGCGGTGCTGCCGCCGGTCACAGAAGTGCACAAGCAGCTGGTTTTGCTGGCGTTCGGTGCTGTGCAGTTAAGTGAAAGCTGGGTTCTGAGAAAGGCTCCGCAACGGGGTCCGGCGTACGTGGTCCTGCTCAAAATTGCACTGGCTACTCTGCTCATCGATCACACGGGTGAGCCTGGCATCAATAGTAGCTACTGGCCGATCTATTTCCTGCCGGCGGTCACGGCGGCGGAATATTTTGGTCCGCTGGCTACGTTGTTGTGGACAGCTTCGGCCTCGGCCGCCTATTGCTCGTATCTTTATCCGGCGCTGCAGGAATATGAAATTAACGCGGAGAGTTACGGACTGCTCGCCATCCGTATTCTTTTCTTTTTTCTGGCGGCGATGGTCGTGAACCGTTTTGTGGTGGAGAATCGACGGCAGATCAATCGCTACCAGGAGCTGGCAGAGACGCTGGCCGAGACTAATCGCAGGCTGGAGCAGGCGCAGGAAGAGGCGCGACGTTCGGAGCGGTTGGCTGCACTGGGGCAAATGTCCGCAGGATTGGCACACGAGATTCGCAATCCGCTGGGCGTGATTAAAGGGTCGGCTGAAATGCTGCATCAGAAGCTCGGGGAGTCGAATCCGTTGGCCACCGAGTTGGCGGGCTACATCTCGAGTGAGACGAATCGCCTGAGCGCTCTGGTAACGCGCTTTCTCGATTTTGCCCGGCCGCTGCATGCCGAGTTATTTCCCCAAGACATTACCACGGTGCTGGATCGGGCGCTGCACTCTGTATCCCTGATGCACCAGAACGATTTGATTCACGTGGAGCGGCAGTACCAGCCGAATTTGCTGCCGGTTCCCATGGACGAGAGTCTTTCCGAGCAAGCGTTTGTAAACTTGATTCAGAATGCTTACGACGCTATGGGCAACGGCGGTGGAACGTTGCGAGTGAGCGCGGCGAGGACGAGCAACGGCAACCGCGATGGAGTGGAGGTGCAAGTGGAAGACACCGGGCCGGGAATTCCGCCGGAGCTGCGGGAGCAGATTTTTAATCCGTTTGTGACCACCAAGAAGACCGGGGTAGGTCTGGGGCTATCGATCGTATCGCGGATTATTGATGGTCATCACGGAACCATTCGCGTCGAAAGCGGCTCGCAGGGAGAGTCAGCGGGAGCTCGATTCGTGATCTTCTTCCCGGCAAGCGAGGAAGTCGCATCTTAAATGCAGCAGCGGCGGAGCCATGGAGAACCATAAGCCAACCATTCTGATCGTCGAAGATGAAGCCAAAATGCGGCGCTTGCTCGAGTTGAATCTCGGTGAGGATGGCTTCAATACGCTTTCCGCGGGAGATGCCGAGGGCGGGTTGAAACTGTTGCGCGACAGCAATGTTGATCTGGTAGTGACCGATCTCAAACTGCCTGGGATCAATGGTCTCGAGTTTCTGCAGGCGATCAAGCGGCAGAATGCTGCGCTTCCCGTGGTGGTGATGACGGCGTTCGGCACGGTCGAAACGGCCGTGGAGGCCATGAAGGCCGGAGCCAGCGACTATGTGCTGAAACCGTTCTCGCTGGGCGAAATGAGAATGGTGATCCACAAGGAGCTGGACGTACGTAATCTGCGCGAAGAAAACCGTTCGCTGCGCGAGGCGCTAGGTAAGAGGTATGCGCACCCGAACGTCGTAGCGCGGAGTCCGAAGATGCAGGAAGTGCTCGCTACGGTGGACCGTGTTGCACCTACGAATTCGACTGTGCTTCTGGGTGGCGAGAGTGGCGTCGGGAAGGACTTGGTCGCGCGGGCGATCCATGAAAAATCGCGACGTGCGGCGGGACCTTTTATCAAGATTAACAGCACGGCGATCCCTGAGAATCTGCTGGAGAGCGAACTGTTTGGTTATGAGAAGGGCGCCTTCACGGGAGCGAACGCGAGCAAACCAGGAAAGTTTGAGCTGGCAGATAAAGGGACATTATTCCTGGATGAAATCGGCGACGTGCCCCCGGCGATCCAGGTGAAGCTGCTGCGCGTGCTGCAGGAGCGGGAGTTCGAGCGGCTGGGTGGGACGCGAACCGTGAAAGTGGACGTTCGGCTGGTCGCGGCGACGAATCGAGATTTGCGCGAAGCACTGGAGCAGGGAACATTCCGCGAGGATCTTTACTATCGCCTGAATGTGGTGCCCATCGATATTGCTCCGCTGCGTCAGCGTAAGGAAGATATTCCAGATCTCGTGAATCTTTTCATCTCCCGCTTTGCGGGAGATTCCGGAAAGCCCGTCGAAAGCATTGCTCCTGAGGCGATGCAGATTCTGGTGAATTATCACTGGCCGGGGAATGTGCGCGAGTTGCAAAACATCATCGAGCGAGCTTGTGCGCTGGCGAAGGGTACGGTGTTGAAGGTGGAGGATATTCATCTGGATACTCGCCCGGCGCGGGCGGCGAATGGAACGGGCAATTTCCTTCCCGAGGGTATGACGCTGGAGCAGTGGGAGGATGAAATGATTCGCGAGTCGCTGCGGCGTGCAAATGGAAACAAGAGTCAGGCGGCGCGGTTGCTGGGACTGTCGAGGAATGCGTTGCGCTACCGGCTGTCGAAAATTGGGATTGCGGATGAGGGGGAGAAAGAGACGTAAGAATCTTGGGCGCATCCCACGTCTTGATGGCTGAAAACCACCACCTTGGCTGTAGCTGGCCACCGGTTCCGGGGATTGTCGTTCGCCCAGTTGATAAAACCAACTTTACATCATGAAAACAAAGGAGTTACTGCGGTCGTCGCACGCCGATTCTTGGTAAGGCACTTGCTTCGTACAATAGCGGATCGTTCTTCGAAGTTGAAGGTTCAGCAGAAACAGAGTTGAGTTCAACTGAGACAATCGTCATGAAAAACAAGCTTGTAGGAAGTTTCGCAATCTTGATTTTGGCTGTGGCTGGAGCACTGACTGTCAGCGTGAAGGCGCAAACGACAGAGGAGGGTAGTGGTCCGTCGGAGCACCCGAACGCGCCGATGGAAATCGGACAGCCGCGATCCGTGCCCCCGCCTCCGTCTGGACCGCCGGGTCAAGCCGGACCACCGCCGCATCAGCCCGGGCAACCGCCCGAGATGGGACCAGAAGCCCAGCCGGGAGGTCCTTCGGGCGAAGGACCTGCAAAAGTTGATCAGGGCGTGGGCCGCATCAGCATGATTCACGGCGACGTGTCGACCCAGCGCGGAGATTCGGGCACCTGGTCGGCCGCGGTATTAAATCAGCCGGTGGTGAATGGCGACAAAGTCTCCACAGCGGCTGGCGGACGCGCCGAGGTGCAACTCGACTACGCGAACATTCTGCGCCTGGGATCGAATGCGCAGGCCAACATCGCGAACTTCACGCACAAATACATACAGGTTCAGATCGCTCAGGGCTTGGCGAATTACTCGGTGTTTGGAGAAAGCGAAGCTGAGCCCGAGATTGATACGCCGAACGTCGCATTGCATCCGGCGCATCAGGATGGCGTGTATCGGATTGAAGTGCGACCCGATGGGGACAGCATCATCATCGTACGCAAGGGCGAGGCGCAGATTTCAACCCCGCAGGGCATCGCCAATATCAAGCAAGGAGACATGGCAACCGTGCGCGGTGCTGGCGCCGATGCGCGCTACAAGATCACTCCGGCTCCTGAGCGGGATGATTGGGACCGTTGGAATAGCGATCGCGACCGCATGATTCACAATGCGGATGCCTGGCACCATACGAACAAATATTACGTGGGGTCGGAGGATCTGGACGCGAACGGGCGATGGGAGGATGCACCGGATTACGGTCAGGTGTGGGTGCCGAATGAGCCGGATGATTGGGCACCATATCGTGACGGGAACTGGACTTACGAACCCTATTACGGCTGGACGTGGGTTGGCTATGAGCCATGGGGCTGGGCCCCGTATCACTACGGTCGCTGGATGTGGTATGGCGGCGCGTGGGCATGGTGGCCCGGACCGGTTTGGGGTCCTGGATTTTATCGTCCGTTCTGGGCGCCGGCATACGTCTCGTTCTTTGGATTCGGAGGTGGGTGGGGTTTTGGCTTCGGTTTTGGATGGGGAGGTTGGGGTGGCTTTGGATGGTTGCCCGTCGGGCCTTGCGATCGCTTCTACCCGTGGTGGGGTGGATATCGCGGAAGGTTCGGAGTGGTAGGGGTTGGTAGGTTTGGCGCTTACAACCGCCATGGCGGGATTGCGCCGCTGCACGCGGGAACTCAATTCTCGAATGTAGCGCATATCAACGATGCGCACATCAGCCGCGGTGTGTCGACGGTGGGAGCGGGGCAGTTCGGAGCCGGTCACACAACAGCGGTTGCAGCTACGCACGAACAGTTGAGCAGCGCTCACATGATGACTGGTAATTTACCTGTCGTTCCGTCGCGGGCCAGCTTGTCGGCCAGTGGACGGGCTGCGGCGCCTTCCACGATTCACAGCGGCGCATCGCAGCATTTTTACGGCACGCAGAGTTCTTCGCGGCCAGAATCGTTCCAGCAGCAGACCGCGCATCTACAACAGTCCATGCGGCAGAGTCACTTTAGCCCAGTCACAGCGGGACGAAGCACTGGCACTGCGGAATCTCGTGCAACGTCAGCGGGAGCTGCAGGAAAGCCGAGCGCGGGTACATCTGCATACGGCAGAGGCGCGAATAATTCTGCGGGCAGGAGTGTATCGGAATCGGCATCGTCCGATCGAGGTGAACCGAATCGCAGTGAGTGGAAGACGTTCACTCCGCCGTCGCACGGCAGTGAATCGGCGGCCCGCAGCGGAAGCAGCGCCGAAACCGCGAACCGGGGCGAAAGTGGAAGTTATTGGAACCGAACCGCACCGAGTTCCAATTACTCTCGTGGATATGGTTCGAGTGGCTACGGCTCGAGTGGCTATGGGCGCGGCAGTTATTCGCGTCCGCAACTAAACATGAGGCAGCCCATCGCGCAGCCGCGGTCTTCGGGAAGCTACGGTGGCTATCACGGATCGCCGAGCTATGGCGGCAGCCGTGGCGGATACAGCGGCGGCGGCTCTCATAGCGCGCCAAGTTCCGGCGGCCATTCCGGCGGCGGAGGCCACCACTAAACTAGCGAGCACAGACTCGGATACTTAACTTTGGCAAGGCAAGGTGCTGTAAACGAAGTGAAGGTCAGAGGCGAGGAGGGCGTGCTAACCGGCACGCCCTTCTTAATTTCTTGAGAAAAATCCAAAGCCTACAACTAGGGCCGCGCATAAGCGGGACTATCCGGATCGGGACGATCGTAATCTCGTCCGTATTTGTTTTTGTGGGCGAGTTCGAGATCCGATTCGGACAGGCTAAAAGTTCCAAGGAAAGTGTCGTTTGGAGTTACGGTAATTTCTCGCTCCGCCGCGTGCAGCGCTTCCGGAGAGACCGATGGATGGAAGACGTGCAGCTGGTATCGCCCCGGCGCGACATTCTTAATGCTGAGATCGCCCTGCCCATCCGATATCCCGTAGTACGGCGTGTTCAGTGCGATCACGACGGCGTGCATCTGAGCGTGAATATTGCAGAAGATGAAAGAAATGCCCGGCTTGTCGAACTGGACGAAGCGGGTCGTCCCGCTCTCGTAAAGTCCTAAGTCAAAGCGCTTTCCATCGAACAGCGAAAACACATTGTGAAAAAAAGGATCGTGGTTGGGAAACTCAACTTTTCCGCCTGCAGGAATGACCAGCAACGGTGGGTGGAAAGCCTTGTCCTTCTGCACAAGTTGAGGGACCTCTGACGTCAGCTGTTGCGGCATTGCAGGGGCAGGCGTATTCCCAACCGGAGTCAGCCAGACAACCAGCTTTGAAGCGTCCTTTACGCGATGTCCGCTTTTGGTGAGCGCCACTTTGCCCCTGAGTTCGACCTGCTGGGTCGAGGCCAAGGCGGAGGGCAACAACAGGATGCACGCCGCGATACGGTACAGAGCAAAGCGCGCCATCAGAAAAGAATCCCCAAGGCAAGATTGACCTGGTTCGTAACGCTGCTGCTGTCAAAAATAGGAAAGGTGTGCAATCGCCTGAATTCGGCGGAGAGCAGCCAATCCGATCGTGGCCGGTAAACCACATTACCGAGCGCACCGTGATTGCGCCCCAGAATCGGGCCGAAATTGTTGGCATCGGTGGCGAATCCGCGAACGTTTCCGGCAAACGCATTGTCTTCGGCAAAGGTGCCGTTCAGTTCCAGCTTGGGAGTCAGTTGGAATTTAAGTTGGCTCCATCCTCCGGCCGAATTGAGCCCTCGAATGCTGGTCGATGAATACATCGGATTCCCGCCATACACGATGGTCTGGCCGATCGCGGCGCCTAAACCGCCTACAGCACGGCCTCGATAGAATTCGCCGGAGAGAGTTAGGCGGCGAAGAATCGGAATCTGCCAATCCGTCATGCCTACCCAGGCATCGACGTAGCGGCCCCAGGACCAGTTCTGCCGGCCATAATAGCCTGACGTGCCGAAGCTCAAAGGATGGCCAAATAGCGGCCGCGACCATGCGGTGCGAACTGCATAGGCGGGCTGACCGGTGCTTTCGCCAGCGGTCGCGGAACGGAAGTAGGAATCGCTGGGCTGCTCCCAGTCAAGATTATCCAGAATTCCTCCTTGAAGCGTCAGCGTCTGTTGGTCATCGAGGTCGAAGCGATGCTCAACGCGAAGTTGCGGCGTCCATCCCCACAGATTCCCGCTGTATGCAAAAGCTGGAGTCGCAAGCGAAGCGAAGGAAGTGGGAGAAAGCGGTGAAATAAAAAGGGAATCCTGGCCGGCAATTACGGAGGTGTCTCTCCAGTCGAGGCGCACGCTCGCCGTTTGCATGCGTGCGATGCCAAAGTTAACGCCGTTCGGAGTTGTAGGGAATCCTCCCGCAAAATCGAACTGCACGTTGGCGGAAGTCTTCGCACCGGCGAGCGTTGGACCGAAGATTTCGAGGCCAATTTCAGTTTGCCGCAGTGTCGCGCCAAAGCTGGCCTGCGATGTGCTACCAGCTGCGGGCGGTTGTGCGTAGTCCGGGAAGTCAAGGTTGTCGGAAGCGCCTACGTTTCGAAAGGCATTCATCAAGATAATCCCAGAGAGCCGGGCACGATACTTGGCCGCTGTTTCAACCTTCGTCTGATACTGTTCGTCAATCTTCGAGCCGAGCAACTGCGTGGATTCTTCAAGTTTCTGAACCCGCGTTCCTAAATCAACAGGTGTGGATGCGGTCGGAGCAGTCTGAACTTCTGTTGTCGAAGCGGTGGAGACAGAATTCGCGGACGCAGCCGATTCGATGGAACGATTCATCGATGCAGCAAGGGGAATAAGAAGTTTGCGGGTGTCCTGCAATTCCTGGCGCAGCTCCTGCATCTCGGCGCGCGACTGGGCATTCTCGGCGCGCATCTCTTCGACCATTGCCCGTAATTCGCGCACTTGCGAACCGAGTTCGCGCACGGCTGTATCGCCACCCTGAGATGCCGCAGGATGCGAGCTTTCCTGTGCCAGCCCGCTGGCGCTCAAGACCACAAACGAGGCTATCGTTACGACGCTGGAACGAACTGCAAGGATCCATCGACTATTCACACACCCTCCCCGTGCGACATAAGGATCGTCGTGAATCTGGAAAAGGAGAACCGGGACTGCTTGTCCGAATGTCGTATTGAATCTTCACCTACGAATTGTTACTCGCTCGATCCTCGCTCACACCCTCATGCTTCGATGACACCAAGGGACGAGGCATCCGTTTGTCGGAGTTTACTGCGGAAGAGCCTGGTGCGGAACGACCGGGGATCGTGATCCGAAAAACAGTTCTAGCATCCGCCGTACGTTCCATGACGACCTTTCCCCCGTGATCCTGCACGATCTTCTGTACTACCGTAAGTCCGAGTCCCGTGCCGTTCTCTTTGCCGTAACTCACAAAAGGATGAAAAAGCTGATCGCGAATCGGTTCCGCGATGCCCGGACCGTTATCGGAAACTGCAATCGTGAACGATGCTTCATCATGGCCGATCGTGACCCGAACCCGTCCGTCACTGCTGGGCGCTGCCTCGCAAGCGTTCAACAAGAGATTGTAAAGTGCACGCTCCAGTTTGCGAGGATCAAACCACGCCAGGCCCTGACCATTGCTCTCAACCTCAATGAGAGTTCCCTGATGTCGCGGGTGCAAGCGGACAGCTTGCATAGCTCGCTGCACAGTTTCCACAATGCTGGCGTAACTTGGGCTAAGAGACTCTCTGGTTCTAGCAAACTCGAGCAGGGAATCGATGAGGTCGGTCATCTGGTTTACCCCGATGCGAACCTCTTGATACAACTCCTCGCGCTGCGCCGCCGTCAGCCGCCCGTCACACAGGAACTCAGAGTTGGCGACGATTGCAGCCAGGGAGTGACGCAGATCGTGGGAAATGGAACTGGCCATGCGTCCGATCGTGGCTAACTGCTCAGACTCGAGCAAAGCCTGTTGAGTCTTGAGCAGACTGGAGCGCATGCGATCAAAGGCGGAAGTCAGCTCCGCGACCTCGTCGCTTCCCCGGGGATCGAGAGGATGATGAAAGTCCCCGTGTTCCAGAGCGCGCACGCCCTCCACCAGGCTGGCCAGCGGACGGGTAAAAGTGTGAGAGATCAGAAACACCAGCCCACTGCCTAGCAAAACCGCCGTGAAACCCAGCAGCAACAGAAGTCGATTTAAATTATCGAGGAATTTTGCCGCCTGATCGTAAGACCCAAGCACGGTCAAACGCACCGGTGTATCTTGCTGGCTGGAGAGATCCAGCGAAGTTGCTAGAAAAAGTTCATGGCCGACTTCGACATCGCGCGGACCACTCTGCGAGGATCCCGTCGAGAACGCGAGCAACGACGAGCTTCGGGATTGATCTTGAGTCAGTGTTGTGGCGACGATTTCGTTGCCATAGGAGAAAGCGACCTGGCTTGCGGATACCTTGCTAACCTCGTGAGCGAGGCGGTCGTCGATGGCGTAACCGATGACGAGAAACCCGAGCAACGAACCTTCTGTCTTCGGGCCGAAGTAAACCGGCTGGATGAATGTTTGGTAGAGATGGTGAGACCCGAACCACCAATGGCTTGAGTCCTCTTCGTTCAGCGATCGCTGGAAGAATTGCTCAGCCGCCTCGCGAGAAAATCCCGGGGACTTGGTATGCAGAGCGACGACCGCCCCATTGCGGTCCGCAAGAACCAGCAGATCGCTCCCGGTCAACTGCCAAACGTCCTTGGAAGCGTCCTGGATCGTGGCTGGGTCGTGCGGCGTCATGATCGCGCGCGTGATCGGAAGGTCGGCCAGCAGCTCCGCCGAACGCGTCAGCATGACCTCGCGGTCGTGCTGAAAATTCTGGAAGGTGGTGACGGAGTTTCGCAGGTCCTGAACAATTCCGTCACGGACATGGCGTTGCACGCTGTGCCGCACTACGAGGAGGCTCATGGCAGTGAGCCCGGCCGTAATGATCAGCATCGAGAGCAAAAAGCGCGTGCGCAGCCGGGTCCGATGTACAAATGTGGCCTCAGGCTGGGTTGGAAAAGTTTGCGACGCGGACTCTGATTTTGGGTCCAAGGGAGCTCAGCGGACGAACTTGTAACCCATTCCGTGCACGGTTCGAAAGTGTACTGGACTGGCTGGGTCGCGCTCCAATTTCTGGCGCAGTTTCAGAATGTGATTGTCCACAGTGCGGGTGGAAGGATAATTCTGGTATCCCCAAACTTCGTTCAGCAGTTCGTCCCGGCTGATCACTCGATCCGCATTTTGCACCAGGAACTGCAAGGTCTTAAATTCTTGCGCCGTCAAAATCACAACCTTGCCATCACGCTGAACTTCCATTTTCTTGAAATCTACCGAAATGCCGTCAAAACTCACGAGGCTAACGCTCGCCGTGCGTGAAGTGTGCCGCAGGGCCGCGCGCACGCGAGCCAGAAGTTCGCGCGGACTGAAAGGCTTGGTTACATAATCGTCCGCACCCAACTCCAGCAACAAAACTTTGTCGGAGACATCACTGGTTGCGCTTAGCACAACTATGGGCAGAGTCGGCGCCTGCGCTTTGACTTCCTTGCAGAGATCGCTGCCGGAAAGCTTGGGCAATCGAAGGTCAAGAATAATGACTGCGGGCGGGGCTGCCTGAAAGCTCTCCAGCGCCGACCTTCCATTGCCGTGCACCTCAACCGCATATCCTTCGGTTTCGAACAAGCGTTTCAAGGCCTTCTGAACCGAAGGATCGTCCTCAACCACGAGAATTCTTCCCGCCGGTCGCATGGAGTTCATCGGATCAGCCGATCTGGCGGTGCTTAGCGGTGTTGCGATTTGACCCATGAGAAGCCATCCTGACTAGACTGGGGTTGGCCTTTAAGAGCTGCGGCAATTCACCCCATGCCGTTGACAAATGAAGCTTACAACGGTTTTCGCCCAATTTCTGGACAGGAGGCATGGTTTGACAAATTTTTTACAATTGCACAGGCATGTAAAAACGCTGTCCGGCAGAAGGCTTGCAAGGGGAAGAATCGCCGCAGTGAGGGCTACCGTAGAATAGAAACCGTTGCCTCATCCTTCCGAATTCGAGGGCCTACGCGTGGTCCTGGTGGACGTTCGCAATCCCCTCAACATTGGTGCGGCTGCGCGTGCCATGAGCAACTTTGGGATTCCGCATCTGCGAGTGGTAAATCCCTACGACGTAGCATTCCGGGACGCTCGTTCGGCGGTGGGCGCGGCAGCCACACTTGCCACTGCCGAAGTGTACAAAACCGTCGGCGAAGCGGTTGCGGACTGCTCTCTGGTAGTTGGAACCACCGCGGTTGGTCATCGCGACCTGCAACATTCTTTGATCCGGTTGGAGAAGGGTGCCAGGCTGATTCGAACGCATCTCACGACCGGTGCTTGCGCTCTGCTGTTCGGGTCCGAAAAATTCGGCCTCTCCAACCTGGATATGAGCCATTGTCATTGGTTGATGCACATTCCCACTCGCGACGAACACGCGTCGATGAACTTGGGCCAAGCTGTCGCCGTCTGTCTTTATGAACTAATTCGCAACCCTAGTGCGGTGGCGAAACGAACGAAGGGAAACGCCGCTTCGTCCGCCGAGGTCGAGCGGATTACCGATACTCTGCTCGACGCGCTCCGAGCCAGCGAATACCCGAAGTTGAATACCTCGAAGACATTTCATGCGGCGGTCCGGCGGTTGGTTCGCCGGCTGCAATTGCAGCAAGGGGATGCAGAATTCTTACTCGGCATGTTGCGCCAGATGCTCTGGAAGATGAAGAAAAACGAGAATGAAGACGTAGAAGTTTGAGGCGATCCTCTCAGTGTTTTATCTGAGCTGGAAAAACCTGAGTCGATGTCCTGCCAAACTGGAATCGTAGAATCCACTCGCTAGTGGACGCTTGCCCGTCAACTTGAGGCGGGTTGAATTTCCAATGGCGCGCCGCAGTGAGCGCTTGGTTGGCGAAGTATTTGCTCGGTCCCGGCGAAGTTAGCTTTGCTTGAGAAACGTTGCCCGAAGTATCAACTGAAACCTGAACGCTGACTTTCACTCGGCCATGGACTGTGCTTTGGGCACTCCGCGAGACTTCCGGCAAAACCTGTCGCAGCACCGTGCCTGCAGTATTTCCTGCTTGGGCAGGCGCTGCTTTCTCTGCAAACGGGGGAGGCGATTGCCCGCTGGGTAAATTCGCAGGAGCACTCTGGGTTTCTGCCGAATGAGTTTTCTCCGGCGCACTCGGCGGCCGCTGAACTACCAGTCTGCGGCCGAACAATACTGCCACAACCAGCAACGCAGCCGCGATTGCCAGAACGCTCTGCCACCTTTTATGTTTGGTTTTTGCGGATGTCCCACCGAACTCTGCGGTCTGAAGTTCTTGGCCTTTAAGCAGTCCTAGAACATCACTCAGGTTACAGCGCCGGCGCGGATCAGCACTCAGGCATCTCCACGCGATTTCCTGGAGAGGCTCGGGAACGCTGTCAGGTATCGCACCCTGTTCGCCTTTGCGATTTTTTATCTCGGGCTCGCGTTGCGTGAGTACGGCGACCAGCGTTGCGCCAAGGGACCATACGTCTGCCGCAGGGGACACTCCTGTTGCACCTACTTCGGGAGCATCGTATGCGCTGGCCTCGCGCTCGGCGGGCTCGCCAATCTTGCGAAGGCTGTCAGTCGAGATTCTCAGCTGGTTATCCACCGCCATGATATTCGTCGGCTTCACGTGACCATGCACGTATCCGGCGTGGTGCAGGAAAATTAAAGCATCGACCGTGGGCGAAAGCATTTCTTCAACTTCTCCCGGCGAGAGTGGACGCTGCGGAAGAACCTGTGCCAGATCTTCTTCGGCATAGTCCATGACGACATAAAGAAAATTGGTTTCGTCGACGCGCGCTCGGCCAGATTCAAATAGTCGCATCAAGTGCGGATGAGACAATTTTGCGATGTCGGCCCAGCGAAGAAGTTGAGCGTCTTCCTTGACCTTCTCTGCGGCAAAGTTCTCCACAGAAATCAGCTTAATCGCGGCCTTCTCGGATCCGTTGACGCCGCGATTCGTGAGAAATACAGCGCTATGCGAAGATCCGCCAAGCCACTGCCGCAGAGGGAACTTTCCGTCGATGATGCGGCCTTCCCAGTTTTTCGAGATGTCGATTAAACTGCTCATAGGACACGACTTGCCGAACGGCTATTCTATGCCAGCGCGTGCCTGGATGCCTTCGGAAATTGTCCTTATCTTGTGGCGATCGGTCAGGTTGGCAGTAGAAAGACGCTTCCGAGCGCGTTTTCCGTAGTTGGACTATCGGGGCACGGTACCTTCCGCCATCCTCTTTAGGTACAGGGACTTAAACGATTTCTTGGCGCGGTGTAGCAGAACTCTCAGATACTCGCGATCGACACCGTAATCCCGACAAACTTCATCCTTATCCCGCTCTTCCAGGAATATATCCCTGATCAGCCGGCGCTCTTTCTCGGGAAGTTCGTCCAGAATCTCACGCACATTTCTTTGCATCTCCCGGTTCGCGATTACGTCGACCACGCTCAGGGCAGGGTCGGGAATATTGGATTCGGCTTCTTCATCGTCGCTAGGAGTTTCCTGAGAGGCGGAACGATAGTATTCCAGCAAAACGTTATTACATACGGAATTGACGAACGCACCCAGGCGCTCTGGTTCCCTGATCCCATCTTCTCTTCGCAACGCAGTCAGGACTCGGGCAAAGGTCTCCTGGCGGGCATCTTCCACCTCCGCGCGGGAATGCAGGCGCTTCCCTAATTTCAGCCGAATCAATTCGCTGAAATAAGAAACAAAGTGCTCTTGCGTCCGGAAGTCTCCGGACCTGAGCTGTTCTAAATAATTCTGGTTGAAAGAGTGGAACTGCACGACTTGCTCCCGGGGGGTGCAGGGTTCGGTGGCAGCTATCTTACCCAAATCACGGTCGCCCGTATAGCCAGATAATTCGGGAATATGTGGCGGGTCACGTCGAATCGGCCCGGCTCAAGAAAAAGTTTCGTTTGAATGAAACGTTTGGTGCGGATCGCGCACTATCAATTTGTAACTAGCTCATGGGTTGCCAATCAGCCGAGTTTCATGGGTGAGCTCCGGCGGACGGTTTCCGATGAGCGCGGGATCCCGAGGGAAGCGTCACGCCGCCGGGGGGAAGGGTGGGCGCTTTCGGCGACTGGAGCCAGTAGTATGCGGCTCCGTCGCTTTCGGGAGACTGTCTTGATAGCTCAAATCCTTCCGAAACTTCCGCCCTTCGCGCGTTCGCGCCGGTTCAGTTGTATCATCAGAAAACTACCATGCGTCTCGACGTTCCGCGCAATGATCATGCGCTCATCCAGATTGTGGACTCGGCCCTGGCCGATGCGACGCGTCGCAGCGGGGCTTGGCTGGTCTGCCGTCCCGGATGTACACAGTGCTGCATCGGCGCATTTCCCATCAATCAGCTCGATGCCGCGCGGTTGCGGAAAGGCATGGCAGATCTTGAAGTGCGCGCACCGGCGCGGGCTGAACAGGTGCGCGCTCGGGCCCGGGATTCAGTCGCTCGCCTCTCGCCAGAGTTTCCCGGCGATCTCGCAACCGGCTTGCTCCACGAAGGAATTGAAGCGGCAGACACTTTTTCCGATTTCGCGAATGACGAGCCGTGTCCCGCTCTCAGTCCCACAACCGGTAACTGCGAACTCTATGAAGCACGCCCGATGACATGTCGAGTATTTGGTCCGCCAGTTCGCTCCGAAGATGGCTTGGGTGTGTGTGAGCTCTGTTTCCACGGCGCGACGGACAAAGAAATTGCCGCCTGCGAGATGAAGCCCGATCCCGACGATCTGGAATCCGTGCTGCTGGAGGAGCTTGAAAAGTCTACGGGAGCTCGCGGAAACACGATCATCGCTTTTTGTCTGGCATCCTGAGAGGCCCGCCGCGAGTTAAATTTGATCCAACTAGCTTTTCTTCTTTTCCAGTTCAGCCCAGCGCGCGTACAACTTATCCACCTGCTCCTGGGCTGCTTCCATCTCTGCGTGAGCCGCCACCAGACGTTGGCTGTCACTGACAATTTCAGGATCTTCAAGCTGCGTGCGCTTCTGCTGCAGCAACTCCTCGGCAACGGCTACCTGCTGCTCAATCGAGTCGTATTCACGTGCTTCCAGGTACGACAGCTTCTTCTTGGCCGCCGATTGCCGCTCGGGGCCACCATTGGTGCGGCCTGCGGAACTGGCGCCGATTTTGGTGGCTACAGTTCGCGTAGCCCTCTGGCGCTGGTCAAGCCAAGTCTCCCACTGCGAATAATCCGCGAAGAGTCCCACACCTCTCTGTCCATCGAGCCCCAGAACCACGGTCGAGACGCGATCCAGCATGTAGCGGTCATGAGTAACCAAGACGAGTGAACCGCGAAACTCGAGCAGGCTCTCCTCCAGAATGTCTAGCGTGGGGATGTCTAGATCGTTGGTAGGCTCATCCAGCAGAAGAACGTCAGCCGGCTGCAGCATGAGCTGAGCGATGAGAACCCGCGCCCTCTCGCCGCCGGAGAGTTTGCCGACGGGCTGATTCAGTTGCTCGCCGGTGAAGAGAAACTTTGCCGCCCACGATGCCACGTGAATCACCCGGTCTTGATAAACAACGGAATCGCCCTCCGGAGCCAGAGTGCGACGCAGAGTTACATCCGGGTCAAGTTCCCGGCTCTGATCGAAATAAACGATGCGCAGCCAGTCGGCGCGGTGAATCTCCCCCGCCAAGGGAGCGGTTTCCCCGCGCAACAGCCGGAGGAGACTCGTCTTCCCGCTGCCGTTCGGACCCACCAGTCCCACTCGCATTCCGGCGGTAATCACGCAGTTCAGCCCCGCGAATAATGTACGGCCGCCCACCTCGCAGGACACATTCTCCAGTTCAATTAGTCGCTTCGTCTTTCGATCCGTGGCCGAAAAATCGATTTGCGCGGTTCCACTACGGCTTCGCGCATTGAGATCCGCAAGTTCGCCCATCAACTCCCCGGCCTTGTCAATGCGTGCCTTAGACTTACGTGTCCGCGCCTTGGCTCCTCGGCGAAGCCATTCAATCTCTCGATGAACCAGGTTCTCGAGCGCCTCCTGTCGCTTGGATTGGGCGTGCAAAAACTCTTCCTTCTTCTCCAGAAAACGAGTGTAGCTTCCGGCAACTCGCAGCAGTCCGTCGGGATAAGTCCGATTGAGCTCGGCCATGGTGGTAGCGACATTTTCCAAGAAGTAACGATCATGGCTGACCACGACGCAGGCGAACGCCGCATCCTCGAGTAGGCCGTCCAACCACTCGATTCCTGCCAGATCCAGATGATTTGTCGGCTCATCGAGCAAAAGGATGTCCGGCCCCTGGACAATGGCTTCAACGATCGCCAGTCTTTTCTGCCAGCCGCCAGACAATGCGACCGCTTCCAAATCGAGATCTTCGAAGCCGGCGCGGCCAAGGGTCTCTGCGAAGCGAGTTCCACGCTCCGATTCCGGCACGCCAGCGCGCTCCATCGCACTCTTCGCCACAGAGCGAACCGTATCGCCAGGCTTGAATTTCGAATCCTGCTCCACATAGCTGAGCCGAACTCGTTTTCGCACGGCAATTTCTCCGCTGTCGGGGCTTACGTCGCCGGCGAGAATCCGAAGGAGCGTAGATTTTCCAGAGCCATTCGGACCAATGAGCCCAATGCGATCACCCTCCGAGACTGTGAAGGATACGTTCTGGAACAAAGGATCGGCTCCGAAAGACTTCGAGATTCCTTGTGCATTAATAATCGGTGGCAACGGTTCGGATTCTCCTGAATATCTGCTTTGAGATTATCAGCAACCCCCGGGTGCTCGCTGTTCGGGTGGCGTTCAGCCTTTGCCTCGCGCTAAAGCCGCTCCGTTTTCTTGCCGATGTGCCATTGACGGGAGAAGTAATGCTGCCTGCCCGGCAGCGTACGAGACCCCGGTTTTGGGAGGCAATTGTGAATACGAGGAATCTCATTCCGGCTGCCGAAGACATCCACAAGGATTGGCGTCCCGTGCTCGAACTGGCCACGCGGGAAGTGTTCGAAACCATGCTCGCGTCCCAGTTGACCTCGTCGACAACGGAGCCATCGGCTCCACTAAACGTGACTGCAATGGTGGGACTGGCGGGGATGCTTTGCGGAGTGATGAGCGTACGCTGCCAGCACGACGCGGCCGCGCTCATGGCGTCGAAGATGCTGGGAGTGGAAATCGACAAGGTAGGCCCGGACATCTCAGACGCGTTGGGCGAGATCTGTAACATGGTGGCGGGAAATTTCAAAAACAAGATTGCCGGTCTTGGCGATGGTTGCATGCTCTCGCCGCCGTCAGTCATCACCGGCGATGACTATACCGTGCACTCCCAGCCAGAAGCGCCTACTGTGGAAGTCAGTCTGCTGTTGGAAGAGATGCCCCTCGTCATCTCTCTCCACGTCCACAACTAGAGTGGAATTAGGAGAGGAGTAGTGCTAGCTTAGTGAACGGTAAATCTAGCGCAGGCAATAGTTTACATTCGGATCATTAAGCTTAACGTCTGCTAAACGTCGGCGTCCCGGGAAACGCGGCCCGAGGTCTTTCATGAATCTTGATTGACGCGATCAATTGTTTCGATTTCCTTAAAACCACAGTAGACGATAAAGTGAGCCGGTGCTGATTTGTGTTCAATCGGCTTCGGCTGCGTCTGCGCACTCGATGATGGGTTCGGTCACGCGTGAAAGAGTGAGGACGACCCTACGCTTGGACTTGCCGAAGAAGAACAAGGGAAGATAATACTGGTGTCGGCTTGCGTGCGAGATTGCCAAGCGCGGCAGGGAAGAGTCAGAGTTTGAGAACAACATCATGACGAAAGTTGAAGCAGTCATCCAGAACTCCAAGCTGGAAGCGGTCAAGAGCGCGCTGCAAGAGATTGGCGTCGAAGGCATGACGGTGATCGAGGTGCGCGGCCATGGGCGGCAAAAGGGACACACCGAGGTCTACCGCGGACGCGAGTACAGCGTGGACCTTATTCCCAAGACCAAGCTGGAAGTGGTGCTTCCAGACGCGATGGTGGAGAAGGCGGTGCAATCCATAGTGGCGGCCGCGCGCACGGGAAAGATCGGTGATGGAAAAATCTTTTTGACACGCGTGGATGAAGCCATTCGAATTCGCAACGATGAGCGGGGTGAGGGAGCATTGTAGGGCTTGGCGACTTGACCTCGCCGCGCAAGAAGAATCGCTAAGAGGAGAAGTTAGGGAGAAGATACCGGGAACCCAGGGGAATATTCTACCGGGACGCGACCGGACGACATCTTAAAGGCATCGTGTTTTCAGCTATCTCGCAAGGACACGAAGCGTGAGAGCATTGACTCAACGTCATGACGGCGGCGTCTTTACTGATCAGTGAACTGCGAGGTTCTCTTGCCGAAGAATCCGCGCGAATTGCGCGTGACTTCGCGGCAAGCGGAGACGGTCGCACCGCAGTTGCTCAGCGCACGCTCCTTATCGAAGACATCCTGAAACGGCTCTGGCGGGAGTGTGTCTCTCGCGACGAAAGCGGACCACGAGGCTTCGCACTGGTGGCGACGGGAGGCTTCGGGCGCGGCTGGCTCTTTCCTTACTCAGATATTGATCTGCTCTTTCTGTGCGCCGATCGAGTGTGCGAAGCGGCTCACAAAGATGCGATTCAACGCTTCTCCCAGGAATTGTGGGACCTGAAACTCAAGTTGAGTCCCGCATCGCGAACCTTGGCGGAGTGCGATCGCTTCGACCCCAACAATACCGAATTCACCATCTCTCTTCTCGATTGTCGATTTCTCGCGGGCGATCGCGAGTTGTTTACCCGGCTTCATGACAAAGTGATCCCCAAGCTGGTAGTGCGGGAATCGAAACCCCTTCTGCAGGGTCTCGCCGAGGTGACCCGCGAACGGCATGGAAAGTTCGGGAACACCGTGTTTCATCTGGAGCCAAATCTGAAAGAGACCCCGGGCGGTCTTCGCGACTGCAATGTGGCCGCTTGGCTGGCGCTGATCTCAGCCATGGGCAAGCTGGCCGATTGGCCCGACACCAGTTCTCTCCGGGCGCCCGTGCGGAAGCAACTGGAATCTGCGCTCGAGTTCTTGATGGCGGCGCGGTGCTTCCTGCATTTTCGCCATGGTCGTGACGACAACGCGCTGAGCTGGGAGGCGCAAGACGAGGCAGCCGCGCGAAAAATCGGCGCTTCCGATTCGGCGGACCTTACCGCAGCAGAATGGATGCGGATTTATTTCGGTCATGCGCGCGCCGTGCAGCGCGCCGTCACGCAGTTAATGGAAGAGATTCCAGAGTCCTGGTCTTCTTTGCGACGGCAATTTCAAGGCTGGCGATCTCGGCCCTCGCATCCGGATTTTTCCGTGGTCGACGGAATGATTTTTCTGCAACAGTCGTCATCGCTGCAGGATCCCGAGATGCTGTTACGTCTCTTTCATTTTATGGCTCATCATGGCCTGAAGTTGAGCGCGACCACGGAGCACCGCATTGAGCAGGCGCTCCCCGCTCTTGCCGTGACCCCGCCAAGAGGCGCCGAACTATGGCTCTACCTGCAGGAGACTCTGCTGCAGCCGCACGCCGCAGAGGCGCTTCGTGCCATGCATTCCTTGCGGCTGTTGACCTTGTTACTCCCGGAGTTGAAGCCGATTGATTCTTTGGTGGTGCGGGATTTCTATCATCGCTTCACGGTAGATGAGCACTCGATTCTGGCCATCGAGAGTCTGCACCGCTTGAACCAATCGAAATCGGAGTGGGATAAACGATACGCGGAGTTGCTGGGCGAACTTGAAGATCCAGAACTGCTCTACCTCGCCCTGCTGTTGCACGACACCGGTAAAGGAGTGCCCGGCAGCAATCACGTGGACGCCAGCCTGGAGATCGCTGGCCATTGTCTGGACCGTCTGGATGTTGAATCAAGCGAGCGCGCCGCGGTGTCGTTTCTCATCGCGAACCATTTAGAAATGTCAGCGCAACTGCGTCGCGATATTTTCAATCCCGAGACGGTCGCGGCTTTCGCCGAGAAGATGGGCACGCCGGAGCGCCTGAAAATGTTGTGCCTGCTCACCTACGCGGATATCAAGGCAGTGAACCCGGAGGCGCTGACGCCGTGGAAGGCAGAGAACGTGTGGCAGCTCTACATTGGGGCGGCAAACTATTTGAACCGCAGCGCGGATCACCGTGTGCACAGCGATGTGAGCGACGAAAAACTTGCACGCCTGCGCAGCCTGACACCGGTGACGGGGGCGAAGTTCCGGGATTTCGTGGAGGGATTCCCACAAAGATATTTGCAGGTTCACTCCGCTGAAGAAGTAATGCGTCACATGGAAATGGCGGAGCAGTTGGGTCACGACTCCGTACAGGTAGATCTAAAACGTGGCCGGCATTGGTATGAACTCACGCTGGTCACAAGGGATCGTGCGTCGCTGTTCGCGACGTTGACCGGAGTGCTCGCAGCCTGGGGAATGAATATTGTGAAGGCCAACGCTTTTTCGAACCAGGCAGGAACTGTGGTGGACTCGCTCTATTTCACCGATCGTTTCCGCACTTTGGAATTGAACTTATCGGAGTGGGAGCGTTTCAAGAAAAGCATCGCTGCGGTTTTGGCTGGGGAGGCCGATCTCGATAAAATGCTGCGCGATCGGCAACGGGGCGAAAAAAGCAGCAAGGTCAAAGTGGTGGTTGAAACGCGGATCGATTTTGACGACGAATGTTCTTCGACGAGTACTCTACTGCAAGTGATCGCTCAGGATCGTCCGCGTTTGCTGCACAGAATCAGTTCATGCCTTTCGCAGCAGAAGTGCAATATTGAAATCGCGCTAATCGATACCGAAGGGCAGATGGCAATTGATACCTTCTACTTGACTTCAGGCGGCAAGAAACTCCCAATCGATCTTCAGAAAAAAGTAGAAAATGCACTCCATCACGAATTGAAGGATCTGCAGCTCGTCTGAGAGACCTCATCGCCTGAGCACAATTGAGTTCGTTACTCGACCTTACGCGGCGCTATCGTGTTCCGAATGCCAAACGGGGGCTGTACCTGCGACCGTATCTGCGATGCGACTCATGGACACGGGGAGTTGACTTCTGGTCAAGGCTCTCCGTGCACTAGTGGCACGTTGACGGTATCGGGTTTCGAAGATAGCTTCGACCCAATCATTGCTGTACCGCTCTCAGCGGTGTTCCAGCCTCGGGATTGCTCAGACCCAAGGCGCCGCCGATTTGCAACATGAACAAAACAGTCTGCAGCTATTGATCGTTGCTCGTTTTGCGGACCTGGAGCACGACGCGCCCATCGTCTCCTTTTAGGCCGGCGTAAGCCGGAGTTACTCACCAACTAAGGAGATGCCAAATGAAAAGCTTGATCCCAAGTAGCGCCGTAGTGTGTCCTGAAGCTGATGACCTAACCCTGAGCGCGCGGATCTGTTCCAATATCTGGTTTCACCGCTCAAAACGTCAACGATCGTTTCTTCTGCTGGCGGCGGGTCTAACCACGGCTTTGCTGCTCGGCGCGGGCGTTGCATCTGCCCAGACCGATCCTGGAGTTCAAGCCACCAGCCGCGGCACGGGATCTGCACTTCCTTCCGTCTTAGCGGACGATAATCCGGGCATCCTGGCTTTTTTCAATGATGGGTTTGCCCGCTTCCAGGCCGTGGAATCCGTTTCCAACAGCCCCAACGGCAACAATGGTCTGGGACCGCGCTTTAACTCGAATCAGTGCAGCTCTTGTCACGCACAACCTGCGGTCGGCGGCACAGGAGCCGCCGTTAATCCTCAATTCCAGTTCGTAAGTAATGGGACAGCCCCCGGCAATACCATCCCACCCTTCATCACTGCTAATGGGCCCACCCTCGAAGTGCGGTTCCCGTTCTTTTTCAATAACGACGGACGCGTCAACACCAACGCTCCCAATGGCGGCGTGGAAGATGTGTTCACGGTTACAGGGCGTCCCGATGCCGGCACTTGCAGTCTTCCACAGCCTAATTTTGTCGCAGCGCTGGCGGCGAACAACATTATCTTCCGCATTCCCACTCCGACCTTTGGCGTGGGTTTGATCGAGAATCTCGATGATTCAACTTTGCTGAAAAATCAGTTAGCGAATAACAACAACAGACTTGGAATCTCTGGCTCTTTCAACTACAACGGCAACGACGGCACGATTACTCGCTTTGGCTGGAAGGCGCAAAACAAGTCGCTTCATATTTTTTCCGGCGAAGCCTACAATGTCGAGATGGGTGTCAGCAACGAGCTGTTTCCTCAAGAGCGGCCGTCTCCGGGGGAAGAGCAACATGCTACAGGGCTGCCAGCGAACTGTCTGAACCTTGCCGGAACCGGCTATCCTGAAGATACATCCAACCCCGCGGCAACACCGAATTCAGCGGTGCTCGATGACGTCTCGGCATTCGCCAGTTTCATGCGGTTCCTCGCTCCTCCGCCACAGGGCGGTGTCTTACTGAATGGGCAGCAGGTGCCCTCAAGCACGATCGCTTCAGGCGCTGCCCTGTTCAACTCCATTGGCTGCGCGACCTGCCATAATCCGACGGTCGGTACCACCCAGATGTCGAACTTTACGGGATCGCTGAGCAGCGCTCCGGTGAATGCCTATTCCGATATCGAGATCCATCACATGGGTACGGGCTTGGCAGACAATGTCTCGCAGGGCGCTGCCGGCGGTGATCAATTCCGCACAGCTCCCTTGTGGGGTTTGGGACAGCGTATCTTCCTCATGCACGATGGCCGCACGACGAACTTGCTGACCGCAATTAAGGATCACGCCAGCCGCGGCAGTGAGGCGAGCTTCGTGGAGGAGCAGTTTTTCAACCTAAAGCCCAGCCAGCAGCAGGAAATACTCGATTTCTTGCGTTCGCTGTAATCCTCTCACGTCAACTGGTTGGCGAGATGCGAAGGTATCTCGCCAAGCTATTCAACCGATAAAACACAAGTGATCTGTGGCCGATCCGCTTTGACATCGGCTGAAAACTATTTCATGTGACAGAAAAACCATGCCATCTTGTCGTAAATGCGTTTTGCTCGTCCTCGTCTTAGCCTCATCCTTGCTGGCGCTGAGCCAATACTCCACATCGCAAGATGCTCAACAGGCAGGCGACAAAATAAAGGGCACAGCACAGCCAGAAGCTAAGGTGCCGTCTGAAGTTATCCTGGTCAAAGGTGCATGGTCGAGCGCAAGTGATTCTATAACTCCCGTTCCAGAAGACGGGAAGATAACCGACAGCGCCTTCAGTAGCGCGTATTTTGGAATCACCTACCGCCTCCCAACGGATTGGATCGAGAAATACCAGGGCCCGCCTCCGTCTGATAGCGGTCGCTATGTGCTCGCGCAACTCGGTCCCGACGACACCTTCAAGGGAAGTGCGCGAGGCAGCATCCTGATCACTGCGCAAGATATGTTCTTTACGCCGTTGCCCGCCGCGAATGCCTTGGAGCTTATCAATTACTCGAAGGAAAACTTGCCGCCCGACTACAAAGTTGAAACAGCTCCGAAAGACATAAAGGTGGCCGGCAACTCGTTTACCTTCTTCGCGTATTGGTCTCCGGTAGCAGAGCTTCACTGGTACGACCTGGCTACCCAAATCCGCTGCCACACTGTCGAATTTGTACTAACCAGCCGTGATCCGAAATTGCTAGAAACTCTAATCCAGAACATGAACGGGATGCGATTGCCCGCTGACGCCAGTCCCACGGCGGGTACGGGGGGGAATGACATTCCTGTTTGTGTGAAAAACTACGCCAGCGGCGAGAACGTGATTGCGCGAGTCGATCCCATTTTCTCTGAGCACCGGTTCAACCCTGTTCCGGTCCGAATCATCATCGATAAAAAAGGCACAGTAAAGCATATCCACCTTCTCAGCGCATTTCCTGATCAGGCAAAGGCCATCTCCGACGCACTCGGCCAATGGAAGTTCAAGCCCTATATCCACGACGGAAAGCCGCTCGAGGTAGAGACTGGCCTTATGTTCGGAGGCAAGTTCCAAGCAAGGGTTCCCAGGGACTGACGTTCCAGGACGCTGATGGAATGCTTCACGAAGGGCGCAGGGATGCAACTAGATTGCGCTGCGGAAAGCTCTCACCGCTCGTCTTCACATTAATCCCAGTCTTTGCATATCCCAGTTCCAATCGGCAGCGACATTGACGTGGGACGTATGATGGTTGGGCAAGCTGGTTTCAGAAGAGGGTCGATGTATGCCAACACTGAAACTTCTGGTTGTGGAGGATGACCTCGCGTGCCTGGAACTCATGACTGAGGTCTTCACGTCTTTAAAGGCCGAAGTGCGCGCTGTCGGCAAAAGCGAAAAGGCGGCCGCGATGGTCAACCAGGAGAAGTTCGATGGAATTTTTTTGGACCTGGAAATGCCGACGCTGAGTGGCTTCGACCTCGCACGCCTCATCCGCAAGTCCTCATGGAATAAGTCGACTCCCATCGTGATCGTAACCGGAAGCGATGACAGAAAAACCATGCAAGATGCCTTTGCCATCGGAGCGACCTTCTTTATTCAAAAGCCTGTGGACCGGCAGAAGTTGAGCGTCCTGTTTCGGACGGTGAGCGGCGGAATGCTCGAGAACCGGCGCAAGTATACGCGCGTCCCACTCCAGGCTGATGTTTCATGCACAGTGGGCTCCCGAACTGTACGCGGCGTGAGTTGGAACCTCAGCATGGGAGGAATGCAGGTGGAAGTGGGTGATTTGAAACCCAAAGACACTGTCCGACTGTCGTTTCAACTGCCAACCTCCGGAGCTGCCATTGACGCGGACGGCGTCGTCGTGTGGGCAAATGAGAATCGGCAAGGGGTCCAATTCACGACAGTAAGTGAGCAGAGCCGGCAGTCGATTCGTCAATTCATGACCGAAGTGGAGAACATGGATCGCTAGGAACGAAGGCCTTATTGGCGGTTCAGGTACCACTGCCCGCCTCTAGTCTAATTTAAGGACTGAGCGTCGGGTTTCGCAAGAAGACGATCAAGCTCCTTCGTGAGGGAAGACGGGTCGACAGGTTTCGACAAGTAACCATCGAAACCCGAATTAAGGATTTTTTCACGGTCACCTCGCATGGCATATGCGGTGACTGCCACCACCGGCAGTTGTGCCAGGCGAGGATTCTCGCGGATTTTGCGGACAACTGCGAAACCATCCAGCACCGGCATTCCAATATCCAGCAGTAGTAATTCTGGGTGAGTCTGTTCAATCGTTTCGAGTGCCTCTTGACCGTCACACGCTTCCAGCACGGTATATCCGCGCAGCTCCAGCAACTCGCGGAGCAATTCCCGGTTTACCGCATTGTCCTCAGCCACCAGAATGCGTGTCATGGTTGGCCCGCGCCCTTCGCCAGCGTTCGACCGCGGACTACTCTATCGACTTCGGCAATGAGCTGTTGTTTCCAGGATCCGTTTTTCTGCAGGAGTCCCTGGGTTTCTCGATGGAGAAGAGCAATCTCGAGTGGGGTAAGGTTCTTGGCCGTCATTACAAGAATCGGCAGTCGCTTCAACGCTGGCTCCTGTCGTACGTGCCGAATAACTTGAAAGCCATCGATACCTGGCATCAGAAGGTCGAGCAGGATTGCGCCCACTACTTTGTTGGCGAGCACCTCCAGGGCACGCGTCCCACTGCGCACTCCTTGCGTCTCGTATCCGGCAGAACGCAAGGCTTCCTGCATCAACTCCAAAGCTTTAGGATCATCGTCCACCAGCAGAATGGACGAATCGTCGTCCGCCGGCGACGGTACATGCCTGCGAATGGTTTCCAGCAGTGCAGGTTTGCGAACTGGCTTGATGAGATAGTCGTCGGCGCCTAACGCGAAGCCAACCTGCTTTTGATCTACGATCGAAAGGATAATTACGGGGATAGACGCCGTTTGCGGATTTTTCCTCAGTGCTACTAACGTTTCGAAGCCATTGCTGCCCGGCATCATCACATCCAGGGTTATGGCGTCAGGCCGCAATCGCAGAGCTTCGCTAAGAGCAAGGGTTCCTGACTCGACCGCCGCCACACGGTACTCTGGTTCGAGATAGCTCGAGAGAAGCTCCCGCGCCGGAACCTCGTCGTCCACAATCAGCACCAGTGGGGTAAGACGACCTGACGCCGCCGTGATAGAGGCTTTTACCGGCTCTTCCGACGGATGGACTTCGGACCCTGGTTCCACCGCAGGAATCGTGAACGTGAACCGGCTCCCCTTTCCCAGCTCGCTCGCCAGAGTAATCCGGCCTCCTTGTTGCTCAACCAACCGCTTCGTGATGGCAAGTCCCAGCCCGGTGCCGTGATGATTACTGTCGGCATTTCCCTCAACTTGCCTGAATTCTTCGAAGACAACCTGTTGGTCTTCAGGCCGGATGCCAATTCCCGTATCCGTGACTGACACCGAGACGAAGTCCCAGTCGTCGACGCACTCAATGTTGATCTCACCATCTTGAGGCGTGAATTTGACTGCGTTGCTGAGCAGGTTGTAGAGGATTTGTTTGAAACGTACGCGATCTGCCTTGACCAGAGATTTGCTCTTCACCTTCTGCTTGACCCGAATGTTCTTGGCCATGGCTAAAGGATCAATGGTGGAGAGAACCTCCGGCAACGCATGCTGCACCAGAAACTCTTCGCTGCGCAGCTCCAGCTGTCCGGCCTCGATCTTGGAAAGGTCCAGAATGTCATTGATCAACTGCAGCAGGTGGGTCGAACCTTGTTTGATGTGACCGATGAATCGCTTCTGCTTGGGGTTCAGCGCACCTGGAGATTCATCTGCCAGCAGATCGGAAAAACCGACAATCGCATTGAGTGGAGTTCTTAGCTCATGACTCATGCTGGCAAGAAACTTGCTCTTCAAATGCGTGGCGCGTTCCACTTCGCGATTGCGGAGCTCCAGTTCTCGATTGCTGGCAGCCAGCTTCTCCGTGTATTTGCGCTTTTCCGCTTCATCCCGTTTTCTCTGTGTCACGTCGACTGCAACCACAACCTCGGCCGCACGCCCGGCAAAGCTCATTGCATACGAGGTGATCTCCGCATCGATTTTGCTTCCATCTTTCCTGCGATGTTGCCACACCCCAAATTTCTCAATGCCATCTCTGAGCGTGCTCACACTTTCGAGTAATCGAGGCACGTCTTCCAGAGGGCGAATATCCTTAATGGTCATAGCCAGAAGTTCGTCTTTGGAATATCCGTACCTTTCCACCGTCGCCCGATTTACCGCCAGAAATCGCAATGTTTCCCGGTCGTAAACCCAAGTAGGATGGGGGTTGTTGTCAAACAATTTGCGGTGCCGCTCTTCAGTCTCCCGCAGTTGCTGCTCCGCCCGTTTCTGTTCTGTGATGTTGCGCGCCGCAGCATAGATAACGTTCTTCCCGGGCGTTGAAATCGCATTCCACGAAAGCCACTTGTAAGAACCGTCTTTGCACAAGTAGCGATTCTCAAACGCAAAGGTCACTTCGGAGTTCTCTAGCCGAGTAGCTTGGGCTGTCGTTGCCCGACGATCTTCGGGATGGATGAACTCCAAATAGGGCCTCGACTTTAATTCTGCCTGAGTAAAGCCCAGAGTCTTCTCCCACGAGGGGTTCAGATTCTTGAAATATCCATCAAAGCCCGCGACGCAAAACATATCGATCGACAAATCGATGAATTGGTTTCCGGTCTCCAGCCTGGAATACAGAGCAGCCATAAATGTGCTCATTCCCAGGGCAACCGCAACCAATACCAGACCCAAGAGCCATAGGCGCCGGTCAACCGCCCATACACCCGCATGCAGTGTGGATAACGGTTGCTCCACGATGACTCCCCAACCGCACCCACTCACCGGTTCGTATGCCGCAAAGAAGGTTTCACCTCCCCGCACAAAGGCCCCGTAGCCAGAATCGCCCCCTCGCGCCAGCTTGACGGGTTCATACCCGCTAAGGTCAATCGGGGCCGAATGAGAGTTGATATTCGGACGAGCGGATAGATGACCGTGCTGGTCCACCAGAGAGATGGTCCAAGCACTCTGCATCTTGGTCTCCACAAGGCGGCTGCTCATCGTTTGCAGCGTATATGGAGCCATGAGAATACCAACGGGTTTGCCAGCCTCATCCTTGATTGGAACCACAATGGCAACGACCAACTCGTAAGGCGCAATGGCAGTTTGATAGACCTCTGAAATATAAGGTTGCCAATCGCGGACCTCGCCTTTGTACCAGTCGCGGTACGAAAAATTCTGATTCAGCACAGCGGGCTGATTTGGGTAGACCGCTCGCATCGTTCCATCGAGATCGTATGCACTCACGAAAGCAAGATCCGGACGCAAGTCACTTGCTTCTTTCAAGTCCCATTCGACTGCATCCAGATTTCGTCCCCTCCACGCCTTGAGAAATATGCGGCGCGCTGCAATTGACTGCAGGAAGGCGGTGCTTTGACGGAAATTTTCCTCCACGAGAGTGGCGGAAACGCGGGCAATCTGCGTGCTCTCAGTGGCGGCCTGCGTCTCAGTTTGGTGTCGTAGGACTCGACCCACGGAATAGGCGAAAACTGCGATTGGCAGGACCAACAGCAGCAGAAACAAGGAATATAGACGCCGCCGGCTTCTGGATATCCATATCGCAATCCTGGCGCGCGTTTTCATCGATGCCTCATTCTTAGCAACTCATTATGGCTAGTCGCCGTGATTTCCGTTTTTCGCTATCTTGACTTTTCAGCCCTTGCCCCAGACTCGACCGCGAATCAGGCGCCGGCCCCCGCGCCGCGGGAGAGGAGATCGGCCGCTCCGGTTCGGACAAACCGCTCGAAGTGACCGAAGATGTCCGGATCCCACCAACCTTTCCCCACTTCTGCTCTCATGGTCTGAAGGGCTTCGGCCCTGGAAAAGGCTTTCTTGTAAGGCCGCTCCGTGGTCAGCGCGTCAAACACGTCCACGATCTGCAGGACGCGCGCGGTAATCGGAATAGCATCTCCACGCAGCCCGTCGGGATAACCGGAGCCATCCATTCTCTCGTGATGGTGGCGGATGATTGGAAGAACCAGGCGAAATGACTTTAGCGGAGAGCAAATGCGCTCACCAACCACCGGATGCTCGCGGACGATCTTCCATTCTTCCTCGGTGAGACGCCCTGGCTTCAAGAGAATTGCATCGGGCACGGCAACTTTTCCTACGTCATGTACGATTCCTGCTCGACGCAACGCCGTAATGTGGTCTTCGGTCAGTCCAATTTGCCGAGCCAAACGGGTGGAGTACTCCGCCAAGCGTTCACAGTGACCGTGCGTGTAAGGGTCTTTGCCTTCGATGCTCCGCGCCAGGGAAAACAGGACCGACTCCGCCCGCTCCAGCTCGTCGGTACGGAGCTTGAGTCTCAAGAGCGACCTCACACGGGCGAGCAGTTCGCTTCGATCCACGGGGCGGGTCAGGAAGTCATCCGCGCCACACTGAATGCCCTTCAACCGATCTTCTCTTGCGGATAGTGCTGTGATTAGTACAACTGGGATTAAGTAAGTTTCGGGGTTACTCTTGATTGTCTCGCACAACTCAAACCCGGTAAGTCGAGGCATCATTACATCGGAAAGGACTAAGTCGACTTTAACGCTGTCTATCTGCTCCAGTGCGGATACTCCATCCGGAACCGCGATAACTTCAAATCCATGGAGGGTGAGGAGTTCCTGCAACAACTCGCGGTTGGCTGCTTGGTCGTCGGCGACTAAGATAGTCCCCGTTACTGATTGAGGGCACTGCGACTGCATAGTCAACATCCGTTTCCTGCACAGGGTGGCACAGAAGATTAAAAGGACCTAATTACCGAAGTCACAAGGTCAATTCGCTTCGATGTGCAAGTCTCGGTTTGACTAGCGCCGAACACGGACCCTTTTCCCGGAACCTCACTTAGTCTTGGAATGCTGTGAGCGTTCGCACATGCGGTATTCTTCGGCACCACCCTTGTAACGAGGCGACTCATCTTCCTGCTTGACTCGAATGAGGCTTTGCGATAAGCGTCATATTAGGACTTCTCTTCGCTGCTACTAGTGTGGGGTGTGCCTGATCGAAATCTCAGGTAAGCGTTGTGTTTCGCTTTGCGACGCGGTGGGCCTTGCGTCTTGTCAGATCGCAGGGAAGGAGTGCGATGTCCACAACCCGATGGACCAAGTTCCGGTTATCGGTGCCAATTACATCCGACTCTACAACCAATCTGGCACCTGAGCCGTTAGCGAGCTTGGGTCGGCGGCAAGAACTTGGCCGCTGTGTTCTGGTCCGCGCGGCTATCTCAAGCTCCCCATCCTTGTTCCTGTCCTGCCACCCGAACGGGGGTGGTCAATGAGCGTGCCCCGGACCTTAAAACTGTTGGCCATCGATGACACTCCCGAGAATCTTGAGCTGATTCGTGCCACGCTCGAGCAGTTGGATCTAGAGATCGTAACGGCGGAAGATCCCGAAGCTGGCTTCGAACTGTTCCTGAAGATTCGGCCGAGAATCGTTCTACTCGACCTGGTGATGCCGAAAGTGACGGGAATGGAACTCCTGGAACAAATGATCGCAGCCGATCCAGGTGCGGACATAATTTTGATGACGGCGCACTACTCTCCCGAATCAGCTGTCGAAGCAATCCAGAAAGGCGCGTGCGATTACTTCACCAAGCCTCTGGACGTCGGAAAACTGCGCACGAGGATCGCGGGTTTTCTGGCGGATGCGGAAATACGACAGAGAACTCTGCACCTTGATCGAGAACTGCTCGACGCCTGTCAATTCGAAGGCATGGTCGGCCGCAGTCCCCTGATGCTGGAGGTATTCGCAAAGATCCGGCGAGTCGCGCCGCACTTCAGGACGGTATTGATTACCGGAGCGACTGGGACCGGTAAGGAACTTGTAGCCCAGGCTTTGCATCGCCTTAGCCCAGCGGTCCGAGGCGAGTTTGTGATTTGTAACTGCTCGGCGCTGGTCGAGAATTTGGTCGAAAGCGAGTTGTTCGGGTACGTCCGCGGTGCCTTCACGGGCGCGACGCAAGACAAAGCCGGCTTATTTGAACACGCAGACGGCGGCACTATTTTCCTGGATGAGATCGGTGAACTCTCTCTCCCTGCCCAGGCAAAATTACTACGGGTCTTGCAGAACCGTCAGGTGCAGAGGGTTGGATCTGCTACGGCGCGTAACATCGACGTGCGGGTCGTCGCTGCCACTCACCGCAATCTGAGAACGATGGTGCGCGAAGGGCAGTTTCGAGAAGATCTATACTACCGCCTGGCGATGGTCGACATTCCGGTGCCGACTCTGGGAAACCGCCGCGAAGACTTGCCGCTGCTGCAAAGGTATTTCGTCGAAAAATTCTCCACCGACTACGGAAAGTCCATCGCCGGCCTAACCCGAAGGGCACAGACTCGAATGGCAACGTATCCTTGGCCAGGCAACGTTCGTGAACTCGAGAATGTGATCGGGAATGCCTGCATGATGGTCGATGGATCCCTGATTGATCTCGACGATCTGCCGGAGAGTCTTCGGCATCTGCCCAGTGACGACGTACCTATCGATGAAACGTTCTTGACTCTCGATGAACTCCAGAACCGTCACATCTTGCGGGTGCTGCAGGCAGTCGGAGGCAGCAAACCTCGAGCCGCCGAGATACTCGGGATCGGTCGCGCAACAATTTACCAAATTTTGTCGCGGATGAAGCTCAAGGAAGGAGATGGGATGGCCGGGTAAGCGATGATCTCGGAACCATCATGGATCGCGTCGGGTGCGTTCGGGATGCGACCGGGTCTTGCGACTGTCAAACGCCTCAGAGATGCTTACACATTTTGCGGAGAAGCCACGGTCACTACATCCCGGCCTCGCGCTTTAGACTCATAAAGGCACTGGTCCGCGACCTTAAGCAGTTCGTCCGAAGTCGAACCATGTTCAGGAAACGCAGCGACGCCTGCTGAGATCGAAAGTGGCCCCAGAGTCTCCTTCTTATACCGCAACCGCAGCCGCTTTACCTCTGAGCGCAATCCGTCCGCGCGAACAGCCGCGTCCTGTGAAGTGGACTCCGGCATAATAATCGCGAACTCCTCGCCGCCGTAGCGGCAGCATATATCGGTGGCCCGAAAGAAAGTGCGAAACAGATCGGCAAGAGACTGTAGGACCATGTCTCCGGCGTCATGCCCGAACGTATCATTGAAGCGCTTGAAGTGGTCGAGGTCGAGGAAGAGGATGGCGATTGCCTGCTTTTTGCGGTTGGCCAGTTGTAGTTCTCTTTCCAGCGATTCCTCCAGGAAGCGTCGATTGAAGAGGCGAGTGAGCGGATCACGAATCGAGAGTTCGCGTAGACTTTCCCGCAATTGTAAGCCAGACAGCGAAAGGGCGATCTGAGAGCCGAGACTGATGGCCAGCTGCTGACGAGATTCCCGAAGGTTCTCTGTGCGCGAATCGCTTGGGAGCCGTGTTGCACTGTCGAACTCGAGATGCAGGATACCAACCGTATTCCCCTGCGCGACCATCGGTACACATAGGCACTCGGTGGTCGAACTCTTGGTTAAATGCTGGCAGGCGACGCTGCTGCTACCTAGATACTCACTCCAGTGAGGCTGGCCGCGGCGCAGGCCCCAGCACGCGTCTGGAGGAAATGTTGGCGTCAACGCGTCCCTTTTGCCCCACCGCGCCCCTGCCTCAACCAGGTCCCGCGATGACCTTAACAAATAGAGAGCTCCGGAAGGAGCTTCAGGGAAAAGCCTTTGCACAAAGTTGGCTACCACTACGCACGCTTCCTGAACCGTGCCGCTGCACTGCAACAGCGATCCCATTTCATTCAGCAGACTAATTTGTTTGGTATGAAACTCCTGTTCTTTCAACAGACGGTCTAGTGACTCGGCATGTTGCCGTTGTGCTTCAATCGCCTTGACCTGCTCCGAAATGTCCTCATAAATGAGATAGGCACCCCGTATGTCACCGTTCACCTGTAGCGGGACTCCGTGGAGTGCCAGGTCTAGAAGCTTGCCGTCCTTCCGGCGCTGTTGTACGGTGCGGTGTACCGCGTCTCCCTCGAAGATCTGCTCGACCACTTCTGCGGAATCCAATGTTTCACCGTCGGGCACCCCGGGATTTCTAATATCGATCGACGTAAGATTGTCTCGGTCATACTGGAAAAGTTTTTCGAAAGCTGAATTGACCAGCTCAACCGAGCCTCGCCTGTCAAGCACAACCATCGCCAGTGGGCTATTCTGTATCAGAGAGTCCAGGTAAGTAGTTTGCTCATTCAAATGAATTCCCAACCGGTGCCGCTCGCTAACTTCCGAGCCCACGATGAGTCCTACTGCTGACACTACCAGCATGAACACAACGACTTTGGTGAACACAACTTCGCTTGGAGCAAATAGATGCATCGCGACTACGATCCCAAAATTTAATGCGAGTACTGCGGTTACAACTCGCCGGACTCCCTGACGCATTGCAATCCAGATCACAGGAACAAAGCAGGTATAAAAATGACCATATCGACCATCGTTGACACCAAACATCGCCCAGCAGACGGCTAATATTGCGAGAGCTTGGCCACTGGCTTCTGCCACCGCGCCGAAAGTGAATTTCGTTTTTCCCGGATGCGCTTTCGTTGGCCTGACCTCTGCCCCCGCGTCCGCGAGCCACCTGCGAATATGGGGAAAGATATGTACCAGAAGATAAGGTGCGACAGCCACCAAGCCAATGGCGTCACCTAAGAACCACCCAAGTGCGGACGACTTCCACTCACCCCAGGTAATGGCGTGGTCTGCAATTAGAGTTGCGACCCCAAACAGAGCCGCACTGGCCGCCGCGCTTCCACTTACTAGAAGGTAGCGAACCACATCCCGGCGCCGTCGTAATCCAAGATCTATTTGTAGAGTCCCACGCAGCAGATATGCAGCAGCAGCGTAACTCGCAGAGATCCCCGCGGCACCGATGGTATTGCTGAACGACAGCACCGGCTGCGAGTAAAGAGCGACGTTGGTGAAAGCGTTGGTGAAGAAAGCCAAAAGCGCATACCAGGGACTGACGCCTAACATCAAGGCCATTACCAAGCCGATGGCGGGATACCAGGCTACAAATCCAATGTGCGAAAAGAGGACGATCTCGGGCCGGTTCAGTAGGAGATACAGCAGCACGAACAAGAGGGAAACCAGAGCGTGACGACTGACCGTGCGGCGCGAATACATAAACAGCATCCCAAGACTGAGTGGCTCGTTTGGTGATCCATGTCGTTCGGTGGACAGAAGGGAATGTCCGCTCCGGATGCCTTGCAAGCTCAGATTACCTACAGGTAAACATAGAGATAGTGCTCTGGCAGCACAATTCAACCTTCTCGGGAGTACTTAAGTAATTCCTTATTTGTGAGGTTTACTGAATAACCCGCCAGCGACACTACGGCGTCGTCATCTCGATCGTGCGTTCAGCTTGTCGAGTGCGCGTTTCAATTCTTCAAGTTTTTGTCCAGCTTCGGCGAGTTTACCCTCCGCAGTCAGGCGCTGGTAATCGGCAAGATCTTTCGCGGCTTCCGCGATGAGCGCATTGACGTCCGCCGCGGGCTGTGATGACGAGGCAGATTGGGTTGTACTGCGCGCCGGTTCGGCGGAGATGGCTGCTGTAGTCGTTGAAGAGGCAGTCAGCGACGACACCGTTCCCCCAAAAAGCGAGGCCATCGCTGATTCGAAGGTTGGTCCGTATGCCAGCCGATCTTGCAGCGCAAGCACCACCAGGCGCAACTCGGGCATCGGACTTCGTTCAGCCTGCAGGTAAATCGGCTCCGCGTACAAGAGCGCCTTCCCCGTCGGAATTACCAGCAGGGCACCTCGCCGCACGTGCGAGCCTTGCTGATTCCATAAGGTCAGCTGTCCGGAAAGCTGCGCGTTCTGGTCGATCCTCGCCTCGATTTGCAGCGGGCCATCGACCAGTTTCGTCTTCGGAAAGTTATAGACCACTGACGTACCGTACTGTACGCCGTCACTGCGGCCGGCGATCCAGCCAATGAGATTATTCCGGTTGGCCGGCGTGAACGGCAGAATCTCGGCGAACTCTTCGCCGATTTCGCCCGGCAGTTTCATCAGCACAAAGTTGGGCTGCATCGGCTGTGTGACTTGCTCTCCACCCGGGCTCATGCTGACCTCAGTGGCGACCGTCCACAGATCTTCGCGGTTGTAGAACGCTTCCGGATCCGTCATATGATAGAGTCCGTAAATCTCTGCCTGCAGTCTGAGCAGCAACTCCGGATAGCGCACATGTTTCCGCAGGTCCGCTGGCATCATGGAAACATCTTTGAACAGGGTCGGGAAAATCCGCCGGTATGCGTCGATGATCGGATCCTCCGGATCGAACACATAGAACGTTGTGGTGCCATCGTAGGCGTCGACGACCACCTTCACGCTATTCCGCATGTAATTGATGGAAGCGTTGTCGAGACGAGTATGGGTCGAGTATGGATAGCTGTCGGAAGCGGTAAACGCGTCCATGATCCACGATAGCCGTCCACCATCGCCGAGCACGATGTAAGCATCGGGATCGAAGGTGAGGAATGGCGCTAATGCCGCGACGCGGTCGCGGATGTTGCGCCGCATCAGCAAACGGCTGTCTTTATTAACGTCATCGCTGAAGGGTAGTTTCGCCAGGTCGCTTTGGTCGAGAGCGATGATCATCCGGCGCAGAAACCCGCCCAGCACGATGCCGCCGTTGCCTTCGTAGGACGTGAGATTGTTACTTTCACCTTGCGGATAGTTGAACTCCTTCTGCCGCGTCTTCACGTAGACGTCAGTGTTGGTCAACTCGCCGAAATAGATTTCCGGCCGGGTCACGCTCAGACTGCGCACTGTACTCTGTACCGGCATGTTGCTCAAAATCAGCGTGGGCAGGCCTTCCGCCGTGAATCCATTGACCGGATTCATCGTGATGCCGTAGCCGTGGGTGTAGATTAGTTTTTCGTTAATCCAGTTGCGGCTGCTCTCCGGCAGCTTGTCGACATTCAGTTCGCGCGCCGCGAGCATTACTTCTCGAGTCGTGCCATCGATGGTATATCGATCGATGTCAATGTCGGGAAAGTCATAGTAGGTGCGGATTTCCTGAATCTGGCGCAGCGTGTCCTGGAGTGCATGCCAGTCCCATAGCCGGATGTTCTGAAGTGTGGCCTGATTATTCGCCGGGTCCGCGGCCTCAACCGTCGTTTCAGCAGGGAACTCGCGCTGGGAGACGCGATTCAATCCGTAGGCCTGGCGAGTCAACTCGGTATTGAAGACAATATAGGGCTTCTCGCGAACCAGTTCGTTCGGTTTCACGATAAAGCTGCTGACATACCACGCGATTCCCTGAACCGCGAGATAACAAATGGCAGCTGGAAGAACCGCCGCGACCAGCCAGCGACCGCGAGGCACGCGCACGGCGTTGATGAGTGAGATCACGGCGCCAAGGACGAGTGCCGTGCACACTACAAGCATCCCAGTGAGGGTGACGTGTGCATCGGTATAGGTCACGCCGCCGAAGATCGTGTGATCTTCGAGCAAGAGTTCGAACCGGCCGATATATGCGCGCATTGCCAGGACCAGCAGCAGAAACGCAAACGCGATCGACAATCCGCGCCAGGGTAAAGTGACATGGCGACTGAGGCGTCCCGCGAGCACACGGGCTCCGCCAGCGATGAGGATGAAGAAACCGGCAACCGCGCAGAGAATCACGGCGAGCGTCAGCAGCCAGCCAGCGACCAGTTCCCAGGCCGGCAACGCGAACAGAAAGAAATTCAGGGGCTTGCCGAAAATCGGGTCTAGTACGGCGCCGGTAGAGTGGGGTGCGTACCAAAACAGCGCAAGCGTCGGCCACTCCCCGTTCATGGCGGCGCCGCTGGCAGCGGCGATGGCGAGCGAAAGGCCAAGAGCAATGAGCCGCAGCACCGGTTCCACCGGCAGCTTCACCGGCTGGCCCCCGATCAGAATCGTCTGACCGTCAGGCAGATCGGGAAGATGCGCCCGCTTGAGCGCGACAAAAGATCCGTACAGAATGAGAAAAGTGGCCGCTGCAAAAGCTGCGAAAATTTCCCACTGAAGGTTCAGGGTCTTCCAAAAAATACCTTCATAACCTAGCGACCGAAACCAAAGTACGTCTACGCAATAGGACAAGACGGCCCGGCCGCCGAAGAAGGTGACGGCCAGCACAACGAGAACGAGAAGGAAGCGGCGGCGACGGCGAGGCCGCCCCAACAGCGGCGGCGGCCAATCAACAGACTCGGACATTAATTACTCCGTTTCATATCCATCGGTCATCCGCATAATACTCCCTCCGCTTCCTGAGGAACTCCCACATCGCTTTTCTTCGTCACCGTAAACGGTTAGAGTGTTCTTCCAGCTCGACGATCGCTGTCCGGATGGAGCAGTTGTACTTCTAAGCGAATGAATGGATCTCGCATGCACCGACAAAGAATCGCATTCTCTCTTCTCATCCTTTTTCTAGCGGCATCAGCCTTTCCAACTGCTGTCGAACAAAATTGGACGAACTATGTACGCATCGGCGCCTACGGTCTTGCGAGGAACAGCGCCGACAAGATCGTTGCCGACGCCCAGGAAACCGGGGTCTTCGGCATCGAGGTGGATAACGACATACCCGGTCGCTACGAAAGCTTTCTTGATCCAACCGCGAAGCTGCAGGCGATACATGCCGTGGCAGAAAAAGCGCACGCTGCGGGAAATTTCGCCTTCGTCTACATCGCTGGAACCGAGTGCATCACCGCTCATGGCGACAAAGTCGCCCACACGCTGGCCAAGGATCATCCCGACTGGTTGCAGCGCAAAATCACGGGTGAACCGGCGATCTTCGGCGGCGGCACTGCGTTTTGGATCGCTGCTGGCGACGAGGATGTTTGGGTCAGTCCTTATGCTCCTGAGTGGCGAAAAACTTATATGGAGCGCGTCCGGCAAATTGCCGCGACCGGAATTGATGGGATCTACATCGATATTCCTTACTGGATGACCCACTTCGACGGATGGGAAGACACCTGGGCCAGCTTCGACGACTACACCGTGGCGGCGTTTAAGAAGCAGACGGGGCTTGATGCGAAAAAAGACTTGAAACTCGGAGATTTTTCCGATTCCAACTTTCGTCGTTGGGTTGACTTTCGCATTCAGACCTTCACCGATTTTTTGCAAGAGATCGACCACAACGCCAAATCGGTGAATCCGCAGATCAAAACAATTCCGGAAATTTACCCCGGCATCGAGCAGGAATCAGTCCGAGTGGGAGCCGATGTTTACAGTCTCTATCCCGTAGTCGACGCCATCGCGCACGAATACGAATTTGGCAACGGCGATCACATGGCATCGTCTCGCTCGCCCCTGAATTGGTTCTACTATCAGGTCGGCATGCACACCTTCCGAGCCTTCGCAGAAGGGAAGGCGACGTGGATCCTGAACTATTCGTGGGATGGAGATAAGGTCGTCGATCGTAGAGAGGCGATGATGAACCTGGCGATGTCCCAGGTCATGGCGGGAGCAAATTTTTGGGATGCGCCCGGCCATTCCATGGCGGGGTCGAACGATCCGGCCACTCGCAAGAAGATTTTCTCCTGGATTAAAGAGAACGAAAAAACATTCTACTTACCGCGTGCGCCGATTAACCCCATCGGAGTTTATTTCTCCCCTCAAACGCGAAATTACTATGCGGAGGATTTCCTCCGCTCCTATCGTGGAATTCTCGTTCTGCTGATGCAGTCCCATCGCGAATTCCAGATCGTCACACCGAGAACTCTGCATGAATTTCGCGGCCAGGCGCTCGTGCTCCCAGACGTTCGTATCCTGAGCCAGGACGAGCGGACATGGCTCGAGAAGTACGCTGGGGGAGGGAAGAAACTCATCATCACTGGAAATAACCCCCTTGAATCTGCCAATCAGCCAGAGATCGTGCGCTTCGCCGCGTGCCCAGGAAAGACATACGTCGCGTCTCTGGAAGCTGGGTTTGATCGGACAACTCCACAGTTGCAGCAGCCGTTCCTCGATAGTCTTCCACCGAGCGCAGGCATCGAAATCTTGGCATCGCCGCAGGTCGCCTCTTCCATCTCTCGCGTGAACGGGGAGACCCACGTTTTTCTGGCGAACTTCGCCGGACTGGTGGGCGGCAAGAATCCCGTTCAGACTCCTGAGACCGTTACCATCAGCGTACCTGCGGTACACGGCACGTCGGCCTACTTCTTGCCGTTTCTCGGGAACACTCAGAAGCTGGAGGGCGTGTCGAAACAAGGGACCGTCACTTTTACGCTTCCGCCTATCTCAAAAGGTGCGGTCTTCTGGTTACATGCCGATTGACCGGCAAATACAAATCATTCGTAAATGCGCTGCGCCTCCCGACATTCCCTCTTGACAACCAGTGCCTTACCCAGTAAAAGATTGGTTTCGTAATAAATCGTAACAATTCGCAAGTTGCGCGAATTGTGCTGGCGAGTGGGTGCCGGCCGAATTCGAATGTGATCGGAGGATCTCATGCGGCTGACTCGGCAGGTCCTTTCCTGGGTTATGAACATCTGCGTCCTCGCAGGCTGTGCGACCTTCTCCATTGCGCAAGGCAATTACCGCGCCCAGTTGCGCGGTGTTGTCTCCGATGCGAGCGGTGCCCTGGTCACGAATGCGAGAGTCACGATCCGCGATGTGGGCACGAACATTTCCAGCTCCGCGCGCACGGATGACAAGGGATCGTATTTCTTCACTGGATTGCGTCCGTCCACGTATGACGTGAAGGCGGAAGCGCCTGGCTTTCGCGCGGCCGAGCGCACCGGCGTGGTTCTGGCAGTCGATCAGGAATCGTCGCTGAACTTCAAGCTGGAACTGGCGGGCGTATCGACTTCCGTGGAAGTTACAACGACGGCGCCGCTGCTCGATACGGGCAATGCAACGTTAGGCACGGACGTCACCAACGAGTACGTGAAGGAGTTGCCCCTCATTAACCGCGACTTCTTCGGCTTGACCTTCCTCTCCGGAGGCGTGACGGAGGTAGCCGGATCAGGCACGCAGGACAACTATCCCTCGGGAACGAATTTCGTTTCCAACGGACAGCGCAACGCCACTGCGGAGGTTCGAATCGATGGCTCCCTCATCAGCGCGCCGGAGCAGGGCGAGGGCGGAAACTCCAACGTTTATTACGAGCCGCTGGTCGAAGGTGTGCAGGAATTCAAGGTTCAGAACAACAGTTTTTCGGCGGAATTTGGCAACAACGGCGGCACAGTTGTAAACATGGTGCTGAAGAGCGGAACCAATGCTTTCCATGGCAGCGGCTGGTATTTTCTTCAGCGTTCGCAACTGGCGGCGCGTGATTTCTTCAATCCCAAGTACACTCCGGGCAATCCCGTGCCCAACCCCAAACCTGACTCCAAACGCGACCAGGGAGGGTTCACCATCGGCGGCCCGATCCGAAAGAACAGGACATTCTTCTTCGCCGATTTTGAAAAAGTGCGTAGCAACAGCGCCTTCAGCGGTCTGGCAACCGTACCCACCGCGGCGGAACGAAAAGGGGATTTCTCCGGGCTGGTGTCGCCTAACGTTCCTTTTCTTTACGACCCGACGCTTCCGTTAGTGCCCTGCGTCTCCGGCCTCTGCAGGCCCCCGGTGGAGTTCAACGGGACTCCAAACGTAATTCCGCCGAACGAAATCGATCCGATCGGCCAAGCCATCCTCAATCTTTATCCGCAAGCGAATTTGCCGGGCGCAATCAATAACTACATTTTCAGCGGCATCGCACGCCAGCCGGATTATCAGTTCGATATCAAAATCGATCACCAGATCAACGACCGGAACCACATCAGCGGACGCTACAGCCGTAGTTCGTCGAATTACTACACTCCCTTGATTTTCGGAGACAGCTTCGACAATAACGGAACGGGAGACGGTTTCGCGGGCAGCCCCACCGTGGCACAGAATGGTTCGATCGAATATTCACGAACGGTGAATTCCCGCATCGTGTGGACAAGCCACTTCGCGATTGACCGGGTGCACGAACTAGGAACCTCATCGATTCCTTCGATTTCCAGCTTCAATGCTACCTTGCCTTCCGGTTTCTCTCTGCCATCCGTGTTGCAGGCCAACGGAATCGATCGGATGCCGGCGTTTTACATGTCGTCGGGCGGTCAAACTGCGCCTTGGACCGACCTTTACGATCAATGCTGCATCAACACCACGTTCGCGCATACCCTCTACAGTTATTCTTCTCAGGTTGTGATCTCGAAAGGCTCGCACCTGATGAAGTTTGGTGGCGAGCAGAGACTTTTCTACAACAACTTCTTTCAGCCTTCGGATCCGACCGGCGTCTTCAATTTTACCGACTACGTGACTTCGCCGACGCCAAACAGCGATTGTGATCCGAATTCGCCACCGAACACCTGCACTCAAACCGGCAATCCCCTCGCCAGCACACTCTTCGGATATGCCGACAATATCAACCCTTTTCCTAACGAGCCGACGGCGCTCCAGGTCTTGCCTTCAGTCGCGAATAAATCCATTGAGACTGGCTTCTACTTTCAGGACGACTGGAAGATCAATGCCAAGCTCACGCTCAATCTTGGCCTGCGTTATGAATGGAGCACACCTTATGACGAACGCTATAACCGCATCCAGTTCAGCAATTTCACCGCGCCCACTGGAGTGACTCTCGATTTGACCCCCGCCCAGGCTGCATTAGCCTCCGTGGGACTAAACTATCCTTCCTCTCAGCAATTGATTGGCACCACAGAGTTTCCCACTTCCAGCATGAGACACGTTCCTGTATACCGCAAAGATGTCGGTCCGCGATTGGGATTTGCTTATGCCTTCGATTCGAAAACGGTAATGCGCGGCGGCGCGGGTATCTATTTTGGGATGAGCCCGGCCACGAATTTTCAATATCCCGGAACCGCTTTCAGCAAGACGGCCACAATGTTCTTCACGAATAATAATTTTGAAACGCAGTCCGCCACGCTGGAAAATCCCTTTCCCGGCGGCTTCACCGGGCCGCAGGGCAAACAGTATGGCCAGTTTGCCGACTGGGGATACGGGAACAACAACGATCTTGGCACTACGGCGGCGCGCGATGCCGATCTCTACCAGTGGAACGTGGGAATCCAGCGGGAACTGCCTAGCCAGATTGTTCTTGGCGTCGACTATTCCGCGAACCGGAGCACGCATTTGCCATGGGCTGGTACCAACAATCGAGACTTCATGTCGTCGGCGCTGCTGGCAAAGATCTCCGCTGCGGTTCACTATAACTACGACGTCACTCAAAACAATGGCATCGGGGCCTGCGACGGCAGCAGTTGCGTCAGTACCTTCCTACAGAATCCAGTGACAAACCCATTCCAGGCGATGTTCACCCAGCCGTGTACATCCACTCCGACTTCTCCTTGTTTCAACGAGCCCGATTCGCTCTACAGCACAGGGCAAGTCCCGCTAGGAAATCTGCTGAATCCCTATCCGCAGTTCACGGGAGATTTCGAAGGCTTGATGTTGGAGGAAGCGAGTTCGTGGTACAACTCGATGCAAGTCCGCTTCCAGAAGCGGACAACGCACCACGTTAGCTTCGAGGGCAGCTACACGGTCTCAAAGTTGACCGATAATTCCTCGGCAGGCCGAAACAACTGGGTAGGATCGCTCGCCAACGGAATGCCGCAACAACTTGATCGCCTGAACTTGGAACATAGCATCAGCGCCAATGACGCCCCGCAGCGTCTGGCGGCCGCGGTGGTGGTGACTTTACCGGTGGGCCGGAATGAATGGATTGGCGGGGATATGAATCGCGGGCTCGACGCGGTCGTGGGAGGTTGGTCAATCGCCACACTGGTCACTGAACAATCAGGGCAACCCATCTCGCTCGGCATGAGCAATCCGCGGCTCGCCAACGGATCGCAGCGTCCCAATGTCGTCTGTCCTCAACTCAGGACCGGGCTCAGCATGAAAGATGTCGCTGCCAACTGGTATCCGAACTCGCAAGCCGAAGGCGCCGGGAACCCGCCGGTTGCATCATTTATTAATTCCAATTGCCTCGCCGATCCTGGCGATCAGAATCCGGGCAACGCGCCACGTTATTTTCCTGGCTTGCGCGTGAACGGCATCCACGACTTCGATATGAATCTCTACAAGTCATTCATCCCGAAAGAGGGGATGACGATCGATCTCAGAGCGGAAATATTCAATCTGCTGAACCATCCGCGCTTTGCCCAGCCGGACGCCGCGCTTGGAGATGCGGCCTTCGGCACGATCACATCTGACGCGAACGGCTACTTGCCGCGTTACTTCCAGTTTGGGTTGCGGTTCGAATTTTAGAATCTCGCGGAGAACCTACGCGGCTGGCCTTGCTAAGACTCGTCCGTTGAATCTGCTAGGCGGTTGAATCAAACCCCCCGAGTGACTACGATAGGACGTTCAGCCAGTTCTATCTGCTCGTAAACCGGAGGAGAAATGATCGGCTTCAAAGTGAACGGTAAGGACCGGACGTACGACGGCGATCCCGAGATGCCATTGCTGTGGTATTTGCGCGATGTCGCTGGATTTACCGGCACAAAGTTCGGCTGCGGCATGTCTTTGTGCGGAGCCTGTACCGTTCATCAAAACGGCGAAGCGGTGCGATCCTGTTCGGTTACGATGAAAGAGGTCAACGGAACGAGCATCACCACGATCGAAGGAATCTCTGCCAACGGACTGCATCCCGTGCAAAAGGCCTGGATAGAGATCAAGGTTCCGCAATGTGGATACTGCCAGGCGGGCCAGATCATGCAGGCCGTCGCTTTTCTGAACAAGAATCACAATCCCAGCGACTCGCAGATCGACGAGGCCATGTCGGGCAATCTTTGCCGCTGCGGAACCTACCAGCGCATTCGTGCGGCGATTCACCAGGCTGCGAAGGAGTTGGCATGAACGAGATCCAGAATGTGAGCCGGCGTGGATTTCTGAAGAACGCCTTCGTGGCTGGGACATTTGTACTGGGCGTGCAGCTGGTCCCCAAGCCGCTCTGGGCCGGCGTTTCCAGCGACACTCCTTCCGTTTTCCAGCCCGACCTTTTCCTTTCGATTTCGAGTGATGGCACCGTCTCCATTGTCGCTTCGCGCTCCGAGATGGGCTGTGGCAGCCGCACCGCGCTTCCTCTTGTCCTGGCGGACGAACTCGATGCCGATTGGGCGAAGGTCAAGATCGATCAGGCGATTGGCGACGCAAAATACGGCGATCAGGATACCGATGGCTCGCACTCGGTCCGCAGTTTCTTCGATCAGATGCGGCAGGCTGGAGCTACAGGTCGCGCAATGCTGATCACCGCTGCTGCGCAGAAATGGAGCGTGCAGCAAAAAGAGTGCACTACCGAGCCAGGCTTCGTTCTCCACAAGGCGACCGCCCGCAAGCTCAGCTATGGGGCACTCGCCTCCGCTGCAGCCAAACTTCCGGTTCCCAAGAAAGAAGACGTGCCGCTCAAGCAACGGTCGCAGTGGCGCTACATCGGCAAAGACAACGCTCTGTTCGATCTTCCCGAGATTGTTACCGGCAAAGCCAGCTTCGGTATGGATGCTGCGATGCCCGGCATGGTTTATGCCTCGGTCGAGCATCCGCCGGTTCTCGGACAGAAGATAAAATCCTATGACGACAAGGCTGCTCTAAAAGTTCGCGGCGTGAAGCAGACGCTGACCATTGAGACCTTCAAACCGCCACACCACTTCCAACCGCTGGGCGGCGTCGCCGTCATCGCCGACAACACCTGGGCCGCATTCCAGGGGCGCAAAGCACTCAAGATCGATTGGGATACCAGTCCGCACTCTGTTTACAATTCCGATCTGTTCCGCAAGACTCTGGAATCCACGTCGCGTCAGCCGGGGAAGGTGGTGCGCAATCTGGGCGACGTGGACGCGGAATTTGCCAAGGGCGGCAAGATCATCGAGGCGGAATACTACACTCCGCATCTTGCGCATGCCTCGATGGAGCCGCCGGTCGCCGTAGCGGAATATCGAGACGGAAAAGTGTTGGCCTGGGCTCCAACTCAGAGCCCGCAAGCCGTGCAGGAAACCATTGCTGGTGTACTTGGCATTAAGAAAGAGGATGTGACCTGCCATGTCACTCTGCTCGGCGGGGCATTCGGTAGGAAATCAAAACCCGACCAGGTTGCGGAAGCGGCGGTCCTCTCGAAACAACTTGGCAAGCCGGTGAAGGTTGTCTGGACTCGTGAAGATGACATCCGGTTCGATTTCTACCACTCGGTTGCCGCCATGTATATGAAGGCCGCCATTGGACCAGACGGCAAGCCAACGGCATGGCTGCAGCGCACGGTGTATCCTCCAATCGGTTCTACCTTCGACGTCAACGCCAAATACGCGGACGATGAGATGGGCTTGGGCTGGAACAACCTTCCCTTCGATATTCCGAATCACCGGGCCGAGAACGGACCGGCCGACGCGCACGTACGTATTGGATGGATGCGCAGCGTCGCCAACGTCTATCATGCATTTGCCATTCACTCTTTCGCGGACGAACTGGCCAACGCTGCTAATAAGGACTCTGTTCAGTACCTCCTCGAACTGATTGGGCCGCCGCGTATCGTCCCGGTGCAACTTGATCCCGACGAGCAGGAAGAACAGAAACGCTATCCGCTCGACACCGCACGGCTGCGTCGCGTGGTGGAATTGGTTGCCGAAAAATCAGGATGGGGAAAGCGTTCCAGCGGGAACGGACATGGATTCGGCATAGCTGTGCACCGTGCTTTCTTCAGTTACGTGGCCACTGTGGTGGAAGTCGAAGTAGATGGAAAGGGCCAAGTCCGCATTCCCAATGTCTGGACAGCGGTCGATACCGGAACGGTTGTGGCGCCCGACAACGTTCGCAACCAGATGGAGGGAGCTGCCAGTTTTGGGGCAAGCCTTGCCCTCATGAGCGAGATCAGTGTAACTAACGGGGTCGTGAACCAGAGCAACTTCAACGACTATGAACTGGTTCGGATGGATAGTGCCCCGAAACACACCAGCGTTTACATCGTCGAGAGCGACGCTCCTCCTGCTGGCGTGGGAGAGCCAGGTGTTCCGCCTTTTGCTCCGGCTTTCTACAACGCCATTCATGCTGCAACCGGGAAGCGCATTCGCGAGATGCCCCTCTCGAAAACGAGGCTGGTCTGAAAATCCGAGGGACGAACCTGAACCTTCGGCTGCGGTGGTCCCCAACGATAGCGCTTCTATTGCGCCAAACGGTAAAGATCCACGCCGCCGTTGTAATTCGGCACATAGATTTGGCCTCCGTCAATCACCGGAGGATCAAATTTATTGAACAGAAACGTGATCGCAAAGCTTTGCGAATCCCATAAGACTTTTAGCGATCCATCTGCAGCGAGGTGTACGGCGTCGTAGACGAGCAAACGGCCGTTCACTACGTTTGCGTTGGCATCGCCGTAGGGAATGGTGCAGACCAGAATCGCTGAATCAGCGTCCGCCCCTTTGCTCGATCCCGAGCAAAACCCTCCCGGCATTCCTCCCGGGGGAGTGTCCCGCACGTTCGCGCTGGCGTATTCATGGCCCTGCGCGATGTAGGTTAAAGTTCCGGTCGAACTCACCTTCCATTTGTGGAGTTGCGAATTTTCGCCCCAGGCGAAAATCGTCCACGATTTGAGAACCGGATCGAAAAAGTGTACCGGAGTCATATGAAGATGTGCCGTGTCGCCCCACGGGAAAAAGTTCAACGTGGTGGGATTGGCCGGGCACGGATCGACTGGCCCGGGGCTCATCGTAAGCCAGGCGGGAGGTGCCGCGAGCTTTCCGCAGTTTGCTTTCGCGTTGCCTAGATCTGCGGGGGTAGTGCCGCCGAGGTTCGCTGTCTTGATCGGGTACGCGATTCCATCTTTTCCGGTGGCAACGCAAACGCCAATTGAGAAGATACAGGCCGGACCAGCCGATCCCCAATCTTCGTCGGACCAATTTCCTCTGGCCATGTTGGGGAAGACCAAGAGGACTGGCTTGCCGCGCTCGTTGATGTGCCCCTCCAGTCTTGCATCCTTAATAGAGAGGTTCATCCTGCTCCCGACCGGTTTGGCAGCTTCAGTAGGCGCGCTCTGACCTGCCAGTTTCGTAGCCGGCAGTCGCGCTTGCCCGGATCGCACCAAGTCCGTCCAGGGCGTCCAGTGGTCCACCACCTTCAGGCTGGCCGACGTTCCTCCGGAAGCTGGTGTGTACTGCACTTTCACGAACGATTCACCGTACTCGGTCTGGCCATCAAAATCTCCGTTGCCGGTGATGGCATAGAGAAAGCCCTTATCATCCGCCGCCAGCCCTTGTCCCCCCATCCATATACCCGCACCTTCACCCTCCGACGTCGTCAAAGCGGCGGCGATCGAATTGGTAGCGCAGTCGAAGGCGAAGATCCATCCGGCGGCCTTGTTTCCGGTTTCCTGCACCGTCCCGGACGCCCAAAAGACTGTCTTACGGCCGTTCACGGTGGTCAACACCAGCGAACTACGCTGCTTGCGCATGGTACTGCTGTAGGACTGCCCAAGGCTGGTCCCGGCTACCAGAACCGGCGCCAGCACCTGAGTTCCATCGGCCACGTTCAAGACGAATATAAAATGTTTGCCGTTTTGCGGCGTACCATCGGGCGAGATCCAGGAGACCAGGTAGACTCGCTGCGTGTCGGGATCGATGACGCCGGTGCTTAGCACTCCCCATTTGTCATTAATCGCGTGGCAATCAATGGTCGGGAAGTCGCCAACGCAGCCGTCAGGCGCAGTCTTTTTGGGCCCGATGGGTGCGTTTCCGTTGATGGGCGTACCCAAGGTAACGCTCCACAAAGCTGAACCATCGTGCGCATCGACGCCCCGCACAATATTCGCCATCGATGGCAGAACCATGACGTCGTGGGTGGTGCCGTCGGGAAGCTTCACGTTCGGCAAGATAAGCGGCTGCGCTTCCATGCCTCGAGCATCACCGAACACTGGAATAATGGTGGCTCGGACAATTCCCTTGGACTCCACAGACGCTTGCGTGAGTATTTTCTCTTGCTCATTCCAGCCGCTTCTTGAGTTATCCCCGGCGCGCGTGAGCCACGGCACCATGGTTGACTGGCACAGGCAGTTCGCCGTGACCCCGAAAACAAACGTCCAGATGAGCAGGCATAAGTGACAGGTTTTCATGGGTCCTCCTATCAATTCGTCACAACAAAATGTGCCGGCGGCCACCGCTAACGGTAGCCGCGGCGCATAACAGCGGATCAGCTCACTTCCACACGGAGGGGGAAACAACAATGTCGTCGGCGGGCACCAGCGTGTTCACCGAGACATGCGGCCAAGTGAGCGTCGCAAAATTCAGCAGCACCGTCTGGGAGTATTGAATCTGCGTGAACCTAACTGTGATCTCGCGCTCCTTGTCCAAATCCAACGTCGGTGTCACGGAGAACCTCGGCACGCGCTGACCGGAAACGCTCCGTTTGGCTTTAATCAAGTGCGGTGGGTTACCCACCTTATAGGGCCCCACTTTAATAACTTCTTCGACAGTTTCAATCCAGAAGACGGCTGTCATCTTCAAGGCCTGAGCATTGGGTGCGGTGGCCGCGGCTTGGCCCAGGAGGAATGCGATGTTATCGGTTCCGCCGCCGAAGAGCCCAACCGGAGGCGGCGCGGCGGTCGAAATGAAGATGGTCGTCGTGCTGACGATCTTCTGCTCGCTGATGTGATCCCGCAGCAAACTGTTTGGATCGTCCAGCATGGCTTGGGTAATGGTGCCGCGTGTGATAAACGGGCCCAGATCCTGAGGAATCCTCGGCGTGTTCGGATTGCTGGCGGTCTGGCTGGCGAACTTGATTTTAGTGGCAGGGTTTGCGGTTAAGAACGGCGTGATGTCCACTGCGGCGATGGTCGGTGGCCCAGGCGTCGCAGGCGCTACGAGCCCTTGAGCCTCGATCGTCGTGCCGTGGGGAATGGAGGCCATGCGCGTAACCGTTTCTCCCAACTGAGGAATCGTGGTCGCCGGCACATGAATCCAGATTCCGGGTTCGACGTGGATACCCACACTTTCGCCGTGGATCGTAATATCGTTGATCGTCTGCAAATACGGTACCCCGTTGAGAAAAGCGTCTGCCTGTGCTCCGGTGCCGCGATTTGGAACCGACCCCAGGCGGGGCGAAAACGAGAGGCTCTCAGAGGTTAAGTTCAATTCCAAAATGTTGTCGCGCGGAGGCGGGGGCGGGGGAACTGGATTCGGGAGCGGTGTTGGCGTAGCCGCACTATCGGGCCGAAAGATGGTGTTGAAGCCGTTCCCGACCCAATCTCCAACAAATGCCGAGAGTGGACCGAGCGGCGGCGGAGGTGTCGGCGGGGCAGGCTTGGTATGATCCGGGCGAAGTTGCCCGAATACGAAGTCACTGGGCAGCTTGATGGATGCTCTGGGATTCGTGTCGCTCATTGTATCCTCCTTGACTTAATGCGTGGTTCATTTCTCAGCTGTGGTTTAAGGGAGCCGATTGTCACGTGGTCAACGCCGAATACACTGCAAAGCACACCAATTGAGTTATTGCCGAAGGTTGTCGTCTGGGAAGTTCTGAATTCAACTGCGCGCAAATGCAGTTCAAGCAGTTTCCTGGCCATCTCCATCCGAATTGGGACTCTCGATAAACACCTCTCTCACACAGTGTTGGCGATTTTTCAGCGCGACAAAGAGTTAATGGAATCATTTGCGACCTATCGCGTTGGATAGAGGGCTATCTTTCCGGATAGCGCCGGCCGTTATGTGCTCGACAAGAGGTTCGACCTGAACGTTTGTCGACCAAGAGGTTCGCCAATATGGATCGATGCTCATGTTATGCGGCTGTGATTTCGTCGGAATTGACACTTCGAATTGTCTCGTCCGATCTCGTGACCCCAACCAGATTGTTCTTATAGCAATAGTGCTGAAAGAGCGGCCATCGTTTCACGCCACCAAGCTAAAGACCCCGAACCCATCCCGGTGACAGGTGTGGTTTGCGATTTACGGCTTTTGCCAATGAATGGTATTTCCGCTGCAAATCCGGCCCAGGGATAGTCGTCCAGCGCAACCGTTCGGGAGACTAATTTCGAAGAAGGTTGCGCAGGAATTTGCATTGGACGACCGCCATGACCGGAGTAACTCAAACGAGGCTTAGGAACTCTGAATCCTTTTTCGAAATAGCGAAATCTATACGAAACAACTGCGTTGCGCGTCTGACCCCGTAGTCCAGACAACACCCAAGTGTTTTGTTTCAGATCTGGAGAATGTATGGCGAAACGAATGATCATGATGTTGGTCGTGATGGCCCTTATTTTGGGGGGTCTGGGATTTGCAAAATTCCGGCAGGTTGAGGCCGCGATTGCGCAAGGAGCAAGCTTCCAGCTTCCGCCCACTGCGGTTACGACGGTGGTGGCGCAGCGGGAGACTTGGCCCTCTACGTTGTCCGTCATCGGCACGGCAGCCGCAATTCAGGGGGTTACGGTGAGCGCCGATCTGCCCGGAACCATCGACAAGATCCACTTTGACTCGGGCCAATGGGTACACGAGGGAGACATACTGGTGGAGCTTGATACCCGCCAGGAACGAGCTCAACTAGCCAGTCTTGAGGCGCAGCGCGATCTAGCGCGCATCAATTACGGCCGCGCCCAGGAACTGGTAAAGGCAGGTGTCATTTCCCGTTCGGACTACGATACTGCCGATTCTCAGCAGAAGGCGACCGAAGCGCAGGTCGGTGATATTCGCGCGGCGATCGCTCGCAAGACGATTCACGCTCCGTTTTCTGGACTCCTTGGAATTCGGCAAGTCAGTCTCGGGCAATACCTCGCTGCCGGGCAAGCAATTGTTTCTCTGCAATCTCTGAGCCCCATCTATGTGAATTTTGGCGTGCCCCAGCAGGACACGCCGAAGGTCGTTCCAGGCCACGTTTTGCGCGTCACAAACGGCGATCTGCCGGGCATGGCGTTCAGCGGCCGGATTACGGCGCTCGATTCGGTTATCAGCGAGCAGACGCGAAACATTCAAGTGCAGGCCACTGTTACCAATAAGGAAAACAAATTGCGTCCGGGAATGTTTGTGCAAGTCGAACTCCCTCTGGGTCAGCCGCGTCAAGTTGTTCCGTTACCGGCTTCAGCCATCAACTATGCCCCTTACGGTGATTCCGTGTTCGTCGTCGTGGAAATGAAAGATGCAAAAGGGAACACCTATCGCGGAGTACGTCAGCAGGTTGTAAAAGTTGAGGGATCGCGTGGCGATCAGGTCGCGGTCACTTCCGGCATCAATCCCGGAGACGAAGTCGTGAGTTCCGGAGTCTTCCGGCTGCGCAACGGCGCTCCCGTTCTTGTGAACAACACGGTCAAGCCCGAAAACAGTGCCAGTCCCAAGCCTGAGGATAGCTAAACGTGATAGCTAAAATCAGTTTGCTCTTGGAGGAGCGCGCATGAAGTTCACGGATTTGTTTGTCAAGCGTCCGGTTCTGGCGATCGTGGTGAACCTGGTGATCCTGATCGCCGGTCTGCAGGCCATTCGATCTTTGAGCGTACGGCAGTATCCGCGTAGCGACATCGCCGTCGTGCAGGTTACGACGGTCTATGTTGGCGCGAACGCCGACCTGGTCCGCGGCTTCATCACGACGCCGATCGAGCGCGTGATTGCCAGCGCCGACGGCATCGACTACATGGAGTCGACCAGCGCTCAGGGTTTGAGCACCATCCAGGTGCACCTGAAGATTAACTATGACACCACGGCCGCGCTCACTCAGATCCAGGCGAAAGTAGCACAGGTCCGTAACGACCTTCCTCCGGATGCTCAGGTTCCCGTCATCGATCTGCAAACGGCCGACGATCAGTTTGCTGCGATTTATCTTGGATTTTCTTCCACCGACCTCGATCAGAACCAGATCACCGATTACTTGACCCGCGTCGTGCAGCCGAAGCTGAGCGCGATCAGCGGCGTGCAGCGTGCTGACATTCTGGGCGACCGTACGTTTGCCATGCGAATCTGGCTGAAGCCCGAGCAGATGGCCGCGCGCGGCGTCTCGCCTTCCGATGTGCATGACGCGCTCGCGAAAAACAACTATTTGTCGGCTCTCGGTAGCACCAAGGGTTCCATGGTGTCCGTGAACCTGATCGCAAACACCGACCTGCGAACTCCCGCTGAGTTTCGCGACATGGTGGTGAAGCAGCAGAACGGCGTGGTGGTTCGGCTGGGGGAAATCGCAGATGTGTCGCTGGGCGCCGAGAACTACGACCAGGATGTCCGCTTCAACGGCGAAACCGCGACCTTCATGGGTATTTGGGTTCTTCCTACGGCGAATTCACTGGAAGTGATTCGCAACGTGCGTAAGGCATTGCCGGCGATTGAACAGCAATTGCCCACCGGCATGAAGCTGGGTGTTCCCTACGACTCGACGGAATACATTCAGGACGCCATCAACGAAGTGTTGCACACGCTGGTTGAGACGCTGCTGATCGTCGTAGTAGTGATCTTCCTGTTCCTCGGTTCGTTTCGTTCTGTACTGATTCCGGTGATCGCGATTCCGATCTCGCTGATCGGAGCCGTGTTCCTCATGCTCATCGCTGGCTTCACCATCAATCTCCTGACACTGCTGGCGATTGTGCTCTCCGTTGGCCTTGTCGTTGACGATGCCATCGTAATGGTGGAGAACGTCGAGCGTCACTTGCATCTGGGCAAGACCCCATTCGAGGCGGCGAAGGACGCTGCGCGTGAACTTGTGGGACCGATCATCGCCATGACCATCACGCTCGCCGCGGTCTATGCGCCGATCGGTATTCAAGGAGGGTTGACGGGCGCGCTGTTCCGCGAATTTGCATTTACGTTGGCTGGCGCCGTCATTGTATCGGGCATTGTCGCGCTCACGTTGTCGCCGATGATGGGTTCGAAGCTACTGCGCGCTGGCGACACGGAGCGCGGCTTCGCCGGAATCATCAACCGGCGTTTTGAGAGCGTTCGGCATCTTTATGTGCGGTTGCTTTCGGGCACGCTGCAGTACCGCCCGGTCGTACTCACACTGTGGGCGATCGTGGCCGTGGCGATGATTCCGCTTTATATGTTTTCCCAGCACGAACTGGCGCCCTCCGAGGATCAAGGAGTGGTATTCGGAGTCATTCAATCTTCGGCTAACTCAACTCTCGATCAAACCAACTTGTTCACCGATCAGGTTTACAACGTGTACCACTCGTTTCCGGAGAGCGCCAGCGTCTTTCAGATCACGAATCCGAGTGGCGGCTTCGGCGGTATGGTGACCAAGCCTTGGAGCCAACGCAAGAAGACTACGCAGGAATTGCTGGTCGAGTCCACCGGCCCGCTCTCCAAGATTTCGGGAGTACGCGTCATTCCGCTGACGCCACCACCTCTACCCGGAGGTGGGAACTTTCCCGTCGATTTTGCCATCGTATCGGCTGCAGAGCCGCAACAGGTCAGTCAACTCGCCGAGCAGATCGTGCAGAAGGCGATGGCGAGCGGCATGTTTATTTTCGCCGACACCGACGTGAAGTTTGACCAGCCACAGACGGAAGTTGTGTTCGATCGCGACAAACTCCGTTCCCAGGGAGTGGACTTGAGCCAGGTCGGTCAGGATCTCTCCACTATGCTCGGCGGTAACTATGTCAACCGTTTCAGCATTCAAGGACGCAGCTATAAGGTGATCCCGCAGGTCAAGCGTGTCGAGCGGCTTACCCCCGAACAGCTCTCACAGATTTACGTGAAGGGTTCCTCGGACCAGCTTGTGCCGCTCTCAACCTTTGCCAGCCTCAAGACAACGACCGAGCCGAGATCGCTCAACAAGTTTCAGCAGTTGAATGCAGTGCGCATTCAAGGTGTCATTCCGCCGCCCGTGCCGCTCGATAAGGCGCTTACTTTTCTGGAGGACCAGGCGAAACAGATCCTCCCCCAGGGATTCACCGTGGATTACGCGGGTGAGTCTCGCCAGCTGCGGGTGGAGGGCAGCAAGTTTCTGGGTACGTTCTTGCTCTCAGCGATCCTGATCTATCTGGTGCTCGCCGCGCAGTTTGAAAGCTTCCGCGATCCGTTCATCATTCTAGCGGGCTCCGTTCCATTGGCGATCTCGGGCGCTCTCGTATTCTCGTTCCTGGGTTTCACCACGCTGAACATCTACAGCGAGGTCGGATTAATCACTCTCGTTGGTCTGATCGCGAAGAACGGAATTCTGATCGTAGAATTCGCCAACCACTTGCAGGAAACCGGCCTGAGTAAGCTTGATGCGATTATCGGCGCGGCAAATACCCGACTGCGTCCGATCCTCATGACGACGGCCGCCACCGTCTTCGGGCATTTCCCACTCGTACTCGCGAAAGGCCCCGGTGCAGGCGCGAGAAACAGCATCGGTATCATGCTGGTGAGCGGAATGATCATCGGCACGGTTTTTACGCTATTTGTGGTGCCCTCCATTTACATGCTGGTCTCGAAAGCGCGCGTACCGGTGCGGCGCGAGGATGAGATTGCTCTGGGTGAACCGGCAGAGACTATGGCCTAGGCCGTTTGCGAGGGCAGGGAAGTTGCCTGCCAAGTCGTGCGCCCGCCGCTCAAAGCGTGGCCTGCTTTTCCCACGCCGTAAGAAACTTGTAAAGAAATTCACGAATGTGCTTGGATAATCCCGAGAAATGGGTTATTTTGACCGGCATTAGAAATAAGGGGCCGGGAAGCACAAACTCGATAATGGTCACGAGTCGATTCGGCGGATGATTTACAACCCCTGCTCTCCGCGACGTACTCTTGGTTGCGTCAGGTTTGGCCGGCTCCAAGGGGAATCCAGCTGTGAAACTCCCTCTTCGCCTCTCCATTCTTGTCGTTGCTTTAGTCTGCTCTTGCTGTTGTGTGTCTGCCAGCGCAGCAGTCTCTGCTGATTCCGCTTCTTCGAAACCATCCGATGCAGCAGCGACTTCGCCTCCGGGCGACCAACCGGTCACCTCGCCTGCGGCGTTCATGATCCCGGGGCCGCTGCGCTCTTTTCTCCGCATGGCTGGTATCAGTCAAAAGATTGCGCCGGAAGAAGTGCTGCCATTGCTGAGCCGCAACGTCTTTATGGAGGGTTATGACGGCTCCAAGAGACAGACGGAATTTCTCATCCTGCTGAGCCGCTACGTCGTCCAAGCCCGCGAGTTGTCAGCTTTGGCCGCCGGAGGCGTCATTCGCGTTTCCAATTGTGACGATGCGAAACCGCTTCTCCGCATCCTCGGCTATCGTACCCGGCCGGACTGTGGAACGCGGGACACATCCTTGCAGACGGCGGATGCTGACCGGGCTTTCCTGACGATCGATTCCGGATTTCCTCTCCTCGAACTGGAGCGCACACTGCAAGGGGGCGATCCCTTCGAGTACCACTACCTTGCTTCTGCCGTGCCTGTAATATTTGCCACCGGCGATTGGACCATGGCAAGCGGAAAAAATTACAAGGAAGCCAGCAAGGATCTGATTGATACGATCCTGAGCGATCCCGCAGTAGCACGCCTGTACTGGGCCCTATCCAAGCTGGATTCTCAAACCGGCGACTTCCTGTACCGATCATTTGGGATCAGGAAATTGCTGCCCTACGCGGGCATTCTTGATTTTTACGGGAGCCACCTCTGCATTCACGCGAACCAGGTCATCGTTCCAGGAGGATCGGGCGCCGAATCTGCGTGGAAGGATTTGGTAGGAGCAAGCCCCTCATCACCCGCGTCCTTCGTCCAGAAACTGCTGGCCAGGGACAAGGGTTGGCTGATGGCTTATTTTGACGTGCTTTCGCGGGTGAATCGAGATCAGCAGATATATTTCACCGACCCGCATCGACTGCGAATTTTCTATGATGCCCTGCGAGGTCCAGATTCTTCCTCGAGCGCGACCACCGGCATATTCAGACCTGCCCCTGCGCTTTTGCTTTTAGTCACTCGCCTCCAGTTGGAGCCTACTGGCGAACCGCTTGTCCCTGGAAATCTCGAGGTCTGGAAAGAAATTCTTCGCCACAAAAGCGTGCTGCGCGAGCCGGGCACGCACATTAGCCGCCTGAACAATCCGAATCAACTCGTTCAAGCAATGTTCGCTCTCTCCCGCGCGACGACCGATGAAGGCCCCGTACAGATGTACCTGGCAACCAGCGCACTCGAGAGCAGACGATCTCCCGAACATCGCCTGGCTCCTGCAACGGTGCGCCTGCTGGTGCGCAAATTTGACCAGTTCAGTGATCAGTATCGGATCTTTGCCGAGTTTCAAGAGTTGAACGACGCATCCATTGTCCTGTTCATGGAGACGGCTGAAGCGCTCAACAATCTCCCCAATCCCTTGCGTGGCAACGCGCTTGGCATGTTTCAGGCGGATGTCGGAATCTGGCAGATCTTTGCCCGGCAGGGGCAAATCTCGAATGCGCGGCTGAATGATTCGTGGCAGCAGGTGATCAAGCCATTCGCCGGAACCCGGTCGGCGGCCCAGTTATATAACGCCGGGCGAGCTTCCCTCGGAGAAGCGTTTCGGTTTGCTACTGGCGACACAAGAATCTCTCAGGACGAACTCATCGACCTGCTGGCCGGACCTCGGCAAACTGACCCCGAGGGAATGAAGATTCACCACGAGCTCGCTCTCAGAATCCGTTCTGTATTGGACGATCAGCGACTGGTTTCTCTGGATACCCTGCTTTCGCTGGGCGATGCCTTGACCGAAAAGGGCGAAGGGAAAGCGCTGAACGAATTCGAGATTCATCGCGCTGGTGAGATACGGGAATTCGAGATGCCCCGGCCGATTTTCACCAATGGCGAGAGAACCGAATGGGCTGCGGGAATCTATAACAACCATCACACCGAAGTGCAGATGCGAACCGACGTGGCGAAGGTTTTGAAGTCTCCGGCGCCTTCGCATGGACAACTCGAAGAAGCACGCGGTCAGCTCGCTTCTTTCCTGCGGGATACGCTTGTCGGGTTGAACTATGCCTATTACGAGCCGCCTGGCTCGCAGGCTCTGCACAATAACCCGCTGCTCGTCCGCTCCCATGATTTCGCCGCGGAAACCGTCGGCGGCATCAAGACGGTGTGGCAGGCTCCGCAGCTCTTCGGCCAAGGCTCCCCCGCCGGCGGAGGCGCTCATTTCGTTGGCTCTCTTGCCGATCTGCCGTATGTTCTTGCGGATCTGGAAGAGGATTTTATTTCGCCGGAAAATGTCCAGGCTCTCATCTGGAAGGAATTGACCCCCGGTCTGTTAACCAATGCCATCCTGCCGCGCTGGTGGGATGTCAGCCAGAACGAGCTTCACGCGGTCACGCTCTATCAGCGAACTGGGGAAGAACTCCTTACCGCTTCCGCGAAGGACGAAGAATTACGCGGCAAGGTAATGACGATCTTGTCGGATCGTGTGAACCCCCAGCGCTCGGAGCAAGTGGAGCAGGGTCTGCGGGCGGGTCACATAACCGAGGTGCTCACTCGCATGGCGCCGGCGGACACATTCTATCTGACCGCAGAGTTTCAGCGCAGATATCCGGACGAAACTCGTTCCTGGGGAGCCGCGACACACGAGCTTCAAGATCTCTTGCGCCAGCATCCCGAACAGGTTAACTGGAAGCGTTTGTCGCAGGATTTTGGTGTGCCGCATCCCAGCTTGGGTCAGACCTATGGTCGTGAGCTGTTGAACATCGGACTTCTGCCCGCGTTCGAAGGAAGTCCCAGCCGTTTTCTGGCGGAGTCTTGGGATTCGCCCAATCTGTACTGGGCTCGTCTGGCCGATGAAAGCGGCCAATCTGCCGTGACGCTAAATCATCTGGTGCCGCAATTGACCCGGCACATGGTGGAGAAAATCTCAGCCACCGATTTTGAAGACTGGCCAGCGCTGCTTCGCGCGATGCACGAAACGGGCGAAGATTTCCAGAAGGGCAAGATGACTCCCCCTGTGGGTGCGGGTGCGACTGGCCCATGAAGCACTTGTAGCTGACTGTTGACCGCAAAATTAATGAGCCTGGTAAGCGGGCCATCGGAGCAGGAACTGAGGCATTATGGCAACGAACTCTCTTCGATTTCTCTTTCTGTTGCTTGGGCTGTGCGTCGGAGTTATAGCTCAGGAGAACGCCGATGTTCACGTGGTCGTCAATCTGGTACAGCTCAACATCGCAGTGACCGACAAAGATGGCAAGTATATTACCGGCTTGCACCCCAAGGACTTCGCCGTGGTTGAGGATGGAATTACAGAGAAGGTTGCTACCTTTGCGGAAGGCAACGGACCGGCGTTTCGGGTGGTTGACCAGCCAGAGACCGAAGCCTCAGCAAGCCCGGCCAACAGCTTGACCAGCGGTGCTTCTTTCGGAGGCTCGCCCCAGACTCTCAGTTCGTTGGTAGCGGGCGCCAACGTATTTGTTTTGTTTGACACCAGCAACTACATGTATCGCGGCTTCGTTTTTGCCCAGGATGCCATTTCCGAGTTTGTTCGTTCGCTGGAGAGCGCGGACAAGATTGCGTTCTATTCGTACAACCGGGATCTTTCTCGGGCAGCTACTCTTACCCCCGACCGGACCCAGATTCTGCACGCCGTGCGCTCGACGGTCGCCGGAGACGAAGCAGCACTCTACAACACCCTGTTGCTCACGTTGAAGGATGCGACCCAGTATCAGGGCAGGAAAGTCGTCGTCGTGTTTTCCAACGGTCCGGACAACTCCAGCGTCGTGCCTCCCGAGGACGTCGCCGAATTCGCTCAGTCTGCTGGCGTCTCGATATACATGATCAGCACTCAGGAAGCGAGGTTGGAGCCGGTCTCCACCGCCGTGTTTGATCGCATGACTGCGGCCACCGGCGGCAAGGCCTACTTTGCTAAAAACTGGAGAGATGAAAAGCGCGCTTTTGCGGCCATCCGGGACGACCTGGCGCATCTCTATTCGTTGAGCTACTACCCGAAGGCCAATCCCAACTCTGGCTGGCGCGCGATCACGGTGAAGCTGGTGGGCGACAATCTGAAAAAATATAAGATCCGCACTCGCAACGGGTATCGTCCACAGCCATCTCGCTTTTCCAGCGAGGTCATAAATCCCCGGCCGGATACAGCTCAGAGCGCTTCGCCCGGCTTGCCTGCGCCGAGCGGCAACACTCAAGAACCACGCTGATCGCGCCGCCGCCGCCGAGCACGGCTTCAGATGCTCTCATTCCAAGTCTTGTTTGCTCGCAGGGAAACTTTTCAAAACCGCCAGGGTTCCACTTCCTAACCAGTCGTTGTTTGTGGTTGGAGTATCCGGTCTCCGCCCTTGATCGCTTTCTCGTTTCCGTCAACAAGGAGAATTGCCATGAAATCTGCTCTCAGAGTTTGGCTACTTATTGGTACCGGGCTCGTCGCATCGCTGGCCCATGCGCAGTATGGCGCGACGCCGATCAAGCACGTGATCGTGATCTTTCAGGAAAATCGCACGCCTGACAATCTGTTCCAGGGTTTGTGTACCGCCAATGGCGGCGTGCCGGGATGTAGCACGTCGACTGGGCCAGCGTACGATATCGCATCGACCTATATAAATTCGGATGGCCAGACGGTGCCATTACAGCCTGTCGGACTGGCTACCAACTTCGATCTGGACCACAGCCACGGTGGGCCAAGCCTCAACGGAACCATCAGCGGGTGGAATTTTGAATACAACAACCAGGGAATCAGCGGCAAGCCTGCAGCCAATGTTCCGGCACTCTGCGCCGCCAACGTCTTTGGCTGCGTCGTCACCGCGAACGATTTTTCTCAGTTCATGTACGTCTACAACACGCCGGTAACGAATACCAATGGCAGCAAAGGCGGCCTTCTTGATCCCTACATCACGTTGGCCACCACTTATGGATGGGCGAACCGGATGTTCCAGACCAACCAAGGCCCGAGCTATCCGGCGCATCAATTTATTTTTGGCGCTACTTCGGCACCTACCGCGGCCGACGACGCGATAGGTGTCTTTGTCGCGGAGAATGGTCCGAGCACAATCTATGGCTGTGGCTCGGGAGAATCGGTCCAACTGATCAGACCGAGCGGGAACAGACGGCCACCGTTTGGCACGGAAACCATCGGTGACAAAACGGACGAATGCTTTACCCGCAATGCCATGGATTACCTGTTCAGTTTGCCAGATCCTAAGATCACGTGGACCTACTATTCAGAAGGGCAGAGTAGTCTCTGGGTGGCGCCGAACTCGCTTTCCAACATCTGCATACCGTTGGCAGGAGTATGCACAGGACCGGACTGGACGAAAGGCGAATCGAACGGTTATGTCGACACTTCACCACCCGATATCTTAAACGACATCGCCAAATGCACTCTCTCGCAAGTGAGTTGGGTAATGCCAGCAGGGCAGTATTCGGATCATCCTATTAACAGCGGTCAGGGGCCCTCGTGGGTAGCTGCCGTAGTCAATGCCATCGGAAATAACAAAACGTGCGACGACGGCACCGGCTACTGGAACGATACTGCCATCTTGATTACGTGGGACGATTGGGGAGGATGGTACGACCACGTGCGGCCGGTATTCCAAAGCGGAGCAAACCAGAACGACTATCAGTTGGGCTTTCGGGTGCCGCTGGTGGTGGTCTCGGCCTACTCGCCCAAGACCGGCTATATCAGCAACCTGAAATATGATTTCGGCAGCATTGTGAAGGCGATCGAGGGTATTTTCGGACTTGGCAGTCTCGGTTTTGCCGACGCCCGAGCGACCAACGATCTTCACGAATTTTTCGACTTTCATCACGCGCCGACCATATACAAAACAATTCCGGCTCCGCTCGCGGGAAGCTTCTTCACCACGACTGCCACTACTGAGGTAGCTCCGCCGGACACTGACTAAACCACGCACGATTCGATAAGGCGGGCGCTGGTTGGCTGTCCAAAGCGCTGGGCCGGCAATAGCCGGTCCGGCGCCGAGGACAACGCCTGCAGCCCCGCCCCAGCAAGACAAATTCGCATTCGCCAGTCGTGACAAATCTTCGACAAATGTCGAAGGATGCCCTCGACATTTGTCGACACCATCCCCTCCTGATCGTCCTTTTTTGGTTTAGATCCAGCGATTTACGAAACCTGCCCCCAGCTCGATGCGTTGGCCGCTCAGTTGCCTTTACATCCCTAATTCCTGAGAGATCGATATTGGGGATTTCTGTCAGCTACAGGAGACTTGCCATGAAGTGGCCTGCCTTTGTACTCGTCCTCTGCCTTTGTGTAGCCAGCGCTTCCAGGGCACAGGAGCAGCCGACCGCGTTGCCGGATACACCCAAGGCGCAACCCGGGATAATTGTCGGCACTGTAGTCGATGTGAACGACGATGCTATTCCCGGCGCCACCGTGGCTCTGCAAAGCCCCATTCTCACAGATCCGCTTACCGTTGTGGCGAACGATAACGGATTCTTTGAATTCAATGGTCTAGAGCCGGGCACTCCGTATCACGTCACCATCAGCGCCCAGGGATTCGCCAGCTGGACTTCCCCCGATGTCACGCTAAAGCCAGGCCAGTACGTAATCCTCACGGTTTCCAAGCTCCGCATTGCCGAGGCGCTAACTAAGGTAACTGTAGGCTATTCCGCCGAGGAACTCGCGACCCAGCAGGTCAAGATTGAGGAACAGCAGCGCATTTTCAGCTTCATTCCCAATTTTTATGTCAGCTATGATCAAAATGCCGTACCGCTCACGACTAAGCTGAAGTTCCAGCTCGCCCTCAAGGTGTCCTACGATCCAGTCACCTTCTTTGGAGTAGGTTTGCTTGCCGCCAGCCAGCAGGCGGGAGACAACCCGAACTATCGCCAGGGTTGGATTGGCTTCGGTGAGCGGTATGGCGCCGCTTACGCTAACGGCTTCACCGACATTATGATCGGTGGTGCCATCCTGCCATCGCTTCTGCACCAGGACCCGCGCTACTTCTACCAGGGCGCGGGAACGAATAAGTCTCGCGCCCTCCACGCACTTACTAGCCCCTTCATTTGCAAAGGGGATAATGGACTGTGGCAGGCGAACTATTCGACCATTGGGGGCGATCTCGCCTCGGCTGCGATTGCGAATGCCTACTATCCACCGTCCAATCGAGGCCTGGGACTGTTTTTCGGGAATTTCTTCATCAACACCGGGCAGCGTGCCGCGGCCAACCTGGCACAGGAGTTCATCCTCCGCCGCCTTACGCCCAAAGCCAAGCTTCACAAGTAACGAGTCCCGCGACTGTTGACTAGTGTATCGCCCCTCTAAGTCATTCGGCATCCCTTTGCAATGCAATTTGACGAGGGTCTTCGAACAGGCGCGCCGTGACTGCACCGAAGATGAAGCCACCGACGTGCGCCAAATAAGCTACTCCGCCCGTTTGCGCGTGCGCCACCGCGCCCGCATTGAAGAGCTGGGTCAGAAACCAAAAACCGATCAAGAGTGCTGCCGGGATGAAGGTTATCTTTACGAACACAAAGATCAGCAGAATTGAGCGGATCCGGTCGCGGGGATAGGTGACCAGAAACGCGCCCATTACGGCGGCAATTGCCCCGCTCGCGCCCAGGTTAGGAACGGTGGAATGCGAACTGGCTGCTACTTGGGCGAGCATGGCTACTATTCCGCCAGCCAGATAAAAACCCAGATATCGCCATCTCCCCATCGCATCTTCGATCTCCGGACCGAAGGCCCATAAGAAGATCATATTGCCGATGATGTGCGACCAACTGGCATGCATGAACATCGCAGTCAGAATCGTGATCCAGTGATGACCGGAGAAAATTTCTGCGGGAATCGCCGACCACTGAGTCACGAAAGGCTCGCCACCCATCAGTTCGCACACAAAAACCAAGGCATTCACCAGAATAATAAGGATGGTGACGATGGGGATACGTGTGGGACGCCTCGATGCGTCCCCTAGCGGAATCAGTCCTCCCATCTAGTCTTCCTCCATTCCGGTAAACGCAGGTTTCTCCCGACGCGTCGAACCTGCTAACACCTCGCCGCGCCAGTTTCCCTTCGACGCTTCAGCCCACTACGCCGCCAACGACGATGGTGATGACGATGCCTTATCTGTTGCTTTGCGCACAGCCAACGACATCATCACCCGCGCAACCCCGCTGAAGATCATGCTGATCCCCACCAGCGTGCCGATCGCCCAGGCGGAACTCGACGGCCATTGCGCGTAGATCATCAGCCCCAGCAGCAGTGTGATGATCCCGTCCAGTAGCACCCAGGCCGACCCATGCATCGGTCGCATCTTGAAGAACAGAACGATGTCCAGGATGCCTTCAACCAGGAAAAGCGATGCGAGCACCAGAGTAAGGGACGCCACACCCAGTATCGGGTGCATGATCAGGTACGCGCCGAAGCACAGATACGCTGCGCCCACCAGCAGCTTCCATATCATGCTGCCCGCTCCATGTGCGCTGAATGCGAGCATCAGGTGGACGACGCCCGCTAAGACGATAAGCCAGGCGACAACCGCGTTGATTGCCACGGCGGCAAGAAACGGTGAACCGACCGCTACTATACCGAAGACAATCAGCAAAACACCCCACAAAATGGAAATCGTCGAAGCGTTCCGCACTAATTCGACTGGAGAATTCTGTGCCATAGAGGCCTCCTTACGAAGCGGACTTAGCCTACCTCAAAAAGCCAATTAATTGAAGAGTGGGGCAGGTTTCATAAAGGCGGAGGCAGGGGCCAGGCCGCCTCAGGACTGGTTTTGCTCAGCTCTCGCGACCAGAGTAAAGTCAATCATTCAGTGACTGCGCTCTCTTCGAACCGCGATGAACGAGACTTGCTCCAGCCCAGGAAAGTGATCTTCTTTGTCGGCTGCGCGTTCTGTGGGTGCAATTTGCTGAATAGTGGTTCGCGCCGGCAGCACCGGGCCAAAATACTGCGCGTATACGTCGTCAAAGCCTTGCAGGTCAGACAAATCGTCCAGATAGACGTTTGTGCTCACAACCTCATCGAAATTCATATCGGCTTCTTCAAGGTTGTCGAGGAGATTGCGCATGCTCTGCCGCAGTTGATGTTGTGTGGTAGTGGCGTAGATGCCGCCGTGCGCACCGGGGATAAAACCGTCTTTGGCGGAGCAATACAAAGTGTCGCCGGCAAAAACACAGGGACTCGCGGTGGGGCTCGGCGGCATATTTTTGGGACGAATCGCTTTCCGTTGGCGAAGATCACGAACGGCCACGCCCGTGTACTCGATCTGGGCGCCTCCAGGCAAATTCGATACTTCAATAGTCGCGCGTGCTGGAGTATTGCCGAACTCAAAGCGCCGCGCGTAACGCTCATTCATCACGCGTGATGGGATCTTCAAAGTCAAGTAAGGATTGACGAACACCATGTTGCTGAGTTCGAGACCAGCCGCTTTCACGACGGCCTGCACACGGTCGAGCGCTAAATCCACTTGTGCTGCAGGGTCGTCCGGGACCTTGCCACTTACGGGATCACTGCCAGACATGCTGGAAATGAAAAGCCGGTCGTGAGTAAGAATGCCGGGCGAAGCAGAATCGCTTGGGCTGTAGTTTGGCGGATAGATGGCCCGCCGGTCCGCTAAGCTACGCACCGCGACCGCGCTGATCTGGATGGGCCCCTCGGGAACTCGAGCAACGCCAAGGACGGCTCGAGCCGGTGGAGTTTTCCCGAAGAACTCGGCGAAAGCTCGATTCATTTCGTCGTACTTGCCGATGTCCTCAAGATAAACCTGGGTGTAGACAACGTGTTCCATGGTCAAACCGGCAGCTTCGACAATCGCTCTAATGTTATCGAGTGCCTGACGGACCTGCGCGTCAAAAGCCGGCGGCACATTGCCGTCCGGACGGCGAGGTCCCTGACCGGAGATGTAGATGTAATCCCCCGCGTCCACAGCAGGCGAGTAGAAGCGATTCGTGCGAGCGGACGTCGCTGCGGGAACGATGGCCCGCACCTGTCCCTCTGCCACGAGCGCTGGCAAAAGCAGTAATACAAGCCATAGAAGTCGCATTTGAACCTTCTGACGCCTTCTTCTCAACTGGGTTTCCCTTCGAGCGCCTAAGCGGCTGACTTTTTCCGCGCAGCTTGCAGAACCGCGCGCAACCTCTGTCCCACAACGATTTCCTCACCGGGCTTGATGGTCATTGAAATTAGTTCGATGTCGTCGGGCTCCTTGCGTTCTTTCCGATTCGGATTCCCCTCACGTACCGCCGTCACCAGGCTGGGATTATCTGGCCCAAGCACTTCTATCACCGGATCGCCCGCACGAAGTTCTTGCACGCAATCGGTAATACTGAATCGCCAGGCCTGCGTGTCCCACGACACCCTGAGCGTTGGATATCGATTCCCATCGTCGGGGATGTAGACGTCTGTCTTCACGCCGGGCACTGTGTCCACCAACTTCCGGATGCGATCCACACGGCCGTTCCAATCGGCATAGAGCTTTTTCTCATCCATATTCAGCCAGGTCTCAAGCGACGTGAGGCAACCAATCACCTCTTCTTTGCCAACTTTCATCGGACGGCAAATCGCTCCCTCTCGTGGATTGCAATTCATCAGGGCCGACTCGATGAGGTCTTTGCGTCCCAGAAGCAAGCCGCTGCACTGTGGCCCGCACAGTCCTTTCCCTCCCGAGAAACAGTAGAGGTCAATGCCCATCTTGGCATAGAGTTTGGCGTTGTCGGCGGGTGGTATGCCTGCGGCGTCATCCAGCAGGAGAGGAACCTTATGGGCTTTCGCAATCGCCACTTCTTGCTGCAGTTTTTCACCGAGATCGGTGGTGTAGATCATCGCGGTGTTTTCGTTGATGGCGTTGGCGAGTTCCTCGGAAGAATATGCGAGCACCAGTTTGGCGCCGACCAGTCGGATCGCACTGTCGAAAGCGCTACGACCTCCCATCATGATCACTTCGTGCTTCAGCCCGGTCGGATCGGGGAGTTGCCAAATATATTTGTCGTCGCTACCGGCCATACAGGCGGCTGTCGCCGCGGCCATCGCGCCGGCTGAGCCTGAAGTGACGATGCCAGATTCAGCGCCAGTCAGTTCTGCCAAACGTCGGCCCACCGCACGCTGCAGATCGATCATGTTAACGAAATATTGCGATGCTTCCAGTTGGGCCTGACGAACCTCTGGAAATTCAAGCGATCCACTCAGATAGGTCCACGTTCCGCGGCAATTGATAACCGTCTTTACGCCCAGCTTGGTGTATACATTCTGGCGAGGATCCTTGCCGATGGCCGTGGCGGCTTGGGCGCAGAGTTCGCGGACCGCAATCTGGCTCAGCAGCGGAGCAGCCGCCAGAAATTTAATGAATGATCGCCGACCGGAAGTCTGGATACGCATTAGGAAATCTCCTCAATAACCGTTTGTAGAGTCGCAGAGTTCACCGCTCAAACTTGTTCGTGACATGGGAACAAACTTAACAGCAATCTAGTCTTCATCTTTAGGCAGCGAAATCTTTGATCGCACCGCCAGGATGAATGCCTTGGCGCCCGGTTTGTTCTGGTTGTAGAATCCCACCGTGCAATTCGGGCGAAAGTAATAAGCGTCTCCAGCTTTGGCTGGATAACGTCCTGCAATGCCGTCCACTCCACTTCCAGCTACCATTTCACCTTCCCCGTCAAGCACGAGATATATTTCCTCCGCGGCTTCATGATGGTGCGGAAAGTTCGTGCCCCCCGGAGCAAAGCTCATCCAGAAAAAACTTACCACAACGTATGCCTCGTCAATCGCGTCGCGCTTGCCGTTCCGCGGACCGAGGAGCAGCTTGTACAGAACCGAAGTGGGATGACCTTCAACGGTCTCTTCCTTGATGTCGTCCAGATTCGCGATCTTGGGCTGCGGCAATGGCGTGCCGATCGAAATTTCCGCAGGTACCTTGAAACTCATAATTAAAACCTTTGCCGGTTGATCGGAGCTGTTCCCGATCGAATGTTTCACACCGGGAGGCAAGTAAGTAAAATCATTCGGGCGCATCGCGTACGTCTGGTCTCCATAGCGCAGACTGCCGTTGCCTTCCAGAACGAAATAAATCTCTTCTTCACGATCGTAGACCGTGCTCCGGCAATTGCCATGAGCATCGAGCGTGACTTCGGCAAAACGAACGACGCTCTGCAGAGTTCGACTGTCCGCATCGCCTTCACCGAAGATCGCCTCGTAGTGACAAGTCGGCGATGCAAAATCAGCTCTGGTTCCGCTCAGACTTGGAACGTAACGGTGTAACCAGGTGGGATCGATTGTCCGGTCCTGGGCCAACAAATTGGGCGCGAGCAGTAGCAATAACAGCAGAGTCTTCAACTTGGTTTCCCAGGAGGGGCGTTCATACTTCTTTGCCCACTCGGTATACCACAGAATCCGCTTGACGCAAATCGAAATCTTTCGTTTTATTGCATTTCATTCCGTTTTGTCTCGCCCAGTTTCACGTTTTGAAAACTGAGGCATGCTAGGCTCAAGTCCGCGGGTTCAGGGGAAGGTGTGCTTATGACAATGTATTACCCAATTGCGAGTCGCATGCTACGACTGGCCGTAGTTTTGTTACTTGGGGCGAGTGCACCGGCGCCGGCGTCTGCTCAGACCGCGAGTCAGGCCAGTTCGCCAGCCGCCGCGGGGTGCCGCGTCGAGGCCGTAGATTACAAGGGGTGGAGCGCAGAGCAACTCTCCAATCGATGGGTGCAGTTGATCGTGGTGCCGCAGAATGGCGGCCGAGTAATGCAGGTGACTTTCGCCGGACATCCCTACTTGTTCGTCAATCCAAAACTTGCAGGGACCTATCGGCCGCCAACCCAGGGTCAGTGGTTCAACTACGGAGGCGACAAGTTGTGGCTTTTGCCCGAGGGGAACGACGACGAACAACACTGGGTGGGCGACTCCGATGTGCTGGATGATGGCCCTTTTACCTTTCGAAAGCTTTCGGAAGGACAACAGTGCGAGATCGAACTTACCGGTCCGGCTGATCCTCAGACCGGGATCCAGTTTCGGCGAACCATTCACTTGGATGCCGATTCTCCGCGTATCCGCTTTCATGCGACTATGAAAAACGTGACCGGGCATACTCTGGAATGGTCGATGCAATCGGTTTCACAGTACAACACCTCCGATCCGTCCTCTGCCTCTGGCTTCAACCATGATTTCTGGACCTTCACCCCTGCCAATCCATCCAGCAGTTATCTCAACCACTATCATGTTCGCTTCGGCCCGGCGCAAAATTCCGCAGTATCAGTGAGAGACGATGGCTTCTTTGCCGTGCACTACGTGCACATGGCGGCTGAACTGTGGTTGGACTCCACCGAGGGCTGGCTGGCAGTAATCGATGGCATCAGCAAGTACGCCATGGTTGAACGCTTTCAGTTCGACGAAAGCAAACCTTATCCAGGAAAGGCTTCTGTCATCTTCTGGACAAACGGCCCGGAAACGAGACTGAACAAAGAAGGAATTCTTTCCCTGAGCGACGACGCGGACGCAGCCCCTTACTACCTTGAAGCTGAGATCAACAGTCCGATGTGCCGTTTGCGACCGGGAGACTCGTGCGACCTGGACACAGAATGGTTTCCGACGCGAGCCGGAAACGAATTTCACGGAGCGAAGGATGCCGGCATCGTGATACGCCCGCTGCAAAGCGTTCGCCTGGACAACGGGAAAATCAGGCTTTCAGGTTCTTTTGGAGTTTTCTGTGCCGGGCACCTCGTCGCTCACTTCTACGACGAACACGGTTCGAGCCTTGGAACCATGGCAATCGCGAATGTCACTCCCGCCGAACCGGTGCTGCTCGAAACGGAGGTTGACCCCTTTGGAAAAACAACGCGAGTGTCCCTGCACGTGGAAGACGATCATGGCGTGGACTGGGGTTCGCTTCAAGAAGTACAAGTGAGTGGCGTCGACAAACGCTGATATGAAATCGCCCGCAAAAGCACTCATCCTATTATTGTTGGCGGCTATCTGCACGGGAACGCCCATGGTGGGGCAGCCGCCGCCGCAATCTCCGGTCACTGTTGTGCGCGAGGTGAGCACAGAAGATCTTCTCGTACGACCGGTTGGAGCCAACTGGACCTCTTACAACGGCGACTATACCGGGCGCCGCTACAGCAACCTGCGTGAAATCAACCTCGCCAACATCGCGCAGCTTCGCGCGGCGTGGGCCTTCCATCCCGGCAATTCCCAGAGTCTCGAGGTAACACCGGTAGTCGTTGATGGAGTGATGTACGTAACTTCGTCCAATGACGTATTCGCCCTGGACGCGCGAACTGGACGGAATGTGTGGCACTACCAAAGGCCGGTCAGTTCAGGACTGCTCGACGACGCTGCGGCTCACAAGAACCGCGGCGTGGCTGTGTGGCAGCACTTTGTTTACGTGGAAACCGACGATGCCCACTTACTCTGCCTCGATGCTCGCTCTGGTGGTTTGCGGTGGGATATTGAATACGCCGACAAAACCAAACACTACGGCGCGACCAGCGCCCCGCTCGTTGTGAAAGGGGCGGTGGTCGTCGGCACCTCCGGCGGTGATTCTGGAGTGCGAGGCTTCCTGGCTGCCTACGATGCTGCGACCGGAAAGCTGAAGTGGCGCCATTGGACGATCCCCGGGCCCGGTGAATTCGGCTACTCAAGCTGGCCGGGCGACTCATATCTGCATGGTGGCGGCACAACCTGGATGCCGGGTACGTATGATCCGGAACTCAACACTCTGTACTGGACAACCAGCAATCCCGCACCCGACTTTGTGGGAGAATCCCGCCCCGGCGACGATCTTTATACGGATAGCGTTCTTGCGCTCAACCCGGATACGGGAGAGTTGAAATGGTACTTCCAGTTCACCCCTCACGACCTGTACGACTACGACTCCAATGAAACCCCAGTGCTGGCCGATGTAGAGCAGAGCGGAACGATTCTGCATCTGCTGATACAAGCTAACCGGAATGGCTTTTTCTATATTCTCGACCGGGTCAATGGCAAGTTCATTCAAGCGACTCCTTTCGTGGAGAAATTGAATTGGGCCAAAGGCATAGACGGGGCTGGCCGGCCCATTGTCTCCGGTCGAATCCCGACCGCGGAAGGTGTTCAGATCTGTCCCGGCATCGATGGGGCCACAAATTGGTTTTCTCCTTCCTACAATCCCGATACCAAGTTGTTCTATGTGATGGCTCTCGAGAGTTGCAATCTGTACTTCGCCAATCCGAAACCGTTTGCGCCAGGACATACCTACTACGGCACTGGCACGAAGCTTCTGCCCGATGATCACGCGCAAAAAATTCTGCTGGCCCTTTCGATTGCGGACGGAAAACCAACTTGGCGCTATCCGCAAACAGGCCAGGGCAACTCATGGGGCGGGACATTAACCACCGCCGGTGGATTAGTATTTTTTGGAGACGACAGCGGATCCCTGGAGGCGGTGGATGCGGCGACTGGCCGGGCTCTCTGGCACTTCAATACCGGTCAGCAAATGCGTGCTTCTCCGATGACCTACTCGGTGGATGGGGTTCAATACGTGGCCATCGCAGCCGGGAGTGATGTTTTCAGCTTCGCTCTTCCACGTTGAGAGAAGGGAGCTTGCCTACTGCTCCCACTCGTCCGCTTTCGTGCGAGCTCCGGACTCGCTGCCACCGGCCAAGCTCATGAGGTAGCTGACGATATCATCCAATTCGCCTGGCTCAAACCTCGAGCTATAGTCGGAGGGCATCAACGGTTTCGAATCGTATTCCAGGTTTTCGATATCGGATTTCGACATGAAGTGAAATGCACCGTCCAACGTTTCCAATTGCAGAGAGAAATTATCTTCGTCGCGCACTCTGCCGACATATTTCTCGCCGCCGCGAAGCATTGCAGTCACCAATCGCACTCGCCCATTCTGGCTGTCGGCCGGCTTGGTGATGTCATCACGAATCTGCTTGACCGAATGAACCCGCGCGTATGCGGAAAGATCGGAGGCGATAAAGCCACCTTCACCCGCAACCATGTGGCATCCTGAGCACCCCGCTTTGCCAAAGAAAACAGTTTTCCCTCGCTTTGGATCCCCAGGCAAGCTGGTGGTCTTCTCCCTGCCCTGAAGTGTGCGCAGGTAGCTCACCAACGTCTTAATCTGGGAATTGCTAAGAGAATGAAAGGCTGGCATCCCAGTTCCCGGAACGCCATTTTCAATGATCTGGAATATCTGCGCATCTGAAAGGCGTTGGACATTTTGCCGGTCCGCGATGTTTGGGGCCCGCTCGCTACCTTTCCCGTCCAGTCCGTGGCACTCGGCACATGTTGAGGCGAAAGTCTGCTTGCCACTGGCCAAGACTGACTCTACGTTTTTCTGCGGAAGCTTTGGCTGCGCGCCTTGCGACCAGGCGGCGAGGCTGCTGGCGGCCAAGAATGCCGCCAGCATGGAACGTGATTTTGAGCCTGGGACCATTGACGAAGCACGGTTTAGAACAAAAACTTTAGAGCGAGTTGCATGATGCGAGGATCTCGCGCTTGCGTCACAAACCCGAATCCACTTGCGCCTGTGTTGTCGATGTTACCTGATGGGTTCATGAACTGGGCGTGATTGAAGATATTAAAAGTTTCTGCGCGGAACTCCACCCGCGTGCTCTCCGTTAACTGCGTATCTTTCAGCAGGGCCAAGTCAAAGTTGTTGATACCCGGCCCGCTAAAAAATCGCCGCATAGCGTTCCCCACCTGCCCAACGGGTTCGAATGTGAAGTAATTTGGATTGAAATACGGCTGCCCAGCCGAATTGCGCGGATTGCGGTTCGCAAACAGATGGCTGCCGTTGTTGGCATAGCTAGGCACATCGATGGTGTCAGCGAATGTGCCGCTGAGCGAGTTATCATCGGTTTCGCTAAGCTGGACGGGCTCTCCTTTGGCGAAAGTCGTAATGCCGGACAATGCCCAACCCGCGGTGAGCCTTTTGGCGGAGCCCCCAGTGAGCTTCTCGAACGGCAGCTGGACCGTATAGCTCACCGTTAGGTCTTGCGGCACATCGAAAATAGACAAGGCGCGGCTTTGCCTGGGGTTAAAGGGATTGGTGGCATCGAACGATGTCGAGCCGTTGTCTATGGATTTTTCATAGGTGTAGGCAACCAGGAAATTAGCGTACTTCTCGTTGTGTTTCAGGCTTACTTGCAAGGAGTTGAAACTTGAGCTGACAACTGTCGCCATGTAGGGATTGCTGCCGAAGTTAATCCCGAAGGTAGGACGCGTACCGTTGACGGTCGTCACCCCGTTAACAGTAACCGCGTTGGGCGAGTTCACGGTTACTCCGGGCGCCAAGACGTAGCTATTGTCTTCTCCGAAGGGGCCGCAGGGAGTTTGAGCCTGGCCGTTAAGTGGGGCCAGATTATTAGGGTTAGTCAAGAAATTACAAAGTGATGCGTTTGCCGGATTTGACTCTTCAAACGTCAAAAGGTGCCGTCCCACCGATCCCACGTAGCTGACGCTGGCTACCGTAGATGACCCTAGCTGGCGTTGCAAGGACAACTCAAACTCCTGCACCTGCGGTATTTTGTCGTGAGGGTACAGGTAGTCGGCTCCAGAGATGGGCGTGGCTTGCGTCCAATTAAAGGAGGTGTCCGGATTTTTGGGCGATGCGTTTGCCGGAGGAAACGTGAACGGAAATTTCTGTCCCTCGTTTTTTCCCGTAGCTCGATCGATAAACGGGTTCGCCAGGAGGGTGGGTTCCGGAGAAGAATAATACAAGCCGTACGGCGCGTCGCCAACTTCAACGAAACCCGTAGCGTCCTCGATGGCGCTGTAGAAAAGGCCGTAACCGACGCGGATGCTACTTTTACCGGGGCCCCCAACGAGTTTACCGAGGAGGCCCTCTGTGTTATCCGGCGAGTAGGCAAAACCAATTCTGGGGGCGAAGTTGTGGTACTGAATGGGCGCTAAGGTTCGTGGCACACCGGGATCACCCGGAACCACCAACCCCGTCGGCGCCGTCGGGAAAACCTGGGACTGCTCGCCGGCGATGACCGTCTCCAGCTTGTTCTGCGTGTCATACCAGGGCGTCATGATCTCATAGCGAAGGCCATAATTCATGGTCAGCTTTGGCGTTACGCGCCAGCTATCCTGGGCATAAGCGCCAAAGTATTTGTCTCGTGAATCGAGAAGCTGCTGGCTGGCTTGCGTAAAATTAACCGGCGCGCCGATCAGGTAGTCGGCAAAATCCAGGCCTGTCTCTGAACCATCGAAGATATACGCCCCGTTGGCGTCGTCGTAGTTTCGCTCGTTAATCTGATCGTAATGAAAGTCTCCGCCGAACTGAAGGGTGTGCGTTCCAATGATTTTTGTGAAATTATCGATAATCTGGTACGTGTTATTGAATTGACGCAGGGCATCCTGGGGAAGGCCGAAGGAATAATTGTTGAAGACGAAAGATGGAACTCCTTCCAGTGCTGGGGTGATGGGAGCAATGCCTCCGTTGAAACTGGCGCCTGAACCTGCAGGAGCCGCGAAGCCCAAAGAGGTCAGCGGAACGCCCGTGCCCCCAATCGGAATTCCTCCAAAGTACCGGTTCCGCAGATACACCAGACGAACATCATTGATGGTGGAGTTGTTAATGGTTGTCGTGAGGCCGAGGTTTATCATCTGCGCACGACCGTCAACGCTGCTATCAAAACCCGGGAATGTGATGCCCTGAGCGTAAGGAGTGGTCACTGAGAATTGATCGAAGAAGTAGTAACCAAACAGAGTGCCGTAGGGCGTAGTTGTGTCGAGGCGGATTCCGAACTTGTCGTCCCGCAGATGCTGGTTAAAGGACGAGGCTTCGTAATTGGCACCCGACGGTAGACTCGCATTAGGTGCCTGGATGTATTTCAGAGTGGCCTGGGCGACTGGGGACCAGGCAGACATGGGAATAACGGCGTTCGGGAACACGCAGCCGGTATTTTGATCATTGCTTGTACAGCCTGGAAAATAGTAGGCTTCGGCGCTCTGCACGGGATACTTCAGTTCACTCGAAAGTATCCCAGCCCACGCAGTTCCGTTCACTGTATTCGTGAGCGCGCCGGCTTCATCCATCAAATTTCCCGTGCGATCTGCTGCAGTAGGCACCGCAAACGACTGCGTCTGGCCCAGAATCTGTCTGTTGCCCTGATAGTCGCCAAAAAAGAAAACTCTGTCCTTTTTTATCGGCCCGCCAACGGTTCCACCAAACTGATTTTGCTTGAAATCTCCCCGTGCTCCTCCGGCGAAGAAGTTGGCGGCATCGAAATCGGTATTGCGGAGAAAGTCGAACAGATCTCCGTGAAATCCGTTGGTTCCGGCTTTGGTGACGACATTGATTTGCCCGCCGCTGAAGTTCCCATATTCGGCGTCAAAATTATTGGTGATGATGCGAAATTCGTAGATGGAGTCCAGATTCGGAATTATGGCCGCTCCGTTGTGGACACCTTCCTGGGCGTCCGCTCCATTCACCATGAAACCGTTCGAACCGGTCCGGCCACCATTTACAGATTGCGTTCCGTTGGTTTGATCCCCCGATACCGTCGTTGGATCGGAGCCTATTCCGTTCGTCATCTGATCTGTGTTCTTATAAGGCGAGACGCCAGGCTGCAAGGAGAGCAGATCGATAAACGAGCGGCCATTCAGAGGCACAGAGGTCATCTTGGTTCCTTCGATTACCTCGCCCATCTGCGTGCTCTGGGTCTCCACCATGGCCGATTCCGTGCTTACCTCGATTTTCTCGTTGATCGAACCGACATCGAGGCTCGCATCGGCTCGAAGCGCTGAGTTGGCATCAATCACCAACCCGGTCTGCCGAAAGGTCTTGAAACCAGCATGCTTGATTTCCAGGTCATAGGTACCGACCGCCAGTGTCGGAAGATTGTAAAAGCCCTTGGCATCGGTCGTTTGCGTTGTCTGAACCCCGGTCTGGGTGTCGGTCGCAACCACCGTTGCTCCGGAAATAACGGCGCCCGATTTGTCGCTCACCACTCCGGAAATACTGCCGGTAATGCTTGCTGAACAGAGCCCCACCTCGAAAAGCACAAACACAAGCACAACAAGACCCCTATATCGATGCACACGCATAACGTATCCCCCCAGAGCTTGTTTGGTTCAAGCCGTTGCTGTCTGCCGCACTTTCATACAGTGAAATCGCGTATCGGATGTTGAAAGTAAAACCATTGCGCAATCACGGTTCTGGTGTCAACCATATTTTTTCGAGGCGGAGGATTACTGGATTGAATCACAGAACACGAAATCGGACCATCGCACCGAACTTCGACCGTTAACCTTGTCGCCGCCAATTGTGCTTTGATCTGGAAAAGGCTCGTCGCGAGTTTTCAATTCCTCAAGATCATGAACCCGTTGCAGTCGCCGCCATCGGATGCCGTGGCAATGCGTCAGAGCTTCCGGAGAAATTACGCAAGAGAGACCGTGCAGAAGGCGAAGACCGCTGACCAGCTTCGCTTTGAAGGCTGGTGGGGGACGTTCGGCTGACTGGACTCGAAGAGTAGACGACTGAGCAGGGATCAGATTAAAAGAACAGGACCACGCATCCTGCCACCAGCAGCGCAATCGCCCACGCTAGGTCGAAATTGAGCCACGTGTGCCGGAGTAGCCGTAAGCCCACCCTTTCATAGGTTTCAAAAAACAGCATCGCGAGGATTCCAGCGACGGCCAACATGCTTGCAGTGTGCAGCAACACTGCAAATCCAATGGCGGATGCACTCAACGAAGAAGGCATTGCAGCCATTCCTCCCGCCATGCTGTGCGTCATCCCAGACATCGGCTGTGCCATCAGAACTGGCAGGAGCATCAGCCCCGCACCGTGGGCCGACGCCATAAGGAAGGACCAAGCGAACAGGTCCCTCCCTCCGACTCTCATACCAGCACCCCGGGGATGACTCGCGCGGAAGAGTCGATAGACACCGAGCCCGAAAAGAAATAACCCCACTCCCCATTTCAGAATATTCATCGGGAGGAAATGCTGAATGAAGCGCAAAGCGAGAATCGCCAGCGTGATCGCGGCGGCGTGTCCGAGAGCAATCGGAACGAGAGCGCGGACGACCGCCGAGCGACGCCTTTCCTGCAAGCCAAGAGCTAATGCAAACAGCCAGCCCATGGCTGGATTCAGACCGTGATACGCCCCGAGAAGCGCCAAGGCAATCCACGGCCAGTTGCGACTCATGGGTAGCAGTAGAAATCCGACGAGGCGTCGCCGCCCTGCAGTTTGACCTGATGCGGACGGAGATCACCGAACTCGGCAAACAGGTTGGGATCGAGTTCAATGCCTCCATCCTGCGCAACATCGAGCTTCACCATCCAGCCCCGGATGCCATCGGGATAGAACTGCGTATCCCACGCCGCGTACAACGAATTGGTGAAATAGACGCGCCGTCCGTCGCGGCTGATTTCCACCATCTGCGGGCCTCCATTCAACGGCTCGCCCGGCCTAGCAGGATGAGAAGCGCGACGTACGATCCCGCCAACATGCACCGAGCCGATCAGCTTGGGATTAAAGGGATCGGAGACATCGTACTGCCGCATTTCTCCCGTGCCCCAGCAAGATGCGTAAAGAAATCGATCATCGACAGACAGATTGATATCCGTAAGCAGCGGCGGCACAGCTTTGAAGCCCTGCAACAGCGGAGGCAGCAGGCTCGCTTCCGCGGGTTCAGCAGGAATCTCGATGACTTTTGTCACCTCAAATTTTCCGTTCGACCCGTTACCGTCATTGGTGCGATGCCACAACCAGATGGAACTGGAAAGATCCTTTAGCGATGTGACCACACCGACAAAACCGTAAGCCTTCGTCGGATCGTGGGCCGCGCGCAACTCAAGGACCATCTGCTGTTCCGCACCCAGATCTAATGTTTGAAGATGGCGGCGCTTGCGGAGATCCCATATGTGCATGCTATGGCCGTACTTGCCGCCCAGCAGCAACTCAGGATTCACGCCGTTCTCCACCATGTTCGGAGTGCCCCACTCACTGGTGACCGCGATGTCATGGCCCAGGTGCCAGGCGAAATCGTAGCCAAAGTATTGTGGGCCGCGATCCACCTCCCAACGACCGAGAGGCTCGAAGTTGTAGTGATCCAATGCGAAGATTCCGCCAGGACCATCGCCGCTCGGCGAGCCAAGAGCGCTCAGGTAGATACCATCGGGCCCACAATGAATCGTGTGAGGACGGCTGTAGCCGGTCCGTTCCGCCACGTCCTTCGGCTCAATCACTTTTACAATCTTCGGCTGCTTCGGATTGTCCTTGGTATCGATCACATGGATGCGCGACGAGCGCAGGCCAGGAACAATCAGATAACGTCGTTCGACGTGCGGGTGCGGAGCATAGGGACACAAGGCGGAGCTGCACGCGTTCCAGCCGAAATGATGAAGTTCATCTCCTGCGTTCGGCATATCTACCCGGCCCACGATCTGACCGTACGTGTGCGACTCGCGGTCCACATCCACGACAACCAGGGCGTCAGGATGGCTGCCTCCATTGGCATTCAAAGCGGCGACATATGCCAGCTTCTCTGCCGGCGCCTGCATCGCCAGCTTAGGGGAGGGATAGAACGTTGGATCCGTCTTCCACAGCATGAGATGACCTCCTCACCACAATCTATAGGCCATTAACGTACTAGAGTATATGTCGGTCGCCCTCATGGCAGCCTGTATTTTAAACTGAACTCGCGCGGTATACGATAGAGTCGATCAACATACTAGATATGGCTAGGTCTTCAAGATTCGAACTGCGAGGCGGTGCAAAAAGGTGGATGAGCGAGGTAACGAAGCAATCGCAAAAGGTCTATTTGATTGGCCGCGAACCGATGATGAGGATGTCCACCAGTCTTCTGGCGCTTTGCTGCCAGTCAGGACCGGACGCGACGTGGGAGACACCGATCAGTGCCCGGAGCAGATCGAATGGCTCCAGGTCTTTACGAATGTCACGACTCTTGATGGCGCGCTTCACCAACGAATCAATCGCTCCCTGGATCTGACCGCGTGAACCTTCAAACAGCTTCGAAGGCCCTCCGACGATCGAGTTCAGTGCAGGGGCGATGATCTGCTTCGTTGCGATGTAGTCGACGAACAGTAACATCCATGCGCGCAAGGCCTCGAGGGGAGCAAGGCTTTCGGAGAACTTCTTCTCGGCTGCGGCCATTTTTTCCACTTCAGTCCGATAGACTGCTTCGATCAGTGCGTCCCGCGTGGGAAAGTGGCGATATAGAGTTCCCGCTCCAACGCCAGCCTCTCTTGCAATGTCGTCCAGGCTGGCATTCGCGCCGGACCGGGTAAACGCCTCCTTGGCAACCTCCAGAATGCGCTCGCGGTTCCGTTGCGCGTCGGTGCGCGGTTTTCGGGCAATTTTCTGATCTTTCGTCGGCATAGAAAAAAAGTTGCAACCGGAGACAGCCTCCGGTTATCTTATCTAGTGATTCGGAGACACTCTCCGTTTTAGTTGGAACCCGGCCGCCTGTCAATAGCGGTTCCCGGGTTCTGCGGCTTCGAGAGGTGAGGTGAGGAATATGAATTCACTCGCTCGTTACAAACCGTCGAACAATTCCAACCCTCCCTGCGCTGACCTTACGACGATGGCGGAGCGAGAGTTGTCGGCATTCTTGAACGCCATCACCCACTTGTTCGGGTCAGAGCAGGCAGAGCTCTCGGCAGAAGACTGGCTGCGGGAGTCGATCGAGATCGATGGTTTGCCCGCTTCCACCCGCGAATGGCGATTAATCACCGCTAAAGTTTCGAGTCGGCTCGCGGGTCGAATCAGCACTTCGTCTCTATCGACTCAACCACAAATTGCTTAGGAGAAAAAGAATATGCGTGTTTTTGTTACCGGTGCTACAGGTTTCATTGGTACAGCAGTCGTTCGAGAACTGATTGACGCTGGTCATCAAGTGCTCGGCCTCGCGCGTAGCCAGGCTGGCGCTCAATCTTTGATCGCCGCCGGGGCCGAGGTGCATCGAGGGAACCTTGAAGATATAGAAAGCCTGCGCAGCGGCACTGCCCATGCCGATGGCGTGATTCACCTCGCCTTCGACCACAGCGCCTTCGGCCAGGACTTCTCGAAGTTCGCCGAGGTCTGTGAAAAGGACAAGCGCGCAATCGAGGCTCTCGGCTCCGCGCTCATCGGGTCGGACCGACCGCTCCTCATCACTTCCGGAACAGGAATGGGCAATACTGCTCCAGATCAGCCCGCAACCGAGGATCATTTCGATGCAAACCATCCAAATCCTCGCAAAGGCTCGGAAGTCGCAGGAGCTTCGGTAGCGGGGCGCGGAGTGAACGTGTCGGTGGTACGCCTTCCCCAGGTCCACGACACGGCAAAGCAGGGCCTGATCACCTACGCGGTCCAAGTGGCCCGCGAGAAGGGAGTGTCGGCGTACATCGGCGAGGGACGCAACCGCTGGCCGGCGGCGCATGTTCAGGACGTTGCCCATCTCTACAGGCTGGCGTTGGAGAAGCGCGAAGTGGGAAGTAGGTACAACGCGGTCGCTGAAGAGGGGATACCGATGCGGGAGATTGCTGCAGTAATTGGCAAAGGGTTGAAGGTGCCTGTGGTCAGCCTTCCTGCAGAGAAGGCGCAAGCTCACTTTGGCTGGCTGGCGATGTTCGCGGGCTTCGACGTGCCGGCTTCCAGTGCGCAAACACGGGAACAGTTGGGATGGAACCCGACGGGGCCTGGCCTTATCGCCGATCTTGAGAATATGCAGTATTTCCAGGCCTGAACCTAAAAGGAGGTATCTATGCCGAACAAACGTGTCGCGCTGATCTCCGGGGCGAATCAAGGAGTCGGACTTCAGGTTGCAAAGGAACTCGTGGCGAACGGCCTCACGGTGCTGCTCGGGTCGCGTAATTTTGATCGTGGCGAGGCCGCAGCCAAGGAGATGGGGGCAGGGGCGATCGCGGTCCAGCTGGACGTAACGGATCGGGCTTCGATTGCCTCCGCGGCGGAGCGCATCCACGAGGAGTTTGGCCGCCTCGACCTGCTCGTCAATAACGCGGCTATCTCGAATACGAGGAAGGGCAATTTGTCTCTCCAGGAGTACGCGAAGACAACCCTGGCGAGCAACGCGTCCCTTGATGAAGTACGCGCGGTGTGGGAGACCAACGTGTTCGGCGTCCTCGCCGTTTACCAGGCGATGCTGCCGCTCCTCCGCGAGTCGTCGGATGCCCGCATCGTAAACGTGTCAAGCGGCGTTGGTTCGCTGACGGATAACGCGAACCGGGCTCACCCCTACCACGCGTTTTTTAGCCCCGTCTACCCCGCGTCCAAGGCGGCTCTTAACGCTATAACGTTGGCCATGATGATCGAATTGGAGTCCACCGGGATCAAAGTGAACTTGGTATCCCCCGGCTTCACCAAGACAAACCTCAATGGATATGAGGGCACCGCTTCTGTCGAGGAGGGCTCCCGCGAGGTGGTACGCGTTGCGCTGCTCGGCCCGGACGGCCCCACGGGAACGTTCACGCGCTGGGAAAACGTAACGATCCCGTGGTGATTAGTGGGAAGTCTTTGTGGTTCTCTTTACTGCAAACAACGAACAGTTCCAGGAGGAACGGAATGATAAGACAGACTGATCTCGCCAGCAGCTTCACTCTGCCTGGCTCGGCGATGACCGTGAACCGCATGGGTTACGGGGCGATGCAACTCGCCGGGCGAGATGGCAACAAGCTTGTATGGGGGCCTCCCCGCGATGTCGATGCAGCGATCGCTGTTCTGCGAGAGGCCATCGCGAGCGGCGTGAATCATATCGATACAGCCGATTTTTATGGTCCCCATGTCACGAACCAGATCATTCGAAAGGCTCTCTCCCCGTATCCCGACGATCTGGTGATCGTCACCAAAATCAGCGCCCGGCGCGGCGAAGATGGATCATGGATTCCGGCTTTCTCACGCGAAGAGCTGACTGCGGCGGTTCACGACAACCTCTGCAATCTGCGACTGGATGTGCTCGATGTGGTCAACCTGCGCAGTATGTTTAGCATTCACGAACCCGCCGAGGGATCGATCGAGGCGCCAATGACAGTTCTGGCCGAGCTCCAGCAAAAGGGTTTGGTGCGTCATATCGGGCTTAGCAACGTCACGACCGCGCAGATCGCGGAAGCCCGAAAGATCGCTCCGATCGTCTGCGTGCAAAACCACTACAACCTCGCGCATCGAACCGACGATGCACTCATATCCGATCTTGCTCGTAACGGCATTGCCTATGTGCCATTCTTTCCACTCGGCGGGTTCACTCCTCTGCAGTCGTCTAGCTTGTCTGACGTCGCCGCCCGCCTCAACGGCACGCCCATGCAAGTTGCGCTAGCATGGCTTCTCCAGCGGGCTCCCAATATCCTGGTGATCCCGGGAACATCTTCGATCAAGCATCTTCGCGAAAACCTTCGGGCTTCGATGCTTCAGATTCCTGTTGAAGTGATCGCTGATCTCGATACTTTCGATGGAAGTGTCTGGAAAGGGAATTCCGGTCAGGCGTCAGAAATTGATAACGACGTCGCGAGTAAACTGTGAGCGGAAAACAAAAGATCACTGGCGGCGGGCTTTTCGAGTGGTTCCGTCCGTAGACAACCCATCTCGAAACTAAACCGCTCTCGGCTCTTCGATCCGAGTAGGGCGGTTTGAAATCGCGTGGAGGGTGGATTTTGAACCGGCGGCCTTTGCGTTAGGACTCGGTAAAAGCTACGTCAAATCAATGGCTTGTGAGCAATCATGGCATTGGTGCAACCGAAGCATTCCTTCATGTCGGCGATCCTCGGGAGTCGTAATAGCACGCTGGAGGTCATCTCAGAACTCTGACACGCCGCCGACTCGCCTACACTTACTCGACCTCTAAGCCGCATACGTTCGCCCCCCAGTCGATACTGGCGCAAGAAATCCCTTCCACTAGGAGGAAACCGAAATTGCTCTCGATACTCAAATAAAGCGGAGGTCAGCTATGGGGAATCCTGTCTATCGACGTCATTGGATTATCGTCCTAACGAGCCTAGTGGTTGCCGGAATGTTTATTGCGAGCGGCGAGACCTTCCCTGCGCTCTTCGCGGAGGGGCACCCCGCTCTTGCAGGCCAGACGTTGTCTGCCTCGGGTGTTCTCGCGCTCCACGGGATTGTGGATTCAGCTCATAACGCCGATCTTCGCTGGTCCGACTTTACTCCCTACAAAACAGAAGTCGCCAAACTTTACGAGATGAATGGTCACTCTCTACTTTGGATTCAGAACCGCCACGTTCGTCCCCAGGGGCTCGCTGTGATCGGGCTCTTACAAAATGCCAACGCTAAAGGACTCGGCCCCGAAGATTACGACGGCTCGCGATGGCAGGGCCGCCTCCTCAAGCTGAGCCAAAATCCGTCAGAACAAGACTTGGCCTCGTTCGATACCGCGCTAACCGTCTCGGCGATGCGCTATATCCGTGCCGTCCACTGTGGCCGCGTAAATCCCAAGGAATTCAAATTTCAGCTCGATATGGGGGGAGAGCAACTCCCGTTGGCGGAATACATTCAGACCCAGGTTCTGACAGCAGACGATCCAGCCGCCGAAATCCAGAAGCTCGAACCGCCCTTCTTGGGCTACCAGAAGCTGCTCGCGCTTTTACCGGTTTATGAAGGATACGCGAAGCAAGATGACGGACAGAAGCTACCAACGGTCACGAAGACTGTGCGGCCTGGCCAAACCTACGCCGGCGTGGTCCGCTTGGGGCGGTTTCTTCAAATCATCGGCGACATTCCGGCAGGCGCACAACTGAATGCGAACGCAACCATCTATGATGGTGCGCTCGTCGAGGGCGTGAAGCATTACCAGGACAGACATGGAGAAACTCCCACCGGCAACCTTGACGCCCGCACGATCAATGAACTCAATACGCCTCCGTGGGTCCGCATTCGCCAGATCAAGCTGACGCTCGAACGGTGGCGCTGGCTTCCGCATTCCTTCCGACAACCACCCGTGGTTGTGAATCTTCCTGAGTATCGTGTGCGCGCGATGAACCCGGATGGCACTGTCGCCTTCTACAAGAACGTCATCATTGGAAAAGCCTACGGCCACAACTCTCCGATCTTTGAGAAAGAGATCCAATACGTGGTCTTCCGGCCCTACTGGAACGTGACTCCCAGCATTCAGCGGAACGAGATCGTGCCGCACATTCAGAAAGACCCGAACTACATCGCCAAGCACAATTTTGAAGTGGTCACACCCAAAGGCGAGGTCGTAACCGACAATCAGGTGAGCCCAGAGGTTTTAGAAGGCATAAGATCGCTTCACCTGATGGTGCGGCAAAAGCCCGGTGACACGAATTCTCTGGGCCTGGTAAAGATCATCTTCCCCAATCCGGATAACGTGTACCTGCATGGCACTGATGCCCCGCAACTGTTCTCGCAGGACGTCCGCGATTTCAGCCACGGATGCATTCGGGTAGAAAAGCCTGCGGACCTGGTTGCCTGGGCGTTGCGAAACAATCCTGGTTGGGATTTGGAGCGGGTGAAGGCCACGATGAACGGCCAGAAAAACAATCTTCAAGTGAACCTCGCCACCCGAATTCCGGTTCTGATTGTCTACGGCACGGCGACGGTGAACGAGGAAAATCAGATTCGGTTTTTCGATGATATCTATGGTTATGACGCAGCACTCGACAAAGCGTTGGCCGCCGGTTATCCCGATGCCTGGTAAGGGCCTTAAACAGGGACGCCCACCCGACCGCATCTAACATACAATGGGAGTGATGCGACAATACATTTTGAATGCCAGTGAAGCAACCTCGGTGTCATCTCCGAGAAAAAAGAGCAAATCCGGCGTTCGTCGTTTGTCACTAATTCTCTTATTTCTGCTGGCGCCGCTGCTCGGGCACGGCACAGAATCTGCGTCCCCGGCGGCACACGAGTACCGGCTCCGCTTCTATCACACTCACACGCGGGAGCGACTGGATGTCGTCTATCGTCGCGGTGATCAATATATCCCCGAAGCGCTAGACCAGCTCGACCATTATCTACGCGACCACCGTACCGGAGATGTGCGTCATTTCGATCCTCGGCTCTTCGATCTTCTCCACGACCTTACCGCGTCGCTCGGCGCTTCCAGTGGTGAAATCGATGTGATTTGCGGCTACCGCACGCCCTGGAGCAATGAATTCCTGCGCACGCGCGGCCCGCACACCGGCGTAGCGCAGCACAGCCTGCATATGCAGGCCGAAGCGATCGACATTCGTCTACCTGGGATTTCGACCTCGGAAGTGCGTGACGCAGCCCTGCGCCTGCATCGCGGAGGAGTGGGCTACTATCGCAGCTCGGACTTCGTCCATGTCGACGTCGGGCGTGTGCGCCATTGGTAGTTGCTGCTTAACGCTCCAATAAAAGACAGCCAGTGCTATCTCGTGAGCCATCGGGCCCCGAGTCACAGAGCGTGCCCATCAGTCTCGCTAAATTCCTTCCACACGCTCATTCAGGGGTTTGGCCGATGGCTTCGGTCATCTCGTCGCGAGCCTGGATGTAGTCGAGTTGCGCTTGCAGGAGCAGAGTCTTGCAGTTCTTATTGTGCCAATTTAACGCGCTGCAACAAATCGCGGAACCGCGGATCACTCCGAATCGAGTCAAACATCGGGTCTACTTTGATTTGCGCGACCACGTTGGAGTGCTCCGAATAAGCTTGCTGCAGCAGTTCGATCGCCCGCTCTTTCTCGCCTGTGCCCAGATAAGCGAGCAGCAACATTGGCGTGCGATCCGCCTGCGAGCGAGAAATCTGCTCAACTTTCGCTAACGCCAGGCGTGCCTCATCCGCATGCCCCGAGCGGCTATAAACGGCCGCCTTCCACGCCAACGCCCATGGCTCCTCCCCGTCCTCGGACCAACGATTGATCAAGTCGACCGCCTCATCATATCTGCCTAGTTGAAAATAGGAAGCAATCATCAAGGCCCGCGCGTGACCAAAATTGGGATCGAGTTCGAGCACTAACCGGCATTGCTTCTCCGCGCTGTCAAATTGCCGCGAGTCATACAGGATCCATCCGTAATCGCTCGCAATAATCAGCGATAACGGATCCAGTTGGCGTGCCCGCTCGCTGTCGGCAAACGCTTCCTCGAATCGGCCTTGCCAGGAAAGAAACTCCGCATACCACTGGTGCGCGGTCGCATATTGCGGGTCGAGTTGAATCGCCCGCCGGAATTCCTTCTCCGATCCTGGCCAGTCGTAATCGTAGTTCTCTCTGATCAGGGCGAGGGAGGCGTGCGCCTCGGCGAGACTCTCGTCCAGTTCCAGCGCCCGCAAGGCCGCAGTCCGCGCCTTCGGCATCAGCTCGTTTTGCGGACCCACGTCCCACGTGCTCATCAACGTGAAAGTGTCCGCCAGCCCGGCGTAGGCGCGGCCGTAATTCGGATCCTTATCGATCGCCTGCTGAAAGTAATCAGCTGCCTGTCGAAATCCTTCCGTTGTCCTCTTGTTCCAGAAATACCGGCCCTTCAGATACAGGTCATACGCTTCATAGGACCGCGCCCCCGGCACAGGCGTAGCGGCCTTCCCGGCCGCGTCGATCGGGCGGCGGCCGCTCAGGCTGAATTCGATTTCGTTGGCGACCTCGCGCGCAATCTCCGCCTGCAGTTCCAGCAGATGGCTCAAATCTCGATCGTATTCCCGCGCCCACAGATGGCTCTGGTCTTTTACCTGGATCAGCTGAGCCGTAATCCGCACGCGCTCCGAATCCCGGCGGACGCTGCCCTCGATAACATACTGCACTCCCAGATCCTTTCCGATCTGAGGAATTGATTCCTGCGAGTGCTTGTAGTGCATCACCGAAGTCCGGGCAATGATCCCAAGATGGACAGGATCGAGGTTCCCGAGCTGGCTGATCATCTCCTCCGTCAGTCCATCGCTGAAATACTCCTGTCCCGCATCCCCTGTGAAATTCTCAAACGGCAGGACCGCCAGCATAGTTCTGGCAGGCTGTTCAGCCGCGCCGTGCCGGGAACGCCAGATCCAAAGCGTAGACGCCACTAATAGGACCAGCGCGAATGCGGCGGAGGCGATGACGGCCGCTCCCCAACCCCGTGCGCCCCGCCCGCGCGAGTGCAATTGAATTCCGGGGACACTTCTCGCGTCGGGAACAGCCACAGGCACTTCTATCTCCGGCTCGATCCTGTCTGCTTCCGTAACTGGAACCACAAACCGGTAGCCCTGGCCTTGCACGGTCAGGATGTAGCGCCGACCGGTCGTATCGTCCAACGCCTTGCGCACCATGAAAACGGTCTGCGTCAGGTTTGACTCTTCCACGAAACTGTCCGGCCAGACCGCTTTCATCAGCTCATCCTTGGTCACAGTCCTTCCGGCGTTTTGCACCAACAAGAGCAGGACGTCGAAGGCCTTCGGAGTTAGCGGCACAGTTGTCCCACCTCTCCTCAACACCCGGCTTTGCGCGTCGAGACGGAACTCGTCAAACTCGTACAAGTTACTGGTCAGACTAGACATAGCCCTGTTTTTAGAGGTTTTGAGAACTTTTGAGCGCCGATTTTAGGACACGTGAAGGACATGCGCAGTAACTTGCCGCTCGGGGGATGGCGGAATGGCGTAAGCCAGAAAGTTGCCCGGAATTTTACCACGATTGTTTCCCAGGCGATGGCTAACCTCGAGCATAAGGAGCGCAAGGGCCAACAACTCAAGGGCTCTTTGCTCCCACGCCTGTATCCCGGAGCACAAGACAAATTCGTAGAAGGAGATTCCTATGTCGCGCAAAGGCATGTGGTTCTGGCCCAACCGGACCCGCAAACGAATCCTGCACTGGGTTGTCGCTCTCGGGATCCTTACCAGCGGTACTGCGATCGCCGACATCTACCTTCGGAATCTTTTTCCGTTCCTCGACTTTACCGGCTTTTCCGCCACGAACAGCACGACCGGCTCCATCGACCTAAGCAGCGCCTTTTTCCAGAGCCTCGGAACGAACGGGCGTACCTGTGGCACTTGTCACGCCCCAAGCGACGGCTTCGGATTAAGCGCGGTAGACGCCCAGATTCGCTACTACCTGTCGCGGGGGAAAGATCCGCTATTTGCGCAGGTAGATGGTTCGACCTGTCCCACTGGTCCGGTCGATAACAGCCTGGTGGTGAACTTCGGACTGATCCGCATTGGCATTCAACTGCCGCCGAATCAGTTCAGCACAAGTCCCCCCCAGTACACGATTACGGCGGTGCAGGATCCCTACGGTTGCGCCTTGGCCACGAACCCGCAGGGACAGACGACGGTCTCCATCTACCGCCGGCCACTTCCCTCAACCAATCTCGGTTTCCTGAGCGCGGTGATGTTCGACGGCCGCGAGTCGTTCTTTAGTCCGCTCAACAGTGGATCGACCTTCCAGTCAAACCTGAACACCGACTTGACCCAGCAGGCGATTGACGCCGAGCTTGTACACGCACAAGCTTCTCAGGCCCCGACGCAAGCTCAGCTCGCCGATATTGTCAGCTTCGAAACGGAGCTCAACTCGACCCAGATGATCGATTTCTATGCTGGGAGTCTGAACGGGCAGAAAGGTTCCTATGGCGGCCCGCAATACTTGCCGTCACAACAGTATTACCCGGGAATTAATGACTCGCTTGGTGGCGACCCGCAGGGTAATCAGTTCAATCCAAATGTGTTCACCATGTACAGCTCGTGGCAGAACTCGCGAAACCGTCAGCAGGCGTCGATCGCTCGTGGTGAACAGATTTTCAACACGCAACCCCTAACCATTAGCAACGTGCCCGGTCTGGTTACCGACGGGGAGCAGATTACGGGTACGTGCACGACCTGCCATGATGCACCCAACGTGGGCGATCACTCATTCCCGCTACCGCTGGATATCGGAAACGGCCGATCGCTGGCATATGAAACCGATCCCAACATAGTCGCCGGGTTGAAGCAGTTGGCTCAGGCGACGATGCCCGTGTTCCAGTTGGTCTGCAACCAGGGACCTCTTGCGGGGCAGACGTTCTATACAACGGACCCGGGGAAGGCCCTGATTACGGGGCAGTGCAGCGATATAGGGCGCGGGAAGGGCCTCATTCTGCGCGGACTCGCCGCACGCGCTCCATACTTTCACAATGGCGCCGCCGCCAATCTGTCGCAGGTAGTGAACTTCTATAACAAGCGCTTTCAGATAAATCTCACCTCGCAGCAGATACAGGATCTGATCAATTTCCTGCAAACCCTGTAGGTACTGGGTTCCGGTAACTGCGTTAAACCGCCGGCGAGCGATCCTTGTGACCGCCCTATTTGCAGGTTAAATGAAGAAACCCGAACCCGGCGGCGCCCGGTGATGAGTGGCCGAACACGATTGCATTGCGACCGGTTTTCATGGCATAGGCGCTAGCGATTTCGTTAACCACCCGTTCTGCCTCTCGCCTCCCCAGAATGGCGACGGTTCCTCCGCTGCCGCCTCCGGTGATTTTCGCGCCGTAGAGTCCATTCTTTGGTCCGCGCGCGCACAAGATCGACGAGCAGGTCTGTCCCCTCCGAGCCCAGCCCACATGCCGAGTAGCTGGCGTGGGACTCATACATCAGTTCTCCCAACTGCTCGAATTGCGTTTCGCCCGGGCGCTCAGCCAGAAGTTCCGCGAACCTTCTCACTCGAAAGTTCTCATAGACGGGATGAGCGGTTGGCTGTCTCGTGGCATAGGTCCGCTGAGGATCTACCCGCGTTACAGGATCGGTGGTTCCATGAAACTTGGCCAGAAATTCCTCACCGGCCATTTGTTCGGGTATTTCCCACCGGTATTGCTCGAATTCCGCTGGAGTCAGATTGGCCAGGTAGCCGCTCCAGCGAGCATCGCGAATCTCCACCTGCGCGGTGTTTGCACTCGCTCGCACTGGAAGCCCGGCGAGATCGGCAATCATGCGGTAGCCCATAAACGCGCCCACGCGCACCGAACTGTAATCCGATCCGGAGACCGAATGGCGAACTCCAGAATCGATTCCCCAGAACGCGATTTCATGCGGCACTTCAACGCTTCCCTGGACATCAGCCGGCTGGCATAGCAACTTGAAAAGACGATCCTGTTCTCCGCTCGCGGCAGTCATCTGGTCCATAACGCCGCAGGGAGCGCCAACCACCCGGTTCTCCACTTTCTGGCAGAGGAGCGCAAGATTGCGCGGCTCGAGCTTGATGTCGAATGCCGCACAAATGGCCTGCATCGTCGCTACTTCAATCGCAGCGGAGGAACTTACTCCCTTGCCTTCCGGGACATGCGAGTCCAGCAGAATTCGTATTCCTCTGCATCTGGCATCGCATTCATGCATGAGCACGAGCAACACTCCGGCGATGTAAGCTGCCCACTCGTGTGCGGAATTGCGCCGGAAATATTCGTGCGCGGCGCTGTATTCCAGCGGTCTGCCCTCGGGCGAAAGGTCGTTTAGCAACATCGAAAAACGCGTGCTACCTCTGCCGTTTTCGCTGTTGCCCAGACTCACAATTTCCACTGACTGCAGATGATTGAGTTGCACAGCGGCCACGGCCGCCTGTTGGATAGGCAACTGCAAGACCAGAGAGCCCGAGTAGTCCGCGATACCGCCCATGACATCCAGACGGCCCGGAGCACGACCCACAAAAATGTCGTTCTCCTGATCGAACAAAACATGGGCCTCGCGAGAACCGTTCAAGGTCAATAGGAAATTTTCGACATCGGCAAGTCCTTGCGTGGAGCCGCGCACAATGCGGTATTCGGATTGTCCGGTTTTCGCCAAGCTGGTTTCTTCAGAAGCCTTAGATTAAGTCTCTCTTCCGCAATGCGGCATGCAGTAGCGGCTCGATCTGCGAACGAATATCGCCGTTGGCGTATCCGACCCATGCGATATCTGGCTCGACGGATAGCTTGGTGTTAATCGGCTGACCTGAGGGGTTGCTGACGATTACTCCTAGCTCGCGCGCGATCAGCTCTGTGCAAATGTCGTAGGGATGGCAGCAGATGCCCAGCGCCAATCCGCGTTTCCTGAGACCAGCCTCCATGAGCGGCCTCAGATCAGCGACAAATCTGTCATGCCCGGCCATCAATTCAAACAACTGGCCTCCAGTCGAAGCGTACTGATCCTCGAAACAATGGGCCTTGCCGGGCTGGACCGGGCCCAAAGCGCCGCGCACGATTTCCTCGTCCAGCGCGGCAAGTTCTTCTCTTGCTCCCGGGAAGAAGCGCGCCACCATGGCGAATCCGTGCGCAATCGTGCGCGCCTTCGAAGGTTTCAACGTCAGAGGACTCACTTGCCCGTTCAGTCGATTGTAACGTTCCGCCTCGACGCCCTCGCCGCACACGGCCCATGCCGCATCGCACAGATGCTGCTTCACCAGCGGAATCTCCGTCTGTACAGCGAGTTCAATGTCCTGAAGACCGGTTTGCGGCCCGCGATTCGGCGCAACTCCCGTCAGCACCCAGGCGCTGCGCTTCTGGTACATGATCCCGCGTGTGCCATCAATCGGATCAACAATGATTCGCCACTTCACATCGCTCTCGCTAGCCCCACGAGGAAGCACAACCTGCCCGCTGTGCAGGCCCTCGGCGATCAGCACGATGCCGCCGCTCGCAGAGGCCCCGCGTTCAAAGAATTCGACAATCAATTCTTCGCTCACTCGGTCAATCGCATAAATCGTGTCGCCTTCTTCCTGTTCCTGCGCGATGCCCGACATCGCCTCGGTCGAAGACCTGTCGCAAGCGGCGACAACGGCATCGCGAATTTGGGCGTGCAGTTTCCTGATCGGCGCAAGCAGGGGATGAGCGAGCACCGTCACCGTTCCTTACCCGAGCGCTTGTAGTGTTCCTCAGGCAGCGCACGCAATTCTCCGGCTTTTTCTTCGGGAGACGTATCGCTGAGAAAATTTCCTCCGCCCACTTCCGGCCCGGCGAGATATTTCAATAAAGACGGTTTACGCAAAGGAGGATGAAATTCCACATGAAAATGAAAACTTCGGTAGTCGCCGTCATCGGTCGGCGCCTGATGCAGGGGCATGACGTAGGGAAATGGCATCTGCCAAAGGTTGTCGAATTTTATAGCCAACTGGTGCAGCACCTGGGCGAACCCGCGCAACTCGTTGTCCGGCACGGCTGCCACGCTCGGATATGTCCGTTTGGGTGCCACATATACTTCGTAAGCGTAGCGCGCAAAGTACGGTACGAAAGCGATAGCAGATTCGCTTTCACAGACGATGCGGCGGCCATCGGCTCTCTCCGCCGCCAGAATGTCCTGGAAAAGAATTCGCCCCGTTTCCGCAAAATGCCGCCGGCCCGCTGCCGCTTCAATCTCTATCGTGCGGAACACAAAGTTCGTGGCATAAATCTGGCAGTGCGGATGAGGATTCGAAACTCCCACCACCTCGCCCTTGTTTTCGAAAATCAGAACATGCGATACCTGGGGGCGGTTCCCCAGGTCCACGTACTGAGCCTGCCAAACCTGCAGCAACTTCTCCACTCCTGCCGGGTCAATTTCCGCCAGCGACAGGTTGTGCTTCGGGCTATAGCAAACTACGCGTGCGATTCCATTCGCCGGTCGATTGCGATAGATGCCCGCTGGAACTTCCAGATTCGCAGGAGCGGACATGTCAACGCAAGGATGATCGTTGTCGAACACGAAAGTGTCGCTGTATCGGTCGTTCTTCTTGCCGCTGACCCGCAAATTCCCCGGACAGAGGTAGCAGTCGGCCACATATTCCGGAACTTCCATTTGTTTGCGGCCCACTGTCTCGCCGCTCCACGGCCGGTTCTGCCGGTGCGCCGCAACGATCACCCACTCTTCCCGCAGCGGATGCCAGCGCTCCTCCCAAAGCACTTCTTTTCCCCCGTGACCTGAGATGCTGATTTCTGGTTTCATGGATCTCGTAGGCAATCGAATATTACTGAACTGAGATGACCGTTATCGACTTCGGGGCCAGATGCAGCATCAGTTTACCGCCCTCGATCTTTGCTGAAACCGGCTTCGGCGTGACGGTGTCCGGCTCCTCAAATGTATTCACGCTGTCCACCTTCGGCGCGGTGAGAGTTTCTCCCACAGCCGATTTCGCCAGAAAGCCCGTCAGCGTCGCCTCGACGTCAACCGCCTGACCCGGATCGACGTTCGTAATTTCCAACCACAACTTCCCGCTCGTATCCTTGGCCGCAATCGCGTCCACGCGCGGCAGGATAATATCGTCTCGCCGGTAGGTGCCGGCGTTGAACGCGACTGGCACAAACGTTGCGTCCTGGAACGGCACGTACATCTTGAAAACGTAATAAGTTGGCGTCAGAACCATCTTCTCTTTATCTGTGATGATCATGGCCTGCAGCACATTGATCATCTGCGCGATGTTGGCCATGCGCACCCGATCGGCGTGCCGGGCAAAGATGTTCAGGTTTAGCGCGGCCAGGATGGCGTCACGCAGGCTGTTCTGCTGGGCCAGGAATCCCGGATTTGTGCCCGCCAGCGGCGCGTACCACGCACCCCATTCATCCACGACCAGCGCCACCTTCTTCTGCGGGTCGTATTGGTCCATGATCGCCGAATGCTTGGCGATCAATTCATCCATTTCCAGAGTCGACTTGAGAATCTCGGCGTACTCCTTCTCGCCGAACCCCACCGACGTAAATGCCGGCGGCCACTTCCCCACGGTGTAGGAGTGCATCGAAAGGCCATTCATATCCCAGCTCCATGTGTGCTGCTGCCAGGCCTTCATGATCGCTTGCGTCCACTCTGTCCAGCGCGGTTCATCCCCGCCAGGCCCCACAGCAATCTTCAACATCTGCTGCTTGTCCTGTTGCGCTGGATTGAAGTTGCGCACGAAGCGGCTATAGATTTTCAGTTGGCTCAGATAATAGTCGGGTGTCATGTTACCGCCGCAGTCCCAGCTTTCGTTGCCAATCCCGAGGTACCCGACCTTATAAGGCGCGGGATGACCATTCGCCGACCGCTCCTTAGCCAGCGTCGTCGGCTGCGCGGCGGTCATGTATTCCAGCCACTCCGCCGCTTCCCGCGGAGTCCCCGAGCCAACATTAACGGATACGTACGCTTCCGCCCCAATCTGCTCGATGAAGTCCATGAATTCGTGCGTGCCGAATGTGTTCGGCTCGATCACTCCACCCCAGTTTGGATTCAGAGTGACCGCCCGCTGCTGCCCGATTCCGTTGCGCCAGTGATATTCGTCTGCGAAGCAGCCGCCCGGCCAGCGCACGTTCGGCACCTTCAGTGCTTTTAGCGCGGTGACAACGTCATTGCGGATCCCGCGGGTATTCGGGATCGCCGAATCCGGGCCGACCCAGATCCCGTCATAAATCCCGTGGCCCAGATGCTCAGCAAACTGGCCGAAGATGCTGCGGTCGATCTTCGCGCCGGCTGTCGACGCGTCCAGCGACAACTCGACCTTCTGCGCGTTCACGCGCCACGCGGCAAGGACCATACCTAACAAAATCGCGATCCGAAGAATTCGACGCTCGGCCATCTGTCCCCCTCGTTCACGCTCAAGGAAAATCGTCAGCGCCAGTGTAATCGTTGCGCGGTTCTAGTGGAATGGATCGCGGGCAGACTTGTATTCGCCAAGGGGTTCGCGCCCGGGGGCCGTACGTGGCGTCGGACCAAGATGATGAACCTCAATCCCTGCGTACACCAGCAACATTGACACTCTCATGACCGGTACATGTCCGTAGAAGTGATTGCTTGGGAGTGTTGGATTTGAGAATAGGCAGCTCCAGGCGGAACGGTGGCAACCATTCCGCCGGCTCCCCAGCAAAAAACAGGAGAAAAACCAGGAAAGGCTGAATAAGGGACCGCAAAAGCGCCTGAAGGACTTCCCTCCGGGACGCGGCAGACAAAGGAGTAACTAGATTGTAGGAACATTGAGTCCTGCGATCAAACAGTGGGTGCAGCAGGGAGAGAAGAACCCATGAGGAATGGCCAAGCCTAGCTGTCCGGATTTCAACGCAACAGTTTGCGCATACTAGAAGGGAAAGCGCGATTACGGGTCCCCGCAAACTGTTGAAAAGTTGGTTGCGGGGGGTGGATTTGAACCACCGACCTTTGGGTTATGAGTCCAAAAATACTAGTGTTTTCAACAACTTACAAGACGCGGGTGGCCCCTGAAAAGCCTTGTAAGTAGCGTTAGGGAATCCTTATTGGACAGTTAAAGGACAGTCGTATCCTCTCAATTGTAATCTGTCAATATAGTTCTATTATGGAACTATATTGACAAAAGCCAATACTGCTGCTGATACTAGGGACATGCGATCTCGCATTGATGAACTGCTGCCGTTTGCCGAAGAAAACGAGGGTTTCGTGACAGCGGCGCAGGCCCGCAGCCTTGGCATCAAGGATTCAGTCCTGGCGCGTCTGACCCAACGGGGAAAACTTCAACGGGTGGCGCGCGGAGTATATCGAATTCCTTACTTCCCGTCGGATCGCTTAGGGCAATATCGCGAAGCGATCCTGTGGGCGCGTGCTGACAGTGGGCCGAAAAAAATTGCTTTATCCCACGAGACCGCGTTGGCGGTTTATGGCATTTCTGATGCGAATCCGTCACGCGTACAGATCACAGTGCCGAAAAGTGCCCGCCTCCGCCGCCGCCGTCCCAAGTGGGTGGAAATTCATCGTGCTGATTTGCGAGCATCGGATATCGTCAATCGCGAAGGACTTCCCGTGACCACGATCGAAAAAGCTATTTCGCAAGTTTTGGAAGAAACTGGCCGGGTCGGATTGGCGCGAGGCGCTCTGAAAGATGCACGCAAGCAAGGCTACATTAGCGCCGAGAAAGCCTCAGCGCTCACTCGCCGTCTCAACCGATACGTACACGCGAAAAGGACACAAGAGGCGAACGTGGGGAAAGTTTAGCTCATGACCCCGAAGCAGGTTGAGCGGTTGGAGAAGACTCTTGGACGTGTGGCTCGCGAGCAGGGTCTCGACCAGGAAAGGCTTCGCCGTTGGGTCTCGTTTCTCGCACTTTGCGGCGTTCTGGAGAGCGCCGTCGAG